>VMRT01000004.1 GCA_007713455.1 Pseudomonas sp.
CGTAACGGTCGTCCAGTAGCTCCAGCATGTCGCGCCGTTGCTCGCCGGTGAACGGGGCCAGGCCCCAGTCGTCGAGGATCAGCAGGTCGGTCTTGGCGTAGCTGCTCATCAGCTTGGCGAAGCGGCCGTCGCCATGGGCCAAACGTGGCAGGCGCAGGTAGCGCACGCTGTAGCCCTCTCGGCAGGCCTGGTGGGCCAGGGCACAGGCCAGCCAGGTTTTACCGACACCGGTGGGGCCGCCGATGATCAGGTTGAGGCCGTCGCGCAGCCACTGGCCACTGCTCAGTTGCAGGATCAGCGCCTTATCCAGTCCGCGCGGGCTGCGGTAGTCGATGTCTTCGAGGCAGGCGTTGTGCTTGAGCCGGGCCTGGCGCAGGCGGCTGCTCAGGCGCTTGTCGTCGCGTTCAGTCAGCTCGCGGTCGACCAGCAGGCCGAGGCGTTCCTCGAAGCTCAGGCTGTCGATGTCCGGGGTTTTCAGTTGTTCGTTCAGCGCCTTGAGCATGCCGTGCAGGCGCAGGGTTTGCAGCTTGTCCAGGGTCGGATGGGGCAGCATGGTGAGTTTCCTTGGGTTCAGTGGTAGTAGCCGGGGCCACGCAGGTTGGCGTGGTCGTCCGGCAGTAGCGGCAGGTTGGTTTGAACTAGCGGCAGGTTCTCCAGCCCCTGGCGCAGGATCGATTCGAGGCTCTTGTAGCTGCACGTGCCGAGGCTGATGGCGCGACGGCAGGCCAACTCCAAGCGCACTTCGCCATGGGTCTTGCCCAGGCGCAGGATGCCTAGGCAGGCCCGGTAGCCTTGGGTTGGGTGGATGCGCCGTTCGAGGATGTGGCTGATCACGCCGGCCGTGTTCGGCCCGGCCTGCTCAGCCCAGCGGATCAGCCGTTGTGGCGTCCACTCGGCGTGCTCGCGATGGCTCTTGGGCATGTGCTCGGCCTGTGTGCTGTGCCGGCCCTTGTGCGGTGAGCGAAGGTGGCTGGCCACTCGCTGGTTGGCGTGGATTCACTCCACCGTGCGCGCCGTCAGGCGTACTTCCAGTTGCTTCTTCACCAGTTGCTACGGCACCGAGTAGTAATGCCCATCGACCTCGACGTGGTAGTCGATGTGCACCCGCGCCTTCTTCCACTCGGCATACACGTAGGGCTGCTCCGGCAGTGGGCGCAGCGCTGGACGATCCAGGGCTTCGAAGGCCGAGTGCCGGGAGCCCGGTAGCTTGCGAAACGGTCGTCGGTTGAGCCGCTCCAGCAATAAGGCGATGGCGCTGTTGAGTTCGTCCAGGGAGAAGAACTGGCGGTTCCTCAGCGCGGCGAGGATCCAGCGCTCGACCACCTGCACGCCGACCTCGGCCTTGGCCTTGTCACGCGGTTTACGTGCCCGCGCCGGCACCACCGCCACGCCATAGTGCTCGGCCAGATCGCGGTAGCTCGGGTTGATGTCCGGCTCGTAGCGATGGCTCTTACTCACCGCGCTTCGCAGGTTGTCCGGCACCACGATCTCCGGCACCCCGCCGAGGAAGGCGAAGCAGCGGGTATGCGAGCCCAGCCAGTCCGGCAGCTGCTGCGACCAGGTGGCTTCGGCGAAGGTGTAGCTGGACGCGCCGAGCACCGCGACGAACACCTGCGCCTGGCGGATCTCGCCGTTGTGGCGGTCGATCACCGGCACCGTCTGCCCGGCGTAGTCGACGAACAACTTCTCGCCGACGCGATGTTCCTGGCGCATCACCACGTCCAGCTTGCCCTGCCAGGCACGGTAGTGTTCGCAGAACCAGCTGTACTGAAAGCCCTGCGGCTGGCTCAGGCGGTACTCCTGCCAGAGCAGCGCCAGGGTCACGCCGGGGCGACGCAGCTCGGCATGCACCCAAGACCAATCGGGCAGTGGCCGCTGCTAGCTGGGTACCGCAGGGGCCGGTGGGAACAGTTTCTGCTCCAGCTCAGCATCGGATAACGAGCAGGGCCAACTGAGGCGGCTGGCGGCAAAGCGGTTGAGGTAGTCGCCGACGGTGACACGACCGACCTGCACGCTGACCGCAATTTGCCGAGCGGATAGGCCGACCTCGAACTTGAGACGTAGTACTTCGCGAATCTTACGCATGGATAAACGCTCCACGACGACCTCTCTGCTTCGAAAAAGAGGTCGATGGTAGTGAAGAAATCCTGCGTAGCTGCCTACCCGGTTGGGTGGCCGGATGGCCGTGGAATCAGTGGCCGGATGCGCGTGGAATGGGTGGCCGGATCACCGTGGAATCGGTGGTCAGATGCTCCATGGAATGGGTGGCCAGATGACCGTGGAATCCGCACACTGCGCACTGAATTAAACGAACATATGGCTACGATAGGATTTGTCGAATGAAAATCACAGCAATGGAACAAATCGAATCGATCAGCGATGTCCTGTGCGACGTTTGCGGTGATAGCACGCGTATTGAAGGATATGGCTTGCAGTTCGGCACTCTCCGCGCCAGTTGGGGTTATGGATCAACCCATGACGGTGAGCGCTATGAGGTTCATCTTTGTGAGCCCTGCTTTTTCAGGACGATTTCCGGTCTCCGACGAGAGCGCATGGTGGATACCATGTTCAGCGATGAGGATCAGGATCTTAGCGACTTCGGGCGTATTGCTCGCGATGATTTTTTCAAGGAAGGCGGCGGTACGAGTTCCTGACTTTCTGCTGACGCGGCGACGCAAACCTTTGGATCACGCCTGATACGAAGCATCAGGTTTTCTATCTACACGCATGAAGAGCTGAATACAGGGTCAATGAACAAGTGCGGAACCTCTGACAGCCTCTCCTCATTCGCTCCGGCCTTCGTCACGTCATATTGGTTAGGGAAATGGCGTAGCAAGTCGAGTGCGTCGCGGCGAACTTCCTCGGGCAGATTGCTGTTACGAGCGAGTTTTCCTAGAAACTCGTAGGTTTGCGCTACTGCGCGGGTACGCTCATGGGGCAACGTCATGTCAGCCTCTACAAAGATAAAAAATCGACACCATTTACACGCTCCCTCCCCACTCTACCGCGTGTAGCACGCGCCGAACCTGTATCGCTCCAGCCTCTGTCTTGCAAAGCGATGCGGGAGAGTTTCCGCCAAGGGCCTTGTTTGGTGCATTCAGCCAGCGCTCTGTCTCCTCTTGATTCCCGAATACCTCGATGGCTAACTGGGTGACGGCTTCAGCTCTCGCCCGGATTTCTTCTTCGTGCTGATCCATTCTGGCTTTCCCTGGCTGGGCCATGCTTTGCCCCACAGAAGCGCTAATAGCACGCCAATAATTGCTGCCGATAGTGTTGAGAAAAGCTGACCTGATAGGTCGGCCCATCTGCCAGCCCATCCAGTGATACGACATTTGCCACGCTGGCATCATGAACCTGCTCGCCATCGGGCTCTCCGCCTGCTCGCCCGCCTTCATTGAAGCCAAGGCCTGGCCACCCTATCGCAGAGCCCGAGGCAGGGTCTGGCACCTGCACACTCAATACCGCCAGATCGTCGGGCAAATCATCCGCAATTCGCTCGGCGTAACGCCGTAGCGTCGGCTCAGCCAGCATGAATAACCAAGCCTGATCATCTGACTCATCCTTGCGCCTGAGTACCCGACCCAGCACTTGCCGATAGTGCAGCTCAGTACGAATACGACTGAGGTAGCAGCACACCTGCAGACGGGGGATGTCCGTTCCCTCACTGATCATCCCCACTGCGACGATCCAACGGCAGTCGCTGTGCCTAAACGTGTTGATTAACTGCTGGGCATCCGGCGTTCGGTTGGTGACGATCTGACAGCTTTCCCCCATGGCCTCCAAGGCATGGGCTATCTGTCGCGCGTGCTCGATATCGGTAGATACCACCAAGCCAGCCGCATCTGGCTTGATCTGGCGAAGCACGTCCAGCTTGGCACGTCCCAAGATGAGCAACTGATCGATCACCTCGTCGTGACGCAGTAGTTCTTCGTAGGTGACGGGGGATTCTCCCAGGAGCTTAGCGATGCTGGGAAAAAGTCTGACGGTACTTTCAGCCTGCAACTCCTCCGTGAGCTTCACCTGCTGATTGTCGAGGAGGACTATTCGGGGCGAGCGGCAAACTCCATCAGCGATAGCCTCTTTTAATCCATAGCGAAAGTCACAAATCAGCTGGCCTTCCGGCGACGAGTATCGAGCCAAGGCAATGGCCCGGTCATCCGAGCGCCATGGTGTGCCGGACAGAGCCAGCGTGCATGCGGCGCGATCCTGAACCCGTTGGAGGATCTGCTGCCCCCAGGCGTTGCTCAGCAGCGGATCATGACCCGCACAGTGATGGATCTCGTCAAAGACAACGAAGACCCGGTAGTCGTCGAGGAGCTGCCAGAACGCCTCTTCACGGTAATCCATGGCTTGATAGGTGTACGCAGCGCCCACTGCCCCGAGCTGACCGTCCAGACGCCTGCCTAGCACCGCCATGAAGGTAGAGCGGAAGCCCTCCACTACCTGGCATGACGGCGCAAAGCAGAGCACAAGATCAATCCTGCCCTGATCCAGCAGGTTGCGAGCCAGCTCTGCTGCCATGCGCGTCTTGCCAGCGCCTGGTGTTGCTTGGCAGAAAAAATGTGACGTGGAAAGGAAGTGCTCCAGCGCCGTATTGATACAGCGGCGTTGCCAATCTCGCAGCAAGGAGGTCATCGAAGAGCGGCGAGCGTTTTGAGCGTATTCTCGACAGCGCGGAGATGCCCAATCAGTCGCGAGCTTCGGTCCCGAGCATCCAGATATTCGCTTTCGACCTTGTCACGCAGATGCGGCATATCTTCAAAGAGCTGCTTGTAGCGCTCCGCTTCCCCCATCGCAGAAAGGAAATCCAGCCGAATCTCCTTGAGGAGCGTTTCCAGATGCTGCTCTGCATCAGGTACCGGGCTTTCCGCCACAACATCCGGCTCTACCAGTGATCGCTCCTGATCGGCTTCACGCATCGCCATAAGACGGAGCTCGAACCCATCGTCGATCAGTTCAAGCTGAGCACGCGTCGGTAACGTCTTCAGGTGGTAAACCTGCCCTCGTGTCCGGCGCTCTTCATCAGGCACAAGCCAGCCTAGCCGGAGCATGCGACGGATCTGCTCATAAACGTAACGGCGAACATCATTGAGAGAAAAGCCCTCTCCGAGACGCTCAGCGTAGGCATCCCGCAATTCACGTGTGGTGAACGTTGTACGGCCTTGCTCCTGAAGCAGCTCATACAGGCGCCTGTCGAAAATGAACGAGGCCGATTTCATTGAGGCACCAGAAGGGTTAGCGCGAAAGAAATGCGGATTATAGTCCGTGGCCTGCTTGTCCGCAAACGCACGATAGTGCCGCCTCAAGTGGAATTGAGACGGTCATGGATACGTTGGCGAAAGCGTTAGGGGAACGCATCCGAGTGCAAAGGAAGGCCTGCCGTATTTCCCAGGATGCACTAGCGCTGGCGTGCAATATAGACCGTAGCTACATAGGCCGGATCGAACGTGGCGAGGTCAACATCACCGTCGAGAAGCTATTCCGCATCGCAGGCGAACTCGCCTGCGAGCCTTCAAGCCTTCTGCCACAATCATCTGACATTTAACCCGACCACGTCATACGGTCAGACAGCTGTACCACTGTTACCTTGCCCCAGCCCCGCCTGCTGCGTCAGCATCTTCAAAATCACCAGCGCAAACGCCCGGCTCTTGGTCTCGTTATCCAGCACTTCCAGCGACATCTTTTCGTTGTCGGTCATGGCGTCCAGCACGGTGTCGAGCACGCGCTTGGGGAATAGGCCGTGCATCACCTGTTCGACTGAGTGGTTGTTGACCTGGGCCATCACATCTTCCTGGCGACTGATGCGGTTGGCGATGCCGGTGAGGAACTGCAGCTGGTCCTCATCACTCACTTCAGCACCGAAGATATCGTTCAGCGCCTCGATGATTTCCGACAGCCGCTTCTTCTCCGGGTCATGGGGCTTGCCGCTGCCCAACCCCGTGGCCGGGTCGAGGCCGTAGTCGCCTTGCTCCTCGCTCAAGCGCAGCTGCTGCTCGGCGCGCTTGGTCAGGCGGTAGTGGGTCAGTTGCAGCTCGCCCACGTCCACGTCTTCCTGATCGAGGCGATCCACGCGCAGCAGCGGGTGCAGGTGCTTGGCGTACACGCACAGCTGCTCCAGCTCGCGATCCTCATAGGGGATGATCTGCGAGAGGAACTCATACAGGCGCACAAAGCTCTGCAGGTTCTTCTTGAACAGGTCGAGCTGATCCACCTGCTCGCCGGCTTCCTTCACTGTAGCTTCGGCTTTTTTCAGGCCGGCGCTGTCGCCGTTCTTCTCGGCGGTGCGCTTGAAGTCCAGCGCCTGCTGGCGTGACTCCTGGGCCAGCTTATAGCGCTTGGCAAAGCGTTCCTTGGCCGGTGCGCAGTAGTAGCTGAGCTTGCTGGCGGCGGCCTTGGGGTCAAAGAATGCCAGCGCGAATGCTGTCACTTCTTCCCAGTGGTAGATGCCCTCGGCGTCCAGCTTCTTCTGCAGGTCATAGATGAGCTGCGGGTCGGTCACGTCGGTCAGCTCGGCTTTGGTGTAGTAAGGCAGGAAGGCGTCGAGAATGTCCTGAGCGTCGTTGAAGAAGTCGAGGATGAAGGTCGGTTTGCTGTCGCCAAAGGTGCGGTTCAGGCGCGACAGGGTTTGCACGCAGTCCACGCCCTGCAGCTTCTTGTCCACGTACATGGCGCACAGCTTGGGCTGATCGAAACCGGTCTGATACTTGTTGGCGGCGATCATCACGTTGAAGTCCTGGGTGTCGAAGGCTTCCGCCAGGTCGCGCCCGTTCAGGCCGGGATTGAGCAGGCTGCTGCTTTCCGTCACCTCTTCGGGGATCACTCCGTCCGGCAGCACACTGCCGGAGAAGGCCACCAGCGGATGCACATCGGTGTAGCCCATCTGCTTCACATAGGCCTGCACTGCCAACTGGTAACGCACGGCTTCCTGCCGGCTGCTGGTGACCACCATGGCCTTGGCCTGGCCGCCCAGCAGGTGGCGGATATTGGCGCGGAAGTGCTCGACGATCACCTCCACCTTCTGGCTGATGTTGTAAGGATGTAGGCGCACCCAGCGCGCCAGCTTCATGCGCGCCTTCTTCGAATCCACTTCCTCGTCGTCGCCTTCCGGGTGGGCGATTTTCCAGGCGGTGCTGTAGGTGGTGTAGTTCTGCAGCACATCGAGAATGAATCCTTCCTCGATGGCCTGGCGCATGGAATACAGGTGGAACGCCTCGGGCTTGTTATCGGCGCTCGCCGGCAACGCCGGGTTGGCCGGGCGACCGAACAGCTCCAGGGTCTTGGCCTTGGGCGTTGCGGTGAAGGCGTAGTAGCTGATGCGCTCGTTGGGCGCGCGGGCGGCCACGGCGGCGTCCAGCAGCTCTTCGGCACTGATCTCCTCAGCTTCCGGGGCATCGCTGCCAAGAATCTGCTTGAGCTTGCTGGCCGATGAGCCGGTCTGCGAGGAGTGCGCCTCGTCGGCGATCACCGCATAGCGCCCGCTGGCCAGCTTGGGGTACTTGTCCAAGGCATCGAACAGCGCCGGGAAGGTCTGGATGGTGACGATGATGATGCGCGTCTGCTCGGCCAGCGCCTCGGCCAGTTGCTCGGACTTGCTCTGGTTGCCGATGTCGCGGGTGATGCACTTGACCACGCCCTGGGCATGCTCGAACTGGTAGATGGTGTCCTGCAGCTGCTTGTCCAGCACGGTGCGGTCGGTAATCACGACCACCGAGTTGAACAGGCGCTGGCCCTCGGCATCGTAGAGCGAGGCCAGTTGATGCGCCGTCCAGGCGATGGAATTGGACTTGCCCGAGCCGGCGCTGTGCTGGATCAGGTAGCGCTTGCCCGGCCCTTCTGCGCGGGTGGTTTCGATCAGCCTGTTGACCACTTCCCACTGGTGGTAGCGCGGGAAGATCAGGGTTTCCTTGGTCACCCGCTTGCCGTCGGCATCTTCCTTCACGCTCTTTTGCAGGTGCAGGAAGCGGCCCAGCACCTTCAGCCAGGCATCAGGCTGGAACAGGCGCTGCCACAGGTAGCCGGTGGCGTACTGGCTGTCATCCGGTGCAGGCGGGTTGCCGGCGCCGCCGTCGAGGCTGCCGAGGTTGAACGGCAGGAAGAAGGTCTCCTTGCCGGCCAGCTGGGTGGTCATCGCCACCTCATCCTGGCTGACGGCAAAGTGCACCAGCGCGCCACGCTTGAAGGTCAGCAGCGGCTCGGGCTTGCGCGTCAGCGGGTCTTTTACCGGGCGGTCGTAGCGGTACTGGCGCTTGGCGTTTTCCACGCTCTGCTTGAACTCGCTTTTCAGCTCCAGCGTGGCGACGGGGATGCCGTTGACGAACAGCACCAAGTCCAAGCGCGGGTTGTACTCACCCTCACGGTAATGCGGCGAGTAGGACACCTCCGGCACCACGCGCAGGCGGTTGCACTGGTAGCGCTTGAGGGTGTCCGGGTTCATGCCGTGGTCGGGCTTGAAGCTGCAGACCTCGATCTTCACACCCGGCAGCTTGAAACCATGGCGCAGCACCTCCAGGGTGCCGTCCTGCTCCAGCTCGCGTACCAGCTTCTGCACCAGCACCGCTTCCGGGTTGTTCGGGTTGGCCTTGGCGAACTTGTCCCAGCGCTCGGGCCAGGCGTCCTTGAAGTAGCCGAGAAAGTCCTCGGTATACAGCGCCGTGCGCCGGTCATAGCCGCTGGCCAGGCCGGTGAGCCAGCCCTGGGCGGTCATGGCGGCGATGATGTCCTGCTGGAATTGAGCTTCCTTGCTGTCCGCCATTTAGTTGGCCTCTGCTACTGCTAATTTGGGGGCTTGGGTGCTGACCGGTGGCTGCCAGCCGCGCACGTCGATTTTGCCGGTGACGGCGGCGGAGATTAGGGCTGCGCGGCGCTCTTGGAGAAGTTCTACACCCTTTGCTGCTTCGCTTATCAAAGAGTCAAAGGCTGAGGATTGGCGATCAATAAACTCAAGGATTTGTGCAATCTCCGAGCTGGGCGGTACACCTATCTGAATCCCGCCAACAGTTTCTGTATTCAAATTTAACTGTGTCCCCATTTTCCCCAGGCCGCCATAGCAAGTGCCTACCTCGAAAATGCGATAAAGAAACTTGTTATCGATGCTCAGGCTAGGGAAATAGACAAAACCATCGTGGATACATGCCTTGATCTGTGTGATGCAAGGCTTGCCGACGGTGCCTGCAATACTCAGGAACATCTCGCCAGGCTCCATTTTTACGCTAAGAGAGGCTCCCAGTGCAGAAAGTGTCTGGGTTGTTTCCCTTAAGGTGCCGTCCGATGCTGAAACATCAGCAATACGAACCCAAGCATACTCACCAGAATCATCAAAATACTTTGGATCATCAATTGGTCTGGGAGATGCGCCCCTCAAAACAGGGCTTAGCCACTTGATAGCAATCACATCCCAATGCGCCGGCACCTCGCCCAGCCACTCCACGCCGGAGTCTTTCATCGGCACCGTCGGGTCGATGCCTTTGGTAACAGCGAGGGAGATTAAGGCCTGGCGCTTTTCCTTGAGCAGCTCGATTAGGCGCTGCTGCTCTTCGATCAGCGCGTCGATGCGGGCGGTTTCGTGGCCGAGGAAGCGGGCGATTTGGGTTTGTTCATGCCAAGCAGGAACAGGAACATTCAAGCCAATTAAGTCAGAGGCATTGATTGCTGGGTAGCTGACACCTACAGAGCGGGCGATTACTTCGGATATCCACCACTCAGCTCTGAGCATATATCCCAGAAACGCTCCATCCAAAATGCCTTTGCGAGGCCGCACAACCGCAAACCCGGTAGAGGCAATAAGATTTTCTGGTGGGGCAACAACCGGGGCGATTGCACGCAGATATGTCCTTACTGTTGAGACCAGTACATCACCATCCTGCAGCATGCGCCGAGCCCGAGATGGCGCGTCAGCAAATTTATAGCTGGTACTGCCGGTAATTCCCGACATCTCATTAACATCAGAAATCTCTACGTATTCGATCTCATAATCATCATCTGTAGAGTCTGGAAGAACGGTGTCATTGCATGACGCACTGAACTTCAACGGACTGATGTTCCAATGCTCTGGCACATCACCCAGCCACTCAACACCGGAATCTTTGTAAGCCGGATACGTCGGAAAATTACTCGGGCAATCCATGCCCTCGCCCTTCGGGCCAACGGCTGCGCCGTTGTTCAAATTTTCTCCCGACAAATTTGTCATGCCGACAGCCCCTCAATCATCTGCTTGATGCTGTCGGTGCAGGCTTTCAGATCGCGGTCGATCTCGGCCAGCGGGCGCGGCGGCTGAAACACATAGAAGTGCCGATTGAAGGGAATCTCGAAGCCGACCACACCGACTTCGCCGTCCTGCTCATCGCGTTTGCTCTCGTCGATCCAGGCATCCGGCACATGGGGTTTCACTTCGCGCTCGAAGTAGTCGTACACCGACTCGCCCAGCGGCACGTTCTCGTTGTCGCGCAGGCCGGCATCGGCTTCCGGCTGGCCTTTGACCATGCAGATATCCGCTTCCGGGTCGCGCTCGCTCAGGGCATTGAGGATGGCCTTCAGCTCGGGCGTGCTGGGGAATACGTCGCGGGCGTTGAGCGCCTTCTTCAGCAGCTTGCTGAACTGCTCGCGATTGCGGTGCAGCTGGCTGGCGTCCATCGCCTGCAGGGCTTCGATAAGGCGCTGGCGGGCCGGGGCTTCCAGCTTCTCGATGGCTTTTTCTTCCAGCACTTTCTCGATGCGTTCCGGGCTGGTCTGGAAGTTCAGGCGCAGCGGGCGCTCGACGGTAATGCGTCGGTAGCCGAAGGCTTCGACGGGGAAGATCTTGCTCTGCGGGGTTTCCTCGAAGCGGCCATACAGGCGCACCAGTTCGTCGATCTGCTCCTCGGTGAGGTACTGGCGCTTGCTGCCCAGTGACTTGCGCATCTTGGCGAAGTGCTGGCTGCCGTCGATCAACTGCACCTTGCCCTGGCGTGCAGCGGCCTTGTGGTTGCTCAGCACCCACACGTAGGTGGCGATGCCGGTGTTGTAGAACATGTCGGTGGGCAGGGCGATGATGGCTTCGACCAGATCGTTCTGCAGCAGGTAGCGGCGAATCTCCGACTCGCCCGAACCGGCGCCGCCGGTAAACAGCGGTGAGCCGTTGAGGATGATGCCGATGCGCGAGCCGCCTTCACGCGGGTCACGCATCTTGCTGACCAGGTGCAGCAGGAACAGCAGCGAGCCATCGGACACACGCGGCAGGCCGGGGCCGAAGCGGCCGTTGAAGCCCTTTTCGCTGTGCTCGTCGGTGATCTGCTTCTGAACCTTCTTCCACTCCACGCCGAACGGCGGGTTGCTGAGCATGAAGTCAAAGCGGCTGTCGGCCAGTTGGTCGTCGGACAGGGTGTTGCCCAGCTTGATGCTGGTGACGTCCTGGCCCTTGATCAGCATGTCCGCCTTGCAGATGGCGTAGGACTCGGGGTTGAGCTCCTGGCCGTGCAGCGACACGGTGACCTGCTGGCTGATGGACTGGATGTACTCGTCGCCCTCGGAGAGGAAGCCGCCGGTGCCGGCAGTCGGGTCATAGATGGTGACGATGCTGTTGGGCTTGAGCTTGTCGTCCTGCCCGGTGATCACCAGCGAGGTGGTCAGGTGCACGATATCGCGCGGGGTGAAGTGCTCCCCGGCGGTTTCGTTGGAGCTTTCCGCGAACTTGCGGATCAGCTCTTCGAAGATGATGCCCATGCCGAAGTTGCTGATGCGCGCCGGACTCAAGTCGGTGGCGGCAAAGCGCTGCACCACCTGATACAGCAGGTTGGCGGCGGCGAGCTGCTGCACGAAGTCTTCAAAGTGGAAGTGCTCGAAGATCTCGCGGGCGTCCTTACTGAAGGACTGCACATAGCTCATCAGATCAAAGGCGGTCTGGGTGTCGGACAGCGTGCCGAGGGTCAGCTTGGAAGCATTGAAGAACTGCTGCCCGGCCGCGCGCAGCAGCAGGCGCTCGCGCACCAGATCCGGCCGGCCTTCCTGCGCGTAGGACTCACGGATCACCGCTTCCTTGGTCGGCTCCAGCACACACTCCATTCGCCGCAGCAAGGTGAACGGCAGGATGATGCGACCGTACTGCGACTGCTTGAAGTCACCGCGCAGCAGGTCGGCAATCGACCAGAGGAAGGCGGCGGTTTGGGAATGGTTTTCCGTGATCACGCTACTGCTCCTTGGAATACGCGTAAAAACGCGAGTCTAACCTAGACGCCCGTCATCACCTCGCCCGCACTGTTTGAATTTTCTCGACAGCATCGCGGAAGCCCGACTTGTGGATGCCCTGAGAAGTAATGAGCCTCTTATATAAGAGGAACTTTATCTGCTGTTCTCACGAGAGGAAATCTGCTGGCGAAACCTGGCCGGAGCGATCACAGGAGCACTTCGAAAAAAGTTAGGTTTTGGAGACTAAATTTGACCCAAAATCAGCGAAAGCTAACTAAAAGCCCTGCCATAACACAAGATCGAGAGGAAAAGCCGTGCTGAATAGGCTGTAAAGCCAACGATCGCAAGGGATCGACTGAAGATCGCAAAACGTGACTAAAAGCTAATAGCGCAGAAAGAATCATTGAGCCATGGAAACGAATGCCCGTGACAGTGGTGAATGATGCCTGACCCAGGCCGTGGGGGGCCGAAAATGGGGTGGCATGGAAAGGGCGCAAAGCTACCCGAATGCACCGGTCAGGGCAAACCGCGACAGTGCGCCGTCGCGGCTGCGGAAGCGGCGGCTGTTCATCTTGTGCATGACTATCGCTCATACCCGCAACCGGTCGGATGAGGTAGAATCCGCGCCTCTCTTTTATACCGCCAGCTGATCTCAGAGGACTGCCATGTTCAGCCGTGATTTGACCCTCGCCCGTTTCGACGCCGATCTCTTCGCTGCCATGGAGCAGGAAGCCAAGCGTCAGGAAGACCACATCGAGCTGATCGCCTCGGAGAACTACACCAGCCCGGCGGTGATGGAAGCCCAGGGTTCGGTGCTCACCAACAAGTACGCCGAAGGCTATCCGGGCAAGCGCTACTACGGCGGTTGCGAGTACGTCGACGTGGTCGAGCAGCTGGCCATCGATCGCGCCAAGGAACTGTTCGGCGCCGACTACGCCAACGTCCAGCCGCATGCTGGCTCTCAAGCCAACAGCGCCGTCTACCTCGCGCTTTTGCAGGCCGGTGACACCATCCTCGGCATGAGCCTGGCCCACGGCGGCCACCTCACCCACGGCGCCAGCGTTTCCTCCTCCGGCAAGCTGTACAACGCCGTGCAGTACGGCATCAACGACCAGGGCCTGATCGACTATGACGAAGTCGAGCGCCTGGCCGTCGAGCACAAGCCGAAGATGATCGTTGCCGGTTTCTCCGCGTACTCGCAGGTGCTGGACTTTGCCCGCTTCCGTGAGATCGCCGACAAGGTCGGTGCCTACCTGTTCGTCGACATGGCCCACGTGGCCGGTCTGGTTGCCGCAGGCGTTTACCCGAACCCGGTTCCGTTCGCGGACGTCGTGACCACCACCACTCACAAGACCCTGCGCGGCCCGCGCGGCGGCTTGATCCTGGCGCGCGCCAACGCCGAGATCGAGAAGAAGCTCAACTCTGCCGTGTTCCCCGGTGCCCAGGGTGGCCCGCTGGAGCACGTCATCGCCGCCAAGGCTGTGTGCTTCAAGGAAGCGCTGCAGCCTGAGTTCAAGGCCTATCAGCAGCAGGTGGTGAAAAACGCTCAGGCCATGGCCGACGTGTTCATCCAGCGCGGCTTCGACGTGGTGTCCGGTGGCACCAAGAACCACCTGTTCCTGCTCAGCCTGATCAAGCAGGACATCACCGGTAAGGACGCTGACGCTGCCCTGGGCAACGCGCACATCACCGTGAACAAGAACAGCGTACCGAACGACCCGCGTTCGCCGTTCGTCACCTCCGGTCTGCGTATCGGTACTCCGGCCGTCACTACCCGTGGCTTCGGCGAGACCGAGTGCCGTGATCTGGCGGGCTGGATCTGCGACATCCTCGACAACATGGGCGACGAGTCGGTGATCGAAGCGGTTCGTGGCAAGGTCGAAGCGGTCTGCGCCAAGTTCCCGGTATACGGCAACTAAAACGTTACATCGCTGCATCGAAAGCCCGCGAAAGCGGGCTTTTTGCTGTCTGGCGGTTGTCGCGACACATCTTCCTGATCCCCGGCGATGCGGCGCGCTAGACTGCGGTGTCCTGTTCCTCCGGAGTCCGACTCATGTTCAAGCGCGCCACGGGTGTGATCCTGCCGCCACCGGTCATCTATCTGCTGTTTCTCGCGGCAGCCTGGCTGCTGGAGTCGGCGTTGCCGATCGCCTTGCCGCGCAATCTCTGGACTCACTACCTGGGCTGGGGGCTGATCGACGCGGGCGTGTTGCTGATGCTCTGGGCCGGCTTGCTGATGCTCTGGCGCAGGACCACGGTCAATCCCTATGGCAAGCCCGCGAAGCTGCTGGAAGAGGGGCCGTTCGGTTTCTCGCGCAACCCGATCTATCTGGCCGACAGCCTGATCTACTGTGGCATCGCGCTGCTCTGGGGCACGCTGTGGCCCTGGCTGTTGCTGCCTGCCCTGATCTTCACCATGCAGCGCGCCGTGATCATGCATGAGGAGCGCTTGCTGACCCAGCTGTTTGGCGACGACTATCTGGCGTACTGTGGACGGGTGCGCCGCTGGTTGTAACGGCGATGTCGAGAGTTGTTGTCCTATAGTGAATTCAGACACCGCGGAGTGATGCTCATGACTGATTCCCCCAGTGATCGCCGGCGCTTCCAGCGTATCGAGTTCGATGCCGCCACTGAGTTGGTGCAGGGCGACCGGCGCTGGCCGGTCGAGCTGCATGACCTGTCCCTGAAAGGCCTGCTGGTTCGCCGCCCGGAAGGCTGGGATGCCGATGCTAAACAGCCGTTCGAAGCGCGGGTGCGCCTGGCCGATGATGCCGAGGTGCGCATGGAGGTGGCGATGACCCATGAAGAGGGCGATCTGATCGGCTTCGTCTGCCAGCATATCGATCTCGACTCGATCGCCCACCTGCGGCGCCTGGTCGAACTCAACCTCGGCGACGACGCACTGCTGGAACGCGAGCTGGCCGCACTTGGCGGCCAGTAACGATCACTCGAACAGCGCGTCGAGCGCCTGCTCCAGGCGGGTCACGGCGATGATCTGCAAACCGGCGGGGGCTTCCTTCGGCGCATTGCCCTTGGGCACGATGGCGCGCTTGAAGCCGTGCTTGGCGGCCTCCTTCAGACGCTCCTGACCACTTGGCACCGGGCGGATCTCGCCCGACAGGCCCACTTCACCGAACACCAGCAGATCGGTATCCAGCGGCCGGTTGCGCAGGCTGGAGATCACCGCGGCCATCAGCGCCAGATCCGCCGCGGTTTCCAGCACCTTCACGCCGCCGACCACGTTGATGAACACGTCCTGATCGTAGGTGGGAATGCTGCCATGCCGATGCAGCACGGCCAGCAGCATGGCCAGGCGGTTCTGGTCGAGGCCCAGGGTGACGCGGCGCGGGTTGGCCAGGTGGCTGGTATCGACCAGCGCCTGCACCTCCACCAGCATCGGCCGGGTGCCTTCCCAGGTAGCCATCACCACGCTGCCCGGCACCGCTTCCTGGGCGCGGGTTAGGAAGATCGCCGACGGGTTGGTGACTTCTTTCAGACCCTTGTCGGTCATGCCGAACACACCGAGCTCGTTGACCGCGCCGAAGCGGTTCTTCACTGCGCGCAAGAGGCGCAGGCGACCGTCGGACTCGCCCTCGAAATACAGCACCGTATCGACCATGTGCTCGAGCACACGCGGCCCGGCGAGGGCGCCTTCCTTGGTCACGTGGCCGACGAGGAAGATTGCCGTGCCGCTCTGCTTGGCGAAACGGACCAGCAGCGCCGCGCTCTCGCGCACCTGAGCCACACCGCCCGGCGCGGACTGCAGCTGCTCGGTGAAGATGGTCTGGATCGAGTCGATCACCATCACCTTGGGCTTTTCCAGCCGCGCGGTAGCGATGATTGATTCGATGCAGGTCTCGGTCATCACCTTGAGCCGGTCCTGCGGCAGGTCCAGACGACGCGCACGCATGGCCACCTGCTGCTGGGATTCTTCACCGGTGACGTAGAGTGCCGGATACTGCTGGGCGATGGCGCAGAGGGTCTGCAGCAGGATCGTCGACTTGCCGATACCCGGATCACCGCCGATCAGCACTACCGAGCCGTCCACCAGCCCCCCTCCGAGTACGCGATCCAGCTCGCCGGAAGCGGTGGAAAAGCGCGGTACTTCCTCGACGCTGACCTCGGCGAGCGTCCTGATGTTGGCCTGCTCCCCGGCCCAGCCTGCGCGGCCGGATGGCGGTGCCGCACCCTCGATGATCGTTTCCACCAGCGTATT
The DNA here is from genome assembly GCA_007713455.1 of Pseudomonas sp. GTDB lineage: Bacteria > Pseudomonadota > Gammaproteobacteria > Pseudomonadales > Pseudomonadaceae > Stutzerimonas > Stutzerimonas chloritidismutans. The sequence continues at coordinate 16,376 of VMRT01000004.1, forward strand.
CCAGGCGCCACAGTCACCGCACTGGCCGGCCCATTTCGGGAAGGTCGAGCCGCATTCGGTGCAGCCATACATGCGCTTGGCCTTGGCCATGGGAAACTCCGGGTCTGCTTGGTGGTGTCGCATGATAACGGCTGACTTGATCGCGATCAGCCACAAGCGGCGAGGCAGCGGCCAGACTGTAAACAAATCGAACAGGAGTGAGCGCCATGCGACATCTGTTGTTTCTGCATCTACTGGGCGCCAGTGTCTGGGTTGGCGGGCATCTGGTACTGCTGTTCAGTGTGCTGCCGGGTGCCCTGCGTCGCCGCGATGTGCAACCGGTACGCCAGTTCGAACAACTCTACGAGCGCGTCGGGATACCTGCGCTGCTGGTGCAGATCGTCAGCGGGCTCTGGCTGGCCAGCCTCTGGCTGCCCCATGGGCAATGGTTCGATTCGTCGCCCATGGCGCATCTGGTGCAAGCCAAGCTGGTACTGCTCGGATTTACCGCGCTGCTCGGCGTGCATGCGCGGCTGGCATTGATTCCCAAGCTGGATGCGCAGCGCCTGCCGCAACTGGGGCTACACATCGTGCTGATCACCTTGACTGCGGTTGCCTTCGTCTGGGTCGGCTCCGGGTTCCGCTTCGGTGGATTGTTCTAGCGGGCCAGACAGCAAGAAGCCCGCACATGGCGGGCTTCCCTTCACGGGTAGGCGCTATCAGCCGCAGCAACCGCCGCAGCAGCTGCCCGAGGCGCGCTTGATGTCGCGGGCGATGTCGTCCTTCATCGCCACGCGCTCCTGCTTGAGGGCATTGAGCGCGCTGTCGTCTAGAGTTTCGACACCGTCTTCGACGCGGCAGATGCGCTTGTCCAGCGCTTCGTATTCATCCGCTTTGCGGGCGAAGGCCGGATCTTCCTGACGCAGTTTCTGCAACTGCTCGCGTTTCTCAGGGAAATCCTTGATCAGTGGGTGATGTTCGACGTGCATGGAAACCGCTCCGGTTTGTCAGGAAGGCGTTCACCTTAGTCTCCTTCCTCCGAGAACCGGTTGACGGCGATCAAGCGAACCTCATTCGCAATAACCGGTCGATGAAAGGCGTTCTGTCGTGGCCTGCGCCGGCAAGCTCGCCTATGCTCTACCACGGCGTTCACCGCCATGTCCGCGGGGGCATGGCGGGCGGCCCGGTCATCCACTAAAGGAAAATCTACGTATGAGTCTGATCAACGAATTCAAGGCGTTTGCCGTGCGGGGAAATGTCGTCGACATGGCCGTGGGTATCGTCATCGGCGCTGCGTTCGGCAAGATTGTGTCGTCGTTCGTCGACGGGGTGATCATGCCGCCGCTGGGGCTGCTGATCGGCGGGGTGGACTTCTCGGATCTGGCGATAGTGCTCAAGGACGCCGTCGGCGAGGCCCCAGCGGTGGTGTTGCGGTACGGTGCATTCATTCAGACCGTGGTGGATTTCGTGATCATCGCCTTCGCCATCTTCATGGCGATCAAGGCGATCAACCATCTCAAGCGCAAGGAAGCCGAGGCGCCATCTGCGCCGCCTGCGCCCTCCAAGGAAGAGTTGTTGCTGACCGAGATACGCGACCTGCTCAAGGAGCAGAGGGGAAGCTGAAGCGGGGGCCGTTACCCGGCGGCTGGCGCCGGGTAACGGGGAGCGATCACTCGGGCTTCGGAGTGTTCGCGGTGCTGGCGGGAAGTACCGGATAGGCGACTTGCGGCTGCTCGCCGGTCACGCTGTGCAGGAACGCGGTAATCGCGCTGACTTCGTCCTTGTCCAGTTTACGGCCCAGTTGGCTGTCACCCATGATCGCAACGGCCTGTTCGAGCTCCCAGACCTCACCACTGTGGAAGTACGGCGGGGTCAGCGCGACATTGCGCAGCGGCGCGGCACGGAAGACGTACTCGTCGCTGGCGGTATTGGTCACCGCGAAGCGTCCCTTGTCGCCGGTCGGCAGTACTTCGGCTCCGGGCTTCTTGATCACGCCGAAGGGGAAGTAACCCTGACCGCCAAGGTTGACGCCGTTGTGGCAGGAAGAGCAGCCGGCGTCCATGAACAGGGCGAGCCCCTGTTTCTGCTTGTCGTCCAGCGCCCCGTCCTCACCCTTGAGGAAGCGGTCGAACGGCGAGTTCGGCGTGGTCAGGCTGACTTCGAAGGCTTCCAGGGCGTAGGCCATGTTGTCGAAACTGACCGGCTCCTTGTCGTTGGGGAAGGCCTTCTTGAACTCGGCGGCGTACTCCGGAATGCTCTGCAGCGTCGAGACGACACGCTCGGGCGTACTGTTCATTTCCACGCTTGCCTGGACCGGCCCCTTGGCCTGTTCCTGCAGATCCTTGGCGCGTCCGTCCCAGAACTGCGCGGCGTTGAATACGGCGTTCAGCACGGTGGGCGAGTTGCGCGGGCCCTTCTGCCAGCCGTGACCGATCGAGGTTGGCACGTTGTCGCTGCCGCCGATGCTCAGGTTGTGGCAGGTGTTGCAGCTGATGACGTGACTGCTGGACAGGCGCGGGTCGAACCAGAGTTTGTGACCGAGCATTGCCTGATCTTCGCTGACCTTCTGACCTTCTGACCGCGGACCTCGGTGACCTTGTCCGGAATCGGTTTGAACATCGCGTTGGCGCGCTCACGCAGCTCATCAGCGTTCGCTGCGCTGGTCATTAGTAGGCTGCTAAGCAATAACGGAATAGAAGGGCGCATCACGGAAGCTCCTTTTGTGTTGGCTGGCTCTAGGAGGCGCCTTTTCGTCAAGCGACCGCTTGACCTGCATCAAGGCGGTCGGGCGTAGTGGGTGCGACGAAATGTTTCTGCTTGTGTCAATTCGCAGTCGGCTCGCGATTTCCATCCATGTGGCTCGGCTATGCAGCGGCTGGGTTAGCCGGGTATCAGCCTTGCGGCGCGACCGGCGCAGCGCCAGAATGACGGCATCAATCGTGGCCAACGAGCCACCCCAGCAAGGATTCCCGATGCCTGAAACTGTCGCTGCCGGCTTGCGCCTGGCACCCGATGCGCTGACCCGTCCCTTCGAGCCCAGCCAATTCAACTTCAACGACACCTCTGAACTGGAGCCGTTTCTCGGTGTGCTCGGCCAGGAGCGCGCGGTCGAGGCGCTGCAGTTCGGCGTGGCCATGCCGCGTCCGGGATACAACGTCTACGTCATGGGTGAGCCGGGCACCGGACGCTTCTCGTTCGTACGGCGCTACCTCAAGGCCGAAGGCAAGCGTCTGGATACGCCGTCGGACTGGGTTTACGTGAACAACTTCGACGAGCCTCGCGAGCCGCGTGTGCTGGAGTTGCCTCACGGCGGCGCAACGGCGTTCATCGCCGATATCAATCAGTTGATCGACAACCTGCTGGCGACCTTTCCGGCGGTATTCGAGCATCCGAGTTTCCAGCAGAAGAAGAGCGCCATCGACCGCGGCTTCAATCAGCGCTACGACAAGGCGCTGGATGTGATCGAGAAGCTCGCCCTGGAAAAGGAGATCGCTCTCTATCGCGACAGCACAAACATCGCCTTCACGCCCATGAAGGAAGGCAAGGCGTTGGACGAAACCGAGTTCGCCCAGCTGCCCGAAGCCGAGCGCGAGCGTTATCACGAAGACATTTCCGCGCTGGAGGTGCGTCTGAACGAGGAGCTCGCCAGCTTGCCGCAGTGGAAGCGCGAGTCGACCAACCAGCTGCGCCAGCTCAATGACGAGACCATCAGCCAGGCACTGCAGCCGCTGCTGGCACCGTTGTCGGAGAAGTATGCGGAGAACGCCGGTATCGAAGCGTACCTGCAGGCCGTGCAGGTCAATCTGCTGAAGACTGTGGTCGAGCAGCTGGTGGACGAAAACCGTCCGGAAGCGCAGAACCGTGTATTGCTGGAAGAGCAATACAGCCCGAGCCTGGTGGTCGGTCACCCGGTCGATGGTGGCGCGCCGGTGGTGTTCGAGCCGCACCCGACCTATGACAATCTGTTCGGTCGCATCGAGTACAACACCGACCAGGGCGCGCTCTACACCAGCTATCGCCAGTTGCGTCCAGGTGCGCTGCACCGCGCCAACGGCGGCTTCCTGATGCTGGAGGCGGAGAAGCTGCTCAGCGAGCCCTTCGTCTGGGAAGCGCTCAAGCGCGCCCTGCAATCGCGCAAGCTGAAGATGGAATCGCCACTCGCCGAACTCGGCCGCCTGGCCACCGTGACGCTGACGCCGCAGGTCATTCCGCTGCACGTGAAGGTCATCATCATCGGTTCGCGCCAGCTCTATTACACGCTGCAGGATCTGGATCCGGACTTCCAGGAGATGTTCCGCGTGCTGGTCGATTTCGACGAGGACATCCCGCTGGCCGAGGATAGCCTCGAGCAGTTCGCCCAACTGATGAAGACCCGTACCTCGGAAGAGGGCATGGCACCGCTTACTGCTGCGGCCGTCGCACGTCTGGCGACCTACAGTGCACGCCTGGCCGAGCATCAGGGGCGGCTGTCGGCGCGTATCGGCGATCTGTTCCAGCTGGTCAGCGAGGCTGATTTCATCCGCCAGCTGGCCAAGGATGAGGTTACCGATGTCGGCCATATCGAGCGTGCACTGAAGGCCAAGGCCACGCGCACCGGTCGCGTCTCGGCGAGGATTCTCGAAGACATCCTGGCCGGAGTGATTCTGATCGACAGCGAAGGTGCGGCGATCGGCAAGTGCAACGGGCTGACCGTACTGGAAGTCGGCGACTCGGCATTCGGCATGCCGGCGCGCATCTCTGCCACCGTCTATCCCGGTGGTTCAGGGATCGTCGACATCGAGCGCGAGGTCAATCTCGGTCAACCGATTCACTCCAAGGGCGTGATGATCCTCACCGGCTACCTCGGCAGCCGCTACGCCCAGGAGTTTCCGCTGGAAATCTCGGCAAGCATCGCGCTCGAGCAGTCCTACGGCTACGTCGACGGCGACAGTGCCTCGCTGGGCGAGTGCTGCGCGCTGATCTCGGCGCTCTCACGCACGCCGCTCAAGCAATGCTTCGCCATCACCGGCTCGATCAACCAGTTCGGCGAAGTGCAGGCGGTCGGCGGGGTCAACGAGAAGATCGAGGGCTTTTTCCGCCTGTGCGAGGCACGCGGGCTGACCGGCGAGCAGGGGGTGATCATTCCCTTCGCCAATGTCACCACGCTGATGCTCGACGAACGCGTGCTGGAGGCCGTACGCCAGCAGCAGTTCCACGTCTATGCTGTCAGGCAGGTGGACGAAGCGTTGTCGCTGCTGGTCGGTGAAGATGTGGGTGCAACCAACGAGCAGGGCCATTTCCCCAAGGGCAGCGTGAATGCCCGGGTGGTCGAGCGGTTGCGCGACATTGCCGAGATCGAGCTCGAGGAAGAAGGCAAGAGCGAGCCGGCACAATCGGAGCAAGGAACGTCCGAGTCCGAGGGGAGCAAGTAACGCTCGCCATTGTGCGGTTTTTGAACGGAACGATAGCGCGCGCGGCGGGTCTGCAGTGGAGGAGGGCATCCACCCTCCATCCACAGGATTATCCACAGCTTCAGGGGATAAACAGGCTCTCGCGCTACATCCGCACAGGATGTTCCCGCGTCGGCCCGACGCGAGGACTGCCGTCATGCCACACAATCTTTGTCTGAACCGCCAGTGCCTGGGCCTGGTTACCCGAATCGAATGCGTCATACGCCCGCTTGCCGGCGGCAATGGGCTGTGGACATTGCTCTGTGCGGCTGGACTGGCAGACGGGCAGCCCACGGCAATCAAGGTCCAGGGCCCATTCCACGGGCCTGCGATGGCCGAATCGGTGCTGGCGGCGATTGCCGACAACCTGATGGGGCAGGGCTACTGCGAATCCGATGACCCGTCCATCTGGCAGTTGCACATGCAGGCTGAGCTGCGTCGAGTGAACGCCAACCAGGCGCGCTTTCTCGGTGGCTGGGAGTCGCGCCCCTAAGCGTGCCTCATTGCAAACCGTTCGCGTTTCTGGCTGGCTGCAGCGGCACCTCACCGGAGCCGATGAATTTCTTATCCACATGCGCCGAACGCACCTTGGCCTGCCTTGGTGCGCTCGGCGCGGCTGCGTATACTCGCGCCTTCCTCATTTTCTGCTGTGAGACCTCATGGAGCGCATCCTCGAAAATGCCATGTACGCCGCCCGGTGGCTGCTGGCGCCCATCTATTTCGGTCTGGCGTTCGCGCTGCTGGCGCTGGCGATCAAGTTCTTTCAGGAAATCTTCCATATCCTCCCGGCGATTCTCGCGCTCAGTGAGGCCGAGCTGATTCTCAAGCTCCTGTCGCTGATCGACATGGCGCTGGTTGGCGGGCTGCTGGTGATGGTGATGATCTCCGGCTACGAGAACTTCGTTTCTCAGCTCGATATCGAGGAAGGCAAGGAAAAGCTCGACTGGCTCGGCAAGATGGATTCCGGATCGCTGAAGATGAAGGTCGCTGCCTCCATCGTCGCAATCTCGTCGATTCACCTGCTACGCATGTTCATGGATGCCCAGCAGCTCGATAGCGAAAAGCTGATGTGGTACGTGATCATCCACTTGACCTTTGTGGTCTCGGCGTTCGCCATGGGCTATCTCGACAAGCTCACCAAGCACTGATCGTCCCTCCGCAGGTGCTAAACCTGAAAAGCTGTACAGAATTGGTTTTTTGTTAAATATTCTGTACTACTTTTCAAATGGGCAAGCGCCATGAACCTTCAGAATCTCGCCACTCATGCCCACGCTGGGCGTATCGACGCTCTCGAGCTGATTTCGCTCGAGGGCGGCATCTATCTTCTCGACATCTACCTGCAGGGTCAGCGCCATAGTTTGATCGACGCGCGCGGCGATGTGTGGCATCTGCGGTCCGTCGAGCACGCTCGTGATCTGTTACGCGAGCTACCGGAGCTGCCCTTTCATCTGGTGCAGCAATCACCGTACGACGAGATGTGCGGTCTTGCCGAGGGCGTTCGCGAGCCGTTGCGCGTGCCGGTCGGCATGCGGTCCCAGTGGTGACGGCCGGCGGCAGGCGCGTCGGTAGCGCCCTGTTCGGTAAGCATCAAGAGAACTGGTCGTGAGCGTCGCCGCACTGCGCCTGGTGCTCGGCGACCAGTTGAGCTTCGAGCTCTCCGCCCTGGATGGGCTCGATCCGACGCGTGACCGGGTGCTGCTCGCTGAGGTCGCTGAAGAAGCCGGACACGTCCCGCATCACCCGCAGAAGATCATCTTTCTGTTCAGCGCCATGCGGCACTTCGCTGAGGCGTTGCGCAAACGCGGAATCACCGTGGATTACGTGACACTCGACGATCCTGCCAACAGCGGTTCGCTGGCCGGGGAGCTGGCGCGCTTCGCCGCATGGTATCGACCTGACGAAATCCATGTCACCGAGGCCGGTGACTGGCGGGTCGAACAGGCGCTCAAGAGCAGTGGGCTTTCGATCACCTGGCATGCCGACCGCCGCTTCCTCTGCTCGCGGACCGGGTTCGCCGGTTGGGCCAGTGGCAAGCGACAGCTGCGCATGGAGTTCTTCTATCGCGAGATGCGTCGCCAAACGGGCCTTCTGCTGAATCCGGATGGCACACCGGAGGGCGGTGTATGGAATCTCGATACGGACAACCGCAAGCCGCTGCCACGCGGATTGCACGGCCCGATCACCTTGCGCTTCGCCGCTGACGAAACCACGCGCGCAGTGCAGGCGTTGGTGAGCGCGCATTTCGCGCATCACTACGGCTGTCTGGACGGCTTCGATTACCCCGTCACCCACGCCGAGGCCGAACAGCTCTGGCTGCATTTTCTCGATTTCGGCTTGGCCGCTTTCGGTGACTACCAGGACGCCATGGCCAGCGGCGAACCGTTCCTGTTCCATGCGCGCGTCGGCGCCGCGCTCAACGTCGGCCTGCTTGACCTGCGCCGCCTGTGTGATGACGTGGATGCGGCCTACCGGCAGGGGCGTGTCGGGCTGAACGCTGCCGAAGGCTTCATTCGCCAGTTGATTGGCTGGCGTGAGTATGTGCGCGGTATCTATTGGTTGCAGATGCCTGACTATGCGCAACGCAATGCCCTCGGCAATTCCAGGCCGCTGCCGGAGTTCTACTGGACCGGGCAGACGCGCATGAACTGCATGCGCCAGGTGATCGGGCAGACGCTAGAGCATGCTTACGCTCACCATATCCAGCGGCTGATGGTGACCGGTAATTTCGCGCTGCTCGCCGGCATTGCGCCGCCCGCGCTGTGCGATTGGTACCTGGCGGTCTATATGGATGCGTTCGACTGGGTGGAACTGCCCAACGTGCTGGGCATGGTGCTGCACGCCGACGGCGGCTACCTGGGCTCCAAGCCCTACTGTGCCAGTGGCCAGTACATCAAACGCATGTCCAACTATTGTCAGGATTGCTCTTACAAGGTGCGCGAGAGCACGACAGACGATGCCTGCCCGTTCAACGCGTTGTACTGGCACTTTCTCATGCGCCACCGCGAGCAGTTGCAGGGTAATCCGCGGATGAGCATGGTCTATCGCAACCTCGCGCGCATGGAAGGCAGCAAGCAGCAGGCGCTGTGGGAGCGTGGCGAGTCGCTGCTGGCGCGGCTGGATGCCGAGGACGCGCTGTGAGAAAGAAAGCGGACCTGCCATTCAAGTGCTGTGCCGCCTGCAACCTGCCGTTTGCCTGGCGAAAGAAGTGGTCGCGCTGCTGGGATGAGGTGCGTTATTGCTCCGAACGCTGTCGGCGCAATCGGCAGGGCAGGTAATGGAGGCACTGCCGGCGGCAATGCGGCGTGGGTGGCTGCGTCCGCTCGCTTCAGCTGTGCTAGGCTGGCCGACCTTTTTTCCTCTCGGAGCCCGGCATGACCGACCTCAATCTATCCACTGACGAAACCCGTGTGAGCTACGGCATCGGCCGCCAGCTGGGCGACCAGCTGCGTGACAATCCCCCGCCGGGCGTCAGTCTCGATGCGGTGATCGCCGGTATTCGTGATGCGTTTTCCGGTGTTGCCAGCCAGGTCAGCCCGGAAGCGCTGAACGCCAGCTTCGCGGTCATCCGTGAGCGCATGCAGGCTGAAGCGCAGCAGAAAGCCGAAGCTGCCGCAGCAGAAGGTCGCGCCTTCCTTGTCGAGAATGCCAAGCGCGAAGGCGTTGTGGTGCTGGAGTCGGGTCTGCAATACGAAGTGCTGACGACCGGTGAGGGCGCCAAACCGTCCCGCGAGGACAGTGTGCGCACGCATTACCACGGCACGCTGATCGACGGCAGTGTGTTCGACAGCTCCTACCAGCGTGGCCAGCCTGCCGAGTTCCCGGTAGGCGGCGTGATCGCCGGCTGGACCGAAGCACTGCAGTTGATGAATGCGGGCAGCAAGTGGCGCCTGTATGTGCCGAGCGAGCTGGCCTATGGTGCTCAGGGCGTTGGCAGTATCCCGCCGCACAGCACGCTGGTATTCGACGTCGAACTGCTGGACGTGCTCTGAGTCCGGCTGCTGGGGCGTAGCGTCTGTGGTCGGTGATTAATCGGTTACCGACAAGCTGCTGGTGAGCCCTGACCGCCTTGCCCGTGTGCGGCTCTCGATCTCGGTATTGCGTACTGGTCAGGGCCGTAGCGCGCGGGCATGGCTGAAGAGGAACAGGTTTCGAACCTGTTCCTTGAGCACGCAGGGTTCACTCGTGCTCAACTCCTGCACATCGAGATCACCTTGTTCTCGCAACTCTTCCAGCGCATCCCCTTCGAGTGAAACGCATACGGCGCCGGTATTCCGGTCGAGTATGCGCAGGTAGGGTTGCGGGCGATCCAGCCAGGCATCTATCAGATAAGTCATGCGTCACCTCCAATTCATTCTCGTAATGAGAATAATTGTTATTTGCAAATATGCAAGCGCAAATATTCCCCTTGATGAGGGTGGAGGTGAGGGATCAACGGTCGGGGTGAAGGCTGCGCTCGAAGCGCAGCGTCGACATTGCTGGGGTGTCAGTGGGTGCGCGCCACGGCGAAGCGGCAGAGCTCGACCAGGGCATCACGATACTGATTCGCGGGAATCACTTCGAGGCAGGCAACGGCGCGTTCGGCATAGTCGCGGGCAAGCTTGGCGGTGTAGTCCAGCGCACCTGATGCCTCGACAGCGGCGCGGATGCTTTCCAGGTCTTCGAGGCCGCCTTTCTGGATGGCTTTGCGCACCAGAGCGGCCTGTTCGGCGGTACCTTCGCGCATGGTGTAGATCAGCGGAAGGGTAGGCTTGCCTTCGGCGAGGTCGTCACCGACGTTCTTGCCGAGGGTTTCCGCGTCGCCCTGGTAATCGAGCAGATCGTCGACCAGCTGGAAGGCGATGCCGAGGTGATCGCCGAAGGTGCGCAGCGCTTCACGCTGTTCCTCGCTGGCGCCGGCCAGGGTGGCGGCGCTGTGGGTCGAGGCTTCGAAGAGCATCGCGGTCTTGCCGCGGATGACCTCCATGTAGATTTCTTCGGTGGTGCTGGCGTCGCGGACCTTCGACAGCTGCAGTACTTCGCCTTCGGCAATGACGCGCGTTGCCTGGGAGATGATGCGCATCACCGGCATGGAATCCAGTTCCACCATCATTTCGAACGAACGTGCATATAGAAAGTCGCCAACCAGTACGCTTGGCGCATTGCCCCACAGGGCGTTGGCGGTGGAGCGGCCGCGGCGCATGCCGGACATGTCGACCACATCGTCATGTAGCAGCGTGGAGGTGTGCAGGAACTCGATGATGGCGGCCAGCAAGCGTAATTGATCGCCCTGATGCCCGAGTGCACTGCCGCTGAGCAGTACCAGCAGAGGGCGCAGGCGCTTGCCGCCGGCCGAGGTGATGTAGTCCCCGATCTTTTCCACCAGAGGAACGCGCGAAGTCAGTTGCTTGCGGATGATGCCGTCGACAGCGGCAAAATCGTCCGCCACAACTTGATAGAAAGGCTGGGGTTGCATCGGGGACTCCTCGCAGATTGCGCGGCATGCTAGGGGGCGGGTCTGGCACTGTCAAGGCAACTCCAGTTGGCTATTGCGCGGGGTGTATCGCATGCGTACAATCGCGGACCCTGAACTTCCCCCTGGGCATTTCCCTGCCTTACGCAATTGCACGGGCGTCACCTTCCGGCCCCATGCAGCCATGCCAGCCACTAATCATTCTTTCAAAGCGCTGGGTGAGCAGGATCAACGGAGATACACAGATGTACGCAGTTATCGTAACCGGCGGCAAGCAATACAAGGTCGCCGAAGGCGAATACCTCAAGATTGAAAAACTCGAAGTTGCGACTGGCGAAGCTGTCACTTTTGACCGCGTTCTGCTGATCGGCAACGGCGATGATGTAAAGATCGGCGCTCCGGTGGTCGATGGTGCCAAGGTTACCGCTGAAGTGATCGCCCAGGGCCGTCACGACAAGGTCACCATCATCAAATTCCGCCGTCGTAAGCACCACATGAAGCGTCAGGGCCACCGTCAGTGGTTCACTGAGGTCAAAATCACCGGTATTCAGGGCTAATCGGGCCTGAATCCCCTTATAGGAGTATTGAACTCATGGCACACAAAAAAGCTGGCGGTTCTACCCGCAACGGTCGCGACTCAGAAGCCAAACGCCTTGGCGTGAAGATGTACGGCGGCCAGGCCATCAAGGCCGGCAACATCATCGTGCGTCAGCGCGGCACCCAGTTCCATGCCGGTTACGGCGTTGGTATGGGCAAGGATCACACCCTGTTCGCAAAAGTGGAAGGCGTGATCAAGTTCGAAGTGAAGGGCGCTTTTGGCCGTCGCTACGTGAGCGTCGTCGCAGCCTAACTGCGTCGTTGCTGGAAAAGCCCTGTCATGCGACGGGGCTTTTTTGTTTCTGTATCCTGTGAGGCTCTTGCAAAGAACTGCTCGGTGCTCATTCAGTTTTCGCTGGGTTTTTTGCAAGACCCTTACGTTTCTTGTTTCCTAAGCCCGTCCTGTGACGGGAGGCGTTCCCATGAAATTCGTCGATGAAGTATCGATTTTTGTAAAGGCCGGCGACGGCGGCAACGGCATGATGAGCTTTCGTCGTGAGAAGTTCATCGAAAAGGGTGGCCCCAACGGCGGCGATGGCGGTGACGGCGGCTCGGTGTATCTGGAGGCCGACGAGAACCTCAACACGCTGGTGGACTACCGCTACACCCGTCGCTTCAATGCGCAGAACGGGCAGAAGGGAGGTAGTACCGACTGTACAGGCGCCAAGGGTGAGGATCTTGTCCTGCCGGTGCCGGTTGGTACCACCATCATCGATGCGGCTACCCAGGAGATCATGGGCGACCTCACCAAGCCGGGGCAGCGCCTGCTGGTGGCTCAAGGCGGCTGGCATGGGCTGGGCAATACGCGCTTCAAGTCCAGCACCAATCGCGCGCCGCGGCAAACCACGCCGGGCAAGCCGGGTGATGCTCGTGATCTCAAGCTCGAGCTGAAGGTGTTGGCGGATGTCGGCCTGCTGGGCTTGCCGAATGCCGGCAAGAGCACCTTCATTCGCTCGGTGTCGGCGGCCAAGCCCAAGGTCGCTGACTACCCGTTCACCACGCTGGTGCCGAACCTCGGTGTTGTCAGCGTCGGACGCTACAAGAGCTTCGTGATTGCCGACATTCCGGGGCTCATCGAGGGGGCGGCCGAGGGCGCGGGGCTGGGGATTCGCTTCCTCAAGCACTTGGCGCGTACTCGCCTGCTGCTGCACCTGGTGGATATGGCTCCGTTAGATGGTAGCGACCCGGCCGATGCGGCGGAGGTGATCCTGCATGAGCTGGAGAAGTTCAGCCCGGCGCTGACACAGCGCGATCGCTGGTTGGTGCTGAACAAGGCTGATCAGCTGCTGGAAGATGAGCGTGAGCAACGTGTCCGGCAGGTGGTCGAGCGTTTGGACTGGAAGGGTCCTGTATTCGTCATCTCCGCGCTGGAGAGCGAGGGTACCGAAGCGCTGAGTCAGGCGATCATGCGTTATCTGGATGAGCGCACTGTGCGCATCGCCGAAGAGCCTGATTACGCCGAGGCCCTGGCCGAGCTCGATCGCCAGATCGAGGATGAGGCGCGGGCCCGCTTGCAGGAGCTGGATGATCAGCGTGCGTTGCGCCGCGCTGGCGTCAAGGCGGCCGATGAGGTCGAAGACGACGACTTCGATGACGATGATGATGACGAGGGTGGTGCCGAGATCATCTACGTGCGCTAAGTCGAGCCCCGGGCCGCTGCGCGGCCTGGTCAGGCGAGTGGTCGGTGGGCTGCCTCGTGCGCAGTCCGATCCGGAAGTGTTTTGGCCGTATAGAAGGCGGGAACGATGCGGGACAAGGTGAGCGGTGCGCGGCGCTGGGTGGTCAAGATCGGCAGTGCGCTGCTGACCGCCGACGGCCGCGGGCTCGATCAGGCTGCGATGGCGGTCTGGGTCGATCAGATGGTGGCCTTGCGCGAGGCAGGTGTGGAGCTCGTGCTGGTGTCGTCGGGTGCGGTTGCTGCGGGCATGAGTCGTCTTGGTTGGAGCTCTCGACCGAAGGCTGTGCATGAGTTGCAGGCGGCCGCCGCTGTCGGACAGATGGGCTTGATTCGCGCCTGGGAATCCAGCTTCGCTCGCTGCGATCAGCAGACGGCGCAAATTCTCGTCACCCACGACGATCTCTCGGACCGCAAGCGCTATCTCAATGCGCGCAGCACGCTGCGTACGCTCATCGATCTCGGTGTGGTGCCGGTCATCAACGAGAACGACACGGTGGTCACTGACGAAATCCGCTTTGGCGACAACGACACGCTTGCTGCACTGGTCGCCAACCTGGTCGAGGCCGATCTGCTGGTCATCCTGACCGACCGGGACGGCATGTTCGACGCCGATCCTCGTTTCAATCCTCAAGCCAATCTCATCAGTGAGGCGCGCGCCGACGATCCTGCGTTGGATGCAGTGGCTGGCGGCACGGGAGGGGCGCTGGGGCGTGGCGGCATGCAGACCAAGCTTCGTGCGGCGCGCCTGGCAGCGCGCTCTGGCGCGCATACGGTGATCGTTGGTGGGCGCATCGAGCAGGTGCTGGCGCGGCTCAAGGCGGGTGATCGCCTGGGGACGCTGCTGGCGCCGGAGTGCAGTCGGCATGCGGCGCGCAAGCAATGGTTGGCTGGGCACCTGCAGACTCGTGGCACGCTGACGCTGGACGACGGTGCTGTGCACGCGCTGCGCCAGGGTAACCGCAGTCTGCTGCCGGTTGGGGTCAGGGCTGTGCAGGGGGCGTTTCGTCGTGGCGAGATGGTCGTCTGTGTCGGCCCGCAGGGTTCGGAGGTCGCGCGCGGTCTGGTGAACTACAGTGCAGCCGAGGCGCAGCGCATCCTTGGGCGGCCATCAGATGAAATTGAAAAGCTGCTCGGGTATGTCGACGAGCCGGAGCTTATCCATCGCGACAACATGATTCTGGTCTGAGGTGAGGATGCGTTTAGCCAATTTTTCGCTGGTTTTTGGGTTGCTCATCCCTTCGCTGGCGTTGGCCGAGCAGGTCGGTGAGGTGGATACGGTCTTCAAGTGGCTCGGGCCGAATCACAAGATCGTCGTGGAGGCGTTCGACGATCCCTTGGTCGATGGTGTGACCTGCTATCTGTCTCGCGCCAAGACCGGTGGAATCAAGGGTGGGCTGGGGCTCGCGGAGGATCGTGCCGAGGCGTCCATCGCGTGTCGCCAGGTGGGGCCGATTCGCATCAACGGCAAGCTCAAAGATGGCGATGTAGTGTTCAAGGAGCGCACCTCGCTGGTGTTCAAGACCATGCAGGTGGTGCGCTTCTTTGATGAGTCGCGTAATACCTTGGTTTATCTGGTCTACAGCGATCGCGTCATTGAGGGTAGCCCGCAGAATGCAGTGACGGCGATTCCGATTCTGCCTTGGCCGGTTGCGCCGTAGCTTGCGCATCGGTCCATCCTTCGCAAGTGGGGCAAAATTTGGGCATAAAAAAACCGGCGCTAGGCCGGTTTTTTCAAGAACCTGCAGTTAGGCTGCAGCAGCTTCGCCGAGGGCCTTGATGTGGCCGTTCAGGCGGCTCTTGTGACGAGCAGCTTTGTTCTTGTGGATGATGCCTTTGTCGGCCATGCGGTCAATGACCGGCACAGCAGCAGTGTAGGCTGTGCGAGCCTTGTCCAGGTCTTTGGCGTCGATGGCCTTGACCACATTCTTGATGTAGGTACGAACCATGGAGCGCAAGCTGGCATTGTGGCTGCGACGCTTCTCAGCCTGAATTGCGCGTTTTTTGGCGGAAGGGCTGTTGGCCACCGTCGAACTCCTCGAAAACTTGGGGGATTGCAAAGCAAATAAGGCCGCGAATCATGCCGACGCGAAGGGCGCTTGTCAAGCCCGGTCGAATGGCTTGAGAAGCTGGTCGGACAGAAGGGCTGCGGCTAAACTCGCCGCCTCTTTTCGTGTCGTAACTGGCCATCGATCCAGCCGGCGCTGAGCGCTCGGTCGATCAATCTCGCTGCAATTCTAGGAAGACAAATGTCCGAAAAAACCGGCAAGGGCGGATTGTTGCGCTCCAGCGCCGTGGTCAGTGTCATGACCCTGCTGTCACGCGTGTTGGGCATGGTACGCGATATGGTCGTCGCCAGCTACTTCGGTTCGGGGGCTGCGGCCGACGCGTTCTTCATTGCGTTCAAGATTCCCAACTTTCTGCGCCGGCTGTTTGCCGAGGGCGCATTCGCTCAGGCGTTCGTGCCGGTGCTTTCGGAATATCGCACCAAGCGCACGCTGCAGGACGTCAAGCAGTTGGTGGATCGCACCGCCGGCATGCTCGGGCTCATCCTTGCCGGGCTGACTGCGCTGGGCGTGCTGTTTGCGCCCTATGTGGTAATGGTCTTCGCGCCCGGCTTTCATGATGATCCGGGGAAGATGCAGCTGGCTGGCGAGCTGCTGCGCATCACCTTTCCCTACCTGATGCTGATCTCGCTGACGGCATTCACCTCCGGTGTGCTTAACAGTTACGGGCATTTCGCGGTGCCGGGCTTCACGCCGGTGCTGCTCAATGTCTGCATGATCGCCTCGGCTGTGTTTCTCACGCCCTATTTCGATCAGCCGATCATGGCGCTTGCCTGGGGCGTGTTCATTGCCGGTTTCGCCCAGCTGGCCTTCCAGCTGCCGTATGTCGCCAAGCTTGGCCTGCTGCCGCGGCCAAAGGTAAAGCGGGGTGACGAGGGCGTTCGACGCATCATGCTGCTGATGGTGCCGGCGCTGTTCGGTGTCTCGGTCAGTCAGATCAATCTGTTGCTGGATACAGTGCTGGCTTCCTTTCTGCAGACCGGCAGCGTGTCCTGGTTGTATTACGCCGATCGCCTGTCAGAGCTGCCGTTGGGGGCGTTTGGCATCGCGATTGGCACGGTGATCTTGCCGAGCTTGTCGCGCCAGCATGCCGGAGACGATCCAAAGGCGTTCTCCGCAACGGTCGATTGGGCATTGCGCATGGTGCTGCTGGTAGGCGTTCCCGCTGCGCTGGCGCTGGGCATTCTCGCCGAGCCAATGATCGCCAGCCTGTTCTATTACGGCGCCATGAGCGAAGAGGCGGTGGTGCAATCGGCCAGGGCGCTGCAGGCCTATTCTCTCGGTGTGCTGGCGTTCATGCTGATCAAGGTGCTGGCGCCGGGTTTCTTCGCTCGTCAGGATCTGAAGACGCCGGTACGCGTCGCGGTCATCTGCATGGTTGCGAACATGGTAATGAACCTGATCCTGATCTGGCCGTTACAGCATGTCGGGCTGGCGCTGGCGACTTCGTTGTCGTCGATGCTCAACGCTGTGCTGCTGTTCTGGGGGCTGTACAAGGTTGGCGTCTACCGTCCTGCACCGGGCTGGTGGCTGTTCGCGTTACGCCTGGCAGCTGCCTGTGCGGCGATGGTGGCGACGGTCTGGTGGCTTAACGTGCCGGCGCAGGAGTGGTTCGTCTGGGGCTGGCAGCAGCGAGCGCTGAGGTTGGGGATTCTCGTTTGCGCAGGGCTCGCGGCATTCGCCGCCGGGTTGCTGCTGACCGGGCTGCGACCGCGGCATTTGCGGCATTGATCGACGATTCACGGGCGGAGCAAACCTGTCCGGGATGCGCGGCACGTGCGTATAATCGGCCACTTTTCAAGCAAGAAGTGCGGTATGCAGCTGGTTCGAGGCCTTCACAATCTGCGACCCCGGCATCGGGGCTGCGTCGCCACCATCGGCAATTTCGACGGCGTGCACCGGGGGCATCAGGCCATCCTGGCGCGGCTGCGCGAGCGTGCGGCCGAATTGGGGCTGCCCAGCTGCGTAGTGATCTTCGAGCCGCAACCGCGTGAGTTCTTTTCGCCGGACAAGGCGCCGGCACGGCTCACCCGGTTGCGTGAAAAGCTGCAGCTCCTGAGCGAGCAGGGCGTCGATCTGGTGCTGTGTCTGGCGTTCAATCGCCGCCTGCGTGAGCTGAGTGCCGCCGAGTTCGTCCATGCCACGCTGGTGGAAGGGCTGGGAGTGCAGCACCTGGAGGTGGGTGACGATTTCCGTTTCGGTTGCGACCGCGCCGGCGATTTCGATTTCCTGCTCAAGGCCGGCGCGGCCGAAGGCTTCTCGGTTGAGGCCGCGACCACCATTGAGGTGGATGGCGAGCGGGTCAGCAGTACGCGGCTGCGCCAGGTGCTGGCAGAGGGTGATCTGGCCTGCGCCGAAGCACTGCTCGGCAGACCGTTCGGTATCACCGGCCGGGTCATGCACGGGCAGAAACTGGGCCGCCAGCTCGGCGCGCCAACTGCCAATGTGCAGCTCAAACGCCGCAACACGCCGCTGAGTGGCGTGTTTCTGGTCAGTCTCGAGCTGGACGACAAGTCACTTGCCGGTGTCGCCAACATCGGCATGCGACCCACAGTCGAGAGTGACGGTAAACCACACTTGGAAGTGCATCTGCTCGATTATCAGGGCGACCTGTATGGGCATCTGGTGCAGGTCACCTTCCATCGCAAGCTGCGCGACGAGCAGCGTTTCGCCTCGCTGGAGGCGCTCAAGACGGCGATCGAAGCCGACATCGCCGCTGCCCGCGATTACTGGCGGGCTTCACCCCTCATGACGAGTCAGGACTGAAATGACCGATTACAAAGCGACCCTCAATCTGCCGTCCACGGCATTTCCGATGAAGGCCGGTCTGCCACAGCGCGAGCCGGAGATTCTGCAGCGCTGGAACAGCATTGACCTGTACCGGAAGCTGCGGCAGATCGGCGAAGGTCGCCCGAAGTTCGTCCTGCACGATGGCCCGCCGTATGCCAACGGCAATATTCACATTGGCCACGCGGTGAACAAGGTGATCAAGGACATGATCGTCCGCTCGCGCACCCTGGCTGGTTTCGACGCGCCCTATGTGCCGGGTTGGGATTGCCACGGTCTGCCGATCGAGCACAAGGTCGAGACCACCTTCGGCAAGAACCAGCCGGCCGATCTGACCCGCGAGCGTTGCCGCGCCTACGCGGCCGAACAGATCGAAGGGCAGAAGGCCGACTTCATCCGCCTTGGCGTCCTGGGAGACTGGGACAACCCGTACAAGACCATGGACTTTGCCAATGAGGCGGGAGAAATCCGCGCCCTGGCCAAACTGGTCGAAGGCGGCTTCGTCTTCAAGGGCCTGAAGCCGGTGAACTGGTGCTTCGACTGCGGTTCGGCGCTGGCCGAGGCGGAGGTCGAATATCAGGACAAGAAATCCGATGCCATCGACGTCGCCTTCGAAGTCGAGGATGCCGACAAGCTGGCTGCTGCGTTCGGTCTGCCGAATCTGGCCAAGCCTGCCAGCATCGTGATCTGGACCACCACGCCCTGGACCATTCCGGCCAACCAGGCACTGAACGTGCACCCCGAGTTCGTCTATGCGCTGGTCGACACCGGCGAGCGCCTGCTGGTGCTGGCCGAGGAGCTGGTCGAGTCCTGCCTGCAGCGCTACGGTCTGGCCGGTGAAATCATCGCCCGTTGCGAAGGCAAGGTGCTGGAGCTGATCCGCTTCCGTCATCCGTTCTACGAGCGCTTCGCCCCGATCTACCTGGCCGATTACGTGGAAACCGGTGCCGGTACCGGTATCGTCCACTCGGCGCCGGCCTACGGCGAGGACGACTTCCGCTCCTGCAAGCACTACGGGATGGAGAACGACGACATCCTCGGCCCGGTGCAGAGCAACGGCGTCTACGTCTCCGACCTGCCGTTCTTTGGTGGACAGTTCATCTGGAAAGCCAACCCGGCTATTGTCGAGAAGCTCGCCGAGGTCGGCGCGCTGCTCAAGCACGAGTCGATCCAGCACAGCTACATGCACTGCTGGCGGCACAAGACGCCGCTGATCTACCGCGCCACGGCGCAGTGGTTCGTCGGTATGGACAAGGTCGCCCATGACGGCAGCTCGCTGCGCCGCCGTGCACTGGATGCCATCGAGCAGACCGAGTTCGTCCCGGCCTGGGGCCAGGCGCGCCTGCACGGCATGATCGCCGGGCGTCCGGACTGGTGCATCTCGCGCCAGCGCACCTGGGGCGTGCCGATCCCGTTCTTCCTGCACAAGGAAAGCGGCGAGCTGCACCCGCGTACCGTCGAGCTGATGGAAGCCGTGGCGCAGCGTGTGGAGATGGGCGGTATCGAGGCCTGGTCGAAGCTCGACGCAGCCGAGCTGCTCGGCGACGAAGCGGCGCAGTACGAGAAGATCACCGACACCCTCGATGTCTGGTTCGATTCCGGCACCACCCACTGGCATGTGATGCGCGGCTCGCACCCCATGGGTCACGAAAGCGGCCCGCGTGCCGATCTCTATCTGGAAGGCTCCGACCAGCATCGCGGCTGGTTCCATTCATCGCTGCTGACCGGCGCGGCCATCGATGGTCATGCACCGTACAAGGGCCTGCTGACCCACGGCTTCACCGTGGACGAGAACGGCCGCAAGATGTCCAAGTCCCTCGGCAACGTCATCGCGCCGCAGGAAATCACCGACAGCATGGGCGCCGACATCCTGCGTCTGTGGGTCTCGGCCACCGACTATTCCGGCGAGATGGCGGTATCCAAGCAGATCCTGCAGCGCAGCGCCGATGCCTACCGTCGTATCCGCAACACCGCACGCTTCCTGCTCTCGAATCTCGACGGCTTCGATCCCGCGCAGCACATGGTGCCGAATGATCAGCTGATCGCCCTGGACCGCTGGGCCATCGACCGCGCACTGCTGCTGCAGCAGGAGATCGAGGAGGCCTACACCACCTATCGCTTCTGGAACGTCTACCAGAAGGTGCACAACTTCTGCGTGCAGGAGTTGGGCGGCTTCTATCTGGACATCATCAAGGACCGCCAATACACCACTGGTGCGGACAGCCTGCCGCGTCGCTCCTGCCAGACCGCGCTGTATCACATCGCCGAGGCGCTGGTGCGCTGGATCGCGCCGATCCTGGCCTTCACCGCCGAGGAAATCTGGCAGTACCTGCCAGGCGAGCGCAACGAATCGGTGATGCTCAATACCTGGTACACGGGCCTGACCGCGCTACCACAGGACGCCGAGCTGGATCGCGCTTTCTGGGACAAGGTCATGGCGGTCAAGACCGCGGTGAACAAGGAACTGGAAAACCAGCGTGCGGCCAAGACCATTGGCGGCAATCTGCAGGCGGAAGTCACGCTGTATGCAGAAGGCGCGTTGGCTGCGGAGTTGGCCAAGCTGGGCAACGAGCTGCGCTTCGTGCTGATCACCTCTGCCGTAGACATCGCACCACTGGCTCAGGCCCCAGCCGAGGCTGTGGAGAGCGAGCTGGCCGGCCTCAAGCTGGTGGTCCGCAAGACCGGACATAGCAAGTGTGGTCGTTGCTGGCACCATCTGCCGGACGTTGGTACGCATGCCGAGCATCCGGACATCTGCGGTCGCTGTGTGGAGAATATCGAAGGCGCTGGTGAGGTTCGTCACTATGCGTGATGTGCGCCGGACGATCAGCGAGCCGGAGGCTGTGCAATGAGTGCGCGTTTCGGTCGGCTCGCCTGGCTGTGGCTCAGTGTGCTGGTGATCGCCTTCGATCAGGCGACCAAACACTACTTTGAGGCCAACTACAGCCTGTACCAGAAGGTCGACGTGATTCCGGGCTACTTCGCCTGGACGCTGGCCTACAACACGGGGGCGGCGTTCAGCTTCCTTGCCGATCATGGCGGCTGGCAGCGTTGGCTGTTTGCGGTGATCGCAGTTGGCGTCAGTGTTGTGCTGGTGGTCTGGCTGAAGCGGCTGAAAGCAAACGAAACCTGGCTGGCAGTAGCGTTGGCGCTCGTGTTGGGCGGCGCGCTGGGCAATCTCTATGATCGCGTGGTGTTAGGCCATGTAGTCGATTTCATTCTGGTGCATTGGCAGAACCGCTGGTATTTCCCCGCGTTCAATATCGCCGATAGCGCCATCACTGTCGGTGCCGTCATGCTGGCGCTGGACATGTTCAAGGGCAACAAGACCGGAGAAGCTGCACATGACTGAACAGCGCATTGGGCCGGACAAGGAAGTCACCCTGCATTTCGCGCTTGGCCTGGAAACGGGCGAGCTGGTCGACAGCACGTTCGACAAGAAGCCAGCAACCTTCAAGGTGGGTGACGGCAACCTGCTGCCAGGCTTCGAGCAGCAGCTCTACGGGCTGAAGGCCGGTGACAAGCGCACCCTGCAGATTGCTCCGGAGCAGGGCTTCGGCCAGGTCAACCCGCAGAATGTGCAGGTCATGCCGCGCAGCCAGTTCGAAGGAATGGAGCTCTCGGAGGGTTTGATGGTGAGCTTCCAGGATGCGGCGCGTACCGAGCTGCCGGGTGTGGTGAAGGCGTTCGACGAGAGTCAGGTCACCGTAGACTTCAATCATCCATTGGCTGGCAAGATCCTGACCTTCGAGGTCGAGATCATCGGCGTCAAACCGGTGTAACCGGAGCTGGCCAGCCGGGAGGATTGCTTCCCTCCCGTTGGCCGATACAGGGCGTCAGAGAACTCCTGTGCCGTATCGCGTTACACTCACCCGTCATCAAGCCTTCGCGTGCCGAGATTTACCATGCAAATCAAACTCGCCAACCCTCGCGGCTTCTGCGCGGGTGTGGATCGCGCCATCGAAATCGTCAACCGGGCCCTGGAAGTTTTTGGGCCGCCGATCTATGTGCGGCATGAAGTGGTGCACAACAAGTTCGTGGTCGAAGACCTGCGTGCGCGTGGGGCGATCTTCGTCGAAGAGCTGGACCAGGTGCCGGACGACGTCATTGTCATCTTCAGTGCCCATGGCGTCTCCCAGGCTGTGCGGTTGGAGGCGGAGAAGCGTGGTTTGAAGGTTTTCGACGCCACCTGTCCGCTGGTGACCAAGGTGCATCTGGAAGTCGCCAAGTACAGTCGTGATGGGCGTGAGTGCATCTTGATCGGTCACCAGGGCCACCCGGAAGTCGAAGGCACTATGGGCCAGTACGATGCGCGCAACGGTGGCGCGATCTACCTGGTTGAAGACGAGGAAGACGTCGCCCAGCTGCAAGTACGCGACCCCGAGGCGCTGGCCTTTGTCACCCAGACAACGCTCTCCATGGATGACACCAGTCGCGTCATCGACGCGCTGCGCAGCAAGTTCCCAAGCATCGGCGGCCCGCGCAAGGACGACATCTGCTACGCCACTCAGAATCGCCAGGATGCGGTGAAGCAACTGGCCGATGAATGCGATGTGGTTCTGGTCGTGGGCAGCCCGAATAGCTCGAACTCCAACCGCCTGCGCGAACTCGCCGAGCGGATGAGCACGCCGGCTTATCTCATCGACGGCGCCGAAGACCTTAAGCGCGAATGGTTCGAGAACATCGAGCGTATCGGTATCACCGCCGGTGCATCAGCCCCTGAAGTGCTGGTGCGTGGGGTGATCGAGCGGCTCAAGGAGTGGGGCGCCAGCGGCATGGATGAGCTGGAGGGCCGGCCAGAGAACGTGACGTTCTCGATGCCGAAAGAGTTGCGGTTAAAGGCTGTCTGACAGCCTCGCAAATAAAAACGCCCGGCGATGCCGGGCGTTTTCGTTTCAGCCGTTTAGCGTTTCCAGCATTCGGCCAGGGTCATGCCTGTTTTCTGCCCTTTGGCGCCCGTGTTGGCTAGCGTCAGGGTTCCACATTTGTCGTTGGCCATGCTGCCCGTCGGTACGGCTTGTAGCACGTAAGCAGTGGCGGACGTGCTGGCCTCGACAAGCGCGATGTCGTAAGTCTTGGTTCCGCCGTCCCGTGGAGCTTGGCTAAATGGCAGGTCGGGCTCGTCGCCATCCCCGTCGACATAGCGGCCGTTGGCTGTGTAGTAACGTTCCATGAAATGCGCCAACTCCATGAGCGCGGTCTCAGCGTCCGCACGCTTGGCATTGCGCACATACTCCTGATAGCTCGGATAGGCGACTGCGGCGATGATGCCGATGATCGCGACGACGATCATCAGCTCAATCAGCGTGAAACCAAAGCTCGCCTGACGGTTGGATTTGTAAAGTTTCAAAGGTTGTTCCTCACTTCATGCCACGACAAGCGGTTGGAATCGCTGTTATCTCCCATGACCTCGATGCAAACCGGGGTCACACCATCCGAGTCGGTGCTGGATGCCGAACTGGCATAACACAGATAACGTTTCCCTTTCTTCTGGTCGTTAAGGCCGATAGTGCCCTTCACCGCGCCCTCATCAGGGTCCGCTACGCCGCTAACTGGAACCTTCGTGCCGTCGTCGAGCTCGATGTAATCATTTTCATCGATTTTTCCGTCACCGTTGTAATCGAAGTACGAGTAGACGAGGCGGCTGCCGGTTGCCAGATCCAGACTCATGATCCAGCTTGTTCCCCCGGCGTCGCAAGGATCTGCTGATGGAATCAGGGTACTGAACGTTACTCGGTTGCCGCCCAATTGGGCTTGCGAAATAACGCGTTCTCCTTGTGGCCCAGGTCCATTTTTTGACTCTTTCCACTGCAAGTCCAGATACCAGCCCAGGTGGCTGTCTTCAAGCGTGTTCTGGCTGACTGCGCGGCCGTTAAGCTCTGTACCGGTAACCTCCTTGAGAATTTCCTGTTCCAGCAGGTTACTGCGGCCATCAATTGGTGTGCCGCTATCGATGATGCCGTAGAACGATTGGACCTGAGGAGATTCAGGTATTTCGTTATCGGTGGTCTGGTAGAAACTGCCGGTGCCGAATACCAACATGATCTTTCGATCCTTGGTATAGGCCGCATCCAGCGGAGCCGTAATCGGCTGGCGAGCCCCGCTGCTATCTTTCGCGATGAACAGTGGGGTGATGCTGCCTCCGGCTTTCAAGCTGGATGGGGCGTCCCAGTTACCGATGCTCGTGTTGTTCGTGTCCAGCCGCCAGACATTGCCGTTGGTATCGGCAACGTAGATTCGATCAGCGACGCGGTCATTGTCGAGGTCTACGACCAGGGGCGATCCCAGGTCTCCGCTGTTAGGCAGCTCGAAGCGCTTCAGAACGCTGCCGTCGGCTGCGTCGAGCAGCCATACATAGCCACTGGTCGTGCTGGTGGGGCGGTCATAGCCGCTCGTGACAACCACGCCGAATTTGCCGTTGTAAAGCGGAACCAAGCTTGGGCGTCCAAGGCTATAACCCATTTCCGGATGAGTGAACTCCCAGAGCACGCTGCTGCTCGACATGCTCTCTGGATTGGATATGTCGAGCGCGAAGATGCTTCGGCCCCCCGCGCCGGACGATCCTATGACTAGGGTTTTCCACGCATTGCCGACCCAGGCGTCACCGATGCGCGGAGTGCCGTCGACATAGTAGCGGTGCGAATAAGTAGGGTCGGTAAGCTCGTAGAGTTCATCGATCAGGTCGTTCGGCACGTAGGCAAACAGCTCCTTGCCTCCGTTTGTGCCCAAACTGGCATTAAACCCATGCAACATCCCATCGTTTGCGCCCACCACTACCAGTGGAGGGCGATTTTGGTAGTTGCTGGAGGCGCGGAAAGTGGTATATGCGCTCTTTGCAGCAGCGGTGAATCCAGCGGTTTCTGGCAGCTGCGAATAACCGAAGTTCTGCTTGTGAATGTACTGTGGATCCGAGTTCGCGATATCGCCAAGACGACTGTCACGCTGGCGGAATGGGTTGTTCGGCGCGGCGTCAGTGCGCTCCAGACTGCGGACGCCGCGAATAAAGGCCAGCCGATTTTGACCAATCTCTTCACTGGTCAATGAACCTCCGGCTGTCATTCTCATGGCATCTTTTTGGGCAGAGCTGAGTTGGTCCCACGTGAACGTGCGGCCTGTCGTTGAGACAAGCGAACCTGTAGTGGTGTCAGTTGTGGGAGGGGTGGACGTCAGAATGACGCGTTCCGAGGTCTGTGTGTTGGACAGGGCATCGAGTTTTTGAGCCGCTTTCCATGTAGGTGTTTCGCTCACGGTACCGTTACTCGCCACAGCTTTTGCCAGCAGGTCTCCGCTCCACTTGGCGCTGTCCAGCATCGATTGGAACACTACGGTGTCGGTTTCCAACTTGGTCGAATTTGTGGAAAGCGCAGCGGTCGTGCTGCTGACGTCCTTGGCAATGTTTGCAAACGCCGTTTTCAAACTTTCTACCATCTTGGTCGCATCACTGGCGACATAGAAGTTTCGCGGTCGAAGCTCACCAATCTCGGTCTGATCGCCATCCGTCCACCAGCTGTCCGGCAGAGCGGCGGTACGCTCGTAAGGGTCGCCATAGTCAACATCGCCAGGAACCTTGAAGCCGCCATATTTTGCAGCGAGCCAATACTGGTTCTTGGCGCGGCCTTTGAGCACACCGTTCTCCCTAACATCTACCCAATGAGTCGAAAGCAGTTGCTCGCCACTGATGTCACTACGAAGGTCGACAGTATTGGCGTGGTATGCCATCCCAGCTATATAGGCAGAGTTATTGCTGCAGCAATCGCCGAATTGACCTGCGGTCGTTGCTTTTGTATCAACGCCCTCCAGAGTGCCAACTACCGCGGTGGCGGTTGCGACGTTGAAGTTAGCAGCATCAGCAGCGACTTCGGCGGGTGCCGCGGGCTCGAGATCGGTTACTGTTGCCCCTGGCAGGTTGCGGTCGGCGTGTGTATTGGTATCACCAATTCCAAGGATGACATTCTTCTGGCAGGCGTATTGAATAGGGTCGTCCCAAGACGTGATCACCGGAAACCCATCAAGCCATTTGTCTTTCGTTGTGCCGCCGGGTGAGGGGGTGTGCGCGGGTGTAGGAGTACTGTACGCGGTTACGTTTCCGAGGTTCCGAAAGTAACGGAACGCTGCATAATAAAGCTCGCTAACGGGGTCGTTGCTCTTGTGCTGATTACTGGTTAACTGCCCGAACTTGTTCAGGTAATTTATGACGCCGCTATTGCTGACAGTCCGATCAAATGCGGTTTGAGTTGCTGTGGCGTCAGCGGGGTTCGGGTTGGTTGTCAGGATGCCCGTTGTCTTGCTCCATTCCGTGAGAGCGTTGTCAGTCTGGCCGGCTACACCCCGTTCTCTTTTAAGTGGGCCTATGTACTTTTGGCTGGCGCGTAATACCCCGCCGTCGCGTAGCTGTTTCTCGTCGTTTAGATAACCGAATACGCTGTAACGTATATCTTCGTTGTACTGTTGCAGAAGACCCTCAGGCTTGTAGTTGGTATCGCTGTATTTCTTGCAATTTGCTTCCAACATGGTTGGGACGCAAACTTTCACGCGCATTTTGAGCCGATAAACAGTCTTCAGTGTATTGCTGCCTTGGGGGGTATAGCTCTTTAGAAGGCGGCCGCCGTCCCATGGCAGGCTGATGCCAGGGTCATAGGCAACCTGTTCCGCCTTGGCTGCGTCTGAGTCTCCGAGCTTGTTATTCCATTGAGAGAACAACATATCCACACCCAAACCGCTAAGGCGAAGGTAAAAGTTCGTCCAGTCGCTCTTTGCCGGGGTTGCTCCAGCAATCTCGGATTGCGGAACGTTCGCATTTGAAGTGCGATCTCCTGCCGTACTTTGGCCTGTATGCCGGGCCTTTTCGAGTACTGTAAGGCCTACATCGTCCCGGTAACGGTAGCCACCTGTCAGAGCGCTACGAAACGGATCAATGGTTGGTGTGCCAGCCCAGTTCAGAAAGTTACCGCTCCACTGCTTGTCTCCACCACACTTCCTCGCCGTAGCGTATCCGCTCGGTTCGAACCATTCATTCGCTTTATCGTAGGTGTAGCATTTCGCTGAATCGAAATACCCCAAGTAGATTTTGGTTGAGCTGTAATCCCCCGTATTGGCAATCGACAACAGCGTGGGCCATTCAACAGAGGGCACGAGCGCAAGGTTGCCCGGCACGTTGCTGCTGCCAAGCAGTAGTGGTGTTTGTGCGACGTCCGCAGTTGCCTGGCTGGCACCAAGTGTCCAGCACAGCGCGGTCATGGCCAACAACAACGGGCGCCAAGTAGTGGCGAAGCCGGTCCTGGGCATGTGGCGATGATTGAGCGGCATCATGTCACTCCTCTACGAAATACAGGGAACGAAGGGTTACCTTCGAGTCCGGGCTGGCACCGGTGCCGGTTGCCTCTATGCGCACCAGAACAAAATCGAGAATCAGCGACTCCCCGGCGGCGAGCGAGTCGCCTCCGGCGGTCGTCGGGTTGACCATATTCTGCATGTCGAGCTGCCCTGGATGCGGTAGGCGAGTAATGGTGTAGGTAGGTTTGCTGTAGACATCACCGGTAAATCCAGAGAACTCAAAAGGGTCTTCATCTGCAGCTGGTATCTGTTCATCAATGGGATAAAGGCTGTCGTTTACCAGGTTGGCGTAATCCGTTTTGACTTCCTGTTCTGCAAACCGAAGCGCGGCCTCAGCCGCCTGAAATGCCAGGTTATGGTCACGCATGTTGCCTGCCATGCGTTCCTGAAGATTGGTGTCACGCATCGCTGCCGCTCCGAGGATGGTGAGCAACAACAGCATGATGAGTGCAACGAGCAGGACGGCCCCTCGTTGACGTGAATGACTGAAGGATCCCTGTTTCATGGCAGACGATTCCGTATGGCCACAGTGGCGGTATATACCTGTGCGACCCGGTTGTTCTTGATGGTGACCGTGCCGTCATCTTCGTAAAGCGCGTAGTCGTCGTCCCGCTCGATACCGACAGCGGCGGGATACACGAACGTCTGCGGCTCTTCCAGAACGTTGATTTCTGGGCTGACTGCGAGGATCGAGATACGCGCTGAAACTACCTTGTCCCAATCACCGGTGCCGGTGGCAACCAGATTATTGGTCCCGGCCTTCACGTATTCATCTGCGAGGCGGTCACCGTCTTGGTCCAAGCCATAGGTGACCTGCATATCGATAACGCCTTCAACAAGTTCCTCATCAGCAAAGATGACGTTATTGCCCGAGGGCGTTAGTGCTTTGCGAACGAGCGAAGGAAGCCTTCCGGCGTTGTCCCGTACGTAATAGGTATGGCTGCGAAATATATAGGAGGTGAGCTTCTTCTGGTACGACTGGCTCCAGTCGGCCGTGGGAACTTCATTGCCCGGATCGACATTCTTGCCTGCTCTTTGAAAAGAGCTGGCATTTGCATTGTTGGCGTTCTGGAAGATATCGCAGCCAGTGGAATTGCCAAGTAGAACTATCTGACCTGCATACGCGCCGGTCCCTTTTTCATCGTCCACTTTAACTTCCACGCCCAGGCTTGGCGTTTGAGCATTGTTAGTGCCCTGTGGGTCGAATTCCTTTCCGTCACCGGCATATTTGACAATGAACGCATCGGTGTCTTCGCGCGTACTATCCGCCGCACCAAATATGACTGGCTTGCTGTTGTCCCAACCTTGGATAGCGGGTGAAGTGCTGAAGGCGTTCTTTTCGTCGGTTGTTGCCGACCCCATATCCAAATGACTGAGAGGGTCGCTCAGGCACTCGCCCTTGTAGCCGGCCTGGCGTATGTCGAACGCCATGAAGTCAGTTGCGAAGCGGCCCGCTTCCTGGACGCGGGCAACTGCCGTATTGGTTCGGTACATATCCTTGCTGGAAAGGAAAACCTGCAAAACACCGCCGAGCAAGATCAGGCTTATCAGCATGGCGACCATCAGCTCGATGAGCGACAAGCCCATCTGCCGGTTGAGGGAGAGTGATTTCATAGCTGCGTCCGATAGACAAAGGTTTCGCGGTCGTCGTCATCGGCTGCCTCGATGCGCCCGCGATTATCGTTCCACTCGATAGAGATCGTGAAAATTCGGCCGTTGCGCACGACACTGCCCTGAGCATCGGAAGAAAGAAGGCACGAGAGGGAGTTCAGCCACTCAGCTACATCCTTCTTCGCAAGCGATCCGCTAGGGGAAAGATCGGGGTCGCAAGCCTGGTTCTGCAGCGCTATGTCGTAAACGCCATTGAGCGCATCGGCGCGGTTGGCGCGCATGCGATCGATGATGTCGTATGCAAGCACCGTTGCCTGCGATCGATAGTAGGCGCTCTGGTTACTCTTCAACGCGGTCATCTGCATGCCCGCCAGACCGAGCAGGCCGATGGAAAGAACCAGCATGGCGACGAGCACCTCAATGAGTGTTGCACCGCGCTGGCCGGCAGAGGGTGATGGGGGGCGTCTCATGGGCACGTTCCTTTTGCGCTCGTCACTCGTCCTGTTGCGGTCAGCGCGATGCTGTATTGGGGCTTGCCGGTGCAGTTGGAAAAGGCAACGGTGAAGGTGGTGTCAGCAGCGTTGCTTGCTTTCGTGAGCAAGCCGCTGGGGCGGTAGGTGAGCGTCTCGTTGGGCCCTGTGACGGTATCCTGACCACCGACTGCTTCCCAGACTCGAAGCAAGGCACCGCCGTTTACCTTAACCAACCATCCGTTACCCCAGTCTGTGGAGTTCGCGCAGGTGTTGCCGTTGCGTCGGCAGATGTCGACGTTAACGCCACGCTTGACCGCTTCGGAGCGAGCGAACTGCAGCGCCGTGGTCAGGTCGTTGGCAATGGTCTGGGTTCGGTTGCTCTGAATGAGGTCTCGGAAAGACGGTGCTGCGATCGCGAGCAGGATCGCCAGGATCGACAACGTGATCAGGAGTTCTATGAGGGTGAAGCCTCGGGAGTACCGCATGGTTCTTCTCGATTGCAAGGTCATCAGATCATCCCGATTTGCCGTTTCGCTTCCCATGCCGCCCGGACGTCCGGTCGGTTTCGAAGACTGTGCGGCATGTTAGGAGCAAAGGTCTTCGGCGGTGGGTGCTGTAAGTCTCGTGCGCCCCGTGATGTTGATCACGATCTTTCTCAGGGCTACTTCCTGGCGGCACAGAATGAAGCTGCCATTGAGGCTGTGGGTGGTCCCGTCGGGTTTGAAGGTCATGTGCCGCTGCTGACGAAAGTTTCGCCATCTCCAGGAATGGTTCGCTGAAACACTGGTGACGCGTAATGGGACGTCGTCCGCTTCGTTGAATGCGCCATTGCCGTTGATATCGTCGAATATGAGAACCTGGCCGCTCCAATCTTTTAAGCCATCACAACCTGAAGCTCCGGCACAGATGCTGACTGGGCGCCGGCTTGTTATCGCCCGGCTGCGTGCGAAGTTGAGGTCAGCCAAGAGCTGGTTGACCTGAGTACGTTGTCTGACAGAGTCGAGGGTGGCAGTGAAGCTCGGTATCGCGATCGCCAGCACAATGGCGAGTACGACGAGGGTCAGAAGCAACTCAATAAGCGTGAAGCCTTGATTCTGGTTCGGCATAGTGCAGTTCCTTTGCAAGTATCATGTTTGCCGTCCTGGCGGTGACGCTTTGTTTCATTCAAGTAATGAAGCACGGCCTTTTTAGACCAGCGCTGCGGTCAGTCCAAGGATAAATGGCTGAAATTGTGAACCTGAGTGCCGGAGGCTGAGTGAAGCAACATGTGATTGTGGTGGGGGGAGGCGTTATTGGCCTGCTGACGGCTTACAAGCTGGCTGCTGCAGGCACGTCGGTGATGTTGGTAGAGGCGTCCGGAACAGGAACCGAAGCCTCCTGGGCCGGCGGCGGGATCGTTTCGCCGCTTTATCCGTGGCGCTACAGCCCGGCGGTCACGGCGCTGGCGCATTGGTCGCAGGATTTCTATCCGCAGCTTGGCGAGCGGCTTCTGGAAGAGACGGGGGTGGACCCCGAGGTGCATGTCACCGGCCTTTACTGGCTGGATTTGCATGACGAGGCGGAGGCGCTGAATTGGGCTGAGCGTTATGGCCGGCCGCTGACGTCGGTGTCGATGGAAACCTTGCGCCAGGCAGTGCCTTCGCTGGGTGAGGGTTACGAGCGCGCCGTCTATATGGAGGGTGTCGCCAACATTCGCAATCCCCGTCTGTTGTGCGCCTTGCGCGAAGCGCTGCGGCAGCTGCCGAATGTGACTGTGATCGAGCAGTGCCCGGTCGAGGGTTTCCTCCGCGACGGTTCGCGTATCGTGGGCGTGCAGACGGCGCAGGGCGAGATGCGAGCGGATCAGGTTGTAGTGGCTGCGGGCGCCTGGAGCGCACAGTTGCTGGCGACGCTGGGGCTGGAGATTCCGGTCAAGCCGATGAAGGGGCAGATGATTCTATTCAAGTGCGCCGAGGACTTCCTGCCGAGCATGGTGCTGGCCAAGCGGCGCTATGCGATTCCGCGGCGCGACGGCCATATCCTGGTTGGCAGCACGCTGGAAGATGTCGGCTTCGACAAGACGCCGACCGAAGACGCGCTGGAAAGCCTGAGGGCAACAGCGATCGAGCTGTTGCCCGCGCTGGCCGATGCGCAAGTGGTCAAGCACTGGGCAGGTCTGCGACCCGGTTCGCCGGACGGCGTGCCTTATGTAGGACCGGTGAGCGGTTTCGACGGACTGTGGCTGAACTGCGGGCACTTCCGCAACGGGTTGGTGCTGGCACCGGCGTCCTGTCAGCTGCTGGTCGATCTGATGCTTGGGCAGGCGCCGATCGTGGACCCATCGCCCTATGCACCGGCCGGGCGTATCGCCGATCAGGAGAGCTGATCGGCCCTTCGCGGTACTACGGTTTCACGAGCAGTCCGGGTTTCATATCCGTCGCCCGGACTCTGTTCTGCTACCAACTCGCATTGCTGGTAAATTAGCCGGCACTTCGGCTCTGCCAGGCAGAGCCAGATTGGCGAGTGAGGTTTGTGTGGCGAAGAAAACCACTTCCCTGGCCGGCCTGAGCGGGCTGGTCTATTCCACCGATGCCGGTCGGCATTGTCCTGAGTGCAGCCAACCGCTGGGTAGTTGCATCTGCAAACAAAGCGTTCTGCCTGACGGCGACGGTATTGCGCGGGTGCGCCGCGAGAGCAAGGGCCGAGGCGGCAAGACGGTGACGACCATCAGTGGCGTTCCCTTGCCCGAGACCGACCTCAAGGAACTTGCCAGCGCGCTGAAACGTCGCTGCGGCACGGGTGGTGCGCTGAAGGATGGCGTCATCGAGATTCAGGGCGATCACGTTCAGCTGCTGATCGACGAGCTGAGCAAACGTGGCTTCAAGGCCAAGAAGTCCGGTGGCTGAGCACCGATGTGACACCTCCACCGATTTTCACCATTTTCCGCATATCGGCTGTCGAAGCCGCATAGCCTTCGCCGCGCGGTTCTGCTCGCTGCGAAACACTCAATTTCTTCCGGGAGGCCTTGATGCCTGTACGACGCACACGTAAAGACGACGGTAGCCAGTGGACCGCTGCCGACAGCCGCAGCATCTACGGTATCCGCCACTGGGGCGCTGGGTATTTCGCAATCAACGACCAGGGCAATGTCGAAGTGCGCCCGCAAGGGCCGAGCGGCGAGCCGATCGAGTTCAACGGCCTGATCGAGCAATTACGCGAGGCGGGGCTGTCGCTGCCGTTGCTGGTGCGTTTCCCCGGCATCCTGCAGGACCGCGTACGGCGCCTGACCGGTGCCTTCGATGCCAACATCGAGCGCATGGAGTACGCCGGCAAGTACACCGCGTTGTACCCGATCAAGGTCAACCAGCAGGAAGCGGTGGTGGAGAACATCATCGCCACGCAGAACGTTTCCATCGGCCTGGAGGCAGGTTCCAAGCCGGAGCTGATGGCTGTGCTGGCGCTGGCGCCGAAGGGCGGCACCATCGTCTGCAATGGCTACAAGGACCGCGAGTTCATCCGCCTGGCACTGATGGGCCAGAAGCTCGGCCACAACGTGTTCATCGTCATCGAGAAGGAGTCCGAGGTCGGCCTAGTGATCGAGGAGGCCAACGAGCTGAAGCTGACCCCGCAGGTCGGTCTGCGCGTGCGCCTGTCGTCGCTGGCATCGTCGAAGTGGGCCGATACCGGTGGCGAGCGATCGAAGTTCGGCCTGTCTGCGGCGCAGCTGCTCTCGGTGATCGAACGCTTCCGCGCTGCAGAAATGGACCAGGGCATTCGCTTGTTGCACTTCCACATGGGGTCGCAGATCGCCAATCTGGCCGACTATCGTCAGGGCTTCCGTGAGGCGATTCGTTACTACGCCGAGCTACGGGCGTTGAACCTGCCGGTGGATTACATCGATGTGGGCGGCGGACTGGGGGTCGACTACGACGGCACCCACTCGCGCAATGCCAGCTCGATCAACTACGACATCGACGAGTACGCCGGTACCGTGGTCGGCATGCTCAAGGAGTTCTGCGAGGCACAGGGGCTGCCGCACCCGAACATCTTCTCCGAAAGCGGGCGTGCCATGACGGCGCATCATGCGGTGTTGGTCATGCAGGTCACCGACGTCGAGCGGCACAACGATGAGCTGCCGATGATCGACAACTACGACGAACTGCCGGAGATCGTGCAGTCGCTGGCCGACCTGCTCGGACCGACCGACCCGGAAATGGTCACCGAGACCTACTGGCGCGCTACCCACTATATGAGCGAGTCCAGCGCGCAGTACGCCTCCGGCAAGCTGACGCTGGCGCAGAAGGCACTGGCCGAGCAGAGCTACTTCGCCATCTGCCGACGCCTGTACAACCAGCTCAAGGCCCGTCAGCGCTCGCATCGGGCGGTGCTCGACGAGCTCAACGACAAGCTGGCGGACAAGTACATCTGCAACTTCTCGGTATTCCAGAGCCTTCCGGATACTTGGGCGATCGACCAGATCCTGCCGATCGTGCCGCTGCAGCGGCTGAGCGAGGAGCCGGTGCGGCGCGCTGTGCTGCAGGACCTGACCTGCGACTCGGACGGCAAGATCAAGCACTACGTCGACGAGCAGAGCATCGAAAGCAGCATGCCGGTGCACGAGGTCGCGCCTGGCGAGGAGTACTTCCTCGGCGTGTTCCTGGTCGGTGCCTATCAGGAGATTCTCGGCGACATGCACAACCTGTTCGGCGATACCGACTCGGTGAACGTCTATCAGCGTGAGGACGGCAGCTACTACCACGCGGGCATCGAGACCCACGACACCATCGAGGACATGCTGCGCTACGTGCACCTGTCGCCCGAGGAGCTGATGACCTATTACCGCGACAAGGTCGCTAGCGCCAAGCTGAGTGCCAAGGAGCGCACCCAGTACATCGACGCGTTGCGTCTGGGGCTGACGCGCTCGTCCTATCTGACGCCTTGAGCCGCGAGCCCGGCGTCAGCCGGGCATTACGCCAAAGCCCCGTGCCATCAGCGACGCCAGCAAGGGGATCAGCAGGAGTAGCAGCAGCTCCAGGCGGATGGTCAGCTTGACCCACCTGGCGCTGCTGTCCGAGATGATCGGTGCCTGGCCTGCGGACAAGGCCGGGCGCCAGCGCAGGAACGTCAGGGTCGGATAGATGGAGAGCACCGCGACCACCACGAACAGGCCGATCTTGGCGTGGAACAGGCTGTTCTTCAGGTAGTAGTCCAGGCCTTTGCCATAGAGGATGGCCCGGGCCGCTCCGCTGGCCAGTACCGCCGCCGCGGTGATACCGAAGGCGATGTCGATACGGAACAGGCTGCGCGCTCGCTCCAGCGTCAGCGGCTGACGGAACAGCTGGTGCTCCAGCAGCAGCAGGGCAAAGAGCAGGAATATCGCCAGAAAATGCAGGTAGGCGGCGATGGCGTAGGCCATGTTCAGTGTCCTTCGGAGTGTGTGGTGCTCGGCGCGCCCATGTTAAACCAGGCTCCGCGGCGCTGCAGGCGCTGAGCGAGCACGCCCAGGCAGACGCCGCGCATCAGCATGAAGCTCAGAAACGCCAGCCACAAGCCGTGATTGCCAAGCCCTTGCAGCAGCCAGCCCAGTGGCAGCGTCAGGCCTACCGCCAGGAGCATGCTGTTGCGCATCTCCCGCGCGCGGGTGGCGCCGATGAACAGCCCGTCAAGCAGATAGCTCCAGACCGCGATCAGCGGCAATGCCGCCAGATAGGGCTGGTAGGTCAGCGCGGTCTGGCGTACCTCGGGAATGTCGGTCTGCAACTGGATGAACAGCTGGCCGCCAAGCAGGAAGAACAAGCCGAAGGCGACGCTGGCCAGCAGCGACCAGCCCCCGGCGACCGCCATCACCCGCTGCAGCGCGTTGCGGTCGCGGGCACCGATGGCATGCCCGCTCAAGGCTTCCACGGCATGCGCCAGTCCGTCGAGGGCGTGCGCGGTCAGCAGCAGGCCATTGAGCAGCAGGGCGTTGGCGGCGACCGTCGCATCACCCAGGCGGGTGCCCTGGACAGTCACCAGGAAGAACACCAGTTGCAGCGCCAGCGAGCGCAGGAAGATGTCGCGGTTGACCGCCATCAGCGGCCGCCAGCTCAACCAGCGGCGCAGCGCGCGGGTATCGACTCGACCGGGATAGCGTGCCAGCGCCTTGCGGGTGAGCGCCAGGCCGAGCAGCGCGCCGCTCCATTCGGCGATCACCGAGGCGCGTGCGGCGCCGGTCACGCCCCAGTCGAGGCCGAGCACGAACCACAGGTCCAGCGCCACGTTGATCAGATTGGTGGTCAGCAGGATGGCCAGTGGCGCGCGAGCGTTCTGCGTGCCGAGGAACCAGCCGATCAACGCATAGCTGGCCAGCGCCGCGGGCAGGCCGAACAGCCGCGTGTGGAAATAATCACGGGTGAGTTCGTCCAGTTCGGCCGAGGGCTGCATGAGCTGCAGGGCCGCGCCTTTCAGCGGCACGCCGAGCACCCCGAGCAACAGCGCGAAACCCAGGGCCAGCAGCAATCCCTGTAACAAGATCTGGCGAAGGGCGCCGCCGTCGTTGCGACCCGCGGCCTGGGCGGCGAAGCCCGTCGTGCCCATGCGCAGAAAGCCCATCACCCACACCAGCAGCGTATACAGGCTACCGCCGACCGCCACTGCGCCCAGCTGATGCGCGTGCGGCAGATGGCCGATCACGCTGCTGTCCACCAGTGCGACCAGCGGAACGGATAGGTTCGACAGGATCATCGGCGCCGCCAGCGCCCACACCTTGCTGTGGGTTGGGGTGTGGCGCCAGGCGGCAAGCATGCTGGACATTACGGGCCTCCGGGACGGCCCGGCACTATACGTGGCATGCAATGAAAGAGGGAAAGTCCGAGCTTTAGGCTGCGCGTCAGTGAATCAACCAGCTCAGCAGCCACAGCCCGAGGAACAGCCAGATCAGCCCGCCGATGATCGAGCCGCGAAAGAACGCGCGGACCGCCGCAACCAGCAACAGCAGGCCGATCGCCAGTGCTACCAGGCTGATCAGAGAGCGGTCCATGCCCAGCGTACGCGACAACCCCTCGAGGAAATTGTGTCCGGCCCTGGCAAACAGGCCGAAGAAGTCGCCCAGCGCCTCGACGATGAAACGTATGACCGCGCCCAGCGCCTGTCCCAGCCATTCGAAGAATCCTTCTACCCGCATGTATCACTCTCCTGAACGTTCGATTGCGGTGCCCAAGCACGGCTCTGGGCATTGGGCTCTCGAGTGCGCCCGAGAGTTCCGAACGGTCGCCGCTGCACTGGAACCACCAGGGCAGGAGGCGGTCGGAATGTCGCTGTGAGTCCTTAGCGCATCATGCGTTCCCGACCTTCATGCAACTGCAACAAGCGCCAGGCAGCCTGCCTACCATTCCCAAAACGAGAAGACCAACGATGCTGGCCATTGCCAGAGCGCGCCTGGAACGAATCAAGACACTGCGCCCCGCCTGGGCCTATGGCTGCGTCTTTTTCGGCCTGCTCTACGTTGTCACCGCCACTCATCTGGACGAGCGGCTGTTCTATACGCTGAAAACCACTTGGCATGAAAGCAGCTGGGAAAGGCACAGCCTCTGGCTACCCGAATACCGGGTGAAGATCGACGCGCTGCAGGTAGCCACGGTGGAAGACAATCTTTCCGGGCTGACCTATGACGAACGCCGCGATCATCTCTGGGGCGTCGTCAATAACCCCGAAGAGCTGCTGGCGCTGGACAAGGATGGCGGCTTCCTCGCGCGCTACCCGCTGCGCGGGTTCCAGGACGTCGAGGGCGTGACCTATCTGGGTGATGACCTGCTGGTGTTGACCGAAGAGCGCAAGCAGTCGCTGGTGATCGTGCAGGTTCCCAGGATTGCCGGGCCGCTGCAGCGTACCGACGCCCGCTCCATTACCCTGGCCCTGAACGACGAGGACAATACCGGTTTCGAGGGCGTCGGGTACGACCGCGCCGGTGATCGGCTGTTCGTGGTCAAGGAGCATTCACCGCGCAAGCTATACGAGATCCAGGGCATCAAGCGCAGTCTGGCAGGTGACATGGACATCAAGATCATCGACCGTGAGGCCTGGATCGAGAAGCTGGACATGGCCAGTGATCTGTCCTCGGTGCACTTCGACGAGCGTACCGGCCATCTGGTGCTGCTCAGCGACGAGGCGAAGATGATGCTGGAGCTCGATGCCGAGGGCGAGCTGGTCAGCTTCCGCTCGCTCTGGAGCGGGTTTGCCGGACTGGAGCGCAGCGTGCCGCAGGCCGAAGGGATGACCTTCGATGCACAGGGCAATCTATACCTGGTCAGCGAGCCCAACCTGTTCTACGCCTTCGAGCACGAGTGACGCCCGCCGCGCGCCTGCTAGCCGCGCTGGATCAGCCAGACGCCGGCGAAGATCAGCAGCAGACCGGAGACTTTACCGAAGCTGATGCTGGACTGGCGAAAGCCGGCCCAGCCGAAGTGATCCAGCAGCAAGGCGACGAACAGCTGGCCGGCCAGCAATAGCGCCATGAACAGCAACGCTCCCGTGCGCGGTGCGGCGAAGGCGGCCGTGGCGATGAAAAAGGCCCCCAGCAGCCCACCACACCAGTGCCACCAGTGCAGGCCTTTGAGCGTCTGCAACGCCGGGATATCGCGCTGGACTGCCACGATGACGAACAGTGCCAGTGTGCCCACGGTGAACGAAAGCAGTGCCGCGCCCATCACGTTGCCGAGGTGACGCGCGACCTGGCCGTTGATTCCGGCCTGCAGGGGCAGCATCGCGCCGGCAATGAACGGAAGGGTGAGTAACCACCAGGCAACGGCAGGCATTTCGGATCTCCGGAATCAGGGCGCGACAGTATGGCGAGCCGGGATACGAGTCGCCATAGCGGGACAGCGGTTCGCTGCGCTTGGCTCAGCGCGGCGGGTATTGCGACAGCACTCGTGTCACCAGCTCGCGCATGCTGCCGGCGCGTTGCTCGGGGGTGCCCTGGCGGTTGCTCAGGGTCTGCTCGGCGCTGCCGCGCCAGACCAGTTTGCCGTCAGCGGCGTCATACAGGTCGATCTGCAGCGTGCCGACCTGGTAGTCGATGGTGCGGGTGTCGGTGAACATCGGCCCACCCCAGTAGCCGTACCAGGGATTGCCCCAGGCGCCGGAGGTGGTCGTGTACTGCTGGGTACGCTGGTCGACGATGTACCAGGCCTGCACCTTGAGGTCCGCCGCTTGGCCGGCCGTGGCGGGACGCAGTCCCTGCTGATCGAGCTGTTCGGCGATCGCCGCGCGGATGCGTTGTTCGGTGAGGTCGCTTTTGATTCGTGGATCGTCAGGCCGGTACTGCAGCGCCGGTTCCTGCCAGCTCCAGGCCCGATAGGCCGAGAAATCCCGCGTCGGATCGAAATCGCGCTGCACCTGTGGGCCCTGGCAGGCGGCTAGCGCGAAGAGCAGAGGTATCAGCAACAGGCAGCGCAACATGATTGTTCTCCGGGGTGGAATCTGTTCAGTCTAGGCCTCGGCGCGGTGCTGAGTCTGCATCGCTGTCACGCTCAGCGCGGCGGGTAGTCCGCCAGCGCCCGCTGCACTGCCTCGCGCAGCGCATCCTGCTGCTTGGCGCGGCTACCGCCGCTACGTGCTTCGGCGCGATTGCTCCAGATCGATTGGCCGGAAGCCGCGTCGAACATCTCGATACGCACCGAGAGCACCTCTTCCTCGTAGTTACGCACGATGGGTACGCTCGTCCCCACGCCATAACCCGAGCCGTATCCGTAGCCGCCACCGTAGCGGCCTACGCCGACATGCGGGCCGTAATCATCGTAAGTCTGCCGAATTCGGGTCTCCTTGCTGGCGCGGGCGCTGATCAACAGCTCGCCCTTGCGCTCGGCCTGCGCAGGGCGCAAGCCGAGTTGATCGAGCGCGCCGGCGACCATTTCCTGCAGCTCCTCGCCGGTGATCGACGCGGTGCCGGCCGGTGGTGCTTGCCAGCTCCAGTTCTGGTAGCTGGAGAAGTCCCGTGGTGCCGCCGGATAGACCGGTGACTGGATCTGCTCGATAGGTGGCGCCGGAGGAATCGGCGCGGATTCGTCGGTATAGGGGTTCTGGTTCTGGCAGGCTGCAAGGCCCAGGCAGAGCACCGGCAGCATGGCGCGGATCGACATCGGTACCTCCCGGTCGGCTCAGAGCGGCCGACACATCCAGTGCAGGTAGCGCCCGAGACCGGCAAATTGCGGATGGCGGCGGTAGGCCAGTTCCATCTCGATCAGTTCGGCAGGCTCGGTGCGGGCCTGGAAATCGGCGGGCATGTAGTCATGGAATACGCGCACGCCACTGGTTGTTTCGACCTGCCAGTGCGGTGCGAGTTGCGCCGCCAGCTCGCGTGGGTCCAGCGGCTGCTGAGGCGTCAGGCTCTGGCGCTCGCCGGCATAGGTCTGGCTGCGCAGCTTCTTGAAATGGCCCTTGAGCAGGTTGCGGTAGATCAACGCGTCGCGGTTGTAGAAGGCCAGCGATAGCCAGCCATCGGCCGATGTCAGGCGATGCAGCACCGGCAGGATCGCCTGGGGCTCGGCCAGCCATTCCAGCACCGCGTGGCAGATCACCAGATCGAAACGGCCCTCGACCTGGCTTTCGACTGTCTGCCAGGGCGCCTGAATGAAGGTTGCCTGCTGGCCGGCTGCG
The DNA here is from genome assembly GCA_007713455.1 of Pseudomonas sp. GTDB lineage: Bacteria > Pseudomonadota > Gammaproteobacteria > Pseudomonadales > Pseudomonadaceae > Stutzerimonas > Stutzerimonas chloritidismutans. The sequence goes on from VMRT01000004.1 coordinate 56,386, forward strand.
GCAAACTGTTTGCGCGCGCCTTCCAGCATCGGCTCTGCCGGTTCTGCCAGGGTCACATCATGGCCCTGCTGGGCCAGCCACAGGCTCATATGGCCGAGGCCGGCGCCGATATCCAGCACCCGCAGTGGCCGTTGCGGCAGGGCTTCCGTCAGGTCGGCCTGCAGCACGGCAAGGCGGATCGCGCCTTTGGCGCCGCCGTAGATCTTCTCGGCGAAGCGCGTCGCCAGCTCGTCGAAATGCCGGTCGCTCATCGGGCGAACCGCCGCTCGTTGTCGGCCAACTTGGCCAGCAGTGCCTGTTCCATGTCGATGCCCAGTTCGCTGCACATCAAGAGCAGGTACATGAGGATGTCGCCGACTTCCTGACCGGCATGCTCAAGTTTGTCGGCTGAGAGCTGGCGCGACTCGTCCTCGGTCTGCCACTGGAAGATTTCCACCAGCTCGGCCATTTCCACGCTGGCGGCCATGGCGAGGTTCTTTGGGCTGTGAAAGCGCTGCCAGTCGTTCTGGTCGCGGATGGCGTGCAGGCGTTGGGTGATCTGTTCGATGTTCATCTGGGAGGGTGGGCGTGTTCGAAAGACGACAAGCTTCCGCCAGTGCGGCAGCGCCCGCAAGGGGCGTCAGCCGCGGCGCACTTTCAGCTCACGTTCGATGGCGATCACGCCGGGACGGTAATCGCCCTGCTCTATGGCGCGGATTGCCTGTTCCAGGGTTTGCTCGGCGATCTGCTCGTGCTGCTGGGAAATCGCATTGACCCGGATCGGCAGGAAATCCAGCAACTGCGCGTCACCAAAGGTCGCCAGTCGCAGCTGCTCTGGCCACAGCAGGTTCCGCTCGCGCAGCGCATCGAAGACGCCTTCGAGCAAGACGTAGGCGGTGGTGATCAGCGCATCGGGCAGCGGGCCGCGGTCGAGCAGGGCGAGCATCTGTTCACGGCCGCACGCACGGCTGAACTGTTCGGCCTGCAGGATGCTGACCTGACCGCTGTGCTGCGACAGTGCCTGCCGAAAACCTTCCTCGCGCTGCTGACTGATGGGCAATGCCGGGCGTGCGCTGATCAGGGCGATATGGGCGGCGGCCGGAACTGCCAGCGAGCGGGTAAGCAGGGCGGCCGCTTCACAATCATCGCTGACCACCGAGCAGAAGTGCTCGGCGTCCAGCGCACGGTCGAGGGCGATCACCGGCGTGCCAGCCGCCTGCACCTTGCGATAGCTCTGGTCGTCGGCTGGTAGGCAGCTGGCGACGATCAGCGCATCGCAGCGGCGCGAGCGCAGCAGCTGGATGACCTGGCGCTCGGTGTCCGGCTCGTCGTCGGTGCCGGCGATCAGCAGCTGGTAGCCGCGCTGCCGCGCGCGCTGCTCGAGCAGTTTGGCCAGACGTGCGTAGCTGGGGTTTTCCAGATCCGGAACGATGAAGCCGAGGGTGCGCGACTGCCCGCGACGCAGACCCGCCGCCTGCTGGTCGAGCTGAAAGCCCTGCTGTTCGGCCACGGCCATCACCCGCTCGACCGTGGCCGCGCTGATACGGCGCTGCGCGGCCTTGCCATTTAGCACATAGCTGGCGGTGGTTACCGAAACGTTGGCGAGGCGGGCGATGTCGGTCAGTTTCAACAGAGGGTCCTGAGACGGGTGGTATGAACTCGGGCTTCTAGAATTACCCAATATTGCGTAATGTGCCAGCCTTAGGTGAAACGTTTCAGCAGTGTTTCGGTCTGAAGCGCCAGCCCAGGATTCGGGCAAAGCCGGCTTGACCGTTGGCCACAACAATCGCGAGCCCCCGCAGGAGTTCTCCATGCTTGAGTTGAATGCACAGCACATCCACATGCATCAGGCCGCGGCGGACAAGCCAGCGGCGCTGACCCTGCTGGGTGAAGTTCTGGTCGCCGACGGGCTGGTCGCGCCGGGTTATCTGGACGGGCTGCGTGCGCGTGAAGCGCAGGGCTCGACCTTTCTCGGTCAGGGCCTTGCGATTCCCCATGGCACGCCGGCAACCCGTGATCAGGTGTTCACCACTGGCGTGCGGCTGCTGCATTTTCCGGCCGGCGTCGACTGGGGCAACGGCCAGCTGGTGTATCTAGCCATCGGTATCGCTGCGCGTTCCGACGAACACCTGCGCCTGCTACAGCTGCTGACCCGAGCATTGGGTGAAGGCGATCTGAGCGAGGCGCTGCAGAAAGCCGAAAGCCCGGAAGCCATCATCGACCTGCTGCAAGGTGCGCCACAGACGCTGGCGCTGGATGGCGAGCTGGTCTCGCTGGGTGTCGCTGCGGATGATTTCGACGAGCTGGCCTGGCAGGGCGTCAAGCTGCTCAAGCGCGCGCAGTGCGTGGAGCCGGGTTTCAACGCCAGTCTGCCGATTGGCCAGGCGTTGCCGCTGGGTGATGGCCTCTGGTGGCTCAACAGCGAGCAATCGGTGCAGCGCCCTGGATTGGCGTTCGTTACGCCGGCGTCGAATCTTGAACATCAAGGCCAGCCCCTCAACGGTCTTTTCGTGCTGGCCAGCCTGGGCGAAGCGCATCGGGCGATGCTCGAGCGCCTGTGCAACCTGCTGATCGAAGGCCGCGGGCGGGAGCTGAGCCAGGCGACGTCCAGTCGCACAGTGCTCGAAGCCCTGGGCGGCGAAGTGCCGGCAGACTGGCCGAGTGCCCAGGTGCCACTGGCTAACGCCCATGGCTTGCATGCCCGCCCGGCCAAGGTGCTGACCGAGGTCGCACAGGCCTTCGCCGGCGAGATCCGAGTGCGGTTGGCTGGTAGCCAGAGCGCGGGCGTGTCGGCCAAGAGCCTGAGCAAGCTGCTGGCGATGGGCTCGCATCGCGGCCAAGTGCTGGAGTTCATCGCCGAGCCCTCGATCGCCGACGATGCATTGCCGGCGCTGGTCCGCGCGGTGGAAGAAGGGCTGGGCGAGGAAATCGAGCCGCTGCCGGCCGGCGGGGCGCCGGCGGAGCAGCGGGCCGTGCAACTGAATGAGGCAGCCCAGGACGTGCCCGTCTTGCGGGCCGGCGAGCAGGTCGTCGGCATCGCCGCCGCGCCCGGCATCGCCATCGGTCCGGTCCTGGTACGCAAGCCGCGGGTGATCGACTACCCCAAGCGCGGCGAGTCTCCGGTGATCGAACTGCAGCGGCTGGATGCGGCGCTGGACAAGGTCCATGCGGAGATCGGCACGCTGATCGATGAGAGTCAGGTCGCCAGCATCCGCGACATCTTCACCACCCATCAGGCCATGCTGCGCGACCCGGCGCTGCGCGAGGAAGTCCAGGCGCGCCTACAAAAAGGTTTGAGTGCCGAGGCCGCCTGGATGGAGGAAATCGAAATTGCGGCGCAGCAGCAGGAGGCCTTGCACGACAAACTGCTGGCCGAGCGGGCCGCCGACCTGCGTGACGTGGGGCGCCGTGTGCTGGCCTGCCTGACTGGTGTGGAAGCCGATCAGGCCCCAGACGAGCCATACATTCTGGTGATGGACGAGGTGGCGCCTTCGGACGTCGCCACGCTCAATGCCCAGCGGGTCGCAGGCGTTCTTACCGCTGGCGGCGGCGCCACTTCGCACAGCGCCATCATCGCCCGCGCGCTGGGTATTCCAGCCATCGTCGGGGCCGGGCCGGGTGTGCTCGGGCTAGCGCCAAACACACTGCTGCTGCTCGACGGCGAGCGCGGTGAATTGCTGGTGTCGCCGACCGAGGCGCAGCTGGAGCAGGCCAGCAGCGAACGCACCAGTCGCGAAGAACGCAAGCGCTTGGCAAATGAGCGTCGCCTGGAGCCGGCCATCACACGTGACGGTCATCATGTCGAGATCGCCGCCAATATCGGCGCGGCCGGCGAAACCCCGGAAGCAGTGGCGATGGGCGCCGAAGGCATCGGCCTGCTGCGCACCGAGCTGGTGTTCATGAACCATTCCCAGGCGCCGGATCAGGCGACTCAGGAAGCCGAATACCGCCGCGTGCTGGAAGCCCTCGAAGGCCGCCCTTTGGTGGTACGTACGCTGGATGTCGGCGGGGACAAACCGCTGCCGTACTGGCCGATGCCTGCCGAGGAAAATCCCTTCCTCGGCGTGCGCGGCATTCGCCTGAGTTTGCAGCGCCCGGACATCCTCGAAACCCAGCTGCGTGCCTTGCTCTCGTCGGCCGATGGCCGCCCGCTGCGGATCATGTTCCCCATGGTCGGCAATATCGACGAGTGGCGCACCGCCAAGGCCATGGTCGATCGCCTGCGCGTGGAGCTGCCGGTGGTTGATCTGCAGGTCGGCATCATGATCGAGATCCCCTCAGCAGCTTTGATCGCGCCGGTGCTGGCGCAGGAAGTCGACTTCTTCAGCATCGGCACCAATGACCTGACGCAATACACCCTGGCCATCGACCGCGGCCATCCGACGCTCTCCGGTCAGGCGGACGGGCTGCATCCGGCGGTTCTGCGCCTGATCGGCATGACGGTCGAGGCCGCCCATGCCCACGGCAAGTGGGTCGGCGTTTGTGGCGAGCTGGCCGCTGATGCATTGGCGGTGCCGATGCTGGTGGGCCTGGGCGTGGACGAACTGAGCGTCTCGGCGCGCAGCATTGCCCTGGTGAAAGCGAGGGTGCGCGAGCTGGACTTCACGACCTGCCAGAGGCTGGCGCAGCAAGCCCTGATGCTGCGCGGCGCCCATGAAGTTCGCGCCTTCGTCGGGGAGCACTGCTGATGGCCCGCGTTCTCACTGTCACCCTTAACCCGGCCCTGGACCTGACCGTGCAGCTGCCCGCGCTGCGCCTGGGCGAAGTCAATCGCAGCGAAAGCCTGCAGGTGCATGCCGCCGGCAAGGGGCTCAACGTCGCGCAGGTGCTGGCCGATCTCGGTCATCAGCTGACCGTCACCGGCTTTCTCGGCGAGGGCAATCCGCAGGCCTTCGAGCAGTTGTTCGTCACGCGTGGGTTTGCCGACGAATTCGTCCGCGTGCCGGGCGATACCCGCAGCAACATCAAACTGGCCGAAGCGGACGGGCAAGTCACCGACATCAATGGGCAAGGGCTGATGGTGAGCGAGGCGCACTGCGCGGAGTTGCTGACACGGCTCCAGCGGCTGGCCCCCGCTCATGACGTCGTAGTGGTCGCCGGCAGCTTGCCGCGTGGCATCGACAGTAAGTGGTTCGTCCATCTGCTGCAGGCGCTCAAGAGACTCGGCGTGCGGGTGGCGCTGGACACCAGCGGCGCCGCGTTGCGTGACGGGCTGACCGCCACGCCCTGGTTGATCAAGCCCAACGAGGAAGAGCTGGCGGAGGCCCGTGGCGTCGAACTCAACGAGTCGGCAGCGCTGACCGCCGAAGCGCGACGACTGCAAGCCGAAGGCATCGAGCACGTGGTTATTTCGCAGGGCGCCAATGGCGTCAGCTGGTTCTCGCCAGGCGCCACGCTGCATGCCAATCCGCCAAAGGTTCAGGTCGTCAGCACCGTTGGTGCGGGCGACTCACTGCTCGCCGGCATGCTTCACGGTCTGCTGGAAGGCTGGCCGGCAGAGCGCACGCTCACACAGGCCACGGCCATCGCCGCGCAGGCGGTCGGGCAGGTTGGGTTCGGCATCACCGACACGGCTGAACTTGCGGAGCTTGAAGCTGCGGTGCGCCTGCAGTCGCTCAGCCAATAATTCGAACAAGAGGTGAAGGAATGAATCTTCTCATCGTCACGGCCTGCCCCAACGGAATGGTCACCAGCGTGCTGACTTCACGCCTGCTCGAAGCGGCTGCCCATCGTCTGGGCTGGTCGACCGCCGTGGAAGTCCACGATCCCAAGGCCATCGGTTCGCCGCTGACGCCCGCGCAGATCGCCAATGCCGATCTGGTGGTGGTGGTGAAAACCGGGCCGTTGTCATTGCAGCGCTTCGTTGGCAAGCGCGTCGCCCAGTCCACGCCATCCGAGGCGCTGCTCGACCCGGAAGCCTTCTTGCGCAGTGCCGCGGACACCGCCAGCGAGCTGCAGCAGGCCGACGAAGCGGATGCGGCGCATACCAGCGGCAAGCCCAAGCTGGTGGCCATCACCGCCTGTCCGACCGGCGTGGCACACACTTTCATGGCGGCTGAAGCCCTGCAGCAGGCGGCGATCCGCAAGGGTTATGACCTGCAGGTTGAAACCCGCGGCTCGGTGGGGGCGCGCAATGTGCTCGAAGCCCAGGCCATCGAAGAGGCCGACGTGGTGCTGCTGGCTGCGGATATCGAGGTGGATGTCACCCGTTTCGCCGGCAAGCGCGTATTTCGCTGCGGTACTGGCGTCGCCCTCAAGCAACCCGATGCGACCCTGGATCGCGCGCTGGAAGAAGGCGCGATGCTCGCTGGAGGCGCCGCTGCCAGCGCAAGTGGTGAACAGAAGGGCGAGAAGGCTGGCGTATACAAGCACCTGCTGACCGGCGTGTCCTACATGCTGCCGATGGTGGTGGCGGGCGGTCTTTTGATCGCACTGTCGTTCGTCTTCGGCATCGAGGCGTTCAAGGAGGAGGGCACGCTGGCCGCCGCGCTGATGAAGATCGGTGGCGAAACGGCCTTCCAGCTGATGGTGCCGCTGCTTGCCGGCTACATTGCCTATTCCATCGCGGACCGCCCGGGCCTGGCGCCCGGCATGATCGGCGGCTTGCTGGCCGGCACCCTCGGTGCGGGCTTCATTGGCGGGATCATCGCCGGTTTCGTGGCGGGCTACGCGGCCAAGGCAGTGAGCCGCTGGATTCCATTGCCGGCCAGTATCGAATCGCTCAAGCCGATCCTGATCATTCCGTTGCTGGCGAGCCTGGTAACTGGTCTGGTGATGATTTACGTGGTCGGCACACCGGTGGCGAAGATGCTCGCCGGGCTCACCGAATTCCTCGACACCATGGGCACCTCCAACGCCATCCTGCTCGGTCTGTTGCTCGGCACCATGATGTGCGTCGACCTTGGCGGGCCGGTGAACAAGGCCGCTTATGCTTTCTCCGTCGGGCTGCTCGCGTCCCAGAGTTACGCGCCGATGGCCGCCACCATGGCGGCGGGGATGGTGCCGCCAATCGGCATGGGCATCGCCACGCTGATCGCCCGGCGCAAGTTCGCCCAGACCGAGCGCGAAGCTGGCAAGGCCGCGCTGGTGCTGGGCTGCTGCTTCATTTCCGAAGGCGCGATTCCTTTCGCTGCGAAAGACCCGTTGCGGGTGATTCCGGCGAGCATCGCCGGTGGTGCGCTGACCGGCGCGCTGTCCATGGCCTTCAGCGCGAAGCTGCTGGCGCCCCATGGCGGGCTGTTCGTGCTGCTGATCCCAAACGCCATCAATCACGCGCTGTTGTATCTGGCTGCAATCCTCGCCGGCAGCTTGGTAACCGGGGTGATCTACGCAGTAATCAAGCGGCCTGAAACGCAGCCGCTCAGCGTCGGGGCGACGGCGTAAGCGGTCGCAAAACGGCTGAACTAAAGCCCCGCCTATCGTATCCACTACAAGCTGGCGAGACTTTGTGTCAGAACGTTTCGCCAGCTTTTTGCTTTTTGTTTTGAAGATGAATTGGCTGGAGAGCGTTGCATGAGTATCGATTACGGGCCGCGGCCCATGCGCATCACCCTGACCGCCGTGGTGGTTCTGCTGCTGGGAGCGCTGATGGCGGTCGGTGGCGGCTACCTCGCAATGCTGGGTGGCTCCTGGTACTACCTGCTGGCCGGCATCGGACTGCTGGGCGTGGCCGGCCTGTTGTTCGCTCGACGCCGCGCCGCGATCTGGCTCTACGCGGTGCTACTGCTGGCGACGCTGGCGTGGACGCTGTACGAAGTCAGCTTCGACTGGTGGCAGCTGGCGCCGCGAATCGACCTCTGGTGCATCCTCGGGCTCTGGCTGATTCTGCCTTTCGTCAATCGCTACGTCGGCGATCGGCTGGTCTGGCGTGATGGCGCCAGCGGCCTGCTTGGCTTGGGGCTGCTGGCCGGCGCGCTGATCGCCGGGTACTCGCTGACCCAGGATTACCACTCGATCACGGGTGAATTCAGCGACGCGCAGATGCAGGGCTCGAATCCCGAGGGGCAGGCCGGTCGGGTTGCCAGCGAATGGAAAGCCTACGGCGGCTCCGACCGCGGCGATCGTTACTCGACGGCCGATCTGATCACGCCGGACAACGTCGGCAAGTTGAAAAAGGCCTGGGAGTTCCACACCGGTGACCTTTCCGGCGAGGGTGACCCGGGCGAGATCACCTATCAGGTGACGCCGTTGAAGGTTGGCGACAATCTGTTCATCTGCACGCCGCACAGCATCGCCATCGCCGTCGATGCCGACAGCGGTGAGGAGCGCTGGCGCTTCGACCCGAGCATCAACCGCGATGCCGAGTACTACCAGCACATGACCTGCCGTGGCCTGGCCTTCCATGACGCCAACGCCTACGGGCCCGCAGCGACGGCGCCGTCCGACCAGCCCGTAGCGCGTTGCGCGCGGAGACTGTTTTTGCCGACCAACGACGGCACTCTGGTCGCGCTGGATGTCGAGGACGGCAAGCCCTGCGAGGACTTCGGCAATGCCGGCGTGGTGGATCTGAAGGCTGGACTCGGTGAGGACGCTCTGGGCGTTTACCTGCCGACTTCACCACCGGTGGTGACCGAGAAGCTGGTCATCGTCGGCGGCTCGATTACCGACAACGGCGCGGTGGATTCACCCGGCGGCGTGATTCGCGCCTACGACGTGCGCAGCGGCGAGCTGGTATGGAATTTCGACCCGGGCAACCCGGACGCCACAGAGCCCTTGCCACCCGGCGAAACCTACGTGCGCAGCACGCCGAACTCCTGGACCATCGCCACTGCCGACGAGTCGCTGGGGCTGGTCTACATCCCCACCGGCAACCAGACCCCGGACCAGTGGGCGCAGCCGCGCACGCCGGAGTCCGAGCGTTTCACCGACACCCTGGTGGCGCTGGACCTGGCGACCGGCCAGGTGCGCTGGGAATTCCAGACCGTGCACCATGACCTCTGGGACCGCGACCTGCCATCGCAGCCGACGCTGGTGGATATCGAAGGGCCGCAAGGCCAGGTGCCGGCCATCATCCAGCCGACCAAGCGTGGCGATCTGTACATCCTCGACCGCCGTACCGGCGAGCCGATCGTGCCGGTGGAAGAGATGCCCGTGCCCCAAGGCACTGACTACGGCGAGTTCACCGCGCCAACCCAACCCGCATCGGCCGTCAGCTACGCGCCGCAAGAGCCGCTGCGCGAGCGCGACATGTGGGGCGGCACGCCGCTGGATCAGATGATGTGCCGCATCCAGTTCCGCAAGCTGCGTTACGAGGGCGACTTCACGCCGCCGTCGGAGCAGGGCTCGCTGATCTATCCGGGTAACGTGGGTACCTTCAACTGGCCATCGGTGGCGGTCGATCCGAGCCGCCAGCTGCTGTTCGGCGCGCCGAATTACCTGGCCTTCATCTCGACCATGGTCAAGCGCAGCGAGGTCGACCCCGATGAGCGTACCGGCGGTGGCGAGACCGGCCTGCAGCCCAATCTGGGGGCGCCGTATATGGTGCGGCTGGAGCCGTTCATGTCGGTCGTCGGCCTGCCGTGCCAGACCCCGCCATGGGGTTTCGTCACCGCGCTGGACCTGCGCAGCATGAAGAAGGTCTGGATGCACAAGAACGGCACCAGCCGCGACAGTGCACCCTTGGGCATTCCCTTCCCGGTGGGTACGCCAGCACTGGGCGGGCCGATCGTCACCGCCGGCGGAGTGGCCTTTATGAGCGGAACGCTGGATTACTATCTGCGCGCCTACGATCTGCAGAACGGCAAGGAATTGTGGAAGGGCCGCCTGCCTGCCGGTGGCCAGGCGACTCCGATGACCTACGTGTCCGAGAAGACCGGCAAGCAGTATGTGGTGCAGATGGCCGGCGGGCATGGCTCGTTCGGCACCAAGCTGGGGGATTCCTTGATCGCGTGGACCCTTGAGGAGTAGGTGAAGCGGGGGCAGGTGGCGACGTCGACTGCGGCGCTCGACATAGCCACCAGCCCCTCACCCTAGCCCTCTCCCCGGAGGGGAGAGGGGACTGGGCCGGGTTGGGTTGCCGATCCGGTGCAGGGCGAAACGCATGATGTGCCCGCTAGTTGCGGATGTTCGGTGGCTTCAATCAGGCCCTCTCTCGTCGTTGTGGAGAGGATTGGGTGGGCGGTCTTCGAGCCAGGCCGGCATGGCTTGCTCGGTACCAAGCTGGGCGGTTTATTGATCGCGTGGTCCCTTGAGGAGTAGGTGAAACGGGGCTGTGTGGGTTTTAGTTGCGACACTAGTCGTGGCCGCCAGCCCCTCACCCTAGCCCTCTCCCCCCGGAGGGGCGCGGGCCCCGATCCGGTGCAAGATTTCAGTCAGGACTCGGATTCAGGCCGGTTTATCGGTAATGCGCGGATTGGGTGCTGGGGTGAGAGCGTGCTGGTGGTTGTTGCAACTGCTTGATGGGCACAGCCTGCGCTCACTCCCTTCGCTTGCTCTGCACGGTCTGCATGAGCAAGTGATCCGGCTGCCTCAATCCAGCCCCCTCTCCCCTTTGGGGAGAGTGTTTGGGGTTAGGGGCGCGGGCCTCGATCCGGTGCAAGATTTCAGTCAGGACTCGGATTCAGGCCGGTGTATCGGTAATGCGGGGATTGGGTGCTGGGGTGAGAGCGTGCTGGTGTTTGTTGCAACTGCCTGATGGGCACAGCTCGCGCTCACTCCCCTCGCTTGCTCTGCACGGTCTGCATGAGCAAGTGATCCGGCTGCCTCAATCCAGCTCCCTCTCCCCCTTGGGGAGAGGGTTGGGGTGAGGGGCGCGGGTCTCAATCCAGCTCAAGATTTCAGTCAGAACACCCTCTAGATTCCGTATCACATCCAGATTGCTGAAGCGTAGAACCTCCATCCCGTGGTGCTGCAGGTAGGCCGTGCGCAAACGGTCTTTCGCCAGGCCAGCTTCGTCGAAGTGCTGACCGCCATCGAGTTCAACTACAAGTCGCAATTCTGCACAGTAGAAATCCAGGACATAGGGCGGGCACGGATGCTGTCGGCGAAATTTGAATCCTGCTAAACCGCGGTTGCGCAGCTGGCGCCACAGCAGTCGCTCGCACTCGGTGAGTTGGTATCGCAGGTGTCTGGCGAACTGGCGTTGTTCGGGGGAGGGGCGTTCGGTGGGCATTCACGGTCCTTGTGAAAAGGCAGCCTCTCGCTTCCATGCGAGAGCGCATCTAAATGAGCGCAGCGGCAGTAATGCGCAGAATCAACTACGCCTGCTGTACCCCGCAGCAGGCGCATTCTTGGGTCAGTGATGCTCGCGTGTCGCCCTGAACTTCACATCCGGCCAGCGCTCTTCCATCAGGCTCAAATTCACCCGCGTCGGCGCTAGGTAGGTGAGGTGGCCGCCGCCGTCGATGGCGAGGTTCTCGTAGGCCTTGTTCTTGAAGTCTTCGAGCTTCTTCTTGTCATCGCACTCGATCCAGCGCGCCGACCAGACGTTGATCGCCTCATAGGCACACTCGACCTTGTATTCCTCTTTCAGGCGACTGGCGACGACGTCGAACTGCAGCACGCCGACCGCACCGAGGATGATGTCGTTGTTGCGCTCGGGGAAGAACACCTGGGTGGCGCCTTCCTCGGCCAGTTCCTGCAGGCCCTGGCGCAGCTGCTTGGATTTCAGCGGATCCTTCAGGCGCACGCGGCGGAACAGTTCCGGAGCGAAGTGCGGGATACCGGTGAAGCCGAGGTTCTCGCCTTCGGTAAAGGTGTCGCCGATCTGGATGGTGCCGTGGTTGTGCAGACCGATGATGTCGCCGGCCCAGGCTTCCTCGAGCATTTCCCGCTCGCTGGAGAAGAAGGTCAGGGCGTCGGCGATGCGGACATCCTTGCCGATGCGCGCGTGGCGCAGCTTCATGCCTTTCTCGTACTTGCCCGAGCAGATGCGCATGAAGGCGATGCGGTCGCGGTGCTTGGGGTCCATGTTCGCCTGGATCTTGAACACGAAGCCGGTGAACTTCTCCTCGACCGGCTCGACCACTCGCTCGTTGGCCGCGCGGGGCAGCGGCATCGGCGCCCAGTCGACGACGGCGTCAAGCACGTGGTCCACACCGAAATTGCCCAGCGCGGTACCGAAGAACACCGGGGTCAGCTGACCGCTGAGGAATTCGTCCTGGTCGAACTCGTGGCAGGCGCCCTGGACCAGTTCCAGCTGCTCGAGGAAGCGCTCGTACTCGTCGCCGATGTGCTGGCGCGCCTCGTCGGAGTCGAGCTTCTCGATGATCTTGACCTCGGTGCGTTCGTGGCCGTGGCCCGGTGTGTAGACGATGATGTAGTCGTCCTGGAGGTGATACACGCCCTTGAAGTCGCGGTAGCAGCCGATCGGCCATGTGATCGGCGCGGCCTTGATCTTCAGCACCGCCTCGATTTCGTCGAGCAGTTCGATGGGGTCGCGGATATCGCGGTCGAGCTTGTTGATGAAGCTCACGATTGGCGTGTCGCGCAGGCGGCAGACGTCCATCAGCGCGATGGTGCGTGGCTCGACACCCTTGCCGCCGTCGAGAACCATCAGCGCCGAGTCCACCGCGGTCAGGGTGCGGTAGGTGTCTTCCGAGAAGTCCTCGTGACCGGGGGTGTCGAGCAGGTTGATCATGTGCTCGCGGTAGGGGAACTGCATCACCGAGGTAGTGATGGAGATGCCGCGCTGCTTCTCCATTTCCATCCAGTCGGAGGTGGCATGGCGGTCGGATTTGCGCGACTTCACCGTACCGGCAACGGCGATCGCCTTGCCCATCAGCAGCAGCTTTTCGGTGATGGTGGTCTTGCCCGCATCGGGGTGCGAGATGATGGCGAAGGTACGGCGCTTCGCGACTTCGGCGGCCTGAGTGGTCATCGGAATTAAGGAACCCGTCGACGAGTAGTCGGTCTGTCAAAAAAGGCGGCGATTATAGCGGCAAATGGATTTCGCTGCGGCCCGCACGGCTGCGGAAATCGCCGATTTGTGCAGTTTCCATGACGCTTTGTTTTGAATCGACAACAACTCGAAACGGATGCACCTTCGGGACGTTTTTTTGATTGATCTATGCCCCCCTTGGTCCTAAAGTTCGCGCCCGAACGTCCATGCTGGCAACGATCCATCCGGCTCAAGTACTGACGACGAGAGATCCTCCGTGATACTCGGCGACATGCCTTGGGAAGTAGGCGAACCAAAGTGGGGAAACTGATCAGGCGTTCTTGTCAGGGCTGATGCCCTCCATCCCTCATCCGACTTTTGTTTCCCGTTTTTTGGAGTCCCACGCATGACGGTCAAGATCGAAGACTATTACCCTCGCGCCACCTTCCAGAAGATGAAGGCATTTGCCGACCAGCACGAAACCCCCTTCGTGGTGATCGACACCGAAACCATCAGCAAGGCCTATGACGACCTGCGCGCCGGTTTCGAATTCGCCAGCGTGTACTACGCCGTCAAGGCCAACCCGGCGGTCGAGATCATCGATCTGCTGCGCGACAAGGGTTCGAGCTTCGATATCGCCTCGATCTATGAGCTGGACAAAGTAATGTCCCGCGGCGTTGGCGCGGAGCGCATCAGCTACGGCAACACCATCAAGAAAGCCAAGGACATCCGCTACTTCTACGACAAGGGTGTGCGCATGTTCGCCACCGACTCGGAAGCCGACCTGCGCAACATCGCCAAGGCCGCGCCGGGTTCGAAAGTTTATGTACGCATCCTCACCGAAGGCTCCACTACTGCGGACTGGCCGCTGTCGCGCAAGTTCGGCTGCCAGACCGACATGGCGATGGATCTCTTGATCCTCGCCCGTCAGCTGAAGCTGGAGCCCTACGGCATTTCCTTCCATGTCGGCTCGCAGCAGCGCGACATTTCCGTGTGGGATGCCGCCATCGCCAAGGTCAAGGTGATCTTCGAGCGTTTGAAGGAAGAAGACGGCATCGAGCTGAAGATGATCAACATGGGTGGCGGTTTCCCCGCCAACTACATCACCCGCACCAACAGCCTTGAAACCTACGCCGAGGAAATCATCCGCTTCCTCAAGGAAGACTTCGGCGACGAGTTGCCGGAAATCATCCTCGAGCCGGGGCGCTCGCTGATCGCCAACGCCGGCATCCTCGTCAGTGAAGTGGTGCTGGTAGCACGCAAGTCGCGTACCGCGGTCGAGCGTTGGGTGTATGTCGATGTGGGCAAGTTCAGCGGCCTGATCGAAACCATGGACGAGTCGATCAAGTTCCCGATCTATGCCGAGAAGAAGGGCGAAGTCGAGGAAGTGGTGATCGCCGGTCCGACCTGCGACAGCGCCGACATCATGTACGAGAACTACAAGTACGGCCTGCCGCTTAACCTGGCCATCGGCGACCGCCTGTACTGGCTGTCCACCGGTGCCTACACCACCAGCTACAGCGCCGTTGAATTCAACGGCTTCCCGCCGCTGAAGGCTTACTACATCTAAGCCGTAGACGATGAACGAACGCCCCGCATTGCGGGGCGTTTTCGTTTCTGTGCTTCGTTCACAGCAACCCGGCGCGTAGCTCGTCGCGTCGCCGCGCGTAGGCCTCGACGATATCGGCGACCTGAGGCAATGCGGCGGCCTGCAGGCTGGCCAGCGCGGTCTCGACGAACTTCAGGTGGCCAACCTCAAGCGCGCGGTCCAGCCAATGCCGGGCGGCGTCCCATTGCTGCTGGGTGAGCAGCACGGCGGCATGGCTGAACTGGCCGCGAAAGTCGCCAGCCTCCGCGGAACGTCGATACCAGCCGTGCGCCGCTGACACATCGCGCGACACACCGCGGCCTTCTTCCAGGCAGCGTCCGGTCAGGTTCATCGACTTGGCGTGGCCCAGCTCGGCGGCCTGGCGGTATAGGCGATAGGCCACGGCTTCATCCTGTGAAACACCGCGACCGGTGGCGAGCAGATTGGCCAGGTTATACATGCCCCAGTCCAACCCCATGTCTGCCGCGCGCCGGTACCGCTCGGCGGCGCGTGCGGGATTGGCCGGGCAGCCCCAGCCAAGCTCGTGGCAGCGTCCGGCCATGTTGCAGGCCATGGCGTGGCCGCGGCCGGCGGCGATGTCGAACCAGGTCAGGGCCAGTTCGGGATCGGCCTGGATGCCGCGGCCCTCCAGCAGGATTTGCCCGAGCAGCGCCTGCGCTTCGATTTCCCCGGTCGCGGCGGCCGCGAGGACCAGGCGTGCGGCTCGGTGCGGTTCCTCGGCCAGCTGGCCGCTGTCGAGGGCTTCATCACGGCGCAGAAGATGAGGCATCAGACCTCGACCCAGCGGCGCAGCAGGTTGTGATAGGTGCCGGTCAGTTGCACCAGGGATGGGTGCTCCGGCACATCGGCGGTCAGCTGCTGGATGGCCTGGTCCATCTCGTAGAGCAGCGTGCGCTGCGCATCCTCGCGAACCAGGCTCTGAATCCAGAAGAACGAAGCCAGCCGTGCGCCGCGGGTGACCGGCTCGACCTTGTGCAGGCTGGTGCTGGGGTAGAGCACCATGTCGCCGGCAGCGAACTTCACCCGCTGCGTGCCGTAGGTGTCGTGTATCACCAGCTCGCCGCCGTCGTACTCCTCGGAATCGCTGAAGAACAGCGTGGCGGACAGGTCGGTGCGCACGCGTTCGGCGCTGTTGCGTACCTGACGCACCGCATTGTCGATGTGATAGCCAAACTCGCCGCCGGCCGTGTAGCAGTTGAACAGGGGCGGAAAGACCTTGCTCGGCAGCGCGGCAGACATGAACTGCGGATGCTGCCAGAGCCGTTGCAGCATGGCTTCGGCAATCTCGCGGGCGAGTGGGTCGTCCTCCGCCAGCTGCAGATTGTATTTGGCCTTGGCCGACTGATAGCCGGCCGTGACCCGACCATCCTGCCAGTCGGCCTGTTCCAGCGCGGAGCGAATACGGTCGGTTTCTTCACGGGAAAACACATTGGCAATGCGTAGGAGCATGGATCACCGACAGGATGTGGAATTTGCGAATGATATTAGTTTGCATTTAGGTGTTTCAGAATGCGACAGAATGTATCAGAATGCCACCTGCTAATAATAGCAATTCGCAGTTGCATCAACTTCCAAGGATCCGCATTACATGTCGCGTCAGTCTCTAGAACTGGCCCAGCCACCTCGCGTGTTGGCTTCGGCTATCGGTGTCGCCCTTACCGCTTTCTCCGCTCCCTCCATGGCTCAGGTCGTGCCTGCAGCGTCATCGCCCAGCGAAGCGCCGGTTGCGCTCGATGAAGTGACGGTAATCGGTGAGCAGGAACAGGCCTACAAGGCCGATACATCCGCCTCGAAGAAATACACGGCACCGCTGCGCGAAACACCGAAGTCGGTCACCGTGATCACCGACCAGGTGATTCGCGACACCGGTTCGCTGACGTTGGTCGATGCGTTGCGCACCACTTCCGGTATCACCTTCGGTGCGGGCGAGGGCGGAAATCCGGCGGGCGACCGGCCGATCATCCGCGGCTTCAACGCCGAGAGCGACACCTTCATCGACGGCCTGCGTGACGTTGGCTCGCAAACCCGCGAGATCTTCAACGTCGAGAGCATCGAAGTGAGCAAGGGGCCGGGCTCAGCCTACACCGGTGCCGGCTCTACGGGCGGCAGCCTCAACCTGATCAGCAAGACCGCCAAGCAACGCGACTTCGGCGATGCCAGCGTCACCCTCGGTTCGGACCAGACGCGCCGCTATACGCTGGACGTCAACCGCGTGCTCGGTGACAACGTCGCCGGCCGTCTGAACCTGATGAAGCACGAGGCCAACGTCGCCGGCCGCGATGGTGTGGATGTCAGTCGTTGGGGCGTGGCACCGACCATCACCTTCGGCTTCGATACGCCGACTCGGGCGACGCTGTCTTACTACCACCTGGAAACAGACGACATGCCGGACTACGGCATTCCGCTGACCGTGGCTACGCCAGGCAATCCAGGTCGCGAGCCAGTGAGCGTGGATCGCGACAACTTCTACGGCCTTGAAAGCCGCGACTTCCGCGAGAGCACCACGGATGCCGGCACCATTCGGCTCGAGCACGACCTGAACGAGAACCTGACCGTCTCCAACACCACGCGTATCGCCCGCACCACCCTGGACTACATCGTCACCAACCCGGACGACTCGCGTGGCAACGTGCCCAATGGACTGGTTTCGCGCTCTGCCAAGAGCCGCAATTCCGGTACCCAGAGCTGGGTCAACCAGACCGATCTGACGGCGCGATTCGACACCGGCAGCATCGAGCACACCCTGGTGACCGGCGTGGAAATCAGCGATGTCGGCGTGCACAACCGACCCTACGTGGTCACTCCGGGCACCAGAGGCAACACCTGTTCGTCGGCGCACCTGGCTTCGGGCGACTGCACTAGCCTGTCCAACCCGAGCTCCAAGGATGCCTGGACCGGCAGCATCGCGCGCAGCGCGGCGACGACCGATACCGACACCGAAACGCTGGCGGCCTACGTCTTCGATACGCTGAAGTTCAACGAGCAGTGGTCGCTGAACATGGGCCTGCGCTACGACGACTACGAAACGGAGCAGAAGGCCGTCTCCACCGCCGGTGTCGTCACCCGGCCGGAGAACAAGAGCCACTTCTGGAACTACCAGTTGGGTCTGGTCTTCAATCCGCTGCCCAATGGCAGCATCTACGCGGCGTGGTCGACCTCCAGCAACCCGTCCGGCGAGACCGGCGGCGAAGGCTCCGATGCGCTCAACGTGAACAACCAGGTTCTCGATCCGGAGCGCAACCGCAACTACGAGATCGGCACCAAGTGGGACTTCTTCGACGAGCGTCTCGGCCTGACCGCCGCGCTGTTCCGCACCGAGAAGACCAACGCGCGGGTGACCAACGCCAGCGGTTTCCAGGAAAGCATCGGTGAAACCCAGGTCGACGGCCTGGAGCTGGGCGCCACCGGCCAGATCACCCGTAACTGGCAGGTGTTTGCCAGCTATACCTATCTGGACGCCGAAGTGGTCAAGTCCGGTGCCGCCAACGTCGGCACCCGCGCGGCGCCGGTGTACGTGGAAGGGCTGTACGACGGTAACGAGGTGCCGAGCACGCCGGAGCACAGCTTCAGCTTCTGGAACACCTACAACCTCACCCAGGACCTGACCATCGGTGGCGGTGCGACCTACGTCGACTCCCGCTTCGGCGACACGGCCAACAACATCGAGGTACCGGAATACTGGCGCTACGATGCGATGGCCGCCTATCGCGTGAGCAAGAATCTGGACCTGCAGCTGAACGTGCAGAACCTGACCGACAAGCGCTATTTCGATCAGGTCTACGGCAGCCACTATGCCCACGTCGCGGCCGGTCGTACTGCGTTACTGAGCACCAACTTCCACTTCTGATCCCGCTGTGAAAATGACAAAGGCCGCTCTTCGAAGCGGCCTTTGTCGTTATGGCGGACATCAATACAGGTCGCGGCGATAGCGTCCCTGCTCGCTCAGCTGTTCCAGCCGCGCCTGGCCGAGCAGACCGAGCAGGATCTGCTGCACTTCCTGCCCCATGCCTTCCAGGCTTCCGCAAACGT
This sequence comes from Pseudomonas sp., assembly GCA_007713455.1. GTDB lineage: Bacteria > Pseudomonadota > Gammaproteobacteria > Pseudomonadales > Pseudomonadaceae > Stutzerimonas > Stutzerimonas chloritidismutans. The sequence continues at coordinate 74,820 of VMRT01000004.1, forward strand.
AGATCGCCGCGCCCTGGTCGATCCAGCGGCGCAGGTCGTCGGCCGCGTCCCGCAAGACTTGCTGCACATAGCGCTTCTCCGGCTGGTCGCGAGAGAACGCCAGGTCCAGCCGCTCCAGCAGGCCGCTGTCGAGCCAATGCTGCAGTTCGTCTCGAAAGAAGAAGTCGTGGGCGGCGTTGCGTTCGCCGAACAGCAGCCAGCTGCGTGAGCCTTGGGGAGCGGCTGCGCGTTCGCGCAGGTGCGCGCGCAATCCGGCGATCCCGGTGCCGTTGCCGATCAGGATCAGCGGTGTATCGACCGAGGGCCCATGAAAACCGGGGTTGCTGCGGATGCGCAGGGCGATCCGCTCGCCAATCGCCGCGTGACGGCACAGCCAACCGGAGCCGAGGCCGAGCGTGCCGTCCGGATGACGAGCTTCGCGCACCACCAGCTGCACGGCGCCGTCCGCGGGTATCGAGGCGATGGAGTATTCGCGGTGCGGCAAGGGCGGCAGGGCCAGCAAGGCGGGCAGGTCGAGCGTGCGCAACACGTCGAGGTCCGGCAGGCGTAATCCGGCCAGCTGGCTTGCCAGACGCTGGCCATCGAGCCGCTGCTGCGGGTCGAGACCCAGCTGCTGCAGCAAGCATTCCATGCGGGTCAGTTCGTGCTGCGGGCCGACCTCGACGATATCGCCGGCGTGCCAGCGTTGCTGATCGTCGACTGGCACGAGCGTCAGATGCTGCACTGGCGCGCCGGCACTGCCGGGGTTGAGGCAGCGGCGCTCGGTGAGCTGCCAGTGCCGATAGGGCGCCGGCAGCCAGTCGCTGAAATCGCTGTTGCCACTTAAATGGGCCAGCTGCTGTTGCCAGTGACGCAGCACGCCGGGATCGGCTCGGTCAGCTTCCAGCCGATCGAACAGTGGCGTGGCGCCGCATTGGCGCATTCGTTCATCCAGACGCTGGCCGAACGCACAGAAATGGCGGTACTGGCGATCACCGAAGGTCAGCACGGCATATTCGAGGTCCTGCAGCTGCAGGTTTGCCGTGCTCAGGCGCCGCTCGAAACGCGCGCCGTCGTCCGGCGCCTCGCCTTCGCCATAGGTGCTGACGACGAACAGGATGCGCCGCGCTGGCAGCCGGCTCGGCTCCAGCGCATTCAGCGGCAGCAGCTGCACGTTCAGGCCAGCTTCGCGAAGCTGCTCAGCACTGCGCTCGGCATAGAGCCGGGCTTGCCCGCCCTGGCTGGCATAGGTCACCACAAGCGCCGAGGTCGCGTCGGTAGATGCTGCTTTGCGGGGTATCTGCCCACGCCAGCAATACAGCGACATGGCCAGATAGACGAGGACGACCACGGCAGCGCTGATCGCTCGCGGCGGCTGCCACCACAGCAGCAGCGCAGCGACCGCGAGACAGCCGAGCAGCGGCGACAGGCGCCGGACGGATTGGAAAGGTCTGGGCAAGAAGCGGACTCGTTGCGGGGAATGCGGTAGCGCGCTGCCTGAGTGTCAGTGCTCAGGCAGCGGGCTGGCGTCAGGGCGCCAGCACTTCCAGGGTTGCGCTGTAGCTGGCGCGGCGCTCGGTGGCCGGCTTGCTGACGCCCTTGTCGGTAGTGAGCTCGGCTTCCAGCCAGTACATGCCAGCTTCCGGCCAGGTGATGCTGGCCTTACCGGCCTTGTCGGTTTTCGTCCTGATCTCCCCCAGTTGGTCGCGGTAGCGGTTGCCGCCCGGGATCACGCTGATCTCGACATTCGCGGCCGGCTTGCCATCGAGCAGAAAGACGAACTCCGCCGCTTCGCCGGCGAACAGGTCGTTGGGGTGGGTGACGGGCTTGAGTTCCAGGCCCTGGCCGCTGGGCGCGAGTACGTCAGTGCTGGGCGCACCGGAGGTCACGAACACTTCCATGCGGTTGCTGGTCTGGCTGACCTTGAGACCTTCGGCCTTGGCCGGGACGTCCTTGGCGAAGCTTTCCGGGGTACCCATCCAGCGGCGCATCTGGCCGTTTTCCTTCCAGCTGACGAACAGGCCGCTGTTGGCGACCGCCAGCTTGTAGGTGCCCTTCTGGCTCAGCTGCACATCGAAGGTGCTGCGGTAGCGGCCGACGGCACCGTTCTGTGCCGCGACCTTGGAGCCATCCGGGGCAATGACCTGCAACTCCGGAACCGGCCGTCCGCGCATGCCGGGCGAGCCACCTGCCGGTACCTGGGCTGCCTCGCCGATACCCTTGAGGCGCATCGGCACGTGTTCGAAATAGAACAGGTCGTTGGAAACCGCGGCGTCGACGGTGATCCACGGCTCTTCACCCGAGAGCACGGTGGCCGAAGGCAGCATCCAGGCGCGGTGGGCCTGGGCCGAAAGCGGCAGGCAGACGGCGAGGGCCAGGGCGGTCCATTTGATGACGGGTTTCATGGCGTGCTTCCTGTTCATGGGGTCAGCGTGAGATTGATGGCGCCCAGCTCACTCTTGCCCTGGGCTTGATGTTCGGCGTTCTGCTGGGGCGGCCAGCTGAATGGGACGCGCAGCAGCTCGCGGCCGCCGACCTCGCGGGCCGCTTCGACCACCACGCGGTACTCGCCGGCCTCCAGCGTTTTGAACGGCGCCTGCTTGTCAGAGAACTTCAGGCTGTGGCTGCCCACGGCACGGGTGGCGCCGCTGACGCCATCAACCGGCATTTCCAGGCTGCGGCCGCTACGGCGCCACCACTGGCGCAGGTCCTTGAGCCACTTTTCACCTTCCTTGTCCTTGAGCTTGGTGTCGTACCACACCGCCAGATTGGCAACGTGGCTCTGGTCCGGGCGCTCGAGCCAGATGGCGACATAGGGACGGTGGTACTCGGCGACATCCAGGCGGGGGATTTCCACGTCCAGCTGCAGGTCCGCCGCGTATAGCGGGGCGCTAAGCAGGGCGAGGGGGAACAACAGGCGTTTACGCATGAGCAGTCCTTAATGAATGAAGAGCAGCGCCAGTAGCAGCGGAATCACCAGCCCCAGGCCAACCAGTGGCCAGGTGCCGGGGCGATTGCCGGCATGGCGTTGCAGGAGCAGCAGGCCGGTGAGGCTGAACACCACACAGGCAACGGCAAACAGATCGATGAACCAGCTCCAGGCTTCGCCGCTGTGACGGCCTTTGTGCAGGTCGTTGAAGTAGGCGATCCAGCCGCGATCGGTCAACTCGTATTCCAGCTCGCCGCTTTCCAGGCTCAGACTCAGCCAGGCATCGCCGCCAGGACGGGGCAGGGCGACGTAGAGTTCGCCATCGCTCCACTCGGCTTCGCGACCGGTCAGCTGCACGTCCAGGGTCTGTTCCAGCCATCGCTGCAGGTCAGCTGGCAGACCGTCCTCCGGAGTGTCGGCCTGCAGACTGTTGAGCAGCCGCTCGGGCAGCTGCCCTTCGCGGGTTTCCACCAGCGGTTTGCTCTCGATCTGCCCGGCGTGGTTCAGCGTGATGCCGGTGACCGCAAACACCAGCATGCCGACCAGGCACAGCGCGGAGCTGATCCAGTGCCATTGGCGCAGAGTGCCGAGCCAGATATGCATGGTGGTCCTTGGCGTATGGGAGGGTGGGCGAATTCTATGGCGACTGACGCGGCGATGCTAAAGATTTACAAACAGCATACATTCGCGTTTTTCATGATCCGTATGGGCGACACAACAGAGCCGGGATGATCCCGGCTCTGTTGTGTCGCCTTCAGGTCAGAAGGTCAGGTTGGCTGACAGCCACAGGCGGCGGCCTTCTTCCACGATACCGGTGGTGGCGGCGCCGGAGTGGCTGTAGTCGGTGCCGTAGGCCGTGCCGTTTGCGCTCCCGCCATTGGAGTAGGTGGTGTAGGCCTTGCCGTCGACGAAGTCCTTGTCGAAGAGGTTGTAGATCGTCGCGTTGAGCGTCAGGTTCTCCGTAGCCCGATACGACCCGCCCAGGTGAAACAGTGTGTATGCCTTGGCGTTCTTGCCCAGCGTGTCGTAGATCGACTGGCTGGTGGAGTAGCTGCCGTTGGCGTTAGCGAGATTCTCGTAGCTGGAGGTGAAGCGCGCGCGCTCACCGCGGTACTCGCTCTTCAGCCACAGGCCCAGACGGTCGGTGGTCTGCCAGTCGATTTTGGCGTTGGCCAGGTGTTCGGGCGTGTTGGTCAGCGGCTCTCCCTGGTTATCGCCACTCTTCTGCTCGCTGTCGGTGTAGGTGTAGTTGGCGCTCAGTTTCCAGGCTGGTGCGAACTGCCAGCTGCCAGCCAGCTCCAGGCCACGGGTTACCGCTTCGTCGACGTTGATCTGCTGCGAGCAAGTGCCATTGTTGTTGCCCGCGCACAGTGGGTCGGTGATCGGGTCGCCGCTGGCGATCTTGTCCTTGAACTTGTTGTGGAACAGCGTGGCGTTGGCGCTGAAGCCGGTCAGACTGTCGAAATAGGCACCGATCTCGGTACTGGTGGTCGTTTCGGGGTCCAGGTCCGGGTTGCCGATGGTGATGATGGTGCCCTGGCCGGTTACGCCATTGATGCCGCCGTGCAGGTCGTTCAGGTCCGGCGTTTTGTAGCCCTTGCTGATGCCGCCCTTGAGGGTCCAGTTGTCGGTGGTGTTCCAGACCAGGTAAGCCCGCGGGCTGACATGTCCACCAAAGGACTCGTGGTCGTCGTAGCGAGCGCCCAGGGTCAGGGCCAGGTCATCACGCAGGCGCCATTCGTCCTCGGCAAAGAGTGCCCAGGTTTTCTGCTCGAATTCCGTCTGGGCGATGCCATCGGTCATTTCGGCCCTCCACCATTGGCCGCCTACGGTGGCGACGTGTGAGTCGCCGATGGGGGCAACGAGTTTGGTATCGAAGACCAGATTGGTGGTCTCCAGCTCGCGATCGTCCCCGCCGACCGCGCCGGGCACGGCGGTCGGCGCGCCGATGGTGCCGGGAATGGTTCGGCCGATGGTTTCGGTGGTGTTGTGCATCAGGCTGGAATCCAGCGTGCCGAAGCCGAGGCGACCGGTGTGGGTGAGGGCGATCTGTTCGCGCTCGAAGCGAAGCTCGTCGTCATAGCCGTTCGCGGCGGTGTCCGGTGCGGTACAAGCCCTGTTCAAGCCATCGAGGGTGCCGAGTTGGCATTCGTCGTTGTTGTATGCCTGCCGTCCACGCTCGATATCCAGCGCGAAGTCGTGGTCCTGGTGCGGGGTCAGGGCCAGGCGGGCGCCGATGTTCTGGTTGCGGCCATCGACGGGCGAGGGGCCGCGCTTGCTGACATCAATGCCATTGCCGTAACTCAGATCCGACTCCTGGCGATCGAACAGGCTGCCGCGGACCTGCAGACCGAGTAGGCCGTCGACCAGCGGACCACTGGCGTAGACACTAGTGTTGCGGGTGTCGCCGAAGTCGCGATCTTGCTGGTAGGTGTAATCCTGTGTCAGCGAGCCGGTCCACTCCTTGCCGACCTTGCGGGTGATGATGTTGATTACCCCGCCCATGGCGTCGGAGCCGTAGAGCGTCGACATCGGGCCACGGATCACTTCGATGCGCTCGATGGCCGACAGCGGCGGCATGAAGCTGGTGGAAGTTTCGTTGAAGCCGTTTGGCGTGACATTGCCTGCGGCGTTCTGTCGACGGCCGTCGATGAGGATCAGGGTGTACTGGCTGGGCATGCCGCGAATGCTGATGTTGAGCCCGCCGGTCTTGCCGGTGCCCTGGCCGATGTCGATGCCTTCCACGTCACCCAGGGCCTGCGCCAGGTTGTTGTAGCGCTTCTGCTGCAGGTCTTCACGGCTGATGACGCTGATGCTGGCCGGTGCTTCGGTGATCTTCTGTTCGAAGCCGGAGGCGCTGACGACCGTGTCGTTGAGCGTGACAGGCGCGTTCTGGGCGAGAGCCGTCCAGCTGCAGCCGATCATGGCGCAGAACAGGGCGGTACGTGCGAAGGGGATAGACATGCGGGCTCCTTGTAGCCGTCTCGTTGGCGCTCGCATGATAATCATTCGTAAACGAGAATTTAGAATTTACTGCATTAGTTTCTCATCTGGGTCGTCAAATCGGTTGCCAGCCCTTGCACAGCGCGGGCTGGGTATTTGTAAGCGAATATTTAGAAGTGGTCCGAACGGTCAGTTTCGGTCACGGCATCTGAACTTCGATGACGCCGTCGGCGTTGATCGTGACCTGGCGAGTGCCCGCTTCGATTTCGGGGATGGGTGCCGATTCCATCATGTCCATCTTCATCGCGCTGCTGCGCATGACAGGTTGAAATCCGCCGCCGTTGAGGTTGAGGCTCACCAGCTTGTAACCGCTGCCGCCGAGCGCCTCGGTCGCGAGTTGGGCGCGCGCCTGGAACGCGGCGACCGCCTCCTTGAGCAGGGCATCCTCGTTCTGCTTGCGGATCGGGTCGGAGACACTGAAGTGCATGCTGCTCATCTTCAGGCTCTTCATCAGCTCGGCGGTCAGCTTCGACAGGCTGGCAAAGTTGCCGCTCTCCAGGCGCAGTTCGGCATGCTCCCGCCAACCGGAGATCTGCTGGCCCTTGTCGTCATAGACTGGATAGCTGTTGCGGCTGCCCTGGCTGACGATCACATCCTTGCTCTGCCGAGCGGTCTGCAGCGCCTGGTTCAGCGCGCGGGTGGTCTCTGCCGCGAGCTGGGCGGGGTCGTTGTGTTGTGCTTCGCTGTAGAGCGTGACGTGCATGCGGTCATGGGCCACTTCGCTGCTGACCTCGGCGCGCAGGGCGACCTGGTTGTAGCGTGGTTCCTCGGCCATGGCGGGCAGGCTGACGAGGCTGGTGATCAGCGCCATGAGGGCTGCGCTGCGGAAGGGAGTTGGCTGCATAACGGATCCTTGGCATGTGCACCGGCCGGTGCGATAGCGCAAGACTCTACCTGCGCCGGTGAATGTATGCAGCTGCCCGTGCGTCGAGTTGCCGCATTTCGGTTTGGCCGCCAGACGGCTTGGTTATACTCCGCCGAATTCTTGGAGACTCCATGTACACATCCGTCCCGCTGCTATCTGCCAGCCGGCAGAACCTTCGGCTTCTGACCCTTATTCGCATCGTGGTGCTGGCTGCACAGTCCGGCGCCGTGGGCGTGGCTTACGCGACGCAGATGCTGACGCTGCCTTGGCTGGCGCTGGGCATCACGCTGGCCGTGTCGGCGGTGCTCTGTCTGGGCACGGCACTGCGTTTGCGCGGCCCGTGGCCCGTCACCGAGCTGGAATACGCCGTGCATCTGGGCTGCGACCTGATGATCCACAGCGCGCTGCTGTACTACTCCGGCGGCTCGACCAATCCGTTCGTGTCCTACTACCTGGTGCCGCTGACCATCGCTGCGGCAACCCTGCCGTGGCTTTATTCCATCGTGCTTTCCGGCCTGGCGCTGCTGGGTTACACGCTGATGCTGGTCTGGTACGACCCGCTCACCCTGCCACCCTTCGAGCGGGCGACGCTGCAGGTTTACGGCATGTGGCTGAGTTTCGCGCTGGCGGCCGCGCTGATCACTTTCTTCGTCGCGCGCATGGCCGAACAGCTGCGCCGACAGGAACAGCAGCAGGCCCAGCGCCGCGAGGAGAGCATGCGTGACCAGCAACTGCTCGCCGTGGCCACCCAGGCCGCTGGCGCCGCTCATGAACTGGGCACGCCGCTGGCAACCATGAGCGTGCTGCTCAAGGAGTTGCGCCAGGAATACAAGGACCCGCAGCTGAGCGAGGATCTCGGCCTGCTGCAGTCGCAAGTCCAGCTCTGCAAGGAGAGCCTGCGTCAGCTGGTCCGCGCCGCCGAGGCAGACCGGCGCCAGGCGGTCGTCGAGCAGACCGCACGCGAATGGGTCGACTCGGTCCTGCAGCGCTGGCACCTGATGCGTCCAGAGGCAACATTTCGCTTCCAGTGCGTCGGCCTTGGCAGTGCGCCGAAGCTGATGCCGCCGGCGGACCTCAGCCAGTCGCTGCTCAACCTGTTGAACAACGCCACCGATGCCAGTCCCGAGGATCTGGAAATACGCCTGGACTGGGATCCGCAGTGGATCAAGCTGACCATCCGTGACCACGGCGCCGGTGTTCCGCTGGCCATCGCCGAGCAGATCGGCAGACCCTTCATCACGACCAAGGGCAAGGGTTTCGGCCTTGGTCTGTTTCTCAGTCAGGCCAGCGTCACGCGCGCTGGCGGCACGGTGAAGCTCTACAATCACGAAGAAGGTGGCACACTGACCGAACTGCGCCTACCGCATGGTTCGGTACGCGCCTGATCCTGATCCTGATCGTGACCAATGCGAGGAATGCACAGATGACCGACGAGTTGCAGCAAGAGGGTGAAGAACAACCTCACCTGCTGTTGGTGGATGACGATCCGACGTTCACCCGGGTAATGGCGCGCGCCATGAGTCGCCGGGGCCTGCAGGTCAGCATCGCTGGTTCTGCGGAGGAGGGCCTGGCCCTGGCCAAGCAGGATATTCCTGACTACGCAGTGCTCGACCTTAAGATGGAAGGCGATTCGGGCCTGGTGCTGCTGCCCAAGTTGCTCGAGCTGGACCCCGAAATGCGGGTGTTGATCCTGACCGGTTACTCGAGCATCGCCACAGCGGTGGAGGCGATCAAGCGCGGCGCCTGCAATTACCTGTGCAAGCCTGCCGATGCCGACGACGTGCTGGCGGCATTGTTGTCGCAGCATGCCGATCTCGACAGCCTGGTGCCGGAAAATCCCATGTCGGTCGATCGCCTGCAGTGGGAGCATATCCAGCGGGTGCTCAGTGAGCACGACGGCAACATCTCCGCTACCGCCCGTGCCCTGGGCATGCATCGACGGACCTTGCAGCGCAAACTACAGAAACGTCCGGTGCGACGCTAACCGGCGTCATCGTCTCGCGGGGGGGGGCGTTGTCATCACACGACGCCCGAGCCCTCGCGTAACGCATGCTTTATGCTTGCGAGCTTTGTAGTTGCAGGCGTCTTCCATGCTCCCCCTCGTACTGCAAACCCTGAGCGTCACTGCGCCGGTGTTTGCCATGTTGTTTCTCGGTGTCGCGCTCAAGCGCCTCGGCTGGATCAACGCTGCGTTCGTGTATACGGCTTCGGCGCTGGTGTTCAGGGGCACCATGCCGACGCTGCTGTTCATCTCCATCATCAAGGCCGATCTGACAGCGGCGCTGCAGCCGGCACTGCTGCTCTATTTCGTGCTCGCCACGATTGCGACATTTATCGTGGCCTGGGTCTGGGCCTTGTGGCGTTGCCCGGCATCCGATCGCGGCGTGTACGTGCAGGGCGCGTTTCGTGGCAACAACGGCATCGTCGGCCTGGCGCTGGCTAGCAGCCTCTACGGTGACTACGGCCTGTCGGTTGGCGGTGTGCTCGCCGGGGTGGTGATTCTGGTCTACAACAGCCTCTCGGCGATGGTGCTCGCCATCTACAGCCCGGATGGACAGGTCGGCCCGAAGGAAATTTTGCTCAGCATCCTGCGTAATCCGCTGATCATTGGTGTGGTCGCGGCCGTGCCCTTCGCCTATTGGCAGATTGACTTGCCGGGCTGGCTGATGACCTCGGGCCAGTACTTTGCGCAGATGACCTTGCCACTGGCGCTCATCTGCATCGGCGCCACGCTGTCATTGGATGCGTTGCGCAAGAGCAGCGGCAGTGCGCTCAGTTCGAGCCTGATGAAAATGGTCTGGCTGCCGGCACTCGCGACCCTGGGTGCTTGGGCCTACGGCTTTCGCGATGCGGAGCTGGGTATCCTGTTTCTCTACTTTGCCAGCCCAACGGCGGCGGCGAGTTTCGTCATGGCGCGCGCGGTCAATTCCAATCATCAGCTGGCCGCGACCATCATTGTCATCACGACGCTGATGGCAGCGCTGAGCATCAACGCCGGGCTGTTTCTGCTGGGCTGGCTGGGCTGGATCTAGTCGAGACCTTGGCTGCGATTCGCCGCGCCGTTCGTCGCCAATGCGGCTCTCAGCTTAAGAATCGCGTAGCGATGGTCGTAATCGGTCATCAGGCCTCAGAAAAAATAGTGCATTTGCGTCAAATTGCCCTGGACGTTCAACGGCTTGCCTGGCGAGGCAGCCGCTCCGTGTTCTAGGGAATCTCTCATGGCATTTTTCACACCTTCGAGCCGCTCGCTGACGCGTGACGACATACGCGTGGTGAACCTGCGGCGCCTTGCGATTCCGGGTTTTGCGCTGTTGCTGGTGCTGAGTCTGGGAAGCTTTGCCGGCGGTGTCTGGCTTGGCAGCGATCTGCACACGCCGCACCTGGCCACGCATCAGAGTGATGTACCCGTCGAGGATGAGGACCGCTTTGCCATCGCCCGGGTCGGCGAGGTGGTCGGCCGGTTGAAAACTCTCGAATCCGATCTGCTCGCCCTGCAGCAGATGATGGATCAACAGCGTGTTCTGCATGGCCAGCTGTCGGCGCTGGACCCGACGCTGCTGCCCGTGCTGGTGCCGGCACGCACGGACGGCGCAGGGCAGGGCGGCGCGCTGTTGCCGCCTCGGGGTTGTTCGGGGGAGCTGCTGGTCGATGCCGAGCGGCTGAGCCTTGCCGACCTGCAGCGCAGCGAGACCTCTGCGCGCTGCATGCGGGTGATGCTGGACGGGCTGATGCAACAGGTGGCCGAGCGCAACGCGGCGCTCATGGCGATTCCGTCACGGCGACCGGTGGGCGAGGCACGGCTGGGCTCGGCATTCGGCAATCGCGTCGACCCCTTCCGCAAGAAACTGGCGTTCCATTCCGGGGTGGACTTCGCGTTGCGCAGCGGCTCCGACGTGGTCGCTGCGGCGGGAGGCCGGGTGCGCTTCGCCGGCTACCGAGGTGCCTACGGCAAACTGGTGGAGATCGACCATGGCAATCGCCTGGTCACGCGCTATGCCCATCTGTCGCGACTGGATGTTCGCCAGGGTGAGGTCGTCACGCCGGCACAGCGTATCGGCGCGGTGGGTTCGACAGGCCGATCCACTGGTCCTCATCTGCATTTCGAGGTGCTGCACAAGGGGCGCTTCGTCGACCCGCAGCGGTTCCTGGCCCTGGGTGATCTGGAGCGTGACAGCGATGGCCTGGCTGAGGACTAAACGCCCTTCCACGCGCGAGTTGCTACGCGCCGAGCACCGACTGCAAGCCGCGCGCAGCGCGCGCAGCGGACGTTGGCTGATCTTTGGGCTGCTCTGTGTGATCGGCGCGCTGCTGTACCTGCGCAACCACGAGCAGGTGGCTCATGCACGGCAGGTCGAGGCGCTGACGCAGGACAGCCAGGCACTCAGGGCCGCGCTTGGGCAGAGTCGGTTGAAGCGCCAGGAAATCCAGGCCACCGAAGAGCAATTGCTAAGGCGTATAGCCACTCTCTCAGCGCAGGTCGAGCGGCTGCAGACCGATCTGGCGTTCTTCCGTCAGCAGAAGAAGGCCCGTTAACTTTTTTGGAGTAGATGATGTTCAACAAGAAGAAGTCGGTACCTCGCGTCACCATCGATCAGTTTTCCAGCCTGATCTCCGGCAACCTGTCCCTGATCGGGGACGTGACCTTCGAAGAAGGGTTGAAGGTCAGCGGTGAAGTGCGCGGCGATGTCTGCCACAAGCCGGGCACACACAGCTTGCTGGCGCTGAGTGCCGAGGGAAGAATCGAGGGCAACGTGAGCAGTTACGATGCGCTGATCGACGGCACCATCGTCGGCGATTTGGTGGTCGAGCATCTGCTCGAACTGCATTCCAACGCCCGCGTGCGCGGGAACATCCGCTATCGCCAGTTGAGCATGGAGAACGGCGCGGTGGTCGACGGGACCCTCAACCGCATGGGCGACGAAGAGGAGAGTGCCCAGGTGTTCGAGTTGCCGCGGCCTCAGGTCCGTGAGGGCTGAGTGAAGGCGGGCCAGCCAGGCCCGCCGGTGGTTTGTCCTGTTGTCAGCGCTGGGTTTTCCAGGCGCGGCCGGCGATGACCAGCAGCGTGATCGCGGTCAGCGGCAGTGCATAGCCCAGCATGGCGTCGCCAAAGGTTTCCGCGAAGGGGCGGCCGGTACTGGTCAGCACCAGGTACAGGGTGTAAGCCACGTAATAGGCGACGAACAGGGCGCCTTCCCAGCGCTTGATGCAGTAGCCGGCGAAGAAGATCGGCAGGCAGGCTACCGCTACCGCGATCATCACCGGGAAATCAAAGGCTAGCGCGTTCGAAGACACACCGATCGCCTGCGGCGACACCAGCGAGGCCAGGCCGAGTACGCAGAGCAGGTTGAAGATGTTGCTGCCAACGATGTTACCGACGGCGATATCGCGCTCGCCGCGAAAGGCCGCCATGATCGAGGTGGCCAGTTCTGGCAGTGAGGTGCCGATCGCGATCACGGTCAGGCCAATGACCAACTCCGATAGGCCGAGCGCCCGGGCCAGGGCCACGGCGCCCTCGACGAGGAAATTGGAGCCCACCACCAGCAACACCAAGCCTGCGATCACCAGGCCAGCGTTGATCAGCCCAGCATGCGGCTTGGCCGGTTCATCCAGGCCGAACTCCTTGGCAAACTCGTCGTCGACTTCCGCAGCTTTTTCGCGGCGACTGCTTATGATCAGGAACAGCGTGTAGACCACTACCGCGGTGAACAGCAGTGCACCGTCGATACGGCTGAGTTCTCCGTCCCACGCCAGGCCGAAGGTCACCAGGCTGGCGCCGATCATTATCGGCACGTCCAGACGGATCAGCTGACGCGATACCACCAGTGGTGCGACCAGTGCGGTCATGCCGAGAATCAGCAGTACGTTGGCGATGTTGCTGCCCACGACGTTACCGATCGCAATGTCACCGCTGCCATTGAGTGCGGCCTGGACGCTGACGGCCGTCTCCGGCGCGCTGGTGCCGAAGGCGACCACGGTGAGGCCAATGACCAGTGGGGAGATGCCGAACTGGGCGGCGAGTTTGGCTGCACCTCGCACCAGGACCTCCGCGCCGGCAACGAGCAGCACCAGGCCGGCTATGAGGTAGATAAAGGTCATCAGGGTCACGATGGGGCGCTCCGCAAAAAATCCAGAAAGTGGGTGTTTCAGCGCTGGTGTTGCCAGGCGCGCAGGAAGATCACCAAAAGCGTGACGGCCGTCAAGGGGAGCGCGAACCAGAGCATCGCGTCGCGCAGCAGCTCGATGGCACCCAGGCCGGTGGCGAACATCACCAGATACAGGGTGTAGGCCAGGTAATAGGCGAAAAACATCAGACCTTCCCAGCGCCGGATGCAATACCCGGAAAAGAAAATCGGCAGGCAGGCGACGAACACGGCCAGCATTACCGGGAAGTCGAAGGACTGCGCATTGGGGGAAATGGACAGGCCTTCCGCGGCCACCGCGGCGCCGGCGCCGAGTACCAGCAGCAGGTTGAAGATGCAGCTGCCCACCACATTGCCGACGGCAATGTCGCGCTCCCCCTTGATGACCGCCAGCACCGAGGTCGCCAGCTCCGGCATCGAGGTGCCGACCGCAACCACCGTCAGGCCGATGACCAGCTCGGAAAGACCGAGCGCGCGCGCAAGGCCAACGGCACCTTCGATCAGTAGATTCGAGCCTCCCACCAGCAGCCCCAGGCCGAGCAGGATCAGCAGCAGCTGGAGCACCCAGGCATAAGGCTTGTCGCCAGCGTCCGGGCCGAACTCGGTGTCGAATTCATCGACGCCTGGTCCCGGCTTGTCCCGCTTGCTGGCGAGGACCAGAAACAGTGTGTAACCAATCAGGGCAACGAGCAGCAGGATACCGTCCAGTCGGCTGATGCTGCCGTTCCAGGCCAGTCCATAGCAGAGCAGGCCGGCGCCGATCATCACTGGCACATCGAGGCGGATCAGTTGCCGGGATACCACCAGCGGTGCGATCAGTGCGGAAATGCCGAGAATCAGCAGGATGTTCGCGATGTTGCTGCCGATCACGTTGCCTACTGCGATGTCACCGCTGCCATTCAGCGACGCCTGCACGCTGACGGCTGTTTCCGGGGCGCTGGTGCCGAAGGCCACCACCGTCAATCCGATGATCAAGGGCGGAATGCCGAAGCGGCTGGCCAGTTTGGCCGCGCCGCGTACCAGCGCTTCGGCACCGACGACGAGCAGTACCAGGCCGCTGATGAGGTAGCCAAAGGTAATCAGCGACATGCGGGCGCTCCCTTGGCTGGGGTAGCGCAGTCTGTGCTCTGTGACATCACTGCAGGTGCCTGTTCCTTCATGGGAGGGTTTCGATACGCACGCGGATCACGCCGCTCTTGAGCATGTCTAGTTGTGCCGCCGCGGCGCGGGAAAGGTCGATGATGCGGCCGCGGCGAAATGGTCCGCGGTCGTTGGTACGTACCACCACCTGCTTGCCGTTCTGCTCGTTGGTGACCCGCACCCGCGTGCCGAAAGGCAGGCTGCGATGGGCCGCCACCAGCGCGTTCTGATCGTGGGTTTCGCCGTTGGCGGTGCGTTGGCCGTGATGCATTCGCGCGTAGTAGGAGGCCTTGCCGCTCTGGCTGAAGCGCTCTTGTGTAGCTTGTGGTGCCTTGGCGGGTTGAGCCGGCTGGCGATCTGCGCAGCCGCTGACCAGCAAGGCCAGCAACAATAGGGCGGTGAAGCGTGTCAGGCGCATGAACAATCCTTCCGTTGGGTCGATCGCTGAGTCGGCGATGGCCCGCGGCAGGTGTCGTGACGTTGTGGCGATGCCGGGAGCGGTGATGCAGCGATGTCCGCGGTTGCAGCAGGGGCAACCGCGGAGGGCCATCGCTCAGCTTAGCCTTCGAGTTTTTTCTTCAGCAGTTGGTTCACCTGGCCAGGGTTGGCCTTGCCCTTGGAAGCCTTCATCGCCTGGCCGACGAAGAAGCCGAACATCTTGCCGCGCTTGGCTTCGTCGCTGGCGCGGTACTGTTCGACCTGCTCGGCATTCGCTGCCAGCACTTCGTCCAGCATCGACTCGATGGCGCCGGAATCAGTGACCTGCTTGAGGCCCTTCTTCTCGATGATCTCGTCAGCCGAACCTTCGCCGGCGGCCATCGCCTCGAAGACCATCTTGGCGATCTTGCCGCTTATGGTGTCGTCCTTGATGCGCAGGATCATGCCGCCCAGCTGCTCGGCGGAGACCGGTGACTGCTCGATCTCCAGGGCTTCCTTGTTGAGCAAGCTGGACAGCTCGCCCATCACCCAGTTGGCCGCCAGCTTGGCATCGTCGCAGGTGGCATTGACCTGTTCGAAGTAGTCGGCCAGTTCACGGCTGGCCGCCAGCACGTCGGCGTCATAGGCCGACAGGCCGAACTCGCGCTCGAAGCGCTCGCGCTTCTGCACCGGCAGTTCCGGCAGGCTGGCGCGGACTTCGTCGAGGAAGCTCTGCTCGATCACCACCGGTAGCAGGTCGGGGCAGGGGAAGTAGCGGTAGTCGTTGGCTTCTTCCTTGCTGCGCATGGAGCGCGTCTCGTCCTTGTTCGGGTCGTACAGGCGGGTTTCCTGCACCACCTTGCCGCCGTCCTCGATCAGCTCGATCTGCCGCTGCACTTCGTGGTTGATGGCTTTTTCGATAAAGCGGAACGAGTTGACGTTCTTGATTTCGGCGCGGGTGCCG
The DNA here is from genome assembly GCA_007713455.1 of Pseudomonas sp. Taxonomy (GTDB): domain Bacteria; phylum Pseudomonadota; class Gammaproteobacteria; order Pseudomonadales; family Pseudomonadaceae; genus Stutzerimonas; species Stutzerimonas chloritidismutans. The sequence continues at coordinate 90,257 of VMRT01000004.1, forward strand.
AACTCGGTCTGGCCTTTCGGCCGCACCGAGACGTTGCAGTCGCAGCGCAGCGAGCCTTCGGCCATATTGCCGTCGCAGATGCCCAGGTAGCGCACCAGCGAATGCATCGCCTTGACGTAGGCGACCGCTTCCTTGGCCGAACGGATGTCCGGCTCGGAGACGATCTCCAGCAGCGGGGTGCCGGCGCGGTTGAGGTCGATGCCGCTCATGCCGTGGAAGTCTTCGTGCAGGCTCTTGCCGGCGTCCTCTTCCAGGTGCGCGCGGGTGATGCCGATGCGCCGCGTGCTGCCGTCTTCCAGGGTAATGTCCAGATAGCCCTTGCCGACGATGGGATGGTCCATCTGGCTGGTCTGGTAGCCCTTGGGCAGGTCAGGGTAGAAGTAGTTCTTGCGCGCGAAGACGTTCTTCGGCGCGATCTCGGCATCGATCGCCAGGCCGAACTTGCAGGCCATGCGCACGGCTTCGGCATTGAGCACCGGCAGGGTGCCGGGCATGCCGAGGTCGACCAGGCTGGCCTGGGTGTTGGGCTCGGCGCCGAAGGTGGTGGCGCTGCCGGAAAAGATCTTCGACTGGGTCGCGAGCTGTGCGTGGATCTCCAGCCCGATCACGGTTTCCCATTGCATCTTCAATCTCCTCAGAATCCGGCCGGGGCGCGCATGTGCCAATCGGTGACTTGTTGATACTGGTGCGCCACATTGAGCAGGCGCGCTTCCTGGAAGTACGGCGCCAGCAGTTGCACACCCACCGGCAGGCCATCAATGAATCCGGCCGGCATCGACAGGCCCGGAATGCCCGCCAGGTTGGCGGTAATGGTGTAGATGTCTTCCAGATAGGCCGAAACCGGATCGGCGTTCTTCTCGCCCAGCTTCCAGGCCAGGTTCGGCGTGGTCGGGCCGAGGATCACGTCGACCTGCTCGAAGGCAGCGACGAAGTCCTGCTTGATCAGGCGGCGGATTTTCTGCGCCTTGAGGTAGTAGGCATCGTAGTAACCGGCGGACAGCGCGTAGGTGCCGACCATGATGCGCCGCTTGACCTCGTCACCGAAGCCTTCGGCGCGCGAGCGCTTGTAGAGGTCGGTGAGGTCGGCCGGGTTTTCGCAGCGATAGCCGAAGCGCACGCCATCGAAACGCGAGAGGTTGGAAGAGGCCTCGGCTGGCGCGATCACGTAGTAGGAAGGAATCGCATGCTGCATGTTCGGCAGGCTGATTTCCTTGACCGTGGCGCCGAGCTTCTTCAGTTCCTCGACGGATGCCATGACGGCGTCAGCGATCTTCGGATCGAGGCCGGCGCCGAAGTACTCCTTCGGCAGGCCGATGCGCAGACCGGCGAGCGGCTGGCTCAGCGCGGCGAGGTAATCGTCCAGCGGCTGGTCGACGCTGGTGGAGTCCTTGGCGTCGAAACCGGCCATTGCCGACAGCAGCAGTGCGCAGTCTTCGGCCGTGCGTGCCATCGGGCCGCCCTGATCGAGACTCGATGCGTAGGCGACCATGCCCCAGCGCGATACCCGGCCGTAGGTCGGCTTGAGGCCAGTGAGGTTGGTCAGCGCAGCCGGCTGGCGGATCGAACCGCCGGTGTCGGTGCCGGTCGCGGCAGGCAACAGTCGTGCGGCGATGGCCGCGGCGGAACCGCCGGAGGAGCCGCCGGGTACCCGGGTCAGGTCCCAGGGGTTCTTCACCGCGCCGTAATAGCTCGACTCGTTGGCCGAGCCCATGGCGAATTCGTCCATGTTCAGCTTGCCGAGGGTAACCGTGCCGGCAGCTGCGAGCCGTTCCACCACGGTGGCATCGTAGGGCGCATTGAAGTTGTCGAGAATCTTCGAGCCGCAGCTGGTGCGGATGCCCTGGGTGCAGAACAGGTCCTTGTGGCCGATCGGTGCGCCGAGCAGGGCGCCGTTCTCGCCGGCGGCGCGACGCGCGTCGGCGGCCTTGGCCTGTGCGAGGGCAAGCTCGTCGGTCACGCTGATAAACGCGTTGAGCTGCGGGTCGAGCTGCTCGATGCGGGCCAGCAGGGTGCGCGTCAGTTCCTCGGCGGAGAAGTGCTTCTCGGCGAGGTTGCGGGCGATCTCGGCAAGCGTCAGGTTGTGCATGTCGGAATCCTTCATCATCACTCGATCACTCGCGGAACCAGATAGAGGCCTTCTTCCACGGCGGGTGCGATGGTCTGGTAGGCATCACGCTGGTTGCTCTCGGTGACTGCATCGGCACGCAGGCGCTGGGTGGTTTCCAGCGGGTGGGCCAGCGGCTCGATACCAGTGGTGTCGACCGCCTGCATGCGGTCGATCAGGCCGAGGATATTGTTGAGGGTCTCGGTGGTGCGGGGCAGGTCGGCTTCAGACAGGCCCAGGCGGGCCAGATGAGCGATCTTCTCCACCTCGGTGCGTTCAAGCGCCATCGGGTATCTCCAGCGGAAAGCGAATCGGGACTGCACCTTCCGTCGACTGGACGGGGTGCATGGCAGCACGGGACGAGCCGCGGCAATGGGCTTTCTGGCCCGGAAAAGCCGTCAATCTTACATGCCCGAGGCGGTTATCGGTAGCGTGGACGCGGTGCGCGGCCTTAGGATGAGTGGCGACCACCGTCATGCGACCTGGCACGCAATGCCTCATTTCTGGCGCCACGCGGGCGGACTCTCGCCTTGCCCTAACTTCGCACCATTGTTAGAGTTTGCGGCACTTTTTTCCCCACGCGTTTGCCCCAGGGCCCTTTTCCCATGTTCAAGAAACTGCGTGGCATGTTTTCCAGTGATCTGTCGATCGACCTGGGCACTGCCAATACCCTTATTTATGTGCGCGATCGCGGCATTGTTCTCGACGAACCCTCTGTAGTCGCCATTCGTAGCCACGGCAACCAGAAGAGCGTTGTCGCCGTCGGCACCGAGGCCAAGCGCATGCTGGGCCGTACCCCGGGCAACATCAACGCGATCCGTCCGATGAAGGACGGTGTGATCGCCGACTTCAGCGTCTGCGAGAAGATGCTGCAGTACTTCATCAACAAGGTGCACGAGAACAGCTTCCTGCAGCCCAGCCCGCGCGTGCTGATCTGCGTGCCCTGCAAGTCGACCCAGGTCGAGCGTCGTGCCATTCGTGAGTCCGCACTCGGCGCCGGTGCTCGCGAAGTATTCCTGATCGAGGAACCGATGGCCGCTGCGATCGGTGCCGGTCTGCCGGTGGACGAGGCCCGCGGCTCCATGGTCGTGGACATCGGTGGAGGTACCACCGAGATCGCGCTGATCTCCCTCAACGGCGTGGTCTACGCCGAATCCGTGCGAGTCGGCGGTGATCGTTTCGACGAATCCATCGTGACCTACGTGCGTCGCAACTACGGCAGCCTGATCGGCGAATCCACTGCCGAGCGCATCAAGCAGGAAATCGGTACCGCCTTCCCGGGCGGCGAGGTCCGCGAAGTGGACGTCCGTGGTCGCAACCTGGCCGAAGGCGTGCCGCGCAGCTTCACCCTGAATTCCAACGAAGTGCTCGAAGCCCTGCAGGAATCGCTGGCGACCATCGTTCAAGCGGTCAAGAGCGCGCTGGAGCAATCTCCGCCGGAGCTGGCCTCCGACATCGCCGAGCGCGGCCTGGTGTTGACAGGCGGCGGCGCGCTGCTGCGTGATCTGGACAAGCTGCTCGCCCAGGAGACCGGTCTGCCGGTGATCGTCGCCGAGGAGCCGCTGACCTGCGTCGCCCGTGGCGGTGGTCGCGCGCTGGAGATGATGGATCGTCACGCCATGGACCTGCTGTCCACGGAGTGAGCCTGCGCCGCTGTGCTCATGACAAGCCGAAAGATCCGGTCGCACCGGCTTTCGGCTTGTCGCGTTTAGTCTCAAGCTTTTACTCGTGAGGTAGTTGCAATCAAGCCGCTATTTGCCAAGGGACCTTTGCTCGGTGTGCGCCTGCTGGTGTTCGTCGTGCTTTGTGTCGTGCTGATGGTGGTGGATGCACGCTTCGACGCGCTGAAGACGGTACGCAGCCAGATGGGACTGGTACTGACGCCGTTCTACTGGGTCGCCGACATGCCGGTGCGGATCTGGAGAGGTGCGACCGAGCAGATCGCCAGTAGCAGCAGCCTGATGGCCGAGAACGAGAAGCTCAAGGCCGAGGCGCTGCTGATGCAGCGGCGCCTGCAGAAGCTGGCGATGCTCACCGAGCAGAACGTGCGCCTGCGCGAGTTGCTCAACTCGGCGGCGCTGGTGGACGACAAGGTCATCGTCGCCGAGCTGATCGGACTCGACCCGAACCCGTTCACCCATCGCATCCTGATCGACAAGGGCGAGAAGGACGGCGTCTTCATGGGGCAGCCGGTGCTCGATGCCAGCGGCCTGATGGGGCAGGTCGTCGAGGTGCTGCCGTATGCAGCGCGCGTGCTGCTGCTGACCGATGTCACCCATAGCATTCCGGTGCAGGTCAACCGCAACGGACTGCGTGCGATCGCCGTGGGCACCGGCAATCCGGACTATCTCGAGCTGCGCCATGTGGCCGAAACGGCTGATGTCAAAGCAGGAGATCTGTTGGTCAGTTCCGGGCTCGGTCAGCGATTCCCAAGCGGCTATCCGGTGGCGCAGGTGACCGAGGTGGTGCACGGCTCCGGCCAGCCGTTCGCCATCGTACGTGCGGTGCCGACCGCCATGCTCAATCGCAGCCGCTATCTGATGCTGGTCTTCAGCGATTCGCGGACGCCGGAGGAGCGGGCCGCCGACGCTGCCGAGGCCCAGGCCGATGCCGATCAGAAAGCCGCTGCCGAAGGCGCGGAGGCAGCCGCACCTGCACCCGCTGCTGAGGCGGAGGCTGAAACGAGCGATTCCGAGCAGGCGCCCGCCGCTTCGTCGTCGACAGCGGTATCGGAGGAGGCGCAATGATCAGCGGGCGGCCAAATAATGGATGGGTCATCTGGTTCAGTCTGACGATCGCGCTGCTGCTCAGCGTCGCGCCCATGCCCGGCAGCGCGGAGATCGCACGGCCGCTATGGCTGGGGTTGGTCATCGCCTTCTGGTCGTTGGTTCTGCCGCATCGCGGTGGGCTGGGCGCCGCGTTCTGTTTCGGGCTCGCGCAGGACGTGCTGGCCGGCACGCTGTTCGGCCAGAGCGCCTTGCCGCTGATCCTGATCGCTTTTCTGGTGCTGAGCCTGCAACAACGCCTGCGCATGTTTCCGCTGTGGCAACAGAGCATGGTGCTGCTGGTTGTGCTCGGCCTCGCCCAGTTGGTGCAGCTCTGGCTGAACACGCTGACCGGTAATCGGCCGCCGACGCTGCTGTTCCTCGTGCCTGTGCCGGTCAGCGCATTGCTCTGGCCTTGGGTTTATGTCGCGTTGCAGGGGCTGCGTCAGCGATTTGCGGTGTATTGACCAACGCCCGGTCGATTTTTGTCCGTCGTACTCTGCGCTGAAAAAATCTGATCTTTTGTGTGGGTTTGTGCCGCCGGGCACGGCTTACGCCTTGCTGCTCCAAAGCAATTCTGAAATCATGCTGCCGCTATGGCGTTCCGCCATTACTGGTTTCTGCTTCAGAAGACGATAAGCACAACAGCACGGGCGATGAGTATGGAAGCTGGCAGTTCGATTTTTTCCAGGCCGCAAGGCTCTCGTGGCGCCCGTGCGGTGCTGGCTGCCGGCGCGGTAGGGTCGCTGCTGATGACGCTGGTCATGAGCACTGGTTACTCTCAGGCCGATAGCGCCCCGCAGGCCCCTCAGTTGGCCAAGCTGTCGGCCCCAGATACGCTCTCCACCGTTGCCGCTCCCTCTGAGTCCGCTGCCGATTCGCCTCGCGCCGAGCAGCTGGCCGGCAAGATTGCAGAGCTCGACGCCATCCTCCTTGAAAAGCAGAAGCTTGAAGATGCGCTGCGGGCCGAGAAGAGCGAGCTCGCTGCCGTGCAATTGCAGCTGGCCAACAGCAAGAAGCTGATTCGCCTGGAGGTCGACGACTTCCTCGGTCAGAGCGCCGAGCGCAAGCGTCTCGATGAGCTGCTGGACGAGCACAAACGTAGTGCCGAGGCCGAGAAAGCCATTGGCGAACGCGTCGAAGCTCTGGAGAAGGATCTCGGCAGCCAGCACCTGAAGTTCTCGCTTGCCGCGCGCGACGTCGATCGTCTCAAGACCCAGCTGGCGGCCGAGGTTCGCGAGCGCAACAGCAAGAAGATTCAGGCCATTGCCCGCAAGCTGGACAAGACCATTCGCTTCGAGCAGTCGGTTTCGTTCCGCTGTTCCGCCAGCAAGAGCCTCGCGGCCTGCCTGGCCGAGCACCGCAACGATGGTCAGATGTCGCAATGGGTGCTGGAAAACTACCAGCGTGTGCTGGCCGAGGATATCCGCGAGCAGGTTGCCGATGTCGAACTGGATACCGCCTGGTACCGCTACCGCACACGTACCGACTTCGCCCAGGCAAGCATGAGCCTGGACGGCACCGTCAATGCGCAGATGAACGTCGAGGCGAGCATCACGGCGAAGAAGATGATGCCGTGCGCGATTCTCGATGTGCCCTACGAGCAATGCGACAGCAAGACCCACTCGCTGATCGTACGCAGCAACAAGTACGACGATCGGGTCCGCATCAACGACCAGGAGCATGGCGCCACGCCGGTTTCGCTGGTGCTTGACAGCGGTGTCTATGACATTCAGGTCACCTCCGGTGGCATTACCCAGAAGCGCACGCTGTCGCTCAAGGGTGATCAGGTGGTCAACTTCAAGTTCTGATCCATGCCCGGCGTAGTCCTTACGCCGGTCCTCTGCGCCTTCCTCGACGTACCCCGGATATGCGACGCTGTCGCTTTACCGTTTGAGGAACTGCCATGGGCGCTCTGTTTCTTGCCTCGGCATCACCCCGCCGCCGCGAATTGCTCGCGCAGATCGGCGTGCCGTTTTCTCTCGTCGGCGTGTCCGTCGATGAAACGCCCTCGCCAACCGAGTCGCCCGAGGCGTATGTCGAGCGCGTTGCGCGCGACAAGGCGCTCGCCGGGCTCGTCAGTCTGGGGGATCGCGACGGCTGCGTGCTGGGTGCCGACACCAGCGTGGTGCTCGATCAGCATATTCTCGGCAAGCCTGCCGACCGTGCCGACGGGCTCGCCATGCTGGCGGCATTATCCGGGCGTACGCACCGGGTCATGACCGCCGTCGCGCTGGCCAGTCGAAGTGCCTGCGAGGTGCGTGTGGTCATCAGCGAGGTGACCTTCCGTACCATCGACGAAGCCGAAGCCGAACGCTATTGGGATAGCGGGGAGCCGGCGGACAAGGCGGGCGGTTACGCCATCCAGGGCTGGGGTGCGGTGTTCGTCAGCCAGTTGCACGGCAGCTATTCGGCGGTGGTTGGCCTGCCGTTATGTGAAACGGCGCAGCTGATCGACGCCTTCGGACTTCCACGTTGGACCAAAGGCTCAAGCTAGAGCCTGTGGCTTCGGCGCGCAGGCCGGTTAGAATCGACTCAACCACCAGCTAGCGCTGCACATCAAGCCACCGCCGAGAACAACAATGAGCGAAGAAATCCTGATGAACATCACCCCCATGGAGTCGCGGGTGGCGGTGGTGGAGAACGGTGTCCTGCAGGAGGTGCATGTCGAGCGCACCCAGCGCCGCGGCATCGTCGGCAACATCTACAAGGGCAAGGTGGTGCGCGTCCTGCCGGGTATGCAGGCGGCGTTCGTCGACATAGGGCTGGATCGCGCCGCGTTCATCCATGCTTCCGAGATTTCCGCCCGCGAGGGTAATGCGGTCGAGCCGATCAACGCCCTGGTTCACGAAGGCCAGAGTCTGGTGGTGCAAGTCACCAAGGACCCCATTGGCACCAAGGGCGCGCGCCTGACCACGCAGCTGTCGATCCCATCGCGCTACCTGGTGTACATGCCGCGCACCAGTCATGTCGGCATTTCCCTGCGTATCGAAGATGAAGCCGAGCGCGAGCGGCTCAAGCAGGTCGTTGCCGAATGCGTTGAGGCAGAGGGCATCCAGGAAGCCGGTGGCTTCATCCTGCGTACCGCGGCTGAAGGGGCCGGCAGCGACGAGATACTCATGGATATCCGCTATCTGCGCCGTCTGTGGGAGCAGATCGCCAGTCAGATCAAGACCGTTGAAGCGCCCACGGTGATCTACGAAGACCTCTCTCTGGCCATGCGCACCCTGCGTGATCTGGTCAATCCGCGGATCGAGAAGATCCGTATCGATTCGCGGGAGAATTTCCAGAAGGTCACCCAGTTCGTCGGCGAGCTGATGCCCGAACTGGGCGACCGCCTCGAACACTATCCGGGCGAGCGGCCGATCTTCGATCTCTATGGCGTCGAGGACGAGATCCAGAAGGCGCTGGAGCGCAAGGTCATGCTCAAGTCCGGCGGTTACCTGATCATCGATCCGGCCGAGGCGATGACCACCATCGACGTCAACACCGGTGCATTCGTCGGTCATCGCACGCTGGAAGAAACCATTTTCAAGACCAATCTCGAGTCGGCCACTGCCATTGCCCGCCAGCTCAGGCTGCGCAATCTGGGCGGCATCATCATCATCGACTTCATCGACATGGAGGACGAGGAGCATCGTCGCCAGGTCCTGCGCACGCTGGAGAAGCAGCTCGAGCGCGATCACGCCAAGACCAACATCATCGGCATCACCGAACTCGGCCTGGTGCAGATGACCCGCAAGCGCACCCGCGAAAGCCTCGAACAGGTGCTGTGCGAACCCTGCATGTGCTGTCAGGGGCGCGGCAAGCTGAAGACGCCGGAGACCGTCTGCTACGAGATATTCCGCGAGATCCTGCGTGAGGCGCGGGCCTACCAGGCGGAAGGCTATCGGGTGCTGGCCAATCAGAAGGTGATCGATCGTCTGCTCGACGAGGAGTCGGGCAATGTCGCCGACCTGGAGGCCTTTATCGGTCGCTCGATCAAGTTCCAGGTGGAAAGCATGTACTCCCAGGAACAGTACGACGTGGTGTTGCTCTGAACAATGGTAGACCCGGCCGCAAGGGCCAGGATGACCGGAGCGCATCCAGATGAACCGCCTCGCTGCCTTCCTCGTGACACTGTCGCGCCAGCTGTTCTGGGTAATCGCGTTCGGGCTGATTCTGGCCGCGCTCTACGTGAGCCTGGGGCGGCAGCTGGTGCCTGTAATCGCCGAGTACCGGGCCGAGGTGCAGGAGAAGGCGCAGGCGGCGCTGGGCATGCCAATCGCGCTGGGCAGGCTCGAAGGCCGCTGGGAGGGCTTCGCTCCCCGTTTGCTGGCGCATGATGTACTGCTCGGCGAGGGTGACAGCGCGATGCGCCTGGACCGTATTGCCATCGTCCCAGACCTGGCGGCCAGCCTCTGGGCGCGAGCGTGGCGGCTGAGCCGGTTGGAGTTTAGCGGCGTGCAGCTGTCTGTCGCTGAAGATGCCGAGGGCAAGTGGCGAGTGGAGGGCTTGCCGGCCCGTACCGAGCAGAAACCGCCCGAACCGCAGAAGATTCTCGAGTCGTTGCAGCGGGTGCGTGGGCTGGCGGTGCGCAACAGCCAGATCACGCTGGAGCCATTCGGAGAACCGCCGCTGACCCTGAGCTACACCGATCTGGGCCTGCTCGTCGACGGTGTGCGGCTCCGCTTGGACGGGCGCAGCATCCTTCCGGATGGCCAGCCCCTGGCCTTGAGCATTGAGGGGCGGGTGCAGCCGCAGCGCTGGCAGCACGCCGAGGCGCAGGTTTATCTCAGCCTGCCACAAAGCGACTGGGCCGCCTGGTTGCCGCGCCGACTGACTGCCGACTGGCATCTGCAGACGTTGAAGATGGGAGGTGAGCTGTGGGCAACCTGGCGCGAAAAGGCGCTGGAGCGTGCTGTTCTACGGATTAACGCGCCGCAACTGATCACGTCCTTTGCCGATCGTGAGCCTGTTCAGCTCGAGGACCTTGGGGGTGAGGCTTATATCGATCGCAACGAGCAGGGCTACCGGCTACTGCTGGACCGGCTGGCGTTCGATCTCGAAGGCGAGCGCTGGGGCGATGCGCGAATCCAGGTTCAGCAGGATCAGACTCAGCAGCATTGGCAGCTGCAGGCTGATCGGTTGGGTATCGCGCCGATCGCCACACTCGTCCGTGCACTGGCGCCGCTACCACCGGCCGCAGCCGAGACGCTGACGGCGCTGCAGCCCAATGGAACATTGCGCAACCTGCAGCTCGACTACCGCCCCCAGATGGAGTCGCCGCAGCGGCTGCAATTCGCTGCCAATCTGGACCGTATCAGTTTCGCCGCACACAACTGGATACCTGCGGTGGGCAACGCGAGTGGCAGCATTCGCGGTGATATGGGCGGCGGAGAACTGCGCCTGGACAGCGACGACTTCAGCCTGCAACTTGCGCCGCTGTACCCCGAGCCCTGGCGCTACCGACACGCCGGCGGGCGTCTGACCTGGACGCTGGACGAGCAGGCCTTCACGCTGGCTGCGCCCTATCTGCGTATCGACGGCGAGGAAGGCAAGATCGCCGGTGACTTCCTGATCCGCCTGGCCAGGGATCCCGCGGCAGAGGATTACATGGACCTGCGGGTTGGCTTGAGCGAAGGCGACGCGCGCTTTACCGAAAAGTACTTGCCGGCACGCTCACCGGCGTTAAGCCCGGCGCTGGTCAGCTGGCTCAAGGAAGCGATTCGCAGCGGTACGGTCGAGCAAGGTTATTTCCAGTACCAGGGCGCATTGAGCAAGGGAGCTTCCGACAGCGCGCGCAGCCTGAGCCTGTACTTCAAGGTGCGCGATGCCGAGCTGGCGTTTCAGCCCGGCTGGCCCGTGCTGCAGCAGGGCCGTGGCGAGGTGCTGATCGAAGACAGCGGGGTTCGCGTCCGGCTCGCGGAAGGGCGGATTCTCGACAGTCACGTGCGTGATGTGACAGCGGACATTCCTCGCCTCGGCGACGGCAACGTGCCGCAGTTGGCCGTGAAGGGGCAGGTCGCCAGCAGCCTGGCGGACGCCTTGAAGCTGCTTCAGGAGGCACCGATCGGAACCGGTGAGATCTTCGCTGGCTGGCAGGGGCAGGGTGCGCTCAGCGGCGCGCTCGATCTGCAGATCCCGCTGGGCAAGGGCACGCCGCGGGTCATCGTGGATTTCGCCAGCGACGATGCGAAACTGAAGATTCCCGAGCCGGAGCTTGCCTTCGAGCAACTCAGCGGCAGTTTCCGCTACGACACCGCGCGAGGCTTGAGTGCAGAGGCCATCCAGGCGCGTCTGTTCGGCGCTCCGGTCAAGGGCAAGGCGGTAGCGACAGGAGCGCCTGGCAAGCCTGCCTCTCGCGTGGAGGCACAGGGCGCCGTGGGGTTGAAGCGTCTGGCTGAGTGGCTCGCTATCGGGCAGTCACTGCCTGCCAGCGGTGAGTTGCCCTATCAGTTGCGACTGGATCTGGCAGGTGAGGACAGTCAGTTGCAGATCGACTCTTCGCTACAGGGGCTGCGCATCGATCTGCCAGCGCCGTTCGGCAAGCCTGCACGCGAGCGCCGTGACACCTCGTTGCGGATGTCCCTGCAAGGAGCCGAGCGTCGCTACGGTGTCCGGCACGGGTCACTCGCCGCGCTGACGTTCGCTGCGCCGCCGGGTTCTTGGGCGCAGGGCCGCGGCGAGCTGCGTCTCGGGCCTGGGGCGGCCAATCTTCCGGCCAGTGCCGGGCTTTATGTCAGGGGACGCCTGCCGCAGCTCGACTTGAAAGCCTGGCAGGCGGTGCTCGAACAGCACGGCAAGGCACAAGCGCAGCAGACGACCGGCTCGCTGCTGCGCCGGGCGCAGGTCGATATCGATCGTTTCGAAGGTTTTGGCACCCGGATCGACAATCTTGGGCTGGACCTGCGGCGAATGAGCGAAGCCTGGGACCTTGGCCTCCGCAGTTCGATCATCAGCGGCTCGGTTCGCCTGCCAGATGCCGAGGGCGGCATCATCGTTGCCGATCTCCAGCGCCTGCGTCTGCCGGCAGCCGCGCAATCCGACGAGGCGGTCAAGGAGCGACCCGATCCGCTGGCTGATGTCGACCCGCAAAGCCTGCCGGCAATGGATGTCGCGATCGAACGGGTTTCCCAGGGCGACGATGTGCTCGGCGCCTGGGCGGTGAAGCTGCGCCCGGTCAGCGGCGGGACCGAGTTCCGCGATATCGCTCTCGACCTCAAGGGCCTGAAGATTACCGGGAACGGCGGCTGGGGCAGTGCGCAGACGTGGTACAAGGGCCGCCTCGAAGGGCGCAGTCTCGCTGACGTATTGCTTGCGTGGGGCTTTGCGCCTTCGGTGACCAGTGACAGTTTTCGCCTGGATGTGGATGGGCTGTGGCCGGGTTCGCCGGCCTGGTTCGCCATGGCGCGCTATTCCGGCAGCATGCGACCTCGGCTGCGCAAGGGGCAGTTTGTCGAGATCGACGGCAGCGCCCAGGCGCTGCGCGTGTTCGGCGTGCTCAACTTCAATTCGATAGGGCGCCGCCTGCGGCTGGATTTCTCCGATCTGTTCAGCAAGGGGCTCAGTTACGACCGGCTGGATGGGCGGTTGCTGGCCAAGGAGGGTGTGTTCAACACCCGCGAGCCCATCACCGTCAGCGGTCCGTCGACCAACCTCGAGCTGGATGGCAGGCTGGATATGGCGCGTGACGAGATTGATGCCAAGTTGCTGGTCACCTTGCCGATCAGCAACAACCTGCCGCTGGCGGCGCTGATTGTCGGCGCACCGGCGATCGGCGGGGCGCTGTTCGTGGTGGACAAGCTGCTCGGCGACCGCGTGGCGCGTTTCGCCAGCGTACAGTACGACGTCAAGGGGCCTTGGCAGGCGCCTAAGATCAGCTTCGACAAACCATTCGAAAAGCCCAACTGATCCGCATCGGGCCGGGTCTCTTAGCATCGGGGAAAGCATGTCCTTAGCCGTGATTCAGATGGCCAGCCAGGCGGATGTGACGCTCAATCTGGCCCGCGCGCGCGAGTTGCTCAAGCAGGCGGCCGAAGCGGGCGCGCGGCTGGCGGTGCTACCGGAGAACTTCGCCGCAATGGGCCACAGCGATCTGCCGCAACTGGGTCGCGCCGAAGCCGCTGGCGACGGGCCGATCCTGCCCTGGTTGAAACAGGTCGCCCGTGACCTCAGGTTGTGGATCGTGGCCGGCACCTTGCCGTTACCGCCCGACGACGACCCGCAGGGCAAGCCGAATGCCTGCTCGCTGCTGTTCGATGATCAGGGGCAGCGGGTGGCGCGCTACGACAAGCTGCATCTGTTCGATGCGGATGTCGCTGACAACCGTGGTCACTACCGTGAATCGGACGACTATGCGGCGGGGCAACGGCTGGTGATCGCCGACACACCGGTTGGACGCTTGGGGCTGAGCGTGTGTTATGACCTGCGTTTCGCCGAGCTGTATGGTGCGCTGAGGGCGGCAGGTGCCGAGTTGATCAGCGTGCCGTCGGCGTTCACCACGGTGACCGGTGAAGCGCACTGGGCGACGTTGATTCGTGCCCGTGCCATCGAGACTCAGTGCTATATCCTGGCTGCCGCACAGGGTGGAGAGCATCCTGGTGGTCGCCTCACCCATGGGCATTCGTCTATCGTGGACCCATGGGGCCGTCTGCTGTGCGAGCAGGCGACTGGCGAGGCGGCTTTGGTTGCCGCTCGGGATGTGTCCGAACAGGCTGCCATCCGCCAGCGAATGCCGCTGCAGCGCCACCGCCGATTTTCCGTACCGTGCCTGGCCACGGACCGTTTGGAGTGAATATGAGTGAACTGCTGTTACCTGTCACCGAGCGACTGCTGACACCTGGCGGCCTGGGTATCGATGACCTGCCAGGCTTGCTCGGTGAACTCGCCGGGCCCGGCGTGGATGCGGCGGACCTGTACTTTCAGGATCAGGTTTCCGAGTCCTGGGTGCTCGAGGATGGCATCGTCAAGGAGGGCGGCTTCCACCTGGAGCAGGGCGTCGGCGTGCGCGCACTGTCCGGCGAGAAAACCGGTTTCGCCTACAGCTACGCGATCACTGCCGATGCATTGCGTCAGGCGGCTCAGGCTGCACGCTCCATCGCGCGCAGCGGCCAGCAAGGCCAGGTCAAGGTGCTGTCCAGGGCGGCATTCGCGCCGTTGTACGCGCAGGACAATCCGCTCGACGGGCTCGGCCGTGCCGAGAAGGTCGAGCTGCTCAAGCGCATCGACGTCGCGACCAGGGCGCTGGACCCTCGCATCAAGCAGGTGACTGTAAGCCTAGCGGGTGTCTGGGAGCATATCCTGGTGGCCGGAATGGACGGTGGTATGGCGGCCGATATCCGCCCTCTGGTGCGTTTCAACGTCAGCGTGATCGTCGAGCAGAACGGCCGCCGCGAGCGCGGTGGCCAGGGTGGCGGCGGGCGTACCGGCTACCAGTACTTCCTCACCGAGGATCGCGCCATGGGCTACGCCCGCGAGGCATTGCGTCAGGCGCTGGTCAACCTCGAAGCGGTGCCGGCACCGGCCGGTTCCTTGCCGGTCGTGCTTGGGCCTGGCTGGTCCGGCGTGCTGTTGCACGAGGCCGTCGGCCATGGCCTGGAGGGTGATTTCAATCGCAAGGGCAGCTCGGCCTACAGTGGCCGGATTGGGCAGAAGGTGGCGTCCAGCCTGTGCACCATCGTCGATGACGGTACCCTGGCGGATCGCCGAGGTTCGCTCAGCGTCGATGACGAAGGCACGCCGACCCAATGCACCACGCTGATCGAGAACGGCATTCTCAAGGGTTATATCCAGGACAAGTTAAACGCCCGCCTTATGGGCGTAGCGCCGACCGGTAACGGCCGCCGCGAGTCTTACGCGCATCTACCGATGCCGCGCATGACCAACACCTACATGCTGGCCGGCGAAAGCGATCCGCAGGAAATCATTCGCTCGGTGAAGAAGGGCATCTACTGCGCCAGCCTCGGCGGCGGTCAGGTCGACATCACCAGCGGCAAGTTCGTCTTCTCCACCAGTGAGGCCTATCTGATCGAGGACGGCAAGATCACCGCGCCGGTGAAGGGCGCGACGCTGATAGGCAATGGCCCCGAGGTGATGAACCGGGTGTCGATGGTCGGTAACGACCTGGCGCTCGACAGCGGTGTCGGCACCTGTGGCAAGGATGGGCAGTCGGTGCCGGTGGGCGTCGGCCAGCCGACCCTGAAGATCGACGAGATAACCGTAGGCGGAACGGGTGCGTGAAGCCGCGGCGAGTGCCAGCCGCGAGCTTCAAGGGTAGAGGTTGAGGTACGGGTTGAGATTGCCGTCAGCGCAAGCCGCGTTTGGCTTCGTCCAGTTCGCGGATGTACTTGAATATCTTGCGGCTGGCGGCCGGCGGCTTGTCGCGCGCCGCCTCGTGCTGGGCGTGGCGGATCAGCCCGCGCAGATGCTGGCGGTCGGTCTCGGAGTATTCGGTTACAAACGCTTCCAGGGTGGCGTCGTCACCGCCGATCAGACGGTCACGCCAGCGCTCCAGCGCATGGAAGCGCTCGTTGTATTGGCGCGTCGAGGCGTCCAGTTGATCGACCAGCGCGAGAATGGCATCGACATCCTGGTCGCGCATCAGCTTACCGATGTACTGGATGTGCCGTTTGCGCGCGATATGCGCCTTGTGTTTCGGCGCCTCGGCCAGCGCCTTCTGCAACGCGTCGCTCAGCGGCAGGCGAGCGATGAGGTCGGGCTTGAGGGTAGTTAGCCGCTCGCCAAGCTCCTGCAGGGCAAGCAGCTCGCGTTTGACCTGGGACTTGCTTTTTTCGTCGAAATCTTCGGCGTCGGAGTGTTCAGACATGGGGATGGTCCACTAGGAAATGCCGCCATGATAACAGCAGCCCTGGCAGCAGGCTTCAGAGGAGCGGCGTCAGGTTGCAACTTGATTCGATTGCAGTGGTTTGGGAGTGCTTATGAGTGAAGTAGAGGGCATCGGCCCGCACGCGCTGCCCGGTTTGCGCGAGAAGGTCGAGCGCATCATCGAGGAAGCGCGCCGGCAGGGCGCCAGCGCCAGCGAGGTTTCGGTCTCCATGGAGCAGGGGCTGTCGACCACAGTGCGGCAGCGCGAGGTGGAGACGGTCGAGTTCAATCGCGACCAGGGCTTCGGCATCACGCTCTATGTCGGCCAGAGCAAAGGCACTGCGAGCACCACCGGCAGTGGTGACGACGCCATCCGTGAAACCGTAGCCGCCGCGCTGGCCATCGCCAGGCATGCCTCGGAGGACGAATTTGCTGGCCTCGCTGACGCTACGCTGATGGCGCGCGAGCTTCCCGATCTCGATCTTTACCATCCGTGGGCGGTCACCCCCGAGCAGGCCATCGAGCAGGCGCTCAGCTGTGAAGGCGCCGCGTTCGCCTTCGATCAGCGTATCCGCAACGCAGACGGCACTACGCTAAATACCCATCAGGGCTGCCGCGCCTATGGCAACAGCAACGGCTTCATCGGGGGCTATTGCAGCAGCCGTCACAGCCTGAGTTGCGTGATGATCGCCGAGAGCGAAGGGCAAATGCAGCGTGACTATTTCTACGACGTCAACCGCATCAGCGAGGCGCTGCTCGACCCGCAGACCATCGGCCGGCGCGCAGCCGAGCGTGCCGTGCGACGTCTCGGCGCGCGCCCGGTTCCTACCTGTGAAGTGCCGGTACTTTTCGCCCCCGAGCTGGCGACCGGTCTGTTTGGCCACTTCATTGCAGCGATTTCCGGCGGAAATCTCTACCGCAAGGCGTCCTATCTCGAGGATGCCCTGGGGCAGACGCTGTTTCCCGAGTGGCTGAGCCTCGATGAGCGTCCGCACATTCCCCGTGCCCTCGGTAGTGCCAGCTACGATGGCGATGGCCTGGCAACCTATGCCAAGCCGTTCGTGGAAAACGGTCGCCTGCTGTCCTATGTGCTTTCGACCTATTCCGGACGCAAGCTCGGTATGCCCAGTACGGCCAACGCCGGGGGTGTGCACAACCTGTTCGTCAGCCATGGGGAAGAGGATCAGGCGGCGTTGATCCGGCGCATGGGCCGAGGCCTGCTGGTGACGGAGCTGATGGGACAGGGCCTGAATCTGGTGACCGGCGACTATTCTCGTGGCGCCGGCGGCTACTGGGTCGAGAATGGCGAGATCCAGTTCCCGGTACAGGAAGTAACGATTGCCGGAAATCTGCGCGACATGTTCCGCCAGATCGTGGCGGTCGGTTGCGATGTGGAAACGCGCGGCAACGTGCGGACCGGCTCGGTGTTGATCGAGCGCATGATGGTCGCTGGCAAGTGAGGTAGGTGCGGCGCGGTCGGCAACGATTCGCGCCGCCGTGACAAGGTGTCTACTCGCCTTCTTCGAAATAGTCGTCGATCAGCGCGGTCAGCGCGTTCAGTGCGTCCTCTTCCTGTTCACCTTCGGTGTCCAGGTGCACGGTGGTGCCTTTGCTGGCGGCGAGCATCATGACCGCCATGATGCTCTTGCCGTCGACCAGCGTGGCCGGACAGCGGCCAACGCGAATCTTGCAGGGGTAGCGATTGGCAACGGCGACGAACTTGGCGGCAGCGCGCGCGTGCAGGCCGAGTTTGTTGATGATGGTGACTTCGCGGGCGGGCATGGTGCAGGTATTCCTAGGCGAGGTCCCGATGACGGACCTGCAGGTTCTTCAGCGGTTCTCTCAACGCCTGGCCTAGCCGTTCGGCCAGGTAGACCGAGCGATGATGGCCGCCGGTGCAGCCGATGGCGATGGTGACATATGCGCGGTTGCTGGCTGCAAAGCGCGGCAGCCATTTGCTCAGATAGCCGTGGATATCCTGGAACATTTCTTCCACGTCGGCCTGGGCGCTGAGGTAGTCGATCACCGGCTGGTCTAGCCCGGAAAAGTCGCGAAGCTCGGCTTTCCAGTAAGGGTTTGGCAGGCAACGTACGTCGAACACGAGATCGGCATCGACCGGCATCCCGCGCTTGAAACCGAATGACTCGACCAGAAAAGCGGTGCCCGGCTCAGGCTTGTTGAGCAAGCGCAACTTGAGCACGTCGCGCAGCTGATAGAGATTGAGATGGGTGGTGTCGATCTTCAGGTCGGCGTGATCGATGATCGCTGCGAGCAGCAACTCCTCATCATGGATCGCTTCGGCCAGAGAGCGATTTTCGTTGGTCAGTGGATGGCGGCGGCGGGTTTCCGAGAAGCGCTTGAGCAGGGTCTCATCGTCGGCATCCAGATAGAGCACATCGCACTGGATGTGCCTGGCGCGGACTTCTTCGAGTAGCTCGGGGAAGCGCTTGAGCTGGCTGGGCAGGTTGCGCGCGTCGATCGACACGGCGACCTGCGGATGCAGCAGCTCAGTGTGCAGTAGGGCGCGCTCGGCAAGCTCAGGCAACAGTCCGGCAGGCAGGTTGTCGATGCAATAGAAGCCGTTGTCCTCGAGCACGTTCAGTGCAGTGCTCTTGCCCGAACCCGAGCGTCCACTGACGATGATCAGCCGCATCTATGCTCCGTTCTGCACGTCGACCACTACCTGGTAGAGGCTTTCGTTGCTCGGCGCCTGGCGCAGTCGTTGGCGTACGTCTTCGCGGTCGAGCATGCTGGCGATCTGGCGCAGCAGTTCGAGATGCTCGTCGGTGGCGGCCTCCGGTACCAGCAGGACGAACAGCAGGTCCACCGGCGCGCCGTCGATGGCGTCGAAATCCACTGGTGTCTGCAGGCGCAGAACGGCGCTCAGCGGCGCATTGCAGCCAACCATGCGGCAGTGCGGGATGGCGATGCCGTTGCCGAAGCCGGTCGAGCCGAGCTTCTCGCGCGCGATCAGGCTTTCGAAGATGGTCTGGGAGTCGAGATCGATAAGGTCCTGGGCGATCACCTTGGCGATCTGTTCCAGGACGCGCTTCTTGCTACCGCCCGGGACGTTCACCAAGGAACGCCCGGGGGTGAGGATGTTTTCGAGTCGGATCATATTGGAGTCAGCGGGTGACAGCGCCCTGTGTGTGGTCGAGCTGCTTCTCCTTGTGCTTGATCAACTGGCGATCGAGCTTGTCGACCAACAGGTCGACGGCAGCGTACATGTCTTCGTGATCGGCGATGGCCACGACTTCGCGGCCTGCGACGTGCAAGGTTGCTTCGGCTTTCTGCTTGAGTTTCTCGACCTGGAGGATCACCTGAACGCTGATGATGCGGTCGAAGTGGCGAGCAAGCCGATCGAATTTCTCCTCGATGTAGTCACGCAGGGCATCGGTTACTTCCAGATGAACACCGCTGATATTGACTTGCATACTGCTATCTCCTTTGCCTTGTACGAAGAGCAGGTTGGTGGGCCTGCCGCCGGGACAGTTCGACCAGGGGCCGATCACAGTAGACGTTTGCGCTCGCTGGATGGTGCGATACCGAGCGACTCGCGGTACTTCGCAACTGTGCGGCGGGCCACCTGGATGCCCTGCGCTTCCAGTAAACCAGCGATCTTGCTGTCGCTCAACGGCTTTTTCTGGTTTTCCGCGGCGACCAGTTTCTTGATGATCGCGCGGATCGCGGTGGACGAACATTCGCCGCCTTCCGCCGTGCTGACGTGGCTGGAGAAGAAGTATTTGAGTTCGTAGATGCCGCGTGGCGTGTGCATGTATTTCTGCGTGGTCACGCGGGAGATGGTCGACTCATGCATGCCCACCGCCTCGGCGATGTCGTGCAGTACCAGAGGCTTCATCGCCTCGTCACCATGCTCGAGGAAGGCGCGTTGGTGTTCGACGATCTGAGTCGCCACCTTCATCAGGGTCTCGTTGCGGCTGAGCAGGCTCTTAATGAACCAGCGCGCTTCCTGCAGCTGGTTGCGCATGAAGGTGTTGTCCGCGCTGGAGTCGGCGCGTTTGACGAAGCCGGCGTATTGCGCGTTGACGCGAAGGCGCGGCATGGCTTCCTGATTCAGCTCGACCAGCCAGCGATCATTGTGCTTGCGCACGATCACGTCGGGCACCACGTATTCCGGCTCGCTCGCCTCGATCTGCGACCCCGGGCGCGGGTTCAGGCTCTGGATCAGTTCGATGACCTGGCGCAGATCGTCTTCCTTGATTTTCATTCGCCGCATCAGCAGGCTGTAATCCCGGCTGCCGAGGATGTCCAAATAGTCGCTGACCAGACGCTTCGCTTCGCTCAGCCACGGAGTGCGGTCGGGCAGTTGGCGCAGCTGCAGCAACAGGCACTCGCGCAGGTCACGTGCGCCGATGCCGGCCGGTTCGAATTGCTGGATACGACGCAGAACGACCTCGACCTCGTCGAGCTCGATTTCCAGCTCGGGATCGAACGAGTCGACGATTTCCTGCAGCGTCTCTTCGAGATAACCCTGTTCATTGATGCAGTCGATAAGGGTGGTCGCGATCAGCCGGTCGGTGTCGCTCATTGGCGCGAGGTTCAGCTGCCACAGCAGATGGCTCTGCAGGCTTATGCCGCTCGATGTCCGGCTGGTGAAATCCCACTCGTCGTCATCGTTGCTGGGCAGGCTGCTGGCGCTGGTCTGGTAGATGTCTTCCCAGGCGGTGTCGACCGGCAGCTCGCTTGGAATCCGCTCGCCCCAGTCGCCGTCGCTGTCGTCCAGGCTGTCACTGCTATGAGAGGGCTCCTCGTAGGTGCTTTCCTGGCTGCTGCTCTTCTCGGTGACGGTGTCGCCTGGCCGTTCAGCGGCCTCGGCCATAGGGTCGGAGCTGTCGAAGTCGTCTCCGTCTTCTTCGCGCTCGAGCATGGGATTGGAGTCCAGCGCCTCCTGGATCTCCTGTTGCAGATCGAGGGTGGATAGCTGGAGGAGCCGTATGGCCTGTTGCAGCTGCGGTGTCATCGTCAGCTGCTGGCCCATCTTCAGGACTAGCGATGGTTTCATGGCAGAGGACTTCGAACCTTTTATGCCGGCGCAACCGCGCCCATTCCGACATGCCGTGCGCGGGGCGCCGGCAGAAAGCAAATTATATGCCTGCCGATGAAGCCTTTGCCTAGAGCCGATTTGCCGAGCCGAGCAAAAAATCCGCCTTACAGGCGGAATTCGTGGCCCAGATAGACTTCCTTGACCAGCTGATTGCTCAGGATGGTCTGCGCATCGCCCTCGGCAATCAGTTGCCCGTCGTTGACGATGTAGGCCGTCTCGCAGATATCCAGGGTCTCGCGGACGTTGTGATCGGTGATCAGCACGCCGATGCCCTTGGCCTTGAGGTGATGGATGATCTGCTTGATATCGCCCACTGAAATCGGGTCCACACCGGCAAAGGGTTCATCAAGCAGGATGAACTTCGGTGCGGTGGCCAGTGCGCGGGCAATCTCCACGCGGCGTCTTTCACCTCCAGAGAGGCTCATGCCGAGGCTGTCGCGGATATGGTTTATATGGAATTCCTGCAGTAGGCCTTCCAACGCCTGCTGACGGCCGTTGCGGTCCAGATCCTTGCGGGTCTCGAGAATGGCCATGATGTTGTCGGCGACCGAGAGCTTGCGAAAGATCGAGGCCTCCTGTGGCAGGTAGCCAATGCCGGCCCGTGCGCGCCCGTGCATCGGCAGGTGGGTGACGTCGTCCTGATCGATCAGCACGCGGCCCTGGTCGGCATTCACCAGGCCGACGATCATGTAAAAGCAGGTGGTCTTGCCGGCGCCGTTGGGGCCGAGCAGGCCGACGATCTGCCCGCTTTCAATGGACAGGCTGACATCGCGCACGACCTGCCGGCTCTTGTAGCTCTTGGCCAGATGCTGGGCTTTGAGAACGGCCATTACTCGGGCTGCTCCGCAGCCTGACCGTTTTTGCGCGGCTGGATCACCATGTCCACGCGCGGGCGCGGCGTGGTGACATCGGCATTGGTGGCGCGACCGGCGTTGACGATCTGCCGACGGGTGTCATAGACGATCTTCTCGCCTTCGAAGGTGTTGCCTTCCTGAACGACCTTGGCCTGATCGATGAGCACGATCCGCTCGTTGGCGGCGAAATACTGGATGGTCAGGCCGTAGGCTTTGACGATCTCCTTGTCCACCGCAGGCTTCTGCTCGTAGTAGGCCGGCTTGCCGATGGAGGTGAAGACTTCGACGTCGCCGTTGTCATCCTGGGTAATGGTCACCGTGTCGCCGGTGATCTTCATCGTGCCCTGGGTGATGACCACGTCGCCGCGGTAGACCGCCACGCCCTGTCGGTCGTCCAGTTCGGCGGTGTCGGCTTGAACGCGGATTGGTTGTTCACGATCCTCGGGAAGCGCCCAGGCGCTGGCGCCAAGCCAGAATGCGCTCAAACCGAGCAGGAGGGGGAGAGTCTTAACGCAGCTCATGCTGGCCTCTTACGTTGGACAGCAGGAGCATCCTGCCGTCATCCATGTACGCTTTCATGCCGGTTGCCGTGGTCACGCCATTGGCGGCCTCGATTCTAACGGCTTGGTTTGTCTCGGCATAATCCTTCTCCGGCCACACCGTCAGGCGGCTGGTGGTCAGGATCGTCGGGCGCCCCTTGGCGTCGGTGCGCTCGACCTTGACCTGATCGATCAGCAGCACCTCGTCGCCTTCGGCCGATACTTCGCCGCGCTCACTACGCACGTGCCACGGCAGTTCGGTGCCGCGATAGGACAGCAGATCCGGTTTGGTCAGCAGGCTGATGTCGCTCGCCTTGATGTGCTCGAGTTTGTCTGCGGTCAGTTCGTAGTTGCGCTTGCCGTCGGGCTGATATTGCACCGTGCGGGATTTGATCACATAGAAGTCGACATCAGGCGTTGCGCCACTGGCGACGGACGGCTCCTGCATGAAGCTTTCCGGCCGGATGTTCCAGTAGCCGACCGCCACCAGCAGGGCGGCGATCAGCGTCAGCAGGACAGCGAAGCGCATTTTGCGAAGCATGCAGACCCCTACAGATATGCGTTTTGCGCGGCGGCCAGGGTGCCCTGCGCGCGCATGATCAGTTCGCAGAACTCGCGTGCCGCACCCTCGCCACCGCGGGCCAGGGTAACGCCATGGGCATGTTCACGAACGAAGGTGTCGGCGCTGGCCACGGCCATGCCGAGGCCTACGCGGCGTATCACCGGCAGATCAGGCAGGTCGTCACCGAGATAGGCTACTTCAGAGTAGCTCAGGCCAAGTTCGGTCAGCAGTTCGTCGAGCACGACCAGCTTGTCCTCGCGCCCTTGATAAAGGTGCTGGATACCGAGGTTCTGCGCTCGACGCTCTACCACGGGCGTCTTGCGCCCGCTGATGATCGCGGTGCGCACGCCGGAGTTGATCAGCATCTTGATGCCGTGGCCGTCCAGTGTGTTGAACGTCTTGAACTCGCTGCCGTCGGTCAGGAAATAAAGGCGGCCATCGGTGAGCACACCATCGACGTCGAAGATCGCCAGGCGAATGTCGCGGGCGCGTTGAAGCAGCTGTTCGTGCATTACATTACCCCCGCGCGCAGGAGGTCATGCATGTTCAGCGCACCAATCGGCAACTCCTGGTCATCGACGACTACCAGCGAACTGATCTTGTGGTCTTCCATGATCTTCAGAGCCTCGGCGGCGAGCATCTCGGCATGGGCGGTCTTGCCGTGCACGGTCATGATCTCGTCGATGCGCGTCTGGCGAACGTCGACTCCCTTGTCCAGCGCACGGCGCAGGTCGCCGTCGGTGAAGATGCCGGCGAGTCGTCCGTCCGTTTCGACGATGACGGTCATGCCCAGGCCCTTCTGCGTCATTTCCAGCAGGGCGTCGCGCAGCGATGTGCCGCGAGGAACCCTCGGCAGGCGCTCGCCGGTATGCATGACGTGCTCGACTTTCAACAGCAGGCGGCGGCCCAGCGCGCCGCCCGGGTGAGAGAAGGCGAAATCTTCAGCAGTGAACCCACGAGCCTCGAGCAGCGCTATAGCGAGGGCATCGCCGAGCACCAGGCTGGCAGTGGTGGAGGAGGTCGGCGCGAGATTCAGTGGGCAGGCTTCGATGGCTACGCTGGCGTCCAGATTCACCGCAGCGGCCTTGGCCAGCACCGAATTCGGGTTGCCGGTCATACTGATCAGGGTAATGCCGAGCCGCTTGATCAGCGGTAGCAGGGTGACGATCTCGCTGGTGGTGCCGGAGTTGGAAAGGGCGAGAACGACATCGTCCTGAGTGATCATGCCCATGTCGCCATGGCTGGCTTCGGCAGGATGCACGAAGAAGGCGGCAGTGCCGGTGCTGGCCAATGTGGCGGCGATCTTGCGGCCGACGTGCCCGGACTTGCCCATGCCAACCACGACCACTCGGCCCTTGCAGCCAAGGATCAGCTCGCAAGCCTGCACGAAATCGGCATTGATACGTGCGTTCAACTGCTCAACCGCTTCTATTTCCAGGCGGATGGTGCGTTGCGCGGTTTCGATCAATTGGCTGCTCTGGCTCATGGCTAGCGAGGTCGTCCGATTCAAAGGCGGGGATTATAGCGAGAATCCGTTGCGGGCTCATGGAAAATGTCGGCACATCACTGTGGGTCGGCACAATCAATTTGATCAGCCTGAGCTGAACCGAAGCTGAACGGGGCGTCGCTCGTCATCTGCCGAAACGCTCATCGGTTGGGCGGCCTCTGGCGCGATGCTATAGTGCGCCGCCGAAAACGGTCAGGGCAGAAAGTATCCCAGCGTCATCGGGAGCCGTCTGTTTCGCAGACTGCATGCAAGGAGACCAGATGAGCGCCTGCAATGACTTCGCCGTCGAGCTGAAGGGAGTGACCTTCAAGCGAGGCGAGCGCAGTATTTTCAACGATGTCGATATCGCCATACCGCGAGGGAAGGTTACGGCCATCATGGGGCCGTCCGGTTGTGGCAAGACGACGCTGCTGCGCCTGATCGCTGCGCAGCTGATGCCGTCGCGTGGTGAAGTCTGGGTGGCGGGCAACAATCTGCCGAGCCTCTCGCGCAGCGAGCTGTTCGACATGCGCAAGCAGATGGGTGTGCTGTTCCAGAGCGGGGCGCTGTTCACCGATCTCGACGTGTTCGAGAACGTTGCGTTTCCGCTGCGGGTGCATACCAAGCTCCCAGACGAGATGATCCGCGACATCGTGCTGATGAAGCTCGAAGCGGTAGGGCTGCGTGGCGCCATCGAGCTGATGCCCGACGAGCTGTCCGGTGGTATGAAGCGGCGTGTCGCGCTGGCGCGGGCGATTGCCCTGGATCCGCAGATTCTGATGTATGACGAACCCTTCGCCGGACAGGATCCGATTGCGATGGGCGTTCTCGTGCGGCTGATTCGCCTGCTCAACGACGCGCTGGGCATCACCAGTATCGTGGTCTCCCACGATCTGGCCGAAACCGCGTCCATTGCCGACTACATCTACGTGGTTGGCGATGCCCAGGTGCTTGGCCAGGGCACGCCGGCGGAGCTGATGGAGTCGAACAATCCGCGCATCAGGCAATTCATGACGGGCGCAGCCGACGGGCCGGTGCCATTCCATTTTCCTGCACCGGCCTATGCCGACGATCTACTGAGAGGCACCGATGCGTAAGCGTTCGTTGTTGGATCGGATTGCCCTGCTCGGTCGCGCCGGACTGGATGTGCTGGCAGCCCTGGGGCGCTCGACGATATTTCTCGTGCATGCGCTGTTCGGGCGAAGCGGGCTGCGTAACGGTTTTTCGCTGCTGGTCAAGCAGCTCTATTCGGTTGGTGTGCTGTCACTGGCGATTGTAGTTGTCTCCGGCATCTTCATCGGCATGGTGCTGGCGCTGCAGGGCTACAACATTCTCAGCAGCTACGGCTCCGAGCAGGCGGTTGGGCAGATGGTCGCACTGACCTTGTTGCGCGAGCTCGGTCCGGTGGTTACTGCGCTGCTGTTCGCCGGGCGTGCCGGCTCGGCTCTGGCGGCCGAGATCGGCAACATGAAGTCGACCGAGCAGCTCTCGAGCCTGGAAATGATCGGAGTCGATCCGCTCAAGTACATCATCGCGCCGCGCCTCTGGGCCGGTTTCATCTCGCTGCCGCTGCTGACGCTGATCTTCAACGTGGTCGGTATCTGGGGCGGAGCGATGGTGGCGGTGGAGTGGCTCGGTGTCTACGAAGGCTCGTTTTGGGCCAACATGCAGAACAGTGTCGACTTCAGTTCCGATGTGCTCAACGGCGTTATCAAGAGCGTCGTCTTTGCGCTGGTCGTGACCTGGATCGCCGTGTTCCAGGGCTACGATTGCGACCCGACCTCCGAAGGTATCAGCCGTGCCACCACCCGGACTGTGGTTTACGCCTCGCTGGCGGTGCTCGGCCTCGATTTCATTTTGACCGCGTTGATGTTTGGAGATTTCTGATGCGTATCCGCACACTGGAAATGGGTGTCGGGCTGTTCCTGCTTGCCGGGCTGCTGGCCTTGCTACTGCTGTCACTGCGTGTCAGCGGGCTGAGCGTTACTGATGCCGACACTTACAAGCTGTATGCCTATTTCGACAATATTGCCGGATTGACTGTCCGATCCAAGGTGACCATGGCTGGCGTGACCATCGGCAAGGTCACCGCGATCGACCTGGATCGTGACAGCTACACCGGACGAGTCACGCTGGAAATCCAGCAGGATGTCGACATCCTGCCGGCCGACTCGACGGCTTCGATCCTTACCGCAGGGCTGCTGGGTGAGAAGTACATCGGCATCAGCGTCGGCGGTGAGGAGGAGTTGCTCGCCGATGGCGACACCATTCAGGACACCCAGTCCTCGCTGGTGCTCGAGGATCTGATCGGCAAATTCCTGCTCAACTCGGTTAACAAAGATTGAAGGAGATGCACATGATGACTGCCTTGCGCCGCGGCCTGCTGATTCTGTTGGCCGTTCTGCCCATGTTCTCCCACGCTGCGCTGACAGCCCACCAGGTCATTCAGCAGACCACTGATGAGTTGCTGGCCGATCTGAAGGCCAACAAGGAGCAGTACCGCAACGATCCGGCGGCTTTCTATGACTCGCTGAACGAGATTCTCGGCCCGGTCGTCGATGCCGAAGGCATCTCGCGCAGCATCATGACCGTCAAATATTCGCGCAACGCCTCGCCTGAGCAGATGACGCGCTTTCAGGAGAATTTCAAGCGCAGCCTGATGCAGTTCTATGGCAACGCCCTGCTGGAATACAACAACCAGCAGATCCGCGTGCTGCCGTCGAGCGGCAAGTCGGATGACAAGCGCACCAGCGTCGGCATGGAGGTGGTAGGGCGCCAGGGCGAGATCTATCCGGTGTCCTACACCATGGTCAACGCCGGCGAGTGGCGGGTGCGCAATGTGATCATCAATGGCATTAACATTGGCAAGCTGTTCCGCGATCAGTTCGCCGATTCCATGCAGCGTAACGGCGGCGATCTGGACAAGACCATCGATGGTTGGGCCGAGGTAGTGGCGCGAACCAAGGACACCGAGGCCGGTCAGCAGGCCGCAGGCGATGAGTGAGGCGCGTATCGAGCGTGGTGCCGAAGGCGAACTGCGCATGATCGGCGTGCTCGACTATAGCAGCGGGCCCGCGCTGCGCGAGGCCGGGCGAGCGCTGATCGCGGACAGCCGCTCGGCACTGATGCTGGATTGCTCGGCGATCGAGCGGTCCAGCAGTGTCGGGCTTTCTCTTCTGCTGGCGTTCATGCGCGATGCCAAGGCCGCCGGCGTCGAACTGCGCGTCACTGCGTTACCTGACGATATGGAAAAGATTGCCAAGGTGTCCGGCTTGCTGGATATCCTGCCGCTGGAAGCATCCCGGGTCTGAAAGGAATAGCCGTATGAAACTGCGCTGGGCGGAAGAGCTGCGCGATAGCGTGCATGAGCTGGCCGAATCGCTGGGCAATCTGCTGGTCGAGACGTTCCACTACCTGGCGCTGTTTGCGATCGGCGCGGTGACGGCCTGGGCGGCGGTCATGGCCTTTCTTGGCATGGTCGAGAAGGGCCATATCACGGTCGATGACATCCTGCTGCTGTTCATCTACCTGGAGCTGGGTGCGATGGTCGGGATCTATTTCAAGACCAACCACATGCCGGTGCGATTCCTGATCTACGTGGCGATTACCGCGCTGACCCGCCTGTTGATCTCCGATGTTTCCCACCACCATCGTCCTGACATGGGCGTGGTCTACGTATCCGGTGCGATCCTGCTTCTGGCGTTGGCGATTCTGGTGGTGCGCTTCGCCTCCTCACGCTTTCCCGCCGTGCAAAGCGATAGCGCTCGGTCACGCCATTCGCGTAGCCGTGACCAGGGCGCCGAGACGCTCGATTGAGACATCTCCGTTGGTTCGGCGAGGTTCGGGGTTCGCAGCCTTCGGGCTTTTTTGTATGATGATCGGCCCGTGCGCGTCCTGCGCCGATCGAGGTTGAACATGCAGGCCCAAGAAGTGAAGAATTTCCTGGAAGAGAAGATTCCAGGTGCCCAGGTAGAAGTGGAAGGCGAAGGCTGCAACTTCCAGCTCAACGTGATCAGTGACGAGCTGGCCGGTCTGAGCCCGGTCAAACGCCAGCAGCAGATCTACGCCCACCTCAACCCCTGGATCGCCGACGGCAGCATTCACGCCGTCACCATGAAGTTCTTCAGTCGCGTCGACTGGGCCGGGCGCGCCTGATCGCTGGCGGCCAGCACCTCCACTCATTCCAGGCAGAGCGCGTCGAATTGACTGCGCCGCCCCCTTCGGCAGTGCTTACAGCCTGCGGCTTACGGGAATACTCATGGACAAACTGATCATTACCGGCGGTATTCGCCTTGATGGCGAGATTCGCATTTCCGGTGCGAAGAACTCCGCCCTGCCGATTCTGGCCGCCACTTTGCTGGCCGACACCCCTGTCACGGTATGCAACCTGCCGCACCTGCACGACATCACCACGATGATCGAGCTGTTCGGTCGCATGGGCGTGCAGCCGGTCATTGACGAGAAGCTCAGTGTCGAAGTGGACGCCAGCAGCATCAAGACGCTGGTTGCGCCCTATGAGCTGGTGAAGACCATGCGCGCCTCGATTCTGGTGCTCGGCCCGATGGTCGCGCGTTTTGGTGAGGCCGAAGTTGCCTTGCCCGGCGGTTGCGCCATTGGCTCGCGGCCGGTCGATCTGCACATCCGTGGTCTCGAAGCCATGGGCGCGCACATTGACGTCGAAGGTGGCTACATCAAGGCCAAGGCGCCTGCCGGTGGATTGTGTGGTGCGCATTTCTTCTTCGATACGGTAAGTGTGACCGGTACCGAAAACATCATGATGGCCGCCGCGCTGGCCAACGGCCGCAGCGTGCTGGAAAACGCCGCGCGTGAGCCCGAGGTGGTTGACCTGGCCAACTTCCTCAACTCCATGGGTGCTAAGGTTTCCGGTGCCGGCACCGACACCATCACCATCGATGGGGTCAAACGTCTTGGTGGTGGTCGTTACAGCGTGATGCCCGACCGTATTGAAACCGGGACCTATCTGGTCGCGGCGGCTGCCACTGGTGGCCGTGTTCGCTTGAAGGATACCGACGCAACGCTGCTCGAAGCTGTGCTGCACAAGCTGGTTGAGGCTGGCGCGCATATCGACACCGGTAGCGACTGGATCGAATTGGACATGAAGGGCAAGCGGCCAAAGGCAGTCAACGTGCGGACTGCGCCATACCCCGCGTTTCCGACCGACATGCAGGCGCAGTTCATTGCGCTGAACGCCATTGCCGAAGGCACCGGCACGGTGATCGAGACCGTTTTCGAGAATCGCTTCATGCACGTCTACGAGATGAACCGCATGGGCTCGCAGATTTTGGTCGAAGGCAATACCGCCATTGTCACCGGCGTCGAGCGTCTCAAAGGTGCGCCGGTCATGGCGACCGATCTGCGCGCGTCGGCAAGCCTGGTCATCGCCGGCCTGGTTGCCGAGGGCGATACGCTGATCGATCGCATCTACCACATTGATCGTGGCTACGAGTGCATCGAAGAGAAGCTGCAGCTGCTGGGCGCGAAGATTCGCCGCGTGCCGGGCTAGGTTTTCGCGAGACGGATGGCTAGCGGGCCCTTGACTAGCGAGGGCCCACCCGAGGTTCCAAAGGAAATGTGCTCCATGCTTACCATCGCCCTGTCCAAAGGCCGCATCCTCGACGATACCCTGCCGCTGCTCGCCGCAGCTGGCATCGTGCCCACCGAGAACCCGGACAAGAGCCGCAAGCTGATCATCCCGACCACTCAGGATGATGTGCGTCTGCTGATCGTCCGCGCTACCGACGTGCCCACCTACGTCGAGCATGGTGCGGCCGATCTCGGCGTCGCCGGCAAGGATGTGCTGATGGAGTACGGCGGCCAGGGGCTGTACGAGCCACTCGATCTGCGCATCGCCAACTGCAAGTTGATGACCGCCGGCAAGGTCGGTGCGCCGGAGCCCAAGGGCCGTCTGCGCGTGGCGACCAAGTTCGTCAATGTCGCCAAGCGCTACTACGCCGAGCAGGGCCGCCAGGTCGACATCATCAAGCTGTACGGCTCGATGGAGCTGGCGCCGCTGGTGGGGCTGGCGGATAAGATCATCGACGTCGTCGACACCGGCAACACCCTGCGTGCCAATGGCCTGGAGCCCCAGGAACTGATCGCACACATCAGTTCGCGGCTGGTGGTGAACAAGGCTTCGATGAAGATGCAGCACGCGCGCATCCAAGCGCTGATCGATACCCTGCATACGGCGGTTCAGCAGCATCAGCATTGATGCGTTTCGCGGTCGCCACCGCGCCTGCCTATTCGTGCCATAGCTGAAATTCTCAGGTGCCCGCACGGTGGGCTTGATATTCTAGCGGCGCCTGAGAATCCGGCCGGTGCTTCGTGCTACTGCAACGAAGCCGGCTGCTTCCGATGCCTAGCCAACCATGAGGCCCGCTATGACCGCTCCCTCCGCCATTCGTCGACTCAACGCTGCCGATGCCGACTTCGCACGTCATCTGGATCATCTGTTGAGCTGGGAAAGTGTTTCCGACGATGGCGTAAACGAGCGAGTGCTGGAGATCATCAAGGCTGTGCGCGAGCGCGGCGATGCGGCGTTGGTAGAGCTAACTCAGCGCTTCGATGGACTACAGGTCGCCTCCATGGCTGATCTGATCCTGCCGCGCGCACGTCTGGAGCAGGCCCTCGAGCGGATTACCCCGGAACAGCGCGAGGCCCTCGAAATTGCTGCCGAGCGGGTGCGCAGCTATCACGAGCGGCAGAAACAGGACTCATGGACCTATACCGAAGCCGACGGCACGGTGCTGGGGCAGAAAGTCACCCCGCTGGACCGCGCCGGTCTCTACGTGCCGGGCGGCAAGGCATCCTATCCATCGTCGGTGCTGATGAACGCCATTCCGGCCAAGGTTGCTGGTGTGCCGGAAGTGGTCATGGTCGTGCCTACCCCGCGTGGCGAGCTCAATGAGTTGGTGCTCGCGGCGGCCTGCATTGCCGGCGTCGATCGGGTCTTCACCATCGGTGGCGCTCAGGCAGTCGCGGCGCTGGCCTACGGCACCGAGAGCGTGCCTCCAGTGGACAAGATCGTCGGCCCCGGAAACATCTATGTGGCTACCGCCAAACGCCATGTGTTCGGCAAGGTCGGCATCGACATGATCGCCGGCCCGTCGGAAATCCTGGTGGTCTGCGACGGCCAGACCGACCCCGACTGGATCGCCATGGACCTGTTCTCCCAGGCCGAGCATGACGAGGATGCCCAGTCGATTCTGGTCAGCCCGGATGCCGCCTTCCTTGATCGCGTCGCCGAAAGCATCGCCCGTCTGCTGCCGACGCTGGAGCGTGCGGATATCGCCCGTACCTCCATCGAAGGCCGTGGTGCGCTGATTCAGGTGGCCGACATGCAGCAGGCGATCGATGTCGCCAACCGCATCGCGCCTGAGCACCTGGAGCTTTCGGTCGCCGAGCCGGAGCAATGGCTGCCGCAGATTCGGCATGCCGGCGCGATCTTCATGGGGCGTTACACCGCCGAGGCGCTGGGCGATTACTGCGCTGGCCCGAACCACGTGCTGCCGACCTCGGGCACGGCGCGCTTCTCCTCGCCGCTGGGTGTGTATGACTTCCAGAAGCGCTCGTCGATCATCAATTGCTCGGCCGAAGGTGCCTCGACGTTGGGCAAGGTGGCGTCGGTGCTGGCTCGAGGCGAATCGCTGACGGCGCATGCGCGCAGCGCCGAGTACCGCATCAAGAGCTGACGCTGGGCGGCCGGCACGGACTGGCTCATGCCCGTTCGCCGTCGCCACTCGGCAAGGCGTTTTGAACTATCGCCTCACGACCAACCGATCAATTTCGAGGAGAGAAGGGCAGATGAGCAAATTCTGGAGCCCCTTCGTCAAGGACCTGGTTCCCTATGTGCCGGGTGAGCAGCCCAAGCTGAGCAAGCTGGTCAAGCTCAACACCAACGAGAACCCCTATGGCCCATCGCCACGTGCGATCGCCGCGATGCAGGCCGAGCTCAACGACGGTCTGCGGCTGTATCCGGACCCGAACGGCGAGCGGCTGAAGCACGCCGTGGCCGAATATTACGGCGTGTGCCCAGCTCAGGTCTTCGTCGGCAATGGCTCGGACGAAGTGCTAGCCCATGCCTTTCATGGTTTGTTCCAGCATGACCGCCCGCTGCTGTTCCCTGATATCAGCTACAGCTTCTACCCGGTGTATTGTGGGCTGTATGGCATCGCCTACGAAACCGTCGCGCTCGATGAACAGTTCCAGATCGATGTGGCCGATTACAACCGGCCGAACGGCGGCATCATCTTCCCCAACCCGAATGCGCCGACTGGCTGCCTGCTTCCACTTCAGGCGATCGAGCAGTTATTGCAGGCGAACACTGAATCCGTGGTGCTGGTCGATGAGGCCTATGTGGATTTCGGCGGTGAGTCTGCCATCGCATTGGTGGACCGTTATCCGAATCTGCTGGTGACGCAGACGCTGTCCAAGTCGCGTTCGCTGGCCGGTCTTCGTGTGGGGCTGGCGGTCGGCCATCCGGATCTGATCGAGGCGCTGGAGCGGATCAAGAACAGCTTCAATTCCTACCCGCTGGACCGTATCGCCATCGCCGGCGCCGCGGCGGCGTTCGAGGATCGCGCCCATTTCCAGCAGACCTGTCAGCAGGTCATCGACAGTCGCGAGGCGGTAGTCACGGCGATGCAAAGGCTGGGGTTCGAGGTTCTGCCATCGGCGGCGAACTTCATTTTCGCACGTCATCCGCAGCGCGATGCGGCCGAGGTGGCCGCGAGCCTGCGCGAGCAGGGCGTGATCGTGCGGCACTTCAAGCAGCCACGTATCGAGCAGTTCTTGCGTATCACCATCGGTACGCCGGAGCAGAATCAGGCGCTGTTGGCTGCGCTCGGCTGACGCTGAGTCTGGTTCGGGCAGGCTTACTGCCTGCCCTTGCCGATCAAGTGGTGGAGGGGGCGCAGCATGTTGCTGCATTTCGCTCTTTTGGCAGGAGCGTCATCGCTATTTCGGCGCCGCGTTCACCGGTGGTCGCATGCCAACTTCGGCGGTAAGGGTCAGTGGCTTGCCATTGCGCAGGATATCGATGTCGATGTTCTCGCCTGGGCGCGCGCGGGCGACCTGATTCATCGAGCTGCGTCCGTCGGCCGACTGCACCCCGTCGATGCTCAGGATCAGGTCGCCTGGCTGAAGCCCGGCGCGTGCCGCCGGGCCGTCGCGGTAGACACCCGCCACCACGATTCCCGGTCGTCCTTCCTGACCAAAGGACTCGGCAAGCTCCTGGGTCAGCGACTGCACCTCCACGCCCAGCCAGCCACGGATAACCTGGCCGTGCTCGATGATCGACTTCATCACTTCCAGTGCCAGCTTTACCGGAATCGCGAAACCGATGCCCTGGGAACCGCCAGACTCGGAAATGATGGCGGTATTGATGCCGATCAGGTTGCCGCCGGCATCCACCAGCGCGCCGCCCGAGTTGCCGCGGTTGATTGCAGCGTCTGTCTGGATGAAATCCTCATAGGTATTCAGGCCCAGCTGGTTGCGACCGGTGGCGCTGATGATGCCCATGGTGACCGTTTGGCCAACACCGAAGGGATTGCCGATCGCCAGGGTGACGTCGCCCACGCGTATGCGATCGGAATGGCCGAGCGTGATGGCCGGTAGGTCTGCGAGGTCGATCTTCAGCACGGCAAGGTCGGTCTCCGGATCGCTGCCAATCACCCGGGCCAGCGTTTCCCGGCCATCCTTGAGGGCCACGACGATCTGCTCGGCGTTGGCGGTCACATGGTTGTTGGTGAGCAAGTATCCTTCGGAACTCATGATTACCGCAGAACCGAGGCTCGACTCCATGCGCCGTTGCCTCGGCAGGTTGTCACTGAAGAAGCGTTGAAACAGCGGGTCCTTGGACAGCGGTTGCTGCTCGGTCTTCTCGATGACCTTGGTGGTGTAGAGGTTGGCAACTGCTGGCGCAGCGGCCGCCACCGCGTTGGCGTACGAATAAGGGCCCTGCTGCGGTGCGCTGGCAATCAGCGGTGCCTGCTGTAGCCCGATGTCGTGCTCCTTTATACCCACCAGCTGCGGATAGCGCTGGATGATCAGCAGTGCTACGAGCAGGCCGACCAGCAACGGCCAGCCGAGAAAACGTAGGGCATTGAACATCGCGCAGGGGTCCGGACAGAGTTGCGGGCGCGTGGAGCGCCCCTTAAGGTGGCGGCATTATACGAAGCTCTAACTGAAATGCAGCTTCATGTGTGCATGATTTGCCGCGGCGGTTCGACGAGAAATCTATCGAGCCGTGTCTCATCTACCAAGAGGTTGCCATGACTGTTGCGCTCACTGCCCTGGTTCAGGAAGCAGACCGGTATCTGGATGCCGCGAGGATTGCCGATTACTGCCCCAATGGTCTGCAGGTCGAAGGGCGTCCTCAGGTGGCGCGGATCGTCAGCGGTGTGACGGCCAGCCAGGCATTACTGGATGCGGCAGTCGAGGCGGGCGCCGATGTGGTCCTGGTCCACCATGGGTATTTCTGGAAAAACGAAGATGCCCGCGTCGTCGGCATGAAGCAGCGCCGCCTGAAAACCTTGCTGAGCAACGATATCAGCCTGCTGGCGTACCACCTGCCACTCGATGTCCACCCCGAGGTTGGCAACAACGCCCGATTGGGCGTATTGCTCGGTCTTCGCTCCGACGGTCCGCTGGAGCCGGGCAATCCGCGCTCGGTGGGGCTGGTGGGCTCCCTTGAGAAACCGCTGGCGCCGGCTGAGTTCATGCGTCGGATCCATGACGTGCTTGGTCGGGAGCCGCTGATGGTCGCCGGCGACCGCCCGATTCGACGTGTCGCCTGGTGTACCGGTGGTGCCCAAGGCTATATCGATCAGGCTGTGGCGGCCGGAGTAGACGCCTATATCACCGGTGAAATCTCCGAACCCACGGCACATATCGCGCGTGAAAATGGCCTGAGCTTCTTCGCTGCCGGCCATCACGCGACAGAGCGCTATGGGGTCCGTGCGCTGGGTGAGTACCTAGCAAGCCGCTTCGGCATCGAGCACCAATTCATTGATTGCCCAAACCCCGCGTAAAGCTTGTTCTACAAGCGCAGTGAGTCGTGGAGCCCTCATCTCACGGTCCCGTGGCACGGCGGAGAGTCGATATAAATCTATAGCTTTTAGGTCTAAAAGGCGGCCTGATTAGAATTGAAGGTCGTGTTAGAGTTGCGCCCATTCCACGGCCGGCCGGCCGTCCATCTGCCAAATCGTGAGTAGCCATGGTCGACAAACTGACGCATCTGAAACAGCTGGAGGCGGAAAGCATCCATATCATTCGAGAGGTCGCTGCAGAGTTCGGCAACCCGGTGATGCTGTATTCCATCGGCAAAGATTCGGCCGTAATGCTGCACCTGGCGCGCAAGGCCTTCTTCCCTGGCAAGCTGCCGTTCCCGGTGCTGCATGTCGACACCCGCTGGAAGTTCCAGGAGATGTACAGCTTCCGCACCAAGATGGTCGAGGAGATGGGCCTTGAGCTGATCACCCACATCAACCCCGAGGGTGTGGCGCAGGACATGAATCCCTTCACGTATGGCAGTGCCAAGCACACCGACGTCATGAAGACCGAAGGACTCAAGCAGGCGCTGGACAAGTACGGCTTCGACGCTGCCTTCGGTGGTGCCCGCCGCGACGAGGAAAAATCCCGCGCCAAGGAGCGTGTCTACTCCTTCCGTGACAGCAAGCACCGCTGGGATCCGAAGAACCAGCGCCCTGAGCTGTGGAATCTCTACAACGGCAAGGTCAAGAAGGGCGAGTCGATCCGCGTGTTCCCGCTCTCCAACTGGACTGAGTTGGACATCTGGCAATACATCTACCTCGAGCAGATCCCGATCGTGCCGCTGTACTTCGCTGCCGAGCGGGAAGTCATCGAGAAGAACGGCACGCTGATCATGATCGACGATGAGCGGATTCTCGAGCACCTCACCGATGAGGAAAAAGGGCGCATCGAAAAACGCATGGTCCGCTTCCGCACCCTCGGCTGCTACCCGCTCACCGGTGCGGTCGAGTCGACCGCGACCAGCCTGCCGGAAATCATCCAGGAGATGCTCCTGACCCGCACTTCCGAGCGCCAGGGGCGCGTCATCGACCATGACGCCACCGGCTCGATGGAAGAAAAGAAACGCCAGGGTTATTTCTAAGGAAACGCATCATGAGTCATCAATCCGAACTGATCAGCGAGGACATCCTCGCCTACCTGGCGCAACACGAGCGCAAGGAACTCCTGCGTTTCCTGACCTGCGGCAACGTCGATGACGGCAAGAGCACGCTGATCGGCCGCCTGCTGCACGATTCGAAGATGATCTACGAGGACCACCTCGAAGCGATCACCCGCGACTCCAAGAAGGTCGGTACCACTGGCGAAGACGTCGATCTGGCGCTGCTGGTCGATGGGCTGCAGGCCGAGCGCGAGCAGGGCATCACCATCGACGTTGCCTACCGTTATTTCAGTACCGCCAAGCGCAAGTTCATCATCGCCGACACCCCCGGCCATGAGCAGTACACGCGCAACATGGCCACCGGCGCGTCCACCTGCGACCTCGCGATCATCCTGGTAGATGCCCGCTACGGGGTGCAGACCCAGACCAAGCGCCACAGCTTCATCACCTCGTTGCTGGGCATCAAGCATATCGTCGTCGCCATCAACAAGATGGACCTGATGAACTTCGATCAGGACGTGTTCGAGAAGATCAAGGCGGACTACCTGGCATTTGCCGATCGCATCGAACTCAAGCCGTCGTCTCTGCACTTTGTGCCGATGTCGGCGCTGAAGGGCGACAACGTGGTCAATCGCAGCGAACGTGCGCCTTGGTATGAGGGGCAGTCGCTGATGGAGATTCTCGAGAGCGTTGAGATCGCCGGCGACCGTAACTTCGATGACCTGCGCTTCCCGGTGCAGTACGTCAACCGCCCGAATCTGAACTTCCGCGGCTTCGCCGGCACCCTGGCCAGCGGTATCGTGCGCAAAGGCGACGAGATCGCCGTGCTGCCGTCCGGCAAGATCAGTCGGGTCAAGTCCATCGTCACGTTCGATGGCGAACTCGAGCAGGCGACGCCGGGTGAAGCCGTTACCCTGACGCTGGAAGACGAAATCGATGTCTCGCGGGGCGACATGCTGGTGCATGCCGATAGTCGTCCGCGTATCGCCGACGGCTTCGAGGCGATGCTCGTTTGGATGGGCGAAGAGCCGATGCTGCCGGGCAAGAAATACGATATCAAGCGCGCTACCAGCTACGTGCCGGCCTCCATCGCCAGTATCGCCCACAAGGTGGATGTGAATACGCTGGAGAAGGGCGCTGCGAGCAGCCTGCAGCTCAACGAAATCGGTCGCGTCAAGG
This sequence comes from Pseudomonas sp., assembly GCA_007713455.1. GTDB lineage: Bacteria > Pseudomonadota > Gammaproteobacteria > Pseudomonadales > Pseudomonadaceae > Stutzerimonas > Stutzerimonas chloritidismutans. The sequence continues at coordinate 127,789 of VMRT01000004.1, forward strand.
TCAGCCTGGATGCGCCGATCGCGCTGGATGGCTACGCGCAGAACCGCACCACTGGCTCATTCATCGTCATCGACAGGCTCACCAACGGCACCGTTGGTGCCGGCATGATCATCGCTGATCCGCTTGCTCATGGTTCTACTGGGCATCACGGTGCGCTGGCTCACGTATCGACCGAAGAGCGCGCGATCCGCTTTGGCCAGCAACCTGCCACTGTGCTGTTTACCGGGCTGTCCGGTGCCGGCAAGAGCACCTTGGCCTACGCCGTGGAGCGCAAACTGTTCGATATGGGGCGGGCTGTTTACGTACTGGATGGCCAGAACCTGCGCCACGACCTGAACAAGGGCCTGCCGCAGGACCGTGCCGGTCGCACCGAGAATTGGCGCCGTGCCGCCCAAGTGGCGCGCCAGTTCAACGAGGCGGGTCTTTTGACCCTGGCGGCCTTCGTCGCACCGGATGCCGAAGGCCGCGAACAGGCCAAGGCGTTGGTAGGTGCGGATCGCCTGCTTACGGTTTATGTCCAGGCTTCGCCGCTGACCTGTCAGCAACGCGATCCGCAAGGCTTGTACGCTGCTGGCGATGACAACATTCCCGGCGAGTCCTTCCCCTACGATGTGCCGGGCAATGCCGATCTGGTGATCGACACTGAGTCGCTGACGGTGGAAGAGGGTGCCAAGCAGGTCATCGATCTGCTGCGTCAGCGCGGCGCGATCTGATCTAGTACCGGTAACGACAACGCCCTGCAGTTTGAACTGCAAGGCGTTTTGTTTTGCCGCATCAGAAACCGGACTTTTGTAGGGTGCGCTCCGCGCACCGGAAAATGCTGAAGCCAGTAGACGTGACGCCAGGTATGGCTTGTTCCCGTCCTGATACCGCTCGGTGCGTGGAACGCACCCTACGATCAATGTGGTGCTTCGCTTTCCTCCGTCTTGGCAAGGCCAATTCCGGGCTCGCCGAAAAACATCCTGTGGGGAATACAGGCCATCGCTCAGCCTGCAAACCAGCCGTATCAGTCGCGAAGCACGTACTTCAGAATCTCCACGACCTGCTCGGTGGTGGTCGCCCAAGCCATGGCGGCTGCGTCGACTTCCTTCAGGGGATGCACGATGTCGTCGCCATGGAGCGTCACATAAGGCTTGCCCAGGGCTGCGCAGTAACCGGCGTCGAATGCGGCGTTCCATTGCTTGTACTTGTCGCCGAAGCGCACCACCACCAGATCGGCTTGTTGAATCAGCGTCTTGGTGCGGATCGCGTTTACCTTGGACGACTTATGGTCGCGCCAGAAGCCATTAGGCTCGGCGCCCAGGCAATCGCCGGCGGCATCGCTGGCTTCGTGATCCGTTACGGCGGAAGTGAAGACTACATCCAGTTCGGCGGCCTTGGCGCCACGCTCGATTTCAACGCGCCAGTCGGTATGGATTTCCCCGGACAGGTAAACGGTAAAGGGCATGGTTCCTCCTGAAAAATCGGTATCGCCTGCGACATGTCTCGCGGCAAGAAGGGACCGATGCTAGCCCAGCAGGCTGCGTGAGGGCCAGCGATAGCCCGTCAATGCCTTACGTAGGTTGCATTAGCCGAAGTCGTAATCCGACCTTCGGAGGGTGGGTGCGGTTTCGACGTTGGGCGATGGATGCAGCCGGTTCGGGGTAAACGACGGAAGCGCCTTCGGCGATTCCATCCTACGGAGAAGGATGCATCAGGCCGCGAGTAGAACGCTTGGCTCTTGGCAATACAAGCTCCGGATCGCCCGCCCAGTCGGCAGGGTACAGCCCGGCACGAACGTCGCGGTGAAAGCTCGAATAGGGCCAATCCCCAACGCGCCGAACCAGGCCATGCTTGAGTGGGTTTACATACACGTAATCCATATGCCGCCGGAAATCGGCTTCGTTACGGATGAGGTGTTCCCAATAACGGCGCTGCCAGATACCCCGCTCGCCGCGATGCAGGCGTACAGCCGAACGGTATTCGTCCAGGGGCAAGGCGCGGCTGAAGAACGTTTTGATCAAGCGCCAACGCAGCGAATAGTCCGCATCACCCGGCGGTAGTGTCCAGACGCAATGCATATGCTCGGGTAAAACCACCCAGGCATTGATAGTAAAGGGATGGAGTCGATGCACGCTCCGGACGGCGGTCCGCAGAACATCGATGTGTCGCACCAGCAAATCATTGCCGCGCCGCTCAAGAAGATTCACCGTAAAAAACCAGCTCGCCCCTGGAGCCAGGGCGCGACGATAGTTAGGCATCCTTGCCCCCTCGACGTATTAATGAGCCAAAAGTGTAAGTTGGATCAGCCGTCGGAGGTGTGGCCCAGTCGCGGTAACCGATGGAAGCGCCTTTGGCGATTCCATCATACGAAAAGCGGTTCACCGCTCCGCGATGTTCAGGCAACGTAGGTTGGATTAGCCGAAGGCGTAATCCGACGTTCGCGAGGGTGGGTACGGTTGCGGTGTCGAGTTGATGGTTGCAGGCAATTCGCGGTAACCGACGGAAGCGCCTTCGACGATTCCATCATACGAAAAGCGGTTCGCCGATCCGCGAGGTCCAGTCAACGTAGGTTGGATTAGCCGAAGGCGTAATCCGACGTTCGAGTGGGTTGGCGCGGTTGCGGTGTTGGGCGGTGGATGCAGCCGATTCGCGGTAACCGACGGAAGCGCCTTCGGCGATTCCATCATACGGAAAGTGATCCGCCATACCGCGATTACGGAAAGCGGTTCGCCGCCCGCGATGCCCAGGCAACGTAGGTTGGATTAGCCGAAGGCGTAATCCGACGTTCGAGTGGGTAGGTGCGGTTGCGGTGTTGAGTGGTGGATGCAGTTGGTTCGCGGTAACCGACGGAAGCGCCTTTGGCGATTCCATCATACGAAAAGCGTTTCGCCGGACCGATCCGCCGCAAGAAATCGGCGTCGCCGCCTCAAACAGCAGAACGCCCCGCACGAAGGCGAGGCGTTTAGTTTGCAACGGCGGATACAGTAGGTTCGCGGTGAACGACGGATTACGCTTCGCTAATCCATCCTACGAATTGATCCGCCTTACTGCGTTTGTTAATGCTGCTATCGATTGGCGGTGGTCGTCTTTCCATCGCTGGGTTCGGCATGGCGTTTATCCTCCCGATTGGGCTGGAAGCGGCGTGGCGGGCGCCACCATGCGCGACGTTGAATAACCGTAGGGCGGGTGAAACTCGTGGATAACGGGTTGGCGTGGCGCATAAACCACGCGGGTCGCGCGATGCCAAAGCCAATGTCGGGCGGGTGAAACCCGCCGATATCAGGTTGGCGCGGCGCCAAACGTCAGCAAGGCAGCAGCCGATTGTCGTTATGTTGGCCATGTTTCGTCGATGCAGAAAACAAAACCCCGCCGGGTTAGGGCGGGGTTTCGTAGGTAGCCATCAGGCGGTGCGTAACCGCGCGGGTCGCACGGTGCCAACGCCAATGTAGGGCAGGTGAAACCCGCCGATATCAGGTTGGCGCGACGTCAAACGTCAGCAAGGCAGCAGCCGATTTTCGTTATGTTGGCCACGTTTCTTTAATGCAGAAAAAACAAAACCCCGCCGGGTTAGGGCGGGGTTTTGTATGTAGCGATCAGGCGGTGCGTAACCGCGCGGGTTTCACCCGCCCTACAGGGCTACAGCGCTAATCCTTCTTACGACTTACCGCGTTAGCCTTCGCTAGGAGGTGGTGTGGTGGTGCGGCAGTTAGAGGGGAAATATTTATTGTTAGCCGCGGCGCCGGGTTTGCACTCCCAAAGTATTGGGCCGGTATAATCTGCAGTGACTGTGGTGGTGCCATCGCTCTTCTTCGGCGTCAGGGCAAATGTAGCCCCTTTCAAATCTGAGACGCCAATGGCGTCGGCAATAGTTACAGTAATAACTCCATCTACTACTTCTACTGACTTAACGAACTTGGACTTGATGTCTTCTTTTTTGGCCATTCCCGCTGCTTCGTTATCTTTCGGGAGTGAGCCTTCAGCTTGGAAATACTCCGCTACTGATGTTTTTCCTGCGGCACCGAATCCTAGAGCTTCGGTAACTTTGGCGCGCGCGGTGTAATCCTGATACGCCGGCAACGCCACCGCAGCCAAAATCCCGATAATCGCCACAACGATCATCAATTCAATCAGGGTAAAACCTTTTTGCATCTGAGCTTTCATGTGTTTCTCCTTGAAATGTTCAGGCAGTCGAGCCTGTTCTCCTCGTTGCAGCCGGCGTGCCAACTTTGCCAGCCCACGATTTGCGCGGTTCTTAGAAACAATGTGAACCGTGCACGCTGCCTGGATTCGCGCGCTTCTGACAAATTTCGTCACCTGCAATGACGCTGTTTGGCACGCCTGGCTATCTGCGCTATAAGGCGGGCATTAATCCAGAAGAACCGTGCCCATGACCGACAACGTTGCCCTTTCCGGCCTGGCCAAGCAGATGGTGCTGACCGGCCTGCTCGACGACAAGACTGCCCAGCAAGCGCAACAGCAGGCGGCGCGTAACAAGCTGTCGCTGGTGACCTATGTGGTGCAGAACAAGCTCGCCAATGGCCGGGCGGTCGCGGAACTGGCCGCCGAGCAGTTCGGTGTCGCGTACATGGACCTCAACGCGCTGGATAAGGAGATCCAGCTTAAAGATGTTGTGTCTGAAAAGTTGGCCCGCCAGCACCGCGTATTGCCGCTGATAAAGCGCGGCCACAAATTGTTCGTGGCGGTGTCGGACCCAACCAACCAGCAAGCTGTAACAGACATTCAGTTCAGTACTGGGCTGACGACCGAGGCGATTCTGGTGGAGGACGACAAGCTTGGGTTGGCCCTCGACAAGTTTTTCGAAAGCGCAACCTCCGGCCTGGAGGATCTCGGTGATGTCGACCTGGACGGGGTCGATGTTCAGACCGTGTCGGATGATTCTGCAAATGATGACGCAGGCGAGGCCGCTGACGACGCCCCGGTCGTGCGCTTCGTCAACAAGATGCTGCTCGACGCCATTCGTGGAGGCTCGTCCGACCTGCACTTCGAACCTTACGAAAAAGTCTTTCGCGTACGCCTGCGTACGGACGGCATCCTGCATGAGGTGGCGCGGCCTCCGGTCCAGCTGGCTCCGCGTATCTCCGCACGCTTGAAAGTCATGGCTGGCCTGGACATCTCCGAGCGCCGCAAGCCGCAGGATGGTCGCATCAAGATGAAGCTGTCCAAGAATAAGGCCATCGATTTTCGCGTCAATACGCTACCCACGCTCTGGGGAGAGAAGATCGTGATGCGAATTCTCGATCCGTCCAGTGCGCAGATGGGCATCGATGCATTGGGTTATGAAGAGGATCAGAAAGAGCTCTATATGAATGCCCTGAAGCAACCACAGGGCATGATTTTGGTTACCGGCCCGACCGGCTCTGGTAAGACGGTTTCTCTCTACACCGGCCTGAATATTCTCAATACGGTGGACGTGAATATATCTACTGCCGAAGATCCGGTGGAAATCAACCTCGAGGGCATCAACCAGGTCAACGTCAATCCTCGTCAGGGGATGGACTTCTCCCAGGCGTTGCGCGCGTTTCTACGTCAGGATCCAGACATCATCATGGTGGGTGAGATCCGCGATCTGGAGACCGCTGAGATCGCCATCAAGGCGGCGCAGACGGGCCACATGGTCATGTCGACGCTACACACCAACAGCGCCGCGGAAACCCTGACCCGTCTTCGCAACATGGGGGTGGCCGCGTTCAATATCGCGACCTCGGTCAACCTGATCATCGCGCAGCGACTGGCACGCAAGCTTTGCAACAGTTGCAAGAAGGAGGTCGATCTGCCGCGCGAGGCGCTGTTGGAAGAGGGCTTCCCTGCCGACAAGATCGGGACGTTCAAAATCTATGGCCCGGTCGGCTGCGACAATTGCAAGGGTGGTTACAAAGGCCGTGTCGGTATTTATGAAGTGGTTAAAAACACGCCGGCGTTGGCCAGGATTATCATGGAGGACGGCAATTCCATCGACATTTCCACCCAGATGCGTAAAGACGGCTTTAACGATCTGCGTACTTCGGCTCTAGTTAAAGCCATGCAGGGCGTGACCAGCCTGGAAGAAGTGAACCGGGTGACCAAGGACTAACATGGCGCAGAAAGCGATAAAAACCAGTGTGTTCACCTGGGAAGGGACAAACAAGCAGGGCGCGAAGATAAAGGGCGAGCTCAACGGCGTGAGCCCCGCGATGGTCAAGGCGCAGCTGCGCAAGCAGGGCGTCAACCCGCAAAAGGTGCGCAAGAAGTCGGTGTCGCTGTTCAGTGCCGGAAAAAAGATCAAGCCGATGGATATCGCGCTGTTCACTCGGCAAATGGCAACGATGATGAAGGCCGGCGTGCCGCTGCTGCAGTCGTTCGACATCATTGGTGAGGGTTTTGACAATCCGAACATGCGCAAGCTGGTGGATGATCTGAAACAGGAGGTCGCCGCGGGTAATAGCTTCGCAACGGCGCTGCGCAAGAAGCCGCAGTACTTCGATGATCTCTATTGCAACCTGGTCGACTCGGGCGAGCAGTCCGGTTCGCTAGAAACGCTGCTTGATCGGGTGGCAACCTACAAGGAAAAGACCGAGGCCCTGAAGGCCAAGATCAAGAAGGCGATGAATTACCCTATTGCCGTCGTATTGGTTGCAATCATTGTTTCGGCGATCTTGCTGATCAAGGTGGTTCCGCAGTTTCAGGACGTCTTCGCAAACTTCGGCGCGGAGCTCCCGGCGTTTACATTGATGGTGATTGGCTTGTCCGAAGCGCTGCAGGCCTGGTGGCACGTGGTGCTGCTCGTCATGTTTGGGGCGGCTTATGCTTTCAAGACTGCCCACGGCAAATCGGAACGTTTCCGCAATGGGTTTGACCGTTTTTTGCTCAAGATCCCAGTGGTCGGCGATATTCTCTATAAGTCTGCGGTGGCGCGCTTTGCGCGCACGCTGGCCACTACCTTTGCCGCCGGTGTGCCGTTGGTCGATGCATTGGACTCGGTGGCCGGGGCGACCGGCAATGTGGTGTTCCGCAACGCGACGATGAAGGTCAAGGCTGATGTATCCAGTGGTATGCAGCTTAACTTTTCGATGCGCACTACCGGCACCTTTCCCAGTATGGCGATCCAGATGACCGCGATTGGCGAGGAGTCCGGCTCTCTTGATGAGATGCTTGCGAAGGTGGCGACGTTCTATGAAGACGAAGTCGACAATATGGTCGACGGGCTGACTGCTCTGATGGAACCAATGATCATGGCGGTGCTTGGTGTGCTGGTCGGCGGTTTGATCATTGCCATGTATCTCCCGATTTTCCAGCTGGGTGCCGTCGTCTGATTATGATGTTGATCGATTATCTGGCCAGCCACGTGCTGGCCTTTGTTTTGTCCGCTGCATTGCTGGGCTTGTTGATCGGCAGCTTCCTCAACGTCGTGATTTATCGCCTGCCGATCATGATGCAGCGTGAGTGGCGTGCGCAGGCGCTTGAGTATCTCGAGTGCCCGCCGGAGGCGATCAGTGAGCGCTTCAATCTGCTGCTGCCAAGCTCGCGGTGCCCGTACTGTGATCATCAGATTCGCGCTTGGGAGAATATCCCCTTGATCAGCTGGCTGGCATTGCGTGGCAAATGTTCGTCATGCCGGGCAGCGATCAGTAGTCGCTATCCCCTCGTGGAGTTGGCGTGCGGCCTGCTTTCCGGTTATGTCGCCTGGCATTTCGGCTTCACCTGGCAGGCAGGAGCAATGCTGGTGCTGACCTGGGGGTTGGTGGCGATGAGCATGATCGATATCGATCATCAGTTGCTGCCCGATTCGCTGGTTCTGCCGTTGTTGTGGCTTGGTCTCATCCTGAACAGCTTCGGCTTGTTCGTATCGCTTGAAAGTGCACTGTGGGGAGCGGTAGCGGGATATCTGAGCCTGTGGTCGGTTTATTGGCTGTTCAAGCTGGTCACCGGCAAAGAAGGTATGGGCTATGGCGATTTCAAACTGCTTGCGATGTTGGGAGCTTGGGGTGGTTGGCAGGTGTTACCACTTACCATTCTATTGTCGTCCGTGGTTGGGGCTGTTCTTGGCACAATCCTGTTGCGGGTGCAGCGCGCCGAGAGCGGCACGCCCATCCCTTTCGGTCCCTACTTGGCGATCGCCGGCTGGATCGCGTTGCTTTGGGGTGACTGGATTACCGAGAGCTATCTCCATTTCGCGCGCTTCTAAGTCGGACACCATTGCTGAGTCGAAAGCCGTTCCGCCGACTTGTACTCTTAACGAAAGACGTTCTGGGCTTGCGCTTCGCAGGCTGAGTAGTTACTACTGCGCGTCCTGTTTTTAGTCTGGGTGTGGTTGCGATGGAGCCCTGGATTCTCGGGTTGACTGGCGGCATTGGTAGTGGCAAGACCGCGGTGCTGGATCGCTTCGCCAGTCTGGGTGTACATGTCGTCGATGCCGATCAGGCGGCGCGCTGGGTGGTCGAGCCCGGGCGGCCAGCGTTGCTGCAGATTGCCGAGCGCTTCGGCTCAGGCATCTTGCTCGCGAACGGCGCTCTGGATCGAAAAGGGCTGCGTGAGCGTATATTCGATAACCCGGCCGATAGGCGGTGGCTGGAACAGCTTCTGCATCCTCTGATTCGAGCTGAGATCGCCAGGCATCTCGCCTTGGCTGAGTCGCCTTACGCCATCATGGCTTCTCCGCTGCTGATCGAGTCAGGGCAGTACCGTCAGGTCAATCGTGTGCTGGTTGTAGACGTCCCTGTGTCACTCCAGGTTGCGCGCACGATGGCACGTGATCAAGTCAGTGAGGAGCACGTGCGGGCGATTCTCAAGGCGCAGGCCAGTCGTGAAGCGCGCCTGCAACATGCCGATGATGTGCTGGTAAATGATCGAGATCTGTCGTGGCTAGGGGCGGAGGTCGAGCGATTGCACCGCTTTTATTTGACGTTACGAGGAGGGCAGGTATGACCGCTGCGATAGTTGAGTGTCCGACGTGTGGAGCACCGGTAGAGTGGGGGCCGAAAAGCCCAAGCCGGCCGTTCTGTTCCGATCGTTGCAAGCTTATCGATCTTGGCGCCTGGGCGTCGGAAGCGCACGCGATTCCGGGCAATGAACTCGAGGATGATCTGTTCTCCGGTGACATGCCTCCGCGCGAGCACTAGCGCTTTGACGCTACTTGTCTTCTTTCCATGGCGCCTGCAGATAGCGGCTTTGATTGAAACTTTCCATCCAGTCCGGGTAGAAAACCACCAGGGCGGTAATCGCTGTGCCGTTGATGAAGGCTTCGGGGAACATGACCAGCCATAGGTAGCCGGCAAAATCCGCCAGCCAAGGCGGCATCGGGTAGCGACCATCTAGTAGCAGTACGCCGAGCGATGCCAGGATGCACGCCAATGCTGCGAGCGCCGCTGGAAAGAATCCAGCGAAGAAAATGAAGACGAACAGGTTGCGGGGTTGGGCGCGTTCTACGAGTCGCGCGCATACAACCGTGACCAGCACTGGGATCAGTACCAGCAGGATGCCGTTCATGCCCAGGGCTGCAACTTGTTGATGGCCTGTCAGTGTCAGGCCGACCTGGGCGATGAGGGCGGCGATGATTGCCAGTGGCCAGTCCAGTAGCAAGGTGACGGCTGTCAGCCCGATGAAGTGGAATGAAAGGCCCGAATCGAAGTCCCTTCGCACCAGCCAGAGCAGAAGGATCGAAAGCATTGCGCCGAACAGCAAGTGCTGACGGCGAGTATCACTGAAGAGCTCGACCCAGGGAGCTCGCCAGGCCGCCCATAACAGCGCGATCACATAGATTATCCAGCCTGCCAGCAGGCTGGATGGAGCAAGCAGGTGGGCGGCGATCATGCTAGTGATTCCTTTGTGCTCGTTGTTGCCGGCGCGCAGTGGTCGGTGCTTCGTGAAGGGGCTTAGGGGGCTGGATTCGGCTGTTCTGTGTGGATCGCTTCAATTGCGGCTAGCACTTCACTCGAGAGCGTAATTTCGGTGCTACGGATATTCGACTCAAGTTGCTCTAGTGATGTCGCGCCGATGATATTGCTGGTGACGAAGGGTTGCGCTGTGACATAGGCAAGCGCCATCTGTGCTGGATCCAGTCCATGCTCGCGAGCCAGTTTAACGTACCGAGAGCATGCGGCTTTGGCCTGGGGATTGTTATAGCGTGCGAAGCGTTGAAAGAGCGTGAGGCGCGCGCTGGCAGGGCGAGCACCGTTCTCGTATTTGCCGCTGAGCATGCCGAATGCCAGTGGCGAGTACGCGAGTAGGCCGCATTGTTCGCGGATGCTGATTTCCGCCAGGCCAACCTCGAAACTGCGATTGAGCAGGTTATAAGGGTTCTGTATCGAAACCGAACGCGGCAAGCCGCGAGCTTCGGCTAATTGCAGGTATTTCATCGCGCCCCAAGGTGTTTCGTTGGACAGGCCGATGTGGCGGATTTTGCCCGCTTTGACTTCGGCATCGAGCGCTTCGAGAGTTTCTTCCAGTGGAGTGAAGTCGCCTTCTTGATGTCGGTAGCCCAGCTGCCCGAAAAAGTTGGTGCTGCGTTCCGGCCAATGCAGCTGGTACAGGTCGATCCAGTCGGTCTGCAGACGCCGAAGGCTGTTATCGAGCGCGGTGCGGATCTGTTCGCGATTGAGTCTAGGTTGGCCGTCGCGAATGTGTGTAATGCCGTTGCCGGGTCCCGCGATCTTCGTGGCTATGATCCAGTCGGCTCTGTCGCCCCGGCTCTGGAAGTAATTTCCTATGTATTGCTCAGTGGTTGCGTAGGTTTCCGGGCGCGGCGGCACCGGGTACATCTCGGCCGTATCTATGAAGTTGATGCCGGCAGTCTTCGCCCGGTCGATCTGGGCGAATGCCTGGGCCTGGTCGTTCTGTTCTCCCCATGTCATGGTGCCGAGGCACAGTGAACTGACTTTCAGATTTGTGCGGCCGAGTGAGCGATATTCCATGCAATACCTCGCGTGATCTCAGACTGAGTGCCGAAGAGCTTAACGAAGACGGGACGGCTTGTGCTCATGAGAGCGTTCCACGTATCCGAAGTGCCCTGGGTGTCACGCTGGCAGATATCTGGAGTGTGAGGCTCGTTGTTTGGTGGGCTGCTTGAGAGCGGGTGTAGCGGAATTCGATAACTATAAATGTCGGTTGCTATTTTGCTGGTAATCAGGATAATTCCGCAGCCTGTCGCCGGGGATGCCTAGCCTGTCGACGCAAGCCAAAGGTAGGGGATGCCTAGCCTACCGAACCACTGCCGTGGCGGACGCGCTGACCCGAGCCCCCGATAGCGTCTGTTTCCGGCTGCCCTGGCCTTGCCAGGGCGAGCACCATTCAGTAAGATTCGCCGTCTTATTTTCAGGGCGGCCCCTGAGGCTATAACGAATGAAGACATTTACTGCTAAACCGGAAACCGTCAAGCGCGACTGGTTCGTCGTCGACGCTGCCGGCCAGACCCTGGGTCGTCTGGCAACCGAAATCGCTAGCCGCCTGCGTGGCAAGCACAAGCCGGAATACACCCCTCACGTGGATACTGGCGATTACATCGTCGTGATCAACGCTGAGCAAGTGCGTGTGACTGGTGCCAAGACCACAGACAAGGTGTACTACTCTCACTCCGGTTTCCCGGGTGGCATCAAGTCGATCAGCTTCGAGAAGCTGATCGCCAAGGCGCCCGAGCGTGTGATCGAGACCGCGGTCAAAGGCATGCTGCCGAAGAACCCGCTGGGTCGCGACATGTATCGTAAGCTGAAGGTGTACAAGGGTGCCAGCCACCCGCACACCGCCCAGCAGCCCCAAGAACTGAAGATTTAACGGAATAGTTCATTATGTCGGCGACTCAAAATTACGGCACTGGCCGTCGCAAGACTGCAACCGCGCGCGTCTTTCTGCGCCCGGGTACTGGCAAGATCTCCATCAACAACCGTGAGCTGGATAACTTCTTCGGTCGCGAAACTGCCCGCATGGTCGTTCGTCAGCCGCTGGAGCTGACTGAGACTGTCGAGAAGTTCGATATCTACGTCACCGTTCTCGGTGGTGGTGTCAGCGGTCAAGCCGGTGCCATTCGTCACGGTATCACTCGTGCTCTGATCTCGTATGACGAAACTCTGCGCAGCCCGCTGCGTAAGGCTGGCTTCGTCACTCGCGACGCTCGTGAAGTGGAACGTAAGAAGGTCGGTCTGCGCAAAGCGCGCAAGCGTCCGCAGTACTCCAAGCGCTAATTCGCGCTTTCAAAAGAAACGCCCAGTTTCGTTCGGAGCTGGGCGTTTTTTTTTTGGGTGCGTTTTTATATGGCGGTGCGACAGTGTGTCGCGCGCTGGAAAGCCTGAAGGCCGGGCATTAGGGCTTATGTGACAGGCTATTACCTTGTCAGAAGAAGGCCTTTTCTTTACCATTTGGCGAATTTTTCGCGGCCCAATTTTACGTGGTACATGCCTGCGTCAAGCAGGCCATAAGAAGCTGATGGGAGACGACTGAATGAGCAATGACGGCGTGAATGCAGGCCGGCGTCGCTTCCTTGTGGCCGCCACTTCGGTGGTGGGCGCTGCAGGAGCGGTGGGTGCTGCGGTCCCGTTTGTGGGATCGTGGTTCCCGAGTGCCAAGGCCAAGGCGGCCGGTGCGCCGGTAAGGGTAAATATCAGCAAGATCGAGCCGGGGCAGCAGATGGTCGCCGAGTGGCGCGGTCAGCCGGTATTTATCGTGCGTCGGACCGACGAGGTCCTCGGAAATCTGGAGAAGGTTGCCGGCCAGGTAGCCGATCCTGAGTCCAAGGCTTCCGAGCAGCCTGCTTATGTCGATCCGAAGAACCGGTCGATCAAGCCCGAGTTGCTCGTGGTGGTCGGTCTGTGTACTCACCTCGGCTGTGCGCCGTCCTTCCGTCCTGAGGTGGCTGCGGCCGATCTCGGTGCTGATTGGCTTGGTGGGTATTTCTGTCCTTGCCATGGTTCCAAATACGATATGGCCGGTCGCGTCTATAAGTCGCAGCCAGCTCCCTTGAACCTGCCGGTGCCCCCGCACTCGTACGAGACCGATAATGTAATCATCATCGGTGTGGACCAGGAGAACGCCTGATGAGCAAGTTCATGGAATGGGTCGACGCCCGCTTCCCCGCGACCAAGATGTGGGAAGACCATCTTTCGAAGTACTACGCCCCCAAGAACTTCAACGTCCTGTATTTCTTCGGTTCGCTGGCGCTGCTCGTACTGGTCAATCAGATTCTTACCGGTATCTGGCTGACCATGAGCTTCGAGCCTTCGGCTGAGGGCGCGTTCGCCTCCGTCGAATACATCATGCGCGACGTTGAGTACGGCTGGATCATCCGTTACCTGCACTCCACGGGCGCGTCTGCGTTCTTCGTGGTGGTCTATCTGCATATGTTTCGCGGGATCCTCTACGGCTCCTATCAGAAGCCGCGCGAGCTGGTGTGGATCTTCGGCATGATGATCTATCTGGCGCTCATGGCTGAGGCCTTCATGGGCTATCTGCTGCCTTGGGGACAGATGTCCTACTGGGGTGCCCAGGTAATCATCTCGCTGTTTGGTGCCATTCCGGTCATCGGTGGTGACCTGACCCAGTGGATTCGCGGTGACTACCTCATCTCAGGCATCACGCTGAACCGCTTCTTCGCGTTGCACGTGATCGCGCTGCCAATCGTCATTCTTGGCCTGGTCGTTCTGCACATCCTGGCGCTGCACGAGGTTGGCTCGAACAACCCGATGGGTGTCGATATCAAGAAGACCAAGGATGAGAACGGCGTGCCGCTCGATGGTATCCCGTTCCACCCGTACTACACCGTTAAGGACATTGTCGGTGTCGTGGTGTTCCTCTTCGTCTTCTGTGCGGTCGTGTTCTTCTTCCCTGAGATGGGTGGCTATTTCCTTGAGAAGCCGAACTTCGAAGTGGCGAACGCGTTCAAGACTCCGGCACACATTGCTCCTGTTTGGTACTTCACTCCGTTCTACGCGATTCTGCGTGCGGTGCCTGACAAGCTGCTTGGTGTTATCGCCATGGGGGCGGCGATCGCAGTGCTCTTCGTGTTGCCCTGGTTGGATCGAAGCCCGGTCAAATCCATGAAGTACAAGGGTTGGATGAGCAAAGTAACGCTGTTGGCGTTCTGTGTATCCTTCATCATTCTCGGCGTGCTTGGCGTACTTGCACCGACTCCCGAGCGCACTCTGCTCGCGCGGATATGTACTGCTATCTACTTCGGCTACTTCATCCTGATGCCGTTCTATACCAAGCTCGAGAAGACCAAAGTGGTTCCGCAAAGGGTGGCTGGCTGATGAAAAAGCAATTTGCTGCATTGATTCTTGCAATCCTGCCGGTCTTTGCCTCCGCTGCAGGGACCGAGGTGCACTTGGATAAGGTCGATATCGACCTGACTGACAAAGCGGCCATGCAGGACGGTCTGAAGACTTTCGCCAACTACTGCATGGGTTGTCATAGCGCGCAGTACCAGCGTTATGAGCGTGTTGCCACTGACCTCGGTATTCCCGAAGAGGTCATGATGGACAACATCGTCTTTGCTGATGCCAAGTTTGGCGATCACATGAAGATCGGCATGAAGCCTGATGATGCCAAGGTCTGGTTTGGTGCCGCTCCGCCGGACCTGACCCTGGTTGCTCGCGTTCGCGGCAACGACTGGCTGTACACCTACATGCGCAGTTTCTACGAAGATCCGGCCCGCCCTTATGGCGTCAACAACACGGTCTTCCCGAACGTGGGTATGCCGCACGTGCTGGCTCCGCTTCAGGGGCGTCGCATCGTGGGCTGCAAGCAGGTGCAGGTGGTCGAGGACGGTCGCAAGCAGTTCGATCCTCTGACCGGCACGCCGATCACCGAGGAGGCATGCGATCAGATGGTCGTCGAGCCTGGTACCGGCACACTCTCCGAGGCCGAGTACGACGAGAAGATCAAGAACCTGGTGACCTTCCTTGCCTATTCGGCAAACCCGGTCAAGCTGGAGAGCCAGCGTATCGGTACCTATGTGTTGCTGTTCCTGGCGGTGTTCTTCGTGTTCGCTTACCTGCTCAAGCGTGAGTACTGGAAAGACGTTCACTAAGCTGCAAGCCGCAACTGCTGTACCCTGCGCGCGCCCTCTGGGCGCGCGTGTTTTTTCTGCTTCAAGATAAAGAGTGAGGAAGGACCTATGGCTGCAACCAATCGGTTGGGCTGCTACTCCGATCCCGCCGACCACTATTCCCATCGCGTTCGTCTCGTGCTCGCAGAGAAAGGCGTCAGTGTGGACATACTTGACGTCGAGGCGGGGCAGTGTCCGGCCAAGCTGGCCGAGGTGAACCCGTATGCCAGTGTTCCGACGCTGGTGGATCGCGATCTGGCACTGTATGAGCCGAGTGTGATTCTGGAGTATCTGGAAGAGCGTTACCCCCATCCCCCTTTATTGCCGGTCTATCCGGTTGCGCGGGCGAATACTCGCCTGCTGGTTCATCGCATTCAGCGAGATTGGTGTTCGCTGGCCGACCGTATCCTTGACCAGCGTACCGCTGAGCCGCAACGCGCGCAGGCTCGCAAAGAGCTTCGTGAAAGCTTGACCGGCGTGTCGCCGATATTCGCGGAAAAGCCGTATTTCATGAGTGACGAGATCAGTCTCGTCGACTGCTGCCTGTTGCCTATCCTCTGGCGTTTGCCCAGACTCGGTATCGAGTTGCCTCGAGCTGCCAAGCCGTTGCTTGACTATATGGAGCGCAGTTTCGCCCGCGAGGTCTTTCAGGCCAGTCTTTCCGCCGTCGAGCGCAACATGCGCTGAGAGAGGGTTCCCATGAATTCAAGTCGACCCTATCTAGTTAGGGCGCTCTACGAGTGGATCGTGGACAACGATTGCACGCCGCACTTGCTGGTCAACGTCGATTATCCCGGCGTGCAGGTCCCTGCCGGGTTCGCCAGTGACGGGCAGATCGTGCTGAACGTGGCGCCAAGCGCCATACGCCACCTGCACATGGATAATGAGGCGATC
Organism: Pseudomonas sp.; assembly: GCA_007713455.1. Taxonomy (GTDB): domain Bacteria; phylum Pseudomonadota; class Gammaproteobacteria; order Pseudomonadales; family Pseudomonadaceae; genus Stutzerimonas; species Stutzerimonas chloritidismutans. The sequence continues at coordinate 143,693 of VMRT01000004.1, forward strand.
AGCTTCGAGGGGCGTTTCGGTGGCGTTGCTCACTCGTTGAACGTACCGTCCGCTGCGGTGATGGCCATCTATGCCAGGGAAAATGGGCAGGGCATGGTGTTCGAGATCGAGCCGACGCCGCCGGACGACGATGCGCCAAGCGAGAGCGGTGGTGACGACGCGCCGCGGCCGGGCGGACGTCCGAGTTTGAAGGTGGTCAAGTAGACGAGCGCGGCGCCCGGGTCTATCGGGCGCCAAAGTCGGTCAGTCGATGTATTCGAACAGCTTTACGATACGCTGCACGCCACTGACGCTCTGCACGAGGTTGGTCGCGCGGTTGCCTTCCTGGCGGGTAACCAGGCCCAGCAGATAGACAATGCCGTTTTCGGTGATCACCTTGATCCGCGAGCCCGGCACGCTGTTATCTGCGAGCATCTGGGTCTTGATCTTGGTGGTCAGCCAAGAGTCGTTGCTGCGTGCCAGTGCAGAGGAGGGCTGCAGGATCTGCAGTTCATTGTGGACGCGCTTGACGCGCTGCACGCTGCCTGCAGCTCGTTCGGCCGTTTCCTTGAGTTCTGCGCGCGGAGTCTGTCCGGCCAGCAGCACGACGCCGTTGTAGCTCGCTACGACTATGTGCGAGCCCTGATCAAGGTCGGGATGGGCCTTGGCGATATTGACCGCAGCCTTTGTCTCGATCAGCGAGTCGTCGATCTTGCTGCCGATGGTGCGGGTGCCGCGGTTATCGGCAATTGGATCGTCGCGGGTTGCGGTCAGTACCGAACTACAGCCGCTGACGGCCAGACACAGGCCTAGGGCGATAACAGGCAGGCGGGGCACGTTCATTCCTCACTTCCGAACAATTGGTTGTCGATCAGGTCGCACAAGCAGTGGATAGCCAGCAGGTGCACTTCCTGGATGCGGGCGGTTACCTTGGCTGGTACGCGGATTTCGACGTCTTCTGGCAGCAGCAGCGACGCCATGCCGCCGCCGTCCCGTCCAGTCAGTGCCACTACCAGCATCTCCCGGTCATGAGCTGCCTGGATGGCCTGGATCACGTTGGCGGAATTGCCGCTTGTAGAGATCGCTAGCAATACGTCGCCTGGCTGACCCAGGGCGCGGATCTGCTTGGAGAATACTTCGTTGTAGCTGTAATCGTTGGCGATCGAGGTGATCGTCGAGCTGTCGGTGGTCAGAGCGATGGCGGGAAGGCTCGGCCGCTCACGCTCAAAGCGGTTGAGCAGTTCGGAGGAGAAATGCTGCGCGTCGCCGGCGGAGCCGCCGTTGCCACAGGTAAGAATCTTGCCTTCGCTAAGAAGGGCATTGACCATCGCCTGGCCGGCCTGCTCGATGCTCGGGGCCAGGACTTCCATGGCCTGCTGCTTGGTTTCGATGCTGGCCTGGAACAGTTGGCGGATTCGGGTTTGCATGTCCATTGTGTTCGACCTTAAAGGTTGCAAGCGCCACCGGCTATCGCTTCGGTATGCGCTTGCGGTTCGCTAGGGCTGGGCGGCATCGTGCAGCAGTCGCTGCGTAATGAATCGTTCAGCTATCAAATGCGTTGCGGATCCAGTTCAGATTCTCGGTCTGCCCGGCTGATGTGATCGCAACGACGTCGAAGCGACAAGGGCTCCGGGCCCATCGGCTTTCCTTCTGCAGGAAGAGCTGGGCAGCCTTGATCAGCTTCTGCTGCTTGCGCGCATCGATGCTTTCAAGGGCGCCACCCCAGGCGGCGTAGCGCCTGTAGCGGACCTCGACGAATACTACTGTATCGCCGTCGAGCATGACCAGATCAAGCTCCCCGCTGCGGCAGGACCAGTTGCGCGTCAGCAGGCGCAGGCCCTGTTCGCACAGGTGACGCAACGCGAGTGCTTCGGCAGAGCGTCCGCTGCTCTGGCTGTCGCTCATTACTGCGTGTTATCCAGGCGCTGGACCTCGCCGTCGCGGAACTCGGCCCATGGAAGATGACGCTCGATGCGCTGCTGCGGGTTCAGGCTGAGCGTGCCGGAGAGGCCGTCGAGTTGAGTATCCGGAAGTGCCAGCAGTTGATTCAGCCGCGGCGCGAGAAGGTAGGCGTCCGCACCCATTGCGTACAGTCGACCCAGACTGCCTCCCGCCTGCGGCCATTTCTGCTCGACTTCCTGGCGCAATGGAAGTTGGTCGTTCAATAGCCAAGGTGTTTCTGCGAAACGAATGCCTTCGAGATCGAGGTACTGGGTGCGATCGTGGCTGGCCGCATGCAGGTGAGAGGTGGCGTATACCGGAAGGTCGCCCGCATATTGGAAGATCAGGGTGGGTCGGACTTGCTGGGCCTGCTGCGGAGTGGCTGCCAGGAACAGGAAGTCGACGTCCTGCCGGCGAGTGGGCTGGTTGCTCGTCGAGGCGTCAGTGATGCTGCTGACCCGTCCGCCACGACTCTCGCTATTGCGCAGTTGCAGCAGATCGGCGATCTGGTTGGCGAGTTGCACGGGCTCGGCCAATGGCTCGGCTGCAACCAGTGTTCCGCCGGCTTCTTCCCAGCTCTGGCGGAAGGCATCCAGAATCCGCCCGCCCCAGTCTCCGCGAGGAGCCAGTGCGATGGCGCGGCGATGGCCGTCCGCCCATGCGCGGCGGGCGACCTCGCGGGCTTCGTCCTCGGCAGCCAGGCCGAACTGGAACAGCTGGGGCGGGGTGCTCTGACCGGCGTCACTGTAGTTCAGGGCGAGTGTCGTGATCGGCAGCTGATCCCTCTCGGCCAGTTGGCGCACCAGATCCTTTTCCAGCGGGCCCACGACCAGCTGTACGCCGGCAGCCTGGGCCTGTCTGTAGAACTCGTCGATGGAGGTCATGCGGGTGCTGTCATAAAGCTCGATGCGCAGCGCCTGGCCGGATTGCTGCGCGTGCAGGTGTGCCGCAAGGAAGCCGTCACGCAGGGCGCGAGCGACGCTTGCCAGCTGGCCGTCCATGGGGAGCAGCAGTGCGATGTTGTTCAGGGGCTGATCGGCCAGCTCACGAAGTTTCTGTAGTGGCTCAGGGAGCTGTTCTGCGGCAGGGTGCTGGGGGTTTTGTGCAATCCAGTCGTCAATGGCGCGCTGTTGCTGGGCAACGGTGCCGGCGCGTTTCAGTGACAGCGCCAGCGACTGCCAGCCGGCGAGATCGTCATCTGCCGCGCCTTGCAGTTGCTGCTCGGGAAGTGCGGATATGAGTTTCCAGATGGCTTCGTGGTTGGTTCTGGCTTGCTCGCCGCTCAGGAGTGGAGCAGTGAAAACCCGTTCGCGCGCAGCGGCGAGGGGCTTGTCGGTCGCCTCCAGCGCTTCCGCCCGCGCCAGCTGGCTACGAACCTGCTGCGCCACTGGTAGCTCGCCCAGGCGTTCGAACGCAGGGTGCTGCAGTGCTTGCTCGGCTTGTTCCGGTTTGCCATCGGCTAGTGCGATTTCGGCCTGCAGTGTCAATGCGAAGATCTGCTGCGCTGGTTTCAGTGTATCCAGCTGAACCTTTTCCAGAATGCTGCGAGCCTGGGCATGGTTGCCCTGTTGGATGCTCTGGTCGGCGGCGGCCAGGCGCAGCTGTACGGCTTGTTCGGGGTCGCTTTGGTCGGCTTTCTCCAGCAGTTGCTGGGTGGAGGCCTGTGGTGTGCGAGGCAGTTCGCCCAATGTCGAAGAGGGAGAGCTGGCGCAAGCTGCGAGCATGATTGCGACGCACAGGAGTAGAAGGGGGCGTAAGCAAGCCATTGTTTGATCGTTCCTGAAAGCACTGGCGAGTGTTGGCGGATTGTACCCAAGCGCTGGAGTGGCGGCGATGTTGCGGCGGTGAATCGGGCTACAATGCGCATTTCCGTGACAGAGGTAAGCCCTTGTGACTGCCAGTGGTGGTGCGAATTCCGGAATGGGGACGCTTTATGTCGTCGCCACGCCGATCGGCAATCTGGAGGACATCAGTGCCCGAGCGCTGCGGGTGCTGCGAGAGGTGTCGCTGATAGCCGCGGAGGATACCCGTCACTCGTCTCGGTTGCTCGCGCACTTCGGTATTCAGACGCCGCTGGCAGCTTGCCACGAGCATAACGAGCGTGAAGAGGGGGGGCGATTCATCGGGCGGTTGCAAGGTGGAGAGGATGTCGCGCTGATCTCCGATGCGGGTACGCCATTGATTTCCGATCCGGGATATCACCTGGTGCGCCAGGCGCGTGCCGCTGGGGTTGCAGTGGTGCCGGTGCCGGGTGCTTGTGCGCTGATCGCCGCACTGTCGGCGGCTGGGTTGCCCTCGGATCGATTCATCTTCGAAGGCTTTCTGCCTGCCAAGGCTGCTGCACGATGTGCACGGCTCGAAGCGCTGAAAGAAGAGCCACGCACTCTGATCTTCTACGAAGCTCCGCACCGCATACTGGAATCGCTTGGCGACTTTCGAGATGTGTTCGGTGGCGATCGAATTGCCGTGCTCGGCCGAGAGCTGACCAAGACGTTCGAAACACTGAAAGGGCTGCCGCTGAGCGAGTTGCACGCGTGGGTCGAGGCCGACAGCAATCAGCAGCGCGGCGAGTGCGTGGTGCTTGTAGAGGGTTGGCATGCTCCGCTAGACGAGAGCGCGGTGAGCGCAGAGGCGCTCCGGGTGCTCGATCTGCTGTTGGCAGAAATGCCGCTCAAGCGGGCGGCCGCAATCGCAGCCGATATTACCGGTGTGCGTAAGAATCTGTTGTACCAGGCGGCGTTGGAACGCAAATAGGAGCTGGGTCTGGGCCTCGTGCCGCCTGGTGAGCTTGCAGGCAGCGCGTTGCGGCGATACTCTGGCGCCTGGAGAGTCGATCGGACAGTCGCTGTCTCTTTTTGTTCCACAAAAAGGGAGGGAGGAAAGTCCGGGCTCCATAGGGCGAAGTGCCAGGTAACGCCTGGGAGGCGCGAGCCTACGGAAAGTGCCACAGAAAATAACCGCCTAAGCACTTCAGTGCCGGTAAGGGTGAAAAGGTGCGGTAAGAGCGCACCGCGCGGCTGGCAACAGTCCGTGGCTAGGTAAACCCCACTTGGAGCAAGACCAAATAGGGATCCATCGGCGTGGCCCGCGCTGGATCCGGGTAGGTTGCTAGAGGCAGTCAGCGATGGCTGTCGTAGAGGAATGGCTGTCCTCGACAGAACCCGGCTTACAGATCGACTCTCCTCCTTCTTCCTTCGCAATACCCTATTTTTAATTCCGAAACATTCTTGCTCTTAACAAAGTACTTTAACTTTGTTGAGCAACTCGCTGTTGTCTCTGAAGATGCTTCCAGTCCTCTGCGCATTCTCCGCTCGAATTACCTCTCAACGTCGCTAAATTGCCGCTCCGTAAGGCTTTTTCCCGTCTGGCTCGCCTTGACGGTGGGGCGGCTGCGTTTCTATAGTGCGCACAAGTGGTAGGAAGTGGCAGAAAGTGGGTAGATATGGGCATGGATAGCTAATTCAGGGGAAGCGCAGCCGTGTTTCGCGGAGCTAACGCCATCAGTCTCGACGCCAAAGGCCGGCTAGCCATGCCCAGCCGGTATCGCGACGAGCTGAATTCCCGTGGCGATGGCCAGCTGATCATCACGATCGACGCCGTGGACCGTTGTTTGTGCATTTACCCCTTGCCCGAGTGGGAGCTGATCGAAGCCAAGCTCCGCGAATTGCCCTCCTTGCGTGAAGAGGCCCGTCGCCTGCAACGCCTGCTGATTGGTAATGCTGTCGATCTGGAAATGGATGGCAGTGGGCGCGTCGTGGTGCCGCCGCGTCTTCGTGAGTACGCCCGGCTGGACAAGCGCGCGATGTTGGTAGGGCAACTGAACAAGTTTCAACTATGGAACGAGGACGACTGGAACGCGGTTTCTGACGCGGACCTGGCGGCCATCAAGCAACCCGGCGGTCTGCCGGAAGAACTACGTGACCTAATCCTGTGAACCAGATCAGCAGCTTGCGACATATCACCGTGTTGCTCGACGAAGCCGTCGCGGCGCTGAGCGTGCGCCCGGACGGACGCTATCTGGATGGCACCTTTGGGCGGGGTGGTCACAGCCGGCTACTGCTTCAGCAGCTTGGGCCTGATGGCCTATTGCTAGGATTCGACAAGGATCCGTTAGCCATCGCTACGGGGCAAGCACTGGCGGCCGAGGACGGCCGCTTTGTCGTTGTGCAGAGAAGTTTTGCCGAACTTGGCGAAGAGGTGGCGCAGCGCGGCTGGAGCGGAACCGTCAGTGGCGTTTTGCTGGATCTGGGCGTTTCGTCACCGCAGCTGGACGACCCCGAGCGCGGCTTCAGTTTTCTTAACGACGGTCCTCTGGACATGCGCATGGATCCTAGCCGAGGCGTCAGTGCGGCCGATTGGATAGCGCACGCCGACGAAGATGAGATCGCCCGGGTGTTCAAGGATTATGGCGAAGAGCGCTTCGCCAAGCGCATGGCTCGTGCGGTGGTGCAGCGCCGCGAAGCGGCGCCTTTCGAGCGTACCGCCGACCTCGCCAAGGTCCTGACTGAGGCCAATCCCGCTTGGGAGAAGGGCAAGAATCCGGCGACTCGTGCGTTTCAGGGACTGCGCATCTACATCAACAATGAGCTTGGCGACCTGGAGCATGGCCTTGATGCAGCCCTGGAGGCACTGGAAGTGGGCGGCCGGCTGGTGGTCATCAGCTTTCATTCGCTGGAAGACCGCATCGTCAAGCAGTTCATGCGCCGCCACGCCAAGGGCGAGGCGGACAAGCTGCCACGCGACCTGCCCATCATTCCGAAGGCATTCGAGCCGCGCCTTAAGCTGCTCGGCAAGCCGCAGTACGCTTCCGATGCCGAGGTCAAGGGCAACCCGCGTTCGCGCAGTGCGGTAATGCGCGTGGCGGAGAAGCTGCGGTGACCAAGGTAATGCGCTCCATGCCCAGCGGCAGCCTGTTGATGCTGGTGCTGTTCGTCAGTGTCCTGCTGTCGGCGATCGCAGTTGCCTACTCGGCACATTGGAATCGTCAGTTGCTCAACGAGCTCTACGGTGAGCTTAGCGTGCGTGACAAGGCCCAGGCCGAGTGGGGGCGGTTGATCCTCGAGCAGAGCACCTGGACTGCGCACAGCCGCATCGAGACGCTGGCGACCGAGCAGTTGCACATGCATATCCCCGAAGCGGCAGACGTCAGGCTGGTGAAGCCATGACCCTTCAAGGTGCGCTGTATCCGTGGCGGTTTCGTATCGTGCTCACGCTGCTGGCGCTGCTGGTCGGTGCAATTGTCTGGCGTATCGTCGATCTTCAGGTGATGGATCAGGGCTTCCTCAAGGGGCAGGGTGATGCGCGCAGCGTTCGGCATATCCCGATTCCTGCGCATCGTGGTCTGATCACCGATCGCAACGGTGAACCGCTCGCGGTGAGCACGCCGGTTACCACGTTGTGGGGCAATCCCAAAGAGCTGCAGGCAGCAAAGTCGCGTTGGCCGGACTTGGCCAAGGCGCTGGGTCAGGATGCTGCCACGCTGAGCGAGCGTCTCAGGTCGCAGGCGTCGCGCGAGTTCATCTATCTGGTGCGCGGACTTACCCCGGAGCAGGGGCAGGAAGTCCTCGACCTGAAGATCCCCGGCGTTTATGCGCAAGAAGAGTTCCGTCGGTTCTATCCGGCTGGCGAAGTGGCTGCCCATGTGGTCGGCTTCACCGATATCGATGATCGTGGCCGTGAGGGCATGGAACTCGCGTATGACGAGTGGCTGGCTGGTGTGCCAGGCAAGCGTCAGGTGCTTAAGGATCGTCGCGGGCGGTTGATCAAGGACGTTCAGGTAGTAAAGAACGCCAAGGCCGGCAAGGCGATGGCATTGTCGATCGATCTGCGCCTGCAGTACCTCGCGCACAGCGAGCTGCGCAACGTCGTGCAGGAATACGGTGCCAAAGCCGCCAGCCTGGTGATGGTCGACGTCAAGACCGGCGAGATTCTCGCCATGGCCAACCAGCCTACCTATAACCCGAACAATCGGCGCAATCTGCAGCCCGCGGCAATGCGCAATCGCGCCATGATCGACGTCTTCGAGCCCGGTTCCACCGTCAAACCTTTCAGCATCGCGGCGGCGCTGGGTACCGGTAAATATCAGCCGGATTCGGTCGTCAATACCTTGCCCGGGTGGATGCGTATCGGCCGCTACACGATTCGTGATGTCTCCCGTGGCGGCATGCTGACGCTGACCGGGATTCTGATGAAGTCGAGCAACGTCGGCATCAGCAAGATCGCCTTGGATATCGGCGCCGAGCCGGTATACGCGGTGATGCAACAGGCCGGTTTTGGCCAGGATACCGGGCTGGGTTTCCCCGGCGAGCGCGTCGGCAATCTGCCCAATCATCGCAAGTGGCGAGACGCTGAGACGGCTTCGCTTGCCTACGGCTATGGCCTGTCGGTGACCGCCGTACAGTTGGCGCATGCGTATGCCGTGCTGGGTAACCAGGGCAGCAACGTGCCGCTCTCTCTGTTGCGTCTGGATCGCACCCAGGACGGCGTGCAGGTTATTGACAAAGAGATTTCCGGCATTGTTCTGCAGATGTTGCGCGCGGTCGTGGAAGAGGAGGGTGGCGGCGGCGCTCGTGCCAAGGTGCCGGGCTATCACGTAGGCGGCAAGAGCGGTACCGCGAAGAAGATTTCCGGCACCGGCGGCTACACCAAAGACGCCTATCGCTCGTTCTTCGCCGGGGTTGCGCCACTTTCCAATCCGCGCATCGCTGCGGTGATCGTCGTGGACGAGCCGAGCAAAGGACAGTACTACGGCGGACTGGTCGCGGCACCGGTGTTCGGCAAGGTCATGGCGCGCGCCCTGCGGCTGATGAACGTCGCACCGGACAATCTGCCGCCGCCTGCCGAGCTGCAGACCGCCGAAGCGGCAAAGGGCAAGGGAGGGCGTATCTGATGCCGATGCCATTGAATCACCTGCTGCCTCAGGCCGGCAGCGACGTGCTGATCCGTGAGCTGACACTCGACAGTCGCAAGGTTCGCGGCGGAGACCTGTTCCTCGCTGTACCGGGTCTGCAGTTCGATGGTCGCGATCACATACAGGATGCCGTCGCCCGTGGCGCGGCCGCGGTCGCTTATGAAGCAGAGGGCCTCGACCAGTCACTGACCGGCAACGCAGTCATGGTTCCGGTGCTGCATCTGGCAGAACAGCTATCGGCGATTGCCGGCCGCTTCTACGGCGAGCCCAGCCGCAGCCTGCGTGTGATCGGTGTGACCGGAACCAACGGCAAGACCAGTGTCAGCCAGCTGATTGCCCAGGCGCTCGATCGGCTCGGCGAACCCTGCGGAATCATCGGCACGCTTGGCACCGGATTCCACGGACAGCTGGAACTGGGACGCCATACCACGCCGGACGCCATCGGCGTGCAGGCAACACTGGCGAACCTTAAACAAGAGGGCGCTCGCGCGGTAGCGATGGAAGTGTCCTCGCATGGTCTCGATCAGGGGCGCGTCGCGGCCCTGGATTTCGATGTCGCCGTGTTCACCAATCTGTCGCGTGACCACCTCGATTACCACGGCAGCATGGATGCTTACGGTGCTGCCAAGGCGCGCCTGTTCGAGGTGCCCGGGCTGAGCTGTCGGGTAATCAACCTCGACGATGCCTTTGGCCGCGTGCTGGCCGGCGAGGAGCGCGAGTCGCGCCTGATCACTTACAGCCTGGAAGACCCCACGGCCTACCTGTTCTGCGCTGAAGCGCGTCTCGACGACGACGGCATTCATGCTCGGCTGATCACGCCGCAGGGCGAGCGCTCGTTGCGCAGTCCGCTGCTCGGGCGTTTCAACGTCAGCAATGTATTGGCCGCCGTCGGCGCCCTGCTTGGCATGGACTATCCGCTGGACGAAATCCTGGCCGTGCTGCCTGAACTGCAAGGCCCCGCCGGCCGCATGCAGCGGCTGGGTGGCGGCGACCATCCGCTGATCGTGGTCGACTACGCACACACCCCCGATGCGCTGGAGAAAGTCCTCACCGCGCTGCGTCCACACGCGCGCGGCAGGCTGCTTTGTCTGTTCGGTTGCGGCGGTGATCGTGATACCGGCAAGCGCCCGCTGATGGCTGAAGTCGCGGAGCGGCTGGCCGACGGCGTCGTGGTCACCGATGACAATCCGCGCAATGAGGCGCCTGAACAGATTCTCGAGGGTATCCGTTCGGGGTTCAGCAATCCTGCGGCGGTCACTTTCAGCCATGGCCGCGCGCAGGCAATCGCCAGTCTGATCGCGGCCGCGCGAGCGGAAGATGTGGTCGTGCTGGCCGGCAAAGGTCACGAGGACTATCAGGAAGTTCGCGGCGAACGCTTGCCGTTCTCCGATCTCGAGGAAGCCTGCAGGGCGCTGTCCGTCTGGGAGAAGGCCAATGCTTGAGTCGATGCGCCTGAGCGAATTGCAGCTACCGCTGTCTGGCCGCCTGGTCGGAGCGGATGCCAGCTTCACTGCCGTCAGCACAGACAGCCGGGCCATCGAACCTGGCCAGCTGTTCATCGCGCTGACCGGGCCACGCTTCGATGGTCATGCCTATCTGGCGGACGTCGCCGCCAAAGGCGCCGTTGCAGCACTGGTCGAGCGTGAAGTTGCAGATGCAGGCCTGCCGCAGCTGGTCGTTGCCGATACCCGGTTGGCGCTTGGGCAGCTCGGTGCGCTCAATCGCGCCGCATTCAACGGTCCGGTCGCAGCGATCACCGGCTCCAGCGGCAAGACCAGCGTGAAGGAAATGCTCGCCAGCATTCTACGCAGCGCCCATGGCCAGGACGCCGTACTGGCCACTCGCGGCAACCTCAACAATGACTTGGGTGCGCCACTGACGCTGTTGGAGTTGAGCACCAGTCATCGCAGCGCCGTCATCGAACTCGGCGCTTCGCGGCCCGGCGATATTGCCTACACCGTCGATCTGGTGCGCCCGGATGTCAGCGTAATTACCAATGCGGGCACCGCCCACGTCGGCGAGTTCGGTGGCCCGGACAGGATCGTCGAGGCCAAGGGCGAGATTCTCGATGGCCTGAACGCATCCGGCACCGCGGTGCTCAACCGTGACGACAAGGCCTATTCGATCTGGGCCGAGCGCGCTGCGGGCAAACGCATCGTATCGTTCGGCCTGGACGACCCCCTTGTGGATTTCTCCGCCGGTTCGATCGCCTACGACCAGCGCGGTTGCCCCAATTTCGTGCTGACCGGCCCGCTGGGCAATCTCCGTATCCAGCTCAATCTGCTGGGCCGGCATAACGTGGCCAACGCCTTGGCGGCAGCCGCGGCGGCCTACGCGCTGGGCATTGAAGCTGAAGCTGTGGTGGCTGGGCTGGAAAGCCTGCAACCGGTCAAGGGCCGAGCCGTGGCGCAAATGCTGGCTAATGGTGTGCGGCTGATCGACGACAGCTACAACGCCAATCCGGCATCGATCTGCGCCGCCATCGATGTGCTCGCCAGCTTTGCCGGTCGCACCATCCTCGTGCTTGGCGATATGGGCGAACTAGGCGAGTGGGCCGAGCAGGGCCATCGCGATGTCGGCGCCTATGCCGCTGGCAAGGTCGACACGCTTTATGCCGTCGGGCCTCTGATGGCCCACGCAATTCAGGCATTCGGCCCAGGCGCTCGGCATTTCGCTGACCAGGCCAGCCTTATCGACAGCCTGCGAGCCGAACAGGGCAGCGGTACCACCATTCTGATCAAGGGCTCACGCAGCGCGGCGATGGACAAAGTCGTCGATGCGCTCGCTGGGCCATCCATGGAGAAACACTGATGCTGCTGCTGCTCGCCGAGTATCTGCAACAGTTCCACAAAGGCTTCGCGGTCTTTCAGTACCTGTCGCTGCGTGGAATTCTCGGCGTCCTCACCGCGCTGGTCCTGTCGCTGTGGATGGGCCCCTGGCTGATCCGCACACTGCAGATGCGCCAGATCGGCCAGTCCGTGCGCACCGATGGTCCGCAGTCGCACCTGTCCAAATCCGGCACGCCGACCATGGGGGGTGCGCTGATCCTCAGCGCCATCAGTATCAGCACCCTGCTCTGGGCCGATCTGTCCAATCGTTACGTCTGGGTGGTGCTGGCGGTGACCTTGCTGTTCGGCGCGATCGGCTGGGTCGATGACTACCGTAAGGTGATCGAGAAGAACTCGCGCGGCTTGCCGAGCCGCTGGAAGTATTTCTGGCAATCGGTCTTTGGCCTCGGCGCTGCGGTCTTCCTTTATATGACCGCGCAGACGCCAGTCGAAACCACGCTGATCCTGCCGCTGCTGAAGAACATCGAGATTCCGCTGGGCATTGGTTTCGTCATACTGAGCTACTTCGTCATCGTCGGCTCGAGCAATGCGGTCAACCTGACTGACGGCCTCGATGGCTTAGCGATCATGCCAACGGTAATGGTCGGCGGCGGCCTGGGCATCTTCTGCTACCTCTCGGGCAACGTGAACTTTGCCGAGTACCTGCTCATTCCGTACGTGCCGGGCGCGGGCGAGCTGATCGTCTTCTGCGGCGCGCTGATCGGTGCCGGCCTCGGCTTTCTCTGGTTCAACACCTACCCGGCCCAGGTTTTCATGGGCGATGTCGGTGCGCTGGCGCTCGGCGCGGCGCTGGGCACCATTGCCGTGATCGTGCGCCAGGAAGTGGTGCTCTTCATCATGGGCGGCGTGTTCGTCATGGAGACCCTCTCGGTGATGATCCAGGTGGCGAGCTTCAAACTCACCGGCAAGCGCGTGTTCCGCATGGCGCCGATCCACCACCATTTCGAACTCAAGGGCTGGCCCGAACCCCGGGTGATCGTGCGCTTCTGGATCATCACCGTGATCCTGGTGCTCGTGGGCCTTGCCACCCTGAAACTGAGGTAATCAAGAGTGCTCATCGCTTCCGACCAGTTCCGCATCGTTGTCGGCCTCGGCAAGAGCGGCATGTCCCTGGTTCGCCATCTGGCGCGCCGGGGCCTGCCGTTTGCCGTCGCTGACACCCGTGTGAACCCGCCGGAGCTGGCGACGCTCAAGGCCGAGTATCCGGATGTGCAAGTGCGCTGTGGCGAGCTGGATGTCGAGTTTCTCTGCACCGCCAGCGAGCTGCTGGTGAGCCCGGGCCTGGCGGTCAGTACGCCAGCGTTGCAGGAAGCGGCGGCGCGTGGGGTCAAGCTGTCCGGCGATATCGAGCTGTTCGCCCGCGAAGCCAAGGCGCCGATCATCGCGATCACCGGCTCCAACGCCAAGAGCACCGTGACCACGCTGGTCGGTGAGATGGCTGTGGCGGCAGGGCGCAAGGCTGCGGTCGGGGGCAACCTGGGCACGCCGGCGCTGGATCTGCTGGCAGACGATGTCGAGCTTTATGTGCTGGAGCTGTCCAGCTTTCAGCTGGAGACCACCGAGCAACTCAATGCCGAAGTGGCGACCTGCCTGAACGTCAGCGAAGACCACATGGACCGCTACAGCGGCCTGCCAGCTTACCACCAGGCCAAGCACAGGATATTCCGCGGTGCGCGTCAGGTGGTGGTCAATCGCGATGACCGGCTCAGCCGTCCGCTGGTCGCGGATGACCTGCCGACCTGGACCTTTGGCCTCGGCAAGCCGGACTTCAAGGGTTTTGGGCTGTTCGAGGAAAAAGGCGAGAAGTACCTGGCATTCCAGTTCGATGCGCTGATGCCGGTTCGCGAGCTGAAGATGCGCGGTGCGCACAATCAGGCCAATGCCTTGGCCGCGCTGGCGCTGGGGCATGCGGTGGGGCTGCCGTTCGAGCCGATGCTGGAAACGTTGCGCCAGTTCGCCGGCTTGCCGCATCGCTGTCAGTGGGTTGGCCAGCGTGGCGACGTCAGCTACTACGATGATTCCAAGGCCACCAATGTGGGTGCCGCGCTGGCTGCGATCGAAGGTCTGGGGGCGGATATCGACGGCAAGCTGGTGCTGATCGCCGGTGGCGATGGCAAGGGCGCAGATTTCTCCGCGCTGCGCGCACCAGTTGCACGCTATTGCCGTGCCGTTGTGCTGCTCGGACGCGATGCACAACGTCTTGCTGACGCACTGGGTGATGCCACCACGCTGGTTCATGTCGCGACACTGGACGAAGCCGTACAGCGCGCCGCCGAGTGCGCCGAGGCGGGCGATGCGGTACTGCTCTCGCCGGCCTGTGCCAGCCTGGATATGTTCAAGAATTTCGAAGAGCGTGGTCGTCTGTTCGCCGCTGCGGTGGAGGCGCTCGACTGATGCTCGCCTTCCTGCGCCATGCACCTTCGCCTCTGTTCGGTCGCCGCGGTCTGGATCTTGATTTCCCCATGCTCGCTGGCTGCCTGGCGCTGCTAGGCCTGGGCCTGGTGATGATCACCTCGGCGTCATCCGAAGTGGCTGCGGTGAACTCCGGCAATCCGCTCTACCACATGATTCGGCATCTGATCTATGTCGCTCTTGGCCTGGGTGCAGGTGCGGCCATGCTGCTGGTGCCGCTGTCGGTCTGGCAGCGCCTGGACTGGATGCTGCTGCTGGCGGCGTTCGGCCTGCTGATCCTGGTCCTGCTGCCGGGAATCGGCCGGGAGGTGAACGGTTCGATGCGCTGGATCGGTTTCGGCGCCTTCAACGTGCAGCCGTCTGAGCTGGCGAAAGTCTTCGTGGTGATCTACCTGGCCGGCTATCTGGTGCGCCGGCAAGAGGAAGTTCGCGAAAGCATGTGGGGCTTTGCCAAGCCGTTCTTGGTTCTGTTGCCCATGGCGTTCCTGCTGCTTCTGGAGCCAGACTTCGGCGCTACCGTGGTCATGATGGGCGCCGCAGTGGCGATGTTGTTCCTCGGTGGCGTCGGCATGATCCGCTTCAGTCTGCTGGTGATCGCCGCGGTGGGTGCCGTGGTGGTGTTGGTGCAGACCCAGGAATACCGCCTGCAGCGCCTGATCACCTTTACCGACCCCTGGGCCGATCAGTACGGCGCCGGCTACCAGTTGACCCAGGCGCTGATCGCCTTCGGTCGCGGAGAGTGGTTCGGCGTCGGCCTGGGTAATAGCGTGCAGAAGCAGTTCTACCTACCCGAAGCGCATACCGACTTCGTGTTTTCCGTACTGGCCGAAGAACTGGGCATGGTCGGTGCGCTGGCGACCATTGCGCTGTTCGCCTTCGTCGGCGTGCGCGCGCTGTATATCGGCCTGTGGGCAGAGAAGGCGCGGCAGTTCTTCGCCGCCTACGTGGCGTGGGGGCTGGCGTTCCTCTGGTTGGGACAGTTCCTGATCAATGTCGGGGTGAATATTGGGCTGCTGCCGACCAAAGGCCTGACGCTGCCGTTCCTCAGTTATGGTGGCAGCTCGCTGGTGGTGACCTGCGCAAGCATGGCGCTGCTGCTGCGCATCGAATGGGAAAGTCGCACCGTGTTGGGCAGCGAGGACACCGAGTTCGACGAAGCAGATTTCGCTGAACCGCCGGTCAAGGAGATCGCCCATGGCCGCTAATGTACTGATCATGGCCGGCGGCACCGGTGGTCACGTTTTCCCGGCGCTGGCCTGTGCTCGTGAGTTCCAGGCCCGCGGCTACGCCGTGCATTGGCTCGGTACGCCGCGCGGCATCGAGAACGAGCTGGTACCCGCTGCCGGCCTGCCGCTGCATCTGATCCAAATCAGCGGTTTGCGCGGCAAGGGCATCGCTTCGCTGATCAAGGCACCGCTGCAGTTGATTCGCTCGCTGTTCCAGGCGCGTCGCATCGTGCGCGAGCTGCAACCGGTCTGCGTGCTGGGGCTGGGCGGCTATGTCACCGGTCCGGGCGGCCTGGCTGCCAAGCTGGCCGGAGTACCCCTGGTGATTCACGAGCAGAACGCCGTCGCCGGTACCGCCAATCGTAGCCTGGCGCCGCTCTCCAGCCGTGTCTGCGAGGCCTTCCCGGAAACCTTCAGGGCCAGCGCCAAGCGCCGCACCACTGGTAATCCTGTGCGTGAGGAGCTGTTCCTCGAGACGCCCCGCGATGCCCTCGCGCATCGTCGCCCGCGTCTGCTGGTATTGGGCGGCAGCCTCGGTGCCGAACCACTGAACAAACTGCTGCCCGCCGCGCTCGCCCAGGTACCGGCGGACGCGCGGCCGCAGGTCTTTCATCAGGCCGGCAAGCAGCACGCCGACATTACCTCCCAGCGTTATGCCGAGGTCGGCGTTGAGGCGGAAGTCGCGCCCTTTATCAAAGACATGGCGCGGGCCTATGCCTGGGCCGATCTGGTCATCTGTCGCGCCGGCGCGCTCACCGTTTGCGAGCTGGCCGCCGCTGGGCTGCCGTCCTTTCTGGTGCCGCTGCCCCATGCGATCGACGACCACCAGACGCGCAATGCCGAATATCTGGCGAAGGAGGGCGCTGCCGTCCTTCTGCCGCAAGCCAAGACTGATGCGGCCGTGCTTGCCGCTCAGCTGACCGAGGTAATGATGCAGCCGGAAAAACTCAAGGCCATGGGCGCTATCGCGCGCCGTCTGGCCCGGCCCGACGCCACCCGCCGCGTGGTCGATATCTGTCTGGAGGTGGCCCGTGGCTAAATCTCCCGCAGCCGTGAAAGCGGAAGTCCGCCGTATGCGGCGCATTCGTCGCATTCACTTCGTCGGTATTGGCGGGGTTGGCATGTGCGGCATCGCTGAGGTGCTGCTCAATCTCGGCTACGAGGTATCGGGTTCGGACCTCAAGGAATCGGCCAGTACCGATCGCCTGCAGAGCTTCGGAGCGCAGATTTTCATCGGTCATCAGGCCGGCAACGTTGTCGGCGCCGACGTGCTGGTGGTGTCCAGCGCGGTCAATTCGGCCAACCCGGAAGTCGCCTTGGCGCTCGAACAGCGTATTCCGGTCGTACCGCGTGCCGAGATGCTCGCCGAGCTGATGCGCTACCGGCACGGCATCGCAGTCGCCGGCACCCATGGCAAGACCACTACCACCAGCCTGCTGGCTTCGGTGTTCGCAGCAGGCGGGCTCGATCCGACCTTCGTCATCGGTGGCCGTCTGACCGCGGCCGGTACCAATGCCCAGCTGGGCAGCAGCCGTTACCTGATCGCCGAAGCGGACGAAAGCGACGCCAGCTTCCTGCATCTGCAGCCGATGGTGGCGGTGGTGACCAATATCGACGCCGACCACATGAGCACCTATGGCGGCGACTTCGGCAAGCTGAAGAAAACCTTCGTCGAGTTCCTGCACAACCTGCCGTTCTACGGCCTGGCAGTACTCTGCGTCGACGACCCGTTCGTTCGCGAGATCATTCCGCAGATCGGCCGGCCGATCACGACCTACGGTTTCAGTGAAGACGCCGACGTGCGCGCCACCAATGTCCGTCAGGAAGGCATGCGGACCTTCTTCACGGTGCTGCGCGATGGCTGTGAGCCGCTGGATGTGTCGGTGAACATGCCGGGCAACCACAACGTGCTGAACGCCCTTGCCACCATCGCCATCGCCACCGATGAAGGCATCGACGACGAAGCCATCGTCCAGGGCCTCGCGGAGTTCGCAGGCGTCGGCCGCCGCTTTCAGGTCTATGGCGATCTACCGGTCGAGGACGGCAGCGTGATGCTGGTCGACGACTACGGGCACCACCCGCGCGAAGTCGCCGCAGTGATCAAGGCAGTCCGCGGTGGCTGGCCGGAGCGGCGCCTGGTCATGATCTATCAGCCTCATCGCTATAGCCGCACCCGCGATCTCTACGACGACTTCGTGCAGGTGCTCGGCGAGTCCAACGTGTTGCTGCTGATGGAAGTCTATCCGGCTGGTGAGGAGCCGATACCCGGCGCCGACAGCCGCCAGCTATGCCACAGCATCCGCCAGCGCGGCCAGCTGGACCCGATCTACGTCGAACGCGGCGTTGACCTCGCTCCGCTGGTCAAGCCGCTGCTGCGTGCCGGTGACATCCTGCTTTGCCAAGGTGCCGGTGATATCGGTGGCCTGGCGCCGCAACTGCTCAAGAGTCCGCTGTTCGGTGGCGATGGCGCCGCGAGGAAATCCAAATGACGACCCTGCATTCGACTCGCGACCCCAAGGCATTTGGTCGTGTCGCCGTGCTCTTCGGCGGCAAGAGCGCCGAGCGCGAAGTTTCCCTGAAATCCGGCGCGGCGGTACTCGCCGCGTTGCAGGAGGCCGGTGTGGATGCGTTCGGCATCGATGCCGGCGATGACCTGCTGCAACGCCTGAGCAACGAGCGCATCGATCGTGCCTTCATCGTCCTGCATGGTCGTGGTGGCGAAGACGGCAGCATGCAGGGACTGTTGGAATGCGCCGGTATCCCCTACACCGGCAGCGGCATTCTGGCTTCGGCCCTGGCCATGGACAAACTCCGCACCAAGCAGGTGTGGCAGAGCCTTGGCTTGCCGACGCCGCAGCATGCCGTGCTGGCTACGGAGGCCGATTGCAAGGCTGCAGCGGAAACCCTGGGTTTTCCGCTGATCGTCAAACCGGCCCACGAAGGCTCTAGCATCGGCATGGCCAAGGTCGGCGGGCTCACCGAGCTGATCGAAGCCTGGCGTGCCGCCAGCAGCTACGACTCGCAAGTACTCGTCGAGCAGTGGATACAAGGCCCGGAATTCACCGTGGCGGTGCTGCACGGCCAGGTACTGCCACCGATTGGCCTGGGCACGCCGCACACCTTCTACGACTACGACGCCAAGTACCTGGCTTCCGATACCCAGTACCGCATTCCCTGTGGCCTCGACGCGGTGCGCGAACAGGAACTGAAGACGCTGTCGGCACGTGCCTGCGAAGCGGTGGGTATCCGCGGCTGGGCCCGGGTTGACGTGATGCAGGACGGTAATGGCGATTTCTGGCTGCTTGAAGTGAACACCGTGCCGGGAATGACCGATCACAGCCTGGTGCCCATGGCGGCGCGTGCTGCCGGTCTGGATTTCCAGCAACTGGTCCTGAGCATTCTCGATGACAGCCTCGAGGCGGGGAGCTAGCCATGATCGCCACGCTGCGCCATTCGCAACCCGGAAGCGGCCGCGCCTCGCGCAAGCCCGCGCAACGGGGTGCGAGCCGCCTGGTGCAACCGCAGCCGCTGTCGCAGCGCCTGCCGAAGCCGAGCCTCGCCGGGCTGAAGCGTTTCGTCTGGCCGGTGCTACTGGTCGGGTTGGCGGTCGGGCTTTACGAACTGGGCGAGCGGCTGCTGCCCTATGCCGATCGGCCGATCGCCAAGGTCAGTGTGCAGGGCGAATTGGGCTATGTGAGTCGCGAGGCGGTCCAGCAGCGCATAGCGCCTTTCGTCGAACAGAGCTTCTTCAAGGTTGATCTGAACGGCATGCGCCACCAACTGGAACAGATGCCGTGGATCGCCCATGTCGAAGTCCGCCGCGTCTGGCCGGACCAGGTGATGGTGCGGCTGGATGAGCAATTGCCGATTGCCCGCTGGGGGGGCGAAGCATTGCTTAACAATAAAGGGCAGGCTTTCTCGCCGGATGACCTGACCCGATATGAACACTTGCCACATTTATATGGTCCGAAGCGGGCCCAACAGCGTGTCATGCAGCAATACCAGATGCTCAGCCAGATGCTGCGCCCATTGGGATTCTCCATTTCCCGTCTGGAGCTGCGCGAGCGTGGAAGCTGGTTCCTGACCACCAACCAGGGCGTCGAGTTGCTGCTGGGGCGGGACCAGGTTGTAGAAAAAATGCGTCGCTTCACCGCCATCTATCAAAAGGCGCTGGAGCAGGAAAGCGAGAAGATCGCACGGATCGATCTGCGCTATGCGAACGGCCTGGCCGTCGCCTGGCATGAGCCGGTCCCGACTGTGACGGATACGACCGTCGCTGCGAAGAATTGAGGAATGAAACACATGTCGAGCGTGCAAAGCGGCAAGATGATCGTCGGCCTGGACATCGGCACCTCCAAGGTGGTGGCGCTGGTAGGTGAGGTGACCGCCGATGGTGAGCTGGAAATCGTGGGAATCGGTACCCATCCTTCGCGCGGGTTGAAGAAGGGCGTGGTGGTCAATATCGAATCCACCGTGCAGTCGGTTCAGCGCGCTATCGAAGAAGCTCAGCTGATGGCTGGCTGCCGCATCCATTCGGCCTTCGTCGGCCTGGCGGGCAACCACATTCGCAGCCTGAACTCCCATGGCATCGTCGCGATCCGCGACCGTGAAGTCAGCGCCGCGGACCTGGAGCGGGTACTTGATGCCGCCCAGGCTGTGGCCATTCCGGCGGACCAGCGCGTGCTGCACACGCTGCCGCAGGATTACGTGATCGACAACCAGGAAGGTGTGCGCGAACCGCTGGGCATGTCCGGCGTGCGCCTCGAGGCCAAGGTCCATGTGGTCACCTGCGCGGTGAATGCGGCGCAGAATGTCGAGAAGTGCGTGCGTCGCTGCGGCCTGGAGGTGGATGACATCATCCTGGAGCAACTGGCCTCTGCACACGCGGTACTGACCGACGATGAAAAGGAGCTGGGCGTCTGCCTGGTGGACATCGGCGGCGGCACTACCGACATCTGCATTTTCACCGAAGGCGCGATTCGTCATACCGCGGTCATCCCGATCGCCGGCGATCAGGTCACCAACGACATCGCCATGGCATTGCGCACGCCGACCCAGTATGCCGAAGAGATCAAGATTCGTTATGCTTGCGCGTTGGCCAAGCTGGCCGGTGCAGGCGAGACCATCAAGGTTCCCAGCGTCGGCGATCGCCCACCGCGCGAACTCTCGCGACAGGCTCTGGCAGAGGTGGTCGAGCCGCGCTATGACGAGCTGTTCACCCTGATCCAGGCCGAGCTGCGTCGTAGCGGATACGAGGATCTGGTCCCGGCCGGGATCGTTCTCACAGGCGGTACAGCGAAGATGGAAGGAGCCGTCGACCTGGCCGAGGAAATCTTTCACATGCCGGTGCGCCTGGGCGTGCCGCACAGCGTCAAGGGACTGAGCGACGTAGTACGCAACCCCATCTATTCAACGGGCGTGGGCCTGTTGCTGTACGGACTGCAAAAGCAGGCCGACGGCATTCCCGTGTCTGGCATCGGCAGTTTCGCCGACGAACCAAAGACGTCTGTTCTGGACCGGCTCAAGGGCTGGATCCAGGGCAATTTTTAAGCAGTGCGCTGTAACAACCAAAACTAGAAAGCTGGAAGGAGAGAGGGAAATGTTCGAACTCGTAGATCATACCCCGCAAAGTGCAGTCATCAAGGTCATCGGTGTCGGTGGCGGTGGCGGCAATGCCGTGAACCACATGGTTCGCAATAACGTCGAAGGCGTCGAATTCATCTGCGCCAACACTGACGCCCAGGCGCTGAAGAAAGTTGAAGCACGCACCGTGCTGCAGCTCGGCTCGGCCATCACCAAAGGTCTGGGTGCCGGTACCAATCCGGACATCGGTCGCCAGGCGGCGATGGAAGATCGTGAGCGCATCGCCGAAGTACTGGAAGGTGCGGACATGGTGTTCATCACCACCGGCATGGGCGGCGGCACCGGTACCGGCGCTGCGCCGATCATTGCTTCGGTAGCCAAGGAAATGGGCATCCTTACCGTCGCCGTGGTCACTCGTCCGTTCCCCTTCGAGGGCCGTCGTCGCATGCAGGTGGCCGACGAAGGTATCCGCGCGCTGTCCGATTGCGTCGATTCGCTGATCACTATCCCCAACGAGAAGCTGCTGACCATCCTCGGCAAGGACGCCAGCCTGCTGGCCGCTTTCGCCAAGGCTGACGACGTACTGGCCGGTGCGGTCCGTGGCATCTCCGACATCATGCAGCGTCCGGGCCTGATGAACGTCGACTTCGCCGACGTCAAGACGGTCATGGGCGAGATGGGTATGGCGATGATGGGCACCGGTTGCGCCACCGGCCCGAACCGTGCTCGCGAAGCCACCGAGGCTGCCATTCGCAACCCGCTGCTGGAAGACGTCAACCTGCAAGGCGCACGTGGCATTCTGGTCAACATCACTGCTGGTCTGGACCTTTCGCTCGGCGAGTACGCTGCCGTGGGCGAAATCATCGAGGCCTTCGCGTCCGATGAGGCCACCGTCAAGGTTGGTGCCGTGATCGATCCGGATATGGCCGACGAGCTGCATGTCACCGTGGTCGCTACCGGGCTCGGTCCGCGCAATGAAAAGCCGGTCAAGGTCGTCGACAACACCGTGCAGACCTCTGTCGCCGCTTCCGCCGCTTCCGCCGCTCCGGCACCGCGTCAGCATGAGCAGGCCGCGGTCAATTATCGTGACCTCGAGCGCCCGACCGTGATGCGTAATCAGGCGCATGCAGCTGCCACCGCAGCCAAGCTGAATCCGCAGGAAGATCTGGATTATCTGGACATTCCCGCGTTTCTGCGTCGTCAGGCCGATTGATTGGGTTTATCAGGAGTATCGTTGTGATTGGTGTTCAGCAAAGTTGGCTTCTGCTATTATCGCCGCCAATTGTTGAAAACTATTCGCAACTAGCGCTAAAGCGAAGCAAAAGGCCATGATCAGACAACGCACCCTGAAGAACATCATTCGCGCCACCGGCGTCGGCTTGCATTCGGGAGAGAAGGTTTATCTCACCCTGAAACCGGCACCGGTGGATACCGGAATCGTGTTCTGTCGCACCGACCTCAACCCGCCTGTGGAGATT
This sequence comes from Pseudomonas sp., assembly GCA_007713455.1. GTDB lineage: Bacteria > Pseudomonadota > Gammaproteobacteria > Pseudomonadales > Pseudomonadaceae > Stutzerimonas > Stutzerimonas chloritidismutans. The sequence continues at coordinate 166,071 of VMRT01000004.1, forward strand.
CCTGCGCGGGCCGAGAACGTTGGCGAAACCACCATGTCCACGACACTGGTCAATGGTGACGTCAAGGTCGACACAGTGGAGCATTTGCTGTCGGCAATGGCTGGCCTGGGGATCGACAACGCCTACGTCGAACTCTCAGCGTCGGAAGTGCCGATCATGGATGGTAGCGCTGGACCTTTCGTATTCCTGATTCAATCCGCCGGCCTGCAGGAGCAGGACGCCCACAAGAAGTTCATCCGCATCAAGCGTGAAGTGACAGTCGAGGAAGGTGACAAGCGCGCTACCTTCCTGCCTTTCGACGGCTTCAAGGTGAGTTTCGAGATCGATTTCGACCATCCGGTTTTCAAAGGCCGCACCCAGACTGCCAGTGTGGATTTCTCGAGCACTTCCTTCGTCAAGGAAGTCAGCCGTGCACGTACCTTCGGGTTCATGCGCGACATCGAGTTCCTGCGCTCGCACAACCTGGCGCTTGGCGGCAGCGTTGAGAACGCGATCGTGGTGGACGAAACCAGTGTGCTCAACGAAGACGGCCTGCGTTACGAGGACGAATTCGTGAAGCACAAGATTCTCGATGCCATTGGTGATCTGTACTTGCTGGGCACCAGTCTGATCGGCGAATTCCGCGGCTATAAATCCGGCCACGCGTTGAACAACCGTTTGCTGCGCACTCTGATGGAACAAAAGGATGCGTGGGAACTGGTGACCTTCGATGACCCGCAGACCGCACCGATCTCCTACATGCGTCCGGTGGCAGCCGGCTAAGCTGTACCTCTCTTCCTAAAATTTAAGGCCACCCTAGGGTGGCCTTTTTTTATGGTTCGCTGAACGCTGGTGGAAACGTCGCATCGACGGATTCAGCGAGGCGCCGCTGGCGCGTGCTGAGCTAGTTCATGCCGTCCAGCAAGCCAGCCAGGTCGTCGGCATGCTCTTCCTCCTGGGCGAGGATGTCCTCGAAGATGCGGCGGGTGGTCGGGTCCTTGTCGCCGATGTACTGGACGATTTCCCGATAACTGTCGATGGCGATGCGTTCGGCCACCAGGTTCTCGAAAACCATGTCGCGCAGGCCGTTGCCTTCGGCGTACTGCGCGTGGGCGCGCTCCGTCAGGCCGTCGGGGTTGAAGTCCGGCGCGCCACCCAGTTGGACGATGCGCTCGGCCAGCCGATCTGCGTGCTCCTGCTCCTCATTAGCGTGCTCGAGGAACTCGTCCGCGGCGGCGCTGGATTTCAGCCCTGTGGCCATGTAGTAGTGGCGCTTGTAGCGCAGATAGCAAACCAGTTCGGTCGCCAGCGCTTCGTTCAGCAGATTGATCACGACTTCTCGATCGGCCGAGTAACTCTCGGTGACGGCGCCATTCTCGACATGTTGACGAGCCCGCTCGCGCAGGCTCTGTTTATCGCTCAATTGTACGTAGCTCATCGCCATCTCCTGGTCTGGTTCACCGCGGACGCGGTGATTCACGGTTCCCAGTTTGAGAACAGGATGCTGGCGAAAAGTTTAGCGGTGGGGCTCGTCCGGCGGTGAGGGCGCCGGCTCAGGCTCACCCGGCTCATCAATCGGCACAGGATCGCCTGGGTCCTCGCGCTTGGGATTGCCCTCTTTCGGAGCGGTTTGGTCAATCATCGGCATGCCCTCAGTCCTCAGCTCAGCGCCCGTAGCAGTTCGTTCTTGCGCATCTTCGAGCGGCCACGAATGTCCCGCTCGCGGGCCTTTTCCATGAGCTGGTCGCGGGTCATGTCGGCAAGCGCCGTGCTGGTCGATGTCGAGCTTCGTGCCGAACCCTTGTTTGGTGATTTGCCCTGGCGGGCATCGGCTGCGCGGTGGGCCGAGTCCTTGCGCTCAGCCCGCTTGGCGGTCTCGCCCTTGCTCCTGCCCGAGCCCCCTTTGCGTTCTCCGCCGCCGGATTGCTTGTTGACCGTCGCCCATGCGCGCGCTTCGGCCTCGTCCTCGGGGACGCCACGCTTCTCGTAGCCTTCCTCAATGTGTTCGGCCTTGCGTTGCTGCTTGTCGGTGTACTTGGTTTTTTCTCCACGAGGCATGCTGGTCTCCTTCAAGGGGAGCGTTGAATGCACAGGCCCGAAGCGTGCTCGCGCCTGTGCCCGGCTGTCAGCGATGCAGTTTGCGCTGGTTTTCCTCAAGCTGATCGCAGGTCAGGAAGCCCTGGCCGTCCACGCGGCCGGAGCCATCGAAACTGACGTAATAAGGTTGCTGATGGCCATCGCGATTGAGGATGTAATCGTGGCAGACGCCTGGCACTACAGTGCGAGCTGCGGCCTTCGAGGGCTCCCCACCGATGGCCAGTACCTGCTCCTGAGACATGCCGGTCTCCACATCGCGTACCAGTGGCTCGTCACGGAAGGTGATGCGGTCTACCGGGTTCTGCACATTGCCGGAACAGCCGGCGAGCAGCACGACAGGGGCGAAGATGTAGATGGCGCGCTTGATCATGGGAGTGCCTCGTTGCGTATGGACGTTACCTTTATGGCCATACGGCGTCCGGCAAGGTTCAACGGATCAGCGGGCGACGGTATCAACGGTCATCAGGGGTGACGCGCCAGACCACGTTGCCGACATCGTCGGCCACCAGCACGGCCCCGGTCTTGTCCACGGCGACGCCTACCGGGCGACCCATTGCCTCTCCTGCCTCGTTGACGAAGCCGGTCAGCACATCCTCTGCCTGCCCAGCCGGCATGCCGTCGCGGAAGGGGATGAAAACCACCTTATAGCCACTGCGCGGCTTGCGGTTCCAGGAGCCGTGCTGACCAACGAACGCGCCGTGGCGGTAGTGCTGCGGCAGCAGCGTGCCTTCGTAGAAGGCCAGGCCGAGCGAGGCAGTATGCGCGCCCAGTGCATAGTCCGGGACAATGGCACGCTGGACCAGATCCGGCCGCAGGGGTTGCACGCGCTCATCGATGTGCTGGCCGAAGTAGCTGTAGGGCCACCCGTAGAATCCGCCGTCCTGTACCGACGTCATGTAGTCCGGCACCAGATCGCTGCCGATCTCGTCGCGCTCGTTGACGGTGGTCCATAGCGCTCCGCTGTCCGGTTGCCAGGCAAGGCCATTGGGGTTGCGCAGGCCTGAAGCGAACAGACGCATGCTCCTGGCTTGCGGATCCACCTCGAGAATCGCTGCGCGGTTCTCTTCGGCCTCCATGCCGTTCTCGGCCACATTGCTGTTGGAGCCGCTGGTGACATAGAGGCGGCTGCCGTCCTGGCTGGCAATGACGTTCTTGGTCCAGTGGTGATTGATCGGCCCAGCGGGTAGGTCCACGACCTTCTCGCCGTTCGCAGTGATACGGGTGGTGCCGGGCGTATAGGGAAAGCGCAGCAGCGCGTCCGTGTTGGCGACGTAGAAGTGGTTGCCTACCAACGCCATACCGAACGGGGAGTTGAGGTTTTCCAGAAACACCGTGCGCTGTTCCGCCACGCCATCGCCGTCACGATCGCGCAGCAGGGTGATGCGGTTGGCGCTGGGGCCTCCGGAGCCAGCGCGGGCCATGATCTTGCTGGCAATCCAGCCGCGCAGTCCCTGGCTCTGTTGCTTCGGCGGTGCGTCCGATTCCGCCACGAGCACATCGCCATTGGGCAGCACATGGAGCCAGCGGGGATGGCCCAGGTCACGGGCGAACGCCGCCACGCGCAGACCGGCCGCCGGCTGCGGCTTGCCATCTTGCGGCCAGCCTTTGGCGGGGGCGATGTGCACCGTGGGCAGGACTGTCTTGTTCGGCTCGGGCAGCGCCGGTGTCGGGCCGTATCCGGATTCCACCGGAAGCTTGGCCGTTTCGCTGCAACCTGCCAGAGCAGCCAGAACGGCGCCGGTCAGAAGAATACGGAAGTTGGACATGGCGAAATCCTTGGGCAGTGGAGTGGCGTTCGTTAGCGCGGCTGGTCCGGGTGGCGACGCTTGCGCGCGGCACGCAGGGCAGTATGCCGCTCCAGCCGTGGCATCAAAGCAAAGATCGCCAGCGCCAACAGCGTGCTCATTACGGCCGTTGCTTCATGCCCGAGGCCGACGGCGACACCGATCGCGGCCGTAAGCCAGATGCCCGCGGCGGTGGTCAGGCCCTTGACGTCTTCCGCGGAGTCGCCCTTGAGGATAGTCCCGGCTCCGAGAAAGCCAATACCGGTAACCAGGCCCTGAATCACCCGGGAAATGTCCTCGAGGCTCATGCCCGCCTGCACCGGCACCAGTACGAACAACGCTGCCCCAAGCGCAACCAGCATATGGGTGCGCAAGCCGGCGGCCTTGCGTCGGCGCTCGCGTTCATAGCCGAGCAGGCCGCCGAGAATCGACGCGATCAGCAGACGGCTACTGACGCGGGTCGCGTCCTCCAGGTCGGTGATGTCGGAGAACTCCGACGCGATGGTGTAGGAGATGCTCGCCCACCACTCCATGTCCTTCTCCAAGCCAGGCTGGTTCTGATTTGGATACGCGAGGCGGCGGGGGGTTCGCTAATCGGTGACCTGGAAACGCAGCATGCCGATCATCTGGCCTGCTTCGGTAACGACACGTACTCGCCAGCGGCCCGATGATTTTTCCGGGAAGTTGCGCTTGTGGGTCCAGGCGCGATAACCGGCTTCGCGGCCGCCGCTGATCTCAAGCGCGATACGGTCGACGCGCCGGCCGTTGTGGGTCCACTCGTGGAAGATGCGCTCCTTCAGGCCGCGCGGTGCGTTGATGGCGGTATAGGCGTAGAGGCCATTTGCGTGCAGTTCTGCGCTGGTGATTTCGCGCAGCCCCTTACCGGGTTTGCGTTGCCGATCATCGAGGCTCATGGTCACGGCGACATCGGTCAGCCACAGGGTTGCCGGGGGCACCCAGGTCCGTCCCAGCCAACCTGCGGCACCCAGCGCCACCGCCAGCAACAGGATGCCGGGCCACGTGCGCCAGTTCGAGCGGGGAAACAGTCCGCTGAGGCTCGGCAGGGCCAGCACTACTGCGACGCCCAGCGCCAGCTGATAACTCTGCGGGGTGGACAGATGAAGGATGATCGGCAACGCGGTCAGCAGGACGGCGAACAGCGTCAGCGCGTGAAACCCCAGGTAGACCCAGCGCCGCGGTGCCAGCCATTTGTAGTACAGCGGATCGATCAGCGAAACGAGCGCGGCGGCGCCAAGCAGGCCGGTGAACAGGGCTTGTCCGCTGTTCCAGGTGGTGGTGATGGCAAAGAACGGAATGATGAAGAACAGGCTTTCCTGATGCACCATCTGGGTGGCATAGCGCAGCAGCGGTCGTGGCACCTGCCAGCCGAACCAGCGCTGCAGGCTGCGCCGCAGGCTCGACTCCAGCACCAGCCAGAGCCAGCTCACCAGCATCACCAGGGCGACCACCTTGGCCAGGCCGGCGTGGCGTTCCACCAGAACGAAACTCGCCACCCCGGAAACGAAGCCGAACAGCGCAACCGTACCTGGATAGCGCCGAATCAGGCGGCTGGCCAGGTCGAACAGGCGTGATAACAGCGGCTTGAGTTGCATGATGGTTCGGGTCCGGATACGGCGTGCTTATCAGAAGTATCGAGCACAGGCGGGCTGGTGCAAGCCCGCGGTCGAGACCCTTCGCTTGTCGAGGGCGGATGGTACAGCGGGCGCGCCCCGCTGGTGTGGCAAGGCGCCCCTGTTTGGCGTATTTCGCAGGACGATCAGTCGCTCTCTTCGATCACCTGCTGTACCGCCTCGGGCTGCTCTGGCATCGCCGATGAGTGGTGACTGGTGATCAGCCACTGTCCGGCGTCGGCGAACCACTTGTAGGTAAAGGTATAACGCGCCGGCACCGTCTTGCCGTCGCCCAGCTTGAAGCTGTAGAGCCCGGTATCGAGCGCGCTGTTGCAGTCGATCATGATCATTCGCGAGACAACTTCGCCCTTCGGTTTCAGCGCCAGAAAGTGCTCGAAGTAGTCGAGCTTGGCTTCCGCCGTCTGCCGCGGCGTGTTGGACACGGTAGGCAGCAGCATCGAGTCAGGTGCGTAGTTTTCCACCACGCGTTTTGGATCGCCTGATTGCACATCTTCGTTCCAGCGATCGAAAAGCGCGGCGACCTGCGCTTCGTTGGTGCCATGACAGGTCGGGTCGTCCGCCAGCGCAGCCAGCGGGGCGAGGGAAAGCAGCAGGGGGAGGGCGTATTTCATAGTGTCACTCGTAGCCGGTGGTCGATTGCGGATGTCTCCGCAGCGGTACTGCACAGCATGGATACGTCATGCAGACTTGTGACCGTCCGCTGCTGCGCTCATTCCCGCCAGCGGTCGATCAGGGCTGCAGCGCCGACTCGATGGCTTCCCGGACATCGCTATAGGAGCGCGCTGCATCCGCTGGCAGGCGGACCTGCGGTAACCCGATGGTCTCGCACAGTCGATCCATGAATTCCTCATCGGTGTCAGGGTCGTGCAGGTTGATGACGCAGACCGGCTGAAGATCGGCCCTGTCGCACAGCACGAAATCGAAGCGCGTGGTCGCGATGCGGTTGGTGGCGCGGTACCAGTACGCCCGTCGGGCGATGGCGGTGACTTCCACAACGTCCGCGACGCTTACCTTGGGGAAGATCAGATAGCGCTCGCCGACCGTGCGTTGCAGCATTTCCAGCAGCTCGCGTTCCGCTGGCGAGAACAGTGGCGCCTTGATGCGATAGGGATATTGCAGCGCGGGATGGTTGAGCTGCCGGTTCTTGACGAAGAAAACCAGCACGAAGATGACGAACGCCACCAGTGTCAGGGCCAGCCAGCTCATGGATGTCTGTCCTGATGCAGCGATTGATGCCTTGTTGATGAACCCATGGTGTAAGCCTCGGAATTAGACGAGCGATGCTTTTGTTGAGTCCAGCACGTTCGATTCGTTCGGCTACCTTATCCACTACAGCTGTGGGCCGAGTTGTGGATAACCCTTTAGCTGCTTGCTGCAGCCTTAGTGGTACTAGCGATCGAGCCTATTGATCGAAAATTGTACGTTTGCAGGTTCAAGGCTTCTGAAACGCCGTATTGCCCGCACATGCGTACACCAATAGGTCGAAGCGAGCGCTTATCCACTTTTGCTGTGGATGCGCATGTGGATAACATGGGGAGGCTGAGCTGCGGCCTGTGTGGTGAGTGGCCTGCAGCTCGGAGAGTGAAATTTGATCAGCTGGATTCAGCCAGATCACAGCGGCGAATTTTTGGCCCAGCGACTATGAGTGGGCGGTTGCCAGGCATCCAGCAACTCTATGAGCGCCTGCGACTCGTCACTACGTTGCAACATCTCGCGGTGCTGTGAGCGGACGAATCCCTCTTCGACGAGGTGATCGAGGAAGTGACTGAGCTTGCTGTAGAAGTGGTTGACGTCCAGCAACCCGAGCGGTTTGGGGTGATAGCCAAGCTGGCCCCAGGTCCAGACCTCGAAAAGCTCTTCCAGCGTACCCAGCCCGCCAGGTAAAGCGATGAAGGCATCCGCGAGCTCTGCCATCCGCGCCTTGCGGGCGTGCATGCCGTCGACCACTTCCAGCCGAGTGAGGCCGGTGTGGCCGACCTCGGCATCTTTCAGGCTCTGCGGAATGATGCCGATCACCTCGCCACCGGCGGCCATGGTGGCGTCTGCCACCACCCCCATCAGGCCGACGGCGCCGCCGCCGTAGATCAGCCGAATGCCGTTGGCCGCCAGGGTGCGGCCGAGATCCTGGGCTGCTTGTTCATAGATGGGGTTCGAACCACGGCTGGCGCCGCAGAAAACGCAAATGGAACGCAAGGTCATCGTTTACTCCGCTCGTAGGGCTGGCGGAAGGGTACGCGGGCATGGTCGAACGGCCAAGCGTGCTGGGCGATGTCAGCGGCCGTTCAATGCACCTCCACTGGCGCACGCGTAATTGGCAAACAGGCTCTCGAGCAGATGGCGACTGGACATGGACGATCTCCTCCGTCGGTTGATGCGCTGATGCTAAGAACAGGGCGCTCCCGGCGCTCTTAGATTCTCGACATTGCCGTGATAGCACTTGCGCTATTTGCCGCTACATTTATCCCCGATAGTTGTGTGCCGTTCTGTGGATAACCTTGGGAAGGTCTGTTCCAGGCGAAGCGGCGCGGGACTTCCAGCAGTATGTGCGTTTTTTGCTCAGTCCCGCTTGATGCGACCACGGGCCGCATAACAGAAGGCCTCGCACGTTCATAGGCAATATGTGAGGTGCCATTTCACGATGGTAGTGATCGCTTCAGTTATCCACGATGGCTGTGGATAACGCTGTGAGTTGTTTGGGCAAATACGCCGCTGGGCCAGTGATGGCACGGCTGTCGGCGGTATGAATAAAAAACGTCCAGAACATTGGCGGCGGAGCAGCCCATCCTCGACTCTTATGCACTGGCATTCATTTCCGGGCGGTTGGTTGTCGGGTCCCGGCGCCTGATCGACACTCGGCGCTCCTGAATTCATCCAAGACCGCTGAGGGAGTACGCATGACTGATGCCATCCGCTTCGAAGACAAGGTAGTGATCGTGACCGGAGCCGGCGGCGGGCTCGGGCGGGCGCACGCGCTGCTGTTCGCCCGCCACGGTGCGAAGGTCGTGGTCAATGATCTGGGCGGCAGCACCCAGGGCGATGGAGCCAACAGCTCCGCCGCCGACCGTGTGGTGGAGGAAATTCGCCAGGCGGGCGGCACCGCTGTCGCCAATCATGATTCGGTAACCGATGGCGATCGCATCGTGCAGCAGGCCCTCGATTCCTTCGGCCGCATCGATGTGGTGGTGAACAACGCGGGCATCCTGCGCGACAAGACCTTTCACAAGATGGAAGACGCCGACTGGGATCTGGTCTATCGGGTGCATGTCGAGGGCGCCTACAAGGTCACCCGTGCCGCCTGGCCACACATGCGCGAACAGAACTACGGGCGGGTGATCTTCACCGCTTCGACCTCCGGCATCTATGGCAACTTCGGGCAGTCGAACTACGGCATGGCCAAGCTCGGTCTGTACGGCCTGACCCGCACGCTGGCGCTGGAAGGGCGCAAGAACAACGTGCTGGTCAACGCCATCGCGCCCACCGGCGGCACGCGGATGACCGAGGGGCTGATTCCGCCGCAGGTGTTCGAGCAGCTCAAACCCGAACTGGTGAGTCCGTTGGTGGTGTATCTGGCTAGCGAGCAGTGCCAGGAAACCTCCGGCCTGTTCGAGGTGGGTGGCGGCTGGATGGGCAAGGTGCGCTGGGAACGCAGCCTTGGCGTCGGCTTCGACCCGCAGGCCGGCTTCGATGCCGAGGACGTCGCGGCTCAATGGCAGCAGATCTGCAATTTCGAGAATGCCGCGCACCCGGCCGACAATATGGAAGCGTTGCAGGAGATGATGGCCAACCTGCAAAAATACGCAGGCTGACCTATGGCTTGCGCTGCCGGGCAATCCGGGAGCGCATTCAGGCGGGGGCCTCGCCCGGCTCCGGGCGCAACAGGCGCAGTGCTTTCTCGCGGGCCTGACTCAGGTTGCGCACGTACAGCAGATGGCCCTGCAGGCGGTGGATGCCGGCGCGGCGCAATTTCAGGCGGACACGCGCATTGCTACCACTCAGGATCAGCGTGACCCCCAGTCGGCGGTAATCCACCAGCACGTTTTCCAGCGATGCCAGCGCGGTCATGTCCAGCATCGGCACCGCGCTGATGTCGACGATCACCACCTTCACCTCGGGATTGAAGCGCCGCAGGGCTCCCAGCGCCTTTTCCGCCGCGCCGAAGAACAGCGGCCCACGGATCGCGTAGGTCGCCACGTGCTCGGGCATGTCCTGGAGGATGCGCCGCTGCTCGCGCGAGAGAGCGGTGGTGTCGGTCAGCTCGCTCATGCGCTTTATGAACAGCCCGGCTGCCAGCAGCAGCCCGACCCCGACGGCCAGCACCATGTCGAACAGCACGGTGAGTGTCAGGCAGGTCAGCAGCACCAGCACATCGCTGCGCGGTGCGATGCGCAATACGTGCATCACGTGCGGCGCTTCGCTCATGTTCCAGGCCACCATCACCAGCAACGCCGCCAGTGCCGCCATGGGCAGGTAACTGAAGAGCGGCGCCAGCCAGAGCACCGCGACCAGCACCACGCCCGCATGAATCATTGCTGCCAGCGGCGAGAACGCCCCGGCCCGGACATTCGTGGCGCTGCGGGCGATCGCTGCGGTCGCGGTGATGCCGCCGAACAGCGGGGCGACCAGATTGCCCAGCCCCTGGCCGATCAGCTCGCCGTTGGGCTCGTGGTTGCTGCCGGTCATGCCGTCGGCGACCACGGCGCAAAGCAGCGACTCGATGGCGCCGAGCATGGCGATGGCAAACGCCGGCGCGAGCAATTCGCGGAACAGCTCGTAACTCAGCTGCAGCGGCTGGCCATCCGGACCGGGTAGCAGCCAGGGCCAGGCGAAATCGGGGAGAAACGGTGGAATACCCGGATGGGTGATGCCGTCCAGGGTGTAGCTGAACCGCTCGCCAAGGGTCGCCACGGACAATCCGGACGATTCCAGCAGCAAACCTGCCAGCGCACCGACGGTCAGTGCCACCAGGTGCCCGGGTACTTTCGGTACCCAGCGCGGCCAGATGATCAGCACCGCGAGACAGATCGCCGCCACCAGCGCGTCGCCGAGCCGGGCGCCCGGCAGCGAGCGCAGCAGCAGGCCGACCTGCTCGACGTAGTGCTGTGGCTGTTCGGTCAGCGTCAGGCCGAACAGGTCCTTGATCTGCAGAGTGGCGATGACGATGCCGATGCCCGCGGTGAATCCGAGGGTGACAGGGTAGGGGATGAATGCGATCAGGCGTCCAGCGCGCAGCAGGCCCAGTGCGATCAGGATCAGACCGGCGAGCATGGTGCACAGCAGCAGGCCGCCAAGGCCGAACTGCTGGGTGATCGGCAACAGGATCACCACGAAAGCCGCTGTCGGCCCGGAGACATTGAAGCGCGATCCCCCGGTCAGCGCGATCAGTGGCGCGGCGATCAGTACGGTGTAGAGGCCGTGCTGTGGCGCCACGCCAACGGCGATCGCCAGAGCCATGGCCAGCGGGATGGCGATGATGCCGACCGTCAGGCCGGCGCTGATATCGCCGCGCAGCGCGCGGGCACCGTAGCCCAGACGCAGGACCTGGTGCCAGGCAGCAAACAGTGGGGGAAGCTTCATGCCTGGGACGCTCCTTGTAGGCGAAGGCGCCATTATAGGCGCGGGCAGCTCTTGTTCTTTGTGCTGAAAGATCGCCCGGTATACCGAGGCGGCGATGTACGACCTTGGTCGCAAGCCGGCCTGGCGCGTTGAGTGCGTCGCCTGCGAGGAGTAAACTGCCGCCCCCGTGAGACCCCGTGGACCGGAGGCGGCATGCGTAAAGACAAGAAGCAGGTGATTGGCGACGAGATCGCGGATGAGTCGATCAAGCTGTTTCTTCAGCCTGAACCGGCTGACGACACCCCCCCTTCGCTGCACAAGCTGATCAAGGCCTATCGCGGCCTGCGCATTGATGATTTCGAGCGCTTTCTAGGCTTCTTCGTGGCCGCCGGCTACGACCTCGATGCCCGGGATAGCAAAGGGCAGAGCTTTATCGATCTGGTCGCCAAGCAGCGTCAGGCCAGGCCCTATATCGAACTGATCGAGGCCATGCGCGGCTGAACTGAGGGCCGCCGTTTCGTATCGAATGCATCGGCACAGTCCGCTGCCAGCGGCGAAGGTTGCGGCTGGCTTCGGCAACATGATTCGCAATCGTTTTCCTCGCAGCGTCCACCGTCGAGCACTGGGCCAGGCCCGCTCCGGATGGATCGCAGCGAGAGGAAGGAGGCCAAAAGCCGCCCTTCCGACAGCTGGCAGGCAGCCTTTGGCTTCCTGTTCTCGGGCACATGTTCCCGAGCAGCGGTCCAGGCACATGCTCCGTTCCTGACCGTCTGGCTGGTGGGTTTTACGGGGCCGCGTACTGCGGTCTCGACAGTTTAATGCTGTGATTCTGGAGAACGCGTTGATGACGCAACACGATAGCGAAGCAGTGGATATGGTGCTGGTGGGAGCCGGCATCATGAGTGCGACCCTCGCGGTACTGCTCAAGGAACTCGATCCCAATATCAAGCTGGAAATCGTCGAGCTGCAGGAATCAGGGGCCATCGAAAGCTCCAACCCGTGGAACAATGCCGGTACCGGTCACGCCGGGCTCTGCGAGCTGAACTACACGCCCGACAGCAAAGATGGCGCAATCGACATCAAGAAGGCCGTGCTGATCAACACCCAGTTCGAGGTCTCCAAGCAGTTCTGGGCCTACCTCGCTGACCGTGAAGGTTTCGGTTCCCCGCGTGATTTCATCAATGCTGTTCCGCATCTGAGCTTCGTGCGCGGCAGCAAGAACATCGACTATCTCAAGCGTCGCTTCGATGCGCTGAAGACCCATCACGCCTTCGCTGACATGGAGTACAGCGAGGATCGCGCGACTCTGGCCGAGTGGATGCCGCTGATGATGCCGGGCCGCGCCGCCGACGAGCCTATCGCTGCAACTCGCGCCATGAACGGTACCGACGTAAATTTCGGTGCGGTGACCAGCCAACTGCTCGGCTATCTGTCGCGCAGTGCTGGGGTCAAGGTGTCCTACAACCAGAAGGTCACCGGTCTCGACCGTACAGCCAGCGGCTGGAAAGTCGACATCAAGAACACTCGCACCGGCGAATCGCGCCAGGTGCAATCCGGCTTCGTCTTCCTCGGCGCCGGTGGCGCTGCGCTGCCGCTGCTGCAGATGTCCGGTATCGACGAAGGCAAGGGCTTCGGCGGCTTCCCGGTCAGCGGCCAGTGGCTGCGCTGCGACAACCCGGAAATCGTCAAGCAGCACCAGGCCAAGGTCTACAGCCTGGCAGCAGTCGGCGCGCCGCCGATGTCCGTACCGCACCTGGACACCCGTGTCGTCGACGGCAAGAAGTCCCTGCTGTTCGGGCCCTACGCCGGCTTCACCACCAAGTTCCTCAAGCGCGGTTCGTTCATGGACCTGCCGCTGTCGATTCGGCCGAGCAACATCGGCCCGATGATGGCCGTGGCACGCGACAACATGGACCTGACCCGCTACCTGATCAAGGAAGTGATGCAGTCCATGGAGGACCGCCTGGAAACCCTGCGTGGTTTCTATCCCGAGGCCAAGGCCGAGGACTGGCGTCTGGAGATCGCCGGCCAGCGCGTGCAGATCATCAAGAAGGACCCGAAGAAGGGCGGCATCCTGCAGTTCGGCACCGAACTGGTCGCGGCGAAAGACGGCACCATCGCCGCGCTGCTCGGCGCTTCGCCGGGCGCTTCGGTGACCGTTTCGATCATGCTCGACCTGCTCGAGCGCTGCTTCCCCGAGCAGTACCGTTCGCAGGCCTGGTCCAGCAAGCTGCAGGAAATGTTCCCGGCTCGCGAAACCACGCTGCAGAACGACGCAGCAGCCTACCGCGAAATCAGCGAAATGGCCGACAAGCGCCTGGGCCTGGAGTACTGACCAGCAGGCCAGTCCCGGCTCGAACGAAAAGCCCCGTACGAACCTACGGGGCTTTTTTGTGCCCTGAACAAAGCGCCTGTTCCGCTCAGGCCGCGCGTTCGCAGTCGGTGGGAAGATGCCGGCCAATCCAGCTCAGACGCGCTTCCTCGACCTCCACCCAGTTCGCGCCATCGGGCCGGCCGGCACTGCTCAGCAGCATGCGGCAGCGACCCTGTTCGTCGAGCAGGGCGAAATGACGGGGCTTGCGGCGGCGCAGCAGCGAAAGGATCTGGCGCATGGGTTTCACTCCTGGCGAAGAGATGCTCCCTTATCGCAGGGCTCTATGACAGCCGCGTGAAATGAACGGCGCAGCACTGCCATCGGTCTGAATCGCATCACTGTCGGCGCGTCGTACCGCTGGGTATACTGCGCCGCACTCGTCGCCCCTAACCTGGAGAAAACAGCATGCTGCAACGCCTGTTGTTCGGTTTTGTCACCGTTCTTGGAATGAGTCTCGTAGGCTGTGCCCACAGCCCCCAGCAGCTCGATCCGAACCCCAAACTCAATGGCACCATCAATCCTGTCGGCCAGGGCCAGCCGGTCGTCGTGCGCGTGGTCGATGCGCGCCCCTCGCCGACCCTTGGCACCCGTGGCGGCCTTTACCCGGAAACCAGCGCGGTGATCGTGCCAAGTGCCAAGGTCATACCCAAGCTGCAGGCCCAGACTGAAGCGGCGGTGCGCCTGCTCGGCTTCACCCCGTCGCCCAACGCCTACAACGCGCCGCAGCTGACCCTGACCCTCGCGGAGCTGAAGTACCAGTCGCCGAAAGAAGGGCTGTACGTGACCGAGGCCAATATTGGCGCGACGCTGAAGATCGAAGTGCAGAACGCCGGTAAGCGTTACAACGGCCGCTATGGTGCCTCGCTGAACCAGCGTTTCGGCATGGCGCCGAACGAGCAGACCAACACCAAGCTGGTCACCGATGTGTTGAGCGATGCGCTGACCCGCGTCTTCCGCGACGACAACATCGGTCGCCTGCTAGCCGAGTAAGTCGCCAGCGATACGCACGACTCGCTGGTCCTGTCGGCCCGAAACCCTGCCATGGCCCAGCCTGGCAGGGTTTCTTCGTTTTCACGGGGCGGAAACGAAAACGCCCCGCGATCAGCGGGGCGTCGAGTGCAGCCAGTCGATTCAGCGAACGCCGGAGTTGCGCAGGGCAGCCGGGGTGTACTGGTTGGAGTTGGCCTTGTAGTTGTAGGTGTAGGGGTTCTTCTCTTCGTTCTTCATGCCCATGACCAGGTAGCGGCCAGAAATCAGGTCGTACAGGGTCTCCATCGAGTACAGCGGAACCTGCACGTTGTAGAAGTACAGACTGTGCGCCTCGGCTACGCGCCACAGCTGGTTGCGGCCGTCGTAATGGTCGATCACCGCAGCCTGCCAGGTGTCTTCGTCGATGAAGAAGTGGCGCTTGGCATAGATGTGGCGCTCGCCCGACTTCAGCGTGGCTTCCACTTCCCATATGCGGTGCAGCTCGTAACGGGTCAGGTCCTGATTGATATGGCCGGCCTTGACGATGTCTTCGTACTTCAGCTCGGGCGAATCCAGGCGGTAGGAGTTGTAGGGGATGTACACCTCTTTCTTGCCGATCAGCTTCCAGTCGTAGCGGTCCGGCGCACCGTTGAACATGTCCAGGTTGTCGGAGGTGCGCAGGCCGTCGGCTGCAGTGCCCGGGCCGTCATAGGCGACCTGCGGGGCGCGGCGTACACGCCGCTGGCCGGCGTTGTAGATCCACGCCATGCGCGGTTCCTTCACCTGGTCCAGGGTCTCGTGTACCAGCAGCACGTTGCCGGCCAGGCGGGACGGCTCGGTGACCTGCTGCTTGAAGTAGAACAGCACGTTGCCGTGCTTCTCGGGGTTGTAGTCGGTCAGGGTGTCGGTATAGACCACCTCATCGACGAACTTAACCAGGCTGAAGCTGCCGTTCACCTGTGGCGTGGCCTGGGCGACGACGCGCCGCGCCGAGCCCCCGCGGTAGCGGGTAATGTGGTTCCAGGCGACTTCGAGGCCGTCCTTGGGGATAGGGAAGGCGACGGCCTTCTCGAAGTTCTCCAGGCCGTTGCCGCCGCGGACCATGTTGGTCTGCGTGGCATTGCGCGCGGCGGCGTCATAGACATGCTGCGGCATGGCTGCGCTGCGGCGTGTCTCGTAAACCGGCAGGCGGTAGCTGTCCGGATAGCGCTTGAGCATGGCGATCTGCCCAGGTGTCAGGTTGTCCTTGTACTGCTCGTAGTTCTGCGCCGTGATGGTGAACTTGGGCTTGTCGCTGGCGTAAGGATCGCTGACGAAACCGTCTGGTGTCACCGTCGCAGCGTCCTGAGCCAAGCCGCCGGTCCAGGCTGGAATGGTACCTGCAGCGTTGCCGGACTTCTCCGCGCCGATCGGCGTCAGTTCGTTGCCGAGGCGGGCAGCCTCGGTTTCGGACACCGCAGCCATGACGTTACTGGCCAGCAGTGAAAGCGTGAGCGCTCCGGTTGTGAACATTGTTATTTTCATTATCTCGTCCTGTCATTTCTGAATAGCTGATTCCCCGTGGCGCTCGCTGCTGCTGCGCCATGTGATTCGGCCTGAAGAGCTGTGCCTGCAGCGCCTGGGTTGCGGGTAACCGCTCGATGGAAAGGGATGCTTGTCCATTGACCGTTATCGCATTTGGCTGCCGCCCCCGCACAGGCTCTATTTCGCCGTTTCGAGGTATGCCGAGGGTGACGGCGCACCCGGCCTTTAGTCAAGGCCGACCGGTGAAGAGCGCGTCATAAGCTGGCCTGATAATGGTGCAGGACTGACATCGCTCCGTCGAGGAATTCGGAATCCTGGCGGGCGTCTGGATACACTACGCGGCTGCCTGGGCGACTTCGAAGAGAGGAAAATCTGGATGGTGTTACATGCGCAGTCGGGGCTGGTGATCGCCCCAGCATTGCTTCTCAACGGGCTGGCGCTGCTGTGCGCGCTGTGCGGCAGCTGGTTGCTACTGGCGACGCATTGGCGAGAGACACGCGCCCTGCGGCGGCCGCTGGTCGCTTCCGCACTGGAAACTGCGTCGACGAGCGATGGCGCGACTCAGCGTGTCAATCAGCTGTTCAACAGGGTAGGCGGGGCTGGACTGCTGCTCGGCCTGGGGCTGTCGATGGCCTCACGGCTGCTCTGAACGTGTTTTCGATTCGCTGAAGGGCCCGCGGATCAGGTACTGCGGGCCTTTCGGGTTCAGGGTTCCAGACCGGCGTTGAGCCGGTACTGATTGCGCACCGGCATGGCGTACTGCTGAATCAGATAGGGCTGCTGCACGCTCGGGCAGGCGGCCAGACGCTTGCTCCATTCGGCTTCGGCGCGCTCCACTTCCTCGCGACTGAACAGCTCGGCGGCGCTGGGCACCTGGATATCCGGATCACGGTCGTCCCAGAGGCGGTACGCGAGGTAGTGCACCGGGAATAGCCGATAGCTGCCGAGAATCTGCCGATCCAGCGCCAGGGCCATCTGCTTGGAATCTTCGGGCGCGCGCTCCATGGGCGTGCCGAAGGCGATGTGCACGCGTCCCTTGTAGCCGGTGATACCCAGGGCAATGCTCGCGTCGTCCTCGCCCGGTGCCTTGGTATAGGTGCCGGTGGTGGCGCGGATGTATAGCTCGCGGGCCTTGGCCTGGTCGCATGGGTCGTATTCATAGCTGATCGCCACCGGCACCGGGCGCAGTGCCGCCAGTGCGTCCGCGAACGCCTCGTCCTTGCGGCTCATGTGCAGCATCTTGAGGATCGCCGAATCGGTGCGGTCGTCCCCATCCTTCGCGCGCCCTTCGGCCTGGGCTATCCACACCGACTCGCCATCGTTGCGGATCGAATGGTTGATGTACGCCGACAGCACCTGGTAAGCCGCCAGCTTCTCGCGCCGCCCACTGATGGAGCGGCGCACGATGAAGCTCTTGTTCAGACGCATCAGATCGCTGACGAAGGGGCGCTGCAGCAGGTTGTCGCCGATGGCGATGCGCGGAGTGCGGATGCCGGCCTGATAGACCGCATAGTTGACGAACGCCGGGTCCATGACGATGTCGCGGTGGTTGGCCAGGAACAGATAGGCTCGTCCCTGCTGGAGCTGCTCCAGGCCGGAAAAGGTCACGCCGTCGGTAGCGCGCTCGATCGTGCGGTCGATGTAGGCTTCGATCTTGTGCTGCAGTGCGTCTACCGTGCGGATACTGGCGAACTGCTTGCGCAACCTCCGCGAAATGACTGGCTTGATCAGCCAGCCCATGCTGTCGGCCAGCCGCGGGAAACGGAAGTGCGCCAGAATGTCGAGAAACTCGCGATCGGCGAACAGGCGCGCCATGACCAGCGGTACTTCGGCGTCGGCGTAGGGTCGGATGGCTTCGAATTCGTCCATCATGCTCTCTGTAAAGGAAACGAGGAACGGGCCTGCAACGGATGGGCAGGCAATTTGCGGAACGGACCGGAGCCGGCTGGCTCATACTCATCGAGTAAACGGCCGTTTCGCCTCATGCCTGTGAAATCCTGCTTGCGGCCCAGGGTGCCCAATTGCGGGACACACCGAGTCGGTCTTCTAAAGGTTCGAATCAGCGACCTTTAAAGACGGCGATTATAGCGACAAGTCACCCGGAGGACCGATGCTGGAAACACAGCTCTTTCATTGCCCTTATTGTGGCGAGCCGGTCGAGGCCGTCCTCGATCTCAGTGCGGGCGATCAGCAGTACATCGAGGACTGCGCCGTGTGCTGCCGGCCGATCGTCTTCGACCTGCGTACGGACGGTGAACAGTGGCAGCTGGAAACCCGCGGGGAGGACGAATGATGCGGCGTATCTACGAGCCGCGCGATCTGCTGGAGGCGGAGATGCTCAGCGGCATGTTGATTGCCGAGGGCATTGAGGCATTCCTGGCGGGTAGTCATCTGATCGGCGCCATGGGCGAGCTGCCGGCGGCTGGGCTGCTCGGACTGATGGTTGCGGATGCGGATGCCGAGCGGGCACGCCAGCTGATCGCTGCGTACAATGGCGCCGAGCCGTTGCCGGGCGATGAACCGGAGAGTTACCCCGGCGAACTGATCTGCTGACGAGTCTTTTTATGTGCGGTCGCTACGCCCTTTTCCGCTGGAGCCAGGACTTCGCTGCCTTGCCCGGCTTCCCCTCTGATCAGCAACCGCACTGGAGCCTCGCGCCTGGCGCTTCGGTGCTGCTGCTGCGTCAGGTCGATGCGCAGTTGCAGCTCAGCCGCGTGCGCTGGGGGCTGACCCCGGCCTGGCTTACCGATCTGACGCGCACCCCTGCCCAGGCCCGGGCAGAAACCATCAGCGAACAGCCTATGTTCCGCGAGGCGTTTCGCCAGCGCCGCGGGTTGCTGCCGGCCAACGGCTTCTACGAATGGCGTGGCTCGGCGCGCAAGCGCCCTTACTGGATGACCAGCGAAGGCTCGCTCGGCTATTTCGCCGCACTCTGGGAAGCCTATCCGGTACAGGGTCATACGTATCTGAGCGCCGCCGTGGTGACGCTGCCCGCGGCTACGCTGCGTCGGCCACTGATGCTTGATGAAGCCGGGCAGGCCGCCTGGCTCGATCCCGAAACGCCGCTCGAGACATTGCAGGCGCTGCTGGCCCAGCCTCAGCCGGCCTTGCGTGAGCGGCCACTGGCAACCGTGGTAAATGACCCGCGTATCGACGGGCCGGAGTGCCTCACGCCGGCGTGAACCGGCGCGGCTGTGTCGTCGTCACACCCTGAACTGGTTGATCAGGCGACGCTGCTGTTCGGCCAGGCGCGTCAACCCGGCACTGGCCTGGCTGGCTTCCTCGGCGCCACCGGCAACTTCCTGCGCGACCTGACCGATGTTGGTGACGTTGCGGTTGATGTCTTCGGCCACCGCGCTCTGCTCCTCGGCGGCACTGGCGATCTGGTTGTTCATGTCGTTGATCAGCGAGACCGCCTGGGTGATCGCCTGCAGCGCCTCGGCGGCGGCATCCGCCTGCTCGACGCTGCGCTGGGTGCGGCTCTGACTCTGCTCCATCACCTGCACCACATCCCGCGTGCCGTTCTGCAGCTGCTGGATCATCTGCTGGATCTCGCCGGTCGCCTGCTGCGTCTTCTGCGCCAGGTTGCGGACCTCGTCGGCCACGACGGCGAAGCCGCGTCCCTGCTCGCCGGCGCGGGCCGCCTCGATTGCCGCGTTGAGGGCGAGCAGGTTGGTTTGCTCGGCAATGCTGCGAATGGTCACCAGGATGGCGTCGATGTTCTCGCTGTCGCGGGCCAGCGTCTGCACCACCTCCACCGCTCGACCGATCTCGTCGGCCAGTTCGGTGATGGTCGAGCCAGTGTCCTGCACGATGTGCCGGCCCTGATTGGCCGCGCGATCGGCATTGTTGGCGGCTTCGGCGGCCTGGGTCGCGTTGCGCGCCACGTCCTGGGCGGTGGCGGTCATTTCGTGCACGGCAGTGGCCGCCAGCTCGATTTCCGCCAGCTGGGTCTGCACGCCCTTGTCGGTGCGGATGGCGATGTCGGCGGTGTGCTCGGAGGCATCGCTGACCTTCTGCACCGAGCTGACGACCTCGCCGATCATGCCCTGCAGGCGCGCGAGGAAGGCGTTGAAGCCGGCAGCGATCTGGCCTAGCTCGTTGCGACTGTCGATGTTCAGGCGCTGGGTCAGGTCGCCTTCGCCCTGACCGATGTTGTCCAGCATGACCACCATTTCGCGCAGCGGGCGGGTGATGCGGCGGCTGATCAGCCAGATTGCCAGCAGACCGGCAAGGCCGATCAGCACACCGATGACGAGCATGGTGGCAAGGCTGCTGCGGCTTTCGTCGGCGAGGGCGACCATCAACTGGTCCAGCTCCTTCATCACCTCGGCGGTCGGCAGCTCCAGCATCAGCACCCAGCGGGCCTCGGTGCCGGCAAAGGAAAACGGCAGGAACAGCGCGACGCGGCCACGGGCCTGATCGATTCGATAGTGGGTCTGACCGGCCGGCAACTGCTTGACCAGTGCCTGCTCCTCGGCGTCGAGTATCTGTGCGGCGGGCTTGCCGATAAGGCTGGTGTCGCGGCTGTAGGCGGCAAGGCGGCCGTTGTTGGAGATCAGCGCGATCTGGCCGACGCCACCGTAGAGCTGGGTGTTGGCGTCGCTCAGCAGCTGTTGGATGAAGTCGACGCTGATGTCCGCGCCGACGATACCGTGGAACTTGCCCTCGATTATGATCGGCGCATTGAACGACGACAGCAGCGACGTCTTGCCATTCATCTCGTAGGGTGCTGGATCGCCTACGCAGGGCTTGAGCTGCTCGCGCGGGCAGAGGTAGTACTCGCCGGCGCGCACGCCGGTTTCCAGCAGGCGGGTGTCCTCGATGTCGGTGAGCTTGTCGACCACCATCTGGCCGCTGGCGTCGCGGTAGACCCAGCTGGCGAAGCGGCCGTCGACCATGCCCGGGGCGTCGCCGCGGTACATGACGTCGTTGACGTCCACGCCGTTGGGCTCCCAGGCGATGTAGGTGCTGGTCAGATTGGGGTTCTCGAGCAGGGTCTGTCGCGCCAGATTGATCAGCTCTTCGCGCGTCAGGTTGGCCATCGGCATCCCTTCGTCATCACTGAGGCCGGTCAGGGTGTGTACTCGAGCGAGGCCGGTGGCGATCTGCAGGGGGGGCCTGGAGTTGTGCCTGGATGCGGCTGACCTGGGTCTGGGCGAGGGCAGTGACGCGCTGCTCGACCATGCCGTCGATCAGCGAACGGGTCCGCTCCTCGACCAGCGCCTGGCTGCGCATTCCGGAAACCATCGCATACAGCAGAAGTGCGGCGATCACGGCCAGGGTGCAGGCGCCGGCCAATGCGGCGAAGGCGGTCTGGATGGATCTGAACATGTGCGGAACTCCAATTGCGCAGCGGATAAGGAGGCTATCGGCAGGTTTTGCGACAACTGCAGCGGTACGTTCGGTTGCCTGACAGGTGGGTCCGCGATAGGGTCTGTTCCCGTTTCGTACGCGGCCGCGCCCCGGCCCTGCGGGTTGCGCGGCAAATGGCGCCATGCGGCGTTGCGGGACTTGGCAAGGGAACCACCATTACCTGCGTCCCGCGCCTGCGGAACGCCGCCCGGCCATGGCGCCTTTTGGCGCAGCAACGTGGCTTGCGACGAAACGGGAACAGACCCTAGGATACGGCGCAGGTTTTCCGGAGAGACTCGATGTTCAAGCCGCACAGATTGTCGCTGTTGGTCGCTGCTGCCGTGCTGGCGGGCTGTCAGGCCGTCAACACCACCAGCGGCGGCGCCGTAGGCGTCGACCGCAAGCAGTACATGTTCAGCATGCTGTCGACCGAGCAGGTCAACCAGGTGTACGCCCAGTCCTATCAGGAGACGCTCAGTGCGGCGTCAAGCAAGGGTGTGCTGGAGAAAAACAGCGCAATCACCAAGCGGGTCAACGGTATTGCCCAGCGGCTGATCGCCAAGGTGCCGGTGTTCCGCCCCGATGCCGCGCAATGGAGCTGGGAGGTCAACGTCATCGACAGCCCGGAGCTTAACGCCAACTGCGGCCCGGGCGGCAAGATCATCTTCTACACCGGCCTGATCGAGAAGCTGAAGCTCACCGACGACGAGATCGCGGCCGTGATGGGCCACGAGATCGCCCACGCATTGCGCGAGCACGGCCGCGAAGCCATGTCCAAGGCCTATGGCGTGCAGATGGCGACGCAGCTGGGGTCGGCCATGGGCGTCGGTACCGGCGGCCTGCAGCTGGCGAACATGGGTGTGGAATATCTGATGACGCTGCCCAAC
Organism: Pseudomonas sp.; assembly: GCA_007713455.1. Taxonomy (GTDB): domain Bacteria; phylum Pseudomonadota; class Gammaproteobacteria; order Pseudomonadales; family Pseudomonadaceae; genus Stutzerimonas; species Stutzerimonas chloritidismutans. Next base: position 188,245 of record VMRT01000004.1, read on the forward strand.
AGCCGCGGCAACGAGAACGAAGCGGATCTGATCGGCCTGGAGCTCGCAGCGCGCGCGGGCTACAACCCGAATGCGGCGATCACGCTGTGGGAGAAGATGGCTTCGGCCGGCGGTTCGGCACCGCCCGAGTTCATGAGCACGCACCCGTCGTCCACCACCCGCACCGCGGCGTTGAAGACGAATATTCCGAAAGTGATGCCGCTCTACGAACAGGCCCGCAGCGGCCATTGAGCGATGACCTGTCGCCGGCCGTTCAGGCCGGCGACAGCAGCGTCGAAAGGGGTGTCTCGATACCCAGTTGCTGATGCACGCCTTCGAGGTCGATGAGCGTGTGGATTTCCTCGATATCGCCAGCCGGGTTCAGCGTCCAGACGCTCATCACGGCGATCGCGAGAATCTTGTCGGCGACCGAGTAGCCGAACAGCGGCGTCGCCAGCGTTCCCATCACAGTGGTTGAGGTGACCACCTTGTGGCCCTCGCAGATGCACTCATCCACCACCACTTCCAGATCCGGCATGGCCGTACGCACATTGCGCACGAGCTCGGCGAAACCTGCGCTGTTCAGCGGCTGGCCGATGAATGAGCCCTTGTAGGCGAAATACTTGCTCTGCATCTGTTCGGAAAGGGCCAGGCGGCCCTTGTTCCAGCTCAGATCGATATGGTTGCAGACTCGTTTCTTGCGTCCATCCGCTGACATGCAGCCTGATCTCCTCGGGGCGCTGATGTGCGCTGCGGTAGCGCACTCTATCAGCTCCCCGGTGGCGCAGATTTGCGCTGGGTATCAGCCTGAGACAATCGTGCTCATGGACAGCGCCTGATAGCCGGCGTACAGCGCGAGTGCGGCAAAGCCGGCCGCGGCGACCCGGCGGATCAGCGTCAACGGCAGGCGGTCGGCGGCGAAGTGGCTGATCAGCACCACCGGAACATTGGCCAGCAGCATGCCGACCGTGGTGCCGAGGATGACCAGAATGAATTCCGGATACTGTGCGGCGAGCATCACCGTCGCGACCTGGGTCTTGTCGCCCATCTCGGCAATGAAGAAGGCGATCGTTGTCGCGACGAAGGGGCCGTAGGCGCGGCCCATCTTGGCGTCGTCGTCATCCAGTTTGTCCGGCACCAGCGTCCACAGCGCGACCGCGGCGAAGCTTGCCGCCAGTATCCAGCTCAGCGCCACCGGCGAGAGCAGGCTCGATACCCAGCTGCCGACCGCGCCGGCAGCGGCATGGTTGGCCAGCGTGGCGACGACGATGCCCCAGATGATCGGCCACGGTCGCCGATAACGCGCCGCCAGCAGCAGCGCGAGCAACTGCGTCTTGTCGCCGATTTCAGCGAGCGCAACGATCAGGGTGGGGACGAAAAACGATTCCAAGCGGCATTCCTTTAGGGCGGGTCGACAGATTCACCATGACATGCGCAGCCTGCCCGCCCGGGTCAGGTGTACATGTCATGGGTCTTGTCAAACCTGGCCTGGCGTATCGTTACGCGCTGGCCGGTCGCATGCGCCATGGTCTGCGGACCAAGCATGTTGACGCATGCCGGACGAGCAGGGCGCTCGTCGGAGACTACTCCCCCAAGGACGGCGGCGAGTTTGCCGCAACCGGCCGGTCGGTGCAACCGCCGGTCGCGGGCATCAGGGGCGCACGGCGCGATAGATACGGAAGCCGTCGCGCTCGGCAAGCGTGTGACAGGGGCCAAGATGCTGCTCGACCAGGGGGGGATACCTGAGGAACGCGTTGGCTACCAGGCGCAGCTCGCCACCGCTGACCAGGTGCTCGGCGGCGCGCTCGATCAGCGCCTCGCTGGCCCGGTAGCTGGTGTGCACGCCCTGGTGGAACGGCGGGTTACTGACGATCGCCGCCAGGTGTCGTGGCGCGGCGTCGATGCCATCTCCGGCAATCACTTCAGCTTCGAGTCCGTTCGCGGCGAGCGTCCTGCGGCTGCTCTCGATGGCGAAGGCGTCCACATCCAGCAGCAGTAGATTGCTTTGCGGATAGCGACGCTTGAGCGTGGCGCCGAGAATGCCGGCCCCACAGCCGAAGTCGAGCACGCGCCCACTTGGGATGTCATCGAGATGCTCAAGCAGCAGGGCGCTGCCGACATCCAGGCGACCATGGCTGAACACGCCGGGCAGGCTGATGACCTGTAACGGGCCGTCCGCCAGCTCGAGGGTGAAATGGTGCGCCAGGGCGTCCAGTTCGGGAGCAGCAGGTGCCTGCTCGACCATTACCTGCCAGAGCTGGCAGTGGCGGGCGCTGTCGAGCTTGCGCGCGCGGCCGAACCCGGCCAGTTGCCTGGCGGCGCGCTCGACGCCGGCACGTTTCTCGCCGACCAGATACAGCGGCCGTCCGTTGAGGCGCGCCGCCAGCGTTTGCAGCAGATAGTCGGTGAGTTCGCGGGATTTCGGCAGGAACAGCACGGCGGCGTCGAACTCGCCCGGTACCGGTGCGACGCCAAAGCTGCAACGCCCGCCGAAGCGACGGTCCAGCAATTGCTGCTCGCCTGCATGCCAGCTCCAGCCAACCGCGGCGGGAAGCTGACCCAGCAGGTCGTCGGCGGGCGGCCCGGCCAGCAGCAGCCGGCCTTGAAACAGCTCGGCCTGACGCAGCAGCACTTCGCTTCGAGGGTCCATTGGCGTCTCCCGGAAAAAGTCGGGGAGCTTAGGGGCTATCGGCGTTTTCTCGCAAGCCGGGACGCCCAGCCCCTGGGCCGGTGCTCAGTTCACCTGCCGAACTGGTGCGCCGGCAAAGAAGGCCGTTGCGTTCTCGGCGAGCTGGCCGACGATGCGCTGGCGCGCCTCGCGGCTGCCCCAGGCGCTGTGTGGGGTGATGATCAGGCGGGGCAGGCTCGGGTCCAGTAGTGGGTTGTCGTCGCTCGGCGGCTCGCTGGTCAGAACGTCGGTGGCGGCACCACTCAGGTGACCGCGGCGCAGGGCATCGGCCAATGCCTGTTCATCGACCAGACCACCACGGGCGGCGTTGATCAGGAACGCGCTCGGCTTCATCAGTTGCAGCTCGCGCGCACCGATCAGATTGCGCGTCTGCTCTGTCAGCGGGCAATGCAGCGTCAATGCGTCCACCTGCGGCAGCAGTTCGTCCAGATCCAGGCGTTCCGGGCGCTTCGGCCGTCCCGGCAGGTTGCCGACCAGCACGCGCATACCGAACGCCTCGGCCAGTCGCGACACCGCGCTGCCGAGTTCTCCGTGGCCGAGCAGGCCGAGGGTCTTGCCTTCGAGCTCGACGATGGGGAAGTCCAGCAGGCAGAACTGACCGCTTTCCTGCCAGCGGCCGCGGGCGACGGCCGCCTGGTAGTCGGGCAGGCGCGTGGCCATTGCCAGCAGCAACATCAGGGTGTGCTGGGCTACGGTCGGGGTGCCGTAGGCCTGGCAGTTGCAGACCACGATGCCGCGCTCGCCAGCGGCCTGCAGGTCGATGTTGTTGACTCCGGTGGCAGAGACCAGGATCAGCTTGAGATCGGGGCAGGCCGCCAGGGTGTCTGCACTCAGCGCGACCTTGTTGACGATGGCCACCTGCGCGCCGCGCAGACGCTCGACAATCTGATCCGCTGTGCTTTGCTCATGACACACGAGTTCGCTGAACGCGTCCTGCAGCGGGGTCAGATCGAGGTCGCCTTGTTCGAGTGGAGAAAGATCGAGGAAAACGGCGCGACTGGACATCAACTGTACCTTTCGAAGAAGCCGGGGCTGATCGACAATGAAGCCCGGCATTGCGTGGAGACTGGATTGTGTACTGGATGGAATTTATGACCGTGGCGCTGGTGCATCTGCTCGCGGTGGCCAGCCCGGGACCGGATTTCGCGGTGGTGGTCCGCGAAAGCGTGACCCAGGGACGCCGTGTCGGAAGCTGGACGGCGCTGGGCGTCGGCTGCGGGATATTCGTCCACGTCGCCTATTCCCTGCTCGGTATCGGCCTGATCGTCTCGCAGTCGATTGTGCTGTTCAACCTCTTCAAGTGGCTGGCTGCAGGCTATCTGCTCTATCTCGGCTGGCGCGCGCTGCGTGCACGACCCATGAGCCTGGATACGGCAGACGAGGTCGACACCACGTCGGATCGTTCACCCTGGCAGGCGTTCGTCGTCGGCTTCGTCACCAATGGCCTGAATCCCAAGGCCACGCTGTTCTTCCTCTCGCTATTCACGGTCGTGATCAGCGCCGATACGCCACTGTGGGTGCAGGCCGGTTACGGCGTCTACCTCGCCGGTGCCACCGCGCTGTGGTTTCTGCTGGTGGCCTGGCTGTTCAGCCGAGGCCGCGTGCGTGCTGGGTTTGCGCGAATGGGCCACTGGTTCGACAGGCTGACCGGCGCCGTGCTGATCGGCCTTGGTGTACGCCTGGCGGTAAGCGAGATCGGTTAACACGCTGAAACGAGGTGCGCGGAAAATAATCCTTTGGACTGATTTTGCCTGGGGGCGGACGCTCTAGAGTGCTGTTTACAACTCCAACAAGAACAGGATGCCCCTCATGCTGCAGACCCGTGTCATCAAGCCCGCGGCGAACGCTTACCAGTACCCGCTGCTGATCAAGCGCCTGCTGTTGTCCGGCGTGCGCTACGAGCGCACCCGCGAGATCGTCTACCGTGACCAGCTGCGTTACGACTACCGCACCCTGAATCAACGTGTCGCGCGGTTGGCCAACGTGCTGACTGCAGCTGGCGTCAAGGCAGGTGACACCGTGGCGGTGATGGACTGGGACAGCCACCGCTATCTGGAATGCATGTTCGCCATCCCGATGATCGGCGCCGTGGTGCATACCATCAACGTGCGCCTCTCGCCGGACCAGATCCTCTACACCATGAACCACGCCGATGACCGCTTCGTGCTGGTCAACAGCGAGTTCGTGCCGCTGTACCAGGCGATTGCCGGGCAGCTGACCACCGTGCAGAAGACGCTGCTGCTCACCGATGGCGACGTGCACGACGCCGGCCTGCCGGATTGCGTCGGCGAGTACGAAAGCCTGCTGGCTGCCGCCGAGCCGAGTTACGACTTTCCCGATTTCGACGAGGACTCGGTCGCCACGACCTTCTACACCACCGGCACCACCGGAAACCCCAAGGGCGTCTACTTCACCCATCGCCAGCTGGTGCTGCACACCCTGGCTGCGGCAGTGACGGTCGGCTGCCGGGAGAATCCTCGGCTGATGGGCTCGGACGACGTCTACATGCCGATCACGCCGATGTTCCATGTGCATGCCTGGGGTTTGCCCTACGTCGCCACCATGCTCGGCCTCAAGCAGGTCTATCCCGGGCGTTACGATCCCGAGTACCTGATCGACCTGTGGCGCCGTGAGCAGGTGACTTTCTCCCATTGCGTGCCGACCATCGTGCAGATGCTGCTCAACGCCAAGGCGGCGCAGGGCGCCGATTTCAAGGGCTGGAAGATCACCATTGGCGGCAGTGCGCTGACCCGCGGCCTGTATGACCAGGCCGAGGCCCGTGGCATGAACCTGATCGCTGCCTACGGCATGTCCGAGACCTGCCCGCTGATTTCCGGCGCGCACATCAACGACGAGCTGCTCGAGGCCGACGAAGACACCCGCAGTACCTTCCACCTCAAGGCCGGTGTCCCGGTGGTGCTGGTCGATGTGGCGATTCAGGCGGCGGACGGCAGCTTCCTGCCGGCGGATGGGAGCTCCCAGGGCGAGCTGGTGCTGCGTGCGCCCTGGCTGACCCAGGGCTATTACAACGAGCCGGAGAAGAGCGAAGAGCTTTGGGCTGATGGCTGGCTGCACACCGGCGACGTCGCGGTGATCGACGAGATGGCCAATATCGAGATTCGCGACCGCATCAAGGACGTGATCAAGACCGGTGGTGAATGGCTGTCCTCTCTCACCCTCGAAGGGCTGATCAGCCGTCATGAGGCGGTGCGCGATGTAGCCGTGGTTGGTGTGCCGGACGAGCGCTGGGGTGAGCGACCCTTTGCCCTGGTGGTGCTGGGCGAAGGCCGCGAACTGAGCGCTGCCGACTTGCAGACCTTCCTTGAGCCGGCGGTGGCCGAGGGGCACATCAACAAGTGGGCGATCCCGCAGCAGATCGCGGTGGTCAGCGAGATTCCCAAGACCAGCGTCGGCAAGCTGGACAAGAAGCGCATCCGCAGCGAAATCGCGCGTTGGCAGAAAGAGGGGAGCGCCGAGCAGACCTCGCTCAGCTGAACCGAGGTCGCGTATCGGCTCAACGCTCGGTAGGGTCCGTCCACGGATTTGCCGGGCGCCCTGATACCGGGTGATCACCGTCGTGATCGGCCTGAACCATCGCGGCGGGCATTCATCGATGTCGATCCGGGCAGTTGCCTGAAGCCTGCCCACTCGGCAAGCTGCCCTTCCTGCGCGCCCGCGCAGCGAGAGATTGCCAAGCACCCGAGGACGTCATGGCTGCCACCCAACCGATGCTGATTCGCGAAACCTTCCCCGTCGGCCCTTTGCAGTGCAACTGCACGATCATTGGCGATCCTGTCAGCAAGAAAGCCATCGTGGTCGATCCGGGTGGCGATCCTGAACTGATCATGGCGCGACTCGACGCCCATGGCCTGAAGGTGGTGAGCATCATCCATACCCATGCGCACCTGGACCACTTCCTCGCATCCGGCTCGATGAAGGAGAAGACCGGCGCCACGCTCCATCTGCACAAGGCCGATCAGGTGCTCTGGGACAGCCTGGAGATGCAGTGCCGCATGTTCGGCGTGCCTTACCGTCCGGTGCCAGCGCCCGATCAGTGGCTGAGCGACGATGAGGAGCTGGCCTGTGGCTGTGGCGTGGCATTGCACACGCCGGGGCATACGCCGGGATCCATGAGCTTCTGGTTCGCCGACGCCAAATTGCTGATCGCGGGTGACACCCTGTTCCGCCGCGGCATCGGGCGCACCGATCTGTGGGGTGGTGACTACGCCACCATCGAGCGCTCCATCAAGCAGCGGCTCTACTCGCTGGATGAAGACGCGACCGTGGTGACCGGCCACGGCCCGGATACGCGGCTGGGGGACGAAATGCGCGAGAATCCTTTCGTCCGGGCCTGACCCGGGGTGCCGTTGGCCGGGTTCTGCTGCACGGTTCCTATCCCAGGCGGTGACCGATGGTACTCTAGCGCCGCATTCAGGGCCGCGCTCGCAAGGGCTGGGGACTGCCCTGGTAACCGACGAGAGAAGGAAGTAACTATGAAAATGCTGAACATGACCGCCCTCGCAGCGAGCGTCGCTCTGCTGGTGGGATGCACCACCAATCCCTACACTGGCGAGCAGCAAGCCGGCAAGGCCGGCGTTTACGGTGGTATCGGCGCCGTCAGTGGCGCCGTCATCGGTGCGGCGACCTCGAGCAAGAAGGATCGCACCAAGGGCGCGTTGATCGGTGCAGCGGTCGGTGGTGCGGCTGCCGGTGGCTATGGCTACTACGTCGACACCCAGGAGGCCAAGCTGCGCCAGACGCTGCAGGGCACCGGTGTTCAGGTTCAGCGCAATGGTGACAACCTGACGCTGATCATGCCCGGCAACATCACCTTCGCCAGCAACTCGGCGGATATCTCCAGCAGCTTCTACCCGACCCTGAATTCCCTGGTGCAGGTGTTCAAGGAGTTCAACAAGAACGGCGTCGATATCGTCGGCCACACCGACAGCACCGGCTCCCTGCAGCTGAACCAGGACCTGTCCAACCGCCGCGCCCAGAGTGTTGCTTCCTACCTGGTCGGCAATGGTGTGGCTGCTTCGCGGATTTCTTCCTACGGTGCCGGCCCCAGTCAGCCGATCGCCAGCAACGATACAGCTGCCGGTCGCGCGCAGAACCGCCGCGTCGAGATCAACCTGCGTCCGTTGTAAGTATTCATAGGCCGCGGGGCTGCAACGGCCTCGCTGGCGTCGAAATTCAGACGCCATAATTCCGTTTGTCTCTGCTTCCATTGAACCTCTCTGCGCTATTCGTATCTGACATTCGATAGCACGCCAGTTGTGGCACAGAGGAGGTCGAATGGATGATCGTACCGCTCTCCATTCCCGCAGGTCCTGGTTGCCATTATTGGTCGCTCTGGCCCTGATGGCGGGCCTGGGTGGATGGATCGGCTGGCAGTGGCATGTCCAGGAACAGCGCAGCAAGGTCGAGCAGGAGCAGCGCTTCACCTTCGCTGTGGATGACATCGAACACACGCTACGCGAGCGGATGCGCGCCTACGAGATGGTCTTGCGGGGGCTTGCTGGCGTCGTTGCCGGCAGCGACGAGGTCCGCATCGATGACTGGGCGCGGGGCGTGGACCAGCTGCAGCTGCAGGACTTCTATCCGGGCATCCAGGCTGTCGCGCTGGCGCGGCATGCGACTCCGGAAACCCTCACTACCCTGATCGACCAGATCCGCGCCTCCGGCCGCGAGCGCTTTCGCATGTACCCGCCGGGCGACCGCGAAGAGTATGTGGTGACCGACTACATCCATCCGACCGACTGGCGCAATCGGCGGGTGCTCGGCTTCGATCTGTTCAGTGAGGCGACCCGCCGCGAGGCGATCATCAGTACGCGCAACAGTGGCAATCCGGTGCTCACGGGGCCGTTGCGCCTCAAGCAGGAAACCGAGCAGAACGTCCAGGTGGGTGTTCTGTTGTTCTTTCCGATCTATGCGGCGACGGCGCCGGTTACCACCGAGGAGGAGCGTCAGCGCGCCTTTGTCGGCACCCTGCACGGCGCCTTCCGTCTGACCGACCTGATGGAAGGCATCCTCGGCTCGCGCAGCCGAATGCTGCAACTGCAGCTGTTCGATGCCGCCAATCCGGAGTCGCCACTGCTCACCGGACGTGCGCCGGTCAGCGCCGACGCCAAGTTCCAGCGCATTCGGAATATTTACATGTACGGCCGCAGCTGGCAGCTGCAGGTGGCCAGCACGCCGGAATACGAGGCGGTGCTGCGTGACAACAATCGGGCCTTCAGCCTCGCGGCGGCGCTTATGGCGGCGGCATTGTTCTCGTTGCTGGTGGGCGGCTATTTGTATCTGCGCGAACGTGCGCTGCGCAACAGTCAGGTATTGAGCCTGCAATTGCAGGAGCGCGAGGCGCGCTTCCGTCAGCTGATCGAACAATTGCCCGTGGCGACCCTGCTATGCAACGCCGGTGGGCGCATCGAACTGGCCAACCAGAGCGCCGGGCAGCTGTTCGGCAGCTCGACGGAGCTGCTGGCCGGTGAGCGTGTGAGTCGTTACGTGCCCGGCGTGCTCGGCGAGCAGGTGCTCGGGCAACTGCGCGAAACCAGTCAGCTCGAACTGCAGGCGCAGCGCGAGGACGGCAAGGCGATCCCGGTTGCCGTCAGCCTGACCAGCTTCAGACATGACGATGTCTTGTATTACGTCCTGAATCTGCTCGATCTGCAGGCGCGCAAGCGCGACGAGGAGCGCTTCCGTAATGTCGTCGAGGCCTCGCCCAATGCCTTCGTGCTGGTGGATACCCGCGGCGACATCGTCATGGTCAATCGCCAGACCGAGCTGCTGTTCGGCTATGAGCGCCAGGAGCTGGTCGGGCAGCCCGTGGAACTGCTGTTGCCCGAAGCCTTGCGCGAAGCGCATCGCGGTCTGCGCCAGGGTTATGCCGAGAATCCGGAACCACGTCGCATGGGCGGCAACCGCGAGCTGTTCGGCCGCCACCGCGACGGCAGCGCGTTGCCTGTGGAAATCGGCCTGTCGCCCTTGCGCAGTGGCGACGAGCAGCTGGTGCAGGCTGTGATCATTGATATCAGTCACCGCAAGGCGGCCGAGCGTCGCTTGCGCGAGCAGGCCGACCAGCTGGCAGTAGCCAATCGCTACAAATCCGAGTTCCTCGCCAATATGTCCCACGAGCTGCGCACGCCGCTCAATAGCATTCTCATCCTCAGCGATCAGCTGCGTCAGAACGGCTCGGGCAACCTCAACGACAAGCAGGTCCGGCATGCCGACATCATTCATCGCGCCGGTCATGAGCTTCTGCAGTTGATCAACGATGTGCTGGATCTCGCCAAGATCGAGTCCGGCCATATGCAGCTCAAGCTGGAGCCGCTGAACCTGCGTGAGTTGCTAACCGAACTGGAAACCTCGCTGACGCCGATGGCCGAGCAGAAGGGCTTGGCGCTGAAGGTGGAGGTCGACGCCGACGTACCGCCTGCGCTGAATTCCGACCGGGCCCGGCTGCAGCAGATTCTGCGCAACCTGTTGACCAACGCCTTGAAGTTCACCGAGCAGGGGCAGGTGGAGTTGCTGGCGAGCTACCCGCCGGAGGACGCTGACGGACAAATCCTGCAGCTGCAGGTACGTGACAGTGGCATCGGTATTGCCAAGGACCAGCAGGAGCGGATCTTCCAGGCGTTCCAGCAGATCGATGGTTCGATCAGTCGTCACTACGGCGGTACCGGTCTGGGCCTGGCGATCACTCGCCAGTTGGTGGAGGTGCTCGGGGGGCACGTCACGGTTGATAGCGAGCTCGGCAACGGCGCCACCTTCACTGTGCGATTGCCGGTGGAGTCGACGTCGGGCGCATCAGCGCAGGCGCTGTTGCCGCGCCAACCGCAGCGCCGTGGGCGTGGTCCGGGGCTGCTGATCATCGAGGACGATGCCGATTTCGCATCGGTAGTGGCGGAGGTCGGGCAGAGCCACGGCTTTACCAGCCTGATCTGCAGCACCGGCCAGCAGGGGCTGGAAGCCCTGCGACGCGAGCACTTTGCCGCAGTGATCCTTGACATCCTGCTGCCGGACATCAGTGGTTGGCAGGTGCACCGGGAATTGCGTGGCGACGAGCGTCATCAGGGCATGCCGGTGCTGATCATTTCCTGCGTGCCGCAGCCTCACGACTGGCATGACGATGGTTCGCGCTATCTGGTCAAGCCGGTAGCGCAGGCCGAACTCGAGCGCATCTTCATCGAACTGGCGCGCCACGAACAGAATTCGCTGCGCCTGCTGCTGGTGGAGACCGATCCCCGTCGCCGCGAACTGATCCGTGAGTACTTCGAGCGGCTCGGCTATAGCGTCACGCTGGCGGGGGGCGCCGAAGCGGCCCGACTGGCGTATGCAGAACAGAATTTCACCGTGGTGGTGGTCGAGCACGAGCTGGCAGACGGCAGCGGGCTGGATCTGCTGGATGCGCTGGAGCGCCTGCGTTCGCTTCGCGGCGTCACGGTGTTGGTGAACAGTCGTGAAAGGCTGTCGGATACAGACCTGCAACACTTGCGCCGTTATTCGGCTTCAGCACTGTCCAAGGAGGATGATGTGAAACGTATGGGAGAACTGGTGCGCCGAGGGCCAACGGTGTCGTCGCCAAGCGCCGCGGCTTCGCTGCAGGTGGCGGCGTCGGGCCGGCGCGTGCTGCTGGTGGATGAGGATGTACGGCTGATCTATTCGCTGACGGCCCAGCTCGATGAGCTCGGGCTGCTGGTGGTCCCGGCCACAAGTGCCGACGAAGCGGTCGAGCGTTTCGATGAGGATGCCTTCGATCTGGTACTGCTGGACATGAGCCAGCCTGGGGCGGAAGGTCCTGATTTGGCGCAGCGGCTTAAGCAGGCGCATGACTGTCAGGCCCCCATCGTTGCGCTGGTGACAACGACTGGTGGGGTTGAGCGCGAGCGTTGCATGGCGGCTGGTGCCGACGACGTTCTGCTCAAGCCCGTCGAGGCCATGGCGCTGGCGGCACTGTTGCAGCAATGGCTGGGTCTGGAGAGCGGTGCGGCCGAGGCTGAAGAGGAGTAAGCAAGTCGTGCGTGTTGAACATGCCTGTGGTGATGCGTTGATCGAACGATATGACACCTGGTGCGCGAATTCCCCGTGGGACGATTGTTGTCGGCAGTTTGGCAACGGATTGCTCGGAGGTTGGCGATGACGCAGACGCAGCTCAAGGCCAAGCCACGCAGTCGTACGCTGCTGGTGGTGGACGACCGGGAAGCGAATCTGGTGGCCATGGAAGCCTTGCTGGGCGATGGTGACTGGCAGGTGCACACGGTCAACTCCGGCGAGGCTGCGCTGCGGGCACTGCTGGAGCTGGACGTCGAGCTGGTGTTGCTGGACGTGCAGATGCCCGGCATGGATGGCTTCGAGGTCGCCCGGCTGATGCGTGGCAGCCCGCATACCCGCTACACGCCGATCATCTTCGTTTCGGCCATCGCGCATACCCGCGACTCTGTGCTTCGCGGTTACGCCACCGGCGCGGTGGACTTCATCCTCAAGCCGTTCGATCCACAGGTGCTCAAGCACAAGATCAACACCTTGCTGGCCCACGAACACAACCGTCGCGATCTGCAACTGCTCACACAGCAACTGGACAGCGCCCGTGCATTCAATGCCTCGGTCCTGAGCAACGCGGCCGAGGGCATTCTGGTGGTCGCCGAGGACGGCTATATCAGCTTCGCCAATCCAGCGATCGCCGGCATGTTGCATACCCGCGTCGAGGACCTGCAGGGCACGCCGCTGCTCTCGCATCTGGCGGCGCCGGAGATGCCGGCCAACTGGCAGGAGTCGGACTTCTACCGTTACTGGCGCAGCGGCTCGACCTATCGTCTGCACGAGGCGCAGCTGCACACCGCCACCGGTACGCCGTTGCCCGTCGCGTTGTCCAGCTCGCCGCTGCCGCGCCAGCAGCGCTCCATGGTGGTCATCGCGTTGGACATGTCGGTGGTGCGCAACCTTCACGTTCAGCTGGAGACCCAGGCGGTCACCGACTCGCTGACCGGGCTGCTGAACCGGCGTGGCTTCCATCAGGCGCTGGAATCGTCGCTGGCGCGGGTCGATCGCAACGGCAAGCGCATGGCGATCCTTTATATCGATCTGGACGGCTTCAAGCGCATCAACGATTCGCTCGGCCACGATGCCGGCGACGAAATTCTGTGCAAGGTGGCGCGCCTGCTGGAGACCTGCATGCGTCCCTACGACATCATCGCGCGCATGGGCGGCGACGAGTTCACGGCGCTGCTGGATTCCCTCGATCACCCGGAGGATGCCGCACGGGTAGCGGAGAAGCTGATCGAGCTGATCTCGGTACGGCACAGGATCGACGGTACCGAGGTGACCCTTGGTGCCAGTATCGGCATCGCTCACTTTCCCGACTGCGGGGTCAGCGTCGATCAGCTGCTGCGCTCGGCAGACATGGCGATGTACGAGGCCAAGCGTGCCGGTCGCCGCCAATACCGATTCTTCTCCAGCGACATGAACGAACGCGCGCATGCGCGGCTGATGATGGAGGAAAACCTGCGCAGCGCCACCGAGCGCAACGACTTCGAGCTGCTGTACCAACCGCAGATCATGCTGGCGACCGGTAAGCTGAGGGGGTTCGAGGGGTTATTGCGCTGGCCCCAGGGTGATGCAGAGGAAAACCAGCCGGGCAACTTCATCCCATTGCTGGAAGAAACCCGGTTGATCGAGCGGGTCGGCGACTGGGTGCTGCGCGAAGGCATGAATCAGTACTGTCAGTGGCTGCCGTCATTCGGCAGCGATCTGATTCTCAGCCTGAACGTCAGCCCGGTGCAGTTCAGCCGGGCTGGGCTGTTCGATTCGCTTCGCCGTCTGCTGGATGAATATCAGCTCCACCCTGCGCAACTGGAGCTGGAGGTCACCGAAGGCACGCTGATGCAGGATCTCGAGCAGAGCTGCGAGAAACTACGGCAATTGCGCAAGCTCGGCGTGCGCGTGGCCATCGACGATTTCGGCACCGGTTATTCGTCGCTGGCTTATCTGCGGCACTTCGAGCTGGATACGCTGAAGATCGACCGGCTTTTCATCGCCAACATGCTGGATTCCCCCCGCGATGCGGCGGTGGTCAGCACCATCATTGATCTGGGCCGCAACCTCAACCTGGAAGTGGTGGCCGAGGGCGTGGAAACCCGGGCGCAGCTTGACTGGCTGGTGGAGAACGGCTGCGACGTCATGCAGGGCTTTCTCGTCTCACCGGCATTGAGCGCCGAGCAGGCGCGGGCCTTTCCCACTCAGGTCGCCTGGGACGCGCTCTGAGCGAGCTGGTCAGGGCTGCACCGGAAACTGCTGGTGCAGTTGCTCCAGTTGCAGATCCTTTTCACTCCAGAGCCCGTTGACCCACTGCTGGAATGCCAGCCGATACGACTCGTCCTGGTCGTAGTTGCAGCGGAGGAATTCGGCGGGTATCGGCTGTGCCTGGAGGCGCACGACGACCTGATGGATATTGCCGGCGAGCAGGTCCCAGAAACTCGGACGACCGTCGGGGTAATGGATGGTGATGTTGATCAGCGCCGTCAGTTGCTCGCCCATGGCGTCGATGACGAAGGCGATGCCGCCAGCCCTTGGCTTGAGCAGATAGCGATAGGGTGAGGCTTGTTCGGTGTGCTTGTCCTCGGTGAAGCGTGTGCCTTCGAGGAAGTTGAACACCGACACCGGATTGGTCCGATAGCGCTCGCAGGCTTTGCGTGTGGTCGCCAGGTCCTCGCCACGCTTCTCCGGGTACTTGGCCAGATACTCCTTGCTGAAGCGCTTCATGAAGGGAAACTCCAGCGCCCACCAGCACAGGCCGATCACCGGGACCCAGATCAGCTCCTGCTTGAGAAAGAACTTGAGGAACGGCATGCGCCGGTTGAGCTGGTACTGCAGCACGAGAATATCCGCCCAGCTCTGGTGGTTGCTGGTGACCAGGTAGGAGTGATGCATGTCAACCTGATCCAGACCCTGCACGTCCCAGCGGATCGGGCGAACCAGATCCATCCAGAAGCTGTTCATCGCGATCCATGACTCGGCGATCCAGTGCATGCCGAAGCGCAGGCTGCGTTGTATCGCAGGGATTGGAAACAGCAGCTTGAGCAGCGAGAGCGCGAACAGCGGCCAGCACCAGAACAGCGTATTGAGCGCAAGCAGCAGGGCGGCGAGCGTGCCGCGGAGTGGAGCGGGGAGAAAGCTCAGCATGAAGTTCTCGTCGATACGGCTGATTCGAGGCGCCAAGAGTAGCGATTACGCGCTGAACTGCAACTATCGAGAGGGGTGAAGCACTGGCGCCGCCTGCCGGAGGGCGAGGCGGCGCCAGTCGGAAGCGGCCGTCAGGCCTTCTGGTTGGCAGCCTGCAGAGCGGTCAGGGCGATGGTGAAGACGATGTCATCCACCAGGGCGCCGCGGGACAGGTCGTTGACCGGCTTGGCCAAGCCTTGCAGCATCGGGCCGACGCTGAGGCAGTTGGCGTTGCGCTGAACCGCTTTGTAGGTGGTGTTGCCGGTGTTCAGGTCGGGGAAGATGAACACCGTGGCTTGGCCGGCGACCTTGCTGTTAGGGGCTTTCTGCTTGCCGACGCTGAGCACGGAGGCGGCGTCGTACTGCAGCGGGCCGTCGATCGGCAGCTCGGGCGCACGACCCTGGGCGATGCGGGTGGCTTCTGCGACCTTCTCGACTTCTGCACCGCTGCCGGAGCTGCCGGTCGAATAGCTGATCATCGCGACGCGCGGGTTGACGCCCAGGGCCACGGCGGACTCGGCGCTCTGCAGGGCGATCTCCGCCAGTTCGGTGGCGCTCGGGTTCGGGTTAACCGCGCAATCGCCGTAGACCAGAACCTGATCCGGCAGCAGCATGAAGAACACCGAGGACACCAGGCTGTAGCCCGGTGCGGTCTTGATCAACTGCAGGGCAGGGCGGATGGTGTTGGCGGTGGTGTGCACGGCGCCGGAAACAAGGCCGTCCACTTCGTCCAGTGCCAGCATCATGGTGCCGAGGACCACGGTGTCCTTCAGCTGCTCGCGGGCATCGTCCGGGGTCAGGCCCTTGGCCTTGCGCATTTCGCACATCGGCTCGACGTAGCGGTTGGCGATGTTGTCCGGATCGAGAATTTCCAGGCTGGCGGGCAGGGTGATGCCTTGCTCGCGAGCGACCTGCTGGACTTCTTCCGGCTTGGCCAGCAGCACGCAGCGGGCGATGCCACGCTCCTGGCAGATGGCGGCGGCGCGGATGGTGCGTGGCTCGTTGCCTTCGGGCAGCACGATGCGCTTGTTGGCATCCTGTGCGCGCTTGACCAGCTGGTAGCGGAAGGCTGCCGGCGACATGCGCAGCTCGCCGCGCGGCACGCTGTAGCGGGTGTGCAGGAACTCGGGGTGCAGGTGCTTGGCGATGAAATCGGTGACCCGTGTGGCACGTTCGATGTCGTCCGACGGGGTTTCCTTGTTCAGGCCGAACAGGTTGTTCGCCGTGTCGTAGGAGTTGGTTTCCACGGTCATCACCGGCAGGCCGCCGTCCAGTGCGGCCTTGCACAGCTCGAGGATGCGCGGGTCCGGCGCGAAGTCGCTGCACAGCAGCAGGCCGGCGAGTTTTTCGCCGTTGAGCGAGGCCAGGCTGGCGGCCAGGATGATGTCGTCGCGGTCGCCTGGCGTCACTACCAGCACGCCGGACCGCAGCAGCTGTACGGTGTTCGGAACGGCGCGCGCGCACAGCACGATCTTGTTGACGCGACGCTGGTCGGCTTCACCGGCGTTCAGTACCTGAGCGCCGAGCAGCTCGGCGATGTCTCGGGTGCGCAGTGCGTTGAGCTCTTCGGAGAAGGGGATCGCGCCCAGCAGCTGGAAGTCGGCGCTGCCCAGCAGCGGCAGGTGCTGTTTGAGGCTGTCTACGAAAGCCGGCAGGCCTTCTTCGGTCTTGACCTTGTTGAGGATGACGCCAAGCACCTTGGGGTCCTTCGCGCCGCCGTACAGCTGCGCCTGGATCTCGATGCGTTCGGCCAGGCGCTTGAGGCTGTCGCTGCCCTGGGCGCCGATCAGGATAACCTCGGCGTCCAGGCTCTTGGCCAGCTGGGTGTTGATGCGCTGGGTGTAGTTGGACTCGCGGGTGGGCACCATGCCTTCGACGATGACCACGTCCTTGCCGGCAGCGACTTCCTGGTAGCGGCTGATGACATCTTCGAGCAGCAGGTCGATCTCGCCATCGGCGAGCTGACGCTCTACCTGCTCCAGCGGCAGCGGCTCGGGCGAGGTCAGGTTAAGGGTGCGCTCGACCAGGATACAGGATCGCTCACGGCCCTGATCGACCGGAAAGGGCTGGGCGATCGGCTTGAAGAAACCGACCTTCAGCCCGGCGTTTTCCAGGGCACGAATCAGGCCGAGGCTGATGGAATTGAGGCCGCCGCCGAAACCGGTGGGGGCAAG
Organism: Pseudomonas sp.; assembly: GCA_007713455.1. Lineage (GTDB taxonomy): Bacteria > Pseudomonadota > Gammaproteobacteria > Pseudomonadales > Pseudomonadaceae > Stutzerimonas > Stutzerimonas chloritidismutans. Next base: position 205,306 of record VMRT01000004.1, read on the forward strand.
AAAGATTGTGTGCATGGCATCTCCTTGAGGGCAGGGTGCTCGGGGTAACGGTGCTGGGCGCCGGCAAGGCTAGGGCAGTTGCCTCGGGACGGAAACTGCCGGATTGCCGCGGCGCTGATGTGCAAAGACCCGACCGCCAGGGGCTGTCGGGTCTCGGAATCGCTACATGCCTACTGCGCTCAGGCGTCCAGCAGGGCCAGCGTATCGAGGGCAATCTGGCGCTCCTCGTTGGTCGGGACGACCATGACGCGCGGGCTGCCTTCAGCCTGGATTTCGCCGGCAACGCCGCGGGTGCAGCGGGCGTTGGCTTCGGCGTCGAGCTTGAAGCCGAACAGCTTGAGGTGTTCCAGTGTCCGCTCGCGCACTGCCGAGGAGTTCTCGCCGATACCACCGGTGAATACCAGGCCGTCCAGCTGCGGCAGGGCGCAGGACATGGCGGCCAGCGACTTGGCCAGGCGGTAGCAGAATACTTCGAAGGCCAGCACCGCGCCTGGATGACCGGCGTTGCGGGCATCGGCCAGGGTGCGCATGTCGTTGGACAGGCCGGAGAGGCCCTTCAGGCCGCTTTCCTTGTTGAGCATGTTGTCGATCTTGGCCAGGTCCCAGCCCAGCGTCTTGCTCAGGAAGTTGTGCAGGCTCGGATCGACGTCACCGCTGCGGGTGCCCATCACCAGGCCTTCGAGCGGCGTCAGGCCCATGCTGGTGTCGCGGCTTTCACCGTTGACTACCGCACAGGTGGAGCAGCCGTTGCCCAGGTGAGCGACCAGCCAGCTGCTGTTCTCGACCGGTACGCCGGCCAGTTCGGCGGCGCGCTTGCTGACGTAGCGGTGGCTGGTGCCATGGAAGCCGTAGCGGCGTACACCATGATCCTTGTACAGCACATCCGGCACGGCATAGCGGTAAGCATGCTCGGGCATGGTCTGGTGGAAAGCGGTGTCGAACACGCCAACCTGCGGCAGCTCGGGGAACAGGTTGATGGCAGCATGGATGCCGCTCAAGTTGGCCGGGTTGTGCAGCGGCGCCAGCTGAATGTTGGCTTCGATGCCGGCCAGGGTTTCATCGGTGAGCAGCGAGGAGGCGAAGAACTTTTCGCCGCCGTGCACTACGCGGTGGCCGATGCCATCCAGATGGCCGCCAGCGGCGTCTTCCACGCGCGGCAGGATCTGGGCGAGAGCAGCCTGATGATCGGCATTCGGCACCTTGACGCTTTCCTTGCCGGCTGCACTCTCGAAGTGGATGACGGCTTCCGGGCTGCCGATGCATTCGGCCAGGCCTTGTAGCGGGAAGGTCGCTTGCGCTTCGTTGACCAGGGCGAACTTGATCGACGAGCTGCCACAGTTAATCACCAGGATGTTACGAGCCGACATCGGTGCTCCTTGGTTCTCTAATGTTATTGATATGGGTGCCAAAGATACTTTCCGCCGATTCTTGCACATCGGCCATGAAAGCGATGCCATCCAAAGGTTGTAGTCCCATGTTCAATGGCACTACATGCGGGGCGAGGGCGACGAACGGCATTGGCCCGTTCATCCAAGGTCGGTTCGCAATCGGCGCGGTGGATGGTTAAACTTCGACATCCATTCTCTAAAGCAAAGGTTCTGCCCCATGCTGATTGCCGCTAACAAGGCTGTCTCCATCGACTACACACTCACCAACGACGCCGGTGAGGTGATCGACAGCTCGGCCGGCGGCGCGCCGCTGGTCTACCTGCACGGCGCAGGCAACATCATTCCGGGCCTGGAGAAGGCCCTCGAGGGCAAGCAGGGCGGTGACCAGATCCAGGTCGCCATCGAGCCGCAGGACGCTTACGGCGAGTACAGCGCGGAGCTGGTCGCTACCCTCAATCGCGCCATGTTCGAAGGCGTCGACGAGCTGGAAGTGGGCATGCAGTTCCACGCTTCCGGTCCGGACGGCGGCATGCAGATCGTCACCATTCGTGACGTGGAAGGCGACGACGTGATCGTCGACGGCAACCACCCGCTGGCCGGCCAGCGCCTGAACTTCGACGTCAAGGTCGTCAGCGTGCGTGACGCCAGCGAAGAAGAAGTTGCCCACGGCCACGTCCACGGCGAAGGTGGCCACCACCACTGATCCGGGTCGCCGCATAGGCGTCCGCAGGCACGGCGGCAGGAACCGCTACCGTGCGGATCGAAAAGAAGAGCGCTCCGGTCGTTGCCGGGGCGTTTTTTCGTTAGGAGAGATGAGATGAGCGCATTCCACCAATTGGTGTTGCCAGGCCTGGGCAGCGAGGAGCTGCCGTTGGCGCAGTTCGGCGATCGGATCACGCTGGTGGTCAACGTCGCTTCGCAGTGCGGGCTGACCCCGCAGTACGCCGGCCTGGAGCGGCTGCAGCAGCAATACGCTGCCCGCGGCTTCAGCGTGCTGGGCGTGCCATGCAATCAGTTCGCTGCGCAGGAGCCGGGCAGCGATGAGGAAATTCGCTCGTTCTGCACACTCAACTATGGTGTGAGCTTTCCTCTGAGCGGCAAGCTTGAGGTGAACGGTCCGCAGCGCCATCCGCTGTATCGTTTGCTGGCTGGCGAAGGTGCCGATTTTCCGGGGGACATCACCTGGAACTTCGAGAAGTTCCTGGTGGGCAAGGACGGCCGTGTGCTTGCCCGTTTCTCACCGCGCACCACGCCCGACGACCCCGCCCTGATCCAGGTGATCGAAACAGCCCTGGCCTGATCTGCAGTTCTGCGACCGTACGCGCGGTCGCGTTCTCTTTCTTGAGTACTGGATATGCCGGCCATGCTTGCCATGGTTGCCGCTGAATAAGTGTCATGGATGATGCTGGGCCGGCGAGACGACCGGTCATATTCTCGCTGCATGACCAATCCAGCACGCAACGACAAGCGCGACCTGATCCTGTCCAAGGGTGCCCGGGTGATGACCCGCCGCGGCTATCACGGCACCGGTGTCCAGGAAATCGTCCAGGCGGCCGGTATTCCCAAGGGCTCGTTCTATCACTACTTCGCCAGCAAGGAAGACTTCGCCCTGCAGGCGCTGGACTATATCTATGCGCCCCGGCTGGAGCGCTATCAGGCGGCGCTGAGCAACTCAGCAGTCTCGCCCCGGCAGCGCATCCTCGACTACTACGCCGATCTCGTTGCGCACTTCGCCCGCCAGGAAAAGCCCGAATATCACTGCTTCATCGGCAGCCTCAGCTTCGAGATGGCCGAGCTGTGCCCGGCCATCGCCAAGCGGCTCAGCGCGATACTGACGCAATCGGTCGAGTTGCTTACGGCCTGCCTCGAACAGGCGCGTGTCGCTGGAGAGATCGCGGCCGATTGCGATTGTGCAGTGCAGGCGGAATTCATAAGCAACGCCTGGGAAGGTGCGCTGTTGCGCATGAAAGTGAGCGGCAGCGTTGCGCCTTTGCAGGTGTTTTTCCAGCAGCTCGAACGCCTGTTGGCGCCGGCTGCAATAACTTCGCCGGGGCATGAGCGCCCGGCTGCCTTGACCAATGCCACAGGAGTCGATCGATGACCGCCAGCGTACAAGCCTTGTTTCAGCCCTTTGAGTTGGGTGCTCTCCGTTTGCCGACCCGTGTGGTCATGGCGCCGATGACCCGTTCGTTCTCACCTAACGGCGTACCCACTGCCGATGTGGTCGAGTACTACCGCCGGCGTGCCGCCTCCGGGGTCGGGCTGATCATCACCGAAGGCACCACGGTCGGCCACGCCGCGGCGAACGGTTATCCCCATGTGCCGCGTTTCTACGGTGAAGATGCGCTGGCTGGCTGGAAGGCTGTGGTCGATGCGGTGCACGCCGCTGGCGGCAAGATCGTCCCGCAGCTCTGGCACGTCGGTAACGTGCGCCGCAAGGGCACCGAGCCGGAGCCGGAGGTCGTCGGTTACGGTCCGATGGAGAAGCAGAAGGACGGTCAGGTCGTCGTTCATGGCATGACCAAGCAGGACATCCAGGATGTGATCGAAGCATTCGCTCAGGCTGCCCGCGATGCTCAGGCGATCGGCATGGACGGCGTGGAAATCCACGGTGCCCACGGCTACCTCATTGACCAGTTCTTCTGGGAAGGCAGCAATCAGCGCACCGATGAGTACGGCGGCAGCCTGGCCAACCGCTCGCGCTTCGCCATCGAGCTGGTGCAGGCCGTACGTGCAGCGGTCGGCCCCGGTTTCCCGATCATCTTCCGCTTCTCGCAGTGGAAGCAGCAGGACTACACGGCGCGCCTGGTGCAGTCGCCCGAAGAGCTTGGCGAGTTCCTGGCACCGTTGTCGGCGGCCGGCGTGGACATCTTCCATTGCTCGACGCGCCGTTTCTGGGAACCGGAGTTCGAAGGCTCCGATCTCAACCTGGCCGGTTGGACCCGCCAACTGACCGGCAAGCCGACCATCACCGTCGGCAGTGTCGGCTTGGATGGCGAATTCCTGCAGTTCATGGTCAAGACCGACAAGGTGGCGCAGCCGGCCAACATCGAGGGATTGCTGGAGCGTCTGAACAAGCAGGAGTTCGATCTGGTGGCGGTGGGGCGTGCGCTGATCTGCGATCCGGATTGGGCGGTCAAGGTGCGTGAAGGGCGGATGGAAGAGATTCTGCCGTTCAGTCGTGAGGCGTTGAAGACGCTGGCGTGAGTGAGGGCGGCAGCCAGGGTGATCTGGCTGCCGATTTCCCCTTGCCCGGCAGCATCCGATCTCGCCAGGCAGCTGTCAGCATGTGACGTGGTGCGGACGGAGAGACTCGAACTCTCACACCTTGCAGCGCTAGAACCCTGACCGCCGAGTTCCGCGCCTGACGTCTACGCTGGTCGGTCCAGCTGCCGATTCGGCCCGCCTTCCCTTACCCAGAACAGCGTCGCTCCCGCCACGGCCGCCGGCATGATCAGCAGGTTCAGGACCGGCACCAGCAACGCCGCATAAGTCACCGCACCAAAGCTGAGGCTCTGCCAGCGTCGCTGGCGCAACCAGCCCATCATGTCCGCCCAGCTCAGCTTGTTGTTGTCCGCCGGGTAGTCGATGTATTGCACTGCCATCATCCACACGCCGAACAGCAGCCATAAAGGCGCGGCAACAAGGTTCAGCACGGGGATGAATGAAAGCACCAGCAACGCCAGCGCGCGCGGTGCGAAATAGCCCAGCTTGCGCAGCTCGCGGCCAATCGTGCGGGGCAGCATGGCCAGCAGCTCGGCCCAGCTGAAAGGCGGCGCTGCGTCTTCGCCGCGCACCACCACCTCGACCTTTTCCGCCAGAAAGCCGTTGAACGGTGCGGCGATGATGTTGGCCAGCATGGTGAAGCTGAAGAACACCATCAGTACCACCAGCACGACGAACAGGGGCCAGAGGATGTATTCGAGAAAGGCGAGCCAGGTCGGCAGGTTGGGCATGAAGGTGTCGACCCAGCCGCTGAACTGGCCGGCCGCGAACCAGATCAGGCCGAAGAACAGCAGCACGTTCACCGTCAGCGGCAGGATCACGAACAGACGCAGCCCTGGGCTGAGCACCAGGCGCAGGCCTTCGCGCAGGTATTGCGGGCCGGAGAGGGCGGATACGGGCATTGGCGTCTCCTGAAAAAGGGCAGGGTTTCGTCGAGAGGGGCGTAGCGCAGCGGGATAGACGATGACTATGGGTTGTATGCAGAACCTGAATTATCCACGGCCTCGGCGGATAGCTAAGGTGGCGCTCAACGGTTTTCGGGTCATCCGTTCCTTCAGCCTTCCCCAAGTGCTTGGGATGACCCTTTTTATTCCCATTGAGCCGGCATAGCCGGCTCAAATCCGTCGAATGGATGCGCGTTACTTGCGCTTGAGCGGTTGCGTGTCGAAACGCACGCCCGGCAGGCCGGTTTCCATGAGCGCGCGAATGTTGCGGTGGTCGCTGCCGTTCGGGTTGGCCAGGACCGCCTGATAGTGCTCGCCGAACGCAAGCAGCGCTTCTTCCGTCGTGAAGTCTTCAAGCAGTGCGAGGCCCAGCGTCTTGCAGGAACCTTCGTTCTCGCCGGCAGCGTTCTCCAGTGTGCCGTTGACGAAGCGGCTCGGCTGGTAGTCGTAAGCGCCCTCGATGAAGGCAAGCGTTTCGCTGAATGCGTGGTTGCGATTGCGCAGGCTGGCGCGGAAGTCCTTCAGGTCGTTCATTCTTTCTGGGCCTTGTCGAAAGCGGCCTGCTGCTCGGCAGACGCTTCCTTCTGATAGCGTTTTTTCCACTCGCTGTACGGCATTCCGTACACCTCTTCGCGGGCCTGGTCGATGCTGAGTTCGACGTCCAGATCGTCCGCGGCGGCCTTGTACCATTTCGACAGGCAGTTGCGGCAGAAACCGGCCAGGTTCATCAGATCGATGTTCTGTGCATCGGGACGGGTACGCAGGTGCTGGACCAGGCGGCGGAAAGCGGCGGCTTCCAGTTCGGTGCGTTCTTGATCGTTCATCTCTTGGGTCTCGGCGTTGGCTGAGGTCGGCCGGATCATAACCTTGCGTCAGTGAGCCGGCCAGCCTTGCGCAGGGTCAATCCCGATGCGCAGCCAGGGTGATCGATACGGACTCGGCGAAGCGCAGCGCGTGGGGTTTGTCGACTTCCACTTCGGCGTAGCGCACCTGCGGATAGCGCATGACCAGGTCGAGAATTTCCTGGGTCAGCCGCTCGAGCAGGGCGAAGCGGTTGTCTTCGACGTGCTGGATGATCGCCTTGGTGATGGTGCGGTAGTTCAACGCCTGTTCGATGTCGTTCTCGCGCACCGCCTCCGCAGCGGGGTAGAGCATCGTCAGGTTGATCAGCACGTCCTGGCGATTGAGGATTTCCTCTTCCTTGATGCCGATGTAGGTGCGCAGCCGCAGGTCCTTGACGCGGATGCGGGCCATCGCGGGTTCCAGTCGGGGCATGGGGACTCCTTGCAGTCTTCAGATCAGGTGGCGGCCGCCGTTCACGGTCAGTGTGGTGCCGGTGACATAAGGGTTGTCGAACAGGTAGCGCAGGCTCTGGTAGATCACCTCGGCACCGGGTTCGATGCCCAGCGCGGACTTGGCCAGTGCCTTGCGGCGATATTCGGCGTCGTCGTCCGGGTTGAACTGGATCAGCGCCGGGGCGATGCCATTGACCTTGATCGCCGGCGCCAGGCTGGCGGCGAAAGATAGTGTCAGGTTGTCCAGGCCCGCTTTGCTCGCAGCATAGGCGATGTGCTTCTTGCTGCCCTTGCGGGTCACGTCGTCGCCGATGTGCACGATGTCCGCCGGCCCGCCGTGGCGCAGCAGTTCAGCGCAGTGCAGGTTGATCAGGTAGGGCGCGAGCATATGCACCTGGAACAGCTGGCGGAACGCCTCGGCTTCCTGCCCGGGGGTATCCGGGCGCCATTCGGAGGCGTTGTGCACGATGGCCCGCAGGCAGTCGGTCTGCTGCTTGAGAGCGCTGATAAAGGTGGTGATGCCGGTTTCGTCGCTGAAGTCTGCCTGCAACGCCTGTGCGCCCAAGGCGCGAAGCCGGTCGATGCTGTCGCGTTCGCGACGGTAGGTAACGATGACCGGAAAGCCGTCTTCCAGCAGTCGCTCGGCACAATGCAGCCCGATCCGCTGGCTGGCTCCGGTGATGAGAATCGGGGCCTGATGCATGAAAATCCACTGCCTGTAATGGGCGGACCGCCCACACATTGAGGCGGTCGCTACAGGCGTGGCAGCTTACACCAGATCGGCCGGCAGCTCTGGCTGCAAATCTGGGTGCAGGCGCTGATGCTGGCGATAGAGGAAGGAGCGGATCCGCTCGGCGTCCTTTTCCTGGGTGAATTCGACTTCGTAGGCGGCCCGCCCGCCGGTCAGCTCGCGAACGCGATGGGCATCGATTTCCAGCGGGCCGTCGTCGGGCAGCGCCAGGCGCAGGTGGAAGTGCTTGGGTGGCTTGCGGTGTCCGCCGGCATCCACCAGCAGGCCGTGCGGAGACAGCTCGTGCACGCTGAGCGAACTTTCAACACCATCGTTTTCCAGCAGAGGCAGCGGCTGGTCCAGGTGCAGGCGCCAGGCACGCGTGGTTGGCCCGCGCTCGTAGATCACCGGAGGTGCCAGCTGCAGGTCGAGGCTGTGTAGTTCGTCTTCCCTGAGCTGCAGCGGGAAGGACATGCGGAAATCCTCGAATTCCGCCTGCAGCGACAGGTTGGCGCGAGCGGCCAGCTGCAGCAGCAATTCGTTGGATTGCGCGCCGCCGTCGATCCGAAAGCCTGTCGTGCGCTCAGCGCTGGTGCTGCCGTTGCGCTGCATCAACTTGCGAATGAAGGTCAGTTCGTCTTTGCTGAGAATCGTATCTTCCGCCATGCGGATACCCTCGGAGGGACAGTGCCCTCCACGTTTGGCGTCGCGCGGCGGGGCCGCTATACGCCTGCAACCGGTATGGTCGCGGTGGGGCAATCGGCCCTGTGACAAATGCGATCGACAGTGGTTCCGCAGGCTGCACATTTTCTGGATGGACGGCTTCGCCTGAGCAGGGTGTGCCGATCAGACTTGGTGATTGCGGCATAATGCGCAGCTTTGATTGCCTCGGAGCGCACATGAAAGTCGCCATTCTTTCCGGGAGCGTCTACGGCACCGCCGAAGATGTCGCCCGTCACGCCGAACACCAGCTGAAAGCCGCCGGTTTCGAAACCTGGCACGATCCCCGCGCCCAGCTGCCACAGATTCTCGATTTCGCCCCCGAAGCGCTGCTGGTCGTGACCTCGACCACCGGCATGGGTGAGCTGCCGGACAGCTTCATTCCGTTGTACTCGACCATCCGCGATCAGTTTCCCGCGTGGAGCGGCCTGCCCGGTGGTGTCATCGCCCTCGGTGACGCCAGCTACGGCGACACCTTCTGTGCTGGCGGCGAGCTGATTCGCGAGCTCTATGCCGAGCTCGGCGTGCGGGAAGTCGTGGAGATGCTGCGCCTCGATGCCAGCGAGACGGTGACGCCGGAAAGCGACGCCGAACCGTGGCTGGAAACCTTCGCGGCGGCCTTGCGTGCCTGAGTGGCTCGCCGGGTCAGCGGCCTGGCTGCAAGAGCAACTGCCGGGCCAGTAGCGGCTGGCTAGAATCCAGGGCATCTTCACGACAATAACAAGAGGTGCCCTCGATGACTGCGCTGCACGCTTTGCCTTCTTTGGAAACCCAAGTGAGCCCCGCCGAATGGCAGGCGCGGGTCGATCTGGCGGCCTGTTACCGGTTGGTCGCGCTGCATGGCTGGGATGACCTGATCTTCACGCACATCTCGGCCAAGATTCCCGAAGCCGATCACTTTCTGATCAACCCATACGGGCTGATGTTTCACGAAATCACCGCGTCCAGCCTGGTGAAAGTCGATCTGGCCGGCAACAAAGTGACGGACAGCCCGTACGAGATCAATCCCGCTGGGTACACCATTCACAGCGCCGTGCATGAGGTTCGCCACGACGTCGCCTGCGTCATGCACACACATACCGCCGCCGGGGTGGCGGTCTCGGCCCAGCGTCAGGGCGTGCTACCGATCAGCCAGCAGTCACTGTTCGTGCTGGCCAGCCTTTCGACGCACGGCTATGAGGGTGTGGCGCTGAATCACGACGAGAAAGCGCGTCTGCAGGCCGATCTTGGCGAAACCGCTTTCATGCTGCTGCACAACCACGGTCTGCTGACCTGCGGTAGCAGCATCGCCGATACCTTTCTGATGATGTTCATCTTCCAGCGCGCCTGTGAAATCCAGGTCATGGCGCAGACCGGTGGCAGCGAGCTGATCGCCATTCCGGAGCAGATTCTAGCCGGTGCGAAGGCCATGGCAGCGGGCGTGACCCGCACTCGCTCGGGCATGGGCGGCGCGCTGGCATGGCCCGGTCTGCTGCGCAAGCTGGATGCGCAAAGCCCGGGCTATGCGCAGTAATACGGGGCGTTCGCGCTACATCGCCGCCTTGGCGAATTGCTGCAGCTGCGGGTAGAAGTGGCGGAAGTCCTCGAGCAGCGGGTCGTACAGCTGCTCCAGCTCTTCCAGCCCGCCGGCCAGGCCATCCGGCCGGCTCAGGCGACGGCCCATGTTCGCCAGCACCCTGCCCAGTACCTCGAATTCACGGTAACTGCCGAGCCAGTCGTGTGCCGCCATATGCGGTGCGATCACGGCGAGCTTGCCAGGCAGCGCGGGCTCATCGGCCAGCGCTCGGTAGGCGCGCCGGGTGAACTGGTCCAGCGGTTCGCCGGAGTAATCCGCCCAGTTCGCCGCCAGACAATGATCGAAGAACAGGTCCAGCAGTATCCCGGCGTAGCGGCGACGCTCGCTGGGAAAGCGCGCTTTGGCCTGCAGCACCAGCGGATGACTGTCGGTGAAGGCATCGATCTGCCGATGCAGACGGATGCCTGCTTCGATCTGCGCCGGCCAGCGACCCTGCAGCGGGCCTTTGACGAAGTCCCCGTAAAGACTGCCGAGCATGTCAGCGGGGCCGGGGCCGCCAAGATGAAGATGAGCGAGATAGTTCATCGGCGAAGCTTAGCGCAGCCTCGATAGGGAGGTCGCTATGCAGCCTCTCTCGTGGTCACCCACAGCTGCCCAGACAGTGCTCGCTCGATGGCCAGCTGTGCTTGCTCGGCGAGCGCCCTGCGACTGAGGGAGTCAATGGGGATCGGCGCCAGCAGATGGATTTCTACTTCTGCCACGTCGCTGGCCAATAGCCTGCGCAGGTGCGCGGGCAGTTCGTCGTCGCCAATGAAGGGAGCGACGGTGTCGGGCTTGCCGTTGCGCGTATAGCGGATCGCTACGGGTTGAACGGCGCAGCCGGCCTCTATCGCACAGGCGAACAGCCGGGGGTGGAAGGTGCGCACGCTGTTGCCGTCGGTCGAGGTGCCCTCAGGGAAGATAAGCAGGTGGCGGCCCTGGATGAGGTGGCTGTTCAGTTGCTGGTTGATCTGCGCGGCATCGCCGGCGCCGCGGCGGATGAACAGCGTGCCAGCCTGGCGTGCCAGCCAGCCAAGCACGGGCCAGCGTGCGACTTCGGCCTTGGCCAGGAACGACAGCGGCCGCAGCATTCCCAGCAGCGGGATATCGCACCAGGAAACATGGTTGGCGACCCACAGCATCGGCTGAGCTGGTAGCTGACCGATGATGCGTACGCGATAGGGCAGCGCGGCGGCCAGGCGAACCATGAACCAGCGGGTCAGCTGTTGTCTGTGTTGCAGCGATGTGCGTAGCGCGAGGCGGTCGCCGAGACCTAGTGCGGCCGCCAACAGCAACCCCAGCAGGAGCACCGCGGCAACCCGCAGCAGACGCCAGTACAGGCGCAACCGCGGCATCTATACCGCCGCCTTGAAGTGGCGAGCGTAGCGCGGGCATAGCTCCTCGCGCTTGAGCAGGATGAAGATGTCGGCAACCTGAAAATCCGGGTCCCAGCAGGGTTCTCCACAGATCTTCGCGCCGAGGCGCATATAGGCCTTGAGCAGCGGCGGCAGCTGGGCAGTGACGTTGTCCGGCAGTTCCAGTTCGGGAAGTGGTGTTCGCGGCTCAGCGTGCAGCAGTTCAGTGCTCAGGTGGCTGTCGCGCAGTCGTTGCATGATCGCGCGGGCCTGGATGCCACCGTCGCGCATCGGGATGCTCGCGCACCCCATCAGGTAGCGATAGCCACCCTGGTTGAGCACCTCGGCCAGTTCGCTCCACAGCACCGCAATGGTCGCACCATTGCGATAAGCCGGCGCCACGCAGGTACGGCCGATCTCCAGCACCGGCTCGTTGATGTCCGCCAGGCCATGCAGGGCAAATTCTCCCTCGCTGTAGAAGCGCCCGAGCTGCTTGGCGGTGAGGTGGTCGAGCAGGCGGGTGGTGGCGACCAGCTCACCGGTCGCGAGATCGCGCACGCCGATATGCCGGCAGTGGATATCAAAGTCATCCATGTCCAGCCCGAACTCGGCACCATTGAGCTGGGCATCGAACTCGCTGCTGAACACCCGATATCGCAGGGCCTGGGCTTCGCGCAGTGCGCATTCGCCTTGCAGGCGTTCGGCTCGAAGTTGACGCGTGCTGCGTGGATCGACGATGGCATTCATGCTCTGTCTCCTTGTCCGCCGGGGTAGTGGCGGGTTGGCGATGCAGCGCGAGCGTCTGGTTGTTATCGTTGGGCTCGCTGGTTTGGCGTGATCAGGCTAGGAGCAGGGCGTGTCGCCACTGTGACGTTCGGATGATGGTTGGATGACGGCGCGAGCCAGTGGCCGGTAATGGCAGAACCTTTGGAGATGAAGATGCCCTGGAAACGATTGATCGGGCCGCTGCAGCCAGTGGCCGAGCCCTCCGGGCTGCGCGACTGGTATCGGGCCGTGTGCGACGGTGCTCCGAGTACGGACTCGTTCAGTCAGGCGGTTTACGGCGGCCGGCTGGCGACCACGCCGGGGCTGGCCTTTCTCGCGGGATACCAGGCAGCCCTGCGGGCGCTCTGGCCGGATGCGCCGCCCGGGCTTGGCGCGCTATGCACGACGGAGCGGCGCAAGTTGCGGCCGGCCGACATGGCGACGCGTTGCGAGAACGGCCAGCTCACTGGCAGCAAGGATTTCGTGACGGCGGGCGACGCGGCGCAATGGCTGCTGGTTTCGGCCCGGGAGGAGGGCGCCGGCGAGTCGCCTCGCCTCGGACTGTTCGTCGTGGAGCCGTCCGGTGCCGGCGTGTCATTGGTGGCCGGGCCGGATCTGCCGATCGTGCCGGATATCGCGCATGGCAGACTGAGCCTCGAGCAGGCTGTTGGGAGACGCTTGCCTGGTGACGGCTGGAGCGAGTACGTCAAACCGTTTCGCAGCCACGAAGATCTTCATGTGCTGGCGGCGCTGACCGCCTGGCTCTACGGTGTGGCGCTGCTTGAGCAGTGGCCGCGCGCACTGGCACTGCGTCTGCTCGGCGTTCTTGCGGCTGCGGCAGAGGTTGCGCGGCGGCCAGCCCATGAGCCTGCCACTCATCTGCTGCTGGCCGCGTTGCTCGAGCAGTTCGCTGCGCTGCAACCTGAGGTGGACAGGGTGCTGGGGGATTCGCAGGGGCTCCGGGGCGCATTGTGGCGGCGTGATCGCGCAGTGCTGGGCTTGGCGCGCGATGCCCAGGCGCGCCGTCTGGAACAGGCGCTTGCCGCGCTCGGGCTCGAATCTTCAGTAGGCAGTTGAAGGCAGGGCGCGCGCTGGCGAGCAGCTGGGAACTCTGCCCAGGCGAGTCGGGCCTATAGAGGATCGTATTTCACGGCGGCTCTTCCGCTGCGGCGGTCTGACCTGCTGCCTTGCCTTGCTCGAACGCCTGGGTAAGCTAGCCAACTGCTCGTTCAGCACCGCCAGTGCAGAGGGGCGGTATCGAGGCCGCAGCCCTTGGATGCCGTCCGGAAAAAGGGATTTCATGTCATTTCGTTGCTCATCCGCTTCGTCGCTGTGCCTGACGTCATCTGGCTCTACGCGGGGTGCCGCCCTGTGATGCTGGCTGGAGCGGTGTTCCCCTGGCGCAGCGACAATCAGTTCCGCCTGCTGATAGACGGGCCGGGGTTCTTTCCGCCCATGCTCGACGCCATCGAGCGAGCCGAGCGCCGGGTCGATCTCGAGCTCTATCTGGTGGAGGACGGCGCTTGTCTCGACCGCATGCTGGAGCCGCTGCTGCGTGCGGCGGCACGCGGCGTTCGGGTGCGTTGCCTGTTCGATGGTTTCGGCTGCCTGAAGATGAGCCAGGTCAATCGTGATCGAATGACCGCCGCTGGCGTCGAGCTGCGTCTCTATAACCCGCTTTCGCTCCGCCTGAGGCTGCGCAATCTGCATCGTGACCACCGCAAGCTGCTGCTGGTCGACGGCTGCATCGGTTACGTCGGCGGCACCGGTGTCACCGACGAATTCTGGCGTCCTGATGAGCCCGACGTGCATTGGCACGAGGTGATGGTCGAGATGACCGGCCCGCTGCTGCAGGACTGGCAGGACCTGTTCGACACCCAGTGGGTGCATTGCCTGAAACGGCGCATCTGGCAGCTGCCCCTGCCCAGTGGTGCGCCGCGCATTCCAGTGCTGCCCAGTGGCTCGGGGCTAGGGCGCGTCGCCTATGCGGCGGCGCGTCAGCACCGCGACATACTGCACAGCCTGTTGCGCAACCTGCGGCGCGCGCAGACGCGCATCTGGCTGGCGACGCCGTATTTCCTGCCTACCGGCAAGGTGCGCCGGGCACTGATCCGGGCGGCGCGTCGCGGGGTTGACGTGCGCCTGCTGCTGACCAGTCGCAATACCGATCACCCGCCGGTGCGCTACGCCGGGCAGCGTTTCTATCCACGGTTGCTGCGTGCCGGCGTGCGAATCCATGAATATCAGCCACACTTTTCCCACCTGAAAATGGTGCTGGTTGACGACTGGGTCAGCGTCGGCTCTTGCAACTTCGATCACTGGAACCTGCGCTGGAATCTGGAAGCCAATCTCGAGGCCATCGATGCTGCGTTGAGTGCCCAGGTGCAGGCATGCTTCGAGCGCGATTTTCAGGACAGTATCGAAATCGACATTAAAAGCTGGTACGCCAGACCGCTGCACCTGCGCCTCTACCAGCGTATGTGGGGCTGGCTGGACCGGCTGCTGGTAAACATCTTCAACCGCGGTGGCTGAAGCCGCCGCGTCACGGAGCAATGCTCCAAACCCGCGCGAAGAGGACGATGCAATGGCGGCGAAGAACATTTTGATGCTGGTGGGTGATTACGCTGAAGACTACGAAACCATGGTGCCTTTCCAGGCCCTGCAGATGGTTGGCCATCGCGTGCATGCCGTGTGTCCGGACAAGAAGGCCGGCGACAGCGTGCGCACCGCGATTCATGACTTCGAGGGCGACCAGACCTATAGCGAGAAGCCGGGGCACAACTTTGCGCTGAACTTCGACTTCGCCGACGTGCGGGCCGAAGACTACGATGCCCTGGTCATTCCCGGTGGCCGGGCGCCGGAATATCTGCGCCTGAACGAGCAGGTGCTGGCGCTGGTGCGTGCGTTCGATGAGGCCAGGAAGCCAATCGCCGCCGTTTGTCACGGCGCCCAACTGCTGGCCGCCGCGGGCGTGCTCAAGGGGCGTGCCTGCAGTGCCTATCCCGCCTGTGCGCCCGAGGTGAAGCTGGCCGGTGGCGAGTACGTGGACATTGCCGTGGATCAGGCGCATACCGATGGCAACCTGGTCAGCGCTCCGGCATGGCCCGCCCATCCGGCGTGGCTGGCGGCATTCCTCGAGGTGCTCGGAACTCGCATCAGCCTGTAAGATGCAGACCGTCACCCAAGCCCGCCCCGCATACCGCGCGGCGGGTTTTTTCATCCGTGAGGCTATGCCCTCGTGTTCGTGAGTGCCCCATGACTCAAGCAAAAGACCCCCTTCATGGCGTGACGCTGGAGGCCATCCTGGTCCAGCTGCATGCTCGCTTCGGCTGGGACGGCCTTGCCGAGCGCGTCGATGTCCGCTGTTTCAGCAATGAGCCGAGCATCAAGTCCAGCCTGAAATTCCTGCGCAAGACGCCCTGGGCCAGGGCGAAAGTCGAAGCGCTGTACATCGAAGAACAGAGCGCCGGTCGCTAGTCCGCTCACTAGCGGCACTCCTGGCGATGCCGTTCGGCAATTACTTACCATCCCCGCTCAAGTTCGCTTTGCGCCGTCCGACTCTTGTAACAGATTGATTCGTCGTGACTGATGAGTCGCTTTTTTCAGCATGTCGCTGGCAGGGAGTTCAGGCGATGAGAAACAACGGGCCGGTAAGCAACACCGAACGAACCTTTCCGGCGCATCAGCGGCTGATTTCGGCGACGGATACCCAGGGCAAGATCCTTTATTGCAACGACGAATTCGTCGCCATCAGTGGCTACTCACGAGCCGAGCTGATCGGCAGCGACCACAACCTGGTCCGCCACCCGGACATGCCGCCGGCCGTGTTCGAGGTGATGTGGCGCTACTTGAAGGCCGGCAAAAGCTGGATGGGGGTGGTCAAGAACCGCTGCAAGAACGGCGATTTCTACTGGGTCAGCGCCTACGTCACGCCTGTTTTCGACGATGTCAAGCTGACCGGCTTCGAGTCGGTGCGGGTCAAGCCGACAGCCGAGCAGGTCGCCCAGGCGACGGCGCTGTACGAGCGCCTGCGTACCGGTCGGCCGGCGGTTTCGTTGAGCCGGCGCGCGCAGGGCTGGACGCGTGCGCTGGCGATGCCGATGGGCGCAGCGGTGCTGGCGGCCGGTGGAATCTTCTGGCTGCCGCCGGCAGTGGAAGCGCTCGTCGTGCTCGGTCTGTTCTTCGTGCTGGGGCTCAGCTGTCACTTCGCTGCGGAACGCCAGTTGTTGCGCATCCTGCAGCGCGTACCCGAAGCCTTCACCGATCCGGTGGTCGCCCTGACCTATACCCAGCAGCATGGCAATGCGGCGCGGCTGGAGATGGCCCTGGTCAGTGAAGACGCGCGGTTGCGTACGGCGTTGACGCGGCTGTCCGATCTGGCCGTGCAGGTCGCCGGTGCATCGGCAGAAACCTATTCGCTGGCCAGCCAGACCGAAAGCGATCTGCGCCAGCAGCGCGGCGAGACGGACATGACGGCCACCGCGGTGACGCAGATGACCGCATCGATCAGTGAGGTCGCCGGGCACGTGCAGCACACGGCAGAGGAGGCGAGGACGGCGAACGCGCTGGCAGACGACGGTGATCGGGTCGCAGCGAGTTCCCGCGAGGCGATGGAAATGCTGGCGGCGACCGTCACCAACATCGGCAACGTGGTCAACGAGCTGGCTGGCGAAACCCAGCAGATCGTATCCGCTGCCGGCATGATCCAGAGCATCGCCGACCAGACCAACCTGCTGGCGCTGAATGCTGCCATCGAGGCCGCACGTGCTGGCGAGCAGGGCAGGGGCTTTGCCGTGGTCGCCGACGAGGTGCGTGCGTTGGCGAGCAAGACGCGGGAGTCGACGCAGCAGATCCAGGCCATCATCCAGTCGCTCACCAGCAAGGCGGGTGAGGCCGTGACAATTGCACAGGTGGGTGACAAGGAGGCGGCCCAGGGGTTGGCCCAGGTCGTCGAGGCGCAGCAGGCGTTGCAGGGCATTCGCGAGGCGGTCGGCCGCATTGCCGGGATGAGCCAGCAGATGGCTGCCGCTGCCGAAGAGCAGGCGCATGTGGCCGAAGACATTGCTCGTCAGGTCACCCGTATTGCCGTCACGACTGACAGCAATGTCAGCAAGGCGGACCTGACCATGCAGCGCGGGCGCGACCTGGAATGTGCAGCGCACGGGCTGCGGGCACTGGTCGAACGCTTCAACCGCTGATTGCCGGGCAATAAAAAGCCCGGCATCGAGCCGGGCTTTTTATTGGCGTGTCGCTTATTGCACCTCGACCGCCAGGCTGTCGGCAATCTTCTGCTGCCAGATCGCCGGGCCGGTGATGTGCACCGACTCGCCGTTGGTGTCGACGGCGACGGTGACCGGCATGTCCTTCACTTCGAACTCGTAGATCGCTTCCATGCCCAGCTCGGCGAAGGCCAGCACCTTGGACTTCTTGATCGCCTGGGCGACCAGATAAGCCGCACCGCCAACCGCCATCAGGTAGACCGCCTTGTTGTCCTTGATCGCTTCGATGGCAATGGGGCCGCGCTCGGACTTGCCGATCATGCCCAGCAGGCCGGTGCTTTCCAGGATCTGACGGGTGAACTTGTCCATGCGCGTCGCGGTGGTCGGGCCAGCCGGGCCAACCACTTCGTCACCGACCGGATCGACCGGGCCGACGTAGTAGATGAAACGGCCCTTGAGGTCGACCGGCAGCTCTTCGCCCTTGTTCAGCATGTCGACCATGCGCTTGTGCGCGGCGTCGCGGCCGGTAAGCATCTTGCCGTTGAGCAGGACGGTCTCGCCCGGCTTCCAGCTCTGCACTTCTTCCGGCGTGATGGTGTCGAGGTTGACACGGCGCGCGCTCGGGCCGGCTTCCCAGACGATCTCGGGGTAGGCATCCAGCGGCGGCGGGGTCAGTTCGGCCGGGCCGGAGCCGTCGAGCACGAAGTGTGCGTGGCGGGTGGCGGCGCAGTTGGGGATCATGCACACCGGCAGCGAGGCGGCGTGGGTCGGGTAATCCATGATCTTCACGTCGAGCACGGTGGTCAGGCCGCCGAGGCCCTGGGCGCCGATGCCCAGCTGGTTGACCTTCTCGAACAGCTCAAGACGCAGCTCTTCGATGCGGTTCTGCGGGCCACGGGCCTTCAGCTCATGGATGTCGATGGATTCCATCAGGACTTCCTTGGCCATCACTGCGGCTTTCTCGGCGGTGCCGCCGATGCCGATGCCGAGCATGCCTGGCGGGCACCAGCCGGCGCCCATGGTCGGGACGGTCTTCAGGACCCAGTCGACGATCGAGTCGGACGGGTTGAGCATGGCCATCTTCGACTTGTTTTCCGAGCCGCCGCCCTTGGCTGCGACGTCCACTTCAACCTTGTCGCCGGGAACGATGGAGTAATGAATGACGGCGGGGGTGTTGTCTTTCGTGTTCTTCCGGGAACCTGCCGGGTCGGCCAGGATCGAAGCACGCAGCACGTTCTCGGGCAGATTGTAGGCTCGGCGCACGCCCTCGTTGATCATGTCGTCCAGGCTCATGGTCGCGCCATCCCAGCGCACGTCCATACCGACGCGCACGAAGACGGTGACGATGCCTGTGTCCTGGCAGATCGGGCGATGACCGGTGGCGCACATGCGCGAGTTGATCAGGATTTGCGCCATGGAGTCGCGGGCGGCCGGTGATTCTTCACGCAGGTAGGCTTCATGCATCGCCTGGATGAAATCGACGGGATGATAGTAAGAAATGAACTGCAAAGCGTCAGCGACGCTTTGAATCAGGTCGTCTTGCTTGATCACGGTCATGCAGCGCGTCCTCATGCGGGGCGATAAGAGGCGCGTCGGGAGTGGCAGTCGACGCGCCGCGAAAAAATGCGGCGCAGTATAACGCGTCAGGCTGCGCGGTACACGGATGGACCAGGAGCGATGGGAATGCTGGCTAGGATTTTGTTTTCGGTAAGCGTAGAGTGCGGCAAATTGCCACAGCGGGAAGGATCCCTATGAGTGCGATGCGTGACGAGACCGATCTGCGTACATTGCAGCAATTGGTTACGCGGCGATTCGCACTGGCCTCCGTGACCTACGGTCTGGGCCTGGTGCTGACCTGGGTGGCGGTGGCGGGGGGCTTCTATCAGGCCTCGGTGGCCAGCGCCGTGGCGCAGTCAGCATTGATTGTGGTGAGTCAGCTGCTGTTCTTCTGGCTGTTTCACCGAGGCGTCAACCTGCGTTCGAAGGATCCCAGCCTGACTGAGCCGCAGGTCCTGGTGGGGCTGCTGTGGCTGACGACCTTTCTGTTCAACCTCGGTAGCGCGCGTGGTTCGCTGCTGGTGCTCTATTTGCTGGTGCTGATGTTTGCCGTCTTCCTGCCGCCGAAGGTGTTCATTCGCTACGCCGCGCTGGCCTTCGTCAGCTTCGTCAGCATGGCTGCGCTGGATTACTACCTGCAGCGGCCGATCGAGACCGATGTGTTCCTGCTGCAGGCCAGCGTGCTGCTGGTGACGCTGATCTGGATGTGTCTGTTCGCCGGCCACGTGTATCGCTTGCGCCAGCGCATGCGCCAGCGGCGTTTCGCGTTGCAGGCACATCAGGACACCCTGCGCGGAATGATGCGTCAACTGGAGGATCTGGCTTCCACCGACGAGTTGACGGGCCTATACAACCGGCGGCGCTTCCTACGTATCGCCGAGGGCGACCTGAACCGCTTGCGCAAGGGGCATCAATCGGGGCTGGCTCTCATCGATCTGGACCACTTCAAACGCATCAACGATATCCACGGCCATGCCACCGGAGACCGCGTGCTGCAGGCCTTTGCCAGCGTGGCGCGGTCCTGTCTGCGTGATGACGACGTGCTGGCCCGTTATGGCGGCGAGGAGTTCGTGCTACTGCTGCCCAATACCGACGCCGAGCAGTTCACCGCGTGCTGTGAGCGCCTGCGAGAGGCTTTCGCCAACGCCGAGCCGGAAGACGCCAATATCGAAGCCGGACATCTCAGCCTGTCGATCGGCCTGACCCTGCTGAACGCCGGAGATGATCTGGACGCAGCGCTACAGCGTGCCGACGAAGCGCTTTATCGAGCCAAGCGCGGTGGGCGCAATCGTTGCGAGCCCGCCTGGGTCACCGCCGATGCCTGAGTTGCATTGCGCCGGCAAGCGCTGGTCGGTCGCGCCCGCTACCAACCTGCTCGATGCCCTGATCGCTGCCGGCTTGCCCGTACCCTACAGTTGCCGCGCCGGCAGCTGCCACGCCTGCCTGGTGCGCTGTGTCGACGGAGCGCCGCGCGATCTGCAACCCGACCTGCTGCGGCCCGAGCAGCATGCGGCCGGCTGGCGACTGGCCTGTCAGTGCCGTGTCGAGGAGAATTTCGGTGTAGAAGTCTTCGATCCCCGCCGCGACGGGCTGCCCGCTCAGGTGCAAAGCGCCGAGTGGCTGAGCGACAGCGTGCTGCGCCTGCGTCTGCTGCCGGAGCGGCCGCTGCGCTATCGTGCAGGTCAGCACCTGTTGCTGTGGACCGGTGCTGGCATCGCTAGGCCGTATTCGCTGGCCAGTGTTCCCGGCGACGATCCCTGGCTGGAGTTTCATCTCGATTGCTCCAGGCCGGGGGCGTTCTGCGATGCCGCGCGGCAGCTGCGCGAGGGCGACACGCTGCGGCTGGGCGACCTGCACGGTGGTGCATTGCATTACGAGCCGGAGTGGTCCGAGCGCTCTTTATTGCTGCTGGCTTCGGGAACCGGGTTGGCCCCTTTGTTCAGCCTGTTGCGCGAGAGCCTGCGCCAGGGCCATGCCGGGACGATCAGGCTGGTGCACTTTTGCCGTGACGAGCACTACCTGCGCGGGCCGTTGCAGGAGTTGGCGGACAGGCACGAGAACCTGGAGCTGCAATGGGTCGATGCGCAACAGCGTGACAGCGTGCTTTCGACGCTACGACCAACGTCGCGGCGGGACATCGCGCTGTTCTGCGGCGGTTCGGCGTTCGTTGACGCCTGCGCCAGGCGCCTGTTTCTCGCGGGCCTGCCGCGTGGACAGATATTCAGCGACGCTTTCGTCAGCGCGACTCAGCCACGGTAGTTGGCTCCCCGTTCGATCTCGCAGACAGCACGAGGCCGGCTAAAGAGCCGGCCTCGTGTGATTCCCTGTCAACCTTACTGATCGCCGACGCGCAGGATCTTCATCGTGTTGGTACCGCCTGTGCTGTCGTGGTAACTGTCGCCCTTGGTCAGGATCACCCAGTCGCCGGGCTGCACGATGTTGCGCTTAAGCAGCTCCTCGACTGCCATCTGGCTGACCTTTTCTGCAGGCAGCGCAGCCGGATCGAACGGGATGGTCTGCACGCCGCGGAATAGCGCGACCCGTGCCTGGGTTTCGCGGTGCGGCGAGAAAGCGAAGATCGGCACCGAAGACCGGATGCGCGACATGATCAGCGGTGTGTAGCCGCTTTCGGTCAGGGCGATGATGGCCTTGACCCCCGGGAAGTGGTTGGCGGTGTACATCGCAGCCAGCGCCGCACTCTCGTCGCAGCGCTCGAACTGCTGGCCGAGGCGGTGTCCGGACTTGGTGCTGGTCGGGTGCTTCTCCGCGCCGCAGCACACACGGGCCATGGCCTTGATCGCTTCGATCGGGTATTCGCCGGCGGCGCTTTCGGCCGAGAGCATCACCGCATCGGTGTAGTCCAGCACGGCGTTGGCTACATCGGATACCTCGGCGCGGGTCGGCATCGGGCTGTGGATCATCGACTCCATCATCTGCGTCGCGGTGATTACCACCTTGTTGTGGCGACGTGCGTGCAGAATGATCTTCTTCTGGATGCCGACCAGCTCGGCATCGCCAACTTCCACCCCGAGGTCGCCGCGCGCCACCATCACGCCGTCGCTGGCGCGGATCAGGCCGTCCAGTGCCTCATCGTCGGCGACCGCTTCGGCCCGCTCGATCTTGGCGATCAGCCAGGCGTCGGAGCCGGCTTCGTCGCGCAGGCGGCGAGCCAGGTCCATGTCAGCGGCATCACGCGGGAAGGAGACTGCCAGGTAGTCCAGCTCGAGATCCGCGGCCAGCTTGATGTCGGCCTTGTCCTTGTTGGTCAGCGCCGGCGCCGTCAGGCCGCCGCCGCGACGGTTGATACCCTTGTTGTCCGACAGGGGGCCACCGATCAGCACGGTGCAGTGCAGTTCGTCCGCGGTGGCGTTGTCGACGCGCATCACCACGCGGCCGTCGTCGAGCAGAAGCTCATCGCCGATGCCGCAATCCTTGACCAGGTCCGGGTAATCGATGCCGACCACTTCCTGATTGCCGGCGTCGCGCGGATGGGTCACGGAGAAGCGGAACTGGTCTCCTTCTTTCAGCTCAATGCGCTTGTCGGTGAACTTGGCAATGCGGATCTTCGGTCCCTGCAGGTCTCCGAGCAGCGCGACGAAGCGGCCGTGGCGCGCGGCGATTTCACGCACCAGCTCGGCCCGGGCACGATGCTCGTCGGGGCTGCCGTGGGAGAAATTCAGGCGGGCTACATCCAGCCCGGCGACGATCATCTTTTCCAACACCTCCGGCGAGCTGCTTGCTGGGCCCAGGGTGGCGACGATCTTGGTGCGACGCGGAATCATTCAATTTCTCCTTTTTCTGGCTGGCCCCGAGGCTACTATGCTCGCCGGTTGTAGTCATCGCTCGGCGACCACTACTCTTTGCGTCCGGCTGACGGGCTGTCTGCAGCTTTTTCCAGCTCGGTCGATACAGGGGCATACGGAGGAACCCATGCGCACCCTGATCATCGTTTTCCTGAGTCTTCTGACCGTCGGCTGCAGCAGTCGCCATGCTTTCGATCGCCACCTGGATGCGGCTTACCAGTACTACGAGGCCGACAACTGCGAGCGGGTGATGCAATCACTGTCGCAGGCAGAACGCCGTAGCAAGCCGCGCAGCCAGGTCCAGCCGGAGATTTCACTGTTGCGCGGCCAGTGTCTGGAGCGCCAGGGCCTGTTCGTCGACGCTGGCGAAACCTATCGTTTCATCGTCGAGCGATACCCTGCCAGCGAGTACGCCTATCGCGCTCGTGCGCGCCTGGAGACGCTGAGGCAGCTGGGCCACTATTATGCCGAGGCACCGCCGGTGGTTCAGCCGGCCAAACGTTGATTTCATGAAAGCCATGTGAGGGATCATGCGAGCTTTGCTGATGACCGCCATGCTGCTGCCTGCACTGGCAGATGCGCAGATCTATCGCTGGACCGATGCCAACGGACAGGTTCACTTTGGTCAGCGCCCGGCAGCCGGAGCCGAGCAGGTCGAGGTTCGGCCCCAGGTCGTCGAACGCGACGACCAGACCCGTGAGCGTGAGGCGCGCAGCGAACGATTCTTCGATGCGCGGCGGCAGGAGCAGCAGGCAGCGAGGGAGCAGGCCAGCAAGGCGCGGGCTGCTCGCGAGCAGGAATGCCAAGGCTTGCGCAGCCAGTTGTCGCGACTGCAGCTTGGCGGACGTTTTTTTCGTAACGATGCAGCCGGAGAGCGCGTCTACTACAGTGAAAGTGAAGTAGAGGCGGCTCGACAGCGCCTGGCGATGCGTATCAGCCAGGAATGCAGTTGAGCCGACAGGACTCGAATTGCAGGGTTAAGGCTGAAGGCTCCGACGACATGAACATGGCGAACCAGCGTCGTATCCAGCGGCATCAGTTGCCGTACTACCTCAACGTATTCAATCGGTTCACCGAGAAGCCGCTGGGCTTCATCGGCAACCTGTCCGAGGGCGGGCTGATGCTGATCAGCCCCTATCCGATGATGCTTGGTGTTCGCTTCGAGATGCGCCTGAAGATTCCGGGCCAGAGCGGTCAACTGCGGCAAGTGGATTTCAGTGCGTTCAGTCTGTGGTCAAGCGAGGATGTGACGCCGGGCAGCTACGACACCGGTTTTTCCCTGATCGACCCGCCCGGGGATATCCGCGAAATGATCGCTGCCCTGCATCACTACTTCAGTTTCCAGCCGATGTTACACATCCCTCTGGCGCATCATGCCAGCCCGGCATCGGATCGATTCACTGACAAGGACTGCTGCCACGGTCTGTGAGCCGCGCTTACAGCGTCCCGGTTTTCTTCCACGCCAGATAACGCCCGATCAGTGCCGGCCCCAGGTCGCAAGGCTGGACGTCGAGCACCGGCATGCCATGGGCCGCCAGGCGCTTGTGCAGCGCCTGGCGGGCGTTCAGGTAGTCCTGGGCACCGCAGTAGTCGAGCGCGTCGTCCAGGCTCTGCACCGGCCGCAGGCGCAGCTGGTCCAGCACTTCTTCGCGCAGGCTCACCAACAACACCCGATGTTTACGTGAGAGCCGCTTCAGCGCCCCGTGCAGCTCGGCATCGTCCTCATCGCGCAGGTTGCTCAGCACGATAACCAGTGCCCGGCGCTGTTGCCGGGCCAGCAACCGATCGACCGCTGCACCGTAGTCTGCGGGCTGCTGGGTGGGCTGCAGGTCGTAAAGACCGTTCAGTAACACGTGAAGTTGCTGTTGGCCCTTGGCCGGGGTGACGTGACGCGGCTGTTCGCTGGCGAAGGTGCAGGCGCCCACGGCATCGCCCTGGCGCAACGCGGCATAGGCCAGCAGCAGGGCAGCGTTGAGGGCATGGTCGAAGTGCGTGAGTTCGGCGTCCTTGCTGCGCATACGCCGACCGCAGTCGAGCATCAGCACGATCTGCTGGTCGCGCTCGTCCTGGTATTCGCGGGCAATCGGCATGCGTGCCCGCGCCGTGGCTTTCCAGTCGATCTGCCGCAGGGTGTCGCCCTCACGGAACTCGCGTAGCTGGTGAAATTCCAGCCCCAGCCCGCGGCGCGGTTGCTGGCGGACGCCGAGGCGATTCAACCAGACGTCGATCGCCTGCAGGCTGGCTCCGTGCAACCGAGCGAAGTCGGGATACACCCGGGTTTCGTCGACAAGCTCAAGCTGGCGTCTGCTGCGCCAGAGGCCCAGCGGGCTGGCCAGGCGAAGATCGCAGTGCTGGAAGACGAACTGGCCGCGGCGGGTCGGGCGCAGACGGTAGTCGAGTTGGCAATGTTCGGCGGGCTGCAGGCGCATGCGTTGCGGCAGCTGTTCGAAGCTCATGCCCTCAGGCACGTGGTCGAACAGCTCCAGCTCGATTGCGCGGGAATGTGCGTTGCGCACCAGCAGTTGCACGTTGCTCCAGTGGCCCAGTGGCAGATTTCCCGACAGGCTGCGTTGCAGCGCAGGCGACGGCAGTCGCCTCAGGGCGAAGGCGTCGAGCGATGTCACCGTACCCAGCGCCAGCAACAGACCCCACCAGGCCGACTGCCAGTGCCCGGCTTCGACGCCGAACGCGGCGAGAACGCCGAGAGGAATGACCACGAGCACCAGCGCGGCCAGCGCAACGAGCAGGCGACGGGATGGCGTCATGCGCGTGGCGCCGCGACCTGATCGAGTAGCTGCTGCAGCACCTGGTCCACCGACAGTCCTTCGATGTCCAGCTCTGCCGACAGGCGCACCCGGTGACGCAGTACCGCCAGCGCGCAACCCTTGATGTCATCAGGCGTGACGAACTCGCCGCCGCGCAGCAGCGCTCTGGCGCGACCACCACGAACCAGCGCGATCGATGCGCGGGGGCCGGCACCCAGCGCCAGTCCCGGCCAGCTGCGAGTGGTGCGGGCAAGGCGCACGGCATAGTCCAGTACCTGATCGTCCAGCGGCAGTTCGCTGGCGATCTTCTGCAGGGCCAGCACATCCCGGGCCTGTACCAGCTGGCGCAAGGCGCTGACGTCGAGCATGTCGGCGCGTGCCGAGCGGGTGACCTGGCGTACCAGCTCCAGCTCTTCGTTCGCCTGCGGGTAGTCCATGCGCAACATCAGCATGAAGCGGTCGAGCTCGGCTTCCGGCAGTGGGTAGGTGCCTTCCTGTTCGATCGGGTTCTGCGTGGCCATGACCAGAAAAGGTTGCGGAACCGCCAAGGCCTTGCCTTCCAGGGTGACCTGGCGTTCCTGCATCACCTCGAGCAGCGCGGCCTGAGTCTTGGCTGGCGCACGGTTGATTTCATCGGCCAGCAGAAGGTTGGTGAACACCGGCCCCTTGCGCAGCTTGAACTGCTCGCTCTGCATGTCGTAGACGGCATGGCCGGTGACGTCGCTGGGCATCAGGTCGGGGGTGAACTGGATGCGCGAGAACTCGCCGCCGAAGCAGCGCGCCAGCGCCCGTACCAGCAGTGTCTTGCCCAGCCCCGGCACGCCTTCGATGAGCACGTGGCCGCCGGCGATCAGCGCGGTCAGAACGCCATCGATGACGTCGTCCTGGCCGATCACCGCCTTGTGCAGCTCGTCGCGCAGCGCCTGGGCGAGCTGGCTGGCTCGCAGGCGCTGGCTCACCGGGTTGGAGGCCGGAGCAGGGTTGCCGGATTCTGGGATGTGTTCGCTCATAGCGCGTTCCTGAGGGTTTGCAGGTGGGCGACCTGTCGGGTGAATTCGGTAGCCGACAGACGTTGCTGCGGCAATGGGCGCATGGCCAGCTCGATGCTGGCGATCGGCAGGCTGGAGAGACGGGCGAGCAGTGGTAGCTGGGCACTCGGCGGAAGCTGTTCGAAGCCCGGATGACGTTGCCCTGCTCGGCGCTGGATGTCCTGTTGCAGCGGCTGCAGCAGACTGTGCTGGCGACCATGGCGCAGCAGGAACTCCGCCGACCCACGCAGGTGTTCCTGCAGCTGGCGACGCGCTGGGTTGAGCGGAGCCTGCAGTGGGCCGAAGCGTTGGCCGGCATGCCAGAGCGCGAACGCCACAAGTAGGCCCAGCACGGTGAGAAGTTCGGGGAAATGGCGGCGCAGCTGCGCGAGCAAGCCGTCGTGTTCGCTGCGGTGCACCAGAGTCACCGCGCTGTCCTGAGTCAGATACCAGAGCAGCCAGGCATGGTCGTACTGGTCGATGTTGCGGTTCTGCCAGATCCAGCTATCGGTCAGCGCGGTGATCAGCCCATCACCGTGCTGCAGCTGCAGCATGTGTGTGGCGCCTGCGCTGTTGGCCCAGGCGTGGGCGCGGTTGTCGGCATCATAGAGGTGAAAGTCGGTATCGAAGGCCAGATAGGCCGGCGCGCTTTCATTCTCCAGATACAGCTTGGTCAGCTGCGGATGCTGTTCGGCTGTGGATGACTGCGGTGTCTGCGCATCATCGTCCAGATCGTCAGCTGCGTACTGCTGCAGATTGAGCCGGTCGAACAGCAGGTCGCCGCTTTTGCCGGTCTCTTCATCCCACAGTCGCTCTGCAACCACGACCAGATGGCCGCCGGCGTTTGCCCAGTCCAGCAGACGCTCGGTCTGCCGCGGGGTCAGGTTGCCGCGGTCACCGAGCAGGAGCAGCGTCTGGCCAGAGGTGGGCAGGGTCTCAAGTCCGGCGATGCCTTCCTGATGCACGACCTGCAGGCCGAGGTCGCGCAGGAACAGTTCGGCGGCCAGGTAGGTGTTGCTGCGCGCCTCTGGGGTCGGGCCGTGCTCGACGACGTCTTCATAGGATTGCAGCTTGCCGGCCAACCAGATGACCAGCAGACCGATCAGCAGGACCGCGGCCGCGGCGAGCAGGCGAGGGCGGAGTCGGTTCATGACTTTGACTCCTCGGCAAACAGCGCGCGCCAGCCGGCACACAGTTCGTCGCGGACCACGTCTTCGGCGTTCCGATGCCCGTAGGCCTGGTGCTGCCAATGCTGTGTAAGTTGCTCGGCAAAGCGCGACAGCGGTTCGCGCTGAAGCTGTCGCACGCGCGCCAGCACCTCGCCCTCGGTATGCGCTGCCTTCAACGGCAGCTGGAAATCATGCAGCAGGCGGCTGAGCAAACCGCGATAGAGAAGTGCCAGAGCCGCGCGCGGATCGTGCTGCCAGAGTCGTTCGGCCTCGCTGGCAACGTCGTTTGGCAGGCTTTCGGGCGCGACGTCGAGGCCGAACAGCTGCGCGGGTGCAGGTTGGCGGCGCCTGGCCGGCAGCTGTATGCCGCTGCCGAAAGTCTGCAGCCAGTCGCGGTAGCGCCACAGCAGAAGCGCGACCAGCAAGGCCAGTGCGGTCCAGAGTAGAACTTCGAGTGCCTGCGCCAGACTTTCCAGGCTTTCCCACAGCGAGCCACCCTGCAGCAGGCGTTCGAGCAGGCGCGCCAGAGCGCCGGGCTCCTGCGGGCTGTCTTGCGCACCAAAGCGCCAACGGGTGACCGTCTCCCGGTGCTGAAAGGGCGGTTGGTCGAGCAGCGCGTCGATTCGTTCGCGGGCCGTCTCGCTGGTCAGTGGCTGATTCAGCAGTCGCTCGCTTTCCGGGCCCTGTTGCGCTGTGTCGGCCGTTGGCGCCGCTGCCCAGGCATCGTGCGCTGCCGGCCAGAACAACAGGCCACAGGCAAGCAGCACCGCTGGTGCAGCGCTGAGCAGGCTCTGGCGCAGTCGACGGAAGGCCAGCTCTATGTCCCACGCCTCCAGATGAGTGCGTCGATTGAGATAGAGGCTGAAGCCACAGGCGACATAGATAGGCTCCCAGACGATGAGCACCAGCGCATAGAGCAGATTGGACAGGTGTTCCAGCCAGAGCCATTCGGCGCTCAGCCCGAGCAAATCCTCCCAATTCCAGCGCTGTACCAGCTGCGCCGGCAGCAGGAAATACAGCACGCCGAGCAGGCCGAGCCAGAGCGCGCCTTCCAGATGCACGCCGACCACGGTCAGCCAGCTGGGCGCGCGGCCGCTGCGCAGACTGAGCGTGAGCAGGCGTTGCTTGCGTGCTTTGCCGTCGAGCCCCTCGAGCTGCTGCACTGGCAGATCGAAGCTGCGCGTCGTGCTCAGGCGACGCCAGGTGAGACTGGCCAACAGCTGTGGCCGCAGCAGACCGGGGAAGGCTCGCAGGCTTTCTCGAAAGTCTGGTGTTTCACCGAACAGTGCTTTGGACAGGATGTGCAGCGGCAAGCGCTCGTACAGGGGTTTGAGCCACCAGAACAGCAGCAGCGCCAGACTTGGGTGCTGCCACAGCAGCAGACTGATCAGGCCGAAAAGCGGCAGCGTCACGGCCGCCCAGGTCGTCATCAGCAGCTTCGCGTGGCGCCTGGCGAGCAGGGTGCCGAGGTCCAGCGCCTCCCATGGACTGCGCGGGCGGATCGAGACGCTGGCATCACTCAGCTGCATGCTGCGCCCTCCCGGCAAACGCGAAGTAAGCGGCCACGATCAGCCAGAGCAGCGCGCCGACGATGTACTTGATCATGGGCGAGGTCAGGGTCATGGATGACCAGTAGGCCTCGACAAAGGCAGCGATCAGCAAGAACAGGGTGGCCCCGCAGACCAGCTGGATGCCTCGCTTGGCGGCCTGACGCAGCGCCTCTGCGCGGGTCAGGCGCCCCGGCGCCACCAGCGCTACGCCGAGCTGCAGCCCCGCGGCGCCGGCAAGGGTGATGGCGGTCAGCTCGAACGCGCCATGGCCGATGACGAACGACCAGAACGGCTGGTGGTAGCCGATGGCGCTCAGGTGGCCCGCGACGGCGCCGATCGTCAGGCCATTGAACAGCAGGAAGAACAGCGTACCCAGGCCGAACAGCAGCCCGCTGGCGAACGTCTGGAATGCGATGCCGATATTGTTCATCACGTAATAGCCGAACATCAGCCAGTCGTCGCCCGAGCCCCGCTCGGCGAAGCGACCCAGGCGGCTGGCGTCCGGGTCGTACATCTGCTCCATCTGTGTGACCTGGTCCGGCGGCAGGATGCTGAACACCAGCTCCGGGAAGGCGAAGACCAAAGCGGCCATGCCGAGCAGGCTGCCGTAGAAGAGCAGGCTTGCTGCCAGTACGTAACGCCACTGCTCACGGACCGCGCGGGCGAAGCCACCGGTGATGAACCCGAGCAGTCGCCCCAGCAATGGACTGCGGTGCCGATAGAACTGCTGATGGCCGCGCAGGGCGAGCTGGCGCAACTGATCGATCAGCTGGCTGCTGTAGCCGCGGGATTCGGCCAGCGCCAGGTGTTGGCAGAGACGGCGGTAGGCGGCGGGGAAGTCGCTGGCCTGGCTGGGACTTGGCTTGCCACGCTCCAGCGCGTCCAGCTGGCTGATGAAGTCATGCCAGTCGGCGTGATGCTGGCGTTCGAAGGCGGCCTGCTTCATGGCGCGCCTACCAGTGAGCGGGCGATGCCATGGATCTTTGCCTCGGCGTTCTCACCGGTAACCGCCAGCGGTTCGGCAAGGATCGAAGCCAGCTCCAGACGCCGCTCGGCAGAAAGACTGGCATGACGCTCGGAGAAGGCAATAAGAGCGCGTTGCTCATCGAGACTTAACGCAAAAGGCGGTTTGGCAGCTTCCACCTCCGGCAGCGCCGGGCGCGCTTGTGGTCTTTCCCGGTAGACCACCAAGGTCCCTGCGGCGAGATCGCCGAGACGCTTGAAGGCAGGGTGGCCCAGGCAGCTCAGTGCGCCGAGAAAATAGCCGAACGGCAGCATATCGACGAAGCGCAGCAGGTTGCGCGTCAGCGAGGAGGTCCAGCCGACCGGCGTGCCATCGTCATGCACTACTCGCAGACCCAGCCAGTACTTGCCAGGTGTACGTCCCTGGTTCAGTACTTCGAAGAGCACCATGTACCACCATTGCACGAGGAACAGCAGAAGCGTCCCAAGACCGATACCAAAATTGCCCAGCATCCCCAGGATGATGAAGAGGGCTAGCAGGATGGCGGCACGGATTGCCAGGTCGATGGCAAAGGCCAGCGCGCGCGGTACGAGCCCGGCCGGACGCAGGAGTAGATCGATGCCTTCGGGCGTCTCCACGCGATGGCTATTGTCGAGCAGCGATGGTCGGTCGAAAGCTGAAGGCAAGGGTAAAGTCGTCTGAGGCAGGCAAAGGTCGATGCTATGCGGCAAGTGCCGCTGCGGCAATGCGCCTGAGTCGTCTGAGCGGAGGGCAAGCCGGAGGGGTGTGATTATGGCGAAGTGCCTGCTCCTTTGCAGGATGTCGTTCGCATACCCAATGCTGCGTGGGCAGATCGGGCGACGCACGCGGCGATGTGCCGCCCTGGCTGATAGACTGCCGCGCTGATCGAGAAGGACTCTCCCGTGAATTCAAGCATCTTCTGGTACGACTTCGAAACCACAGGAATCTCGCCCAGCCGCGACCGCCCGTTGCAGGTGGCGGGTATCCGCACCAACGAGGCGCTCGAGGAAATCGGCGAGCCGCTGAACATCTATTGCCGTCCCTCCGACGACATCCTTCCGCATCCGGCGGCCTGCCTGGTCACTGGGATCACCCCCGCGACCCTCGAACAGAAGGGCTTGTGCGAGGCCGAATTCATTCATCGTCTGCATCAACAGCTGTCGTTGCCTGGCACCTGCGGCGCCGGTTACAACAGCCTGCGGTTCGACGACGAGGTGACGCGCTATAGCCTGTACCGCAACTTCTACGATCCCTATGCCCGTGAATGGCAGGGCGGCAACAGCCGCTGGGATCTGATCGATCTGGTACGCACGGCTTATGCCCTGCGCCCGGAAGGCCTGGTCTGGCCTGAAGAGGAGGGGCGGGTGACGCTCAAACTCGAACGACTGAGCGTGGCCAACGGGCTGGAACATCTGAATGCGCACGACGCGCTATCCGATGTGCGCGCGACCATTGCCCTGGCCAGACTCGTTCGCGATCGGCAGCCGCGGCTGTACGACTATCTCTACAACCTGCGCCGCAAGCAGGCGGTGCTTGAGCAGATCCGGTTGCTGGAACCCATGGTGCACGTGTCCGGCCGCTTCTCCGCTGCACGGCATTTTCTCTCGGTGGTCCTGCCGCTGGGCTGGCACCCGCGCAATCGCAATGCGCTGATCGTCTGCGATCTGCAGGCCGGGCCGGAGCCGCTCTTGCAGGAAACGGCTGAAACGCTGCGTCAGCGCCTGTATACCCGACGTGACCAGCTCGCCGATGGCGAGTTGCCGGTGCCCTTGAAGCTGGTGCACGTCAACAAGTGTCCCGTGGTGGCGCCGCTCAAGGTTTTGCGCACGCAAGACATCCAGCGCCTTGGTCTGGATATGCCGGTCTGCCATGAGCGTGCAGCGATGCTTCGAGAGCAGCGGCAGATCTGGAGCACCAAGCTCGAAGACATCTATCGCGAAGACCGCTTCGCTGGCACTGATGATCCGGAGCAGCAACTGTATGACGGTTTTCTCGGGGACCGCGACCGGCGGCTGTGCGACCAGGTCCGTAGCTTGTCACCTGCGGAGCTGGCGAAACAGCCATTCCGATTCGATGATGCGCGCCTCGACGAGCTGTTGTTTCGTTACCGCGCGCGTAACTTTCCTGAAGCGTTATCAGTCGACGAGCAAGCGCAATGGCGTCAGTTCTGCCAACAGCGGCTGAGTGATGGGGCATGTGGCGCGCCCAACACCCTCGTGCAGTTCGAGTCGGATATCGAGCAATTCATGATCGGCGCCACGCCGGCACAACGGCAACTGTTGCAGCAATGGCGCGAGTACGGTCAGGGGTTGCGTGAGCGTTACCGCTTGAGCAATTAACTCTTGGGGAGGGCGTATGTTTGTGCGCCACGCCTGAATCGAGCGGGGAAGGAAGAGTGCAGCACAAATAAAAACGCCGTTTCCCGACATCAATGATTAATGTCGAGAAACGGCGTTCGTTATAAACCGTAGCCGCTTAGCCGAGAAGGGTGGCCCAGCTTTCCACGGTGTCGGAGCCCCACTGGGCTTTCCATTCTTTCAGGGTCTTGTGATTGCCGCCTTTGGTTTCAATCACTTCACCGCTGTGTGGGTTTTTATATTGCTTCACGCGGCGGGCGCGCTTGCTGGTCGCGGGAGCTTTTGCAGCGCGAGGGCTCTTGCTGTTGCGAGAGGCTTCCGGATCGAGCAGGGCAATGATGTCGCGCAGGGACTTCTGGTATTCACCCATGAGTTCGCGCAGCTTGCCTTCGAATTCCAGTTCCTTTTTCAGCTTGTCGTCTTCGGACAGCGACTTCAGGCGCTCCTGAAGTTCCTTGATGGCTTCTTCAGTAGCGCGATACTCATTGATAAGTGACATATGACTTCCTTGGGATAGGTTTGAACGCAAGTGGCAGCAATCATAGTCCTGCGTAATCCGCAAGTAAATATAGCCTTGTAAAAAAGCCACACTACTATTTGAAAGGATATGTGACGCAGGCTAAGGGCTGCTATTGCAGCCGTGCGCAGGCTTAAATCAAACGGAAAGCCTGTTTTATTGGACAAGTTTTTTCGATTGGTTTTTATGTTTTGCATAACAAGCCGATGACTGCGAGCCGCGCCGTTTGCGTCATCGCGCATAGTTGGCGCCGCGCCTCGATCTTAATGGCGATGGCTGTGCTTTTGTCTGCTGGGCTAGAATGCCGCATTTCCCATTGAGTCGGAGTAACCGTTGATGCGCACTTTCAGGCTGGTCATTGCCTGTCCCGATGGCGTTGGCATTGTTGCCAAGGTCAGTAACTTTCTTGCCACTTACAACGGCTGGATCACTGAAGCCAACCATCATTCGGATCACCAGAGCGGTTGGTTCTTCATGCGTCACGAGATTCGCGCGGACTCACTGCCTTTCGATCTGGACGGTTTCCGTCAGGCGTTCGCTCCGATCGCTCGTGAGTTTTCAATGGAGTGGCGAGTCACCGACTCCGAGCAACGCAAACGCGTGGTGCTGATGGCCAGTCGCGAATCTCACTGCCTGGCCGATCTGCTGCACCGTTGGCACAGCGGCGAGCTGGACTGCGACATTCCCTGCGTGATTTCCAACCATGACGACCTGCGCAGCATGGTCGAATGGCATGGCATTCCCTACATTCACGTGCCGGTCGACCCCGCCAATAAGCAGGAGGCGTTCGCCGAAGTCACCCGCCTGGTCCGCGAGCAGCGCGCCGATGTAATTGTGCTCGCGCGGTACATGCAGATCTTGCCGTCCGAGCTGTGCGACGAGTTCGCCCAGCGCGTGATCAACATCCATCACAGCTTTTTGCCGTCCTTCGTCGGCGCCAAGCCCTATCACCAGGCCTCGCTGCGCGGCGTGAAGCTGATCGGCGCCACCTGTCACTATGTCACCGAGGAGCTCGACGCCGGCCCGATCATCGAACAGGACGTGGTGCGCGTTAGCCATCGCGACAGCATCGAGGACATGGTCCGGCTCGGCAAGGACGTAGAGAAGATGGTGCTTTCTCGCGGCCTGCGCTATCACTTGGAAGACCGTGTGCTGGTACACAGCAACAAGACGATGGTGTTCAACTGACATCCGGGAGCATCTGTGATCGATCCCCTCGAGCGTGCCGCGGCCAAGGCGCCGCCCATCATCGGCAGTGGTTGTACACAGCGATACGATCCTGAGGCGCTTTCGCCCGAGCAGGGCGCCGAGTTCGCCGATGCCGCAGCGCTGTGGGCCGAGCTTCAGGCTGAGCAGGGCAATGCAGGTCGGCAATCGAGTGCATCGACGGCCGACGAGAGCGCCCCATCCGGAGCGCGCGAGCACGACAAGGAGGCGGGTTGATGAAGGCTGCAATCGATCGTCTGGTACTCGGCGCTGATGCGACGGGTGAACCGAACAGCCAGTCCCTGCGCTTGGCCAATCGGCACGGGTTGATTGCCGGAGCCACCGGCACCGGCAAGACAGTGACCTTGCAACGTCTGGCCGAGCAGTTCAGCGATGCCGGAGTTGCCGTGTTCGCTGCCGACATCAAGGGCGATCTCTGTGGCCTGGGTGCTGCCGGTGCACCGCAGGGCAAGATCGCCGAGCGGATCGCCAGCATGCCCTGGCTGAACCATCAACCGCAGGCGTACCCGGTGACCCTGTGGGACGTGCATGGTCGTAGCGGCCATCCGCTGCGTACTACGTTGAGTGAGATGGGGCCGCTGCTGCTGGGAAGCCTGCTGCAGCTCACCGACAGCCAGCAGGCCGCTTTGTACGCGGCGTTCAAGGTGGCAGACCGCGAAGGCCTGCTGCTACTCGATCTGAAGGACCTCAAGGCGCTGTTGGCGCACCTCAAGGCTGAGCCGCAGTTGCTCGGCGAGGACAGTGCATTGTTTACCGGTGCATCGTCACAGGCCCTGCTGCGACGCCTGGCAACGCTCGAACAGCAGGGCGCCGAGGCGCTGTTCGGTGAGCCAGCCCTGCAACTCGAGGATCTGTTGCACCCCGCGGCGGACGGCCGAGGTCCCATCCATCTGCTCGATGCCAGCGCACTGGTGCATGAGGCGCCCAAGGTTTATGCGACCTTCCTGCTATGGCTGCTTGCCGAACTGTTCGAGCAGCTTCCGGAGCGGGGCGATGCCGACAGGCCTTTGCTGGTCCTGTTCTTCGATGAGGCGCACCTGCTGTTTGGCGACACGCCCAAGGCGTTGCAGGAGCGGTTGGTGCAGGTGGTGAGGCTGATTCGTTCGAAAGGTGTTGGCGTCTATTTCGTCACTCAGTCCCCAGCCGATCTGCCTGACCAGGTACTGGCGCAGCTGGGGCTGCGAATCCAGCATGGTTTGCGGGCATACACCGTCAAGGAGCAGAAAGCACTGCGCTCGGTGGCTGACGGATTTCGTGCGAACCCGGACTTTGCGACGCTGGATGTGCTGACCCAGTTGGGCATCGGCGAGGCCCTGGTCGGTGGGCTCGAGGCGAAAGGCACGCCAGCGATGGTGCAGCGAGTCTCGATCGCGGCGCCACAGTCGCGAGTGGGGCCGCTGAGTGAAGCTGAGCGCATGCAGCTTATCGCGAGGTCCAGCTTGCGTGGCCGTTATGACAAGCCCGTCGACCGTGAGTCGGCCTACGAAATACTGAGTGCTCGGGCCATGCAGGCAGTCGAGGAGGCTGAGCGTCCGGTCGAGAAGCCTGCCCGAGGCAAGAGCAGTGCAGGCAGCGATCTGGGGGATCTGGCCGGACGAGTCGTCAAAAGTGCGTTGAGCCAGGCTGCCAGTCAGTTGGGGCGTCAGTTGGCCAGAGGGTTGCTCGGCTCGTTACTCGGCGGTAAGCGCTGACTTATCGGCGCTCTTCAGTTCACTGCTGCTGTTTGTATTGGTTGCGCTAGTTGACTTCCTGACCTGCACAAAGGTAAGGATCAGGCTTGCCCAGTTGCCGCGCTTTCACAATCGGCATGTTTTTCCTGTTCGAGCTTCTGCAGCTCCCGCTGAAACACTTGATCAAGCACAGTGGGTTTCTTGCGCCACGGCTTGCGCTCGGGTTCGCGTTCAGCCGCGTAAGTCGTAATTTCACCACCATAGACATTGGTAAAGCGCTGCGCCTGGCGCTCAAGTTCGGCGCGCAGTTCGTCTTTCGTCACGTAAGGATCCTGTTTTTCTAGTTTGAATTAAGACGCTTCTGGAAATAAATGACGCGTCTTTGGTTGTAACTGAAGTTTTCAGTTGCAACAGAGTCGAGCTTATGTACGTGAGACTCAAGGTCAACCGAAAAGGTTTAAGTAATTACCTGGCAGGCCGCAGATTCGAGCAGTAGTTCAAAAAACCAGGTTATGTGCGGCATTGATACTACGTTTGCGGCAAGGCGCTACACGGATTTTCGCAAGTATGCGCTCTCAGGTACGCACAGAGCCAGAAATCGAGCAAAGAAAAACCCGCCGAAGCGGGCTTTCCTCTCGTTACTTGGCGAACATTAACGGGCAACTTTGGCTTCGTTGCTCTGTTCGGCGCGGCCGTAAACGTCATCGAAGCGCTCGATGTCGTCTTCACCCAGATAGCTGCCGGACTGGACTTCGATGATCTCCAGCGGAATTTTCCCGGGGTTGGCCAGGCGATGCACTGAAGTGATCGGGATATAAGTCGACTGATTCTCGGTGAGCAGGAAAGTCTTGTCGTTGCAGGTGACCTGAGCGGTACCGGAAACAACGATCCAATGCTCGGCACGATGGTGGTGCATCTGCAAGGAGAGGCTGGCCCCTGGGTTCACGCAGATACGCTTGACCTGGAAGCGGCCACCCATGTCCACCGAGTCATACCAGCCCCAAGGGCGGTACACGGCGCAGTGGTTCTTGGTTTCGCTGCGGTCCTGAGCGTCGAGCTTGCTGACCAGCTTCTTGACGTCCTGCACCTTGTCCTTGCGGGCAACCATCATGGCGTCCTTGGTCTCCACCACCACGATGTCTTCCAGGCCGAGCACGGTGACCAGTTTGCCGTTGCCGTGTACCAGGCAGTTGCGCGAGTCTTCGGCGATCACGTCGCCCTTGAGGACGTTACCGTTCTCGTCCTTCTCATGCACATCCCAGATCGAAGACCACGAGCCGACATCGCTCCAGCCAGCCGACATGGGCACTACGCAAGCCAGTTGAGTCTTTTCCATCACTGCATAGTCGATGGAGTTGTCCGGGCAGCAGGCAAAGGTGGCGGGGTCGATCAGCACTTCTTCGCCGTTCTTCACGCTGCGCTCCAGGGCGAGCGAGCAGGTATCGTAGATGTCCGGATCGTGCTTCTTCAGTTCTTCCAGGAACACGCTGGCGCGGAACAGGAACATGCCGCTGTTCCAGAAATAGTCACCTGACTCCAGATAGCTCTGGGCGCGAGCCTCATCCGGCTTCTCGACGAACTGCGCCACGCGCTTGATGCCATCGGGCAGACCATGATTGGCGTCCTGGCTGGCCTTGATATAACCGAAACCGGTTTCAGGACGGGTCGGCGGAACACCGAAAAGGACCATCTCGCCGTTTTCCGCGGCATTGGTCGCCAGTGCCAGGGAGCGCTGGAAAGCCTTCTGGTCTTCGATGACGTGGTCGGCCGGCAGGACCAGCAGCAGCTCGTCGCGTCCCTCTTCAACCAGCTTCATCGCCGCGATCCCAATGGCCGGTGCGGTGTTACGACCGAAAGGCTCG
Organism: Pseudomonas sp.; assembly: GCA_007713455.1. Lineage (GTDB taxonomy): Bacteria > Pseudomonadota > Gammaproteobacteria > Pseudomonadales > Pseudomonadaceae > Stutzerimonas > Stutzerimonas chloritidismutans. Next base: position 242,992 of record VMRT01000004.1, read on the forward strand.
AGCAGAAGGCCTTGAACGCCGAGTTTGCGCGCGGCCAGCTGCTCCTTGACGATGAAACGGTGGTCCTTGTTGCAGACCAGCAGCGGTTGCTGCATGCCATCGAACGCCAGGCGTTCGACGGTCTGCTGGAACAACGTCTGCTCGCCGGTCAGGGCAAGAAACTGCTTGGGGAACGACTTGCGGGAAAGGGGCCACAGTCGGGAGCCGCTACCGCCTGAAAGAATAACCGGGATCATATTGCTTCTCCTGAATCGTTTCGAAGGTCGTTCTACTTGTCCGGTGACGCCGGCCTCTTGGCCGCGCCTGGGTTGTTGCTGTTCTTTGTCGGGGGAATCGCCAGTTGGCTGGACGAAATCCGCTCTGTCCCGAGGCATGCCTCGAGATTGAAATCTGCTGTCTGGTTAATCGCCTGGATGTCGCACCATGGCCGTTAGGCCGCATGTGTCTCGGGCGAGATGTCGATCATGGTCATCTGCACCGGGCGCTCGTGGCCGGCGTTTGGCGCACTACTGAGGAGCGCCATCGTCGCGAGTGGTGCGTGGCACCTGCCGGTCGAACGGGAGTGATGCGCTTGCATGGCCGTAACCCTCTGTTCGTGCCTTGCTCGGCGTTTGCCGTGTCAGATGCCGCGTAGGCTCTGCTCGACGCCGCGGCTGTCGGCTGGATAATCAGCCGTATCGCCGTCTGAAGTTGCGCTACCGCCAAGATCGACTGACGATCTCGAACGGAGCGATCTGCGAAATCGATGACCCAATGCACGTTCATGTGCGACTTCCCTTTCCACCTGGAATTGTCGGTACGCGCTTATGATTGCGAGCCACGCTGGATAGTTCCCGCCTCGGCAACCGTTGATCGGCCAGTTTTTGCGAACGGATTCAAGCTGCGCTCACCGGCCCGGCGGAATGCGGAGGGTTGATCGGGCGGTGTTGGTAGAGGCTGTGGGGCGTGCTGGGCGGACCCGCTAATGGGGTCGGTGAGGGCGGCGGCAGCCCCCTTGCAGGGCCCTCCGCCGGCATTGAGTTGTTACTGGTCGGCGGCGTCGCGCAGGAATACCAAGCGGTTGCTGGTCGAATCATCCCGACTGTAGCGGTAGCCCTGGTAGTCGAATTCCGGCAGCTGATCAGGGTTGCCGATACGCTCCTTGATCACCCAGCGTGCCATGAGCCCCCGAGCCTTCTTGGCGTAGAACGAGATGATCTTGTACTGGCCGTTCTTCATGTCCTTGAAGTCGACGTTGATGACCCGTGCGTTCAACGCCTTGGGTTTGACCGCGCTGAAGTACTCGTTGGAGGCCAGATTCAGCAGGACATCGTCACCCTGCTCGACAAGCGCCTCGTTCAGCCAGCCAGTGATGCGCTCGCCCCAGAATGCGTACAGATCCTTGCCGCGCGGATTGGCCAGTTTGGTGCCCATTTCCAGCCGATACGGCTGCATCAGGTCCAGCGGCCGTAACAGGCCGTAGAGCCCCGACAGCATGCGCAGGTGCTCCTGTGCGAACAGCAGGTCGCTCTCGGTGAAATCCTCGACGCTCAGTCCGGTGTAGACATCGCCCTTGAAGGCGAGCAGGGCCTGCTTGGCATTCTCCGGCGTGAAGTGAGCCGACCAGCTCCCGTAGCGCGCGACATTCAGGGCGGCCAGCTTGTCGGAAAGGTGCATGAGTTCGCTGATCTGCGCTGGCGAGTAATCGCGCAACAGGTCGATCAGCAGTTGAGAGTGCTCCAGGTACTGAGGCTGAGTGAAGCGTTCGGTTATCGGGGGTGTTTCATAGTCGAGCGTCTTGGCGGGGGAAATCACCATCAGCATGTACGGGTCTCCTGTCTGATGGCGCGATTGTAGGGGTACGAGCGGAGCGGCTCCAGCTATGGCGGCCATAGGCAACGGTTGACCTTCCCCGCGTGGCAAGGCACAAGCTGGAAGGCGTCAATCAAGGAGTTCGTATGTCTGGCTGCAATCATGCGCAATGGCAACCACCTCACGACTACCGTCCGCTGGAGCGCAGCTCCGAGCGTCAGACCTGGGCGGTGGTCATTCTGACCGGCTTGACCATGCTGGTGGAGATCATCGCCGGATACTGGTTCAACTCCATGGCGTTGCTGGCGGACGGCTGGCATATGGCCTCGCACATGGTAGCCATCGGCCTGGCGGCGTTGGCGTATCTGCTGGCTCGGCGCTACGCGGCGGACCAGCGTTTCGCGTTCGGAACCTGGAAGATCGAGGTGTTGGCCGGTTTCACCAGCGCCTTGCTGCTGGTCGTCGTGGCGCTGTTCATGATCGGTGAATCGCTGTCGCGGCTCTGGTCGCCGGTCGCGATCGGTTTCGATGCAGCGTTGATGGTCGCCGTGATCGGCTTGCTGGTGAATCTGCTGTCCGCCTGGTTGCTGCGGGATCAGCATGACCACGGTCACGGTCACGGCGAGCACGCGCATGACCATTCGCATGAGCATGAACACGCTTCGGGTGGCAAGGACCTGAATCGGCACGCCGCCTTCATCCATGTGCTGACTGATGCGCTGACGTCGGTGGCTGCGATCATCGCGCTGCTGGGCGGCAAGTTCTTCGGCTGGGGCTGGCTGGACCCGGTGATGGGTATCGTCGGCGCGCTGGTGATCCTTTTATGGGCGCGCGGCCTGTTGCGCGATACCGCCAAGGCGCTGCTCGATCGGGAGATGGATGATCCGCTGGTGCACAGGGTTCGGGAAGCGCTGCAGGACGTGCCGGATACCGAGGTCACCGATCTGCATCTGTGGCGGGTAGGGCGGTCGCAATACAGCTGCATCCTGAGCCTGGTGACGCATCAGGCGCACACCGCCGACCACTACAAGGCTGCGTTGCAGGGCTTTCCGCAGCTGGTGCACATCACCGTGGAAGTGAATCGCTGCGACGAAAGCGCGCACCTTGATCATCGACAATAGCGCGGCTGAAATACGCGCGCCAAGGCCGTTTGGTCGATTCGTGAAAAAAAGTCGAGTTCAACGGAAAAGTCTTTTGTCTGTCATAACTTTTACGGTATTACCGAATTCAGACCGCCGAACCCTGCGACACAGGTGGCGGCTCCTGGGCAGCCCCGAATCCACCGGCTACCCTCGTCCGCTCACCTGAATCGCATGGCGGTTACTGTGCAGCGAAGCGCTTTTGGCTCTTCGTTTCTGGCCCCAGAAGAAGGTGATCGGTATGGATGACTACGGCAGACCTCGCGCGACCCAGCCCACGCTCTACGTCCTCGACACGAATGTACTGATCCACGATCCCAACGCTTTGCTGAACTTCCAGGAACATCAGGTCGCCATCCCGATGACCGTGCTGGAGGAACTCGACCAACTCAAGGCCGGCAAGCACAGCGTCGCAGCCGAGTGTCGTCAGGCAATCCGCTTGATCGACAAGCTGCTCGGTGACGCCACGCCGGAAGAGGTCGAGCTCGGCGTGCCGATCCAGCGCGGCAAGAGCGGGCCTTCCGGCAGTCTTTCGATCCTCATGAGCAAGCGTGGCGAGTTCAACGCGTTGCCGGAGGATCTGAACGACAACAAGATCATCAATCAGGTGGTCGAGCTGAGCAGACAGCGTCCCGGTTTGCCTGTGGTGCTGGTGACCAAGGACATCAACATGCGCCTGAAGGCGCGTGCCTGTGGCGTAGCGGCGGAGGATTACCATACCGATCAGCTGGTTGATGACGTCGGCCAGCTTTCCCCCGGCTATCACAGCGTCAGCGGCTCGTTCTGGGATCGCGTGAGCAAGGTCGAGACCCATCAGGGGCATGGGCGCACCTGGCACCGCGTGCAGCTGACCGACAACCTTCCCGCGGTACACATCAACGAGTTCATCATCGACGAACAGGGCTTCGTTGGCTGGATCAAGGGTATCAAGGCCGATGAGCTACTGCTCCTCGACCTGCATCAGGAACCGCTGCTGCATCAGGAGGCCTGGGGCCTGCGCCCGCGGGACATTCATCAGGCATTGGCGCTGTTCGCCTTGCTCGACCCGGATATCCATCTGGTCAACCTGTCCGGCGCCGCCGGTTCGGGCAAGACCATTCTCGCGCTGGCTGCGGCCATCGAGCAGACCGTGGTTAGCAAGCGCTACCGGCGCATCATTGCCACCCGCAGCGTGCAGGGGCTGGACGAGGACATCGGCTTTCTGCCCGGCACCGAGGCCGAGAAGATGGAGCCGTGGCTGGGTGCAATCACCGATAACCTCGAAGCGCTGCACATGGAGGACGAGAACACCCACGGCAGCATCGACTACATCCTGCAAAAGGTGCCGCTGCAGTTTAAATCGCTGAACTACATCCGCGGGCGCAGCTTCCAGCAGAGCCTGATCCTGATCGACGAGTGCCAGAACCTCACGCCGCACCAGATGAAGACCATCATCACCCGCGCGGGCAACGGCTCGAAGGTGGTCTGTCTGGGCAATCTGGCGCAGATCGACACGCCGTATCTGTCGGCGACCAGTTCGGGGCTTACCTACCTGACCGAGCGCTTCAAGGATTTCTCCCACGGCGTGCACATCACCTTGCAGGGTGTACCGCGTTCGGTGCTGGCCGAATACGCCGAAGCGCACATGTAGCGGAGGCGCGTGCGGCGATGCCCGGTAGTACCTCTTACGGGGGCGGGTTCATCGCCGGCGGCTGCGGTAGACTCGTGATTTTCCGATCAGGAGCGCCGAATGCTCACCCATCTCGATTCCCAAGGCCGGGCCAGCATGGTCGACGTCACCGACAAGGCCGTGACCGCGCGTGAAGCCGTGGCCGAGGCCCGCGTGCGCATGCTGCCGCAGACCCTGCAGATGATCCAGCAGGGCGGTCATCCCAAGGGCGATGTCTTCGCCGTGGCGCGCATCGCCGGCATCCAGGCGGCAAAGAAGACCTACGAACTGATTCCGCTGTGTCATCCGCTGCTGCTCACCAGCATCAAGGTCGAGCTGCAGGCGGATGGTGAAGACTGCGTACTGATTCGCGCTGCCTGCAAGCTGGCCGGGCAGACAGGTGTCGAGATGGAAGCGTTGACCGCTGCCAGCGTCGCTGCGCTGACCATCTACGACATGTGCAAGGCCGTGGATCGCGGCATGGTCATCGAAGGCGTGCGCCTGCTGGAAAAACTCGGCGGCAAGAGCGGTCACTGGCAGGTGCCGGCATGATTACCGTCCAGTTCTTTGCCCGTTATCGCGAAACCCTCGGCACTGATGGCGAGCGCCTGCAGTGGGATGCTTCGCTCGCCAACGTGGATGACGTGCGCCAGCAGCTGCTTGCGCGGGGCGGTGTCTGGGAGGTGCTTGCCGAGCAGAACCTGATGTGTGCCCGTAATCAGGAACTCTGTGGTCTCGATGAGCCGATCACCGATGACGATGAAGTCGCTTTCTTTCCCACCGTGACCGGAGGCTGAGCATGGCGGTTCGTGTACAGACGGCAGCGTTCGATCCGGGGGCCGAACTCAATGCGCTGCATGCGGCCAACCTGGGGATTGGCGCGGTCGCCGGGTTCGTCGGTTACGTAAGGGATTTCAATGATGGGCAGGATGTCGCCGGAATGTTCCTCGAACATGCGCCGGGGATGACCGAAAAGGCGCTGGAGAAAATCATTATCGAGGCGGAGCAGCGCTGGCCATTATTGCGGCTCGACGTGCTGCATCGCGTCGGGCCCCTGGAGCCAGGTGAGCCGATCGTCTTCGTCGGCGCGGCGAGCGCCCATCGCGACGCTGCCTTCGATGCATGTCGCTTCGTGATGGATTATCTGAAGACGCGGGCGCCGTTCTGGAAGAAGGAAACCACGCCGTCCGGGCCACGCTGGGTGGAGGGCCGCGCGAGTGATCAGGTCGCGGCTGGGCGTTGGAGCGAGAACGGCTGAGCCGTCAATAGAAGGTGATGTACATCTTGAAGGCCAGCGTCGAGAACATGGTGAGCACGCCCAGGCCAAGAAGGCCCACGCCCCAGTCCCGGTCCCGGTAGTTGAAACCTACGCAGAGCAGGATGAAGCCGATGATGATTAGCGACAGTAGCCAGTGCATGCTGTCCATCGATGTCTCCTCGAGTTCCGATCTAGCTACCACTCTAGCCGCTTGATCTCTGTTGAGGCCTGATTCAGGTCATTGATGGAGGAGGTGATTGACGGTCGCAGGGGCGCGGCGAATGCCGCGCCCAATAGGCTCAGCGCGAATGAGGGACCGGGGCGAGCAGTTCCGCCGGCGGCATTTCGCACTGAATCTTGCGGCCAATCAGCGCTTCGATCGGCGGCAGGGCGAAGGAGTCGTCCTCGCCCGCGAAGCTGATCGACGTGCCGCTGGTGCCGGCACGGCCGGTGCGGCCGATGCGGTGCACGTAGTCATCCGGATCTTCCGGCAGCGTAAAGTTGATCACGTGGCTGATGCCGTCGACATGGATGCCTCGACCGGCGACATCGGTCGCCACCAGTACCCGAATCTTGCCTTCGCGGAAACCTTCCAGCGTGCGGATGCGCTTGTGCTGCGGCACGTCGCCGGACATCTGCGCGGCGCTGATGCCGTCCCGGGTCAGGCGTTCCTCGATGCGCCGCACTTCATCCTTGCGGTTGGCGAAGACCATCACCCGCGTCCAGTCATTCTGGGTGATCAGGTTGTACAGCAGCTTGTACTTGTCGCTGCCAGCCACGGCGAATACGTGTTGCTCGACGGTGTCGCTGGCGACGTTTTCCGGTTCGATCTCGACGATGGCGGGATTGGTCGTCCACTGCTGCGCCAGGTTCATCACGTCATCGGTGAACGTGGCTGAGAACAGCAGGGTCTGGCGCTCGCTCTTGGGCGGTGTCTGCCGGATGATCTGGCGGACCTGCGGAATGAAGCCCATGTCGAGCATGCGATCGGCTTCATCCAGCACCATCACCTCGACCATGTCCAGATGCACCTCGCCGCGCTGGTTGAAATCCAGCAGGCGCCCGGGCGTGGCAACCAGGATGTCGCAGAATTTCGATTCCAGCAGCTTGAGCTGCTTGTCGAAGTCCATGCCGCCGACGAAGCTCATCACGTTCAGGTTGGTATATTTGGTCAGGTCCAGCGCGTCATTGGCGATCTGCACCACCAGTTCACGGGTCGGCGCGATGATCAGTGCGCGCGGTTCGCCCATATAGCGGTCCCGCGGCGGCGGAGTGTCGAGCAGCTGTGTGATGGTGGAGATGAGAAACGCAGCCGTCTTGCCGGTGCCGGTCTGGGCGCGGCCAATGGCGTCTCTGCCGGCGAGGGTATAGCCCAGCACCTGGGCCTGGATCGGCGTGCAGTAGGGAAAACCCAGGTCATGAATTGCGTGCATCAGCTCGGGTGCGAGCTTGAAGTCGTGGAAGCGGGTCTTGCCTTCGGTCGCTTCGACCTCGAAGTCCTCCAGCTTCCACGCCGGAGCGGCGGGTTTTGGCGGCTTGCTGCTGCGTTGACGGCGCGGCTTTTCGGCGGCGCGCTCAGCGGGCTGCGGCTTGGGTTGAGTCTCAGGCGTCGTTGCTTGCTGCGGGGCGCTGTATTGGCCCTCGTGGTCGGCGGCGAGCACGTCATCGGCTGCGCTGGCCCGTACATCCGGGGCCTTGCCAAAGATTTTCTTGAGTGCTTTGAGCACGGTCTTCTCGTCATTTATTAGGAAAGTGTCGCGCGCCAGTGTAATGCAAGACGCATGCATGGCGAAGCCTCGCGCACGGGAAGGCTTGGCTTCCAGCGGGCGCACTCGCGCCTGACATACTGTTGTGTGATACCGCGCGGGCCTGGTCAGGCCTTGGGGCATGGCCGTGCCTGATGCCAGGTTCAGGCGTGGCAGGATGCTGGCCGCGCTTGAGCCTGCCAGGTGGCGGACGGTCAAGCGCGCCGCCCATCCTTCCTTTGATGAACAGGCAACCGGAGCTGGTGCTCAGGAGGCGGCATCTTCGCCAAGCAAAGGTGCGAGCCAGTTGCCGATGTCGCGGATTTCCTCCGGGAGCACCTCGTGGCTCATCGGGTACTCGCGCCAAGTGACATTGACGCCGGCGTCGTGCAGGCACTGATAGGCGGCACGGCCCATCGCAGGCGGCACTACATCATCGCGGCTGCCATGCAGGCATAGCGCCGGATAGCGCCGGACATCATCGGAAAGCTCAAGGCGCTCGGCAAATGTCGGGGCATAGGTGGAGAGTGCGATGACGCCGCCCAGCGGGCCCTGCCAGCGCAGAAATGCCGTATGCAGCACCACCGCGCCGCCTTGGGAGAAGCCGGCGAGAAAGATGCGTGCCGGATCGATGCCCGCGTCACGCTGTGCTTCGATCAGGCCGATGACCTGTTGCGCTGATGCCTCGAGTTGCTCGCGATCGATCGCGCGGGCTGGGCTCATGGCCAGGATGTCGTACCAGCTGGGCATGCTCCAGCCACCGTTGATGGTTACCGGACGCGTCGGTGCCTGCGGCAGAACGAAGCGAGTGCTATGAAGCGTCTGCTGCAGCGCTTCGGCCACAGGTAGGAAGTCATAGCGATCAGCGCCCAGGCCATGCAGCCAGATGATGCAGGCATCGGCAATGCCATTGGGTTCGAGGATCAACGGTTCGCTCATAGATCGGCTCCAGTTGGGGGCAAGTTGCCTCGTCTTGGGGCATTACGTGCCACCGGCGAGGGAGTGGCGCGAGGTTACCCGCTCGCGCACTTCGATAGAACCCGCAACCTGGCGTATCCAGCTCATTGCCGGATGGGCTGGTACGCGCCTTGCTAAGTTTAGTTCGACTCAGAAGGGAACGGCTCGCATGAGCGAGTCGAGGTAATGGCACAAAGAACATTGCCGATCATCCACGGACGACTAGACTCAGGTCAGGCTGCGCCGCTTCGCTGCTCCCGGTTACGCATCGAGGGGCAACAGGCCCGAGCCCGAGAATAAGAAAGCAAACTGGAGGTTTCGATGATTAGGGTGAAATCCACACTGGCTGCGCTGGGTGCAGCGTCACTGCTGGGAATCAGCGGGCTGGCGCAGGCGGGGGCGACCCTCGATGCAGTGCAGAAGAAAGGATTCGTGCAGTGCGGCATCAGTGATGGCCTTCCGGGCTTTTCCTACGCCGATGCAAAGGGGCAATACCTGGGGATCGACGTGGATGTCTGTCGCGCGGTGGCCGCGGCCGTGTTCGGTGACGCCAGTAAGGTCAAGTACAGTCCGTTGACCGCCAAGGAGCGCTTCACCGCGCTGCAATCCGGTGAAGTGGACATGCTGTCGCGCAACACCACCTGGACCAGCTCGCGTGATGCGGCGATGGGCCTGAATTTCACCGGCGTGACCTATTACGACGGTCAAGGCTTCCTGGTGAACAAGGAGCTGGGCGTTAAAAGTGCCAAGGAGCTGGATGGCGCGACTGTCTGCATTCAGGCAGGCACGACTACCGAACTCAATCTCTCCGACTATTTCCGCGCCAACAACCTGAAGTACACCCCCATCACCTACGACACCTCGGACGAAAGCGCCAAGTCACTGGAGTCGGGCCGCTGCGACGTGCTCACTTCCGACCAGTCGCAGCTCTACGCCCAGCGCATCAAGCTGGCAAAGCCTGATGACTACGTAGTGCTACCCGAAGTGATATCCAAGGAGCCCCTCGGCCCGGCGGTCCGCCAAGGCGATGAGGAATGGTTCGATATCGTGCGTTGGACCCTGTTCGCCATGCTCAACGCCGAGGAATTGGGCATCACTTCGGCAAACGTCGAAGAAAAGGCCAAGAGCACCAAGAATCCTGACGTCGCCCGCCTGCTGGGTGTGGAGGGGGAATATGGCAAGGATCTGAAGCTGCCGAAGGACTGGGCGGTGCAGATCGTCAAGCAGGTCGGTAACTATGGCGAGATCTTCGATCGAAACGTCGGCGCCGGCAGCGAGCTGAAGATCGAACGTGGCCTCAATGCCCTGTGGAACAACGGCGGCGTGCAGTACGCCCCGCCGGTACGTTGACCAAGCGGGGCCGGCTACACCGGCCCCGTTTTCCAAAGGGAGAAGTGCCGCCGGCGCGCACAACGCGCCGGCGGTGCGGTATGAGGACATTCGATGCGAACCATCGACAATCCTAGGCCGGCTGGCGGGTCGCTATTGACCGACCCTCGGGCACGCGCCTGGCTGTTTCAGATTCTGGCTGTAATCACCGTCGTAGCATTCGGCTGGTACCTTTTTCACAATACCCAGACCAACCTTGCCCATCGAGGCATTACCTCCGGCTTCGGTTTCCTTGAGAACGCCGCCGGCTTCGGCATATCCCAGCACCTGATCGACTACAGCGAGAGCGACACTTACGGTCGCGTCTTCTGGGTCGGGCTGCTCAATACGCTGTTGGTCAGCGTCATCGGGATATTTCTCGCAACGGTGATGGGGTTCATCCTCGGCGTGGGACGCCTCTCGAGCAACTGGCTGATCCGTCAATTGGCGACGCTCTACATCGAGATATTCCGCAATATCCCGCCGTTGCTGCTGATCTTCTTCGTCTACTTCGCTGTGATCAGCCCGTTGCCTGGGCCGCGCAACAGCCTGAGCCTATGGGATGCGGTGTTCGTCAACAACCGTGGCGTGCAGATGCCGGCACCCAGCGCCGCCGATGGCTTCTGGTCATTCTGGCTGGCGTTGCTCGTGGCGCTGGTGGCCGTGGTCTTGCTCAATCGCTGGGCTCGGGCGCGGCGGCATGCCACCGGGCAGATGTTTCCGGTGTTCTGGACCAGCCTTGGGTTGTTTCTGGCGATCCCGTGGCTGATGACCTTCATTGCAGGCGTACCTTTCACTTGGGAAGTGCCGGAGTTGCAGCGCTTCAACATTCGCGGTGGTTGGGTGGTGATCCCGGAGCTGGTTTCGATCGTGGTGGCGTTGTCGGTGTATACCGCGGCGTTCATCGGGGAAACCGTGCGTTCAGGCATTCAGTCGGTCAGCTATGGCCAGACCGAAGCCGCCGCTTCGCTTGGGTTGCGCCCAGGCCAGGTATTGCGGCTGGTGATCGTGCCGCAAGCGTTGCGGGTGATCGTGCCGCCGCTGACCAGCCAATACCTGAACCTGGCAAAGAACTCGTCGCTCGCTGCTGCTATCGGTTATCCGGACATGGTGTCGCTATTCGCCGGCACGGTGCTCAATCAGACCGGGCAGGCCATCGAAACCATGGCCATCACCATGAGTGTCTATCTGGCCATCAGCATCAGCATCTCGCTGCTGATGAACTGGTACAACAAGCGCATTGCGCTGATCGAGCGGTGAGCGCATGACCATCCATACCTTCAAGCCCGACCTGCCGCCACCGACGATCAGCATCGGTGCGCTCGGCTGGCTACGGGCCAATCTGTTTTCCAGCTGGATCAATACCCTGCTGACGCTGGTAGGGCTATACCTGCTCTGGCTGATTGTGCCGCCGGTACTCGAATGGGCCATCTTCAAGGCCGACTGGACCGGTGAAACCCGCGCCGACTGCAGCCGCGAAGGCGCCTGCTGGGTGTTCATTCAGACCCGGTTCGGCCAGTTCATGTACGGCTTCTATCCGACGGAGCTGCGCTGGCGAGTCGATGCGGCAGCCTGGCTGGCGATCATCGGTGCGGCGCCGCTGTTCCTGCGGCAGATGCCACACAAGTTGCGCTACGGGCTGGGCTATCTGCTGGTTTACCCGCTGCTAGCCTACTGGCTGCTGCATGGTGGCTTTCTCGGCCTGCAGACGGTGCCTACCAGTCAGTGGGGCGGGCTCATGCTGACCGTAGTGATCGCTGCCGTGGGCATTGCCGGTGCTTTGCCGCTGGGCATTCTGCTGGCATTGGGACGGCGCTCGGACATGCCGGCTATTCGCGTGCTCTGCGTGACCTTCATCGAGTTCTGGCGCGGCGTGCCGTTGATCACCGTGCTGTTCATGTCCTCGGTGATGCTGCCGCTGTTCCTGCCCGAAGGCATGAGCCTCGACAAGCTGCTGCGGGCAATGCTGATGGTGGTGTTCTTCGAGGCCGCCTACATCGCCGAGGTAGTACGTGGCGGTCTGCAGGCGATCCCCAAGGGGCAGTACGAGGCGGCGGCGGCCATGGGCCTGGGCTACTGGCGCAGCACGCTGCTGGTGATCCTGCCGCAGGCGCTGAAGCTGGTAATCCCAGGCATCGTCAACACCTTCATTGCCCTGTTCAAGGACACCAGCCTGGTGATCATCATCGGCCTGTTCGACTTCCTCAACAGCATCAAGCGCGCCACCGCGGACCCGGCCTGGCTAGGCATGTCCACCGAGGGTTACGTGTTCGCCGCGCTGGTGTACTGGATGTTCTGTTTCGGCATGTCCCGCTACTCGATGCGCCTGGAGCGCAAGCTGGACACCGGCCACAAGCATTAGGAGTGATATATGAGTGATTCAAACGCGCAGGCCGAGCAGAGCAGCGAGCCGGTCATCCGCATGCAGGGCGTGCACAAATGGTTCGGCCAGTTCCATGTACTCAAGGATATCAACCTCTCCGTGCGCCAGGGCGAGCGCATTGTGCTGTGCGGGCCTTCCGGCTCTGGCAAGTCCACCACCATTCGCTGCCTCAATCGCCTGGAGGAACACCAGCAGGGGCGCATCGTCATCAACGGCGTGGAGCTGACCAGCGACCTCAAGCAAATCGAGGCGATCCGCAGCGAAGTCGGCATGGTGTTCCAGCACTTCAACCTGTTCCCGCACCTGACCGTGTTGCAGAACTGCACCCTGGCGCCGATGTGGGTGCGCAAGCTGCCGCGACGGCAGGCCGAGGAAATCGCCATGCATTATCTGGAGCGCGTGCGCATCCCGGAGCAGGCCAACAAGTTTCCCGGCCAGCTCTCCGGCGGTCAGCAGCAGCGCGTGGCGATCGCCCGTGCGCTGTGCATGAAGCCGAAGATCATGCTGTTCGATGAGCCGACTTCGGCCCTCGACCCGGAAATGGTGAAGGAGGTGCTCGACACCATGGTCAGCCTCGCCGAAAGCGGCATGACCATGCTCTGCGTGACCCATGAAATGGGCTTCGCCCGCACCGTGGCGGATCGGGTGATCTTCATGGACAAGGGCGAGATCGTCGAACAGGCCGAGCCAGAGGTGTTCTTCACAAACCCGGTCAACGACAGGACCAAGCTGTTCCTCAGCCAGATCCTGCACTGATCCAAGCCGGGCCTGGCGTGCCGTCGGAACACGCGGCGCCTGGCTGTGTTCAGCCTTAGCCTCGGCCGCCGTCATGGGCTAGAATACGCGCCCCGACTGCTCCCCCCTCCGAGGCTGTTCCGACGATGTTGATCCTGCGCGGCGCTCCCGCTCTTTCCGCCTTCCGTCATGGCAAGCTCCTGGCACAACTGACCGATAAGGTCCCTGCCGTCAGCGGGCTGTATGCCGAGTTCGCCCATTTCGCCGAAGTTTCCGGCACGCTCGGCGCGGATGAGCAGAACGTACTGACCCGCCTGCTGAAGTACGGCCCCAGTGTGCCGGTGCAGGAACCTGCCGGGCGGCTGTTCCTCGTGGTGCCTCGCTTCGGCACCATTTCGCCGTGGTCGAGCAAGGCCAGCGATATCGCCCACAACTGCGGGCTGGAGAAGGTCCAGCGGCTGGAGCGGGGTATCGCCTATTACGTGCAGGGCGAGTTTTCCGATAGCGATGCACAGCTGATTGCCGCAGCGCTTCACGACCGCATGACGCAAATGGTGCTCGATCGTTTCGAAGCAGCCGCCAACCTGTTCAGCCATGCCGAGCCCAAGCCGCTGACTGCCGTGGACATCCTCGGTGGCGGTCGCGCCGCGCTGGAAAAGGCCAACAACGACCTGGGCCTGGCCCTGGCCGAAGACGAAATCGATTATCTGGTCAGTGCCTTCCAGGGCCTCAAGCGCAACCCGCACGACATCGAACTGATGATGTTCGCGCAGGCCAACTCCGAGCACTGCCGCCACAAGATCTTCAACGCCAGCTGGGACATCGACGGCGAGAGCCAGGACAAGTCGCTGTTCGGCATGATCAAGAACACCTACCAGATGCACAGCGAGAACGTGCTGTCCGCTTACAAGGACAACGCGTCGGTCATCGTCGGCCACACCGCAGGGCGTTTCTTCCCCAATCCTGAAACCCGCCAGTACGGCGCGGTGCAGGAGCCGGTGCACATCCTGATGAAGGTGGAAACGCATAACCACCCGACCGCAATTTCGCCGTTCTCGGGTGCTTCCACCGGCTCCGGCGGCGAGATCCGCGACGAGGGCGCCACCGGCCGCGGCGCCAAGCCAAAGGCCGGTCTGACCGGTTTCACCGTCTCCAACCTGAACATCCCCGGCTTCGAGCAGCCGTGGGAACAGGCCTACGGCAAGCCGGAACGCATCGTCACGCCGCTGGACATCATGATTGAAGGCCCTCTGGGTGGCGCCGCGTTCAACAACGAGTTCGGCCGCCCGGCGCTGACCGGTTACTTCCGTACCTTCGAGCAGTCGATCAACACGCCGCGCGGCGACGAGGTGCGTGGTTATCACAAGCCGATCATGCTCGCCGGCGGCATGGGCAATATCCGTGAAGATCACGTGCAGAAGGCCGAGATCACCGTTGGCGCCAAGCTGATCGTGCTCGGCGGCCCGGCCATGCTGATCGGCCTGGGCGGCGGCGCCGCCTCCTCGGTCGCGACCGGTGCCAGCTCGGCCGATCTTGATTTCGCCTCGGTACAGCGCGAGAACCCGGAAATGGAACGCCGCTGCCAGGAAGTCATCGACCGCTGCTGGCAGCTGGGCGACGAGAACCCCATCGCCTTCATCCATGACGTCGGTGCCGGTGGCATTTCCAATGCCTTCCCGGAGCTGGTCAACGACGGTGGCCGCGGTGGCCGCTTCGAACTGCGCAACGTGCCTAACGACGAGCCGGGCATGGCCCCGCACGAGATCTGGAGCAACGAGTCCCAGGAGCGTTACGTGCTGGCCGTCAGTGCCGCCGATTTCGAGCGTTTCCAGGCTATCTGCGAACGTGAGCGCTGCCCGTTCGCGGTTGTCGGCGAGGCGACAGCAGAGCCACAGCTGACCGTCACCGACAGCCATTTCGGCAACACCCCGGTGGACATGCCGCTCGAAGTGCTACTCGGCAAGCCACCGCGCATGCACCGCAGCGCCAGCCGCGAAGCGGAGCTGGGCGATGACTTCGATGCGGCTACTGTCGATCTGAATGAGGCGGTCACCCGGGTGCTGCGCCACCCAGCGGTCGCCAGCAAGAGCTTCCTGATCACCATCGGCGACCGCAGTATCACCGGCCAGGTAGCGCGCGATCAGATGGTCGGCCCTTGGCAGGTGCCGGTCGCCGACTGCGCCGTCACGGCTACCAGCTACGACGTTTACACCGGCGAGGCCATGGCAATGGGCGAGCGTACGCCGCTGGCGCTGCTGGACGCTCCGGCGTCGGGTCGCATGGCCATCGGCGAAACGCTGACCAACCTGGCAGCGGCACGCATCGAGAAGATCTCCGACATCAAGTTGTCCGCCAACTGGATGGCCGCCGCCGGCCACCCCGGCGAAGACGCGCGGCTGTACGACACCGTGCGAGCCGTCGGCATGGAGCTGTGCCCGCAGCTGGGCCTGACCATTCCGGTGGGCAAGGACTCGATGTCAATGAAGACCCGTTGGTCGGAGGAGGGCGCCGAGAAAAGCGTGACCTCGCCGATGTCGCTGATCGTTTCCGGCTTCGCCCCAGTCTCTGATATCCGCCAGACCCTGACCCCGCAGCTGCGCCTGGACAAGGGCGCAACGGACCTGATCCTGATCGATCTGGGACGCGGCCAGAACCGCATGGGTGCTTCGATTCTTGCGCAGGTGTACGGTCAGCTTGGTCGCCAGGCGCCCGACGTCGATGATGCCGAAGACCTGCAGGCGTTCTTCGCCGTGGTTCAGGGGCTGAGCGCCGACGGTCTGCTACTGGCCTACCACGACCGTTCCGACGGTGGTCTGCTGACCACTGTGCTGGAAATGGCGTTTGCCGGTCACTGTGGCCTGAGTCTGAATCTCGATGGCCTGCTGGAGAGTGCCGCAGATGTCGCACCGATGCTCTTCAACGAGGAGCTTGGTGCGGTGATTCAGGTGCGTCAGGACGACACCGAGATCGTGCTGGCACAGTTCAGCGCAGCCGGTCTGGGTGACTGTGTCGCGGTCATCGGTCAGCCGGTCAACAATGGCCATGTGTCGATCAAGCACGGCGAGAACGAAGTCTTCGCCGGTGAGCGCCGCCTGCTGCAGCGCCAGTGGGCAGAAACCAGCTATCAGATCCAGCGTCTGCGCGATAACGCCGAGTGCGCCGATCAGGAGTTCGACGCGCTGCTCGAAGAGGACAATCTAGGTCTCAGTGCCAAGCTCAGCTTCGACGTGAACGAGGACATCGCTGCGCCCTACATCAAGCGTGGCATTCGTCCGCAGATTGCGGTGCTTCGCGAGCAGGGCGTCAACGGCCAGGTAGAGATGGCGGCGGCGTTCGACCGTGCCGGGTTTGCCGCGGTCGACGTGCACATGAGCGATATCCTTTCCGGTCGTGTCAGCCTTGAGGAGTTCAAGGGCCTGGTCGCCTGCGGTGGCTTCTCCTACGGCGACGTGCTCGGCGCCGGTGAAGGCTGGGCCAAGTCGATCCTGTTCAATGCGCGTGCGCGGGATGGCTTCCAGGCCTTCTTCGAGCGCAAGGACAGCTTCGCTCTCGGCGTGTGCAATGGTTGCCAGATGATGAGCAACCTGCACGAGCTGATCCCGGGCACCGAGAACTGGCCGCACTTCGTGCGTAACCGCTCGGAGCAGTTTGAAGCGCGGGTGGCGATGGTTCAGATTCAGGATTCGCCATCGATCTTCCTGCAGGGCATGGCCGGCTCCCGCCTGCCGATCGCCATCGCCCACGGCGAAGGCCATGCGGAGTTCGAGAGCGAAGAGGCCATGCTGCAGGCAGATCTTTCCGGCACCGTGGCGCTGCGCTTCGTGGATAACCACGGCAAGGTCACCGAGCGTTACCCGGCCAACCCGAACGGCTCGCCGCGCGGTATCACCGGTCTCAGCAGTCGCGATGGCCGCGTGACCATCATGATGCCGCACCCGGAGCGGGTGTTCCGCGCCGTGACCAACTCCTGGCGCCCTGACGAGTGGCAGGAAGACGGCGGCTGGATGCGCATGTTCCGCAACGCGCGGGTCTGGGTCGACTGACCGACCGGGTCAATCTGGCCATTCCCGAAGAGCCCGTCGATAGCATATCGGCGGGCTTTTTCATTTGTGACAAAGGTCTATGAACCGGCAGCGCAAAGCGTCGTCTGAGCTATGACGCGCCGCACTATTCGGCGCGCACACGGATGGCAGAATGCCAGTTCGCTCGGCCGGTGGAGGTCGGGCTCATCTGCACGGAGAGGTCGATGTACAAGCTGTGTTTCTATGTTCCAGACAGTCATCTGGAAGCGGTCAAGAAAGCAGTGTTCGCCGCTGGCGCTGGCCGCATAGGCGCATATGACAGTTGCTGCTGGCAGGTGCTGGGGCAGGGGCAGTACCGCCCGTTGGAGGGAAGCCAGCCTTTTATCGGGCAAACCGGGCAGGTGCAGCACGTTCCCGAGTGGAAGGTCGAATTGGCTGTGGCGGACGAGCTGATTCACGACAGCGTGAAGGCAATGAAGAAGGCCCATCCCTATGAAACGCCAGCGTTCGACGTCTGGCGTTTGTCCGACATGCAGTTCTAGCCAGCCGTATTGGGTGCGTGCTTAGCTGTAGCGGCGCCCCGACATCCGTTACGGGCGAATCTCGATCAGCGTGCCATCCTTCACCAGCGCCCAGATCTCGCGCATGTCGCTGTTGCTCAGCGCGATGCAGCCCTCGGTCCAGTCCAGGGTGTGGAAGAACCACTCCGGATACTCCTCATCCAGTGGCGTACCGTGCAGCATGATCATGCTTCCAGGCGCTACGCCTTCCTGCTGTGCGCGGGCCAGGTCACGCGCGTTGGGGTAGGAGATGTGCATCGACAGGTTGTATTTGTCGCTGGTCTTGCGCCAGTCGATCCAGTAGAAGCCTTCCGGCGTGCGCTTGTCGCCTTCGCGCAACTTTGCGCCGTCGGGTTGTTTGCCCAGCGAAACGCGATAGCTCTTGAGTGTCTGGCCAGCGCTGACCAGATGGAGTTTGCGTTCCGACTTGATTACCAGCACTTTGTCGATGGGTGAACCGCCCAGGCTGGGCGTCGCATTGGCGTGGGAGAACGCGGTAAAGGTGAGGCAGAGCAGGGCGAGCAGCCAGCGCATCGAGGCTTTCCTTCGAACTTCATCAGACCTGTATGTGCCAGCCGGTCCGGCAGACACTTCAGTCTGCGCGGGCGTGGCCCTGCTGGCGGTTGCGATAGCTTGTCACGGCCTCGTTGCGCACCGGGAAGGTCTGCTGCACCCGGTCGGCGAAGAAGCATTCTAGGGTACGGCCGATGGTCGGAAAAGCCAGCTCGGACCAAGGGATGTCTTGCTGATGAAAGAGCTTCACTTCCAGGCTTTCGTCTCCGGCACAGAAGTCCAGATCGACGAGCTCAGCGCGGAAGAACATGTAGACCTGATTGATATGTGGCAGGTCGAACAGGGTATACAGCTGCAGGTCACGCACTCTGGCGCAGGCCTCTTCGAGTGTTTCGCGCTCTGCGGCCTGCTGCATGGTTTCGCCGTTCTCCATGAAGCCGGCCGGCAGGGTCCAATATCCCCGGCGCGGTTCGATCGCACGCCGACAGAGCAGCACGCGATCATCCCAGACGGGTACGCAGCCGGCGACGATCCTCGGGTTCTGATAGTGCACCGTTTGGCAGCTGTCGCAGACGAAGCGCGGCCGGTTGTCGCCGTCCGGTACTCGGACCAGCACCGGATCGCCGCACTGGTTGCAGTATTTCATGGGCGCCTTCCTGATTGCTCCGGGAAATATTGGGCCGTTCACACGGATTCGGCAAGGCAGCCTCTGCGCCATTCGGGGTGGCTCTGACCCGCCTGGTTCGCAGTTGTAACATTGATATCGCATCGAGGCGTTGGAGCTTCTCGTTTGGCGCTCTCCGGGCCTTGGGCGGCTCCGCCTTTCATGCCATGATGCCGATCAAAGACGAAACGAGAAAGTACATGCTGGACACAATACTCCACCGGGTGCGCGCTCATTCCCCGCATCTTCTGGAGCCGGAAGGCCGCCTGCCCGAGGCGGCCGTGTTGATGCCAATCACCCGCAGCGAGTCGCCGGAGCTGGTGCTGACGCTCCGCGCCGCCGGTCTTTCCACCCATGGTGGAGAAGTGGCGTTCCCCGGCGGTCGACGCGATCCGGAAGACCGCGATCTACTGCACACCGCGCTGCGTGAGGCCGAGGAAGAGGTAGGCCTGGCGCCAGGCATGGTCGAGGTCGTCGGCCCGCTCAGCAGCCTGGTGTCGGTGCATGGCATCCACGTCACGCCTTACGTCGGTCTGGTTCCGGACTATGTCGAGTACCGCGCCAACGATGCCGAAATCGCCTCCGTGTTCTCTGTGCCGCTGGAATTCTTCTGCGAGGATCCGCGCGAGGTCACGCACCGCATCGATTACCAGGGACAGAGCTGGTACATCCCGTCCTACCGCTATGGCGAATACCAGATTTGGGGCCTAACCGCGATCATGATCGTCGAGCTGGTCAATGTCATATACGACGCCGGCATCGAAATGCGCCGCGCGCCTGCCGCATTCATCGATCTGTCCGGGCGGCGCGAGCCCTGAGCTGCACTGTCGCAGGGGCGAGCGGCATTCCTGTGGCCTGAGTACAACTGACAAGAAGAGGTGTGTCGTGAAATACCGTCTGGGAGAGTCGCGGGTCGAAGCGCATCCGCAAAGCTGGGTAGCCCCCAATGCCACGCTGGTCGGCAAGATCAGGCTGGATGCGGGTGCAAGCGTCTGGTTTGGCGCCGTTCTGCGTGGTGACAACGAGTTGATCCACATCGGTGAGAACAGCAACGTGCAAGACGGCAGCGTGATGCACACCGATATGGGGCATCCGTTGACCCTGGGTACCGGCGTCACGGTTGGCCACAACGCCATGTTGCACGGTTGCACGGTCGGTGATTACAGCCTGATCGGCATCAATGCGGTGGTGCTCAACGGCGCGAAGATCGGCAAGCACTGCATCATTGGCGCCAACACCCTGATTGCCGAGGGCAAGGAAATTCCCGATGGCTCACTGGTGGTCGGCTCGCCGGGCAAAGTGGTGCGTGAGCTGAGCGATGAGCAGAAGAAGATGCTCGAAGCCAGCGCCGCTCACTACGTGCATAACGCTCAGCGCTACGCGCGTGAGCTGGAGCGCGATGAGTGAACACGCAGGAAAAGCCGGTCGCCTCGCCCTGCGTCAGTCTCTGCGCTCTGGATGAGGATGACCTGTGCGTCGGTTGCCAGCGAAGCGCGGATGAGATCCGGCGCTGGGGGTTGATGAGCAATGAGGAGCGCCGCGAGGTGCTTCAACGCTGCAGCGAGCGACTTCGCCTCAGTGGCCAGCTGATGTAGGCGCGTGCCGGGTTCGTTTGTATTTCCAGAGTCGCGAGGATTCCATGCCAAGAATAGGTACACCATTGTCTTCCAGCGCTACGCGCGTCCTGCTCTGTGGCTGCGGCGAGCTTGGCAAGGAGCTGGTTATTGAGCTGCAGCGGCTTGGCGTGGAAGTCATAGCGGTCGACCGCTACGCCAATGCACCAGCCATGCAGGTTGCGCACCGCAGCCACGTGGTCGACATGCTCGACGGTGCTGCGCTGCGAGCGGTGATCGAGCAGGAGCGACCGCATTACATCGTGCCGGAGATCGAGGCCATCGCCACCGCTACCCTGGTTGAGCTGGAGGGCGAAGGCTACACCGTGATACCCACGGCCCGGGCCGCGCAGCTGACGATGAATCGCGAAGGCATTCGCCGATTGGCCGCAGAGGAGTTGGGCTTGCCGACTTCACCCTATCGCTTCGCGGATTCGCTGGAGGAGTGTCGCTCGGCGGCGATGGCGCTGGGCTTTCCCTGTCTGATCAAGCCAGTGATGAGCTCGTCCGGTAAGGGGCAGTCGGTGTTGCGCAGCGAAGCCGATATCGATGTCGCCTGGGATTATGCGCAGGCCGGTGGTCGCGCAGGTCGCGCAGGTCGCGGGCGAGTCATCGTCGAAGGCTTTATCGGCTTCGATTACGAAATCACCTTGCTGACGGTGCGCCACACGGGTGGCACGAGCTTCTGCGAGCCGGTCGGCCATCGCCAGGAGAAGGGCGACTATCAGGAGTCGTGGCAGCCGCAGCCGATGGCGCCGGCGGCGATGGCCGAGGCGAAGCGCATCGCACTGGCGGTCACTGAGGCGCTTGGTGGGCGGGGCGTCTTTGGCGTCGAGTTGTTCGTCAAGGGCGATCAGGTCTGGTTCTGCGAAATCTCCCCGCGTCCTCACGATACTGGCCTTGTGACACTGGTTTCGCAGGACCTGTCCGAGTTCGCGCTGCATGCGCGGGCCATTCTTGGCCTGCCGATTCCGAGCATCCGCCAGATGGGCGCGGCGGCTTCAGCGGTGATTCTGGTAGAAGGTGAATCCACCGAAGTGAGCTTCGGCAATCTCGCTGCTGCGCTTGCAGAGCCGGATACCGCGCTGCGTCTGTTCGGCAAGCCCGGTGTAAGCGGCCAACGGCGCATGGGGGTCGCGCTGGCGCGGGACGTATCCATCGATGCGGCGAGAGAAAAGGCGTTGCGTGCAGCTGCTGCGGTGAAAGTGGAGCTGTGAGGCTGGCGGGCCGGCTTGCTGCCGCCCCGATTACTCGGGTTGCTGCTCGTCTGAGGATGTGTCGTCGATGGTCCAGGCTCGTACGCTTTTCACGCGGTTATCGGCCGCTTGCAGGATTTCCAGCCGGTAGTTGCCGATCTGCAAACAGATGCCGCTATCCGGCATGTGCTCAAGGGCCTCGGTGATGAGGCCGTTGAGCGTCTTGGGGCCGTCGCAAGGCAACTTCCAGCCGAGGGCCCGGTTTACCTCGCGAATGTAGGCGGCGCCATCGATCACCAGCGTGCCGTCGTCCTGCGGGTGAATATCCGGGCTGCGCAATACGTCCTGATTGCTGAACTCGCCGACGATCTCTTCGAGGATGTCCTCGAGCGTGACGATGCCGCGGACGTCGCCGTATTCGTCGACCACGATGCCGATCCGTCGCTTCTGCTTCTGGAAGTTCAGCAGCTGGGTGGACAGCGGAGTATTTTCCGGTACGAAATAGGGTTCGTTACAGGCTTCGAGCAGGCTTTCCTTGGTTAGCTGGTCATGACTGAGCAGGCGGGCAATCTGTCGCATATGGACGATGCCCTCGATCTGGTTGATGTCGTTGCGAAACACCGGCAGGCGAGTATGTGGCGTGGTGCGCAGCTGAACGATGATCGATTCCAGATCGTCATCGAGATCGATCCCGGTAACCTCGTTGCGCGGAATCATGATGTCGTCGACAGTGACCCGCTCCAGGTCGAGAATGCCGAGCAGCATGCTCTGGCGATTCAGCGGCAGGTCGGTGCCGGATTCGCGTACGACGCTGCGTAGCTCCTCGGTGGACAGGCTGTCGTTGCCCTTGTTGGACAGGTCGACGCCAAGCAGCTTGAGCAGTCCGTTGCTTACCCAGCCGAGCATGGCAACCAGAGGATAAAGCACCTTCTGCAGCAGCTTCAGCGGCAGGCTGACTGGGTAGGCGACAATTTCCGGGCGTAATGCGGCCAGGGTTTTCGGCGTGATTTCGCCGAAGATCAGCAAGATGATGGTCAGGCCGATGGTGGCAATCGCGATCCCTGCTTCGCCCCATAGCTGCATCGCGAGCACGGTAGCGATGGATGAGGCCAGGATGTTGACGAAGTTGTTGCCAACCAGAATGGTGCCCAGCAGTCGGTCAGGATGGGCCAGCAGTTCGCTGGCGCGCTGCGCGCCTCGATGCCCTTCCTTGGCCTGATGCCTGAGGCGGTAGCGGTTGAGGCTGAGCATGCCGGTTTCGGAACTGGAGAAGAACGCCGAGCACAGCAGCAGAAAGACCAGCAGTCCGACCAGAAAGCCAGGGTGTAGATTTTCCACGGGTTAGCCTGTTTGCGTCAGATGTGCAGGATGAATTCGCGGACGAGCTTGCTGCCGAAATACGCCAGCATCAGCAGGCAGAAACCGACCAGTGTCCAGCGGATGGCCTTGTAGCCACGCCAGCCAAGCTGGTGGCGCCCCCACAGAAGCAGGCCGAAGACGATCCAGGCAACCACCGAAAGGAGTGTCTTGTGGACCAGGTGCTGCGCAAAAAGGTCATCAAGAAACAGCCAGCCGGAAAGCAGCGAGGCGGACAGAAGCAGCCAACCTGCCCAGAGAAAGCCGAACAACAGGCTTTCCATCGTCTGCAGAGGCGGGAAGTTGCGGATCAGGCCCGAGGGGTGCTTGTGTTTGAGGTGATGATCCTGCAGCAGCAGCAACAAGGCCTGGAAGACCGCAATGGTCAGCATGCCGTAGGCCAGGATCGACAGCAGGATATGCGCGAGTATGCCCGGCTCCTCGGCAATCGCAGGTGCAGTGCCAGATGGGGCGAACTGGGCGAAGAGTACCGTCAGGCAGCCCAGTGGAAAGAGCAGCAGCAGCAGGTTTTCCACTGGCATCCGATACAGCGCCAGTAGTATCAGCAGGATGACAGCAGCGGCAATCAGGCTTGAGGCGGTGAAGAAGTCCAAGTGCAGGCCGCTTGGTGATATCAGCTGGATGAAAAGGCTGATCCCATGGGCAAGCAGAGCGAGCAGTCCGACTGTCAGCAGCAGACGTCTGTCCGGCACGGCGCGTTGCGCCAGACGCAAACTTTGATAACCCGTGGCGCCGGCATACAGAGCCGCGGCGGCAAGGCTGGGTAGCAGAGGGTGCATAAGTTCCGGTAACGGGCTCGAAAGGTCGTGAGTGTGGCACAAAGACCCGAGGCGCAAAAGCGGTGGCCGGGTTACGGATCGTCACGGCGTGCGATGCGCCGCATGCTGCGCCATCCATCCCTGGCTTTGGGTCGCGCGGCGGCTGGCGCGGCCAGGTAAATACGAAAAGCCGTGCAGTCGGGGTACCGGCCGGACGCCCGCACCTTCTATAATCTCGCCCTTCAGCACCCCAGCGTGGAATGGCTCATGTTCGAAAACCTAACCGACCGCCTCTCACAAACGCTTCGCCACGTCACCGGCAAGGCGAAGCTGACCGAGGACAACATCAAGGACACGCTGCGTGAAGTGCGGATGGCGCTGCTCGAGGCCGACGTCGCACTGCCGGTGGTCAAGGAGTTCGTCAATCGGGTCAAGGAGCGCGCTGTTGGCACCGAGGTCTCGAAGAGTCTGACTCCGGGTCAGGCGTTCGTGAAGATCGTTCGCGCAGAGCTGGAAGAGTTGATGGGCGCGGCCAACGAGGACCTGGCGCTTCAGGTCACTCCGCCGGCCGTGGTGCTGATGGCCGGCCTGCAGGGGGCGGGCAAGACCACCACCGTGGGGAAGCTGGCGCGCTTCCTCAAGGAGCGCAAGAAGAAGAGCGTGCTGGTGGTTTCGGCTGACGTCTATCGTCCGGCTGCGATCAAGCAGCTCGAAACCCTGGCCGGCGAAGTGGGTGTGACCTTCTTCCCTTCCGATATCAGCCAGAAGCCGGTGGAGATCGCCCAGGCGGCCATCCGTGAAGCCAAGCTCAAGTTCATCGACGTGGTACTGGTGGATACTGCCGGTCGTCTGGCCGTTGATGCCGAGATGATGGCCGAGATCCAGGCTGTACACGCCGCGATCAATCCTGCCGAAACGCTGTTCGTGGTCGATGCCATGACGGGCCAGGACGCGGCAAACACCGCCAAGGCGTTCGGCGAAGCACTGCCGCTGACCGGTGTGGTGTTGACCAAGGTGGATGGCGATGCGCGTGGTGGTGCCGCGCTTTCGGTGCGGCACGTGACCGGGAAGCCGATCAAGTTCCTCGGCATGGGCGAGAAGAGTGACGCCCTTGAACCTTTCCATCCGGATCGTATCGCCTCGCGCATCCTCGGCATGGGCGATGTGCTCAGCCTTATCGAGCAGGCCGAGCAGACCCTTGATCGCGAGAAGGCCGAGAAGCTCACCAAGAAGCTCAAGAAGGGCAAAGGGTTCGATCTCGAGGACTTCCGCGATCAGCTGCAGCAGATGAAGAACATGGGCGGCCTCGGTGGCTTGATGGACAAGCTGCCATCCATAGGTGGCGTCAACCTGTCGCAGATGGGGCATGCTCAGGGCGCAGCGGAGAAGCAGTTCATGCAGATGGAGGCGATCATCAACTCGATGACGCCTGCCGAGCGACGCAATCCTGACATCATCAGTGGATCGCGCAAGCGCCGTATCGCCATGGGGTCAGGTACTCAGGTGCAGGATATCGGCCGGCTGATCAAGCAGCACAAGCAGATGCAGAAGATGATGAAAAAGGTCACCGGCAAGGGTGGCATGACCAAGATGATGCGCGGCATGGGTGGCATGTTCCCAGGCGGCGGCATGCCGAAGTTCTAGAGAGTGTCTTGTCGCGGCGCTGAGCCGCGACGTAATGCGGTCTGCAGCCTGATGCCGGGTATCGCCTAGCTCCGGCTGAGACCTTTAGTAAAAGAGTTTGCAAAATCCCCGGCATTCCTTAAAATGTGCGGCCTTTCGGGCCTAGGCCCATTTTAAGTGTGTGCCTTAAGTAAGTTAGCACCGACTACAGGAACGATGTTCACATGGTAACTATTCGTCTCGCCCGTGGCGGCTCCAAGAAGCGCCCTTTCTACCACCTGACCGTGACCAACAGCCGCAACCCGCGTGATGGTCGCTTCGTCGAGCGCATCGGTTTCTTCAACCCGATCGCCACTGGTGCGGAAGTGAAGCTTTCTGTAAACCAGGAGCGCGCTACTTACTGGCTGAGCCAGGGCGCACAGCCGTCTGAGCGCGTTGCTCAGCTGCTGAAGGAAGCTGCCAAGGCCGCTGCCTGAATCTCATGAACGCAACGTCTGCTCCGGTCGATGACCTGGTTGTCATCGGCAAGATCGTTTCGGTGCATGGCGTACGCGGTGACGTAAAGGTCTATTCCTTTACTGATCCGATCGACAACCTGCTGGGCTATCGACGCTGGACGCTGAGGCGAGGCGACGAGGTGAAGCAGGTCGAGTTGGTCAAGGGGCGCCTCCAGGGGAAGATCCTGGTGGCAACGCTGAGTGGGTTGGATGATCGCGAAGTTGCGCGTACCTACGCCGATTTCGAGATATGCATCCCGCGTAGCGAACTGCCCGCCTTGGACGACGGTGAGTACTACTGGTATCAGCTTCAGGGCTTGAAGGTCATCAATCAGGCTGAGCAGTTGCTTGGTCAGATCGATCACCTGCTTGAAACCGGAGCCAACGACGTGATGGTCGTGAAGCCTTGTGCTGAAAGCCTGGATGATCGCGAGCGTCTGCTGCCTTACACCGATCAATGCGTGTTGAAGATCGATCTGGTAGCGGGCGAGATGCAGGTCGATTGGGACGCGGATTTCTGAACGGCATGTCCGCTTTGCGCGTCGAGGTTATCAGCCTTTTCCCGGATATGTTCGCAGCGATATGTGACTACGGGATTACCAGTCGTGCCGTGAAGCAGGGGTTGTTGCAGTTGAGCTGCTGGAACCCCAGAAGCTACACCGAAGACCGCCACCAAACAGTGGACGACCGCCCATTCGGCGGTGGCCCCGGCATGGTGATGAAGATCAAGCCGCTCGAGCTTGCCTTGGCTGACGCCAAACAGGCTGCGGGTGAGACGGCGAAGGTGATCTACCTCTCGCCGCAGGGGCGCCAGCTGAAACAGGCTGATGTCCGCGAGATGGCAAAAGAGGATGCGCTTATCCTGATTGCCGGTCGCTACGAAGGTATTGATGAGCGCTTCATCGAAGCGCATGTCGATGAGGAATGGTCGATTGGTGATTACGTGTTGTCCGGTGGCGAGTTGCCGGCAATGGTGCTGATCGACGCCGTGACGAGGCTGCTTCCGGGCGCCCTGGGTCATGCTGGTTCCGCCGAGGAGGATTCGTTCACCGACGGCCTGCTCGACTGTCCGCACTACACGCGTCCTGAGGTGTATGCGGGTAAATGTGTTCCTGATGTGCTGCTCAGCGGCAACCACGAACACATCCGACGCTGGCGCTTGCAGCAGTCCCTTGGAAGGACCTGGGAGCGACGCGCCGATCTTCTGGATAGCCGCTCGCTTTCTGGAGAAGAACAGAAGCTGCTGACGGAATACATCCGCCAGCGGGACGATAGTTAACGTATCGATGGCAACCCACAGGGTTGACCTTAGGAGCACAGCATGACCAACAAGATCATTCAGCAGCTCGAAGCCGAGCAGATGAACAAAGAAATCCCGCCGTTCGCACCGGGCGACACCGTTATCGTTCAGGTGAAGGTGAAGGAAGGCGAGCGTCAGCGTCTGCAGGCCTTCGAAGGCGTCGTGATCGGCAAGCGCAACCGCGGTCTGAACAGTGCTTTCACCGTTCGCAAGATCTCCAATGGTGTAGGCGTCGAGCGTACTTTCCAGAGCTACAGCCCGATGGTCGACAGCATCAGCGTCAAGCGTCGCGGTGACGTGCGCAAGGCCAAGCTGTACTACCTCCGCGCGCTGTCCGGCAAGGCCGCCCGCATCAAGGAAAAGCTGGTCTAAGACTAAGACCGCAGTTCCGCAAAAAAGCAGCCCTCGGGCTGCTTTTTTCGTTTCTAGGGCCTGCTGATTCCGGCGGAGCGAGACTTGTGCCTGCGATTAGGGCGGCGATCGGATGAAGAGATTCCGATTCGTTTGCGCTCTGGCCGCGTCGGGACGCCTGTGGAAAACTGTTGCACCTCTTCTGATTGAAGCTGTCATGCCTGCACTCGACGACCCCATCATCGACCGTTACCTCGATGCGCTCTGGCTGGAAAAAGGGCTGGCGGACAATAGCCGCGAGGCCTACCGCAGCGACCTCGCATTGTTCAACGGCTGGCTGGAGGAGCGAGGCGTTCGACTTGCGACCGCCGGGCGCGAGATCATTCTCGATCACCTCGCATGGCGTCTGAACAATGGTTACAAGGCGCGCTCCACGGCGCGCTTTCTGTCAGGCTTACGGGGCTTTTATCGCTACCTGTTACGCGAGGGCGAGATCGCCGTCGATCCGACCTTGCGCGTGGATCTGCCACGGCTTGGACGTCCCTTGCCGAAAGCGCTGTCCGAAGCCGATGTAGAGGCATTGCTGGCGGCGCCAGATATTGGAGAGCCGTTAGGTCTGCGTGACCGCGCCATGCTCGAGGTGCTTTATGCCTGCGGGTTGCGGGTTACCGAGTTGATCAGCCTGACGCTCGAGCAGGTCAGCACGCGCCAGGGCGTCGTGCGAACGTTCGGCAAAGGCAATAAAGAGCGTCTTGTGCCGCTTGGCGATGAAGCTTTGCACTGGCTGGAGCGTTATCAGCGCGATGGTCGTGATCTCTTGCTCTCGGGCAAGGCCAGTGATGTCCTGTTTCCCAGTCAGCGCGGTGGCCAGATGACACGCCAGACCTTCTGGCACCGGATCAAGCTGCACGCGAAGGTCGCCGGTGTCGCCGCATCGATTTCACCGCATACCTTGCGCCACGCTTTCGCCACGCACTTGCTCAACCATGGCGCGGATCTGCGCACCGTGCAGATGTTGCTTGGTCACAGCGACCTGTCGACCACTCAGATCTACACCCACATTGCGCGAGCGCGGTTGCAGGAGTTGCATGCGGCGCACCATCCACGCGGCTAGGGCAGAGCGCCGGCGCGGGTAGGCTGGGGTCTCGGCGGCGGCCCAGAGAAGCAGCTAGCAGTTTGTACGGCATGGCTATGATAGGCTCTGCGCCTTTCCCCGATTGTCGCTGCCAGGAGTTTCCATGGGCGTGATTCGTTTGTTCGCTGCCGCCGTTGCAGGTCTGGCCAGCGTTGTTGTAATGGCCGCCGATCCGGATCAGGCGATTCGCCAGTCTTTGCAGAAGATCCAGCCGGACATGCCCATCGAAGCTATTGCTGAGAGCCCGATGCCCGGGGTTTATCAGGTTCAGCTGGAGGGTGGGCGGCAGCTGTATGCCAGCGCTGATGGGCAGTTCGTCATCCAGGGCTATCTCTACCAGTTCAAGGATGGTCAGGCCGTCAACCTGACCGAGCAAGCTCAAAGCAAGTCGGTGGCCAAGCAGATCAACTCGATCCCGGCCAGCGAGATGGTGGTGTTCGCGCCCAAGGAACCCAAGACCCATATCACCGTATTTACCGATACTGACTGTGGCTACTGCCAGAAGCTGCACAGCGAGGTTTCGCAGTTGAACCGCCTCGGCGTTGAGGTTCGCTATGTCGCGTTTCCGCGGCAGGGGATGGGTAGCCATGGGGCCAATACCCTGACCAGCGTGTGGTGCGCCAAGGATCGCCAGGACGCCATGAACAAGGCCAAGGCGCGTGAAGATCTGCCCACAGCCAGCTGCGAGACACCTATCGAAAAGCAGTATCAGCTTGGCCAGATGATCGGCGTACAG
This sequence comes from Pseudomonas sp., assembly GCA_007713455.1. GTDB lineage: Bacteria > Pseudomonadota > Gammaproteobacteria > Pseudomonadales > Pseudomonadaceae > Stutzerimonas > Stutzerimonas chloritidismutans. The sequence continues at coordinate 272,361 of VMRT01000004.1, forward strand.
GGCACGCCTGCCATCATTCTCGCCAACGGTCAGATGATTCCCGGCTATCAGCCGGCCGCCCAATTAGCAGAAGTTGCGCTCGCCGCCGAGTAATGCGTTGAGGCCATTGGTCCGATTCATTCGGGCTGATTGCCGATAGTGGAACTGGCTGGCCTGATGCCCTAAGGGTCCGAATGAGGAGGGTCGTGATGAAGCTCGAAGGTTCCTGTCACTGTCAGGCTGTGCGGTTCAGCCTAGAATCCGCGCAGCCGTATCCTTTCATGCGCTGCTACTGCTCGATCTGTCGCAAGACTGCGGGTGGCGGCGGCTACGCGATCAATCTTGGTGGTGACTATCGAAGCCTGCAGGTCGAGGGGCGGGAGCATCTTAGCGTCTACCAGGCGCATATCACCGATGCCGAGACTGGCGAGGTAAAGATCAGTGATGGTCGCCGCCACTTCTGTCGACACTGCGCCAGTGCGTTGTGGTTGTGGGATCCGAACTGGCCCGAGCTGGTGCATCCCTTTGCATCGGCGATCGACACCGATCTGCCCGTCCCGCCGGAGCACACGCATCTGATGCTCGACTCCAAGGCCAGTTGGGTAGAGCCGCAAGTACAGGGGCATGATCGCTGTTTTGCCGAATACCCGGATGAGTCGCTCGCGCAATGGCATCAGCGGTTGGAACTTGACGATGGGTGCGCGCCCGCCGCAAGGCGAGGCTGATTGACTAAAAGCTGCTCCCTTCGTAATGTGCGACTCTTTTGTCGACCGGCAGGTCCGGTCGTCTCGCTGTGAATGGGGAGTTCAGCTTGAAACCGGTGAAAGTTGGCATCTGTGGGCTGGGAACCGTCGGTGGCGGTACCTTCAATGTGCTCAAACGCAACGCCGAGGAGATTGCCCGCCGTGCCGGGCGCGGAATCGAGGTTGCGCAGATTGCCACCCGGCACCCGAATCCCAAGTGCGATACCGGTACGACAGCCATCACGGCGGACATCTTCGATGTCGTGAACAACCCCGAAATCGACATCGTTGTCGAGCTGATCGGCGGTTATACCCTGGCCAAGGAGCTCGTCCTCAAGGCCATCGAGAATGGCAAGCATGTGGTCACCGCCAACAAGGCGCTGATCGCCGTGCATGGCAACGAAATCTTCGCCAAGGCGTGCGAGAAGGGCGTAATCGTCGCCTTCGAAGCCTCGGTCGCGGGTGGTATTCCGGTCATCAAGGCGATTCGTGAAGGCTTGGCCGGTAACCGCATCAACTGGCTGGCGGGAATCATCAACGGCACCGGCAACTTCATCCTCACCGAGATGCGTGAAAAGGGGCGGACCTTCGAGGACGTTCTCAAGGAAGCCCAGGAGCTCGGCTACGCCGAGGCCGACCCGACCTTCGACGTCGAGGGCATCGATGCCGCGCACAAGCTTACGATCCTGGCGTCCATCGCTTTCGGGATCCCGCTGCAGTTCGACAAGGCTTACACCGAGGGCATCGCGCGCCTGACCACGGCTGATGTGAATTACGCCGAAGCGCTGGGCTATCGCATCAAGCATCTGGGCGTCGCCCGCCGCACCGATGCTGGCATCGAACTGCGCGTTCATCCGACACTGATTCCGGCCGACCGCCTGATCGCCAACGTCAATGGCGTGATGAATGCGGTCATGGTCAATGGCGATGCCGTCGGCAGCACGCTTTACTACGGCGCCGGTGCAGGCATGGAGCCGACCGCTTCGGCAGTCGTAGCCGACCTCGTGGATGTGACCCGGGCCCTGACCACCGATCCGAACAATCGCGTGCCGCATCTGGCGTTCCAGCCCGACTCGCTGTCCGATCATCCAATTCTGCCGATCAGCGCCTGCGAGAGCGCCTACTACCTGCGCATCCAGGCCAAGGACCATCCGGGCGTGCTGGCTCAGGTGGCAACCATTCTCTCCGAGCGTGGCATCAACATCGAGTCGATCATGCAGAAGGAGGCCGAAGTCCAGGACGGTCTGGTTCCTGTGATTCTGGTGACCCATCGAGTGGTCGAGCAGCGTATCGACGATGCTATCGCTGCGTTGGAAGCCCTCGATGATGTGGCGGACAAGGTCGTGCGCATTCGCGTCGAACAGCTCAACTAACCAAGCCGCAGGCCGCAGCTGCAGGACGGAACAGCCTGATACCTGCAGCGCCAGCCTGCCGCTCGAACCGAAGGTTTGAACAAATGCGCTACATCAGCACTCGCGGCCAGGCGCCGGCCCTGAACTTCGAAGACGTCCTGCTGGCCGGCCTGGCCAGCGATGGCGGCCTGTACGTGCCGGAGAACCTGCCGCGGTTCACCGTGGAAGAAATTGCCTCCTGGGCCGGCCTGCCGTATCACGAGCTGGCCTTTCGGGTCATGCGCCCGTTCGTTGCCGGCAGCATTCCGGACGCCGACTTCAAGCGAATCCTCGAAGAAACCTATGGCGTCTTCGCCCATAGCGCCATCGCCCCGCTGCGTCAGCTAAACGGCAACGAGTGGGTGCTGGAGCTGTTTCACGGCCCAACCCTGGCGTTCAAGGATTTCGCCTTGCAGCTGCTCGGTCGTCTGCTCGATCACGTGCTGGCCAAGCGTGGCGAGCGCGTGGTGATCATGGGCGCCACCTCCGGTGATACCGGTTCGGCGGCCATCGAAGGCTGCAAGGCCTGCGACAACGTCGACATCTTCATCATGCACCCGCACAACCGCGTATCCGAGGTGCAGCGCCGGCAGATGACCACCATCCTCGGCGACAACATTCACAACATCGCCATCGAAGGCAACTTCGACGACTGCCAGGAGATGGTCAAGGCCAGCTTTGCCGACCAGGGTTTCCTCAAGGGCACCCGTCTGGTGGCAGTCAACTCGATCAACTGGGCGCGGATCATGGCCCAGATCGTCTACTACTTCCACGCTGCGCTGCAGCTCGGCGGTCCGGCGCGCTCCGTGGCGTTCTCAGTGCCGACCGGCAATTTCGGCGACATCTTTGCCGGCTATCTGGCGCGCAACATGGGCCTGCCGATCAACCAGCTGATCGTTGCCACCAACCGCAACGATATCCTGCATCGCTTCATGTCCGGCAACCGCTACGACAAGGACACCCTGCACGCGTCGCTGTCGCCGTCGATGGACATCATGGTGTCGTCGAACTTCGAGCGTCTGCTGTTCGACCTGCATGGTCGCAACGGCAAGGCCGTGGCCGAATTGCTGGATGGTTTCCGTGCCAGCGGCAAGCTGTCGGTGGAAGAGGAACGCTGGGCCGAAGCGCGCAAGCTGTTCGATTCGCTGGCTGTGGATGACGAGCAGACCTGCGCCACCATCGCCCAGGTTTTCAAGGAAACCGGCGAGGTGCTCGATCCGCATACGGCTATCGGTGTGCATGCCGCGCGCGAATGCCGTCGCAGCCTGAGCATCCCGATGGTGACACTGGGCACCGCGCACCCGGTGAAATTCCCGGATGCGGTGGAGAAGGCGGGTATTGGCCAGGCACTTGCCCTGCCGGCGCATCTGGCTGATCTGTTCGAACGCAGCGAGCGTTGCACGGTGCTGCCGAACGAACTGAAGGCCGTTCAGGCCTTCGTTGGCCAGCACGGCAACCGGGGTAAGCCGCTGTAACGCTGCGGTAATACAAAAAAGGCCAGTCGCATGACTGGCCTTTTTTCGTTTACAGCGTCGATCTCGACTGCTGGCATTGCAAAGCGGGCCTTCGCCCCGATGCTCCGTATCCCGGACGTTACTCGTCGAACTCTTCCCAACCGCCCATTTCTCGCCAACGATTGACGATGCCGCAGAACAGCTCGGCGGTCTTCTCGGTGTCGTACCGGGCCGAGTGCGCCTCGCGGCCGTCGAAGTCGATCCCGGCGGCCTGGCAGGCCTTGGCCAGCACAGTCTGGCCGTAGGCAAGGCCAGCGAGGGTGGCGGTGTCGAAGCTGGAGAAGGGGTGGAACGGGTTGCGCTTGATCTCGCAACGAGCGATCGCTGCGTTGAGAAATCCCAGGTCGAAGCTGCTGTTATGACCGACCAGAATCGCGCGCTTGCAGCCGGCGGATTTCACCGCCTTGCGCACGCTGCGAAAGATATCGGTCAGGGCCTGCGATTCGGGCACGGCCATGCGCAGCGGATGGTCGAGCTTGATGCCGGTGAACTCCAGCGCGGCTGCCTCGATGTTGGCGCCAGCGAAAGGCTCCACGCGGTAGAACAAGGTGTCCTGCGGGTACAGCAGGCCTTGCTCGTCCATGCCGATGGTCACGGCCGCAATCTCCAGCAGCGCGTCCGTTGCGCTGTTGAAACCGCCGCATTCGACATCGATCACCACTGGCAGGAACCCACGGAAACGCCGCGCCATCGGCGAGCGGGGTTTGCCCGGCAGGTGCTCTTCGAGCTCGTCTTCGAAGTGTTCTTCGCTCATGCGTTCGTCTCCAGGCGCCAGTGCAGTCGTTCCCCGGCACGCAGCGGCACGACGACCTGCTCACCGAATGGCAGATTGGCCGGCACGTTCCACTCCTCGCGCACCAGGGTGATCTGCGTGGTGTTGCGCGGCAGACCGTAGAAATCCGGACCGAAGTGACTGGCAAAGGGTTCCAGTTTGTCCAGCGCCTGCCGCTGCTCGAATGCTTCGGCGTACAGCTCGATGGCCGCATGCGCGGTATAGCACCCAGCACAACCGCAGGCAGCTTCCTTGGCGTGCTGTGCGTGGGGGGCCGAGTCGGTGCCGAGGAAGAACTTCGGGTTGCCGCTGGTTGCGGCATCCAGGAGGGCTTCCTGGTGAACGTTGCGCTTGAGCACCGGCAGGCAGAAAAGGTGCGGACGAATGCCGCCGACCAGCATGTGGTTGCGGTTGTACAGCAGGTGGTGCGCGGTGATGGTGGCGCCGACGTTGGTGCCTGCCGCCTGGACGAACTGCACGGCGTCACGGGTGGTGATGTGCTCGAACACCACTTTCAGGGTTGGGAAGCGCGCGGTGACGCGACTCAACTGCTCGTCGATGAAGTGCTTCTCGCGATCGAAGATATCGATCTCGCTGCGCGTGACCTCGCCGTGGACCAGCAAAGGCAGGCCGACCTCGGCCATGGTTTCCAGCACGCCGAAGATGTTGTCGATCGCGGTCACGCCGGAAGCGGAGTTGGTGGTCGCGCCTGCCGGATATAGCTTGGCGGCATGCACGAAGCCGCTGGCCTTGGCCTGGCGGATATCGTCAGAACTGGTGCTGTCGGTGAGATAGAGCACCATCAATGGCGTGAAATCACTGCCGGCCGGCCGAGCCGCCAGGATGCGCTGGCGATAGGCTTCGGCCTCGTCGGCATTGCGTACCGGTGGCACCAGGTTCGGCATGATGATGGCGCGGGCGAACTGGCGAGCAGCATCCGCGACGGTGTGGGGCAGGGCGGCGCCGTCGCGCAGGTGGATGTGCCAGTCATCGGGCCGCAGCAGGGTGAGTCGGTCGGACATGCAGGGGGTTTCCAGGCGGGTGAAACGTGCGCGAATGCTACCGGAAAAGCCCGGAGACGGCATCTTGCCTTCGTCTGCCAGGCTTGGGCACTGACCGTGACACGCTCAAGTTTGCCGGTCGGGCACCGATACCTAGAAGGAATACGCATCCTCTCGGAGTTCATCGTGCGCCTGCGCCCCCTCGTACTGTTGTGCCTGCTCGCTTCACCGGCCAACGCCCTGACATTCCAGACGCGGCTGGAACGGGTGCAATGGCAGGTGGAGGGCGATCAGTTCGAGTGTCGACTGACCCAGCCCATCGCCGGTTTCGGCAGCGGCGAGTTCGTCAGGCGTGCCGGCGAACAGGCGGTCTTTCGTCTGCACTCGCCGGAGCGCTGGCTTCGCGCCGGCTCGGCGACACTGCTTGCCGCAGCGGCGCCTTGGCAACCGTCACGCAGTGATATCAATCTCGGCGTGGTCACCGTGAGTGGTGGCGATATTCCGTTCAACAGCACCCAGCTACAGGCCGGGCGCCTGCTCAGCGGCCTGCTCGAAGGGCGTAGCCCGGTGGTTCGGCATCGCACCATGCACGGCGGCGATACCCTGGAGATTCGCCTGTTGCCGGCGCGCTTCGGCAAGGCTTACGAGGACTACCGCGCCTGTACGGCCAAGCTGCTGCCAGTCAATTTCGATCAGGTGCGCCAGTCGCAGATCGGTTTCCCGAGCAGCGATGTGGTGCTGGACGCTCAGGGGCGCGCCAGGCTCGATGTCGTTCTGCAGTACATGCGCGCCGATCCCAATGTGAATCGCATCGAACTTGATGGCCACTCGGACAACAGCGGCAATCGCCTGCTCAATCGGGATCTGTCGCGCCGTCGCGCACTGGCGGTTCAGGAGTACCTGGTCGCCAACGGCATAGCACTGGAGCAGATCACCCTGCGCTTCCATGGCGAGCGCTATCCGCTGGTGGCCAACAGCAGCGAGGCCAATCGCGCGAAGAATCGGCGTGTCACCTTGCGCCTGGCGCGAGAAGCGGCGCCTCCTGCGCCCTCGGCTCCCGCCGTCCCGTCGTCTTGATTGCCGCCGCAGCGGCGCGCCCCTGTAAAAGCCAGCCCATGACCGGTAGAATCGCAGGCTTTCCGTACAACCCGTGGAGCTGATGGCATGGCGGACGTTAAGAAGGTAGTTCTGGCCTATTCCGGTGGCCTGGACACCTCGGTGATTCTGAAGTGGCTGCAAGACACCTATAACTGTGAAGTGGTGACCTTCACCGCCGACCTCGGCCAGGGCGAAGAAGTCGAGCCAGCGCGCACCAAGGCGCAGGCTCTGGGCGTCAAGGAAATCTACATCGACGACCTGCGCGAAGAGTTCGTGCGCGACTTCGTCTTCCCCATGTTCCGTGCCAACACCGTTTACGAAGGCGAGTACCTGCTGGGTACCTCCATCGCCCGTCCGCTGATCGCCAAGCGCCTGATCGAGATCGCCAACGAGACTGGTGCCGATGCCATCTCCCACGGTGCCACCGGCAAGGGTAACGACCAGGTGCGCTTCGAGCTGGGCGCCTATGCGCTCAAGCCTGGCGTCAAGGTGATCGCTCCCTGGCGCGAGTGGGATCTGCTGTCGCGCGAGAAGCTGATGGACTACGCCGAGAAGCATGCCATCCCGATCGAGCGCCACGGCAAGAAGAAGTCGCCTTACTCCATGGATGCCAACCTGCTGCACATCTCCTACGAGGGCGGTGTGCTGGAAGACACCTGGACCGAGCACGAAGAAGACATGTGGCGCTGGACCAAGTCGCCGGAAGCGGCGCCAGACACCCCCACCTACATCGAACTGACCTACCGCAAGGGCGACATCGTCGCCATCGATGGCAAGGACATGACTCCAGCTCAGGTCCTGGCCGAGCTGAACCGCATCGGCGGCGAAAATGGCATCGGCCGCCTCGACATCGTCGAGAACCGCTATGTCGGCATGAAGTCCCGCGGCTGCTATGAGACGCCCGGCGGCACCATCATGCTCAAGGCCCACCGCGCAATCGAGTCGATCACCCTCGACCGCGAGGTCGCGCACCTGAAAGACGAGCTGATGCCCAAGTACGCCAGCCTGATCTACAACGGCTACTGGTGGAGTCCCGAGCGCAGCATGCTGCAGCAGATGATCGACGCTTCCCAGGTCAACGTGAACGGCGTCGTGCGCCTGAAGCTGTACAAGGGCAACGTCATCGTCGTCGGCCGCAAGTCCGACGATTCGCTGTTCGATGCCAACATTGCGACCTTCGAAGAGGATGGCGGCGCCTACAACCAGGCGGACGCCGGCGGCTTCATCAAGCTCAACGCCCTGCGCATGCGCATCGCTGCCGGCAAGGGCCGCACCCAGTTCTGATAAGCTGGCGCGCCTGAGCCAACCGACCCCGGCCATGTGCCGGGGTTGTACTTTCTGCACTGCCACAAGCGCTGCCGAACGAGGAGACCTGAATCATGAGACTGCTGCATACCATGCTGCGTGTCGGCGATATGGAAAAGTCCATCGCCTTCTACACCGAAGTGCTGGGCATGACCCTGCTGCGCCGCAAAGACTATCCGGACGGCAAATTCACGCTCGCCTTCGTCGGTTACGGCGACGAGGCGCACAACAGCGTCATCGAGCTGACCCACAACTGGGGGGTCGAGACCTACGAGCTGGGTAATGGCTACGGCCACATCGCCCTGGAAGTGGAAGATGTCTACAAGGCCTGCGAGGACATCCGCGCCCGTGGCGGCAAGATCACCCGGGAGCCGGGGCCGATGATGCACGGTTCGAGCATTCTGGCCTTCGTTGAAGACCCGGATGGCTACAAGATAGAACTGTTATCGCCGAAGCGCGCTGACTGATCGGTAGATATGAAAAAGCCCCTTTCGGGGCTTTTTCTTTTATAGATCGAAGTCGAAGTCGTTCAACTGTTTCTGCAGGCGGCGTTCCTCCAGCAGGTTGTCGATGATTCGGCGCTTGGTCAGATTGGTCTTGGCGACCTCGACGGGAGCTTCGCTGCTCTCATCGTCATCTTCGGCGATGAAATCGTCTTCGATCTGAATGTCTTCTTTCTCGGCCACTTGTTCACTCCAAGGCTACGGGGCGCTCTTGGCGCACCTTATAGCCGCAAATCGGGAGCCGGTAAAAAAGTTTTTTTCAATCGCGATGCAAGCTTTTCGCTAGCGCGCTCAATCGTCCGAAGTCTTGTGCCTGTATTCGCAGAGATCCTCGATCCGACAGCTGCCGCATAGTGGTTTGCGCGCCTTGCAGACATAGCGTCCGTGCAGGATCAGCCAGTGGTGTGCGTCGAGCAGATAATCCTTCGGTACGAAACGAATCAGCTTGCGTTCGACCTCCAGAACGTTCTTGCCTGGGGCGATGCCGGTGCGGTTGCTGACCCGGAAGATGTGCGTGTCCACCGCCATGGTGAATTGGCGGAATGCCGTGTTCAGTACCACGTTGGCAGTCTTGCGACCCACCCCGGGGAGGGCTTCCAGATCCTCGCGATTGTCCGGCACCTGGCCGCCATGCTTCTCGATCAGGATGCGACAGGTCTCGATGACGTTCTTCGCCTTGCTCGGATACAGGCCGATGGTGCGGATGTACTCGCACAGGCCGTCGTAGCCGAGGGCGTAGATCGCCTCCGGGGTGTTGGCCACGGGGTAGAGCCTGGCAGTGGCCTTGTTCACGCCGACATCGGTGGCCTGGGCCGAGAGGATCACGGCGATCAGCAGCTCGAAGGGCGTGCTGTAGGCCAGCTCGGTCTTCGGCTCGGGGTTGTCTTCATGCAAGCGCCGGAAGATTTCCCGACGTTTTTCGGCATTCATCGGAACGGGCTCACTCGATCACACCGGTTACGCGTACGCGGCGGCTGGTGGCCGGCGCAGCGGGCTGGGTGGCGCGGGCACGTTCGGCAAGCTGCTGGTCGATCCGGTTCTTCAGCGCAATCAGCAGGCCGAGCACGATGAAGGCACCAGGCGGCAGAATCGCCAACAGGAAGCCCTTGTAGTCGCTGAACAGAGTGATCTGCCAGTCAGCGGCGATCGGGCCGAACAGCAGGTGCATGTTGGCGAACAGCGCACCGGTGCCGAACAGCTCGCGCAGGCCGCCGAGCACCACCAGAACCAGACAGAAGCCGATGCCCATGACCAGGCCGTCGAAGCCTGCGATCAGCGGATTGTGTTTGGCGGCGAACCCGTCGGCGCGTCCAAGGATGACGCAGTTGGTGGTGATCAGCGGGATGAAGATGCCGAGGATCTGGTACAGCTCGTAGGTGAAGGCCTGCATCAGTAGCTCAATGCAGGTGGTCAGCGCGGCGATGATCATCACGAATGCCGGCAGACGCACCGCGGTGTTGACCACGCCGCGCACCAGCGATACGCCGATGTTCGAACAGGTCAGCACCAGCATCGTCGCCAGGCCGAGTCCGAGTGCGTTGACCGCCGAGTTGCTGACGCCGAGCAGCGGACAGAGCCCGAGCAGCTGGACCAGCGCCGGGTTGTTCTTCCACAGTCCGTTGACGGTCAGTTCGCGATAGCTAGGTGCGCTCATGGCTGATCCCCTTGCGGCTCGGCTTCAGGCTCGTTGGTTTGCAGCTCGTCGCGGGTGGCGGCACTTCCGGCGCGTGAGTGGACGGTGGCTCCGGCGGGCTCGGTGCGGCTTTCCAAGGCGTCGCCGACGGCCCCGGTCGTCTCGCCGCTGGTTGCCAGCAGCTCGGCCTTGTGCGCATCGAAGTACTGCAAGGCGCGGTGCACGGCGCCGACCACGGCTCGGGGGGTGATGGTGGCGCCGGCGAACTGGTCGAACTCGCCGCGATCCTTCTTCACTGCCCAGCCTTCGGCCTCGGGGCTGCTCAGCGACTTGCCTTCGAAACTGCGAATCCAAGGACTTTTCGCCAGTTCGATCTTGTCGCCCAGTCCTGGCGTTTCACGATGACCGATGACGCGGACACCGGCGACCTGGCCGTCGGCGTGGATGCCCACCAGCAGGTGAATCGCGCCGCTGTAGCCATCCGGCGCGATGGCCTGGAGGATCACGGCGCTTGGCCGGCCATCCTTGATGGCGACATAAGCGGGCAGAGGGCTCTTGTTGCCGAGCAAGCGGTCCTGGATCGGCACGCTGTCGTCGAGAAGGTGATTGTCATAACTGCCTGCGGGCAAAATTTCGCCCAGTGCGCGAACCTGTGCGGCGCGTTCGGCGGCCTGGATGCGTTCGGCGGTTCCCTGCTGAAGCAGCGTCACCGCGCCTACGGTGACAATTGCGAACAGGCCCAGCACCGCGGCGTTCTTCAGCATGGAACGGCTGATTTCCGGAAGCATCATGTCATTCGCCCAGCTTCAAGCCGCGCTCGGCCTTGCGGTGGCCGTAGGTGCGCGGGCGGGTGTAGTAATCGATAGTGGGTGCCGCCAGGTTCATCAGCAGCACGCCGAAGGCCACGCCATCCGGATAGCCGCCCCAGGCGCGGATGACGTAGACCAGAATGCCGACGCCAACACCGAAGATGAGACGCCCGAGCGAGCTGGTGGCGCTGCTGACCGGATCGGTGACGATGAAGAACGCGCCGAGCATGGTGGCGCCGCTGAGCAGATGGAACAGCGGCGAGCCGTTGCTATCGGAGCCCGAGCCATTCCAGAACACCAGGCTCATCACCACCAGCGCGGCGAGCATGCCCACTGGCGCATGCCAGCTGAACAGCCTTTTGTGCAGCAGGAACAGGCCTCCGGCCAGGAAAGCCAGGTTCACCACCTCCGAACCGATACCGCCAAAGTGGCCGAACGCCGGATTGCTCCACAGCTCGTCGATGGTCAGGCTTTTGTTCACCTTCAGTACGTCGAGGGCCGTGGCCTGGGTCCAGCCATCGGGCAGCGAGGCGATGCCGAGGATGTGCTGCAGGCCGGCACCCAGCCCGACGCTGTGCGGCACAGGCCAGGTTGTCATTTCGACCGGGAAGGAAATCAGCACCACCACGTAGCCGATCATCGCCGGGTTGAAGGGGTTCTGGCCAAGACCGCCATACAGCTGTTTGCCGAAGACCACCGCGCAACCAGTGGCAATCAGTGTCAGCCACCAGGGTGAGTAGGGCGGCAGCGCGAGGGCCAGCAACACAGCGGTAACCAGCACGCTGCCATCGCGGAGAAAGAAGCCTACCGGACGCTGGCGCAGCTTCAGAATCGCTGCTTCGAAACCAAGAGCGGCCGCGCAGGCCCAGGCCATGTTGATCAACGTACCGGCGCCGTAAAGCCAGGTCAGCACGATCACGCCGGGCAGAGTAGCCGCGAGCACCAGCAGCATGACGCGCTGGGTACGGCTGGGGCCCTTGGCATGGGGCGAAGTGATGCGGGGCAGGGCCATTGGCTCTCCGGTTCTAGCGCGTTGACTGGGTGCAGGCTGGGGAGCCTACGCCTTGTGTCCGTTCTATGTGTTGGTGTTTCACCCAGGCGACGAAGGTTGCTGTTGTCTCGAGCCGTGGGTTCATGAGTCCTGATATTCCGCCATCTGGCGTTCCGCCTCGCTCAACCGTGCGCGGGCAGCGTCTATTGCAGCGGACTCTGCGTTCTCGTCGCGCTCAAGCTTGCGCAGATCGGCTCGGGCAAAGGCGAGCTCGGTCTTGAGCTCCCGCTGGCGATCATCGACTCCCGGCTTGCTGGTCCGCACCAGCTCGGGCGCGGGTTTTTGCGAAGCATCCTCGGCAGCGTGCAGCGCTTGCTCCGCTGCGCTCAGCGCATCACGCAGACGGCTGAGCTCCGGTTCTTCGACGCCGGCTTTCTCGGCTTTCTTGAGTTCGGCGCGCTTCATCGCCAGTTCGATCTTGGCTTTCTTCAGTGCATCGTCAGCAGCTGGCTTCGCATCCGGTGTTGGCGCCGAATTCTGCGCGGCACTGAGGTCCTGCTCTGCTTCATGCAGCTGCTGGCGCAGGCGGGCGAGTTCGGCTTGTTGGTCGTCGTCCGGTGTTTCGATCTTCTCCAGCTTGCGGATCTGCGCCTTGAGCATGGCAGCTTCGATCTTGGCTTTTTTCAGTGCTTCGTCATCGGCCGGCTTGGCGGCGGGAGCGGGCGCTGCACTCTGCGCGGCGGTCAGCGCCTGTTCGGCGTCGTGCAGCTGCTGGCGCAGGCGGGCGAGTTCGGCTTGTTGGTCGTCGTCCGGTGCTTCGACCTTCTCCAGCTTGCGGATCTGCGCCTTGAGCATGGCAGCTTCGATCTTGGCTTTTTTCAGTGCTTCGTCATCGGGCGGCTTGGCGGCGGGAGCGGGCGCTGCACTCTGCGCGGCGGTCAGCGCCTGTTCGGCGCCGTTCAGCTGCTGACGTAGACGGGCGAGCTCGGTCTGCTGATCGTCGTCCGGTGCTTCGATCTTCTCCAGCTTGCGAATCTGCGCCTTGAGCATGGCGGCTTCGATCTTCGCCTTCTTCAGTGCTTCGTCATCGGCCGACTTGGCGGCGGGAGCGGGTGCTGCGCCCTGCGCGGTACTAAGGGCCTGCTCTGCTTCGTGCAGTTGCTGGCGCAGGCGGGCGAGTTCGGCTTGCTGATCGTCATCCGGTGCTTCGATCTTCTCCAGCTTGCGAATCTGTGCCTTGAGCATGGCGGCTTCGATCTTGGCTTTTTTCGCAACGGCATCGTCTGGCCCAGGCGCAGTGGCGGGCGGAGCGGAGTCCGCCTGCATGGCGGCATCCAACGCACGCTGCGCGGCCTCGGCGGCGTTGCGCAGATCGGCAACCTGGGCTTCCAGCTCGGCAGTGGCATGGGTGGCCAGCTGCTTCTCGGCTTTCTTCAGGGCGACCTGGGCCATGCTGGCCTCGATCTTAAGTTTCTTCTGCGTTTCGGAAAGGCTGGTCTTCTGTGCCGGGGCCGCCGTCTCGGCTGTGGTCGCGGTCGGGCCGCTCTCGCTTTGCGCCGCCTTGGCGCGTGCCGCACGTTCGGCACGGGCCTTGCGTTCGGCTTCCTTCTGTTCTTCGGCGCGCCGTAGACGTTCCTGGCGAAGCTCGAAGCGCTGTTTGGAGTGCTCGGCCTTCTGCTGCTTCTGCTCCAGCTCGCGGATCTCACCCTTGGCAGCGCGGTAATACTGCACCAGGGGGATGTTGGAGGGGCAGACGTAGGCGCAGGCGCCGCACTCGATGCAGTCGAACAGGTTATGGGCCTTGAGCTGCTCATGCTCCTGGCCGAGGGCAAAGAAATGCAGCTGCTGCGGTAGCAGGCTGACCGGGCAGGCCTCGGCGCACTCTCCGCAACGGATGCACGGCAGAGCGGGCGGCGGTGGCGGCAGCTCTTCCAGCGTGCTCGCTAGCAGGCAGTTGGTGGTCTTGACCACCGGCACCTCAAGGGATGGCAGGCTGAAGCCCATCATCGGGCCGCCCATGATCAGACGGTTGAGCCTGTGCTGATCGAGACCGGCGAAGGCCAGCAGTTCATCCACGGGGGTGCCGATCAGCACCTCGACGTTCATCGGCCGCGCCAGCGCCTCGCCGGTCAGGGTGGTGATGCGCGAGATCAACGGCTTGCCGAGGAGCACGGCGTCGTGGATGGCGACGCAGGTTCCAACGTTCTGGCAGAGCATGCCGATATCCGCCGGCAAGCCGCCACTGGGAACCTCTTCTCCGGTGAGAATCTGGATCAGCTGCTTTTCGCCACCGGACGGATACTTGGTCGGGAAGACCTTCAACGCGAAGGGGCGCTCGCCGATGGCAGCCCGCACTGCGGCGATCGCTTCGGGCTTGTTGTCCTCGATGCCGATCAGTACCTCTTGCGGCTGAATCAGGTGCGCGAGTATCTCGATCCCCGCGACCAGCTCGGCCGCCTTTTCACGCATCAGCAGGTCATCGGCGGTGATGTAGGGCTCGCACTCGGTGCCATTGATGATCAGCGTGCGGATCGTCTGGGTCGGCGGGGGGCTGAGCTTCACGGCGGTGGGGAAGCCGGCGCCGCCGAGGCCGCTGATGCCGGCCTGGCGAATCAGCTCGAGCAGGGCAGGGCGCTCGAGTTCACGGTAATCCGGCTGCGGATGCAGGTCGATCCATTTGTCTTCGCCATCGCTGTCGATGACGATCGCGTTAGCGAGCATGCCTGATACATGCGGGTAGGGCTGCGGGCCGATGAAGCTGACCAGTCCGGAGGTAGGAGCATGCAGCGGCGCGCTGACAAACCCGCTGGCGACAGCGATCTGCTGACCTTTGCGTACCTGTTCGCCAAGAGTGACGCAGGGCTCGGCCGGCGCTCCGAGGTGCTGCGTCAGTGGCAGGACCAGGCGCTTGGGCAGCGGGGCCGGCTGGATCGGGGTGCGGTTGGACAGATCCTTGTGTTCCGGTGGATGAATGCCGCCGTGGATGTCCCAGATCTTCAGTGCGGTCATGCGGCCTGCTCCCGATCAGTTGCGATCAGCTGGCCGGGCGCCAGCGGCCGGTTCCATTTCCAGCTCTGCAGGTTGCTGCCGACTTCGATCATGTCGATGCAGTCCACCGGGCAGGGTTCGACACACAGGTCGCAGCCGGTGCACTCGGAAATGATCACGGTGTGCATCTGCCGCGCGGCACCGACGATGGCGTCAACCGGGCAGGCCTGGATGCACTTGGTGCAGCCGATGCACTCGGCTTCACGGATGTAGGCGACCATCTGCGGCTTTTCGCCACCCTCTGCATCCAGCGGCTCCGCCTCGACATCGAGCAGATCGGCCAGGGCCTGGATGGTCGCTTCGCCGCCCGGTGGGCACTTGTTGATCTTGTCGCCGCCGGCAATGGCTTCGGCGTAGGGTTTGCAGCCCGGATAGCCGCACTGACCACATTGGGTCTGGGGTAGCAGGGCATTGATCTGCTCGGCGATCGGATCGCCTTCGACACGAAAGCGCACAGCGGCGAAACCGAGGATGGCGCCGCCGAGCAAGCACAGGGCGAGCAGGGCGAGGATCGCGATGACGACTGCGCTCATAGCTTGATCAGCCCGGTGAAGCCCATGAATGCCAGCGACATCAGGCCGGCGGTGACCATGCCGATCGCCGCGCCCTGGAACGACTTCGGCACGTCGGCAATGGCGATGCGCTCGCGCATGGCGGCGAACAGTACGAGCACCAGGGAAAAGCCCAGCCCCGCGGCGAAGCCGTTGACGGTGGCGGTGAGAAAGGTGAATTCGGCCTTGTTGGCATTGAGCAGCGCCACGCCGAGCACGATGCAGTTGGTGGTGATCAGTGGCAGAAAGATGCCGAGTACGCGGTACAGCAGCGGACTGGTCTTGTTCACCACCATCTCGGTGAACTGAACGGTCACCGCGATCACCAGAATGAAACTGATGGTGCGTAGAAACTCGAGGTCCAGCGGCTTGAGCACATACAACTGGACGAGGTAGCTGCACATGGCAGCAAGCGTCAGCACGAAGGTGGTGGCCAGCGACAGGCCGATGGCGGTCTCGATCTTCTTCGAGACGCCCATGAACGGGCACAGACCGAGGAACTGCACCAGCACGAAATTGTTGACCAGGATGGCGCTAACCATGATCAGGGCGAGTTCGGTCATCTAGGGTCTATTCCCGTTCCGTCCGCTCTGCGAGAGCCGTGGGGCTAAAGGGCCGCTATTATCGGGAAGCAGCGGCAGCCATACAAGGTGCGGCGGCCCGTCGCGGTCCTCGCGCGACGCATGACGTCGTGTCAGAGCTGCCGGTTGTCCGCTGTTTCTGCAGCTGTCTTACGGTTGTGGTCTGATGAATCGAAGCCTGTGACGCCATCGGAGGTGGTTTCCATGAGCATTCGTTCTTCACTGCTTATTCTGCTCTGTGTCGGCCTGGGCATGAGCCTGCAGGCCCATGCGGAGCGGCGAGACGGCGTCTGGGTCTTCCAGGCGGAGAGTCCGCGCTACTACAACCCGGGGCCGCGACACTATGACCGGGACTATCGTCAGCACAACCGTCCGCATCAATACGACCCGCGAAGCCCTTATTCCCACTATCCGCAGTACCCGCGCAACCTGCCGCCGCGTTATCAGAGTCAGCTTCCGCCGCAATACTACGACCGCCATCGCGGCTTCGAGCGACGTGGCTACTGGCGCCAGGAACATCGCCAGCAGCGTTCGCCGCTGATCAGGGATGGGCGCGATCATCGGCTACGGCCGAATTACGATAGGGGCGGCCGTCAGCACTACTATCGGTGATGAGAGGGCATTCAGGCCAGGCCGGTCAGTGGATGATCCCCTTCCCAAGTCGGCTCGAAGTGCGCCTCGACCACCGCTGGCGGAACGTGGTGGGCGTCCGGCCAATGCCAGCCTGGCCTATTGTCCTTGTCGATCAAGCGGGCACGGACGCCTTCGGCGAACTCCGGGTGGCGACAGCAATTCAGGCTTAGCGCGTACTCCATCTGCAATGCCTGGCCTAGCGACAGCTTCCGGCCTTTTTCCTGCTGTCGCCAGGCGAGATGGGCGCTCAGTGGGCATCCGTCGCGCAGGCCGCGAGCGGCCTGCGCGATTACTTCGTCAGAATCATCCTGCAACGCGGCCAAGGCCTGCCATGCATGCGCGAGCTCAGCCACGTCCAGCAGTTCATCGATCCGCTCTCGTCGTGGCAGCAACCTGGGTGCGGGCAGCTGTGCAGTGGCGTGCCTGGACAAGGCCCGCAACAGACTGTGCAGCTGGCTGTGCGCCTGGTCCTGCCAGTTGATCTGGACCAGCCCCTCGATGAGTTCGGGCTGTTGCTCGTCCATCAGGCAGCGGTCGGCAAGACCGATGTCCAGTGCATCGCGGGCATTCACCCGCGTGCCGGTGAGGCCCAGAAACAGACCCAGCTTGCCAGCCAGGCGAGGAAGGAACCAGCTCGCGCCGACATCCGTATGTAGGCCGATGGCGACTTCCGGCATCGCCAGCCAACTATCCGGTGTAACGATGCGGATCGTCGCGCTCTGCAGGAGCCCCATACCGCCGCCCATCACGTAGCCATGGCCCCAGCAGATCAGCGGCTTCGGGTAATGGTGCAGCAGGTGGACGAGGCGGTACTCGTCGGCAAAGAAACGCTCGGCCAAGGCCGGCACCGTTCCGGGCTCGCCTCGGCAGGCCTCTGCAAGGCGGCGTACGTCGCCACCGGCGCAGAACGCCTTGGCACCGTTCCCGCGTAACAGCACGCAGGCGACTGCCGGCTCGTTGGCCCAGCGGCCAAGCTGGTCAAGCAGTGCGTCGATCATCGGCAGGCTCAGGGCGTTGAGTTGCTGCGCGGCGTCCAGGGTGACAATGGCTATTCGCATGCCATGCAGGGCGGGGCGTTCTTCGAAGGTGACGTGCATGTAATCCTCGGCGCCGGATTGGCGGGCAGGTCCTGTAAGGCTGCGTTTGGTACGGCGGTCATCGGTTGCGCCAGCGAGGGTCGCGCTTCTCGAGGAACGCATTGACACCCTCCAGGGTGTCGTCGGCCTCGAACAGCTCGACGAAGGCCTCGCGCTCGGCGGCGGCAAGCGTATTGGGCACCCGTTTACGGGCCGCGTTGATCAACGGCTTGATGGCACGCACCGCAACAGGGCTTTGCCGCGCGACCCGGGATGCGAGCATCAATGCGTGGCCACGCGATTGGCCGGGCTCGACCACCTGTTCCACCAGTCCGATGCGCAGCGCAGTTTCTGCCGTGATGCGCTCGCCACAGAGGATCATGCGTTTGGCCCAGCCTTCGCCCACCAGCCAGGCCAGTGCCTGGGTGCCGCCCGCACAGGGCAGCAGGCCCACCGAAGCCTCCGGCAAGCCCATTTGCGCCTGCTGCTCGGCGATGCGCAGGTCGCAGGCCAGTGCGCATTCCAGGCCCCCGCCAAGGGCGAATCCGTTGATTGCAGCGATGGAGACACCGCGGAAATCGCGCAGCGCCTCAAAGGCTTCGCCAAAGCGGCGGGCCATTTCCCGGGCTCGGTTGCGATCACCATCAGCGAAGAGTTTCAGGTCCGCACCCGCGCTGAAGAACTTCTCGCCCTGACCGCAGATCACCAGTGCGTAGATTTCGTCATCGTGGTTCAGATGGTCGATGATCTGCTTGAGCCCGATGAGCGACTCGCGGTCCCAGGTGTTGGCAGGCGGGTGGTTGATCGTGATGAGGGCGGTGTGACCATGCTTTTCCACGGTCAGCTTGTGGGTCAGGTCGAAGACACCGGCTTGGTAGGGCTCTACTGCAGTGCTCATGGTCGAAATCCTCGTGCGTTTCAGGGCTCCGCTGACGAGCGACCGGTAACGTCGCTCCTCTTGAGAGTCCTTCAATGCAGCGAGGTTGCAGCGTTCCGGTCGGTCAGACGACCCGATGGAGCGCCCGGGTACTGTCCCAGGTGCTCCATCGTTCTGTCACTGTAGCCTAGCCGGCTGCCCGCCCGCGCTACGCTCTTCCTGCCATTCGGCCAGCGACGGCGCAGCCTGCTCGCCGGATAAACGGTGGACGATCTCGAAATAGTCCTGCTTGAAGCGATCCTTGAGCACTTCTTCGCGTGGCTTTACCTGAATGGCATAGACGGTCTGAACGTTCTGGTGGTCGAACTCGCGCCACTGCTGCTGATCCTTGAGCAGGCTGTAGCTGTGGTTTTCCAAGGCCGTGATGACTTGCTCACTGCCGATGCTCTTGGCGCGAGTGGCGGCATCTGCCCACTGATAGACGATGCTGTAAGCCGAGGCCGCGGAGCTTGATGGGTGCGTCTGGTAACGCTCACCGAAGTCGCGCACGAATGCCTTGCCGCGTTCGGAACCTTCGAGTTCGGGTACGCGCCAGGTCCAGGGCTCGGTGCCGAGCACGCCGCGCATGATGTCCGGGCCGGCGAGTTCGACCATGGACTGCGTCAGGTTGGGAACCGCAATCTGCATCTTCTTGTTCAAGTCGAGTTCGTCGGCGATACGCATGGCTCGCACCATGTCTTCGCCAAACAGGACCAGTACCAGGACCTCGGCACCGCTGTTGGCCGCCTTTTCCAGCGCCGCGCGGTAGTCGGACAGGCGCGCGCCGGGGAAGGCCGTCTTGACCCCCTGGTGCTTGTTCTGGTCGACGGTGCCGGTCGCCTGGCGCAGCGAGCTCTCGCTGGTGTGGCCCCAGGTATAGTCGGAGGTGATGTAGAAGTAGGTCTTGCCGGGCATTTTGTCGTTCAGATACTGCCCCAGCACCCGCGCGCTCATCCATGCGTTATTGCACTCGCGGAACATGTAACGGTGGCCATCCTTGCCAGTTGTGTCGTTGGAGTAGGTCAGGGTGCCGAAGTAGAGCAGCCCCCGCTCCTTGGCGCGCTTGCTCGCGGCAATGGCCACCGCGCTGGATACGCCGCCGAACAGCATGGCGACGCCTTCATCCGCCATCTTGTCGACGTTGGCAACGGCCTTTTCGGGGCGGGATGCGGTATTGCGGCTGATCAGGCGTAGCGGGCGGCCCAGAACACCGCCCGCCTCGTTGATCTCGTCGATTGCCAACAAGGCTCCGCGCATTTGTGCAAGGCCTTCTTCCTTGTAGCTGCCGGTACGGGGGTAATTGAGGCCGAGCGTGATGGGGTCAGCAGCCTGAGCCGTAAGACAGAACCCCAGCCCTAGCGCCAGAAGGGTGATCCGGTTCATAGCATGTTCCTTGTTATAG
Organism: Pseudomonas sp.; assembly: GCA_007713455.1. Taxonomy (GTDB): domain Bacteria; phylum Pseudomonadota; class Gammaproteobacteria; order Pseudomonadales; family Pseudomonadaceae; genus Stutzerimonas; species Stutzerimonas chloritidismutans. The sequence goes on from VMRT01000004.1 coordinate 292,307, forward strand.
CTTTTGTTATTGGTTTATTGGCAGTTAGCTTTTTTACCCTGCCGCCGGTGCGTGCGTCACTCTTTATGTGCGGCTCGAAGGCGGCGCCGGCGTCAGTACGTGAGCCAGGTGCGATTATGACTAAAGGAGGGAGGGTGGATCTTGCGGTGACGCCGTGATTTTGCCGGTTTGCGGTTGACAACCATGATGGCGTTTTCTAGGGTTCGGCGGCTACGCCATCCGGAAACAGCTCATGACTCAAGACGATCGCATCAGGCTGGAGGCTGGCTGGAAAGAAGCGCTGCGCGAGGAGTTCGACAAGCCATACATGCTTGAGCTTGGCGCTTTCCTTCGGCGAGAGAAGGCTGCGGGCAAGGTGATATTTCCGCCGGGGCCGATGATCTTCAACGCGCTCAATTCCACGCCGCTCGATCAGGTCAAGGTAGTGATCCTTGGGCAGGACCCCTACCACGGTGCCGGTCAGGCCCATGGGCTTTGCTTTTCGGTACAGCCGGGCGTGGCACCACCGCCGTCACTGCAGAACATCTTCAAGGAACTCAAGCGCGACTTGAATCTTGAAATCCCTCGGCATGGCTGTCTGCAGCACTGGGCAGAACAGGGCGTGCTATTGCTCAATACTTCGCTCACCGTGGAACAGGGTGCCGCCGGTTCGCATGCCAAAGCAGGGTGGCAGCTATTCACCGATCGAATCATTGAGGTGGTCAGCGAGCGGCGTCCGCACCTGGTATTCATGCTTTGGGGCGCCCATGCTCTATCCAAATCGAAACTTATAGACGCCACGCGGCATCTGATGCTGAAGTCGGTGCATCCTTCGCCTCTCTCGGCGCACCGCGGATTCATCGGTAACGGTCACTTCAGTCGCGCCAACCAGTTTCTCAGGCAGCAGGGGATGCAGGTGATCGACTGGCAGCTTCCGGCTGAGGTTTAGCCCGACACCCAGGCGGTATCGGGCTAAGTTTTGGTCAGTCTTTGGCGCCGTGCTTGGCCTGAAGGTCCTTGGCCTGCTTGAGATGCTCTTCCAGCTTCGGCAGCGTTTTTTGAGCGAACTGCTTCAGGTCGGCGTTCTCGCCACCCTCCACGTAGTCCTGATACATCTCGATGGTCTGCTCGTGAGCGACGACCTGATTGTTGGCGTAGGCTTCGTCGAAATTCTCGCCATCACGCAGCTTCAGGATCATGGCTTTGGCCTTGTCCATCAGCGTGGCCTCGTCGGACATTTCCAGGTCTTTGGCCTGGGCCAGTTGCGCAAGCTCCTGATTGGCCTTGGTGTGGTCGTCGATCATCATCTTGGCGAATTGCTTCACATCCTCCGACGTACCCTTGTCCAGGGCCATCTTCGCCGTTTCGATTTCTGCAATACCTTTGGCCGAAGCCTCGTCGACGAAGTTTTCGCCTTCGGCGGCAAGCGCCAGGTTAGCCGCTACTCCGAACAGCAAGGCGAATGCGCCCGAGAAAATTGTTTTGGTTGCTCTGGTCATTGCGTTCTCCTTTCTTCACCTGACTTGTGTTGGCCGGGAGGCAGACACAAGGCGCGATGCGGCGAGATTGCCGTCCCTTTTTGTGACTAGGTGCCATAGGGACGGTTCCTCGCTTTCGGGCGAACGGTGTCCGGTGCTTACTGAAGCATGCTCATGGCTGCGTCCATGGCGGCAGACAGGTCCTCGTCCTCCTGCATCAGTTCGCTCGGATCGAGCCCCAGCTTGGCGAAGGCGGGAACCTCGCTCCAGTCCAGCTGCGCGTAAGGGTGCTGGGTGCCCATATAGCTCTGCAGGGTGGCGACTTGCACCACGTCTACATAATCGACTGCGGCCGAATTGCGCTGGAAATCGGTGTACTGACCAGCCACCGACACGATTGCCTCCGGGAAATCCCAGGTGCGCAGGATTTTCTCACCCACCATCGGGTGAATCTTGTCGATGACGTGATTGAGGCTGAACGAGTCCGATAGCAGGGCACTGTGCTCTTCTGCGTAGGTCAGGATCGGCAATATGCCGATCTGATGGACCAGTCCGGCCAGGGTCGCCTGATCAGGCATCAATCGTGTGTAGTGACGGCTGAGCACATGACTGATGGCGGCGACCTCGGTGCTCTTGTTCCAGACCTCGCGCATCTTGCGATCGACGACATCGGTGGTCGCCTGGAACATCTGCTCCATCGCCAGGCCTGTGGCCAGGTTGCAGGTGTAATTGATGCCGAGACGGCTGACCGCCATCTGCAGATCGTCGATCTCGCGACTGGTACGCAGCAGCGGGCTGTTGACCACCTTGATGATGCGTGCGGCGAGGGCTGCGTCGGCGCCTATCACCTTGCTCAGTGCCGGAATGCTGATGTCCGGGTCCTCGGCCGCCTCGCGGACGCGCAATGCCACCTCCGGCAGGGTAGGTAGAACCAATTCATCGTTCTCGATCGCGAGCGTCAGATCGCGCTGGACTTTCTCGGCAAGGGTGCTCATGTCATTCCTTTATGTGTCGGTCAGTGTCGCTAGGGCGCTTCAGGTCAGGGTGCTTTCCCGTGGTCCATGGTGCGCCTCTCAGGTATTTGCTTTCTGGCTCCGGTTCGCACTAGCGCTGAATTTCCAGGTCCGCATTCAGGCTGTAGGGAAGCTCGAGCAGGCTCATCGGCAATCCGTCCGGGGAGCCCAGATACAGGCGGCCGTCAGCGGCGGCGTCCTCCTGCAGTACGGCCAGCAGCTCGATTCGGTCGGTGTCACTGGCGGCTAGCACGACCTCACCGACGCTGGAGCCATGCACCGGCGAGAAAATCTCAACGCCCGGAGCGGGCAGCTCGTCCTGTCTGCCTTCGATCAACAGCCGCTGCAGGCGGCGCTTGAGTTTGCCCAGATACTGCATGCGCGCGACGATTTCCTGGCCGGTATAGCAGCCCTTTTTGAAACTCACGCCGCCCAGCGCCTGCAAATTGATCATCTGCGGGATGAACAGCTCGCGAGTGCTGCCGAATACCTGGCCGATGCCGGCGCGAACCTGGTCCAGCAGCCAGCGATTGACCGGCGCTTCCTGAAGCTGCGCGGCCAGGCGCGTGCGAACCTGCTCGGCGTCGGCGCCTGGGGTCCAGAGCTCAACGCGGCCATCCTGCAGACGGATCGCGATCATGCCGTGGCTCCGCACCACACTGTCGGCGGTCAGCGGCAGATCCAGGCCCAGGCTGACCAGCGAGCCGTCTCCGCCCGCAAGACCGAATCGGCACCAGTCGGCGCTCTCGTCGTTCAGGCGGGACTTGGAAAATACGGCGTACTTGTTCAGATCGGCTTGTTGCAGTTGCAGCAGCTCACTGGCCATCGCCAGCAGGTAACCGTCGCCATCCAGCACGATGCGGAAACTCGACTGCATGCGCCCCTTGGGCGTGCAGCGTGCGCCCAGACTGGATGTCTCGGCGGTGAGGTAGCTGAGGTTGCAGGTCAGCTGACCCTGGAGGAACTTGCTGGCATCCGGGCCGCGTACGGCAAGGACGCCTTCATGCGACAGAACGCAAAAATAAGCAGTGTCGGTCATGATTGGTCGTCGTCAGAATCCGGGTGGGCATCATAGCAGCCCGACGGAAACGGTTGCGTGATGACGGGTTTGCAGCTCGACGAAAAAAGCGACTGATGAGTTCGGTGCAGCCGCTATAATGCGCGCCTTCTCAAAAGGAGCCGATGTATGGCTGAGCAATCCGAACTCAATCGTCTGTTTTGGCAAAGCCGTCGCGGCATGTTGGAGCTGGATGTGTTGCTGGTGCCTTTCGTCAAGGAGGTCTATCCAGGTCTCGATGAGGAAGATCAGCACCGCTATCGCAAGCTGTTGAGTTGCGAGGATCAGGACATGTTCGGCTGGTTCATGCAGCGCGGCGAGCCCGAGGATGAGGACCTGCGGCGCATGGTTCGCATGATCCTCGATCGTGTCCAGCCTAAGTAATCAATCATTCGAGTGTCGCTGGCAGCCGTCCAGCTGGTTGTTGACACTCTATCTCGGGGTTCAGGCGCTCGGCCTGGCCGCCATCGTGCTGTCGGCTGCGCCGCTATGGTTGCAGCTGATAGCGCTTCTGTTTTGTCTGACCCACGCGCTGTGGGTGTTGCCGCGCGGGATTCTACTGTCCAGTCGGGATGCCTGGTCTGGCCTGCGCCACGATGCTGCGGGCTGGCACCTGTGGAGCGAGCGGCAAGGATGGCAGGCAGTTCAGTTGCTGCCTGACAGCCTGGCGCTGCCACTGATAGTCGTGCTGCGTTTTCGCGTGCCGGGCCGGCGGTTAGCTGGCAGCATCTGCGTGCCCCGCGACGCACTACCGCGAGAGCAGCATCGTCGACTGCGGGTGCGGCTCAAGTTCAGTCGACGTAGGTGGGCGGCGCCAGAATAGTGTCGACCGCTTGCGGCAGCAGCTCCGGGTAGTCGAGGGTGTAGTGCAGTCCTCGGCTCTCCTTGCGCAGCATAGCCGAGCGAATCATCAGGTCTGCAACCAGCGCCAGATTGCGTAGTTCGAGCAAGTCACGACTGACCTTGTAGTTGCTGTAGAACTCGTCGATCTCGCTCAGCAGCAGGCGCACTCGGTGCTGCGCGCGCATCAGCCGTTTGTTGGTGCGGACGATGCCGACGTAGTCCCACATGAAGCGCCGCAGCTCGTCCCAGTTGTGCGCGATGATCACGTCTTCGTCGGAGTCGGTCACCTGGCTGGCGTCCCATGCAGGTAACGTTGCTGCGTTGGTGACTTGGGGCAGTTCGCGCAGGATATCCTGAGCGGCTGCCCGGCCGTAGACGAAGCATTCGAGCAGCGAGTTGCTGGCCATGCGGTTCGCGCCGTGCAGGCCCGTGAAACTGGTCTCGCCGATGGCGTAGAGGCCCGGGATATCGGTGCGTCCAGCCTGGTCCACGACTACGCCGCCGCAGGTGTAGTGCGCTGCGGGCACCACCGGAATCGGCTGGCTGGTGATGTCGATGCCGTATTCCAGACAGCGCTCGTAGACGGTGGGGAAGTGGCTTTTGATGAACTCGGCAGGCTTGTGGCTGATATCGAGGTAGACGCAGTCGATGCCCAGTCGCTTCATTTCGTGGTCGATTGCGCGTGCGACGATATCGCGCGGGGCGAGTTCCTCCCTGGCATCGAAACGCGGCATGAAACGCTCGCCGTTAGGCAGCTTGAGCAAGGCACCTTCCCCGCGCAGGGCTTCGGTCACCAGAAAGCTCTTCGCTTGCGGGTGATAGAGGCAGGTAGGGTGGAACTGGTTGAATTCCAGATTGCCGACGCGGCAGCCCGCTCGCCAGGCCATGGCAATGCCGTCGCCGCACGCGCTGTCCGGGTTGCTGGTGTACAGGTAAACCTTGGCCGCGCCGCCGGTAGCCAGTACGACGAATCGTGACTGGAAGGTTTCGACCTCGCCGGTGCTGCGATTGAGCACATAGGCGCCCAGGCAGCGTCTGCCCGGCAGCCCGAGTTTGTGTTCGGTGATCAGGTCGACTGCAACGCGCTGCTGTAGAAGCTCGATATTGCTCTGCTTTCTGGCCTGGCCAAGCAGCGTGTTGAAAATGGCTGCGCCAGTGGCGTCGGCTGCGTGAATGATGCGCCGATGGCTATGGCCGCCCTCGCGAGTCAGGTGAAATTCGAAACTGCCGTCTTCGCGATCCGGGGCATTGTCCCGCGTGAAGGGCACCCCTTGCTCGATCAGCCACTGGATGGCCTCGTTGCTGTGCTCGACCGTGAAACGGACGGCGTCTTCGCGGCACAGGCCTCCTCCGGCGATGAGGGTGTCGGCGACATGTGACTCTACGGTGTCGGTCGTATCCAGTACTGCGGCGACGCCACCTTGGGCCCAGTAGGTGGAGCCGTTGGAGAGATCGCCCTTGCTGAGAACGGCGATGCGAAGATCGGTCGGCAGGTTGAGTGCCAAGGTCAAGCCGGCGGCACCGCTGCCGATGACCAGCACGTCGTATCGTAGAACCTGGTTCATGTCCAATTCCGGCGGGAAAAACGAGCCCTAGTATATAGACGGGATGTAGCGCCAAAATAGGCGACTGTGTGTTTGTCTTCTAACGAAGGGAACTTTTCCTTCGCGGAGTGGCTCAATAGGCAGTTATGAATGCAAACCAGCTGGCCATCGTGAATGGGCGGTGCGAGTTTGCTATGGACACCAGGACGGCGTCGTCAGCAATGGCGCAACGCTGTGGTGCAATCGCCGTCAGGTATTGCAGGATAGCTTGCTAGGAGGGGGGAGAACTTTTGCGTAAAGCCCGGGTCTATTCTGGCAGGTCGGTTCGCTGGTGTGAGCGACGCTACTCCGCTACCGAGGAGGAGCGTTCATGTTGACTCAGGAGCAGGACCAGCAGCTGGTTGAACGAGTGCAGCGTGGTGACAAGCGGGCGTTTGATCTGCTGGTAATGAAATACCAGCACAAGATCCTTGGGTTGATCGTGCGGTTCGTGCATGACTCTCATGAAGCTCAGGATGTTGCCCAAGAGGCTTTTATCAAAGCCTACCGCGCACTAGCCAATTTTCGCGGTGACAGCGCTTTCTACACCTGGCTGTACCGCATCGCCATCAATACGGCGAAGAATCATCTGGTGGCGCGCGGCAGACGCCCGCCGGATAGTGATGTGAGTTCCGAGGACGCCGAGTTTTATGAGGGCGATCACGCTCTCAAGGACATCGAGTCACCGGAACGCTCGCTGCTCAGGGATGAGATTGAAGATACCGTTCATCGAACCATTCAACTTTTGCCAGAAGATTTGCGTACGGCTCTAACACTGCGTGAATTTGATGGTCTTAGTTATGAAGACATTGCGAGCGTCATGCAGTGTCCGGTGGGCACAGTGCGTTCCCGGATCTTCCGGGCACGTGAAGCCATAGATAAAGCATTGCAACCCTTGTTGCATGAATCCTGAGACAGCGGCGACAGCCAAGAGAGGAACCGCCATGAGTCGTGAAGCCCTGCATGAATCGCTGTCCGCGGTGATGGATAACGAAGCGGACGAGTTGGAATTACGTCGCATGCTCGCAGGCGACAACCCGGAGCTACGTGCTACCTGGTCGCGTTATCAACTTGCCCGTGCCGCCATGCACAAGGAGTTGATCGAGCCGCGCCTGGATATCGCTTCTGCGGTATCGGCTGCGTTGGCTGATGAAGCCGCGCCGGTCAAGGCGCAACGTAACGGATGGAAAGGCCTCGGCCGGCTGGCAGTGGCTGCTTCGGTTACAGTCGCTGTTCTGGCCGGTGTACGTCTGTACAATCAGAATGAGGTTGCTGGTCCGCAGCTAGCGCAGCAGGCTCCGCAACCAAGTATTTCGGTTCCGCAGACCAGTCAAGGGCCGGCGGTTCTGGCTGGTTACAGTGAGCAAACCGAAGCGCCTGCACAGGCAGCGGCAGATGGCGCTCCGGTAGAGCGCTGGCACGAAGAGCGTCTGCCTTCATATGTTCGTCAGCATGCCCAGCAAGCTGCCTTTGGTAATGGATCGGAGAGCGCGCTGCCTTACGCTCGCGCGGCCAGCATGGAAGAACGTTAGGGAGAAACATGCGCGTATTACCGCTGTATGTGGTGATGGGGGGCTGGCTATCGATGCCGGCCCTTGCTGCTGATGCCGAGTCCTGGATGGCGCGACTTGCGGCGGCAGAGCAGAAACAGGGTTTTACCGGTACGTTCGTTTACGAACGCAATGGCAGCTTTTCCAGTCATGCCGTTTGGCAGCAGGTTGAAGAAGGTCAAGTGCAGGAGCGATTGCTTCAGCTTGACGGAGCTCCGGCTGAAGTTCTGCTGGTAGATGGTCAGATGCAATGCGCTACCGATGACCTCGCGGCGCAAGTGCGTGAAGCGCAAGCCTGGCACGGGCAGCGTCTCGATCCGAAAGCACTCTCCGAGTGGTACGAATTCCGTGAGATCGGGGATTCAAGAGTTGCTGGCCGCCCTGCCGTGGCGCTGGCTGTCGTGCCGAAGGATCAGCACCGTTACGGCTTCGAACTGCATCTCGACCAAGATACCGCATTGCCCCTCAAGTCGCTGATGCTGAACGAGAAAGGGCAGCTGCTCGAGCGTTTCCAATTCACCCAGTTCACGGCTGGCAGTGTATCTGCCGAGCAACTGAAGCCCGGCGCCGATTGCAATCCAGTGACCGTGAACCGGCGCGAGGCGAATCCTACATCGCCCTGGCGCTCCGACTGGTTGCCTTCCGGCTTCACGCTACTGGATGCCAACGAACGACCTAGTCCCGCCTCTTCCGAAACTGTTTCCTGGTTGTCCTACGGTGATGGCCTGGCGAAGTTTTCCGTGTTTCTGGAGCCGCTGCGCGGCGCCTTGGTTGAGGACGCGCGAAGCCAGATGGGGCCTACCGTCGCGGTCTCTAAGCGCATCAGTACTGCGGATGGCGATGTCATGGTGACCGTGGTGGGCGAGATTCCACTTGGTACGGCTGAGCGGGTTGCCCTGTCCATGCGAGCCAGTTCGGAACAGGCACAACGATGATCGAAGAGCCTGGGCGGGTAGTCGCGCTGGATGTCGGCGCTGTATGGGTCGAGACTCGGCGCAAGACTACCTGCTCTGGCTGTTCCGCGAAGAGTGGCTGTGGCCAAGGCTTGATGGATACCCTCGGTGTTCGCGAACAGCGCGGCCTCATCAGAGCGCTCTGCGATCTCCACCTGCAGGTCGGTGACGGTGTCGTTGTGGGCATCCGCGAGGACGTGTTGCTGCGTGGTGCCGTCCTTGTCTATCTTCTCCCTCTTATCGTGCTGATGGCGGCCGCTTCGCTGGCCGCTCAGCTGTCGACGCGTGAGCCGATCGTTATTCTGGCAGGTCTCGGGGGCTTCTTCATTTCCTGGCTATTCGTGCGTATGCGAAGCCGCCGTAGCGCAGCTGACCCGAATCTGCAGCCGGTGGTTTTGCGCGCCATGCTCGCGGGGCCTGCGAGTCCCTGAGCTTCCTTGTTTTGTCAGTGGGGAGACTTGTAGTCATGTTCAATCGAAACAGCTGCTTCGCCTTCGTGGCGGGCCTGGCATTGCTGGGCCACGCTGTCGTTGCCCAGGCGGAATTGCCTGATTTCACGCCGCTGGTCGAAAGTGCCTCGCCAGCGGTAGTCAATATCAGCACCAAGCAGAAGGTGCAGAGCCGCGGTGCGACTGCGCAGATGCCGGAACTCGAAGGGCTGCCGCCGATTTTTCGCGAGTTCTTCGAACACAGCATCCCACAGATGCCGGGCGCCCCGGGTCGCGGCCAGCAGCGTGAAGCGCAGTCGCTCGGTTCGGGTTTCATCATTTCCGAAGACGGTTATGTCCTGACCAACAATCACGTGGTTGCCGATGCCGACGAAATCATCGTTCGTCTGCCGGATCGAAGCGAGCTGGAAGCCAAGCTTATCGGTGCCGATCCGCGCTCCGACGTGGCGGTGCTGAAGGTCGAGGGCAAGGGACTGCCGACCGTCAAGATTGGCCGTTCTGATGAGCTGAAAGCAGGGGAGTGGGTGCTCGCCATTGGCTCGCCGTTTGGTTTCGATCATACGGTGACCGCCGGCATTGTCAGTGCGACTGGCCGCAGCTTGCCCAATGAGAGCTACGTGCCGTTCATTCAGACCGACGTGGCAATCAACCCGGGTAATTCCGGTGGTCCGCTGTTTAACCTCGACGGTGAGGTGATTGGCATCAACTCGCAGATATTCACGCGCTCCGGTGGCTTCATGGGGCTGTCCTTCGCCATTCCGATCGATGTGGCAATGGATGTTGCCAATCAGCTGCGAACCGAAGGCAAGGTGAGTCGGGGCTGGCTTGGCGTGGTCATCCAGGAAGTCAACAAGGACCTGGCTGAGTCTTTTGGTCTTGAGCGTCCAGCGGGTGCCCTGGTGGCTCAGGTTATGGATGGCGGTCCGGCAGCGCGCGGTGGCCTGCGTGTCGGTGATGTGATTCTGAGCCTCAACGACAAGCCGATTGTCATGTCAGCTGATCTGCCTCATCTGGTCGGAGCACTCAAGCCTGGCAGCTCCGCACGAATGGAAGTGGTTCGCGACGGTGATCGCAAGATGCTCGACGTCAAGATCGGCGCCATGCCGGAAGAGGGCGAATCCGTGGCAGCCTCTGGTGGCGGCCAGGAACGCAGCGATAACCGCCTGGGTGTAAAAGTCACTGAGCTGACCGATGAGCAGAAGAAGAGCCTGGATTTACCGGGCGGCGTGGTGATCACTGAGATTCTCAACGGGCCGGCTGCGATGATTGGGCTGCGCCCGGGCGATGTCATCACCCATCTGAATAATCAGGCGATCAATTCGGCGGCAACATTTGCTCGAGTGGCTGAGCAGTTGCCGAAGAATCGATCTGTTTCGATGCGAGTTCTGCGCCAGGGGCGTGCGAGTTTCATTACTTTCAAGCTCGCTGAATAAGACGCTGGCTGGTGAATCTGGAAGGGCGGTTATTACCGCCCTTTTTCATTTTCAAGACGTAACAGTACGTCCGTTGCGTTGCTCATCAGCTGCGGATGGCTTGTGCGTGGCACTGCAAGGGTTGATCAGTTACACTTCGCGGCTATTTTCGGCGGGCAATCGGCCCGCGACTATTCCGAGTGTTGAGCTGTGAGTGACCTGAGTCATATCCGCAATTTTTCTATCATCGCCCATATCGATCACGGCAAGTCGACCCTGGCAGACCGTTTTATCCAGATGTGTGGTGGTCTGACCGAGCGTGAAATGGAAGCCCAGGTGCTGGATTCGATGGATCTCGAGCGCGAGCGCGGCATCACCATCAAAGCCCACAGCGTCACGCTTTATTACACCGCGCGCGACGGCAAGACCTACCAGTTGAATTTCATCGATACGCCCGGCCACGTCGACTTCACCTATGAAGTCAGTCGCTCGCTGGCCGCGTGCGAGGGTGCGCTGCTGGTAGTCGATGCTGGCCAGGGCGTCGAGGCGCAATCGGTAGCCAACTGCTACACGGCGATCGAACAGGGCCTGGAAGTGATGCCGGTGCTGAACAAGATGGACCTGCCACAGGCCGATCCGGACAAGGTCAAGGAAGAGATCGAGCACATCATCGGCATCGATGCGACCGACGCGGTGGCCTGCAGCGCCAAGAGCGGCATGGGCGTGGACGAGGTGCTCGAGCGCCTGGTCGCGGTGATCCCGCCGCCGACCGGCGATGTCGAGGCGCCGTTGCAGGCGTTGATCATCGACTCATGGTTCGACAACTATCTGGGCGTCGTATCGCTGGTACGGGTTCGCCACGGTCGTATCAAGAAGGGCGACAAGGTGCTGGTGAAATCCACCGGCAAGGTCCACCAGGTGGACAGTGTCGGCGTGTTCAACCCCAAGCACACCGCCACGGCAGACCTCAAGGCTGGCGAGGTGGGCTTCATCATCGCCGGCATCAAGGACATTCTCGGCGCTCCGGTGGGCGACACGCTGACACTGTCGAGCACGCCGGACGTGGAGATGCTGCCCGGTTTCAAACGCGTCAAACCGCAGGTCTATGCCGGTCTGTTCCCTGTCAGTTCGGACGACTTCGAGGATTTTCGCGAAGCGCTGCAGAAGCTGACCCTCAACGATGCCGCGTTGCAATACGAACCGGAAAGCTCCGACGCGTTGGGCTTCGGCTTCCGTATCGGCTTCCTCGGCATGCTGCATATGGAGATCATTCAGGAACGCCTCGAGCGCGAGTACGACCTGGATCTGATCACCACCGCGCCGACGGTTGTTTACGAGTTGCTGTTGAAGAACGGCGACACCATCTACGTCGACAGCCCTTCGAAGCTGCCCGACATGTCCTCCGTCGAGGACATGCGCGAGCCGATCGTGCGCGCCAACATCCTTGTGCCCCAGGAGCACTTGGGCAACGTCATCACGCTGTGTATCGAGAAGCGCGGCGTGCAGCGCGACCTGCAGTTCCTCGGCAGTCAGGTGCAGGTGCGTTACGACCTGCCGATGAGCGAGGTGGTGCTGGACTTCTTCGATCGCTTGAAATCGTGCAGCCGCGGTTACGCCTCGCTGGACTACAGCTTCGAATGTTTCCAGTCGGCCAATCTGACGCGCCTGGACATCCTCATCAACGGCGACAAGGTCGACGCGTTGGCACTGATCGTCCACCGCGACAATGCCCACTACAAGGGCCGCATCCTAGTCGAGAAGATGAAGGAGCTTATCCCGCGTCAGATGTTCGATGTGGCGATTCAGGCGGCCATCGGCGGCCAGATCGTTGCCCGCAGTACGGTCAAGGCGTTGCGCAAGAACGTTCTGGCCAAATGCTACGGCGGCGATGTGAGCCGTAAGCGCAAGCTGCTGGAAAAGCAGAAAGCCGGTAAGAAGCGCATGAAGCAGGTAGGCAACGTCGAAATCCCGCAGGAGGCGTTCCTCGCCGTGCTGAAGGTGGACAGCTGATATGTCGATCAATTTCCCGTTGTTGCTGGTTATCGCCGTGGCTGTCTGCGGCCTGTTGGCGCTGAGCGACCTGTTGTTCTTCGCCCCCCGCCGCCGCGCTGCGATCGCCAACTACGAAGGGCGCACCGGGGAAATTGATCCATCGACCCTTGAGGCGTTGAACAAGGAGCCGGTGCTGATCGAGTACGGCAAGTCGTTCTTCCCGGTGCTGGCCATCGTGCTGGTGCTGCGCTCGTTCCTGGTCGAGCCGTTCCAGATTCCCTCCGGCTCGATGATCCCCACGTTGGAAGTTGGCGATTTCATTCTGGTGAACAAGTTCGCCTATGGCATCCGCCTGCCGGTAGTGGATACCAAGGTGATCGAAGTCAGCGACCCGAAGCGTGGCGACGTCATGGTGTTCCGCTATCCGAATCAACCGAGCATCAACTACATCAAACGGGTCGTCGGCCTGCCTGGCGACACCGTGCGTTACAGCAGCGATCGTCGGCTGTTCATCAACGATCAGCCGGTTGCCGAGACACTGGTCGGCGAGGAGCCGGGCAGCTTGGGCAGCGCCGTGCTGTATCGGGAAAAGCTGGGCGAGATGGAGCACCTGATTCGCAAGGAAATGGGCCGCTATCGCATCGAGCCGAGCCGCCAGTGGACCGTGCCGGCTGAGCACTACTTCATGATGGGCGATAATCGCGATAACTCGAATGACAGCCGCTATTGGCAGGACGAGTCGATTCCCGCGGAGCTGGCTGGCATGGTCCCGGACCGTAACATCGTCGGCAAGGCGTTCGCCGTCTGGATGAGCTGGCCTGATCCGAAGCTCAGCAATCTGCCGAATTTCTCCCGCGTGGGCCTGATTCACTGAAAGCTGTGAATTGCGGCCGTCGCTGAGCGAACCGGGCTCGCTATATTTGTCCTGCCCCGATCGGTGGGTATCGTAACGACATAGAGGTCGACATGAGTTTTGCGCGTTCGCAAAAAGGGCTGTCCATGCTGAGCTGGATCATGGTCCTGGCAATCGTGGCGTTTGTGGCCAGCACGGGATTTAAAATGTTCCCGCATTACTTCGATTACATGTCCATGGACAAGATCATCCAGTCCGTGGAAACCGACGAAGCGCTTGAGATTCAGAGCGTCGGGGAGTTCTATAGTCATGTCAGCAAGGGGATGCAGGTAAACGGCATCCGGAACATCGACCTGAAGGAAGCGCTGAAGGTCGAGATCCAGAACAACGAATTCAGGGCGCACCTGAAATACGAAAAACGCGAGCCGCTGATCCGCAATCTCGATCTGGTGGCGAACTTCGATAAAGAATATCGCCTAAGGATGCCGTGAGCACTTCGTTAGCCCGTCTCGAGCGCAGGCTCGGTTATCAATTCAAGGATCAGGAGCTGATGCTCCTGGCCCTGACCCATCGTAGCTATGCCGGACGCAACAACGAGCGTCTGGAGTTTCTCGGCGACGCCATTCTCAACTTCGTTGCCGGTGAGGCGCTGTTCAATCATTTTCCGCAAGCCCGTGAGGGGCAGCTGTCGCGTCTGCGCGCCCGTCTGGTCAAGGGCGAGACGCTGGCGGTGCTGGCGCGTGGATTCGAGCTCGGCGAATATTTGCGCCTGGGCTCCGGTGAGCTCAAGAGCGGCGGTTACCGCCGCGAATCTATCCTGGCCGACACCCTCGAAGCGCTGATCGGTGCCATTTATCTGGACGCGGGCATGGACGTTGCTCGCGAGCGGGTCGTCGCCTGGTTGGCCAACGAGCTGCAAGGCCTAACACTGGTCGATACCAACAAGGACCCGAAGACCCGGCTGCAGGAGTTTCTGCAATCGCGTGCCTGTGAGCTGCCGCGTTACGAGGTGGTGGATATTCAAGGCGAACCGCATTGCCGCACCTTCTTCGTCGAATGTCAGGTCGCTTTGCTGAACGAGAAAACCCACGGGCAGGGCGCTAGCCGCCGAATTGCCGAACAGGTTGCCGCGGCAGCCGCATTGATCGCCTTGGGCGTGGAGAACGGACATGACTGACGAACAGCTCCAATCCGAGGACGTCAGCCGTTGCGGTTACGTGGCGATCGTCGGCCGGCCGAACGTCGGCAAGTCGACGCTGCTCAACCACATCCTTGGCCAGAAGCTGGCGATCACCTCGCGCAAGCCGCAGACGACGCGGCATAACATGCTCGGCATCAAGACCGAGGGCAGCGTTCAGGCCGTCTATGTGGACACGCCGGGGCTGCACAAGAATGGCGAGACGGCGCTCAACCGCTACATGAACCGCACCGCTGCCTCGGCATTGAAGGATGTCGACGTGGTGATCTTCGTCGTCGACCGCACCCGCTGGACCGACGAAGACCAGGCCGTGCTCGAGCGGGTGCAGTACGTTACCGGACCGTTGATCGTTGCGGTCAACAAGACCGACCGTGTCGAGGACAAGGCCGAGCTGTTGCCGCATCTGCGCTGGCTGGCCGAGCAGCTGCCGAACGCGGAGATCGTGCCGATTTCGGCGCAGCACGGACAGAACCTGGAAACGCTGGAAAAACTGGTCGCCGATCGCCTGCCCGAGAGTGAGCACTTCTTTCCGGAGGACCAGATCACCGATCGCAGCAGTCGTTTCCTCGCCGCCGAGCTGGTGCGCGAGAAGATCATGCGACAGCTTGGCGCCGAGGTGCCTTACCAGATCACGGTGGAGATCGAGGACTTCAAGCAGGAAGGCCGCGTGTTGCACATCCATGCACTGATTCTGGTCGAGCGTGACGGGCAGAAGAAGATCATCATCGGCGACAAGGGCGAGCGCATCAAACGTATCGGCCAGGAAGCGCGCAAGGATATGGAAGTGCTGTTCGATTCCAAGGTCATGCTGCACCTGTGGGTCAAGGTGAAGGGTGGCTGGTCCGACGATGAGCGTGCGCTGCATTCGCTGGGTTACCAGTAAGCGCCGACCCGCAATCAATGGTGCGCATCGCGCACCTTCTGGGCTGCCATGCACCAACCTGCGTTCGTTCTGCACAGTCGCTCGTACAAGGAAAGCAGCGCGCTGGTCGACCTGTTCACCCCGCAGGGCCGGCTGCGTGCCGTCATGCGTGCCGCGCGTGGTAAGGCCGGCAGTCTGATCCGCCCCTTCGTATCGCTGGAAGTCGAGCTGCGCGGCAAGTCCGAGCTGAAGACCGTTGCCCGGCTCGAAAGCGCCGGCCCTGCGCACTGGCTCGATGGCCAGGCGCTGTTCAGCGGCATGTACCTCAACGAATTGCTGATTCGCTTGCTGCCTGCCGAAGATGCACATCCCGCGCTGTTCGATCATTACGTCGCGACACTGCCGGCCCTGGCCGCACATCGGCCGCTGGAGCCGCTGCTGCGTGCCTTCGAATGGCGGCTGCTCAGCGAGTTGGGCTATGGTTTTGCCCTCGATGTGGACATCGCCGGCCAGCCGATTGACCCGCAGCGGCTCTATCACCTACTGCCCGACGCCGGCCTGGAGCCGGTCGCGGGATTTCAGCCGGGGCTGTTCAACGGCGCGGAACTATTGGCCATGGCCGAGGCCGATTGGCAGGTTCCGGGGGCGCTGGCCGCGGCCAAGCGGCTGATGCGCCAGGCCCTGGCTCCCCATCTGGGCGGTCGACCGCTGGTCAGCCGCGAATTGTTTATGAATCTGAAGGAGGCCCCGCGTGACTGAAGCCAATCGAATTCTGCTCGGCGTCAACGTCGACCACGTCGCCACACTGCGTCAGGCCCGCGGCACCCGCTATCCGGACCCGGTCAAGGCTGCGCTGGATGCGGAAGAGGCCGGCGCCGATGGCATCACCGTGCACCTACGCGAGGATCGCCGGCATATCCAGGAACGCGATGTGCTGATGATGAAGGACGCACTGCAGACGCGGATGAACTTCGAGATGGGGGTCACCGAGGCGATGCTCGCATTCGCCGAGCAGCTGTGTCCGGAGCACGTCTGTCTGGTCCCGGAAACGCGTCAGGAGCTGACTACCGAGGGTGGGCTGGACGTCCTCGGGCAGGAGGCACGCATTCGTGAGGCCGTCGAGCGTCTACGTGGCTGCGGTGCGGAAGTCTCGTTGTTCATCGATGCCGACCCGCGGCAGATCGAGGCGGCGGCGCGTGTCGGCGCACCGGCCATCGAACTGCACACCGGGCGCTACGCCGATGCCAACGGCGTTGCCGAGCGGGCCTGCGAGCTCGCGCGCATTCGCGACGGTGTCGAGGCCGGTCTGAGTCACGGCCTGATCGTCAACGCCGGCCATGGCCTGCATTACCACAACGCCGAAGCCATCGCGGCGATCCAAGGCGTCAACGAGCTGAATATCGGCCATGCCATCGTTGCCCATGCGCTGTTCGTCGGCTTCAAGCAGGCGGTCAAGGAAATGAAGCATCTGATCCTGAGTGCGGCGGCGCGGGGCTGAAAGAACCGGGTGTGTTTCAGCCGCGATGACACGCGGCGGGCAGGCTCCGATTGGTGAGGTAGCGCCGGGTGTCATCCGCTGGCAAGCCCGTTCCCACGCTAGTGCGGGGCGCCGTATTCCACCTGCGCCGCCCTCAGCGGCGCAGCAGGTTGATCAGTACGGTCAGCACCAGGCTGAGAATCACCATCGAGGTGATCGGGATGAACACCCGGCTGCGTTCGGACTCGATGCGGATGTCGCCGGGCAATCGACCGAACCAGTTCAGCAGCCATGGGAAGTAGTGCCAGGCGATGCCGAGCAGTAGCAGCGCAGCGCCCGCCACGATCAACCAGCGTGCCATTTGATCTCCTCGTTTCGCTCCAATCGCTTGGCCGGACGTGTGCGGTATTCGACAAAGGCGGCGATCACCTGTGCGGCCAGCACCTCAACGGCTTCGCTGCGATTGCTGCCGCGGAGCAGCTTGATCTGATACTCGCCCAGTTGTGGCAACCCATACTGCCCATCGAGACGCTGCAGTGGCGGGCGAATCAGGCTTGATGGATAGGGCGCGATGGCGAGATCGGCAATCATCGCGGCCTCCTGTCCCGAAGTCTGTTCGCTGGAGTAGGCCACTCGGTAGCTGCGGCCGATGCGGTCGAGGGCATCTAGTGCCTGTCGCCGCCAGGCGCAATCGGGGCTGGCCAGCGCCAGCGGCAGCGGCGTGCGCAGCGCGGCGACACCACCGCTGCGACCGGCCCAGACCAGCGGTTCGCTATGAATCGGCTCGCCCCGCGAATCGTCCTGGCCGAGGTTGCCGACGGTCACCAGGGCGAGGTCCAGCTCGCCTGCGTCGATGCGCTCGATCATATCGATGCTGCGCGCGACCGATACGTCCACTTCGACTCCGGGATGGCTGCGTGCGAACAACGCCAGCAGACCGGGCAGAATGCGCGTCCCGACATCCGCCGGCGTTCCGAAGCGCACGCGACCCTGCAGCGCTGGCTGGAGGAAGTGCGCAATGGCTTCTTCGTTGAGTTTGAGCAGGCGTCGGGCATAGCCGAGCAGCGTCTCGCCGGCCGGTGTCAGGCGCACCTGCCGCGCCTCGCGGACGAACAGGGAGCGCCCGAGGGTTTCTTCCAGCCGCTTGATCTGCATGCTGACCGCCGAGGTGCTGCGATAGATCTGTCCGGCGGCGCGGGTGAAGCTGCCGCTCTCGGCAATGGCGACAAAGGTGCGCAGGACATCGCTTTCCAGTAGGGGCGTCGAAGGGGGCGTGGATTGCTCAAGCGGCTCGGGCATAGGAAAGGCTTCAGTTTTTCTGAACACAGGCTTTCATATTAGTCGTTTGTTTGAACGACTGATGCCCGCTCATCCTGTAGGCAACCGGTGGCGCCACAGCCCGTGGCCACCGCGAGCGAAGCGGAGGTGAGCATGCCTGGTGAACGACGCGATACGCGTGTACGACAACAATCCGAGCCGCAGTTGCCGGACTTCTACATGCCGGCCATGTGGCCGCTGGATCTGCAGCGCAGCCTGCATGACTGGTTTCGCGCCTGGCGGCAGCGGCGCCTGTATCGGCGACTGCTGAAGCTGGATGATCGACAGTTGGCGTCGCGCGATCTGGATCGGCGCCGGCTCAGTAAAATGGCTCAGGCGCCGTTGCGCCAGTTGGTAGCGCAGCGGCGCAAGCGTCGATGCCCTGCGCGCCACGCTCGCTGAGCGGCCAACCTACTGTCAGGGCTTGCGGGCGAGGAGCACGGCGCGCATGGGGGCCGGCAGGCCTTCGACCGTTTTGCCGTGGTCTTGCGGGTCGAGGAAGTCGGGCAACGACTGGTAGCGCATCCACTCGGTGCTGCGCTGTTCCTCAATGCTGGTCACGCTGACATCCACGCAGCGCACGTCGACAAAGCCGGCGCGGCGCAACCAGCATTCCAGCGCCTTCACCGAGGGCAAGAACCAGACGTTGCGCATCTGCGCATAGCGGTCTTCCGGCACCAGTGCGGTATTTTCGTCGCCTTCCACCACCAGGGTCTCTAGCACCAGTTCGCCGCCGCGTACCAGGCAGTCCTTGAGGTCGAGCAGATGGTCGACCGGCGAGCGGCGATGGTAGAGCACGCCCATGGAGAACACCGTCTCGAAGCCTTCGAGCTTGGCCGGCAGTTCTTCCAGTGCGAACGGCAGATGCCAGACCGGCAGCTCCTGCAGGTAGCGCTTCATCGCATGGAACTGGCAGAAGAACAGCCAGTTCGGGTCGACCCCGACCACGCTGTCGGCGCCGGCACCGAGCATGCGCCACATGTAGTAGCCGTTGCCGCAACCGACGTCGAGGATGCGTTTGCCGGCCAGATTCAGGTGCGGCGCGACCCGGTCCCACTTCCAGTCCGAGCGCCATTCGGTATCGACATGCACGCCGAACACGTCGAACGGACCCTTGCGCCATGGCGAGAGCCCCATCAGCGCATCGTGGGTGGCCTGGCGCGTGGCGTCGTCACAGGTCGCGTCGAGGCGGAAGCTGTCGCGCAGTTCGACCTGCACGGGCGCCAGCGCTGGCAGCGCATCGACGGCACGCCGCCAGCGCGGCAGATCACCGTGGCCAACTGCGAGTTTGGCGTCCAGCTGCTGCTGAACGCCGTTGGCCCAGGCGGCCAGCGGGGTGCCGGCCAGGCGCCAGGCGAGGGGAGTCAGGTCGAGGTTCATGGCAGGGCGATCAGCGAAGCGAAATTCAGGCACTGGAACCAGGGCACGACCTTGGAAAAGCCGGCATCCAGTAGCCGTTGGCGATGGGTTTCCAGGCTGTCGGGCTTCATCACGTTTTCGATGGCGCTGCGCTTCTGAGCGATTTCCAGTTCGCTGTAGCCATTGGCGCGCTTGAAGGCGATGTGCAGGTCGGTCAGCAATTGTTGCTCGTCTTCATCCTCGAAGCGCAGCTTTTCCGACAGGATCAGCGCCCCACCGGGCACCAGCGCCTGGCGAATGCGGCTGAGCAGGGCCGGGCGCTGTTCCGGTGCGATGAACTGCAGGGTGAAGTTCAGCGCCACCAGCGAGCTGGGCTGGAACTGCAGAGCCAGGATGTCGCCCTCGATGACGTCGACCGGCAGCAGTTCCTGAAACATCGAGTCCTGCCCGTGGAGGTATTCGCGGCAGCGCTTGACCATTGCCGCGGAGTTATCCACGGCGACGACCTGGCAGTTGTCGGCAGTCACGTGACGACGCAAGGCCTGGGTCACCGCGCCCAGCGAGCAGCCCAGGTCATACAGATGAGTATGCGGCTGTGCGAACTGAGCGGCGATCACGCCGATGTTCTCGACGATGGTCGGGTAACCGGGCACAGAGCGCTTGATCATGTCGGGAAACACCCGCACCACGTCCTCGTTGAAGACGAAGTCCTGAATGCGGGGCAGGGGCTGGGCGAACAGACGGTCGAGATCGTGGCTCACGGTGTCGGGCGGCGTGTGTGAAAACGGGGCGGCATTGTAGCCGAAACCACGCTCGCCGCGGGCTCTGCCCGACTCAGCGCACCTCGATCCGGCAATTGAACATGCCCGCAGGCTCGGCGTCGACCTCCCACGGGCGTTGATAGGTGAGGTACAACCTGCCGCTGCCTGGCTCCTGTGCCTCGAAGCGCCAGGTGGACAGGCCATCCCCACCGATCATGTCGCCTTTCGGATTGCTGAACACTTCGGGGCCGAGGCTGTGCAATTGCTCCGCGGCGGCTTCGTGCAGAATCCAGCGATAGCCCGTGGCAGGGTTGCTCGGCAGGCTGACGATGAGTTGCTGGCCGCTCATCAGCGTTTGCGGGCAGCGGTTGTCGTCGCTGAGCACGACGCTGGAGGGCGTCTTGTCGTTGCTTGCGCAGGCAGCGAGCAGGGCGACGCTGGCGGGCAGCAACAGACGAGGGATGTCGAAAGACATGATCGGCACCGGTCGGAATTGAGTTGGGAAGGATAGCCCAAAAGAGCCTAGTCGCAGGCGGGTACTCCGTCTGCGTCGGTCTGGGGGTGGAAGTGCAGCGCGACTTCCACCCTTCGACTACAGCTGTTCTGCAGCTCGTCCCGCGTCAGAACAGCACCTTGGCCACATCAGCGAAGCGCTTGGCGAAATGCACGGTCAGACCTTCCTTGAGGTAGCCAGGCAACTCTTCGAAGTCGCCGCGATTGGCTTCCGGCAGGATCAGCTCGAATATCTTCTGCCGCCGCGCCGCGATCACCTTCTCGCGCACTCCGCCGATCGGCAATACGTGACCGGTCAGCGTCAGCTCGCCGGTCATGGCCACGCCTTTCTTCGGCGGCTGATTGCGCGCAAGGGAGAGCAACGCGCTGGCCATGGTGATGCCGGCGCTGGGACCGTCCTTCGGCGTCGCGCCTTCCGGCACGTGCAGGTGCACGAAGGCCTGGTCGAAGAACTCCGGGTCGCCTTTGAAGGTCTTCAGGTTCGAGCTGACATAGCTGTAGGCGATCTCCGCCGATTCCTTCATCACGTCACCGAGCTTGCCGGTGAGCTTGAAGCCGCGGTTCAGCGTGTGGATGCGCGTGGCCTCGATTGGCAGGGTGGCGCCGCCCATGCTGGTCCAGGCGAGGCCTGTGATCACGCCGACGCCGGAGAGCACCTGTTCGCTGCGAAACACCGGTTTGCCGAGGTAGCTTTCCAGATCCTTCGGCGTGATCTTCAGCCCCGCTTGGGGGTCTTCCAGCAACTGCACCACTGCCTTGCGGACCAGCTTGCCCAGTTGCTTCTCCAGCTGACGCACACCAGCTTCACGGGCATAGCCTTCGATCACCGCTTTCATGGCGCTGTCGCTGATGGCGAGGCGCTGCTTGGGCACGCCGGTCTTGTCCAGCAGCTTGGGCCACAGGTGACGTTTGGCGATGGCTAGCTTCTCCTCGGCGATGTAGCCGGACAGGCGGATCACCTCCATGCGGTCGAGCAGCGGGCCGGGAATCGAGTCCAGAGTGTTTGCCGTGCAGACGAACAGCACCTTGGACAGGTCCAGGCGGAGGTCCAGGTAATGATCGAGGAATTCGACGTTCTGCTCCGGGTCGAGCGTTTCCAGCAGCGCTGAAGCCGGATCGCCCTGATAGCTGGTGCTGAGCTTGTCGATCTCGTCGAGCATGATCACCGGGTTCATCACCTCGACATCCTTTAGCGCCTGCACCAGCTTGCCGGGCAGGGCGCCGATGTAGGTGCGGCGGTGGCCCTTGATCTCCGCCTCATCGCGCATACCTCCTACCGAGAAGCGATAGAACGGCCGCCCCAGGGATTCGGCGATGGACTTGCCTATGCTGGTCTTGCCCACGCCGGGCGGGCCGACCAGCAGCACGATGGAGCCGGCGATCTCGCCCTTGAAGGCGCCGACGGCAAGAAATTCGAGGATGCGGTTCTTGATGTCATCGAGGCCAGCGTGGTGCTTGTCCAGCACCTTGCGCGCACGCTTGAGGTCGAGCTTGTCCTGGCCGAATACGCCCCAGGGCAGGGCGGTGGCCCAGTCGAGATAGTTGCGGGTGACGGCATATTCCGGCGAGCCGGTTTCGAGTATCGACAGCTTGTTCAGCTCTTCGTCGATGCGCTTCTGTGCAGCAGGTGGCACCACCTTGCCCTCAAGACGGGCGCGGAACTCGTCGGCGTCGGCGCTCTTGTCGTCCTTGGTGATGCCCAGCTCGCGCTGGATGATCTTCAGCTGTTCCTTGAGGAAGAACTCACGCTGGCGCTCGCCGATCTTGCGGTTGACCTCGCCGGTCAGTTCCTTCTGCAGCCTGGCGACTTCCACTTCCTTGCGCAGCAGCGGCAACACCTTCTCCATGCGCTTGAGCACTGGCACGGTATCCAGCACTTCCTGCAGCTCCACGCCAGGCGCGGTGGTCAGCGCGGCGGCGAAGTCCGACAGCGGCGACGGGTCGTTGGGGCTGAAGCGGTTCAGGTAGTTCTTCAATTCCTCGCTGTACAGCGGGTTGAGCGGCAGTAGTTCCTTGATCGCGTTGATCAGCGCCATGCCGTAGGCCTTCACCTCGTCGCGCGGGTCGTCATCGCTTTTCGGGTAATCGACTTCCACCAGATACGGTGGTTTGCGCCGCAGCCAGCCGCGGATGCGCACCCGCGCCAGGCCCTGGGCGACGAACTGCAGCTTGCCGCCCTCCTGCGAGGCGTGATGCACGCGGACCATGGTGCCGTGCTCCGGCAGGCTGTCCGGGTCGAAGGTGGCCATGTCCAGCATCGGCGAGTCGACGAAGAACAGTGCCACGCGCTGGTGCGGCGTCTTCGCTACGCGATCCAGGGTCTCGGCCCAGGGATCTTCGTTGACGATCACCGGCAACACCTGCGCCGGGAAGAAAGGTCGGTTGTGCACCGGGATGATGTAGAGCTTGTCCGGCTGCTGTTGATCGGGCAGTACGAGACCGTTGGAGGAGATGATTTCCTGCTCGATATGATCCTGATTGACGTCGTCGTTCATGCGGCACCCGTTGCGAATACGTGCACCTTAGATGGGTGGTGGCTCGGATGATTTCAATCCCGTCGCATGGGGGTGGGCACTTCATGCCGGCTTCGGTACAGTGCTTGCACGCACAGGTGCCCATCATGCTCAACGCCCGTCTGCTTCGCCTGGATGACCAGACTCACCAGCACGCCCTCGACTATCACCAGCTGGTGATGTCGCTTTCTGGACGCGCGGAATTCGAGGTCAATGGCTCGGGTGGCGAAGTCTGCCGGATGCGCGCTTGCCTGGTGCCGGGCGATGCCGACCACGGCTTCGCCGGCATGGGCGACAACCGCATGCTGATCATCGATCTCGACGAGCAGGATGTCGGCACCGAGGACCCCGAGCTGCTGGCCCGCCTGTTCGAAGCGCCACGCTACCCGGCGCTGGACGCCGATTTCCAGAACCTGCTGGCCTACGCCGGTGCCGAGCTGGCGCGCTACGGCAGCGACCCGCTGCTGGCCCGGGCGCTGGGCGGCGTGCTGTTGCGGGCACTGCACCTGCGACTGTTCGGCGAGTCAGTTCAGCGCCCGGTCGGATCGCTCGATCTGCAGCGGCTGGACAGCCATATTCAGGGCAACCTGGCGCGACGCATCACGGTCGCCGAGTTGGCCCAGGTGGTCTGCCTCAGCCCCAGCCACTTCCACGCCCAGTTCAAGGATTGCGTCGGCCTCACGCCGCACCAGTACCTGCTCAAGACCCGCCTCGATCGTGCCGCCCGTCTGCTGCGCGAAACGCCGCTGCCACTGGTGCGGATTGCCGAGGAGTGCGGTTTCTCCAGCCAGAGCGCATTGACCACGGCAACTCGCCGCTACCTCGGTCTGACTCCTCGCGGATTGCGCAAGTCCGACTCCTGAGCTTTCTCCTGATTGCCCTGTTTGAGGGCTCTTCAGCTACCAGGGGTATATTCCTGCGCCATCCTGGTGCGCTTTCATTACGGTCGCGTTTCCGCGTCCGGCTTTCGTAGTTTTTCGTAAAACTTCCGTAGTTTTGCGCAAGAACGGCTCGTCTTGCAGACCCTACATTCCGTCTCCCGACCTGGCTCTTCGTCTTGTGCTGCACCATCAGCCTGGCCGTGGACTAGACCTATAAGCAGACACAATCACAAGAGGAGCGGCGCATGTTCAAGGCCGGTCACGTGCTGGAAGGCGCCTTCGCCAACCAGAAAGCCGCGGAATTCTTTCCCGCCATCAGCGCCAACTACGCCGTTGACGAGGCGCAATATCTCACCGAACTGCTGCAGCTTGCCGATCCCGGCGAGGCGGGCATTGCCGCCATTCGCGAGCGCGCGCGCAGCCTGATCGAGGCGGTGCGTGGGCGTGACAATGCCGTCGATACCCTCGATGCGCTGCTGCGCCAGTACAGCCTGGACACCCAGGAAGGGCTGATGCTGATGTGCCTGGCCGAAGCGCTGCTGCGGGTGCCGGATGCCGCCACGGCTGACGCGCTGATTCGCGACAAGCTCAACGCCGCCGAATGGGAGCGCCACCTCGGCCAGAGCGACAACGTGCTGGTCAACTTCGCCGCCTGGGGGCTGGTGATGACCGGCAAGGTGGTCGATCCGGAAACTGCCGATGGCCGTCCGAAGAACGTCATCGGTCGTCTGCTCAAGCGCTCCGGCGAGCCGGTGATCCGCAGCGCGATGAACCAGGCGATGAAGCTGATGGGCAAGCAGTTCGTGCTTGGCCGGACCATCGCCGAAGCGCTGAAGAACGGCCGTCCCGAGCGCGAGAAGGGCTACACCTATTCCTTCGACATGCTCGGTGAAGCGGCGCTGACTGCCGAGGACGCCGCCAAGTACATGGCTGACTATCGTCAGGCCGTGGAGACCGTCGGTGCCGAGCCGCAGGTCGGCAAGGGCCCGCGTCCGTCGGTGTCGATCAAGTTGTCGGCGCTGCATCCACGTTACGAAGTCGCCCAGCGCGAGCGCGTGCTCACCGAGCTGTTTGGCAGTGTGCGCGAACTGGCCGTGCTGGCGCGTCAGCGCAATGTCGGGATCACCATCGATGCCGAGGAGGCCGACCGCCTCGAGCTGTCGCTGGAACTGTACGAAAAGCTCCTGCGCGACCCGGCTATCGCCGGCTGGGGTGAGTTCGGCCTGGTCATCCAGGCTTATTCCAAACGCTGCCTGCCGGTGCTGGTCTGGTTGACGCTGCTCGGTCGTGAGCTTGGCGAACGCATTCCGCTGCGGCTGGTAAAGGGCGCCTACTGGGACAGTGAGATCAAGCAGTGCCAGGTCCAGGGCCTGGACGGCTACCCCGTCTACACGCGCAAGGAAGGCACTGACACCTCCTACCTCGCCTGCGCGCGCTACCTGTTGTCCGAGCACACCCGTGGGGTGATCTACCCGCAGTTCGCCAGCCACAACGCGCACACCGTCAGCTGCATCCTGGCCATGGCCGAGGAGATCTCACAGCCGCGCGAGTTCGAGTTCCAGCGCCTGCACGGCATGGGCGATGCCCTGTACGACACGGTGATCGAGAAGTACGCCCGCAACGTACGCATCTACGCCCCGGTCGGCGCGCACAAGGACCTGCTGCCCTATCTGGTGCGCCGCCTGCTGGAGAACGGTGCCAACTCATCGTTCGTTCATCAGCTGGTCGACCCGCGCGTGCCGGTCGAATCGCTGATCGATCACCCGGTGAGCCAGCTGCGCAGATTCGCCGCACCGGGCAACCCCCGCATTCCGCTGCCGCCGGCGCTGTTCGGCAATCGCAAGAACTCCCAAGGGATCAACATGAATATCCAGAACCAATGGAACGACCTGGCCAGCGCCTACCAACCTTTCCTCGAGCGCCAGTGGCAGGCTGCGCCGATCATCAGCGGGCAAAGGCTCGCCGGAACGCCGTCCGACGTGCGCTGCCCCTATGACCTGAACAAGGTTGTCGGCCAGGCGCAGTTCGCCAGCGCCGACCAGGCGCGCCAGGCCATCGATCGCCTGGCAGCCTACTGGCCGACTTGGAATGCCACGCCGGTGGAAGCCCGTGCCGCTGTGCTGGAACGCCTGGGCGATCTGCTGGAGCAGCACCGCGCCGAGCTGATGGCGCTGTGCACCGTGGAAGCCGGCAAGTCGCTACAGGACGGCATCGACGAAGTACGCGAGGCGGTGGATTTCTGCCGTTACTACGCTCAGCAGGCGCGGCAGAAGCTCGGTCGCGAAGAGTTGAAAGGCCCGACCGGAGAGCGTAACGAGCTGTTCCATGAAGGCCGCGGCGTGTTCGTCTGCGTCAGCCCGTGGAACTTCCCGCTGGCAATCTACCTCGGCCAGATCACCGCGGCACTGGTGGCCGGCAACACCGTGCTGGCCAAGCCGGCCGAGCAGACCAGCCTCATCGCTGCGCGTGCGCTTGAACTGATGTTCGAAGCCGGCCTGCCGAAAGAGGCAATCGCCTTCCTGCCAGGCGATGGCGCTACCCTGGGCGGCGTGTTCTGTCGCGATCCGCGGGTGGTCGGCGTGTGCTTCACCGGCTCGACCGACACGGCGCGCATCATCAACCGCCAGCTGGCCGAGAAGGAAGGCCCGATCGCCACGCTGATCGCCGAAACCGGCGGGCAAAACGCGATGATCGTCGATTCCACCGCGCTGCCCGAGCAGGTGATCAAGGACGCCGTCGGCTCCGCCTTCACCAGCGCCGGTCAGCGTTGCTCTGCGTTGCGCGTGCTCTACGTGCAGCGTGATATCGCTGACCGGGTGATCGAGCTGCTCAAGGGCGCGATGGCCGAGCTGAACGTCGGCCCGACCCATCTGCGCGAGAACGACATCGGCCCGGTGATCGACCAGGAAGCTCGTGAAGGCCTGTTGGCGCATATCCAGCAGCTCAAGAGCGAAGGGCGCCTGATCGCCGAGGCGACATTGCCGGCTGGTCTGAACGGTCATTTCGTGGCGCCGGTGGCCTTCGAGATCGACGGCATTCACCAGCTCAAGAAAGAGCAGTTCGGGCCCGTGCTGCACGTGGTGCGCTACGACGCGGCGGATCTGGAAAAGGTCGTGGCGGCGATCAACGGCACCGGCTACGGCCTGACCCTCGGCGTACACAGCCGCAACGAGGAAACCGCCGAACGCATCGAGCAACTGGCGCGGGTCGGCAACCTCTACGTCAATCGCAACCAGATTGGTGCCGTGGTCGGCGTGCAGCCGTTCGGCGGTTGTGGCCTGTCCGGCACCGGTCCGAAGGCGGGCGGCCCCAGCTATGTGCTGCGCTTCGCCAACGAGCGGACCACCTCCACCAACACCACAGCGGTGGGCGGCAACGCCTCGCTGCTGTCGCTCGGAGACGACTGAACGCATTCACGCGCTGTACCACCGAGTGAATGGCCTTGGTCATTCACCTGGCGCATCACGCTAAACCTCCCGGCCGCTCAGGCGGCCGGAACACAACAACAATTGGACAGTTGGCGGACGCTCTTCCGCCACTGACGGGCCCGGGTTGGGCCTGTCACAGGTGATGGCCTTTTCGCTATCGCCCTCTGCCAAGGTGCAGCGTGGGTCCGCTCGCGTTACGCCGAACAACAACTAACGAGGGACACACATGAGCATCAGTACACCCACGCTGATCACCTTTCTGATCTACATCGCGGCGATGATCCTGATCGGTTTCGTCGCTTACCGCGCCACCAAGAACTTCGACGACTACATCCTCGGCGGTCGCAGCCTCGGCAGCTTCGTCACTGCGCTGTCGGCCGGTGCCTCGGACATGAGCGGCTGGCTGCTGATGGGCCTGCCCGGTGCGATCTTCGTCGCCGGTCTGTCGGAAAGCTGGATCGCTATTGGCCTGATCGTCGGCGCCTGGCTCAACTGGCTGTTCGTCGCCGGACGGTTGCGTGTGCATACCGAGCACAACCACAACGCCCTGACGCTGCCGGATTACTTCTCGCACCGCTTCGAGGACGAGAGTCGCATGCTGCGGATCTTCTCCGCGCTGGTGATCCTGGTGTTCTTCACCATCTACTGCGCCTCGGGCGTGGTCGCCGGCGCACGGCTGTTCGAGAGTAGCTTCGGCGTGCCGTACGAGTACGCACTGTGGATCGGCGCCGCGGCGACCATCCTCTATGTGTTTATCGGTGGCTTCCTGGCCGTCAGTTGGACCGACACCGTGCAAGCGACGCTGATGATCTTCGCGCTGCTGATCACTCCGGTGTTCGTCATCCTCGCCCTCGGCGACATGGGCGCCGCGATGGACACCATTGCCACGCAGAATCCGGCAGCGTTCGACATGTTCAGCGGCCTCTCCTTTGTCGCGATCATCTCGTTGCTGGCCTGGGGCCTGGGCTACTTTGGCCAGCCGCATATCCTGGTGCGCTTCATGGCGGCCGACTCGGTCAAGACCATCCCCAACGCCCGCCGCATCGGCATGGCCTGGATGATCCTGACGCTGGCCGGTGCCGTGGCGGTGGGCTTCTTCGGGATCGCCTACTTCGCCGGGCACCCGGAACTGGCCGGGCCGGTTTCCGAGAACGGCGAACGTGTGTTCATGGAGCTGGTGAAGATCCTGTTCAACCCCTGGGTTGCCGGCATCATCCTTTCCGGTGTTCTGGCGGCGGTGATGAGTACGCTCAGTGCTCAATTGCTGGTCAGCTCCAGCGCGCTGACCCAGGACTTCTACAAGGCCATGCTGCGCAAGAACGCCTCGCAGACCGAGCTGGTCTGGGTCGGCCGGGCGATGGTGCTGCTGATCGCGTTGATCGCCATCGGTATCGCCTCTAACCCCGACAGCAAGGTGCTGGGCCTGGTGTCCTACGCCTGGGCCGGCTTCGGTGCCGCGTTCGGCCCGGTAGTGCTGATTTCGCTGCTGTGGAAGCGCATGACCCGCAACGGTGCTCTAGCCGGGATGCTGGTCGGTGCCGTCACCGTGGTGGTGTGGAAGGAGTTCATCGGTCTGGGCCTGTACGAAATCATCCCCGGCTTCATCCTCGCCAGCCTCGCCATCTATTTGGTGAGCAAAATGAGCGCCGCGCCGGCCCCGAGCATCATCAAGCGCTTCGAGGAAGCCGACGCGGATTACCGCGCTGGCTAGGCTACCGTCGAAGCGTAGCCCTCGGCGCGAAAGCTGAACTCGAAGCGGGAGTGCGCTCCCACAGTCGGTTGCCGCAGCGAATCTTCTTTCAACACCCGTAAAAAACCCCGGCTAGCCGGGGTTTTGCGTTTCTGTCGCAGATTCAGTCGTCCGCTACCAGATTGGATCGGTCGTCCACTGCACCCGCGGCAATCAGGTGTTCGGCTTCGTCTTCCGGCACGTGGATGCTGGTGCCGTCGATATTCATCACCGACATGCGTGCCTGGGGATCGGTGGTGATGCGGACGTCCATCAGGGCGCTGCGGTGCGTGTTGCCGTTGATGACCACGGCGCAGGTGCCGGTGGTGGTGTCGATGTCTACGGTCATGATCTATCTCCCGAAGCGGTGCAAAAGCCGCGCGCGGTTCGCCCGGCGTTTCCATGTCGACCACGAACAGGGTGCATCCGTTGTACCTGTTACTGGAAAAACAAGGTTAAATGTTACGATATAACATGCTAGATTCTCGCCCCGCGAAGCTGGCTCCGCTACCGGATGCCGGCGCACAGCCGTCTTCGGTTGCCTCGGAAGGCAACCGCCATTGTCTGGAGAGTCACATGAAACTGAAGCGTCATCCCCTGGCCTGGGCGATCAGCCTGGCCCTGATTCCGGCTGCCTGGGCCGCCGAGCCGGTCGAACTGCAATCCGTCGTGGTCAGCGCCAGCGGCCTGGCCAAGCAGAGCCATGAGATGACCACGCCGGCTGCCGTGATGGAGGGAGATGAACTGGTGCTGCGTCGCGAGGCAACGCTGGGTGAAACGCTGGAAAGCCTGCCTGGCGTACGCTCCAGCAGCTTTGGCGCCGGTGCGGCGCGCCCGGTGATTCGCGGGCTGGATGGCGCACGGGTCAAGGTGCTGAGCGATGGAGTGGAACTGCTCGATGCCTCGACCATCAGCCCCGACCACGCGGTGACCAGCGAGCCGCTACTGGCCGAGCGCATCGAGGTCCTCAAGGGTCCGGCAACCCTGCTCTACGGTGGCGGCGCAATCGGCGGCGTGGTCAACGTGATCGACAAGAAGATCCCCACCCGCGTGCCGGAGAAGGGCTACGAAGGCGAGCTGGAGCTGCGCACCAACAGCGTCGCCAACGAAGGGTCAGGGGTGTTCGGCATCACCGCTGGCAGCGGCAACTTCGCCGTGCGCGCCGAAGGCACCAAGCGCCAGGCCGACCCTTATGAAATCCCCGGTTCGCCGGACAAGCAGGAAGGCTCCTACAACGACACCGACAGCTTCAATCTGGGTGCCAGCTTCATCGGCGAGCGCGGTTACATCGGCGCCGCCTACGGTGAGCAGAACAATCGCTACGGGCTGCTGGCCCATGAGCACGCCGATTGCCACACCCACGGCAGCGACTGGCACTGCGGTGGCCATGATGATCACGACGATGACGACGTCCATGATCATGACGAGCATGGCAGCGTGCCTTATGTCGACATGCGCCAGAAGCGCTGGGATCTGCGCGGCGAGCTGAGCGATCCGCTGCCGGGATTCGAGCTTGCGCGGCTGCGCATCGGCCACAGCGACTATCAGCACAAGGAAATCGAAGGCGGGGAAGTGGGCACCCGCTTCAACAACGATGCCACCGACGCACGCCTGGAGCTGACCCATCAGCCAATGTTCGGCTGGCGCGGTGTGCTCGGCGCGCAGACGCTGCGGCGTGACTTCGAAGCCCTCGGCGAAGAGGCCTACGTGCCGCAGACGCTGACGCGCAACCACGGCCTGTTCCTGCTCGAGGAATACACCGCCGGCGCCTGGCGCTATGAACTCGGCCTGCGTCACGAATGGCAGGACATCGATGCCGATGGCCGCCCGGATACCGATCACAGCGGCACCTCGATGTCCGCCGGTGCGGTCTGGACCTTCGCTCCGCAGTACTCGTTGGGCTTCTCGCTGACGCGCTCGCAACGCCTGCCCAGCGCCGAAGAGCTTTACGCCAACGGCCCGCATGCCGCGACCCGCACCGTCGAGCTGGGTAATGTCGACCTGGAGGAGGAAACCTCGCATAACGCCGAGATCACCCTGCGCAAGTTCGCCGGCCGCTCGACCTTCAGCCTGAGCGTCTTCCGCAACGAGGTGGATGACTTCATTTATGCCGCTGATACCGGCAACGATATCGGTGGCGGCTACCGCGAGATCGAGTACCGCCAGCAGGACGCCGTGCTCACCGGGGCGGAAGGGGAGGTGCGCTTCCAGGCGACCGACGCCGTCGCCTTCACCCTGTTCGGCGATCACGTGCGCGGCAAATTGCGCGACGGCGGCGGCGACCTGCCGCGTATTCCCGCCGATCGCCTCGGTATGCGGGTGGACCAGAGCTTCACCCCTGCACTCAACGGCCAGCTGGAGTTCTATCGCGTGCAGCGCCAGGACGAGCTGGCCGACTACGAAAGTGAAACCGATGGCTACAACATGCTGGGCGCCAGCCTCGGTTATAGCGGCTCGCTGAACCAGACCGATTACCAGCTCTACCTCAAGGCCAACAACCTGCTGGACGAAAAGGCCCGTCAGCACACCTCCTTTATCAAGGATGAGGTGCTGCTGCCTGGGCGCAATCTGACGGTAGGCGTGCGCCTGGCGTTCTGAGGCGGACAGTTGCCTTGCAACACTGACGAGGGCCGGCAGCTACTGCCGGCCCTCGTTCATTCCGGCAGGCAAAGGCTCGCGGTCACGCGCAAGTACGCGGATGACGCGCTATCCTTGCGCCCCTCGATTGTTCCGTTGCGGGTGCCGGTCGTTGTCCGCGCTGGCGATGGAACGTCAGGACCAACAAGGAAAACAAGTCCCATGAACGTCAGCACTCCCACTCTGATCACTTTCGTGGTCTATATCGCGGCGATGATCCTGATCGGTTTCATCGCCTACCGCGCCACCAAGAACTTCTCCGACTACATCCTCGGCGGTCGCAGCCTCGGCAGCTTCGTCACGGCGCTGTCGGCCGGTGCCTCCGACATGAGCGGCTGGCTGCTGATGGGCTTGCCCGGTGCGATCTTCGTCGCCGGCCTCTCGGAAAGCTGGATCGCCATTGGCCTGATCGTCGGCGCCTGGCTCAACTGGCTGTTCGTCGCCGGACGGTTGCGTGTGCACACCGAGCACAACCACAACGCCCTGACGCTGCCGGACTACTTCTCGCACCGTTTCGAGGACGAGAGCCGCATGTTGCGGATCTTCTCTGCGCTGGTGATCCTGGTGTTCTTCACCATCTATTGCGCCTCGGGCGTGGTGGCCGGCGCGCGGTTGTTCGAGTCCACCTTCGGCATGCCATACGAATACGCGCTGTGGGTCGGTGCAGCGGCGACCATCCTCTACGTGTTCATCGGTGGATTCCTCGCAGTGAGCTGGACCGATACCGTGCAGGCCACGCTGATGATCTTCGCGCTGCTGATCACGCCGGTGTTCGTCATCCTGGCCCTGGGCGACATGGGTACCGCGATGGCCACCATCGAAGCGCAGAACCCGGCCAACTTCGACATGTTCCGCGGGCTCTCCTTCGTCGCCATCATTTCGCTGCTGGCGTGGGGCCTGGGCTATTTCGGCCAGCCGCACATTCTGGTGCGTTTCATGGCCGCCGACTCGATCAAGACCATCCCCAACGCCCGTCGCATCGGTATGGCGTGGATGATCCTGACCCTGGCCGGCGCCGTCGCGGTGGGTTTCCTCGGCATCGCCTACTTCGCAGACCACCCGGAGCAGGCCGGTGCGGTGAGCCAGAACGGCGAGCGGGTATTTATGGAGCTGGTGAAGATCCTGTTCAACCCCTGGGTTGCGGGCATCATTCTCTCCGGTGTGCTGGCGGCGGTGATGAGCACCCTCAGTGCCCAGCTGCTGGTCAGCTCCAGCGCGCTGACCCAGGACTTCTACAAGGCGATGCTGCGCAAGAATGCCTCGCAGACCGAACTGGTCTGGGTCGGCCGCGGCATGGTGTTGTTGATCGCACTGATCGCCATCGGCATCGCCTCCAACCCCGACAGCAAGGTGCTGGGCCTGGTGTCCTACGCCTGGGCGGGCTTCGGCGCGGCGTTCGGGCCGGTGGTGCTGATCTCGCTGCTGTGGAAGCGCATGACCCGTAACGGTGCCTTGGTTGGCATGCTGGTCGGTGCGGTCACTGTGGTGGTGTGGAAGGAGTTCATCGGTCTGGGCCTGTACGAAATCATCCCGGGCTTCATCTTCGCCAGCATCGCCATCTATGTAGTGAGCAAGATGGGCGCCAAACCCGCCCCGAGTATCGTCAAGCGCTTCGAAGAAGCCGACGCGGACTACCACGCCGGCTGATTTGTGCAGCGCAGGTCGAGCATGGCTGCTCGACCTGCGGTTGGATCCGGTATCCCGGTTCTAACCGTTCCGCCCCATATCGATATTTGCCACTGCCCGGACTCTCCGTCGAGGCTGTCCAGGCTTCAATTCGTCACTTCTGACAAATCGATCCGCCGCCAGCGTGCTTCGGCGAAGCTGTACACAGCGAAGGCCAGCAGGCCGACCCCGATTGCCAGCAGCAGCGCGCCACCCGCAGGCATGCTCTGAAGCGCTTCGAGCGCTTCCTTGAGGCCGGGTGGATCGGTGGGCTCGTAGCGGCTACCGCCCATGAACAGCAGCCCGGCGATGATCAGAAAGGAACAGCCACGTGCAGCCAGCCCAACACGCGAAATGGGGCGAACTAGCTGCATGGTGCGCTCATCGCACTGGAAGTAGCGCTCGAAACGCGCGCGCCATGCCTTGATCAGATGCGCAATGGCGACCCCAAGTGGAATCAGCGCGATCGCCCAGATCAGCCAGTGGGAGTGCTTCAGGCCAAGAAAACGCATCAGGCTGTCGGTGCTTTCGCCACCCGAACCACCTCCGCCCTCGGAGAAACGGTCCAGCCCGCTCACCAGCATGCTCAGCGTGAAAAGCGCGAGCAACAAATTGACCACGCCACTGCTCACCAGCCCCGCGCGAATCAGCAGGCCCTTGGCGTCATGGCCGTGCCGATCGGTATCACCTATGCCCTGCGTCAGCCGCCACGCCACGTGCGCGAGCAGGCCGATTACCACCAGCCAGAGCAGTATCGCCCCGAATGGCTGGCCGAGCAGTTGCTGAACTGCGCCGCGAGTGTCCACCGTTTCCCCAGAACCGAGCGCCGCCATGACGGTGAAAAAGCCGACGATGACGTACACCATGCCCCGCGCCGCATAGCCGCTGCGTGCCAGCCAGACCACTCCACGTGTTACGTTCATATTCGCTTTCGCTCCGAAATTGAGATCATCCGAGTCAGTGTCGTCATAGTTGGGACGCGGTTGCAGCCCGTTCGGTTCGCTCGAACTCGTCGCGTACACCTGCCTTTGGGCGGCGAAAGAATTAATACCGAAGAAGGAACGGGACGAAACGGCGAAGGTCTGATTCCTCGCCCAGTAGCGTTTGGGCGTCCTGGGGCGGGACGGCCTTGCGACTACGGAGAATCAAGGAGTATCTCGATGAATTACTGGAAGGTGGTATTGCTCGGCTTGGCCGGATGCAGCGTCAATGCCCCAGGTGTACATGCGCGGGTCGGCGATGCCGATGCGGTACGGCTGGACATCGGTGGTCACGGTCATGGTGGCGGGTTCTGTCCGCCGGGACATCGGATGAAAGGAAACTGCTGATGAGCGCTCGTCTTCTTGTAGTCGTACTGGCAGCCCTCCTGATGTCCGGATGCAGCCTGCGTCTGCCAGGCATAGGCATTGATATCGGTGACGGTGGTGGCGGCCCGCCGCACTGTCCACCAGGCCAGGCCAAGAAGGGTAACTGCTGACGCGCCAGGCGCCGGCTGGTCACGCTCAGGCAAGGCCGATGAGGCCTTGCCTGTCTCTGGAGTCATCTATGTCACGTCTTCTCGTGTTGTTTCTCGGGGTGTTCCTGCTGAGCGGCTGTACCGTGCATGAGTACACCGGCCACGGTTATCACCGCCCCTATTACCACGGCGAATACCGCGAGTATCGCTACGACGGCTATCCAGCCCGCCATTACCGATACGACCGTTCCGATTACCCACGCCACGCTCCGCCACCGGTGGTTCGGCACGAGCGCTACGAGCAGCATCGGAGTCATCGTCACGACCAGCCTTCCCGGCACTACAGTCAGGGCGGTGACCGTCACTACAAGAACGCCGTGCGCCACCCGGTTCAACACAGGAGCTACCGGCCGGCTAAGTCCCAGCAGCATCACGATCGCCGCCGCCAGTGGTAGCGGGCCGGCGCTGCCGCCGACAGTGAGCCGTGGCCTGACTCGGCTATGACTTCCCCTTTACGCTGTGGCATTGCCGCTTAGGTAAACGCCCGCCAAATGACCTTGCGGCGGGCTGGCATCTTCTCCGTCGCCGGCCAGGTGCAGCGCTGGCGATTATCGGTCGATGCACCGATAATCGCCCCGATGTCAGCGTCCGGGGTGTCCTGCATGACCGATGATTCACGAGTTCTCCAGCCACCGATGGCGCCGCCCATCGTCGCGTCCCCCGCCAAACGCATCGAGGCGCTAACCGGCGATCCCAACTTCATGACTTCGCTGGCGCGCGGGTTGGCTGTGATTCATGCGTTCCAGGAGCGGAAGCGCCACCTGACCATCGCGCAGATCAGCCACCGCACAGAGATCCCCCGCGCCGCGGTGCGCCGCTGCCTGCATACCCTGATGAAACTTGGCTACGTCACCACCGACGGGCGCACCTATTCGCTGTTGCCCAAGGTGCTGACCCTCGGTCACGCCTATCTGTCGTCCACGCCGCTGGCAGTTACCGCGCAGCCGATTCTCGACCGCCTCAGCGAGCAGCTTCACGAAGCCTGTTCGATGGCGACGCTGGAGGGTGATGAGGTGCTCTATGTGGCGCGTTCGGCCACCCCTCAGCGGCTCATCTCGGTAGATCTGTCGGTGGGCAGTCGGCTGCCTGCCTATTGCACGTCGATGGGCCGCATCTTGCTGGCGGCGCTGGATGACGCGGCGCTCGACGACTACCTGGGGCGCGCCGACCTGCAAGTAAAGACCAGCCGCACCTTGCACAGCCCGGAGGCGCTGCGCGAAAACATCGCCGAGATTCGCCAGCAGGGTTGGGTCATCATTGATCAGGAACTGGAAATGGGCCTGCGTTCGTTGGCCGTTCCACTCAAGGATTCCGCCGGCCAGGTGCTGGCCGCGCTGAACGTCGGCACCCATGCCGGGCGCGTTTCGCGTCAGGAGCTGGAGACCCGATTCCTGCCCGTGCTGCTGGAGGCCAGCCGCGAATTGAGCACGCGGCTGTTCCATTGATCGAAGCTCTCGCGACCATCGGCGACTACGGTGCTCTAGGTGGATTCGCGCGCTGAGTCGGCGTTGTTCATCACAATGGAACGGTGCTTAAGTTGTTCGATAATCGAACGTTATGTCGATTATCGGATTGTTTGGCTGGGGATGGACCGTTAACGTTTTCACAACGCAATTGGCGTACTGAAAAACAACACGAGATCCGACTCATGGCTGAACTCCTCTCGCTCCGCGAAGCGGTCGAGCGCTTTCTCCAGGATGGCGACACCGTCGCCGTGGAAGGCTTTACCCACCTGATTCCCACCGCAGCCGCCCATGAAATCGTGCGCCAGCGGCGCAAGGACCTGACCCTGGTGCGCATGACACCGGACCTGGTCTACGACCTGCTGATCGGTGCCGGTTGCGCGAAGAAGCTGATCTTCTCCTGGGGCGGCAATCCCGGCGTCGGCTCGCTGCATCGTCTGCGTGATGCGGTGGAGAAGGGCTGGCCGCAGCCGCTGGAGATCGAGGAGCACAGCCACGCCGACCTCGCCAATGCCTATGTCGCCGGTGCCTCCGGCCTGCCGTTTGCGGTGCTGCGCGCGTATGCCGGCTCCGACCTGCCCAAAGTCAATCCGCTGATCAAGTCGGTCACCTGCCCGTTCACCGGGGAAGTGCTGGCGGCCGTGCCCAGCGTGCGCCCGGACGTCACCGTGATCCACGCGCAGAAGGCCGATCGCAAGGGCGACGTGCTGATCCAGGGCATTCTTGGTGTGCAGAAGGAAGCCGCCTTGGCAGCCAAGCGCTGCATCGTCACCGTCGAAGAGATCGTCGATGACCTCCAGGCGCCGATGAACGCCTGCGTGCTGCCGACCTGGGCCCTGAGCGCGGTGTGCCTGGTGCCGGGTGGCGCGCACCCGTCCTACGCGCATGGCTACTACGAGCGAGACAACCGTTTCTACCAGGCCTGGGACCCGATCGCCCGTGACCGCGAGGCGTTCAGCGCCTGGATCGACACCTACATTCGCGGCACCGCCGACTTCGCCGCCTATCGCGCGAAGATCGCCCAGCAGGAGGCCAACTGATGAGCGCTTACAACACAAACGAAATGATGACCGTCGCCGCGGCCCGCCGGCTGGGCAATGGCAGTGTCTGCTTCGTCGGCATCGGCCTGCCGTCCAAAGCCGCCAACCTGGCCCGCCTGACCCACGCCCCGGAAGTGGTGCTGATCTACGAATCCGGCCCGATCGGCGCCAAGCCTTCGGTGCTGCCGCTGTCCATCGGTGACGGCGAGCTGGCCGAAACTGCCGACACGGTGGTGCCGACTGGCGAAATCTTCCGCTACTGGCTGCAGGGCGGGCGCATCGACGTCGGCTTTCTCGGCGCCGCGCAGGTGGACAAGTACGGCAACATCAACACCACGGTGATCGGTGACTACCACCAGCCCAAGGTGCGCCTGCCAGGTGCCGGCGGCGCGCCGGAGATCGCTGGCAGCGCCAAGCAAGTGCTGATCATCCTCAAACAGTCGCATCGCACCTTTGTCGACAAGTTGGCTTTCATCACCTCGGCCGGCTTCGGTGAGGGCGGCGATCACCGCAAGCAGTTGGGCCTGCCGGGTGCCGGTCCGGTGGCGATCATCACCGATCTGTGCATCATGGAACCGGAAGAGGGTACTAACGAATTCGTGGTCACCGCTCTGCATCCGGGTGTGGCCCGCGAGCAGGTGATCGAGAACACCGGTTGGCAGATCCGCTTCGCCGACAACGTGGTCGTCACCGAGGCGCCGCGTGCCGAGGAGCTGGAAGCGCTGCGCGCCCTGGAAGCGCGCACGGCTGCCGCCCATGGTCAGCTGGGAGGTGAGGAATGAGCCGCGAGGTATTCATCTGTGATGCCGTACGCACGCCGATTGGCCGCTTCGGCGGTGCGCTGGCAGCCGTACGTGCTGACGACCTGGCTGTGATCCCGCTGCGGGCGCTGCTGGAACGCAACCCGCAGCTCGATCCTGCGGCGATCGAGGAAGTCTTCATGGGCAGCGCCAACCAGGCTGGGGAGGACAATCGCAACGTAGCGCGCATGGCCGCGCTGCTCGCCGGCCTCCCGGATACGGTGCCGGGCGTGACCCTCAACCGTCTGTGCGCTTCGGGCATGGATGCCGTGGGCGCCGCGTTTCGCGCCATCGCCTGCGGTGAAATGGAGCTGGCGATGGCCGGCGGCGTCGAGTCCATGTCCCGCGCGCCCTACGTGATGGGCAAGGCCGACACGGCGTTCGGTCGGACCCAGAAGATTGAGGACACCACCATTGGCTGGCGCTTCATCAATCCGAAGATGAAGGAAATGTATGGCGTGGATGCCATGCCGCAGACTGCTGACAACGTCGCCGATGAGTGGCAGATAAGTCGCGCCGATCAGGACGCCTTCGCGCTGCGCAGCCAGCAGCGAGCGGCGGTAGCTCAACAGAGCGGGTTCTTTGCCGAAGAAATCGTTCCGGTGGTGATTAAGGGAAAGAAAGGCGAAACGGTAGTCGATACCGACGAGCACCCGCGCGCCGATACAACGGCCGAGGCGCTGGCCAAGCTCAAGCCGGTCAATGGCCCGGACAAGACCGTCACCGCCGGCAACGCCTCGGGCGTCAACGATGGTGCCGCAGCGATGATCCTCGCCAGTGCCGAAGCGGTGCAGAAGTATGGCCTCAAACCCCGCGCCAAGGTGCTCGGCATGGCCAGTGCCGGCGTCGCCCCGCGGGTCATGGGGTATGGCCCGGTGCCGGCAGTGCGCAAGCTGTGTGAGCGCCTGAATATCGCGGTAAGCGACTTCGATGTGGTCGAGCTGAACGAAGCCTTCGCCGCGCAGGGCCTGGCCGTGACTCGCGATCTCGGCCTGCCAGATGGCAGCCCGAAGGTGAACCCCAACGGCGGCGCCATCGCCCTGGGCCATCCGCTTGGCATGAGCGGTGCTCGCCTGGTGCTGACTGCAGTCCATCAGCTGGAGAAAACCGGTGGCCGTCTCGGTCTCGCGACCATGTGCGTCGGCGTAGGGCAGGGACTGGCGCTGGTAGTGGAACGGGTCTGAGCTGGATTTTGCGCAGACTGCCATGGTCGCGATCTCGACCGCGACACGTCGTGCTCCGTCGTGCTCATGCAGCTGAAAGCGCTTGCGTGGGTATCGATTTGGGCTAGACCTCTACCTCTGGCTGCCTGCTGCCGAGGCACCCACAGAGCATCGGCGAAGCCGCCCGTGATCGCTTGAATCTCCGAATCAGGCTGTGCTCGATCGAGCACACTGACCGAACATAATGAGTAGAACAATGCCGAGCGTAAAACTGGCTGATGCAAGCCTGAACTACCGATTCGACGGTGCGAATAACACGCCGGTGCTGGTGCTTTCTAACTCTCTGGGTACCAGCCTGGGCATGTGGGACGAGCAGATTCCCGCGTTTTCAGAGCATTTTCGAGTGCTGCGCTACGATACGCGCGGCCATGGCGAGTCGAGTGTCACCACTGGACCCTACAGTATCGAGCAGCTGGGCGGGGACGTGCTCGCCCTGCTAGACACACTGGGCATTGAGCGCTTTTCCTTCTGCGGCCTTTCCATGGGCGGGCTGATCGGCCAGTGGCTCGGAATCCATGCCGGCGGCCGTCTGCAACGGCTGGTGCTGTGCAATACCGGAGCTAAGATCGGCACCGACGAAGTATGGAACGCTCGCATCGACAGCGTCCTGGCCGGCCGCGAGCAAGCCATGCGCGACATGCGCGACATGCGCGACATGCGCGACATGCGCGATGCATCCATTGCTCGCTGGTTCACAGCGGGATTCGCCGAGGCGAACCCAGCGGTTGTGGCACACATCACCGAGATGATCGCCAGCACCTCGCCAGACGGCTACGCCGCCAACTGCGCGGCTGTGCGCGATGCCGACTATCGCGCACAGCTGGGCGCGATCAAGGCACCGACACTGGTCGTTTGCGGCTCCAAGGACCCAGTGACAACCGTCGAGCATGGCCAGTTCATTCAGTCCAATATCCCCGCCGCCGAACTGGTCGCATTCGAGGGTGCGCATCTATCGAACGTAGAAGCGGGCGGCGCGTTCACACAGCGAGTGCTGGCGTTCCTGCGCGGTTGAGAGCCGTCAGTGGTTGGGTCGACGACGCATGAAACGTCTGGCGGAAGGCGAACCATCTGCAGGTTGCTCAGCCGCAAATGAAAAGGCCCCGCGTAAGCAGGGCCTTGAAGAGTGGAGCGGGCGAAGGGAATCACCCAAGGCAACCAACCCATTGATTAATAACGATTTTTTCTGGTTACCCAAGCCAGAAATGGCCTCTAAGTGTACCACCCCGACCCTCTTGGCGAAAGACGTACATCCACCGCCTTCCGCTGGCGGCCACCGACAGCCACTGCGATCAGGAAGCGACCGATTTTACGATCTGTAGTGCCCTTCGCTCGAATCGCTCGGAAACAGAGTTCGCTTGCCCTTGGAGCCTATGCAGGTGCGTCACGATTTCGTAGGGGCCGTCGTCCAGGGGGCGCGTGCTGATTCCCCATCCATGGGCGCGCTTGATGCGCGATTGCGCGGATACCCCGACGCCGTAGCCGGCAGAAACCCATAGCGCCATCAGCTCGAAAGACGTGACGTACTGAAGATTCTGCTGGTCAGCAGGCAAGAGCGAGAGCAGCCGATGATCCAGCGAAGAACAAGCCTCAGCCCTCCAGCGAAAGATCGGGTAGTCCTGTAGATCGGCGACGGTGAGCGATGCCTGATCCAGCAAGGGAAACCGCAGCGGTATCGCAACGGCCATGCTCTCAACCCACAAAGGCTGGGTTTGGATGGCCGGATCGCTCGACCCTTGAAGCGACACCCCTACGTCATAGCGGCCTTCACGGAGTCCATCAAGCAACTCGTCGCCTGCAACCTCAAGGAACGCGATGCTGACCTCTGGCTCTTGCGCACGTTGCAGCGCGAGCAGCGCCGAAAGCTGAGATGACGATACGCCTGGCGCTATCGCAAGCCTGAGGTGGGCAGGTTGGCTGGTGATGTTGTCCATGGAGAACCCACAGAAGCGACGAAGCAGGTCAAGGGCAAACCAGCATCATAGTAAAGAGAGAACTTTAACGTCTATATGTTTAACGTGGTTAATTTAAGAGGATTGTTCGACGCTTCTGTCGATGCAGAAGCGTACTATTCAGCCAGGTCGTCCACCTGGCACACCCACCTATGAATCCGAACCAGCATTAGCTTTCGGGCGGGCCGTGCGTGCCGCTCGCGTCGCGCAAGGCGTCGCTCAAGACGACTTTGCATTTCAGGCTGGAATATCGCGTTCGCACATGGGCAAAATCGAACGCGGGGAGCATGTGCCGACGCTTCCCCTGATACTGAAAATTGCTGCCGCACTCGGGATAAGCGCCAGCGAGTTGATGGCAGCGACTGAAAGGAACCTCAGCGCTGGTAGTGAGCCGCAAGGCTCGGCATAAGCGGCCGCGAACTTCAGTTACGGCCCTTGCCGCCGCATCAATCGCCCGAGTGCTCGCGCAGGCGCGCAATGAACCGCTCCGCCGACACCGGCAAATCCTCGCTGACGGGCCGCAGCAAGTAGGTTGTGATGACTGCGGAATCCATGGCCAGGGGGCGGATCACCACATCGGGGCGCAGGCTCGCCGCGATCCTGGTTGCCCTGATGAAGCCAACGCCGTAGCCTGCACCGACCAGGGTGAGCATCATGTCCAGCGAGGACACGTGCTCGGCGATGTCGGGATCACGCTCCAGCGGTCGCAGGAGCCGCGCCAGTTCACGGTAGTAGCCTTCGTATACCTGTGGGTCGCATAAGACCAGTGGGTAGCTCGCAAGCTGATGCAGCGGAACGGCCTTGTGTGAAAGCAAGGGGTGCCGGGCGGGCACCGCGACCACCAGCGAGTCGTGCCAGAGTGGCTCGGTCAGGATGTCATCGCCGACCTCCGCCGTGTGCGCAAACCCGATCGAGAAGTCGCCCGAGCGCAACCCGCGCAACTGCTCGGCCAGCGGCACTTCGGACAGGCGAATCTCGATCTCCGGCTCCTCCTCGCGGCAGCGGGCCAGGAGGGCCGACAGCCGGGGATCGATTGCGCCGTCGGACACTGCAATGCGAAGGCTTCCGCTCAGGCCCGCCGCGACCGCCTGAGCGTTCTCCTGAGCCTGCTTCAGCGCGGCGAACACCCTGCGCACGTCTTGCAGGAAAGTTGCGCCCGCCTCGGTAAGCACCGTACCTCGGCGGTTACGCACGAAGAGCACCACGCCCAGATCGCCCTCAAGCTCCTTGATGGCGCGGGACAAGGGTGGCTGTTCGATATGAAGGCGCTCGGCGGCCCGTGTGAAGTGCAGCTCCTCTGCGAGAGCCACAAAGCAGCGAAGGTGTCGCAGTTCCATGGGCCATGCTCCTGTTCCATATCAAGGATCTATTCGCACCAGTTTTCGTCCGCGATGGCCTGCTGGATGCACCCCATTCCACGCCGTTCCTGGTGCGCTCCGCTGGGCTGATTGCCTACTCGTCCACGTCAGATCACTCATTTGCGCCTCAAAAAATGGTTATCATAATGCAGCGCACTAGCAAACCAGCTTGGATTTATAGACGTCTTTTCAAGCAGCTCATATACTTTCTGCAGAAATCTGCATAAGCATTCGCTAACCCGAACGAGCCAACCAAGATGCCCCACGAACAGCTTGCCGATCTAACCCAGCCACAGCGTGACCGGCTCGCGTTCGTGGAGTTGCGCGTGCGCTTCATTGGGGAGATGCGCCGCCAGGACTTGGTCGCGCGGTTTGGTATCCAGTCCGCTGCTGCGTCCAGGGACCTGGCGCTGTACAAGGAAATCGCCCCCGGCAACATCGACTACGACGGCAAAGGCAAGTTCTACGTCCTCGGCCCGAGCTTCCAGCCGATCTTCGATTTCCCGCCCGAGCGGGTGTTGTCGTGGCTGACGCAGGGTTTTGGCGACGGTGAACCGATGCGCATCAAAGCCTGGGTGGCCAGCGAGAGCCCGTCCCGGCTCACCCACCCTGACCTGGACATCCTGGCGAGCGTGACTCGTGCCATCCACTACGAATGCCCGATGGGGATCGAGTACCACTCCATCTCCAGTGGCCGCACCGTGCGGGAGATCGTCCCGTTCGCGCTGATCGACAACGGCCTGCGTTGGCACGTCCGCGCCTTCGACCGCAAATCGCAGGAGTTCCGGGATTTCGTTATCACCCGCATCAAGCGCCCTGTGGTGCGCAAGGGGCAGCCCGTGGCGCCCCACGAAATGAACGATCAGGACATTCAGTGGACCCGGATCGTCGAGCTGGAGCTGGTTCCTCACCCGGATCAACCCCGGCCAGAAATCACCGAAATGGACTACGGCATGCGGGGCGGTGTGCTGCACATGAAGCTGCGGGCCGCCACGG
The DNA here is from genome assembly GCA_007713455.1 of Pseudomonas sp. Taxonomy (GTDB): domain Bacteria; phylum Pseudomonadota; class Gammaproteobacteria; order Pseudomonadales; family Pseudomonadaceae; genus Stutzerimonas; species Stutzerimonas chloritidismutans. Next base: position 336,154 of record VMRT01000004.1, read on the forward strand.
CTGGCTACATCTTGCGCAAATGGAGTGTGGACTGCTCCCCCGACCACAATCTGCGCGGCCCCGAGTACCGGCTTTGGTTGAGGAACCACCTCGCCATCTATGGTGTGCGCAGCGCGGTGCTGGCGCCGGGTTATCGCTCCCCTGATCAACAACGACTCGAAGCCGAGACGGACTGATGGGATGAGCATGCTCGCAAAACTGGAACGACTCATCGGCGAAATCGGCGACATCAACAGCAAGTTGATCCTACTGGTCGGCACCAGCCGCAGTGGCAAGACCCAACTGCTGCGCCAGCTCAGCGCCAAGCTCAACATCGAGCCGCTCAACGTCGGCCTGGAGCTGGGGCGTCGCCTGGCCGCCACGCCGAACAACAAACGCGGCTTCTCAGCAGGCGAACTGCTGCGCGAGATCGCGCTGCTTGAACAATTCGGGGAACGAACCGAAATCCCGCTGCTGCTCGACAACCTGGAGTTGCTGTTCGAGCCCAGCTTGCAGATCAACCCGCTTGACCTCGTCAAGCGGCTGGCGCACTCCAAGCGCGTCGTGGCCGTCTGGCCTGGCGAGTTGCGCGGTGATCGGCTGATCTATGCCGACATGAGCCATCCAGAACACCGTGACTACAGCCAGGACGGTGTGGTCGTACTCGAAATTTGACCGAATTTACGAAAACTGCGGGAAGAGAGAAGCATATGGGTACGAACATGAAATACGGAGATTTGATCCAGTTCGAGCAGATCGAGTCAGTCATTCAACTGCTCGATGCCGGACGCCCGGACGAAGCCAAGAAGCTCGTCGCGACCTATGTCATCTCCGACGACATGGCCGCGCGAATCTCCAAGCTCATGGTTCCCCAGCTCAGTTTCGAGGATTCGGTCGATCACAAGGGCGTGCTGATCGTCGGCAACTACGGCACCGGTAAATCGCACTTGATGTCGGTGCTGTCGCTGGTGGCAGAAGACGCCGCTTATGCGCCGATGATTCGCCACCCCAAGGTCGCCGAGGCGGTTGCCTCCATCGCCGGGAAATTCAAAGTTCTTCGCATCGAGGTGGGCGGTCTGGAAATGCCGCTGCGCCAGGTCATCACCCAGCAGCTTGAGCGCTTCCTCGACAAACTGGGCGTCAGCTACAGCTTCCCGCCAGCAGATCAGGAACTCAACAACAAAGAGTCTCTTGAAGAAATGATGGCCGCTTTCCATGAGGTCTACCCAGACCAGGGCCTGCTGCTGGTGGTCGATGAGTTCCTGGAATACCTGCAATCGCGCAAGGACAACGAACTGATTCGCGACTTGGCCATCCTGCGGCAGATCGGCGAAATCACCAAACATCTGAAGTTCCGCTTCGTGGCCGGTGTGCAGGAAGCCATCTTCGACAGCGTGCGCTTCCAGCATGTGGCCGACAGCATGCGCCGGGTCAACGAGCGCTTCACCCAAATTCTCATTGACCGTCAGGACGTCAGCTTCGTCGTCTCCGCGCGCCTGCTCAAGAAGACTGCCGACCAGCAGAACAAGATCCGCGAATACCTCACGCCGTTCGCCAAGTTCTACGGCTCCATGAACGAGCGCATGGACGAGTACGTGCGGCTGTTCCCGGTGCATCCGGACTACCTGAAGACCTTCGAGCAGATCCACTTCACCGAGAAGCGCGGCGCGCTCAAGACCATCGAGGCCGCCATGCTGGCCATCCTCGACCAGGAAGTGCCCGCCGACAAGCCGCTGTTCATCAGCTACGAGAGTTTCTGGAACACCATCAAGGCCAACTCGGTCTTGCGCGCCGACCCGAACATCAAAGAAGTCATGCGCGTCTCCGAAGTGCTGGAGTCGCGCGTGCAGCAGGCCTTTACGCGCCCGGCCTACAAGCCGATGGCGCTGCGCGTCATCAATGCGCTGGCTGTGCACCGCTTGACCACCGGCGGCGACATCCACATTCCGATCGGTCCCACCGCCGCCGAGCTGCGCGACGCCCTGTGTCTGTTCCAGCCGGGCGTGGAGGACATGCCGGGCGACCCCGCCGAGAACCTGCTGTCGATGGTGCAAACCGTGATGCGGGAAGTGCTGAAGACCGTCAACGGCCAGTTCATCTCCAAGGCCCCCGACACCGAGCAGTACTACCTCGACCTCAAGAAAGACATCGACTACGACGCGCAGATCGAAAAGCGCGCCGAAGCTCTGTCCGACGATGCGCTGGACCGTGCTTACTACAGCGCCGTCAAAGCGCTGATGGAGTGCAGCGACGACCTGCGTTACCCCGGCTTCCAGATCTGGCAGTACCAGCTCGAATGGCAAGAACGCCGTGTCGAGCGCATGGGCTACCTGTTCTTTGGCGCGCCGAATGATCGGCCCACGGCCCAGCCGGAACGCGATTTCTACGTTTACTTCATCCAGCCTTTCGACAAACCGAAGTTCAGCGACGCCAACCTGTCGGATGAGGTCTTCTTCCGCCTCACCGGGTTGGACGACGATCTCAAGCGGCACCTGTCGTCCTACGCAGCGGCGCTCGATCTGGCCTCCACCGCCAGCGGCGGCGCCAAGGCCATCTACCTGTCCAAGGCGCAGGACTTTCTGCGTGCCATGAGCAAGTGGCTGCAGGAAAAGCAGATGACCGCCTTTGAGGTCACCTACCAGGGCAAGAAAAAGAACCTGCAGGACTGGGCCAAAGGCGTGTCGCTGCGTGACCGGGCGCGCCTCGGTGCGGACGAGCGCATCAACTTCCGCGACGTGGTGAACGTTATTTCGGGCCTGGTGCTGGGCCAGCGTTTCGGCGATCTCGCGCCGGAATACCCCAGCTTTTCCGTGCTGGTCACCGAGACCAACCGCAAGCAACTGATCGGCAACGCACTGCGCACTCTGGCCGGCGGTACGCGCACCAAGGATGCCGCAGCCATTCTCGATGCGCTGGAACTGCTCGATGGCGACCGCGTCGATCCGGCCAACTCCCGCTACGCGCAGGAAGTGCTGAACCGGCTCAAAGCCAAGGGCCACGGCCAGGTGCTCAACCGCAACGAACTGCTGTCAGGCTCGTCCGACATTGAGTATTTCGCACCGATCAAGTACCGGCTGGAACCCGACCTACTGGTCACCGTGTTGGGCGGGCTGGTCTATTCCGGTGACATCGTGCTGTCGATCACCGGCGACAAGATCGACTCCGGCAAGCTGAGCCAACTGGCAGAACGCTCACTGGAGGAACTCAAAGCTTTCAAACACATCGAGGCGCCCAAGGAGATCAACCTCGCCGTGCTGCGCGCCTTGTTCGAGTTGTTCGACCTGCCGTCCGGCCTGGCGCAGAAGGCCAGCCAGGGCGACATTGAACCGGTCATCAAGCTGCAGGAGAAAGTCAGCGCCCTGGTGCCGCGCGTGCTCAAGGCCGGCTCCGACCTGCAGCAAGGCAAGCTCGGTTTCTGGGGCCAGAACCCGCTGCGTGAGGAAGAAGCCAAGGACTGGTACGCCCGGCTCGATTCGCTGAAGAAGTTCACCGAGTCGCTGACACCCTACAACACTGTCGGCAAGCTCAAGAACCTGCGCGTCACCGAGGAAGACCTGGACGGCCAGAAAAAGAACCTGGAAATCCTGGCTGCCGTCGAGCGTCTGCTCGAACTGGTGGCGGAGCTGGGCAGCACGGCGTCCTACCTCTCGCAGGCCGAGATGGTGCTGCCCGCCGAGCACCCGTGGCTGAAACAGGCTGAGGCGGCCCGCAAGGCCATCTTCGAGAAGATCAGCCAGGACCGCAGCGCCGAGCACGCCGCCCTGATCTTGGGTAATGGCCGGCAGACGCTGGCCCAGCTCAAGAAGGACTACATCACCGCCTACATCGCCAGCCACAGCAAGGCGCGCCTCGGCGTGGCCGAGGACAAGACCCGCAACGCTCTGCGCAAGGACGACCGCCTGCAGGCGCTGCGCGTGCTGGCCGGCGTATCGCTGATGCCCACCAGCCAGCTCACCGCCTTCGAGGAATCCCTCAACGGCCTGAAGAGCTGCTCATCGCTGGATGAGCCGACGCTGGTCACGACCGCCGTCTGCCCGCACTGCCAGTTCCGCCCGGCTGCCGAACAACTGGAGCTGCTGCCCGCCGCCAACCGCCTGCACAAGCTGGATGATGACCTGGATGAGTTGCTGGCCAACTGGCAGCAGACCCTGCTGGAAAATCTGGAAGACCCGTTCACCCAGGACAGCCTCGGCCTGTTGCCCGCAGCAAGCAAGAAACTGATCGACGCCTTCCTGACCTCACGCAAGCTGCCGGAGCCCTTGACTCAAGAGTTCGCCAACGCCGTGCAAGAGGCCCTGTCGGGGCTGGAGAAGATCGCTGTCAAGGGTGACGAGATCAAGCAGGCACTGCTGCAAGGCGGCTCGCCGGCCATGCCGGATGAGCTGCGCAAGCGCTTCGATGCCTTTATGAACGAACGCTGCAAGGGCAAGGATGCCACCAAGCTGCGCTTCGTGATCGAGTGATGCCATGACTCTGCAAACGAACAGGAAACTGCTGCCATGAGCAACACACTGAAAGTCAGGGACGACCACGCCCCTATCTGCTTCGAAGCAAGCGCCGAGGATGCCGGCAAGTTCAAGCTTTGCGAAGGCGCAGAAGCCTCCTGGCTAACTCAGAGCCAAAATTTCGACATCAAGGTGTTGCGAAGCCGTGTCGAGCCTTGGCTGACCGCCTTATTTCAGTCGGAGCATCTTTCGCTGCTTGCTGGCTCAGGATTGACCCATGCCGTGCACCATCTGGCGACAGGCAAGCCAGCGGCTGGAATGAACCAAGTAACCCTGACCATCTACGAGGATGCAATCAGGAAAGCAGCGAAAGAAGCCGCCCAAAGATCAGGCCGGGAAACGGGTAATCTGGAAGACCAGCTTCGCGCCGCCAACGAATTGCTGCGAGGGCTAGAGATACTGGGCAACTCAGCAGAAGCCGAAACTTTGCTGACTGAGCTGACCAGCACGCTGGAAGACTTCTCCAAGTCCATCCTCGACAGCGAAGCCGGGATTGCCAGGGCAGATGAAGACAAACGTGAGCAAGCGCTCAATGTGCTGGTCACCTTCCTGATGAGCTTCGCCAGCCGCACCGGCGTGCGCGACCGGCTGAACATCTTCACCACCAACTACGACCGACTTATCGAAGCTGGGGCCGAACTGGCCGGGCTGCATCTGCTGGACCGCTTCCTCGGCAACCTCATGCCGATCTTTCGTTCATCGCGGCTGGATCTGGACATGCACTACAACCCACCAGGCATACGCGGTGAACCGCGCTATCTGGAGGGGGTCGCTCGCTTTACCAAGCTGCACGGCTCGGTGGATTGGTTGCAGGTCGATAGGGATATCCGCCGCGTCGGGCTGCCCTTCGGCGCCGATGATGTCGCGCCCTATCTGCAAGCGCCCGGGCTCAAAGGTGCCAGTGCTCACAAGCTGATGATCTACCCCAATGCCGCCAAGGACCGGGAGACTTCGGATCACCCCTATGTGGAACTGTTCCGAGACCTCGCCGCCGCCGTGTGCCGCCCTAACAGCACGTTGATTACCTATGGCTACAGCTTTGGTGACGAGCACATCAACCGTGTCATTCGCGACATGCTCACAGTGCCGTCCACCCATCTGGTGATCATTGCCTATAACGATCCGCTTGGCCGCATCATGCAGACCTATCGAGAGTTGGGACGTCCCTCGCAGATCAGCTTGCTGATCGGCCCCGCTCTGGCTGATTTGCAAATCCTGACCGAAAGCTTCCTGCCCAAGGCCGCTATCGACAAAACCACCTTCCGCATGAGCGAACTGCTCAAGCAGCGTTACGGCACCGAAGCCCATCCAGGCCCGGCAGCAGCGAAACCTGGTAGCGATTTTGACGGGGCAGACCTGGTATGAGCTTCTCGCCCCTGGCCTACGCCGACTCACTGCGTATCGGCAGCATCGATTTTGTCTCGCCTGACGAAATCAAGGTTCTGCTGGACATCGAAGCACCCGACAACCTCGCTCTGAACACAGGTACTCCACGGCCGTTCCCGCGGATCAATGGTTATGTCCTCGTGCCTAGTGAGACAGGCTATCTGGTCGCACAGGTGGAGTGGATCACCATCGAGCGGTCTCAATACCCCAAGCGCAAGGGCATGCAGGATTTCGGCCTGGTTGATTTGCCTTATCCGCTGCGCAAGATGAGCCTCAACCCGCTGGGTGGTCTGGCTTACGAGGGTCAGATCGATGGAAAGGAACGCTATTCCTTCCGGCGCGGTGTGGAAGCCTACCCGACGGTAGGCGACCCCGTACTGCTACCCACCCAAACCCAGCTACGCGCCATCGTCGAATCCGGCGACAACCGCCGGGTGAAAATCGGCGTCAGTCCGCTAGCCGCCAATGCAGAGGTCAAGATCGACCCTGATCGCCTGTTCGGTCGTCATCTGGCCGTGCTGGGGAACACCGGCAGTGGCAAATCCTGCTCGGTAGCCGGTTTGATCCGCTGGTCGATGGAAGAAGCCAGCAAGGCACGCGGCGGAGCTGACCCCAATGCCCGTTTCATCGTGCTCGACCCCAACGGCGAGTACGCCAAGGCATTTGATGGTTTGGGGAAAGTGCGCGTATTCGCTGTCGAGCCGAAGCCTGACGGTGGCATTGAGCAGCTACAGGTGCCGCTCTGGTTTTGGAACAGCGCTGAGTGGAGTGCGTTTACCCAAGCCAGCGCCAAGGCGCAACGGCCGACATTGATCCAGGCACTGCGCGCCGTGCGCGACGGTGCGGTGGAAGTCACCGTCACACCAAGCCACGACATGCGTCGTTTTCTGCGCACACTGGTTAGCGTGATTCAGATCGAGCGCGCTGCCGGACGCCCCTGGGCTAATTTTCCGCACCCCAAGAACTTCTTTGAAAAGACCAGGAGGTGGCAGGAAGGCTTGGGGAACGATGCTTCATTCACTGCGGATGAAAATGCGGCGCTGGGCGCAATACGAGACAAGATTACCGCCTTCGCCAACGCGCGTTCAGGCCAGTACCCAAACTACGATTTCACTGCACCAGAGATCGACGAATTTTTGGGCATGGCTAAGGCCGCCCATGCGGCCTTCGGCGGCAGCGACACCGACATCTTGCCGATCGATGCGGACGTACCCCGCGCCTTTACTGGCGACCAACTGCTGCGCAGTGTTGAAGCCAATGCAGAACTGCTAGGCGTCTCGGAATACGTCGAAACAATGCTCATGCGCATTCGAACGATTCTGTCCGATAGCCGCATGAAAACCATCACAGGCAATGCCGATGGTGTGACGTTGCATGACTGGCTGGCCAACACCATCGGCGACAACCAAGCATCCAACGGAACGGTAACCGTCATCGACCTATCGTTGGTGCCCGCTGAGGTGGTGCACATCGTCACCGCCGTTATTGCTCGTATGACGCTGGAAGCCATGCAGCGCTACCGCAAGCTCAACCACGGCAAAACGCTGCCTACCGTTCTGGTGATGGAAGAAGCGCATACATTTATCAAACGCTACCAGGACGATGCTGAGAACCAGAACTCAGCCGCCATTTGTTGTCAGGTATTCGAGAAAATTGCCCGCGAAGGCCGCAAGTTCGGATTGGGTTTGGTGCTGTCATCCCAGCGCCCCAGCGAGTTGTCGCCTACAGTGCTGTCTCAATGCAACAGCTACCTGCTGCACCGCATCAGCAATGACCGTGACCAGGAATTGGTGCACAAGCTGGTTCCTGACAACCTGCGTGGCCTGCTGCGCGATCTTCCTTCGCTACCTTCGCGCCACGCCATCCTGCTGGGCTGGGCCTCTGAGTTGCCCGTGCTGGTGCAGATGAATGCCTTGCCTGAAGGCCAACGGCCAAAATCCGATGACCCGGACTTCTGGGCGGTATGGTCGGGCAAGAAGGAGAACGAAACAGGCGAGATCGAAGCTGTCGAGCGCACCGTGGATTGGACAGCGATTGCAGAGGACTGGCAACAAATAGCACCTGCTCCAGACAAGGAAGCATCGGATGAAGGCGGAGCTTCCTAGATGGCCAAGGCAAGCGGCTTCGCCGTATCCCTCTCGAAGGATCGGATGGACACATTCCTTGAATGTGTAGCCGAGGAGCACGCGTTTGCTGAGCCTGTCGCTGACTTTCAGCACAGCCGAACCGCGCCACTGGTTTGCTTTGTTGTCAACGCGGGGAAGTTGACGCATATCGGCCTGGGGCGTCGTGGCGTGCGCGCTGGTACGGGGTTGAGTCGCTTGAATATCGACAAAGTCGAAGAACTCGCCGAACCGCTGTCTGTGCGGAAACTGCTGAATCGTCTGCCCAAGCGCAATGCCGCATCCGTGCGCAAGCGGTTTCAATCAGGTGGCTTGTTGACCGACAAAGGCTTCACCGCCGTCGTTGAAACCATTCGCCAGATCGCCCCCCAAGCCAGCACCCTGCTGGATCGGTTCAGTCAGGCACGAACAGAACGCATCCGGCGGTTGTCGGAGCGGGCACGAGACAACTTGGCGCAGCAAAAAGAAGCACTGCTTACGGCACTGTCGATAGCCGGCCTGAGCCGCGACCCTGTTCAGGAATGGGCGCCATCGGACGAAACGCCGGTGTCTTTTCTCGACGGCCTGCCCAGCGTTCGGCTGCGCGAAGACCCGATGGTGGTCAATGACCTGCAAAATCTGCCCGGCTTCGAAGTGGTCAGAACCTACCCCTACGGTGCAGTGGTATTTGAATCCGAGGGAACCTCGGAACGCCTCACGGTCATCCTTGCCAACCGCCTGCCGCTTGAAGAGCAAACCGGCACCGACCTCATCTACTTCAACGAAACCTACCAAAGTTTTGTCATGGTTCAGTACAAAGCAATGGAGCGTGAGGATCGGCGCGTTGGGCCAGCCGAAGCGGTCTATCGCTTGCCCAACGCGCAGTTGAAAGAAGAAATCGACCGCATGGATACCGTGCTCAGCGCACTGAAGGCCTGTGCGCCCAACACCGGCATTGGCGGATTCCGCCTGACCGAGAACCCGTTCTTCCTCAAGCTCTGCTCCAGATTGGTATTCAACCCGGATGACGTGGGCCTTGTGCCCGGCATGTACCTGCCGCTGGACTACTGGAAGCTGTTGGAACGCGACCCCGGCATCCAGGGGCCGAAAGGTGGCCTGCGGATCACCTATGACAACGCGCAGCGCCATTTCGACAACACCGCGTTCACCACCGTAGTGTCCAAGGCGTGGGTGGGTACCACGCCCAGCCAGTCGCGGGTGCTTCAGGATGTGATCCGTGCAACTCTGGCAACAGGTAAGGCCGTTGCCATTGCCATCAAACCGAAGACATCCATCGAACCCCGAGACGATGATCAAGAAGTAGAAGAGGAAGCACTCAATGAATGATGTCGCCTCATTGATGATGCCGGCGAACTTGCCGGAATGGCTGACGCTGGCCAACGTCCTGTTGACCGCGATGTTCGCCGGACTCACGTTTTTCATCTTGCGTGCCAACCGTGCCGCAGTGGGTGCAATGCGTGAGCAGATGGCTGATCAGAATCGCCCGTTTGTCGCAGTGACTGTGCAGGTTCGGATGGGCACACCTGTCATCCAATTGCTGATCAGGAATGTGGGCCGCTCGCCTGCGCAGAATCTCCGGCTACGCCTTGATCGGGATTTCTTTCAGTTTGGCGAGCAAGCCGAGAGTCGCAACCTCGCCAAGCAATCAGCCTTTTCGCAGTCTATCGACTGCCTACCACCTATGTCGGAGTTGCTTTTCGACCTCGGGATGGGCTTTGAGATATTTGCAAGCGGAGCTGATCCGACGATTTGTCCGCATACATTCGAAGTGTCGGCCGAATACGAGTATGGGAAAAACAAGTATAGCGAGAAGACCCACGTGGATCTGCAGCCCTATATGGGCACCAGCGTTCCGCGCCATCCTGTCGTAGAGGAGTTGGAGCGGGTCAGAAAATCCATCGATAACCTGAGCGGCGTGGTCAAGCAGTCTGCGAACGCGGCAATCAAGGCCCAAAGCGCCGAGGAAAAAAATGACTGATTTATTTATCCCTACACAACAAACTTCTGGCCCGGTGGAATGCCTCGGGCAAACGTTCCCGAGCGATGAGGCGCGTCGCGAGCACTACCTGAAGCTGCTTGCCGAGAAGCTCAAAGATCCTGAGTTCCGGAAAATCGAAGGTTTTCCTATCGGATCGGACGACGCCATCTTGGAGCTTTCCGATCCGCCGTACTACACCGCATGCCCAAATCCGTTTGTTGAAGATTTTATTCAGCACTACGGAAAATCTTACGATTCCTCAGTCCCGTATATCAAAGAGCCATTCTTTGCAGATGTAAGTGAGGGGAAATACGACCCGCTATATAAGCTACACCCGTATCACACCAAAGTTCCGCATAGAGCAATCATGCGCTACATTCTGCAGTACACCGAGCCGGGCGATTTAGTCCAGGACGCGTTTGCGGGAAGTGGTGCAACGGGAATCGCTGCTCAACTTTGCGGAAATAAGGAAGTTGTTGAGTCTCTTGGGTACAAAGTCGACTCGAATGACGTTATTTATAAAGAAGAAATTATAAGCGGAAAAGAGTCACTGGTTCCGTTTTCAAAATTAGGGGCAAGAAAAGCCATATTGAGCGACCTATCTCCAGTCGCAGGCTTTATTTCATATATTTACAACACCCCGTCTGAACCAATTTCATTTCAGCACGATGCAAAAAGGTTGCTTCGTGAAACTGAGAAAAAGTATGGATGGATGTTTCAAACGGCTCACGCCCCCACTAATGATCAAATCCAGCTTGCCGTAGAGGAAATCAACTCCAATGAGATCCCCGATCTAGGGAAATTTTGTGCGGTCGGCAGAGTCAATTACACGGTATGGTCTGATGTTTTTACATGTCCAGAATGTGCTAGTGATGTTGTGTTTTGGAATACTGCTGTTGATATTGAAGGAGGGAAAGTCAACGATCAATTTAGTTGCCCTTCATGCGCCGCTTCACTGACGAAGCGCTCAATGGAAAGAAAGTGGCAAAAACTGATGGATCCGTACCTTGGACATATAGTTGAGCAGGCAGTTCAAGTGCCTGTAATGATCAACTACAAGGTCGGAAAAAAAAGATTCCAAAAGATCCCCGACCAAGCTGATATTGCCCTAATTCTGAAAACCGAGTCGGTTCGAGCAAGTGAATGGTGCCCAACCTTCCAGTTGCCGGTTGGTTTTAATACCCGACAACCAATTGAGTCGCATGGATTGACTCATATTCATCATTTCTATACGGGAAGAAATCGCATCGCATTGGCTGCATTTAATTCCTTGTGCGAACACCCTCTGCTAAAGTCATTGGTGACAACCGTCGCTTTTCGCATAACGAAAAGGTATGGATTGACCTATCAGGCAGGCACTTGGGGGGCCGGGGGTGGGCCGACTAATGGCACTCTCTATATTCCCTCTCTCGTAAAAGAGCTGAATATGTTTGAGATGCTCGACAACGCAATCTCAAAAAATGAATCAAAGGCGGAAATTAAAGAGCTGAATGCAATATTGTCCACGCAATCAACGCAGGGGCTAAAACTTCCATCCAATTCAATTGATTATGCGTTCATAGACCCACCTTTTGGCGCCAACATCATGTACTCAGAGCTAAATGCGCTTTGGGAGGGTTGGCTTGGCGCACTGACTGATGCCAAAGCGGAAGCAATCGAAAGTAAAGCACAGTCAAAATCGCTGAACGATTATCGAAGAATGATGACTGACGGATTAAGAAACGTCTATGAGGCACTCAAGCCAGGCCGTTGGGTCACCATCGAATTTTCAAATACACAAGCAAGTGTTTGGAATGCAATTCAAACGTCGCTGCAGGAAGCGGGGTTCGTTGTTGCCAACGTCGCAGCTCTTGATAAGCAGAAAGGGAGCTTTAAGGCCATTACAACAACAACTGCAGTAAAGCAGGATTTGGTGATTTCCGCGTACAAGCCAAATGGTGGCTTGGAAGACAGATTCGTGGAATCGGGCGGTACCGAAGACTCGGTCTGGGATTTCGTCAGAACCCATCTTGGATACCTGCCGCGAGTGAAAGTTAAGGGCAGCGAGCTGGAGTTTATTGCCGAGCGCGATCCTCGGATCATCTTTGACCGCATGGTCGCATGGTTCGTCCGTCATAACGCGCCTGTGCCTATGTCCACTCATGAGTTTCAAGCGGGTTTGGTGCAGCGTTTCGTTGAGCGGGATGGAATGGTCTTTTTGCCGGATCAGGTCGCCGAGTACGACAAGAAGCGTATGCAGGTTGCCATTGCGCCTCAGATGGAAATGTTTGTTTCCGATGAGCGCAGCGCGATTGACTGGTTGACCGATTTCTTGAAGCGTCGCCCGTCAACCTATCAAGAGGTTCACACCGACTTCATCAGCCAGCTCGGGGCAGGTTGGAAAAAGCACGAAGAGAAACCGGAACTTGCTGCGCTGCTTGAAGACAACTTTATTCAGTACGACGGCACAGGCGAGGTTCCGAGCCAGATCCACAGCTACCTTTCGACCAATCACAAGGATTTGCGCGGGCTGGAGAAGAACAGCCCAGCCCTTGTGGCCAAGGCCAAAGATCGCTGGTACGTGCCCGACCCCAACAAGGCGCAAGACCTGGAGAAGAAGCGCGAGAAGGCGCTGCTCAAGGAGTTCGACCAGTACCGGGCATTCACGGGGCGGCGTCTGAAGGAGTTCCGCTTGGAGGCGCTGCGCGCTGGTTTCAGAACGGCATGGGGCAGTAAGGACTATCAGACGATCATCGACATCGCCGCCAAAGTGCCCGACGCAGCGTTGCAAGAGGACGAAAAGCTGCTGACGCTGTACGACCTCGCCTTGACCCGTACCGAGGACGGGATTTGATGAGCCCGCCCATGCAGCACTTGCGCCAAACCCTGGGGGCGAATTTGGCGCCGGAACAGGCGGATGCGCAGGCCAGGGAGCAAGTCGGGGCCAAGTTGGGACCAGGTCGGAACCAAGTCACCCCCGAAGCTACCCCCGAAGTCACCCCCGAAGTGCGGCGGATGTTGGCCGCTATAGCGGGTGAGGTGAGCCGTGGCGAAATCATGGCCAAGCTGGGGCTGAAGGACGAATGCGCTTTCGAGAGCACTTACCGCAGCGAGGAACAGTAAATGGCCAAACACCCGACCCAAAGCGAACAGGCGGTATCGCTGCTGCCCGTCCCTGAAGGCTACGCGCTGTGGCTGGACGAACTGAAAAGCCGTATCCATGGCGCGCAGCAGCGCGCGGCACTGGCGGTCAATCGGGAGTTGGTGCAACTCTACTGGCAGATTGGCCGTGACATCCTGCAGCGGCAGGCCGCGCAAGGCTGGGGCAGCAAGGTGATCGAGCGGCTGGCGCACGATTTGCGGGTGGCGTTTCCGGGCATGAAGGGGTTCTCGCGCGCCAACCTGATGTATATGCGGGCGTTTGCCGAGGCCTGGCCGGAGGCTGAAATTGTCCAACAGGCTGTTGGACAATTGCCTTGGGGCCACAATCTGGTGCTGTTAGCCAAGCTGAAGGCGCCGGATATGCGCCTGGCCTACGCGCAGGCCGCCATCGAGCACGGCTGGTCGCGCAATGTGCTGAACATCCATATCGAAACCCGGCGGCTGGAGCGCAGCGGCCAGGCCATCACCAATTTCGTCGAGCGCTTGCCTGCGCCGGGCAGCGATCTGGCGCAGCAGTCGCTCAAAGACCCTTACCTGTTCGATTTTCTCGATGTGGGCAGCGAGGCCGACGAGCGCGAGATCGAATCGGCACTGGTCAAACACATCACCCAGTTTCTGCTGGAGCTGGGCGCAGGCTTTGCCTTTGTCGGGCAGCAGGTGCACCTGGAAGTGGGCGGCGATGACTTCTTCATCGACCTGCTGTTCTACCACCTCAAGCTACGCTGTTATGTGGTCATCGAGCTGAAGGCCGAGAAGTTCAAGCCCGAGCACCTGGGGCAGCTGAGTTTTTACATCACGGCAGTGGATCGGCAGATCAAAGCCGAGCAGGATGCGCCCACCATCGGCCTGCTGCTGTGCAAAAGCAAGAACGAAGTGGTGGCCGAATACGCCTTGGGCGACAAAACCCAGCCCATGGGCGTGGCCGAATACAAGCTGCTGGAATCCTTGCCCAAGGAACTGCAAACCAATCTGCCCAGCATCGAGCAGATCGAACGCGAGTTGGGTGGACAGTGAGCAACGGAACCAAATTCACCATCGGCGACTGGTGCTGGTTCACCCGGCAGGCATCGCCGTGCCGGGTGATCGAGCGGCAGAATGTGTGGGGCGAGGTGGCCTACCGCGTCTGGCTACCCGCCAAGGACGCGGTGGTACGTGCACGGGCGCTTGATCTGGCCGCGCTGGAAAGCGTGCGCCCCAATGTGGAGCAGATTCTGCACACCACGGCGGCAGCCAAGCTGCTGGATGCGCTGGAGGACAACCTGCTGTTGGCGCCGATCCAGTCCAGCGTGGTGCCGCTGCCGCACCAGCTCTACGCACTGAACCGCGCCATCAGCCGCGACCGTATCCGCTACCTGCTGGCCGATGAGGTGGGCCTGGGCAAGACCATCGAGGCCGGTCTGGTGCTGCGCGAGTTGAAATTGCGTGGCCGGGTGAAGCGCATCCTGGTGGTGGCGCCCAAGGGGCTGGTACGCCAGTGGCAGGCGGAAATGCGCCTGCACTTTGGCGAGACGCTTCAGTTCATCGAGCCGTCCGAGTTGTCGGCCTTCCGGCAGTGGCGCAGCGGTGGCGCGGGCGAGGAAGATAACCTGTGGCGCATGCACGACCAGGTAATTTGCTCGCTGGACTCCGTGAAGCCCATGGAAAGTCGGCGCGGCTGGAGCCTGGAGCAACTCAACACCTACAACCGCGAGCGCTTCGAGGACCTGATCTCGGCGTCGTGGGATCTGGTCATCATCGACGAAGCCCACCGCATGGGCGGCAGTACCGAGCAGGTCGCCCGCTACAAGTTGGGCGCTGCGCTAGCCGAGGCATCGCCCTATCTCTTGCTGCTGTCGGCCACGCCGCACCAGGGCAAAACTGACCAGTTCATGCGGCTGATGCAGTTGCTGGATCGGGAAGCCTTCCCGGATGAGGGCAGCGTCAACCGTGAGCGGGTGCGGCCTTTCGTGATTCGCACCGAGAAGCGCGCATCGATCAACGCCGAAGGCCAGCCGCTGTTCAAGCCGCGCGTGACCCGGCTAAAGGCAGTGGCTTGGCAGGCACGCCACGGCGCGCAACAGCGCCTGTATGAGGCGGTGACCGACTATGTGCGCCACGGCTACAACCAGGCCATGGCGGCCAAGCAGCGCCACATCGGCTTTTTGATGATCCTGATGCAGCGGCTGGTGACATCCAGCACAGCGGCCATCCGCACCACGCTGGAAAAGCGCCAGGCCCTGCTCGATGCGCCGCAGCCCCAGGCCAACCTGTTTGAGCACACCAGCACCGACGAATGGGCAGACCTCGACGGCCAGTCTCAGGTGGATCTGGCTATGCAGTCCAGTGGCTGGGAGCTGGAGAAGTCCGAAGTCGAGATGCTGCTGGAACTGGCCCGCGAAACCGAGGCCGCCGGCACCGACGCCAAGGCTGAAGCGCTGCTGGAGCTGATCTACAAGCTGCAGCAAGAAGAAGGCGATCCGGCGCTGAAGGTGCTGATCTTCACCGAGTTCGTGCCCACCCAAGCCATGCTGGCCGACTTCCTGGAAAGCCGTGGTTTCTCGGTGACGACGCTCAACGGCAGCATGGATCTGGAAGCGCGCACCCGTGCGCAGCAGGCGTTCTCCAAGGATGTGCGCGTGCTGATCTCGACGGATGCCGGTGGTGAAGGTCTGAACCTGCAGTTCTGCCATGTCATCGTCAACTTCGACATGCCGTGGAACCCAATGCGGATCGAGCAGCGCATTGGCCGGGTGGACCGTATCGGCCAGAAACATGTGGTGCGTGCCATCAACTTCGTGCTTGAAGACACGGTAGAGCACCGCGTGCGCCAAGTGCTGGAAGAAAAACTGGAGGTCATCGCGCAGGAGTTCGGCGTCGATAAGGCGGCCGACGTGATGGACTCGGTCGAAGCTGACCCGATCTTCGACGAGCTGTTCGTTCACGGCCTGCAGAACCCGGAAGCCATCGAGCAGGAGTGCGACGCGGTGGTGTCCCAACTACGATCCACCCTGTCAGAGTCCCAGAACAACAGCGATCTGCTCACCACCGAGCACGATCTGGACGCCGAGGATGCCCGCAAGTGGCGTGATCACCCGGCGCAGTTCTGGCTGGAGCGCGCCATCATCAACGGGCTGGCTGCGCGCGGCGGTTCGGCAACGAAGGCTGGCAAAGCGTGGCGGGTGAAGTGGGCGGACGGCAGCGAGTCGGCCCAGGCCTGTTTTGACGCGCGCACGGCGGATGAGAACCCGGAGTTGGAATGGGTCACCATGGAAGACCCCCGCGCTCGGGCTGTGATCAGCGAGCTGCCGCGCTTTGTCGCCGGGCAGCCGCTGCCGGTGATCCGCGTGACGGGTTTGCCGGATTCGGTGCGCGGCATCTGGTCGCTATGGGAAATCAGCCTGGCTGCTGAAGGTTTAAGCCGCAAGCGCTTCCTTCCAGTGTTCATCAACGAAGAAGGCCGCCCCTTCGTGCCGACCGCCAAGCGCGTCTGGGATCTGCTGCTGACTGAATCTGTAGACGTGCATGCCGTGACCAGTGCCGAGGCGTCGGCGAAGTTGTTTGAAGCATCCCACGCCGCGGCCAGTACCCAGGGTGAGCGGATCTTCACCGAGCTGCTGACCGAACACCGCGCCCGGTTGAAGGAAGAACGCGAACGGGCGCTGTATGCCTTCGAGGCCCGGAGCCAGGCCATTGGACGAATCGGCCTGCCCGCCGTGCGCGAGCACCGCCGCAAGCGGCTGCAACAGGAACACGATGCACGCATGGCCGCCCTGGACGACATGGATGCCAGCGTGCCGGATTTGAACGCCGTGATGATGGTGCGCGTCGGAGGTGAGGCATGAGCCTTTGGACGGAACGCATCCTGAGTCACTTCACGGTCGATCTCACCCGACTGTGGGTGGCCTGCGACCCCGACGATGTGCTGCTGGACGAAAAGCTGCTAACCGAACTGCGCAGCCGAGGCTTCGAGCTGATGCTGTACGAAGACCCATTTGCCTTCCGTGCGGAGTACGAGGAACGCTACCGCGCAGCATGGGATAGTGGTGAGCAAGGGCCAGCGCCTTCGTTGGTTCTGCATTTGCGCAGAGCCGATGCGAATGCCTTGCCGTGGGACATCGTGCATCACGGGCGTGTGGTTCGGCTCAGTCTTGCTGAGATTTTCCCCAGGCTGGCATACAGCGCGGTGCAGCAAGTCGAGCCGGAGCATTTTGCCGGGCTGTTTCATGCCCACCAGACCGAATTGCAGTCTGCGCGGGGCGAGAGCGAATCGAAGGACTTCATCCTCGAACACGTCTACCAGCTTGCGCCCAGGTCTATCCGTACCCCGGTGGACTTCTGGCGCGAGCTGCTGCGGATGCACTTTGCCAACCGCTCGTTGCCACCGCTGTTCGCCCAGCACGCGGCAAGCATCATCCAGGGCAAGGGATTATTCGCAGACCTGCCCGTCGCCACCTGGCTGACTTCCAAGAGTGCGTTGCTGCGCGTGGTGCAGGATGCGTGGTATCGCTACCTGACGACCCTGGGCCTTGATGGCACGCGTACAGGGGAGCCACCACCACCCGCTTATGTTGAGAAAGACGGCGTCGCCAGGATCGAAATTCCGTTCGACCACTCCGATGTGCAGGTGCTGGTCGATTCCATGTTTCTCGACGGCAGCTTGCATCCGCTGGCAGTGCACAGCGTTCCGGCAGGGATGCCGAGCTGGATCAAGGCCGGCATTGTTCAGGACCCGGCGGCGCTGCAGGCTTTGGTGCTCAAAGGCATCGATGGCCTGATCGAGACGACGCCAACGGCGGCCTCTTCGCACAAGGACTGGAGCGAGTTCGCCAAGCGTTACGGTGAAATCCTGGCCCGCACGCAGGGCCTGCCGGGCACCGAAGGCAGCGCGAGCCTGCCGACCATGTCTCAACAGATCGGGGAGCGGATCAAGACCTTGCAGGCGCAATCAGACGAACATCTGCAAGCCTGGGTCGCGGCCAAGCATTACGCCGACCTGATCCTGCAGCCGGTGACCAAAGGCCCGGTGATGGTGCACCACGTGCCGCGCTTCTTGCGCCATCGGCGATCCGCAGGGGAAACCAAGCTCGCTTTGCTGGTCTTCGACGGGCTGGCCTTCGACCAGTGGGTGCAGATACGCGAGCGGCTGATTGCCACCACAAAACGCTTCGCATTTGACGAGGGAACCGCGTTCGCATGGCTGCCGACCGTGACATCAGTGTCGCGCCAGGCACTGTTCTCCGGCCTGAAGCCGCGCGAGTTCGAGGACTCCATCGACCGCACGGACAAGGAGGAATCCTTGTGGAAGACGTTTTGGCAGAACGAAGGCGTCAACTCGAATGAGGTGATGTATCGGCGCGCACTGCGCCAAGTCGGTCAGCTCGATGCACTGGAAGCCGATTTGATCGACCGGCGGCCGAAGGTCGTGGGCCTGGTCATCGATGAGGTGGATGAGCGGCTCCACAAGGAACGGTCCAAGAAAGACGTGGCGATGTGGATCGGCAACTGGCTGACGACCGGTTTCGTTGACCGGCTGTTTTCGATGCTGCTGGACAAGGGATTTCACATCTACCTCACGGCGGACCACGGCAACGTGGAGTCCACCGGCGTCGGCAGACCTAACCAGGGCGTGATTGCCGAGACGCGCGGCGAGCGCGTGCGGGTGTATCGGAGTGAGCCATTGCTGGCCGACTCCGCAGCGGCCTATCCCAACACGGTCAGGCTGGACGTCGCAGGCCTTCCCGCGAATTTCATGCCCCTGTTCGCAGGCGGACGAACCGCCTTCGTGCCGGAGGGCGACCAGGTGGTGGTCCACGGCGGGGTGTCGGTCGAAGAACTGATCGTGCCCTTTGTGAAAGTCAGTTATGTGATAGGTACCGAATGAATTCATCAGCCCCAAAAATAGGCTTTGATCGGTTCATTCAGCTTGATTGGGCGGCTGCGGCACTGAATATACGTGCAGACGTGGCTGGGCTAGATGATCTGAATGCACTGCTCGATGCAGCCGAGCTTGGCGTGGAAGCCAAGAAGAAAACGCGCACCGTGCTGAATCGGCTGTGGCTGGAGCCGCGCGCCGAACTGGTCGATTACGCCGATCGCGGCGTGGCCATCCACAAGACGCAGCCGGACATTCCCGTCTCAGCACTGTGCTGGGGCATGTCCGTGGCGACGTACCCGTTCTTTGGCAAGGTGGCCGAGCTGGTGGGCCGCCTGTCCGCCATCCAGGGCGACTGCGCCGCCGCCGAAGTGCATCGGCGCATGAGTGAAACCTATGGGGAACGCGAAGGCACTCGGCGCATGACCAACATGGTAATTCAGAGCCAGGCGAGCTGGGGCGCCGTGGAACGGGTCGAGAAAGGCAAGCGGGTCATTCGCCTGCCACAGACGAGCATCGACAACGATGCGCTTACGGCTTGGCTGATCGAAGCTGCCGTGCGCTACGCTGGCAAGCCGGTTTCAGTGACCAGTCTGCAGTCGCTGCCCGTGCTGTTCCCGTTCAGCTTGACGCGGCCTTTGGCTTATTTGGTGGCGAACAGCCCGAGCCTCACCCTCCGGTCGGAAGGACCGAGTAACCAGTTTGTCGCGTTGCGAGGCACGATTTGATGTGAGCGGCTTGCAGCTGAGACTCTGCGTGCCAGACCACGCGATGAAGACGGGCACATGAAAGAACATGGACAGAATCGAAATCGACACTTGGGCAAGCATCAGCGCGGAAAGTTGGAGCTCCCTCCTTCTGGGCAACGGCGCCAGCATCGCCATCCACAAGGAGTTTGCATATCCAACACTTCACAGCGTTGCCGACGCAAAAGGGTTGCTCGCAACCACTGCGCCAATATTCGCCAAGCTCGGGACGACTGACTTTGAGCATGTGTTGCTCGCATGCTGGTATGCGGAGCACGTCAACGCCGCCCTGGGATCACCGTCTGCCGACATCTCTGCGGCTTATGCGGAAGTGCGCACGGCATTGGTCGAAGCTGTGCACAGTGTGCATCCGATACATGCCGATGTCGCCGCCGACCTACAACGGATGGGTGCGTTTGCCAGCGTTTTTCCGACCGTCGTTAGCCTGAACTACGATCTCACCCTGTACTGGGCCATGCTGCTGTTCAATGCGGCAAATGGCAGCTGGTTCAAGGATGCGTTCCACGGCGGCGAGTTCCAGACAGACTGGGAATATCTGCGGCGGCCCTATGGGCCTGCTGGAGGAGCAACATTGGTTTTCTATCCTCACGGCAGTCTTGCGGTTGCGCGTAACTACCTTGGTGATGAGACAAAGCTCGCAGTTGGGGCAGGATCTGCAGGTGACTTGCTTGACACGATCACCCGCAGGTGGGCGTCCGGGCACTATGTGCCGGTGTTCGTTAGCGAGGGAACCAGTCAGCAGAAGGTCGCTGCGATCCGCCGGAGTCACTATCTGACGAATGTGTATGAGGAGGTGCTGCCGGCGCTCGGGGAGGGTCTGGTCGTCTATGGCTGGAGCTTTGACGAACGAGACCAACATGTGCTTGATGCCATCGCGGCGAATAAGCCAAAGCGAATGGCCGTCTCGGTTTTCACTGGTCAGCCAGATGGAGATCAGCAAGCGTTCTGCCACCAAGTTCTGAAGGCTGCTGGCCGATCCTTGCCTGCCACAGATGTGACGTTCTTCGATTCGCGAAGCCCAGGTTGCTGGAACAATCCATGACCTGCTTAGCGATGAGCCTCAGCCGAGCGAATCTCGCGCAGGGGCCGGTGTGCAGATGGCGGCAGCCACGAGCAATTGCACAGGAAGTTCGCGTAAATTATGCCAGCTTCAAGAATGGGTTATTTGCAGGCGCATCACTGAATATCGAGCTGGGTTCGAGAAGCAGGTAGCCATGTAGCTTCCGTGATTTTCTGGGGCCAGTGACTTCGCATGTCCAGATGTTCAACCCGCTGGATTGCTTGCGATGCAATTGCAGCCGCTCGAAGCGCTTCTGCACCCACTGCCAATCCTGCAGGCTCTCCTGCCTGGCCAGTTTGCCTACCTGCGGATGTTCCTGCGCATAGCGCTGAAATACGCCCGGGCTGACCAGGTAGGCGGTGTCGCTCACGGTATGCACTAGCGCTTTCGCATCGTTGATGATGAGTCGCCGCGTGGCGATGCCCTGTTTCAGCCACGCCATGAAGTGCTCGCCGGATGGCTGTGCCGTCGAGGACGTGAAGGCCGGCCGCGAAGGCGCAGCGGCGGCCAAGGTCGGTAGGGGCGTATCGGAAAGAACGATGGGTGTTTCGTCCGGGGCGGTTTCCACATCTTGATCGGTGGTTGGCGAATTTCCCGTTCCCGCCATCGCCAGTATGTCCTCCATGACGTCGGGGCTGGCCGGGGCCTTGGATGGAGGGGCCGATGCGATGCCACTACCTTCCGCTGGCGGAGCGTTTTGGTTCTCCAAAGCGGACGTCGCGCCGTCCGCAGAAAGGATGGCCGCTACCTCGGCATCTTCACCTGCGGGGGGCGTGTCGATCGTCACCGTCCCGGCAAAGAGCACCGGTCGCTCACCAGATTCCCAGATCAGCGCGGGTGCCAGCCGTAGCAACGTAAACGAGTGGATCCAGCCGGTGGAACTGGTCACGGTAGCACGCCAGATCGCCTTGCCGTCTGCTGTGGGCTGCAACATGCCGTGATCCTGCAGCACGTTGAACACGGCGGTGTTGTTCGCAGGAATACCGTCAATGCCCTGGGATAGCAGATGCGCCCGAAGCTTGTCCGAGACCGTCTTGCTGACCAGCCACAAACCATCCTCGGTGAGCCAGCCATCGGAGGCTTCGGGCTGGTTCAGCTTCAACTCCTCCTTGAGCAGGTAACGCAGTCCGTCGAGCAGCTTGCGTTGCAGCGCGTGCTTGGGCGCGGCCATCGCGCGTGTGGGGTCGCCGCCCAGTTCCTGGGCCACGGAAGCACGGTCGGCCTGCACCACCAATTCGCCCAGCACCCCGGCGTGCTCGTACTGCCCGGCCAGAACGTAGAGCAGTGACGCCCACAGCGACGGATAGCAGCTGAGCCAGTCCAGGACTTCGAGGTCAAGCAGTTGCCGGTAGAGCAAGCCTGTCGCGGCGCTGTGGAGCCGGTACTCGCGATCGTCACGATAGCGGAAGCGGTATGGCTGGTGCAGCGGGCCGTGCCACGGGTGCCAAGTGCTGCCGTCGGCTTGTTCGACGTGCAGATCGACGGCGATCTTGCCGATGTCGTGCAGCAGTGCGGCGTAGGCGACGGCAGCGGTCCAGGCTTCGGCTTGCGCGGCCTGATCCTCGGGGTTGGCGCCGATGGGCAGCAGATGAGACTGGCGCAGCTTCAGGCTGTAGGCGACGATTTCCAGGCCGTGGTCGAGCATGCCGCCTGGGTAAGCGTGGTGATGCGCTTCGGAGGCAGGGAAAGCCTGAACCAGCTCGGCATAACGTTCCAGCGGCGCGCGGTACAGCGCGGCGAACTGCTTGCGCGAGAGCGAGGTGCGCTGCCAGATGTGTTCCAGCAGCTTCTGTCGGCGCGGTGTCGCCAGCAGCGATGCGGCCGATTCCGGTTGCAGCAGCCCTTTCGGAAGATCGGTGACGGGTGCTGGCGACGGAGCGGCAGCGCCCGAGGCCCGTTTTCGCTGGAACAGAGAGAGCATGTGGGTGTCCTGGTGGCGGGCCAAGCGGGAGACCTTTTCGCCTTTTCGGGTAGGGCCTTTCCCCTTGCACCCCATTCCCTTGCCATTTCGGCCCTTTGGCCTTCAACCGTTTCGGTATAGCGGGGCGCGGATTGCGGCTCCAGCGTCAATGTGGAACCCGCTCGAATGGATTGAACGGCGACCCGGCGCTGGCCTCGGCCTATGCTGCGGGAACGCTGCTTCCGCCAGGTAGGTTGCTTTCACTCCGGGCGTCTAAGTTGACAAATGCGACAAGGGCGACTAGAGTGAATCCTGTCTCAAACCTACTTGGGAGATGACTATGCCCACTGCCATTGAATTCATTGCCGACCGTCTGCCGCGCGTCACGGTGAAGGATGTGCGTCGCTTCGCGGATACCGTCGAAATCCGGGACGCCAAGGCTTTTGCGGCCGAGTTGCAGGCGTTCGTCCACGAGCGTGTGGAAGCGGTAAAACTGCCCGCCAACCTGGAGGGTGAGACGGTGGAGCAGGCCCTTGCACGCAAGGCGGCCGCGCTGCGTGCCGACACGCGCTGGGACCCGAGTAAAACCGACGTCCAGCGTGGCCGCGCCGTGTTGCTGGAAACCTTCAACCAGCCACACAATCTGCCGATCCCCGAGTTCGCCAAGCTGGCGGACAAATCCCGCCAGCAGATCTACAAGGACATCGTTGCCCGTCGGCTGCTGGCACTGAACGTGGGGCCGCGCGGTCAGAAGCTGCCCGACTGGCAACTCGACCCGGTGAAGCAGCAGTTGACCCAAACCGTACTTCAGGAGGTCGAGGGCATCGACCACTGGACGATCTACCGCGCACTGTCCGAACCGCTCGAAGGCTTGGGCGGTCGCTCGCCGCTGGATGCGGTGACGCATGGCACGATCGACGACGTGGCCGAGGCGGTGTTCAACGTGCTGGGCGTCCAGGTGCATTGAAGTGAAACCGTCATGAACCGCGAGTTGCCATCCTTCCTGATCGATGCCGGTGAACTGCTCCAGCATGTGAGCCGCGTCGTCTATCGGGGCAGCCCGCTGTACTATGGCCGCAGCCGCACCAATCGCTACGATGACCCGACGCGGGCCTACGGCGTGCTTTACTTGGGGCGCGACTTGCCCACGGCGCTGATGGAGTCGGTGTTCCACAAACATCAGTGGCTTGCGGACAAGAAACGCTCGATCGCGCTGAAAGAAGTCCAGAGCCGGATGGTGCGCGCCGTAGGCGTGGTGGCTGACGTGCTTCTGGCGGATCTCACAGCACCGGGCGTCATGGCGGGCTACTTTGGCCTGAATCTGGAGCAGTTGGCCAGCCGCGACTACAGGCATACGCAGCAGGTGTCCGCACAGGTGCATGCGATGCTCGGAGATGACGGCCAGCCGCTGTTCGACGGCGTGCTCTATCCGTCGCGCAACAACTATCCCGCCAAGAGCATCGCCCTGTTCGAGCGTGCGGGAGCGAAAGTCAGCGTCATCGAGGACATCGACCTGGTTGACCATGTGGATTGGCCACGTTTCGTTGCCCGCTATCGCATCGGTGTGGAACCCGACCCCGGCCCGATGGAACCGGATGACGAAGCGTCCTGAAGCAGCCGGAGACGACCATGAACACCACGACCCGCACCAGCACCGCAGAACGCCTCGGACGCACCCTTGGCCGTGGATGGCGCGCCTATGTGCGTGGCGAACGGCGGGCGTCGAACTGGTTGGTATCGAAGGGAGTGCCGCAAGCGGGTGCCTCCGTGTTCGTGTGGGCGATTAAGCTGGTTGTGTTGTTTTATGTAGCTTTCTGGATGACGCTGTTGCTGGTGGGCTTGCTACTTGTCTCTCGCGGTTTTCGCAGAAGCAGTGATGATTTTTCGCAACCACGCGACGAACTGCGCCATGGTGAAGCAGGATTCGGCTTGTACTCGCCGGACGGGTATCGCCTCGACCCGCATGAGCCCAACAATCCGTATGACGACTAACAAGGCTATGTTTTTTGATGAATTTGTATATTGCGCTTGACCTAGGTAACAGAGGAATTAATCGAGCTATCGCCGATATTCAGCGCCGCCATCAGACATTCAAAAACTGGTGCAATGGCCGTGAAGGGGTGGAAGTTTTATATGAGCTGCTCTTTCCAAACAATATGCCAATCACGGGCTATGTTTCCAATCGGCAGCGGGACAAGCAGAATCCACGATACGCACAGATGGCGATTCGAGTTAACGCCGCTGGGCGGGATTGGCCTTTTCCGGAAGGATGCGCCTTCATCGCCACGGGAAGTTGGCCCACCGAATCCTCTTCGCCACTCTTTCTCATAAACGGCTTCATCGAGACCGCCGATCTGCCTGCGCGATCTTTCGAGCGCGAAGTCACTGCATTTGCCGTGCATGACAGTCTGCAATTCACGCCGGGCCAGCAGCGCATTCAGCGCGTCAATAATCTGCTCACGCCGCAACTGCTGGCCGACTTGCCACCAATCACGCAGCAAACCGAAAAGCAGTTGACCGAGTGGACTGAATTTCTTCGATGGAAAGAAAGCCTCATCCGCCACAAGGCGCGCGGTTTGCGCTACATCAGTCGTGGATGGCGTGACGAGCAGTTGGTTTTTTCCTTGGTCGCGCAGAGCGCACAGACGTTGCAAAAAGACCGCAAGGCCTTGGGGCGGGATGATCTTGTGGCGTTTCAGGTTGGGCAATCCAAAGAACCGTGGGTGTTTGGATTGCCTGAAAAGGAGGAGCGCAGCCTTCCCCGGTTGGGGCGGGCAGGCAAACTCTTGGAACCCGCATCGTTACCGAAAGATAAGAAATTACCCAAGAACGACAACTCGCCTGAATGTCCTTGGCCTGAGCCCGTGTTTGCCGAATTGGCCGTCTCGCTGACCAGAGATGACAAGAACCATCTCGCCAATGCCGAGGAGCCGGATGTCTTGCGCGAGCGCATCCTGAATCGAATTCCGGAGTCCGGCTTCCTGTCCATTTCAACGGCGGGCGACATGAGCCTGATCAAACGCCACCAGCAGGCGTTGCGGCAATTGCAAGAACAGGGTGGCTATGCGCCGTATCTAACTGATTATTTGTTCGAGGCTGCACAGGTTTCAGTGCCGCAGCGCCTGGAGCCGGTGACGCAGTGGGCCAACGACAAGCTCAACCCGGCCCAGAAAGAAGCCGTGGTCAAGATTCTTTCCGCACCGGATTTGTGCTTGGTTCAAGGGCCGCCGGGCACGGGTAAGACCACGGTGATTGCGGAAGCCATCGTGCAACTGGCGCGGCGCGGGCAGCGGGTGCTGCTGGCATCGCAGGCGCATACCGCCGTGGACAACGCGCTGGACAGGCTGGGCCATGATGGTTCCTTGCGCGTAGTGCGGTTGGCGCGGAATGAAAGCAAGGTGACGGAAGATGGCGCGGCCTTTGCGGGGCAGGCATCCTTGCAGCGTTACTACAAGGCCCTGGCAGGGCAAACCGAAGACCGCCTTGCAGTGTGGAGGCGCGGTGACAAAGACTTGCGTCTCTTGCAAGCGTGGCATGAGCGCGCGACTTTCGTGTCGCACGACGAGAAGGAGTTGAACGCCAGACGCGGGCAGCTTGAAACGGAATTGGCATCGGCCCGCAGCCAGACAACGCAGGCTCTGCAGGCGTATGACGCTGCCTGCGCGATGCTAGATGAAGAAAAGGCCAAACGTCAGCGCCTGCACAGCGTTCAGAGCTTGCTGCATGGCCAAGCCGAAACGCTGCATGGCGACTTGCGTGACGTGGATCCGCCTGCCAGAAATTTGGCGCAAGGCCTTGCTTCCTGCGAGGCGGCAGGATTGCTCGTGAAATTTTCTATGGACGATTGGCTGGCTCATGCAGGCAGTCGGGGGTCAATGCTGGCGCACATGCTGGCCGTGTGGCGGCGTTTCACGACTGCGCGAGAAGCCATTTATGCGGACATTCGCCGCCTGCGAGAAGCTGCGAACGGCCCGATTCAGGATGCCAGCACCAGACTACGCATTGAATCGCTCCGAAACGAGGTCAAAGCCTTGGAGGAGCAGATGGAGCAGGACGATGCTTTCGTAGATGCTTGGCGAGCCACGCGCAAGGAGCTCAAAGAGTTGGAGCAGGCTGGCGTGGGCTTGGAGCGCAGCCGTTATGACGGCCTGTTTCGTCAAGCTGCCAAATGGTGCACTCCTAATGAAAACGCGACTCAACTGGCAGACGAAATGGATGCCAGCCTAGCTGCGCTGGAGAGGGCGCAGCTGGTTATCGGGCAAGCCATCGAAACCCTGAAACAATTCATGCAGGCTCAGTTGTCGCAGCCCGAGCCTGAAGCACCAAATGATGGCCTTGTGCGAGCCGCGCGGCATCAGGAGCGCAGCGCCCAAAGCAAGCTGGATGACTGGGACGCGCAGCGCAGGCAGCATGAACAGAAGGCTCAGGCCCTGTTGCAAGATGAGGCGATCACGCAAGGCAATCGGTTGCCGCTGGAACCTGCTGCGACTTTGTCGCAGCGCATAGAAACCGTCGCCCAAGTCATCAAGGCCTTGGAGCAACGCCGGGCCAGTCAACAACATGAACGCCAGACATGGGAGCCGTTGCTGGAAGATTGGAAGCGCGATTTGAACCGCAACAACGCCGCAGAAGAAGACTGGAAGCACCTGGAGGCGGATTTTCTGGCGAGCTGCAACGTGGTGGCCATTACCTGCAACGAAAACGAGCGCACGTTGGACGATGTCGGGCAGACGAGTTTTGATGTCGCCATCATTGACGAGGTGAGCAAGGCTACTCCGCTGGAATTGCTGATGCCCTTGATGCGCGCACGCCGCGCTGTGCTGGTGGGCGACCACCGCCAGTTGCCGCCGCTGTTTCAGGAAGGCGACGAAGCCCGCAGCTTCATGGATGAAGCAGAAGAAAACGAAGCGGCCAACGCAGAGGAAAACGGCGCAGGCAATCTTGCCGATGCGCAAACCTTGCTGACCCGCGACAACCTGCGCCGCTTCGAGAAGATGGTCACAGCCTCGTTGTTCAAGTCGCATTTCGAGATGGCGGACGAAGCCATCCGCGCACGGCTCAATGTGCAGTTCCGCATGCACCCGCAAATCATGGCGATGGTGAACCATTTTTACGAAGGTCAGTTGGAGTGCGGCCTCCTTCGGCCTGACGATGACCCAGAGCCTAAGCATCGTCGTGTTCACGGACTGACATTTGAAAATGTGGACGGTGGCTCGCCTCTGCTCACTCCGGACGACCATGCGTTGTGGGTGGACACAACCTACAACCTGCACAACCAAATTCACCATGAAGACATGGACGGTAACCAGCCCCGGCGCACCAATCGCCTGGAAGCGGAGTTGATTGCCGAAACGCTAGAGCAAATCGAGAGGCAATCCGCCGCGCAGGGCTACTCCCGGTCAAACAAACGCAAAGTTGGCGTGGTGTCTTTCTACGCCAACCAATGCCAAGAAATTGACGATGCAATCCGCCGCCGCAGGCCCAGAGAGTCCAATGGTCGATATGAATTTCTCGATGTTGAAGTCAATACCGTGATTCGCTATCAGGGCAAGGAAAAGTCTATCGTGCTGGTCAGCATGGTGCGCCACGATGGATACGACCCTTTGCGCTCGGGAAATCAGTCTCGGCGTCGTTCCAGCAAGGCCAATGTCGCTCGGTTTGAATTTATCAATGTGGCATTTTCGCGCGCGCAGGAATTGCTGATCGTTTTCGGCGCGAAAAGCATGTATGCGTCCTATGAGGTGGATTTGCCCCGCATGGACAGAGCAGGCAGCGTGAAGCGAACCGTTTACAAGGACATTCTGGATCAACTGGAGCGCGATGCACGGCTGGTTCCGGCAAGGCAGTTGATGTCACCTAATATGCTGCCCCAGCAGCCACAACAGCTACGTGGCAGGTTCAATGCTCCACCCAATCGAACTGCTGCGCCCAAGCGCGACAACTACGGTAATCGGGGAGGCCGCGCA
Source organism: Pseudomonas sp. (assembly GCA_007713455.1). GTDB lineage: Bacteria > Pseudomonadota > Gammaproteobacteria > Pseudomonadales > Pseudomonadaceae > Stutzerimonas > Stutzerimonas chloritidismutans. The sequence goes on from VMRT01000004.1 coordinate 364,810, forward strand.
TGAAACTGGCAGAAATTTCCGTTCCCTTGCCCTTGTATCGCATTGATTCCGACGTGACCTATCACACCGAGCGCAAGCCTACGGTGTTCGAGAGGATGGTATTGCGACTGTGTGATCCTGGGCTCCATTTGCCAGACAAACAGAGCTTGTCATTGCTGGGTGTTTTTCGCGAGCAACTGGGCGCGGGCGATGTCCGTGAACTGCTGGAAAGCTGCGTATCTGAACTTTCCGCTTTGGGTGCGCTGCCCAAACGTTACGCTCTGGATACGCTCGAGGCACCTCTAACTGAGCTTGAGTTGACTGCCGATGGCTTGCAATTCTTGCGCAGCGACAGCCTGCCGGTGCGCTCGCGCACGATCAAAATCAGTCATCACTACGACCCTATCGGCGATGAGATCAAACCGGTCAAGAAGGATGGTGGGCTGCAGAGCCAAAGCAGCATGAGCCGCATCACCGTCGCCGACAACTGTTTGAGGCCGCAAAATCCGTTGCCGCAAGTTGCACGCGCCATAGCGCAGGAAACGTATGACTGGAACAACCCTGCAACGGTTATAGATCGCATCGTGCCCGTGGTGCAGCCAGCGGGATGGGTAGAGCGCCGACTTGAAGTCTCGTGCAACGAGGACGGTGTGCTGTCCGCGAGCGCCCCGCGTGATGCGGCATTGCAGCGCTGGTTGGAGCAAGCGCAATCCGAACTGGCATGGGAAATTCTGCTTGCTGATGCACTCACAAGCGACCCGAATGCTTTGCTGCCCATCATTGACTCTTCTATTTTACGAGATGCCCGCACTGCCCGCCCCATTGCAGCAACAAATGGGGGCGCAGCCAGAGCGCGGTTGTGCATCGTTGCGCAAGGCGTTGCGGCCGCGGATGCGACAATACCCACCATCGTTTTATCGTCCGAAGTGAGCGCAGCGGAACTGGTTGCCAATGGCAAACAACCGACCGTGTACACACTGCTTGTGCCTACCCCCGCAGGAATGATGACGGGATTTCGTAGCTTGTCTCTGCCGCAGGTCAGCGGAGCGAGCGCTCAAGCAGATGTGGCCGGTAACCTCCGCCTCTATTGGGCCGGACAACCGCGCTTGTGTAGCTTGGCGGTGACTTTGAACGACCAGGCTGCAACCGCGCTTTGGGCCAAGCTGCGCAGAGAATTAGAGTGCACTTGCGAGCACTCCGATGACCCACGCATTGCCTTCATGCCCGTAGCATGGCTGGATGTCGATGCACTCAGCGAAACGGTGTGGCCGTGGCTTGCCACGCGTGCTGAACAGCCACTGAACGATCTGATGGCATTGGTCGAACCCGCTACACAAGCAATTGGTTTGTGGCGGCCCGGTAGGAAAGACTGGAAACCAGCGTGGGAAGGATCTCTGGCAAAAGCTATTGATGAGTCGTTGAGGCATACGCCCAATCAGCTTGAACCTGAAGAAGTCGTTTCTCTTTTGACCCAGGTGGCTCAGATGTTGTCTGCAGACAAGGCTGTGCCGCTGCAAGCCGCGCTGCTGCGTCATGCGGCTCCCATTCGGGTCTTGGAATCATTGGCAAAGCTGCGATCTGCCTTGCCTTCCACCACTGAAATTCCAGAAGAATTGCTCACCGTCGAATTGCGGCAAGTGTGGCTGGAACACGCATTGGAGCGCAAAGAGTTGAAGATGTATGGCCCACACGCGATACAGCAGCCAGTGCAAGTTATTGAGAAAGCCGTTCAGGATGTTTACCGGAGTATTGGCGAGCAGGCGTTGAAAGCGGCGGGTAATAGCCAAATGGATGTGCGTACCTTGACCCCTCGTGCCTTGGATGCCGTGCGCACTTGGCGCAAAGCTGCGGAAAGTTTCCACGGTCTAAAGATATCGTTGCCCCTCTGGGATGCGTTGAATGAAGCGGTGGAGAGCTGGAGCCTTCTGGCGCAGGAGAAGCTGGCCCCAGTCGAGATTGGGCATCGCATCGCCGTGCTGGATACCAGCGCTCTGATGGAACATCCTGGGCTTTTGCAAGGGCTGAGCTCCAGCGATATTTTGGTGGTGCCGCTTCGTGTGCTGAGCGAGTTGGATGGTTTGAAGAGCAGTGAAGATGAGGCTCGCGCGGTCAAGGCGCGCGCGGCCATTCGCCAGTTGGATGCAAGCGCGTCCCGTATCCGCCATGAAACAGACTACGCAGCCTTACTGCCTGCTGAATGGGATGCCAGGCAGCCCGACCATGCCATTCTTTCAACGGCGTTATTCTTTCGGCTGAATGATGTTTTGTTTGTGAGCAATGACATCAACCTACGCACCAAGGCGCAGTCTCTTGGCCTGAACACGCAAGATTCCAAGTCATATGCGCCTTCGCACCTTGTGCCCGCTGCTGCTGCTGGTGCGCCAAGCATACATTCACGGAAGCAAGATAAAAGAAAAAATCAAAGGAAATGAAACCATGAGTCGGGCAGACGAATATCGCTATCAAATTCAACGGCAACGCAAACAAGAGCTTGATCGACAGCGTGTGCGCGAGACAACGCGTCCGTTCCTTGAGCGCTACCGCAGCGTATTGAATGATGTCGCCAGCCAAGGGCTGGGCGATGTGATTCCAGCGGAGTTTCGTGAGCTGAGTTCTGATCTTCAGCGCATGGAGGCTCTGCTGGAGTCTGACCCGTTTGCTGCCAGAGATATGAGCCGTTCCCTGGGTGGTCGATTCCACGGATTACCACGCTTTGCGCGTGAGCAACGCCGTTCCCGTCAAGAGGCGGAGCTAGCCGCAGCTGAGGCATTCCGCAACGCGCAGCAAGCTGAGGTCGAACGACAGTTGCAGGTGAAGGCAGAACTTGAAGCAGCATGGCGCGAGGGTTTGAGTGGCTGGAGCACACCTGTCGCACTCAACGCAGCGTTTGCCGAGTTGCAGAAACTACGGGAGCGGCTACTTGGCAATGCTGCCAACAACATGACCTCGGCGCAAATTTCAGCCGCCTTACGCGAAGTTCGGCAGCGATATGAAGTGGACGCTGAGCGCCAATTGCAAGAAATGAAAAATCGTGTGCAGCGCGAGGCCGTGACCGACGTACTGACGCTGCAAAGAGAGCAGTTGGAGCAGGAAGCGAATAAGGACGGTGGCGAACGCGCTGCCAAGTTGCGCGAGGCATTGGCTCATGCAATAGGACTGGCTCCTGCAGAGCAGGCTGAAGCCTTGAACCAACTGGTGCAAGAACAAGATGAAGCTGCCGTAGACGAAAGCCAGCGTCGTGAAGTCGTGCGGGCGGTTTATCAGTCACTGCAACAAGCTGGCTTTGTTGTGGATGGACCAGAGCATCTTGTATCGGAAGGGGAAGACCAAGTGCTGATTCGCGCCCGTCGCCCTGCTGGTGCGCAAGCAGATTTCCGCGTCAACTTGAGCGGTCATCTCAGCTACAAGTTTCATCAATACAAAGGCAAAACGTGCGAGAAAGATGTCGCCCCCGTCATGGCAACGCTACAAGATGCTTACGGCATCAGCCTGAGTGACAAACGCGTGATTTGGGTCAATCCCGACGACCAGGATCAGGATGCTCGCCCTTACCCTGATGCGACACAGGAGAGAAGCAAATGAGTTCAGCTTTGTTGCCGTGGCAGGAAGACTTTCGCCGCGAATGCGGCATACGGCGCGGTGTTATCTTGCACGGTAATACGGGTGATTTGACATCCGATCCCGAAGCACCAGGGCAATGGACAGCGTTGCCTACCGCGTTGATGAACCTGCTGCGTCAGCGTGGGTATCAGCATGTAGTTTTCTGGAACCGCGTCAATGGTGTCAGCGGCGTTGATGCGAGGACTTGGGGGGAATTGCAAAGCTCAGTTACCCCACCTGCCGCAAGAGAAAGCACATCTGAGGGGAATGCCTATGACATGGGTGATTTGCCGCCTACACCTGTGGCGAGCCCCGCATCCAACGGCATCACGGCCAGCGCGGATGACTTACTGACTGTTGCTGCACAATGGCTGCGGCAACCGCGCGCCGAAAAGTCAGTCGCTTTTGTGTTGGACTGGACGCAATACTTGTTTGGTAGCGTCAACTCGCTGAGTGAGAACGAGCGTGGCTGGCTGCTGCGTCTGGGGCAAGCGACTCGTGATGCCGCCGTGGTTCGCAATGCTGAAAGCATTGGCCAGCCTCAATCACTGCTAGTGCTGCTGTGCGGGGGCTTGAATGTGCTGCCACCATCGCTCTACCTGAATAATCCACTATTTAGGGAAATAGCAATTCCCTTGCCGACAAGGCAGGTTCGTGAGTCTGCTGTACTGGGTTTGAAAGAAGTGTTTCGGTTGCAGCCCCCTTTGCAGCAAGGAGGGCGTGAGTTGGCTGACTTCGTGGACGGATTGGAAGGCCAGAGTATCCGCGACATTCACAATCTCGCACGACTTTCACGACAGGAGACTGAAGTCTCAAGTGCCTTGTCTTTACTCAATCTTTATCGCCACGGACGCAGACACAGTCCTTGGGAACAACTGGATCACAAAAAACTTCAGACCATTGTCGAAACCCTGGGGCGTCGGGTCAAAGGTCAAGGGGAAGCAATTGAATCGGTACGGCGCATCCTCGTGCGTGCCTTCACGGGGCTGTCGGGGCTTCAACACTCGTACAGGCAACGCACTCCCAAGGGCGTGTTGTTTTTTGTTGGCCCAACTGGTGTCGGTAAAACCGAACTGGCAAAGTCCATTGCCGAATTCCTCTTTGGCGACGAAGAAGCCTGTCTTCGTTTCGACATGTCAGAGTTTAATCACGAACATGCCGATCAGAGGTTGGTGGGCGCACCTCCAGGATATGTGGGTTACGAAGCTGGCGGACAGTTAACCAATGCGGTCAAACAAAGGCCATTTTCCCTGTTGCTGTTTGACGAAATCGAGAAGGCGCACCCACGCATTCTCGACAAGTTTTTACAGATTCTTGAAGATGGGCGCTTAACGGATGGCAAGGGTGAAACGGTGCTTTTTTCGGACACCGTCATCGTATTCACTTCAAACATCGGCGCAGCCGAAGTGAGCCATGAAAGCCAGGATGTGCGCAATGCATTCATCCAAAAGGTGCGACAGCATTTCGTGCATGAATTAAAGCGCCCTGAATTGCTAGGGCGCATTGGCGAAGCCAACATCATTCCTTTCAACTTCATGCGTGATGATGGATTTTTGATTGATATCGCTCGAGCCAAGCTGGAGCCATTGCGTAAAGGGCTGAAGGATAAATGGGGTGTTTCGGATTTGAGGCTAGTTAAGGAGGCCGAGATACTGGCCTTGCTGGTCAGGGAAGTGGATCGCGGAACGGGTGGTCGCGGCGTCCCTAACGCACTGACCAATAAGCTGATTGATCCATTGGCCGATTTTCTATTTGCACAAATGGCCGCCCCTGATCAGATCCGGGGAAAGGCAATTGAAGTTCATATTGCCGGTGGAAAATTGTTATTCGAACTGGAGTGAAATTTGTGCATTGGCTGAATATGGCATCTCGCCTACCTTGCACCGAAGCAGAAGGGCCGGGGCGAAGAGCAGCATTGTGGGTGCAAGGTTGCAATAAGCGTTGCCGTGGCTGCTGCAACCCCGCGTATTTGCAGCTGGTTGAGCGTGAGTTTGTTTCGGCCTCATCGGTTCTCGACTGGCTTGAAGACGCGCACCATGCGCATGATCTTGAAGGGGTGACCTTTCTCGGTGGCGAGCCCATGTTGCAAGCACAAGGCTTGACTGTTGTTGCGCAAGGAGCGCAGTCGCTGGGGCTGTCAGTGATGGTATTTAGTGGATATACAAAAAACGAGCTTGATGTGCTGCAGCTGCCTGGGGTTGACCAACTGATTCGCTACACGGATGTGTTGGTAGATGGCCCGTATGAGGTGAATTTGCCGGAGCAAAATCGCCGTTGGGCAGGCTCCACAAATCAACAATTTCATTACCTGACAACGCGTTACGACGCACGGATTGAAAGTGATGGTGAAGTCGAGCGTGTGCTTGAAGTTCGCCTGAGAACTGATGGCTCAATGTTTATAAACGGATGGCCAGAAAAAGTATTGCGCTGAATGATTTGGCGCGGACAGGCGGTATTGGTTCGCATAGGGAAGGTCTGAAAAAGACTTCCCGAATCTGGTGAAATACGCCGATCCCGCCAGCCGAGTTTTTCCATGAAGCAGATGACCTTCGCCGACGCCGAGTACGCCGGCAAGCGCAAGCAGACCCGTAAGGAATTGTTCCTGA
>VMRT01000030.1 GCA_007713455.1 Pseudomonas sp.
CGGCGGTTACATTGTCCCCAGAGCTTCAGACCCGGCTGTTACCGGCCACGCCTGTCTGGGTAGGGAACGAGTGGTGGAACAGTCGGTTCCGTCGGGCGTTAACCTGCGGAACAGAAACCCATGCGACTTTCAGGTCGCACTGCCGAAGTAGTACTGGTTACCCTTCTTGGTCTGGTGCATTTCCGGGTCGCGTTTGCCGTCTTTATTCTTGGTCGAACTCGGCGCATTGATCAGCGTGGCATCGACGATGGTGCCTTGGCGCAGCGACAAACCTCGGTCGCCCAGGTAGCCATTGATCACGGCCAGGATGCCGGCAGCCAGTTCGTGTTTCTCCAGCAGGCGACGGAAGTTCAGGATGGTGGTTTCGTCGGGGATACGCTCCAGGTTCAGCCCAGCGAACTGGCGCAGGATAGTGGTCTCGTACAGCGCCTCTTCCATCGCCGGATCGCTGTAGCCAAACCAGTTCTGCAGCAGATGCACCCGCAGCATCGCCATCAGCGGATAGGCCGGACGGCCGCCTTCACCCTTGGGGTAGTGCGGTTCGATCAGGGCTATCAGCCCCTTCCAGGGCACCACCCGATCCATCTCGATCAGGAACAGCTCTTTGCGGGTCTGCTTGCGCTTGCCGGCGTACTCGGCATCGGCGAAGGTCATCTGCTTCATCGGAAAACTCGGTGAGTGGAGTCCGGGGATTTTGCCAAAATCAGGAAGTCTTCTTCAGAGTTTCCTTAAGAGCTTCAGCCACGACGCAAGCTGTCGCAGCGCTGCCGCATTGTTTGCGGCCAAGGCCAAACTCACAGGCGCGAAGCGGAAATTCTTGTGAATCCCAACGTAACTGAAACAGATGAGCCATTGTTTAACCGACCAATGAAGCTCTCTACCGCCCTCCTGGCCCGGGGTTTTCTCGTGGATCTGGTTGATGAGGAGATCTACCTGACCGACAACGCGTGCCTATCACAAAGCAAATACAGCTATAACTGGCGCTGTCATGACGATTGGGGCTTCCTTACAGCAACGCTCCGACGACTCCGTCTGGGCACGTTAATTAGAACAGGCGAGTCGGCTCGTCCGTTCAGGCTCAGTCAACCAGAGCAAGTGTTAAACGAGCAGAAGCTATCTTCGCTTTTTACCTACCAGCACGTTCCGAGTCGCCCGCTGTATCCAGACGGAGCAGACGATCCGGATGTTTTCCGGGAACGACCTTATGGGCTCAAAATTCCCATTGCCGGTCTAGATTCTCATGTCGCACTGCTCGTCAAAGCACTGTCTGCTGTAGGTTGTTTTACCCATTCTTCGTGTGACGGGTATCAACTCGACGGGCCATATGGTAGCCCGGCATCGCTCTACGTATCTCTTGCTGGGGAGATCAGCACTGAATGGGCGAGATATCTAATCAACCAAGCAATTAGTGCAGGCGCCAATCTGCCCGACCTTTTTATTGCGGAACACGAAGATTATTCAGGCACGATCACAACGGAAGAAGACGTGGCAGCAACGAGGCTTGCCTGCACGCGAAGGCAAGCTATTGAGTTGGCCCTATTTATCTATAACAACCGCTTTTTGCTGCGTCAGCAGCGTATCCAGTGGATAAACGACTTTAGACCGCAGACCGGAGATATAAACGAAACAAGCGTGAGTGTGCCTGCCCGAGAACCGATCCGGTTTCGGGTTCGCTTGTCTGATCGTACAGGTTTTATGGTTGAGTTTACGGTGAGCGGTTTTAGAGAGCTTGAAGCAGACTGCAGAGCAGTGTTCACCTCATGGCTATTAATCAACCCTTATGGGAAGCGGGAGCGAGAATGGCCCGACCAGCATCAACTGGATGAACTTGAAGAAGACAGGCTGCACATCGAGGATGCGCTGACGGCCCTCTTGGCTCCGGATTCAGGCGAACCTGAAGACCCAGACGAGTACATTAGGCTGCATCGAAAAAGCCTCATGCTTCGTGGTCATGCCGAGCACCTCGACCGCAGACGTCAGCGAGACCTTTCGCCGGTGCTGCAGATAGAGATCACGTCGCCTGGCCAGCCAGCACGGTGGCGCGCACCCTGGGGCGACTGCAAACCGGTACGTATGAGGGTGGTTCGTACCGGCGCCAACCTCCATCCTGATAATTGGCAGTTTGTGTTCCGCCGCACTGCGCTTTCCGGCCGCAAATCAACCACTGACAGTTGGCTGCTGCTCTGGATGGGCTTTCGGGAGGCGTTCAGGGATTGAACGCAGTGGCTGCGGAAAGCACGTCATGAAAACAATCTGCGGCTGGCCTTAACCACCACTCCTTACCGAGCACGACACATGCTGTCGCGACTGCCATGCAACCTCCTCACCCCGACACAGGAGTACTCGTATGGACCAGCTGATCAAGGAACACCTCGAAGCGCTACTTCAAGAAAATTCAAGCAGCAAGCGACTTGGAAGACGAATTATCAGTCTTGCTGGTTTCCTCGGATCGAGCGAAACGCCGGATCCCATTCGAAAGCAGCTCTCCTACTTGTCCCGGCTCCAGGTGCGGCAGGACGCGTTCGATGCAATGCTCGATCCGGTCATGACGCTCATGCGTTCGAGCCAAACGGTCAATACCGAGAATCCGGCTGCGCTCGCCCTTCTAAGCAGCCTGGAAGAGGCTCGAAAAGGACTGGTTTCGGATGATGAGATCAATTATTCGGAGCTGATCCGCTGGCTCGTGGAAATCGCACATTCCCGGAAAATCATACGGCTCAAGGGTTTCTGAGCAGACGAAGCGCGACGTATTGCGTCGCACGTTGATATCACCATGCCTTCATTCATGACAGGAGTCGGGGATGTCGAGCTTTGAAGATGCAAACACCGTTGAGCGAGACTTGGAAGCAACACCCATTGCCGTGCGTTGGATGTATGCCCTATTGCTCGACATGGGAGGGTGCGCCAAGTTTGTGGTGGGTGAAAGCTTCGCAGATACCGACGTCGCGCGGGCGCTCGGCGTGCTCTGGCTGACCGACGCAGCCGACCTGAATAATTCGGCAGCCATTCCGTTTCCCGCCAGCCGCCGGGCACGACAGGGGAATAGGCCCCCTGGCCTGAACTTTTTGCAGCAAGTATTACGTGCACTTCGAATCCAGCAGACCGAGTTCAACAAGCGGACCCCCAAGCCGACGCTTCCGGAGCCACTGCTCAGCAACGTGGAGCGACTGGGCGAGCTGGTTGGGCTTGATGAACTGGAACGCGAGATTCTTGGGCTCAGTACCATGCTTGCAACCGACACGATGCTTTATGAATGTTGCGGCTATGTGGGCTCCGTCAGCTTCAACAAAATGTTGAGGATTCTTGCCAACCTCTTGGCGCGCCCGCAGCAAATGATTCGCAAGCGCCTCTCCCTGTCGGGCGCACTGGCCCAGGCAGGGTTGATTGAGTCGTTCAGCCGTCGTATGCGCCATTCCGATCTCGAAGACCTCCTGCAACCGAGAAACATGGATCTGGCGTTTCAGCTTTTGCATTACCGAGGCGACCCCATTGGACTGTTCTCGAACGCTTTCCGAGCGGCACCTGCTGGGACAATGCAGCGCGGCGACTATCGGCATCTCGGCCCCCTGCTGAGCATGAGCGGCGAATATCTGCGGACGGCAATGGCCGACAGACGCACCGGGGTGAACGTACTGCTGTACGGACCGCCGGGAACTGGCAAAAGCGAACTGACCGGCCTGTTAGCCAAAGATCTTGGCGCAGAACTATTCGAGATCAGCTGCACCGATGAGGATGGCGACCCCGTTGACGGCTTCGGCCGGCTTTGTGCGCTGCGCTCGGCCATGTGCGTACTTTCCAAACGCCGGGCGCTGCTGGTGATGGATGAGATTGAAGATATGTTCGGCGCAACGGGTGGTCTATCGGGCCTGTTCGAAGATCGCCCGAGGCACAAGGGCTGGACGAACCGGATGCTTGAAGAGAATCCGCTTCCCTGCTTCTGGCTAACAAACAATATTGACGCTCTCGACAACGCCTATGTTCGCCGCTTCGACCTTGTGCTGAAGCTCGACAATCCGCCAAGGGCGCAGCGATTACAGCTCGTTCATGAGATTAGTGGCGGACGGGTAAACGAACAGCTCGCAGCGCGTCTCGCCGAGCATGTGCAACTGACCCCTGCAGTCATCACGCGAGCCATCGCGGTTGCGGGCACCATTGAGAAGGCGGCACCGGATATCAGCACTTCGGTGGGACACCTAGTTGACGCCACGCTGGCAGCCCAGGGTTTTCCGATGCTGTTGACCAACCGATGCGAAGCCTTGCCCGCCTTCTACAGCCCCGATCTGGTCAATGCCGACCATTCGCTCGAGGAGCTAGTCAACGGCCTTCGCCATCACCAAGACGCCCGACTGTGCTTCTACGGTCCATCTGGGACGGGGAAAACCGCATTCGGACTGTGGGTCGCAAGGCAGCTGGGGCGGCCATTATATAGCCGCCGGGCATCCGACCTTATTTCGCCTTACATCGGAATGACAGAGCGCAACTTGGCGGCCGCTTTCGAGGCAGCTGCCAAAGATGACGCTGTGCTGCTCCTAGATGAAGTCGACACCTTCTTCAGGACCGGCGGCGGACTCAGCACAGCTGGGAGGTTAGCGCAGTGAACGAAATGCTCACGCAGATGGAGGCCTATCGTGGCCTGTTTATCGCGTCGACCAATCTGATGGAGAACCTAGACCAGGCTTCGTTGCGGCGCTTCGATCTCAAGGTCCATTTCGGTTTCCTGAAGGCCGACCAGATCTCGGTCCTGCTGGATAAGCATCTGACGGCGATGGATCTGAAACGCCCCGCTACGCTCGCGCTTGGACGCCTGTTGCGTCAACGGCACGTCACCCCTGGCGACTTTGACGCCATTTCACGACGATCCCGATTCAAGCCTTTTAGAACCGCCACGGAGGTCATTGAGGCGATTATTGCTGAAGCAGCATCGAAGGGTTACGCCTCCGTGCGCCCGATCGGCTTCGTGCACTAATTGGCCCGGTGAGACCGCTGCCCAAAGCGTCATATGAGGCATGATCATCAGGCTAAAACTCCATAACGGCTACATCTTGAGACAAGGAGGATCGAACTCGTGCCAGCAAGCTCTACCCGATCGACCCTGGCGCGCCAGTGGGAGCTTCTGAAGCTGTTGCCCGTCAGGTCGCCCGGTGCAACGGCCAGTGAACTACAGCGTCGACTCGAACAAGCCGGCCATGCAAGCAGCAAGCGCACCGTCGAGCGTGACCTTGTGGAACTCTCCAGAATCTTTCCACTTCAATGCAATACCAAGGGAACGCCATTCGGCTGGTACTGGACACCCGGCTCCTCAGCAGAGTTGCCGGGCCTGTCGATTTCCGACGCTCTCACGATGCGTCTGGTCGAAGGCAGCATTCGTCCGCTCGTTCCGCAGAACCTGCTCGCCGCGCTAGAGCCGAAATTTGCCCAGGCTAGGAAGAAGCTTGAAGCTTTGTGCGACGATAACGCCACCGCCCGCTGGGCGGAAAAGGTCGCCAGCGTCCCGCCCGCGCTTGCGCTGATCCCGCCTCAAGTGGATCCGGATGTTCTCGAAAAGGTACAGACGGCCCTGCTGAACGATACGCAACTTGAGTGCCGCTACTACTCGGTTCACAAGAACCAAACGTACGACTTGACGCTTACCCCGCTTGCTTTGGTGCAGCGGGCCCAAGTGACCTACCTAATAGCCGTCGCCGAACCCTTCGATGACATCAGGCGGTTCGTCCTACATCGGTTCGAGGCCGCACGAGCGACAGAAACGCCTTCGAATCGACCCAACAATTTTAATCTGCAGCGCTACATCGATGGCGGCGCCATGCAGTTCGGTAAAGCCCTGCCGATAAGACTTGAGGCTTGGTTATCCGACGGTCTAGCGCGACTGGTTCGGGAAACGCCGATTTCCAGCGACATGACCCTTTCGGCTACCAAGGGCGGCGCCAAACTACAGGCCACCGTGCTCGATACCTGGGAGCTTCAATGGTGGATTCTGTCGCATGCGGGATCGATCCGCATCGATAAACCAGAAACTTTAAGGGATGTCATCACGCAGCGTCTGCACCAGGCGCTGGAGATACAAACTCGCGAAACATGAACACAAAAATTTTAAAGGATTTGGCATGAGCAACAGAAGCGCGGTATTGATTCTTGAAGGCCCTTGGAACTTGGACGAGAGCGATAGAAATCGCTCTTCCGTACTGCCATTTTTTGAGGGCATGGCCAAGCAGTTCAGCGATGTCGACATCGTTCATTCGCGCTATTACGACCTGCACAGCTTCCGGTCCGCATTCGATGAACTGGCCTCTCATCAGTACGATAATGCGATCGTTTATGTAGCCGGCCATGGCGACGGCAGCCGCGTCTCCGGTGCTAAGGTAGTAGATATCCTGGTGAAGTGTAACTTGGGGTCTCGGAAAGCCAATATTACCGGCGTCGTACTTGGCTCATGTTTCTCGGCGGGCACGCAGAAGCAGTGCTTGAGCGGGACGATAAATACCATGATCCAAGATTCGAACATTGCATGGATAGCGGCGTACCGGTGCGCCGCATACTGGTTTACGAGTACCCAGGTCGACCTAGCAATCATCCACGAGATGCTACAGGCGACCAGCGATTCGTTTGAAAGCAGGGACGCAATCTGCGAGCAGTTGGCTGAAGCTGTCAGCAGCTTCAGCCCCACGGCAGCGGTTGGACATAGCGGCGAAGCTTGCGACCGGGTTTCTCTCCAAGGTGGCCTGGCATTCTTCTCGCAACCTCGTGGGAAGGGTCAGCGGTCGCGCGAGGTCACGGCAGACGTGTGGGAACAATGTGACCAACTGCAGCTTCGCATAGAGGACATGGACGACGCCTGACCGGACTGGCGACTCCGCTTTACCTCATATTTTTGGAGTCGCCCGCCTGCTCTGATCTCGACCGTGCATGATTAGGAACGGTCTCGAACGGTCCCGCCAGTTTTTGGGTCGATCATTCACCATCGATTCCTTCTGTACGATTGCTTCCGCCCGCTAGCGTGCAGAATTGATCCGCGCCTTCGATGAGATCGTGCTCTAAAGCTGTCCGTAAGGGTTGGAGAATCTTCGCAGCCCAACAAAGCCATCTTCAACTCGACATCGTCTCGGGAAAAGGTACGACCGGCTGCTTGCCCCGGACAACCCCTGACTAGGGTTCATCTAGATCGGGCAAACCACTGTCCGCTAACGGGGCCAAAAGCGGACCGTGATGTGGGCTCTGTCGGAACAGCGTCACATCAGTAGAGCGGCTTTTCTAATTTTCCACAGCCGACACATATACACTGCCCCTAACCAGCTCAGCAGATGCCCATCCAGCTGCTACTGGCAGTCAGGCGCCAGCCCGCAAGGCTTATTTAGTTCCGCAGCATGTCGAGCCGGCCAGGGTAACGCGGCCAGCGAGTCGACGAAGGGATGCGAGCCGGTCACTGCGGACTCTTAGTGATCATCTATCTCCAATAGCCGATTGCCGCATCCACTCCGGGGCATCCATTCGCAGGACAGGCTCAACCAGAAGCAGTGCACGGTTGAGCTGCTTGTCAGCTAACCCCAGCGGAAATCCGGCCATAGCGTCTTCCTCCTGGCGGGTGTCACGCATTCGATCGCGGCAGCCAGGCGTCGGCGGTAGTTGATCTCGATTAGGTCTGGCGTATCTGACAGTTCCTGGCCCAGCGGGCTAGCGAGTTCGCCTTCGACTCCCAGCGCGCGACATAACGCACAGAAACCGGCCGCCCGATGGATGGTCCGCATGGCGGCGCAGCTGACCAGACCGACGGCTCGCCTAGATTTTCAGCGACTAGCCGGCATACGGCATAGGCAGCCTCCGCTGCCCGGCAATCAAAGCCCTGCCAGAGGCTACCGAGGACCGCTGTGCCAGCCGTTCGGCCATAGACTTGGTCAGCGTCTCGCTCATGGCGGGATTTCCGGCCAGCGGCGACGTGGCTTCGGGGGTACAAGGCATGAACTGGCTCGGCCCGAGCTACTGCACAGTGCTTGCCATTCCACACACGTCGCACGCGGTATCGACATTACCTCCGAGCCGAAAGCCAGTGGCCAATATCGCACCCCAATGGATCACATTCGGCTGGCGCGCCCCGCATTCGCACAATGTTTGCGCAAGAAATACCGTCAAGCCCAATGCAGCGCGGATTTCCGCGCCTGGCACGTTTCATGCTCTTGTAACTTCATTCAAGTTACTTGAATGAAGTTAAAGAATGTCCTCTGGAGACTAAATCATGAAACGCCACCCGCTCATAGCCATGTCGCTGTCCCTCGCCACACTGCTGGTTGCTTCCATGGCGCAGGCAGGCGACCTGCTGCAACGCATCAAGGACAAGAACCAGATTGTGGTGGCCACCGAGGCACGCTTCGCGCCCTTCGAAAGTATCGAGAACGGCAAAGTGGTGGGCTACGGCGCGGATCTGATGAAGTACGTGCTGGATGCCAAGCTGCCCGGCGTCAAGGTGCGTCAGTTGGATCTGCCGTTCCAGGGTATCTTGCCTGGACTGGATACCGGCAAATTCGACTTCGTGGTTACCTCGGTAACGGTCAACCAGGCCCGCTTCGAGCAGTTTGCTTTCACGGTGCCCATCGCCGAATCAACTGTGGCCTTGCTTAAACGCGCCAACGACGACGGCATTCAGCAGCTCGGCGATCTGAATGGCAAGGTGGTGGGGTCGCAAACAGGCTCCGGCCAGCTCGCTATCCTTCAGGCGCTGGATGCCAAACTCAAGGCCGGCGGGCAGCCGGGTATGAAGAGCATCAAGGAATATGTCAGTTTCGATGAGGCCTACGCGGACCTCGCCACCGGGCGGCTCGACGGCGTAGCCCAGTCCCTGTCGAGTCTCGGCCCGCTGGTGAAATCCCGTCCCGGTCTGTTTGCCACCCTGCCGGAAATGGTCGGCCCGACCACCTATTTCGGCTGGGTAGGGCGTAAGGACGCTGACAGCGCCTCGCTGGTACAGCTGTTCAGCGAAGGCATCGCCGAGGCCAGCGCCGACGGCACGTTGCAAACGCTGCAGGAAAAATGGTTCGGTTTCATCATGCAGCTGCCCTCTGACGCCATGCCGGTTCCGACTATCTGAGTAGCCGCCATGACCGATTTCAGCTCACGCCTGGCGCTGTACTGGCCCGCTCTTTTGGACGGCGCGCTGACCACCCTGTGGTTGTGCGCGGCGAGCATGGTGCTGGGGTTCTTAATCGGCGTCGCGATCCATCTGCTGTGTAACGGCCGTAGCCACCTCGGGAGGGCTTTCGCCCGCGTCTACGTCAGTTTCTTTCGCGGCACCCCGGTGCTGGCGCAACTGATGCTGCTTTTCTACCTGCCGTCGGCGTTGAACATCGATGTTTCGCCGCTCGTAGCGGCCGGGGCGGCGCTGGCGCTGAACTCAGCGGCGTATCAGTCGCAGATTCTGCGCAGCGGCTTTGCAGGGATCGCCAAGGGTCAGCTGGAGGCGGCCTCAGTGTTTTCCATCGGCAAGTGGAAGACTTTGCTGCATATCCAGATTCCACAAGTGCTGCGCCTGACCTCACCGGCGCTAATCAGTGAGCTGATCGATGTGATCAAGGTGTCGGCAGTGGTCTCGGTGATCTCAATCACCGACCTGATGCGGGTCAGCCAGCAACTGGTAGCGCAGACCTATCGCCCGCTGGAGGTTTATCTGGTATCGGCAGTGTTCTACCTAGCGCTGACCAGCCTGCTGGTTCTGCTCGGAAAATACCTTGAACACCGTTGGAAGGAACACGCCTGATGGAGGAGCTACTGAAACTTCTGCCGGCCTTCGGCGAGGCGATGCTGGTCACGCTGGGCGTCAGCCTGGCAGGGGCTGCCATTGGCTTGGTAGTGGGCTTCGCCCTCAATGCCCTGCGCCTGGCTGTGTCGGCGTTCAACCTGCTGTACCAGCTGTACATCTGGCTAATCCGCGGCACGCCGTTTCTGGCGCAGTTGATGGTGATCTACTTTGGTTTGCCGGTGATCGGTCTGAGGCTGTCGGCCATTGAGGCCAGCATCCTATCGCTGGGGCTTTACAGCGCCGCCTATTTTGCCGAACTGTTCCGTTCTGCCTGGGGCAGCGTGCCGACGGGCCAGGTCGAGTCAGCGCGGGTGCACGGCCTGTCGCGGGGGCAAACCTTCTGGCATATCCAGGCGCCGCAGGCCCTGGCGTTCGCCCTGCCGCTCTTGGGTAACCAAGTGATTCTGACCATCAAGGAAAGCGCGGTGACCTCCATCATCACCGTGCCGGAGCTGACCATGGCCGCCGGGCGCATCGTCTCCACAACCTTCTCCTACGTCCTGCCTTACGCCCTGCTGGTACTTAGCTACTGGCTGCTGACCATGGCCGTGGCCATGACCGCCGAATACCTTGGCCGGCGCGCCACTCGATACTTGCGAGGCTAATGCAATGAGCAATCTTCCCCTTCTCCAAATGCGTGGTGTTGGCAAATCCTACGGCAGCAATCGCGTGCTGCAGGGCTTCGATCTGTCGGTACAGGCCGGTGAAATCGTCTCGCTGATTGGCCCCTCGGGCTCAGGCAAGACCACCGCGCTGCGCTGCATGAACTTCCTCGAATCTTACGACGAGGGCGAAATCTGGATTGATGGCCAGCTGCTTGGCTACAGCGGTCCGGGCCGCAGTGCAAAGGACCGTGACAGCGAAAGCCAGATCGACGAGGTGCGCAAGCCCCTGGCTATGGTCTTTCAGCAGTTCAACCTGTGGCCGCACATGACCGTGCGTGAAAACGTCACAGCGCCCCTGGTGCTGGGCAAAGGCATGAACAAGGCCGAGGCTTGTGCGCTGGCCGACGCCGCGTTGGCCCGGGTTGGCCTGGCCGCCAAGGCCGATGCTTACCCGGCGCGCCTGTCAGGCGGTCAGCAACAGCGCGCCGGCATCGCCCGCGCCCTGGCGGTCAATCCGCGTTTGATGCTGCTGGATGAGCCCACCTCAGCGCTGGACCCGGAGCTGGTGGAAGAAGTGCTGCTGGTAATCAAGGGCCTGGCCGAGGACGGCATGACCATGGTCATGGTGACCCACGAGATGAGTTTTGCCGCGCAGATTTCCACCCAGGTGGTGTTCATGGAAGCTGGTCAGATCGTCGAGACCGGTGTGGCACCATCCATGTTCGAGGCGCCGAAAACCGAACGCCTCCAGCGCTTCCTGCAGCCTTGGTTCAACCGCAGCCTGACGCCACGCACCGAGGTGGCGGGATGAGTGCGCAACAGGCATTGGAGGCGGTGAACAGCGAACGCTTGCAGCAGTTGCTGGCGACGCTGGCAACCTTCGGTCCCGGCGAGCACGGCGGGATGAACCGCCAGGCACTGTCCGAGGAGGATTTCGCGGCCCGCGCCTGGCTGATCGAGCAGGCCCGCGCGCTGGGCTGCGAGGTCTTTACCGACACCTGCGCCAACCTCTTCATTCGCCGCGCCGGTATCAAAGACCTGCCGCCAGTGATGACCGGCAGCCACATCGATACGCAACCCACCGGCGGCACCCTGGATGGCTGCTACGGTGTGATGGCAGGCCTCGAATGCCTGCATGCGCTGAATGCTTCCAACATCCAGACCCGGCGGCCGATCGAGCTGGTGGTCTGGACCAATGAAGAAGGCAGCCGCTTTGCTCCCGGAGCCATGGGTTCCAGCGCCTATGTCGAACCCGGCCGTGTAGAGCAGTTTCGTGATAACTGCGATGCCGATGGCGTCAGCGTCGGAGCAGCGCTGGAGGCCCATGCCCGGCGTTTCGCCGATCTGCCGCTGCGCGGAAAGATTGCCACGCACGCCTTTGTCGAGCTGCATATCGAGCAGGGGCCGGTGCTGGAACAGGCCGGCAAGGATCTGGGCGTGGTCACCGGGATCCAAGGCGTGCGCTGGTATCAGGTACGCTGCAAGGGTGCTTCGGCACACGCCGGCACTACGCCGATGAGCATGCGTCGCGATGCCATGCTGCTGGCCATCGAAACCCTGCAGCACATTGATGCGCTGGCGGATCGCCTAAGCCATGCCGACGACAAGCGCCTGACCTTCGGCCGATGGACCGTGGCACCCAACGCCATCAACACCATCGCCAACGAGGTGATCTTCAGCCTCGATTTCCGTCATGCGGACGCCGTCGTGCTACAGGCGTTCGACACCGAGCTGGCCAGTTGTCTGCCGGAAGACGCCGAACTGGAGTGCCTGTTCAGTCACGCGCCCACGTCCTTCGATGGCGAGGTGGTCAATGTTGTCGAGCAGGCCTGCGCCGCCACCGGTCGCAGTCATCAGCCAATTCGCTCAGGTGCCTTCCACGACGCCATGTATCTGTCCGGGCACTGCCCGACCGCGATGATCTTCGTCCCCAGCCGGGATGGCATCAGCCACAACCCGCTGGAATTTACCGAACTCGCGCAGCTGACAACAGGCGCCCAGGCACTGGCCTGGGCGCTGATTGCACTCGCCGAACAACCCTAGATCCAAGGAGTATCAACATGACCACACTTACCCACGCTCATGACTATCCCGCGTGCTGCCAGCCGGACAACGGCTGCGCCTTGGGCGCGAATGCCACCCTGAACGAGCCGCTTTCGGCTGACGGCACGCCGATGCTGGGCGAGCTCTACACCGTGCCCGCCCGCTGCGGTCGCGCGGTGCTGCTCAAGGCCGGCCAGGTGATCAAGATCATCAATACCCATGGCACTCAGGTCTGCGATACTTGGCTGTTCAACCGCGAGGACATGAGCGAATTCCTCTCCTTGGAGCACGCCCGCGCCCACTGCAACAACATCATCCCCAAGCCGGGCCAGGCGCTGCACAGCAACCGTCGCCGCCCAATTGGCACCTTGGTGACCGACACCTCCCCAGGTATCCACGACACCCTGATGGCCGCCTGCGACCTGTTCCGCTACACCAACCTGGGCGTCCAGGGGTACCACGACAGCTGCGCAGACAACATGCGCCTGGCCCTGCAAGCCATTGGCCTGCGGGCCCGCGAAGTGCCGCAGCCATTCAATTTGTGGATGAACATCCCCGTCAGGGCCGACAACAGCGTCGAGTGGTTGCCGCCGGTGTCAAAAGCTGGCGATTATGTCGAGATCCGTGCTGAGATGGATATGGTCGTGGTCATGTCAGCCTGCCCGCAAGACATCGTGCCGATCAACGACCTGAACCCGGTGGAAGTACATTTCTCGGTTCAAGGCTGATTTGCGGTTGTCCATAAAATGCCCGCGCTGTTGCAGCGCGGGCACCGCATGATCGGACCTGTTAAGGAAAATGAATGAGCAACACTATCAAGCCGTCGAGCAAGGCTCGCCATACCGATGGCCTGCCCAGCCTAGGGCTGCGCCTGCGCCACGCACGCCGGGTGGTGGGTTTGACCCTAAAGCAGGTCGCCGAGGCCGCCGGCTGCTCGGAAAGCCTGATCTCAAAGTTGGAAAACGATGCAGCATCGCCATCGCTGGCGATGCTGCATCGCTTGGCCCAGGCGCTGGGCAGCAACGTGTCTGAACTGACTTCAGAACAATGGGCCGCTGACGAGCCGGTGCAGCGCGCCGGTGCACGCCAGGTGAGCCGCTTCGCCAAGAATGAGCGCGCCGGCTCTATCGACCTGGAACGCCTCACTTATCCGCATAAGGGCGGACTGTTGCAGGCCGATATCTACATCATCGCCCCAGGCATGGTCAGTGAATTGATCGAGCATGTCGGGGAGGAACTTGGCTACGTACTCGAAGGCAGCTTGGTGCTCACACTCGACGAGCAGACCTACACGCTGCAACCCGGCGACTCGTTCAGCTTCCCCAGCAACGTGCCGCACGGTTACCGTAATACCTCGAATGAAGTGGTACGCGTACTCTGGGTCAACACGCCGGCAACGTTCTAAAATGTTTGACCGAAACCACTCCCCTCCGTCCAGCGGATCCTTGCGGAATAGGGGTATTGCCTACCCCTACACCGGTGTTCTTGTTTGAATTCGGCGCCGGTCGAGCGAAGATATTTCAAAAGCCGTTGCAGTCGTTCAGTCGACTCGGTGAAACGCACATACACGAACGCGGCCAAATCAGGTTTCATTCGATACCATCTACCGCAGCCTCTATGGCCAGGCCAGGTGATCGTTGAGGAAGATTTGCTGACGGCTGTCGCGCTTCAGCACCAACCCTCCCCTACCGCTCATAGCGTTTACACATTCTCTCCGCAAGACGCAGCTTATCCTGGCGACAGACTTACGGATGCCCGGCGCGCACACCAAAGGAAATGCGGCGCCGGCAACCGCCACGACATGCTTCAGACTCCGAGAATGTTGTGCTGCGGGCCGAAGGGGAAGCCGGTAATGTTCTCTGCGCCCTGCGCCTGTACCACTAGGATGTCATGCTCGCGGTAGCCGCCAGCACCAGCCTGGCCTTCGGGCAGCATGATCATTGGCTCCATCGACACAACCATGCCCGGCTCGAGCACCGTCTCGATGTCCTCGCGCAACTCCAGCCCGGCCTCGCGGCCGTAGTAGTGGCTGAGCACGCCGAACGAGTGGCCGTAGCCGAAGGTGCGGTACTGCAGCAGGTCGTGCTGCTGGTAGATCTCGTTCAACTCGGCGGCGATGTCGCAGCAGCGCACGCCGGGGCGGATCAGTTCGAGGCCGCGCTTGTGCACCTGGCAGTTGATCTCCCACAGCTGCAGATGGCGCTCGCTCGGCTCGCCGAAGAACAGGGTGCGCTCCAGCGCGGTGTAGTAGCCGGCAATCATCGGGAAGCAGTTGAGCGAGAGGATGTCGCCGCGCTGCACCCGGCGTGTGGTGACCGGGTTGTGTGCGCCGTCGGTGTTGAGCCCGGACTGAAACCAGGTCCAGGTGTCGCGCAGCTCGCCGTGCGGCACGCGGCGGGCGATCTCACGGGTCATCGCCGTGGTGGCGGCCAGCGCCACCTCGTATTCCGGCACGCCCTCGGCGATCGCCTCGACGCAAGCGGCGCCGCCGATGTCGGCCACCGCCGCGCCGATCTTGATCAGCTCGATTTCCTCGGCGGACTTGACCATGCGCATGCGCATGGTGGCCGGCGCCACGTCGAGGAACTCGATACCTTCTAGCGCGACGTCGAACTTGCGGCGGTGATCGAGGCTGACGTGGTCGAACTCCAGGCCGACGCGGCGGGCGCCCTGCGGCACCGCCTCGCGCACGGCGCGGAAGTAGTTGTCGCGCTGCCAGTCGGTGTAGATCAGGTTGTCACCCAGGCTGCGGCGATAGCCCTGGCCGCCGTCGATATTGGTGGTGATCAGCGTCGAGCGGTCCTGGGTAACCACCAGCGCATAGCTCCGGCCGAAGGAGCAGTAGAGGAAGTCGCCGAAGTAGTTGACGTTGTGGATCGAGGTCAGCACCACTGCGTCCAGCTGCAGCGCCTGCATCTGGACGCGCAGCATGGCCAGGCGACGGTTCATCTCCGCCACGCTGAAAGTGGCGCGCATTTTCGGCCCGTTGGGCAGGTTGATAAGGCTGGGCATGCTCATGCCGGGACTCCTGTTCGGTGTTGAGAGGATGTGGGCCACAGCATCCTCCCGGGCAGTCCAGGCGAACAAACGGCGATTCTTAATCCTCAGCCATTAGCCGGCCTAATGGCGCTCAGGCGCCCAGCAGCGCCTGGCGATCCTGCAGGTGCTGGCCAACCTCGGTCTGAAGCCACTCGGCAAAGGCCTGCACCCGGGGGCGCTCCACGTAGTCCTGTGGGCAGACCAGCCAGACCTGGCCATCGTGCAGCACATCG
This sequence comes from Pseudomonas sp., assembly GCA_007713455.1. GTDB lineage: Bacteria > Pseudomonadota > Gammaproteobacteria > Pseudomonadales > Pseudomonadaceae > Stutzerimonas > Stutzerimonas chloritidismutans. The sequence goes on from VMRT01000030.1 coordinate 15,705, forward strand.
GCGAAAGGGCGGCAGAGGATGCCCTGGCGCAAGTCGTCGGCGCACAGCGAATGGCGCACCAGCGCCACGCCCTGCCCGCTGCAGGCTGCCTGCAGCACCAGATCGGCACGTGAATAGCCGCAGCCGCCACGGGTATCGACGTCGTAGCGACCCTGGCGCGACAGGAAGGCATCCCAGTTGGTGCTGTAGGCCGCATGCGGCATCGAGTCGTGCAACAGGGTGGTGCCGGCCAGATCGGCGTAGTCGTGCAGCGGGCAGCTCGCCAGCAGCGCCGGGCTGGCTACCGGGTAGATCAGGTCCTCGAACAGGTGGCGCTGGGCCAGACGGGCATCGTCGGTCCAGATCGAGGTGACCGCCAGGTCGACCTCGTCGCCCTTGAAGTTGGGCGGGGCCAGGTCGGCATCCACCTGCAGCTGGATGTTCGGGAAAGCCCGATTGAACGCGGCCAGGCGCGGTAACAGCCACTTGGTGGCGAACGAGGGCATTACGCGCACCTTCAGGGTGCCTGCCAGCGCCTCGTCCCCAATCTGGTGCAGGGTCGCGCCAATCAGACTCAAGGCCTCCGCCACCCCGGCGTAGAGGCGCTCGCCATGGCTGGTCAGGCGCAGGCCGCGCGGCAGGCGATGGAACAGCGGGTAGCCGAGGTGCTGTTCGAGGGCCTGGATCTTCTGACTCACGGCACTTTGGGTGAGGAACAGGTCCTGGGAGGCGCGGGTAAAGCTCAGGTGGCGGGCGGCGGCCTCGAAGTAGCGCAGACCTTCGAGGGACGGCAAGGCACGGGATGGGGGCATGGCAATCACTCTGTTGGATACGCCCATCCCAGCAGGATTCGTGCCGGCATTAGCCGGCCTAATGGCTCGCCGTTAGAAAAAGCCGTTTGAGGAGAAAATCGGCACTGAACATGCTTGAGCCATCGCCAACTCCCTGAAGGACCATCCCATGAAAGCGCTTCGCTCCCTGTTTGCTCCCCTGCTGCTCGGTGCCCTACTGCCACTGCACGCCGCCACCGCCCATGCCGACCTGCTCGCCGACATCAAGCAGCGCGGCGAGATCGTGATCGCCACCGAAGCGCGCTATGCGCCTTTTGAAATGTTGGAGAACGGCAAGATCGTCGGCTACGGCAAGGACATCCTCGACGAGATCATGAAGGAGCTGCCGGGGGTCACGCTCAAACAGCTCGACGTGCCGTTCCAAGGCATCCTGCCGGGGCTGTCCAGCCAGCGCTTCGACTTCGTCGCCACCTCGCTGACCATTACCCAGGCACGCACGGAGAGCTTCGCCTTCACCGTGCCGTTCGCCACCGCCAGCGTGGCGGTGCTCAAGCGCAAGGGTGATGAGCGCATCGCCAGCGCCGGCGATCTGGTCGGCAAGGTGGTCGGCAGCCAGTCCGGCGCGCCGCAGATCGAGGTGCTCAAGGCCTACGAGAACGAGGTGCTCAAACCGCAGCACGGCGCCGGGGTGAAGGAGATCAAGGCGTTCATGGACTACAACGAGGCCTACGCCGCCCTCGCCTCGCGCCGCGTCGATGCCGTGGTGCAGTCGCTACCCAACCTCGCGCCGCTGGTCAAGGAGCGTGCCGACGTGTTCGAGATCGTCCAGCCGCCCTTCGGCCCGGCCACCTACTACGCCTGGGCCGGGCGCAAGGATGCCGACAGCGCCTCGCTGGTGCAGTTCTTCAGTGACGGCATCGCCCGCCTGAACCAGAGCGGCAAGCTGGCCGAACTGCAGCGCAAGTGGTTCGGCTTCGAGATGCCGGTGCCAGCCGACCAGGTGCCCGCCCCGGCCAACTGATCGCCATCCATCGCCAGCACGGGACCACGCCATGTTCGACTTCACCGCCGTCATTCCCCACCTGCCGCAGCTGCTGGTCGGTCTGGCCAGCACCCTGCTGGTCTCGCTCAGTGCCATCGCCCTGGGGCTGGTGCTCGGCTGGGCGATCTGCCTGGGCCTGACCGGCCACCGAGCCTGGCTGTGTCGCGTCTGTGCGGTCTATGTCAGCTTTTTCCGCGGCACGCCGCTGCTGGTGCAGCTGATCCTGGTGTTCTACGCCCTGCCGGCGGTAGGTATCAGCCTGCCGCCGCTGGCTGCCGCGGTGCTGGCGCTGACCCTCAACAGCGCCGCCTTCCAGGGCGAGATCCTGCGCTCGGGATTCCAGATGCTGCCCAAGGGGCAACTGGAAGCGGCGCGCGACCTCGGCCTGTCGCCGCTGCAGACCTTGCTGCACGTGCAGATCCCTCAGGTACTGCGCAGCATGCTGCCGGCGCTGACCAACGAGACCATCGACATCATCAAGAACTCCGCGCTGGTCTCCGCGGTGGCCGTGCACGAACTGATGCGCACCGCGCAGACCCTCGCCTCCACCACCTACCGCCCGATCGAGTTCTTCGCCGTGGCCGGGCTGCTCTACCTGCTGGTGACCCTGTGCACCGGACGCCTGGGCAGCTGGCTCGAATCCCGCCTGCGCACCGCCTGAGAGACTGGCCATGATCGACTTCAACCTGCTTGCCGAACACCGCGAGGCAATCCTCGCCGGTGTCTGGATGACCGTGAAGATGAGTGCCGGCGGCATTTCCCTCGGCCTGCTGCTGGGCCTGGCGCTGCACGGTCTGCGCCAGCTCGGCGGACCCTGGCTGGTGCCGCTGTACCACGCCTACGTCGCGCTATTTCGCGGCACGCCGCTGCTGGTGCAGCTGTTCCTGGTCTTTTACGGCGGTCCGTACATCGGCCTGGAGTGGAGTGCCGAACGGGTCGGTCTGGTCGGCCTGGCGCTGTACGGCGCCGCCTACTTCGCCGAGATCTTCCGGGCCGGGCGCGAGGCCATCCCGCGCGGTCAGATCGAGTCCGCGCGCGACCTCGGCCTGAGCCCGGGGCAGACGTTCCGCGTGGTGCTCTGGCCGCAGATGCTGGCACGCTGCCTGGCGCCGCTGGTGGGCCAGACGGTGATCCTGGTCAAGGAGTCCTCAGTGCTGTCGATCATCACCGTGGCCGAACTGACCAACGTGGCGATGACCATCGCCACCCAGAGCTATTCCATGCTCGAACCCTATGCAGTGCTGGCCCTGGCCTACTGGGCCATCGCCATTGTCGTGGCCGCCACCGGGGCGCGCCTGGAACGCCACTTCACCCAGTATCAGTGCCGCTGAGGAACCCGCCATGTCCCAACCCTACGCCATCGAGATCCGCAACTTGCACAAGCACTACGGCGCGCACCATGTCCTCAAGGGCATCGACCTTGATATCCGCCCCGGCGAGGTGGTCAGCATCATCGGTGGCTCCGGCTCTGGCAAGTCCACCCTGCTGCGCTGCGTCAACTTCCTCGAGGAGTACACCGGCGGAGAAGTTCTGGTGAACGGTCGGATGATCGGTTACGGCAGCTCGGTCACCGGCGAACCCTACCGCCTGCCCGAACAGACGATCCGCGAGTCGCTCACCGACGTCTGCATGGTGTTCCAGCAGTTCAACCTGTGGCCGCACATGAGGGTGCTGGACAACGTCGCCGCGCCGCTGCGCCTGGTCAAGGGCGTGCGCAAGGCCGAAGCCTATGAGCGCGCCCAAGCACAACTGGAGCGCGTCGGCATGGGCCACAAAGCCGCCAGCTACCCCGGCCAGCTGTCCGGCGGCCAGCAGCAGCGGGTGGCCATCGCCCGTGCGCTGACCATGCAGCCGAGCATCATGCTGTTTGACGAACCCACCTCGGCACTCGACCCGGAACTGGTCGGCGAGGTACTCAACGTCATCCGCGACCTTGCCGATGCCGGCATGACCCTGGCGATCGTCACCCACGAGATGGGCTTCGCCGCCAGGGTCTCAGACAAGGTGGTCTTCCTCGCCGAGGGCCGCATCGAGGAACAGGGCGCTCCCCGGGACCTGTTCAATACGCCGCAGAGCGCGCGCCTGCAGCAGTTCCTAACCTCCTGGAACGAACGTCAGGGCAGCCTGACCATGGCCTGACCCAGGCTGCCTGACCCAAGCGCCACAACCCCGACCTTGCCCCCTGCGCCAGCGGCGCGGGCGGGTTCCGTGCGACCATACGCCACCCGACACACGGGCTCCGCGCCCTCTGGATAGACCATGAAACAAGGTGTTTTCTACGGCAGCCTGGCCGGCGCCGCCTGGGGGCTGGTGTTCCTTTCCCCGGCGCTGCTCGCCGACTTCTCGCCGCTGCTGCTCAGCTGCGGGCGCTTCCTCATGTACGGCGTCATCGCCCTGCTGATCGGCCTGCCGCTGGCGCGCGGTCTGCTGCGCAAGCTCAGCCTGGCGGACTTGCTGGCGCTCACCCGCCTGTCGCTGACCGGCAATATCGTTTACTTCGTCCTGCTGGCCGCCGCTGTGCAGCGGGTCGGCATCGCGGCGACCTCGCTGGTGATCGGAGTGCTCCCGCTGACCATCACCCTGCTCGGGCGCAACGAGGCCGACGCCCCTGCCCTGCGCCGGCTGCTCTGGCCGCTGCTGGCGGTGCTGGTCGGCATCGTCTGCATCAACCTGGAGGCGCTGCTGGGTGGCAGCGGGCAGAGCCAGCCGCTGGACGAGCGGGTGCAGGGCATGGTCTACGCGGTGCTGGCGCTGGCCTGCTGGAGCTGGTTCGCCACCGACAATGCACGCTGCCTGAAGCGCCAGACCCACTTCAACAGCAGCGAATGGTCGCTGCTGAGCGGTGTGATCACCGGCCTGCTGGCCGGCGGCATCTGGCTGGTAGCCGAGCTGCTCGGCCTCGCTGCGGTGCAGGTGGAGGTGCCTGCCGAGCGCTGGCAGGTCTTCTGGCTGCTCAACCTGGGGCTGGCCGTGATCGCCTCCTGGCTGGGCTACACCTTCTGGAACGCCAGCACCCGCCGCCTGCCGCTGACCCTGTCGGGGCAGATGATCGTCTTCGAGACCCTATTTGCACTGGTCTATGGCTTCGTCTACCTGCAGCGCCTGCCCACCCTGCTGGAGGCCGGCGCTATCGTCCTGCTGCTCGGCGGCGTGTGCGCCTCGGTGGCGCGGCACAGCCAGCCGACCCTTGCGGCCCCGGCGAACCTCAGCTGACGCCAGCACCGCAAGGCAGGCAAGGCATCTGACCTTCACAATTGAGCGGCAGTTGCGCCAGGTGGCTCTGCGCGCCGAACGCGATGAGCTGTTCCGCCTGGTCCGTGAGGAATGCCTGGGCGAAGAACCCGCACGCAAGCTGATCCGGGAGATCGGTCTGCAGGCTGCTCAGAGCGTCCATTGACCACAGCCATACCGCATTGGAAGAAGAGGCCGGCCCGCCATGCGGCATTGTGGTCTGGGCAAACGGTTCGCAGCCGACGGGGCTAAGCGCTCGCCCTGCTGCCCTGAACGCTATGCCAGGCAACTACCTAGTTGCTGCGTTCAGCTGACCGGTGTTTGGGCTGTATTGATTTCCCGCGGTGTCTGGCGACTACCCTGAGGCCGTCGCTGTGTGTGACGCCTAAGCCTCGTTTTGCTCTGCCATCTCCAAGGCGTGGTCGACCGTGACCCCACGATACCGGACGAGCGGAGTGCAGCCAGGGCGGATTCAACCGGTCGTCGCAACACCTTTGATCGAGGTGTCTATGGGGCGACCCGCAGGGTGGATGCAAGCTTTGACGGGACAACTCGCCGATGGAGCGCCTGTTCCGCAGCCTGAAGTCAGAATGGATCCCGGCAACAGGTTATCTGACAGCCCTAGGGAAGGTCTGAAAAAGACTTCCCGAATCTGGTGAAATACGCCGATCCCGCCAGCCGAGTTTTTCCATGAAGCAGATGACCTTCGCCGACGCCGAGTACGCCGGCAAGCGCAAGCAGACCCGTAAGGAATTGTTCCTGA
>VMRT01000036.1 GCA_007713455.1 Pseudomonas sp.
GGCGTGTGGGGTTCTTGCTGGAATTAGCGAAGGAAACATGCACCAGCAGTAGGTGAAGCATCAACCAGATAATCCGATGAGATGCCGGTCTGTCTCACTCTCATGCAAAGGTAAGATCAACCATTTAATCCGCTTACCCTGATTTTTCCATCATGCATCCTAGCCCGCCCCACCTAAGCCGCACAGGTATCGCCATGGTGCTTGTGCCTACTCCCCGAGAATGGTCTCATTGCGGAGAAATTCGTACGGCGACCGTATCTTCATACCCATGAGGGTCGGAGCAAATACCTCTCACCTCTATACATATCGACATCATCCCGATGCCCAGGCGTAAGGTCACAATCCAAGTAGTGCTTACACTGAGCCTGGCATTGCTGCTGGTCATGGGTTGGCATATGTCTTCCCTGTTGGTTGGTGCAGAGCCGCAAGCGGGATTCAAGAGCGAAGCCGCGCACAGTAGCTTGCTCACAGAGGCAGCCCCCTCTTGCGTCTTTTGTGCAGGTCACCAGCACTCGCCGATGACTGCCGACCATGTGCACGAGACCCCTTACCTTGGGCCGCTGCTTATCCTGCCAGCACAGGCAGAAAGCAACATCCTGACTACCCTGCCGGATGAAGCCGCACCAACTCGCCTGGTCTACTTGATTGAGCGCCCTCCGCGATCCAGCCGCGTGATCTAAGCACAGCCGCACTGCGGCTAAAGACCACTGCAATCCAGGATCAACTTATGCAATCGCTTTCTCCGCGCGAGCCAGGGGCGTTGTTTGCGCACCTGCGCCGCCCGATGCGCTTATTACTGCTCGCTATCGTGCTGATGCTCATGGGCATGGCAGATGCACTGGCTCAAGACGTCACCACGAACGATATCGCGTCGACGGTAGTTCCCGTGCCACCCACCTCTGTAGAGGGTAGATATCAACCATGATGGAAACAGAGACAAACACTCGCTTTCCCAGCCCCTGGAGCCTGTTGCTTATGGCCTGGGGTATTGCGTTGGTTTCGACCTTAGCCGCCTTGTTCATCGGCGAGGTCATGGGCAAAACGCCCTGCGTGCTCTGCTGGTTCCAGCGCGCATTCATGTTTCCACTGGTCGTGATTCTGGCCGTTGGTTGCTACACCTCGGATTTCGGGGTCTGGCGTTATGCGTTGCCGGTTACCGTCGTGGGCTGGCTCATCGCGCTCTACCACAGCCTGCTCTACTTTGGGGCCATACCGGAGAGCATCAAGCCCTGCGGGGCAGGCCCGTCCTGCTCCAGCGCTGACATGACGATTTTCGGCAGCGTCCCTCTGCCACTGCTTTCGCTGGTCGCATTCACCCTTATCGCTGTTCTTCTTGTTCTCATCCGTCGGAGGTCTTCCCTATGAGCAGACGTGCAATCGTCCTCGTCATCAGCATTCTTACTGCGCTCGGCTTCACTGCTGCGGCATTCTTTTATGATCGATATTCGGTAAGTGAAGAGACCCCGCCAGTTGCTCCAGTGGCTAGCTCGTTGGTGCGCTTCCATTCGCCCGTTATCGGCACCGCCAATGCGCCCGTAACCATCGTTGAGTTCTTCGATCCGTCCTGCGAGGCCTGCCGCGCCTTCTTTCCAGTAGTGAAACAGATCCTGGCTGACAACCCGAATGATGTGCGCCTGGTGCTGCGTTACGTCCTCTTCCATGAAGGCTCTGAAACAGCAGCAAGAATCCTCGAAACTGCACGCAAGCAGGGGGTCTTCGAGCCTGTTCTGGAAGCACTCATGGTGGCGCAACCGCAATGGCACAGTGACCCACTGGTGCAGAAGGCCTGGGAAGCTGCTGAAGCGGCAGGCTTGGATGTGGAAAAGGCCCGTGCGGAGATGATGGCTGGCGATATCACCGAGGCCCTGAAAAGGGACTCTCAGGATGCCCAGGCTGCTGGCGTGCGCCAGACGCCCACGTTCTTTGTGAATGGCAAGCCGCTATTGAGTTTCGGCGCGCAGCCACTGATTGATCTGGTCAAAGCTGAAGTCGAACAAAGCAAATAAGCGCTAACCGTCTGCATACAGCTGAGCCAGACTCACCACCTGCCATGTAGCGTGCCTCGCATGGCAGGTGGTGGCGCATGTTTAGTGGCGGTGGCTTTTCCCAACATGAGTGTGGCCATCATCCGGAAGCGCACTGACACCGCCAGTGGTGTTCAGGCGCTGGAGGATTCCACACTCGTCTACGCCGCGCTCAGAGGCGCAACGGTGTCGTAACTCAACCAGCTGTTGTTGCAGGGCCAGCAGGCTGGTCACGCGCGCTTGCACATGCTCAATGTGCTCATCCACTAAGCTATTCACACCCTCACAGTTCCCCTCTGGCCGATCCATCAGCGCCAACAAGCTTCTGATCTCGTCCAGGGTCATGTCCAGTGTTCGGCAGTTACGGATGAACGTAAGTCGCTCAAGGTGCTCACTGCTGTACAGGCGGTAATTACCCTCGCTGCGGGCCGGAGCGGGCAACAGCCCCTCGCGCTCGTAATAGCGAACCGTTTCAACTTGGCAATCGGCAAGCTTGGCCAGCTCTCCAATCTTCATGAGTTACCTCTTCAGCAAACGCTTGACCCTGTAGTGGCTTCAGGGTGTTCACTCTGCACAACTGTTCAACGAGGATACCTTCATGGCTGGCTGCTGCGGTGACGAATACAAACCTGAAGCGGTTTCAAAGGATGTCTGCTGTGACTCCAACGAAGCAAGCAAGTGCTCTGCCACAGCGGCTACAGCAGTAAATGCCGTAACCGGCTCCAGGCTCAGCAGCTTCCGCATTGCGCAAATGGACTGCCCTACTGAGCAGACGCTGATTCAGGACAAACTGAGCAAGCTCGCAGGCATAGATAAGCTCGACTTCAACCTGATCAATCGGATTCTTGGGGTATGGCACAGCTTGCCGTCGACCGCGCCTATCGAAGCGGCAATCTCGTCCCTGGGTATGCAAGCAGAGCCGCTATCTGCTGAAGGGCAAGCCCGCATCAAAATCGAACAGATGGACTGCCCAACGGAAGAAAAGCTAATCCGCGACAAGCTGACCTCGCTACCCGGCATCAGTGCGTTGGAGTTCAACCTGCTTCAGCGCGTACTGACGCTCAGCCACTCAGCAGAAGCACTGCCAGCAGCACTGGCAGCTATTCGCGAGCTTGGTTTCACGCCAGTGGTTGAGGGTTCCGCAACAGCAAACGAAGAAACGCAAAGCACCCCGCGCAAGAAGGCCTGGTGGCCCTTGGCGCTATCGGGCGTGGCCGCCGTATCGGCGGAAGTGATCCACTTTGCCGAGCTTGCGCCAGATTGGGCTGTGGCTGGCATGGCGCTGCTCGCCATTCTGCTGTGCGGCCTGACGACCTATAAAAAGGGCTGGATCGCGCTGAAGAACCGTAACCTGAACATCAATGCGCTGATGAGTATCGCGGTGACCGGTGCGGTGCTGATTGGACAATGGCCAGAAGCGGCCATGGTCATGTTCCTCTTTTCTGTCGCCGAGTTGATCGAAGCGAAGTCGCTGGATCGGGCGCGCAATGCCATACGCGGCCTGATGGATCTGACGCCGGAGCGCGCCACGGTGCAGCAGATCGATGGCACATGGCTTGAAGTTGACGTTAAAACCATCGCCGTAGGCGCATTGGTCAGGGTAAGACCGGGCGAACGAATCGGTCTCGATGGCGAGGTAACTTCCGGGAATTCCACCATCAACCAAGCGCCCATCACAGGGGAAAGCCTGCCTGTAGAGAAAACCATCGGCGATCCGGTTTTTGCAGGAACCATCAACGAAGCCGGCTCCTTGGAATACCGCGTCCTGGCCGCCGCAGCCAACACCACGCTGGCACGTATCATTCACGCGGTCGAAGAGGCGCAGGGTTCACGTGCGCCGACCCAGCGCTTTGTCGATCAGTTCGCCAAGGTATACACCCCTGTCGTATTCCTATTCGCCCTGGCTATCGCCATTGTGCCGCCACTCTTCATGGCCGAGCCCTGGTACGACTGGATCTACCGTGCCTTGGTGCTGCTGGTGGTCGCTTGCCCTTGCGCCTTGGTCATCTCGACGCCCGTCACCATTGTCAGTGGCCTGGCAGCGGCGGCGCGTAAAGGCATTTTGGTCAAAGGCGGCGTCTATCTGGAAATCGGTGGCAAGCTTGGCGTCCTGGCACTCGACAAAACCGGAACCATTACTCATGGCAAGCCGGTACAGACCGATTACATGCCGTTGGTTGAACAGGACTCAGAACTCTACCGTACTCATGCTGCCAGTCTCGCCAGTCGCTCTGACCACCCGGTTTCGCAGGCAATAGCCAAGCATGCCACTGAGAATGGCCTGACGTTTGCTGCCGTTGAGGGATTCGAAGCCCTACTGGGTCGAGGTGTTCGAGGCACCATCGAAGGCATAGATTTCCACCTGGGTAACCACCGTCTGGTGGAAGAGCTTGGCCTCTGCTCACCCGAGCTGGAAGCGACGCTGGAGCGTCTCGAACGCCAAGGTAAAACAGTGGTGGTGCTGTGCAATCCGCAGCGTGCCATTGCCCTGTTCGCCGTTGCCGATACCGTCAAGGACTCCAGCCGCCAGGCAATTGAGGAACTTCACGCGCTTGGCGTGAAGACCACAATGCTGACCGGCGATAACCCGCACACCGCAGATGCGATTGCACAGCAGGTAGGCATCGACGAGGCACGCGGCAATCTCCTGCCAGTCGACAAATTGCAGGCCGTTGAAGCATTGCAAGCGCGCGGCTACGTTGTTGGGATGGTCGGCGATGGCATCAACGATGCGCCGGCGCTGGCGAAGTCTGAAATCGGTTTCGCCATGGCCGCCGCAGGCACAGACACTGCCATCGAAACTGCGGATGTGGCCTTGATGGATGACGACCTGCGCAAGATCCCGGCCTTCATCCGCCTGTCTCAACAGACCGCCGCCATCCTCAAGCAGAACATCGTGCTGGCGTTAGGGATCAAGGCCCTGTTTCTCGCCATTACCTTAACGGGGCAGGCGACGATGTGGATGGCCGTCTTTGCAGACATGGGAGTCAGTCTGCTGGTGGTGTTCAACGGCCTGCGCCTGCTTAAAAAGTAGGGTTGGAGGATTGAAGATGAAAGCAGCATTGCAACTCGCAATTGAACAAGCCTTTCAGCAGGCCCGGCAGGCCATGCAGGAACAGCGCAGTACAGATGCCTTTCAATGGCTGGAGCGCGCGCACATCCTGACTCAGCGCCAACCTTTGCTGCATGCCAGGTCACACTGGCTGATGCTCACGCTCGGCTGGCAAATTGGCGATTATCGCGAGGTGGCCGGGCAAATACCGCGCATTTTCGCGGCCTTGTTGTTCTCCAAAATCTGGGTGCCCCTCGGCAATACAGGCCGCTCCAGAATCAGTGCGTTCAAGCCCATGCCGGTTCCTGAAGAACTCCAGACCTTGCTTGCGAGTGACGAGCAAAACCTGTCCAGTCGGTAATTGCGCCCATGCAAGTCGATCTCGCCACCCAGCTGCCGTGCCCACTCGCAAAGGTGATCGCCCAGGTGCGCAAACCACGCCTGTTGCGTCAGGTTGCTTCACCCTTATTGAGTTTCAGCCCGCTGGATCCGGCTGAGTTTCCTGATACCTGGAGCGAGGGCACCTACTGGGTCAAGCTGAAGCTATTCGGCGTACTTCCCATTGGCCGTCAGGCAATTGTGACTACCTACCCGCAGACGGAAAACGCTCAGGCCTTCATGCTCAGAGACAACGGCTACAGCCCGCTGATCAATAAGTGGGATCACCTGATTACGGCACAAGAAGTGAGTGGCGGAACGCTTTACCGAGATCGCGTGACTATCGATGCCGGCATCCTCACCCCGTTCGTGTGGCTTTTTGCGCGCCTGTTTTACGCCCATCGTCAGCGCCGCTGGGCAGTCCTGGCGGCAAATGGCTTTAACTACTGAAGCACGACATGCCCAGGCAGGCTGCTCATCCAGAAGGCAGTCCATCTTGGCCACTGAAAATTCGCTCACGCAGGCAACCTCCTTGGTCGGAGCAGCTTCAATACAACCTGTAGCAGGTACGGGATCAACTTTTGACCTGCATCAGGCTACACCCGTCTTCGAGGTCTATATTGACTACTGGTGACTCACCCCACGACCCACTTTCACCTGCAAGGAACTGAGCAATGAAAGCACCAAAACTCGCCACCTTCGCTTTGGCGGCTGCGCTTTTTCCGGCCTTAACCTTTGCGCAGCAGGACTCCAGTACCACCAGCCAGGCTCAACAGCAGCCAATGAGCGTTGAGCAATTTGATCAAGAGATGGCGAAGGCACAAGAAAACCTGAAGAGAATGCAGGAGCAAATGAGCCAAATTCAGAAAGCAAGCGACCCTGCACAGCGTCAGAAACTGATGCAAGAGCACCAAACCATGATGCAGCAAGGAATGCACATGATGAACGGAATGCGTGGCGGCGGAATGATGGGGTGCTGCGGAGGGGGCATGCAGGGCGGCCATATGATGGGTGACGGTCAGATGATGGGCGGGGGCCACATGATGGGTAACGGTAAGATGATGGGTGGGGGCCACATGATGGGCTGGGATCAAATGGGCAGCCACTACTCCCAGATGACGCCTGAGCAGATGAAGCAGCATCAATACATGATGGACAGGTACATGGGCATGCAACAGATGATGATGGATCAGATGATGCAGCATCAGCAGCATATGGGCATGCCACAGCGCTGAGACTTCACACTTATTCCACGGGCAGCATGCTGTTCCCGTACGGTATGAATACTCTCATGCGCCAGCCCAACTCACGCTAGGGGCGTTGGGCTGGCGCCCACCGATTCAATTTTTGGCTCACCTGAAGATTCAGCGCTAAAGCTCCTGTGAATGGTGACTTTTTTGTGCGCTCCGTCGACGCATCAACCAATAGGGGGCACGAATACGTCAACTCTGTATCAGCGGACACCTACATGTCTGGCTGGCTAATGGCTGCTTTTGGCCCAGAGCGTGTAAAAACGCTGCAAGCCGGTGTTCGGTGCGCGGCGATCCCTGTCGGCTGACTGACAACGCTGGTCGTCGCCCACAGAGCGCATTAGTAGCGGCCAGGACGTGTCTCGACCCATTTTGAGGCGTTCA
>VMRT01000031.1 GCA_007713455.1 Pseudomonas sp.
CGGCGGTTACATTGTCCCCAGAGCTTCAGACCCGGCTGTTACCGGCCACGCCTGTCTGGGTAGGGAACGAGTGGTGGAACAGTCGGTTCCGTCGGGCGTTAACCTGCGGAACAGAAACCCATGCGACTTTCAGGTCGCACTACCGAAGTAATACTGGTTGCCCTTCTTGGTCTGGTGCATTTCCGGGTCGCGCTTGCCGTCTCGGTTCTTGGTCGAACTCGGCGCATGGATCAGCATGGCATCGACGATGGTGCCCTGGCGCAGCGACAGACCCCGGTCACCGAGATAGCCATTGATCACCGCCAGGATCCCAGCCGCTAACTCGTGGCTCTCCAGCAGCCGACGGAAGTTTAGGATGGTGGTTTGGTCGGGGATGCGTTTCAGGCTCAGCCCGCCGAACTGGCGCAATATAGTCGTCTCATAGAGCGCTTCCTCCATCGCCGGATCGCTTAGCCGAACCAGTTCTGCATCAGATGCACGCGCAGCATCGCCATCAACGGGTACGCCTTTCACCCTTGGGGTATTGAGGCTCGATCAGGGCAACCAAACCCTTCCACGGCACCACCTGACCCATCTCGATCAGGAACAACTCCTTGCGGGTCTGCTTGCGCTTGCCGGCGTACTCGGCGTCAGCAAAAGTCATCTGCTTCACCGAAAAACTCAGGCAACGGGACCGGCGTACTTCACCAGACTTGGGAAGTCTTCTTCAGAGTTTCCCTAATGCTGTGATCGACCAGCAGCGCTCAAGCCTCTCGCTGCGTAATGGCTACCTTGCCGAGCGCGGTATGATTTGGATGAATTCGACGAAAAAATCTGTGCTGTATACTGCACATACCGGCCGCAGCAAACTGCAGCATAAACGCGACGATGCGGATTCATTTCCGGTACATCCAACGAACGGCCGGGTACATAGACACCGCGGGCTACACGCTTCAGACAACCTGACTGCACCAGCCTGAAAAGCGCTTCATCGACCGCTGCACGCGAACCTACTTCAGCGAAGGCCTTGCGTACGAAAAGCGTGCCCTTCTTCATTCGCTTGACTCGGTTTGAGGTGGCTTGTGCGACAGACATGGGAGCCTTCTAGGACCTGACGGTTACTGAGAAGAAATGCAATGCGGATTTCTCCTCTAAATATCCGGCCGAGATTTAATATGAAGTCAGTAACCGCTAAACTCCCGGAATTTTTGGGAGTCGTGATGAGCGATCCATTCAGCCACATCATAAGGAACGTACAGTTTAAACTTGGCGCGAGATATCGCAATGTACACAGCACAGATTCGTTGGTCGAACTCATTCACATCCCTGAACTTATTGACAGTGAGTAGCTGCGGCGTCAACAAAACTACGTCGAACTCCATCCCTCCAGCCTGTTCAGCCATCATAACCATACAACTATTGCCGGATTGACCAAGCATCCCTTTCAGCTGATTCATATCGGCAACATTGAAGCCTTTCTCTAGCTCTGCCTCCACCCATAAAAATGACTCATCGTACCGGTTGGCATCACAAACCTGCTGCCAGCTTGAAAACTCACTAAAGTCCAAATGCGGTCCATCCGGTATCTGCTCAACACTGTAGAAATCTGGCTTGAACAATGCGATGGCAGTGGCCATGAACCTTTTGAGGTCTTTCTGCGCTTCAGTACTGGGGATTAACGCGCGCCCTGCAGCATCCATCTGGATAATCCACTTCATCATGTCCCAGCGGGATGCAGCCAATACCACACAACCCTCAGGCGGCAAAAATCCTTGAGGATAATACTTAACAGCGATATCAGTATTGCTAGCACCCTCAAAGGGAATTTTGCCCTTACTAGAGTGACGGTAGATTAGAGGATTCACCAAACTTTCGACGTTACGGCCAGATCGAACAGAGTAGGCGATCTCACTTCGCCGGACCCCGCGCCCTCTGCTTACAAAAGCGCCCCCAGCTTGTTGATATTCATCCCCGAGCGTTATCAATACCTGGCGACCTCGCTCAATGATCTGCATAAGGGAAGCAGGAAGGTCCTGACTTTCGTCAATGAGTACGTGCGAGTACCGAGCCGGAACCACACAGCCTGATAAGCTTGCACGCTTTATCATTAACAATGCGTCGAGTTCAACCAGACCGTACCAGGCAGGGTTTGACTCAAGGTAGCCCCATAGCTGGCTCGAATACTCAAGAACCACCCTAGCGTCCATGCTAGACAAAGGCTGGTTAAAATAAGGCAAGTGCTTTGTCGACAGGGTATAGTCTCTAGACCGACAATAGTTCTTGAGCACTTTAAGGCAAATGTTTAGCGTCGATTGTGTGTCATAGTCACGGACGCCAATGATGTTCAGTTCTTGTGACAATGCCCGCTTACTAAGAAACTTAGGAAGTTCGTTCACGGGCTTGGGCTTGGGATCATTCAGCAAGAGCTGTGCGAATTCGATGAAGGTCAATCCGGCTTTACTGCCGTGAACGTCTCCAATACGCTTACGAAGGGCCTCCAACTTTCCGGATGTGTGCGCCAACAATAACGCCCCGCCTGGACGCAAGCACTCCATCAAGGTGCCTAATAGGTGGCTCTTACCGATACCCGCGTAACCTTGAACATGGAGGTCCTCATCCAGATTGGCACGGAAAGTCCTTACCAACTTATCCTGCGCAGGGCTTAACCAACGCTCGCGATGCCGTGGCGTAATCATCTGTTCACTGAATGGATTGATACGTTTATAGTGACGCCCCCTAAATTCGAAATCCCATCTTCCATTGGGTAGCAAATAATCCCGCGCTGCGACCTCATCAGAGCTTAGAAAGCGTAAGTTTAAACTCTTGGCAACCTGACCACCGGAGCGTAACCTTCTTGGATCAAACAGCCGCTGCGCCTCTGAAAGCAACCCTCTAGCATCTGAATGCTGAGTACCAACCGCCCAAGCGATAAGCTTGCTCAAGTTCCTTTCAATCGAACTCGGCGTCAGCTCTTTTTTCTCTGCAACCGACAAGTGCTGAACAACCAAAATCGCGGCCAATTCAGCATCCGACAAAGTAGCTAGCCCGTTTGCATCTTTAGAGCCTAATAAACTTGCGCAAGTTTCACTTGCAACAGGCAAGAAAAGGGGGCTGGATAAATCAAAGTGCTCAGGATGCATACTATCTCACAGTTAAGAAAGGGCTCATCATTTGATCAATCCTTTTCATATTCATCATCAGTTACTCCCGATTCGTCGTCTATTTCGAACCAATCGACCTCTGAAATTTCTGTTGCAGGAGGGCATAGATTGACTGCTACACGTAGAAAATCGTCTCGGGCAGAGCCATAGCGGGTATCGTTGAGCCACCCCAAATCGATCAACCTAGAGCGAATCAGTGACCTTGGCACACCAAGACGTTTACTCAGTTCAACAAGAAGAATATTGACGGTCGTAATATTTACTGGCTGGTGATCTACATATATGAGCCCATACCTGCGCCACTTGACCTCATATTTATCGAGCAGATCCATTACATGCTCAGCCAGACTTTCGACTTCCTTCCACCTCTCATGTGAGTCACTCATTACTGCCCTTACCCTTGACATCAAGCACGAACTCATAGCTACCCAAAGTTCCTGACATCCCTCCTAGATAGTTATTATGCTCACTCGCTAGCTCTGTGCCCTTCATCTCGATGCAATACTGCAATTCGCAGACTGCCATTTCAAGGAGCCTGCCCAGATCGGCAGCACTTTTTGCAGCTAGATGCAGCTGCAGATCAAACTTTTCTGAGGTAGAGGGCGATAAAGATGCGGCCGCTGCTGCTCGAAAATAAATTTCTTCTCGCTGATTTGCACCTTCAACCTGACTGTTCTTCGACCCACTAAGTAGTTCGGCATGTTCTTCGTCCATGAGATCCAGCACCCTCGAAAGCTCCAGAGTTTTCGAGGGATTTAAATGCATCTGCTCCTTGATATCCAAACGACGAATCTGCCATTCCCGAATTTTGTCTCGGGTCAGACTATCAATTTCATCCATGCCAGAGCCCTCTTGATGCCCGAATTTGAAGTATGCCAACCTTCAACTTCATGAATTTAATGGTGTTCTGCAAAAAATCCGACGCATTGCAATACGGGTGGGACTTGAGCTGCTCATACCCCGGAATTCAGGACATGGGTGTTTGAGAACACTTAACCTGGAAATATCCCTAGCCCCCCTCACTCAAAGCAATACTCTCCCAATAACAAAGTCGGACTATTTCTTGCTAAAAAAGACTGCCTTTAGTAATAAAAGCTACAGCAAAATTCTTCCCACCCCGCCTCACTGGGCGGCCTCGGCTAACCCCGGCACCGGGGCAATGGTCACTGCAGCTCCGGACTACAGCCCAAACTGCACGTTACCTTGACCTTCATTCCATTTGAACTGTAATGGCCTACTGATCCCGGACACCAATTTAGGGGAAAATCCTTGCCTAGTTGCACCGCACCACCCACAACTGATCCAGCCTAGTCGTGAAACTCTGGCTCATCATCTCCCGTCGCATGCCCCAGTCTGGCGCGGTGATTACGCGGCCGGGCCGGAGGGTGTTGCGACCCCACTTGGCGTTGATTGCATCGAGCACGCCCATAACGCGCTCCGACGCAGCGGGCTGGGTTTGGGCGAATAGATCGTCGGTGTACTCGCCACGCTGGCACAGGTCCATCAGCAGGACCTCGGCCTTGCTGAACGAAAATCCCTCGCGATAGATGTGCTCCAAACCGGCGATCGCCGCTCGGGTGATGTATCGAGTGTCGTCGGTTGGATACGGCAGCTCACACACCACGCCTTTCGCAAACTTAGGCTCGTCGGGATTGAACATGCCGGTCCGGATGCTGATTCGGACACGCTTGCACAGTGACTGCTGGGCCCTCAGCTTCTCGCTGGCCCTGGCAGCGTATGCCGCCACTGCCTCCTTAATTGGCTCCAGCTCGCGCAAGCGCTTGCCGAACATCCGCGAGCAGCAGATTTCCTGTTTGGGTGGCGCGACGTCCTCCAGATCGAGGCACGGCGTCCCGCGCAGTTCGCGTGCGGTTTTCTCGATGACCACGCTGAATTTTTTGCGCAGGCTCCAGGCATCCGCGCTGGCTAGATCCCACGCAGTACGTATGCCCAACCTGTTCAGCTGCTCGGTCATACGGCGGCCGACACCCCATACATCGCCGACGTCAGTCACGCGCAGCACCTTGTCGCGCCGCACCGGGTCGCGAAGGTCCACTACCCCACCCGTCTGCTTCTGCCAGCGCTTCGCTGAATGGTTCGCTAGCTTGGCGAGCGTCTTGGTCCCCCCAATGCCCACCCCAACCGGAATACCCGTGCTGCGGAGCACCTCAGCGCGGATCCGCCTGCCGAGCACTTCGACGTCCGGCACACCGGTCAGGTCGGCAAACGACTCGTCGATCGAATACACCTCAACTGCAGGCACCAGGCTCTCGATGACCGTCATGACGCGTTCGCTCATATCGCCATACAGCGCGTAGTTGCTGGAAAACACCACAACGCCCCAACGCTCCAGGTCGCGCCGGATCTGAAAATACGGCACGCCCATCTTGATGTCGAGCTGCTTTGCCTCGGCCGAGCGCGCGATCACGCAGCCGTCATTGTTCGAAAGCACGACGATAGGCGTCCGGCGCAAGTCTGGTCGGAAGACACGCTCGCAGCTGGCGTAGAACGAGTTGCAATCGATTAGGGCGATGGCCCGCTCAGTACTTGCCATGGATTCGAATGCTGTATGACACCACGCCCCATACGTAGAGTTCTTCGCTTTCAAGGAGGTACCGTGGCGGGAACTTCGGATTGGCCGAGCGCAGAATGACCTGGCTGCCGGCTCGGTCGAAAATCTTGACTAGAGGCTCATTATTCAGCGCTGCGATTATCACCTCCCCCTTCTCGGGCTCTCGTCCCCGGTCGATGATCAGAATGTCTCGGTCGAAAATGCCGACCTGGATCATGCTCTCCCCGTCTGCGCGCGCCAGGTAGGTATGCGGAGCTCGGATGTTCATCAGCTCGTCGAGCGAGATGCTCCCCTCCATGTGGTCC
>VMRT01000009.1 GCA_007713455.1 Pseudomonas sp.
GACCGACCTGCTGATCCTCGACGACTGGGGCCTGGCCCCGTTCACCGGCGAGCAACGGCGCGACATGCTGGAGCTACTGGACGACCGTTACGGCCAGCGCTCGACCATCGTCACCAGCCAGATGCCGGTGGACAACTGGCACGAACTGATCGGCGATCCGACCCTGGCCGATGCCATCCTCGACCGCCTGGTGCACAACGCTTATCGGATCAATCTGAAGGGTGAATCAATGCGCAAACGGACGCAGAAATTGACGACGCCAGCCAACCCGGACTAACAATGCCACCCCTGCGTCGCTGCGCTCCGACTGCCTGTCCGAATGAGCGTGGAACAGGTGTCCGGATCAGCGTGGGCTGAGTGTCCGAATGGCGTGGAATCCGCAGCGATAGGCCAGGTTCAGATGCACCTCCTCGCACAACCGCCGCTCGGAACGGGCCGTAGCAGTAACCACCCACCAGCATGCGCACCACCAATTCCAGGTCAATCTGACGGGCGTCCGATGGGGCTTTAGAAATCGGCCAGGTGGGCGCGCAGGTCGTTGAGATCCAGGCGCTGGTCAATGCTGCGCAAGAGGTGTTGGGGCGGGACGTGCTCTTCCAGATTGAACGAGTAGAACAGCCGCTGCTGTCCTACCGGTAACTGCCCCGTCATGCTGCCTACCCCCATGCTTGCTGACGGCGTGATTTTGACGACGACACGGGGCGACAGCCATTTTTTCAACAGAATCGGCCAGAAGCGGTCATTGACCAGTCGTAGTAATAGATCGACTGCACTACGATTGTGTCAAACAACTAAGGCTGCTCAGGGAGCGGCAGGCCAGAAAAGCATGCATATTTCTAAATTGACGCTGGTCAACTACCGAAACTTTAAGAATACGACCCTTCAGTTTCACAAGGGCGTGAACACCATCATCGGCGAGAATGGCTCAGGTAAGTCGAACATACTGCGAGCGATCCGCCTTCTTCTAGACGACACAATGGTGCGCGCGGCTTACCGCTTGGATGAATCGGATTTCAGCCGCTCACTCGGTCAATGGCAGGGCCATTGGATCATCATCAGCATGGAATTCGAGGAGATCAGCACCGACGAATCAGTGCAGGCACTGTTCCTACACGGCACTGCCACGCTGGA
This sequence comes from Pseudomonas sp., assembly GCA_007713455.1. Classification (GTDB taxonomy): domain Bacteria; phylum Pseudomonadota; class Gammaproteobacteria; order Pseudomonadales; family Pseudomonadaceae; genus Stutzerimonas; species Stutzerimonas chloritidismutans. The sequence continues at coordinate 1,132 of VMRT01000009.1, forward strand.
AGATACGCCACTTCGCAAGGCGACTTATAACCTGATTTTCCGGCCCAAGAAAGAAATCCGGTTGAAGCTGGCTGACCTTGATCTTTTTGACGCTGACCAGCTCGCAGAGATCCGCGACACGATTACGATCGACGACTACGAAACGATTTTCACGGGGCGGAGCTGGGCTGACTTTAGCGATCCCGATGTGTACAAGGCCTTCGTTGGCGACTTCGATCTGTGTTGCTTCAACTCGGAGACGGAATTCCCGGACATCGGATCGAAGGTGCCCGGATTCCTCTCCGTTACCAAAGAGGTATCGCTGACTTTCATTCAAGCACTGCGTGACGTTGTTGCCGAGTTTCATAACAACCGTACCAACCCTTTGCTTACCCTGCTCAAGAGCAAAAGTGGGGAGATCAACCCCGCCACGATGCAACCGATTACTGAGTTGGTTCGCGAACTCAATACATCTATCGAGGATCTGGATGATGTGCAGTCGGTTCGCAACCATATTCGCGAGACCATCAAGGACGCTGCGGGCGAAACCTACTCGCCGGCGTCACTTTCGATCAAATCTGATTTGCCCGAGGATGCCGATAAGCTTTTCCAGTCTCTACGGCTTTTCGTGGGCGAATCAGAAGAAGGGTACGAGGGTGCCATTCATGAATTGAGCCTGGGAGGGGCCAACCTCATCTACCTGACGCTCAAGCTTCTGGAGTTCAAGTACCAGCGCGAAAAACTGGCCATGGCCAACTTCCTACTAATCGAGGAGCCGGAAGCGCACATCCATACCCACATCCAAAAAACCCTGTTCGACCGTATCGCATATAGCGATGCGCAGATCATTTACACCACCCATTCCACTCACATCTCCGAAGTGAGCAATGTCAGTAACGTCAACATTCTGGGACGTCACGGCTCCTTCTGTGAGGCCTACCAGCCAGCTGCAGGCCTTGAGCCCGTCCAGGTCACCAGCATCCAGCGTTATCTTGATGCGGTACGTAGCAATCTACTCTTCGCCAAGAGTGTGATTCTCGTCGAAGGTGATGTGGAAGAAATCCTGATACCGATACTCGTCAAGCAGGTGCTGGGATTAAGCGTTGATGAACTGGGCATTAGCGTCATTAACATCCGCAGTACGGGCTTCAAAAATGTTGCAGTCCTGTTCCACGACCTGCGCATCCGAAAGCGGTGCGCTATCGTCACCGACCTCGATCAGGCCTTTTTCGACATCACACCACTACCCACCGATGCCCCTCCTACGGTAGCGAAAAAAGCCAAAGCGGCCGGTTCGCAGAAGTCAGGCTTGGAGCGAAAAGCTGATCTGGATGGGTTCATTACCGGCAACCCTTGGCTTGCGGCCTTCTACGCCAAACATACCTTCGAGGTCGACTTTGTCTCTGCCGGCAACCATGAGGCAGTTGTTCAGACTGTCCCGAAAGTCTACACGGACGATGCAACGATCAAGCAAGCCAAGGCGGAGCTCCAATCCGGAGAGTTAGGGCAAATGGGAAGCCGAACGCTGACGATGGCCAAGCAAGAGGGCAAGGGATGGTTCGCCATATTGCTTGCCGAGTATCTCACCACTCAGATTCAGATCCCTGCCTACATCTTGCAAGCTATTCATTTTGCACACGGCCCCTTCTCCCACTCCCTGATTGGCAGAATCCTCCAGCATCGCGCCGAATGCCTGTTCAGTTCCTGGCCTTCGTTCGCTACCCAGAAGAAGGATTTCCTGCTTGAGGTAGAGCGCTTTCAGCGAAACGAGATCAACCTGCAGGCCCTCAAAACAGCAGCCTTACTCATGATACCGGGGGACGCCATCAATGACTTTCTAGCGGAGATGACGTGATGTTCACCTGGGATCCCCAAGATCTTAATAGTGAGCAATCAGCGGCCGTCGTAGAGCCCTCGAGTGTTTTCCTGATTGCATGCCCTGGCAGCGGCAAGACGCGAACCCTGACCTACAAAATTGCCTACGAGCTGTCTCGACGCACTGACAAGCGGATCGTTGTAGCCATTACCTACACTCATCGCGCTGCCGATGAGATCCAAGAGCGTATCGAGGACCTAGGGATCGACACCTCCGGGCTATGGATCGGCACGATCCATGCTTTCTGCCTGGAGTGGATCATCAAGCCCTACGGCATTTACAGCCCCGCGCTCGCCCACGGCTACCGCGTCATCGACACACATGATCGCGAACTCCTGCTGGGAAGACTTTGCGAGCCATATCGAGGTGTCACCCACTGGGATTGCGATTACTACGTTACCGAAGCGGGGTATCACCTTGGCTGTCCTGACACTCGAAAGCACGACGCAATACACAAGGTGCTAGCGGAGTACTTTAAAGAACTTACAGCGAGTCGACAGATCGACTTCGAGCAGATTCTGTGGCATGCCCATACCCTGATGCGAGATCAGGTGCACATCGCAGTTCTGCTCTCTCGAGTGTTTTCCCATGTTCTCGTGGATGAGTATCAGGACACCAAAAAGATCCAGTACAGCCTTGTGACGTCCATACTTCGCGCAGGCCGTGGGCAGACTAAGGCGTTCATCGTTGGCGACCCGAACCAAGCTATCTACGGCTCACTTGGTGGGTACGCGATGCCAGTGGCAGATTTTCGCGCCCAGGCTGGGATTCCGATTAAGGAAATGGCACTCAGCCGTAACTATCGATCCAGCGAGCGAATCATTAGCTACTTCTCGAATTTCAACGTGCATGCGACAAGTATCAAAAGCGCGGGCAAACATGCCGCGTTTCCCAGCCTGGTGACCTACAACCAGGAAGTAGCACATAGCGATGTGCATGACGAGCTGGTCAGATTGATTCAGTTGAGTCTCGCCGCCGGCAATTCACCCGAAAATATCTGCGTCCTAGGACCATGGTGGATTCTGCTGGCCTCGACAACTCGCAAGCTGGTGACGATGCTACCTGACCAGCAATTCGATGGTCCGGGCCTAGTTCCTTTTAGCAACGACCCTGATAACTTCTGGTTCAAGGTCTCCAAGATCTTGCTGACAGAGTCCTCTCCGAATCTGCTCGCTCGACGAATGCGCTGGGCAAATGACGTGATCAAAGACCTCGACGATTTCGGCGTCGACACCACACGACTGACGCCACGCATGCTGTTGCGGGAGTGCAACGCACTCGAAATCGATGAATCGGATGGACTCCGTTACCTGAACCAGGCCTTCACCGACCTATTCGAGCGTCTCAACATCCCCCAAGAAAGCTTTCTTCCACTCCCGTCACTCCGGGAGGCTTTCTTCAGAAGCTCGGCAGCGAGAATTGAGAGGTTGCAGAGCGCTGGGGCGAGCTACATCAATCAAGTGTCATTCTTCAAGAAAGTGTTCCGTGAGCGGACCGGCATAACGGTTTCCACCATCCATGGGGTCAAGGGGGCCGAGTTCGACGTTGTCATCGCCTTTGGCCTGTTGGAAGGCATGGTGCCGCACTTCAATGAAGCGAATGGGCACGTTGCCGCGAGCAAGCTCCTCTATGTATTGAGCTCACGTGCTCGCAAACATCTTCACTTGATCTCAGAGACGGGACGACCGCGAGGACGGTATGGGGTCTATTCCCCGACCGAGTCACTCGCGGCTTGCCACTTCATCTACGACTCGAACTAGGATCACTAGTCGACTTGGCCTCTAAGGGGGTCGACTGCGTTACCGTGAGAGACCTACATCCGCTTCTGGCCATCTTTTGCCTGATGCAACTGACCGCTGCGGGTCGCTCCCTGCCAGTCAGGGCACATGAAGCGTTCCGATCAGATTCGATGCAAATGACTGGTCAGGTCGAGTGCAAATGGGTGGGCAAGTCGGTGCAATTATCCAGGCAGATAAGGCTTCATACCATGTTGACGAGAAGCCGCCTCTCCCCGCGGACATTTCAGGAGCAATACCATGACGATGGCCCATGAGCGCACCCGTAGCGTTGTTCAAACACGGGACTTCCTACAGGAGCTGGCTAGGGACACGAGCCTTCCTGAAAACGTACGGTACCAAGCAAATAATCTACTTCGGCATTACCCGACAGCAGAAGCCGTCTGGTTGGCTGGCCGAGTGGAAGAGCGATCCAAGCAAGAGCTTTCCCTATTGGCCGACAAGCATGGACCTCTACATCCGGTGTTAGTCAGCTGGCTGTTAAATGATCCGATGTTTTCTGATAACGGAACTAGCTGAGTCAGACCAAATGGGGGGCACTAGTACATTGCTTTACGTTGACCATGGTGAGCTTGTGAGGGCAAGCGGCGATCACCAGTCCATCAAACGTGATGAAGCTCTCTTTTTTTGACAAGAATTAAGATTTTTCGTGCATTTAGTAATTCGTGGAATTCGTCGAAGATCACCAGGCCGACGCCTTCCAGCGCCGGGTCGTCCTGCAGCCGCCGCGCGAGAATGCCCTCGGTGACTACCTCGATGCGCGTGTTCGGCCCGACCTTGCTTTCCAGCCGGATGCGGTAGCCGACGGTTTCGCCGACGCGCTCGCCCAGCTCACTGGCCAGCCGCTCAGCCGCTGCGCGGGCAGCCAGACGGCGCGGCTCCAGCATGATGATGCTCTGCCCGCCCAGCCAGGCTTCGTCGAGCAGCGCCAGCGGCACGCGAGTGGTCTTGCCGGCGCCGGGCGGTGCTTCGAGAACGGCTTCGTCGCGCTGTTGCAGGGCCTGGCGCAACGCCGGCAGGACTTCGTCGATCGGTAGGGAATTCATGGGCACTCGCTTCGGGCAGACGATTCAACAACCGAGGCGCCCGCCCGAAGCTGGGCGCATCAGTTGACGCTATAGCCGCGTCCGGTCAGGCAGGCGCCAAGGGCGCGCTTGTAGGTGTCGGCAACGCTCGCCGCCGGAGCCGTCCGAGCGCTGGCCGGATCGAAACCGCTCTGGCTCACGGCCCAGATATGACACTCGTAGCGGTCGCGGCTTTGCTGCTCGGCGCTCTGGTCCTTGGCCGGATAGGCGATGACATCATATCGCGTGGCCTCACTGGCCGGCAGCGGCGGATGACTGACCGGCTCGTAGACATTGCGCTCTACATTCCACAGGTAATAGGTACCGGCGGCGATGAAGTAGAGCATGCTGCCGATCCAGATTTCCCGCGCACCGGCCGGAAGACCGTGGCCGTGACGCGGACCCGGCACATGCTGCGGCCTCGGTCCCGCCGGCCCTCTATGCGCACCCGGCCCGGGACCGGGCGGTGCGGCGGTGACCGGCAAGGCGATGCAGAGGGAAAGAACGACGCCAAGCGCGGCGCGCGGCAGTGACCTGGGCATGATTGAACTCCGGGATGGGATGAAATCGCAGCGCGCTTATCTGCCCGGCCGATGCAGCGGTCCGTCAGGCCTCGGTAAGGACTGGGTAAAGCCACCCCATGCGTCAGCGCACACGCCGAACACCCGAGCCCGCGGCATGGTCTGATATCGAGAAAACATCATCCAGCTGTCTTCCGGCCTTGTATAGTTGCGCCACTTTTCCAGGAGGTCCTTATGCGTACTCGTAACCGAATCATCGGCGGCGTGTTGGCCGCTTCCCTGTTCACCCAGCTGACCGCCTGCGGCACGCTGTTCTACCCGGATCGCCGCGGGCAGATCGAAGGCCGCATCGACCCGGCCATCGCCGCGCTCAATGCGGTCGGGCTGCTGTTCTACGTCATCCCCGGCTTGATTGCCTTCGGCATCGACTTCGCCACCGGCGCGATCTACCTGCCCGACGACGAGTACTCCATGGCCCCGGAAAAGCTGCAGGAAGCCATCGGCGCCGACGGCCAGATCGATCAGGCCCGCCTGAAAGCCATCATCGAGAAGGAAATCGGCCGCAGCCTGCCGCTGGACGATCCGCGTCTGATCCAGCACAGCGGCAGCGTCGAGCAACTGGCCGCCTTCGGCCTGCGCCCTGCGGCCTGATGACTCGCGCGGATAACGGCCAGCGATGAGCATCAATCGTGACCACGCCCGGCTCATGCGCCGGGCGACCGCTGCGGCGCTGGCGACGGCGATCCTGCTGGCGCTGAGCAAGGCCGTGGCCTGGTGGCTGAGCGGCTCGGTGAGCCTGCTCGCCGGCCTCACCGATTCGCTGCTCGACGGCGCCGCGTCGCTGCTCAACCTGCTCGCGGTGCACTACTCGCTGCGCCCGGCCGACGACGACCATCGCTACGGCCACGGCAAGGCAGAGGCGCTGGCCGGGCTCGGCCAGGCGGCGTTCATCTGCGTCAGCGCGATCCTCGTCGGCGTGCAGGGCGTTGACCGCCTGCTGAACCCGCAACCGCTGGGCGCGCAGGGCTTGGGTATCGCAGTGATGATCTTCTCGCTGTTGATGACCGCCATCCTGCTGAGCTACCAGCACCACGTGGTCAAGCTCACCGGCTCCACCGCCATACGCGCCGATTCGCTGCACTACCGCTCCGACCTGCTACTCAACACCAGCATCCTGCTCGCGCTGGTGCTGGCCAGCTTCGGCTGGGAGCGACTGGACGCACTGTTCGGCATCGGTATCGCGCTGTACATCTTCTGGAGCGCCATCACCATCGTCCGTGAGGCCGGCGCGGTGCTGATGGATACCGAACTGTCGCCGGAGATCAGCGAGCAGATGCAGAAGCTGGTCTGCGAAGTGCCGGGCGTGCATGGCTGCCATGACTTCCGCACACGCATTTCGGGCACCCGCTGGTTCGTGCAATTGCATCTGGAGCTGCCGGGGGACCTGCCGCTGTCGCAGGCGCATGATCTGTGTGTGGCGGTGGAGAACGCGATTCACGATCGCTATCCGAATGCGGAGGTGCTGGTGCATGCCGATCCGCTTGAGGTAGCGCCGCCGAAGCGGTGATTGGAGTTTTCGGATTCCATTTCCAAGGCACCACCACAACGCCCACAACGAAAAAGACCACGCCTGGGCGTGGTCTCTTCGATTCGTCTGGCCGATGATAACGGCTTCTTCGCGCGGCGCCTCGTGAGCACCGGGGGCCCGGACCGTCGGTCTTGGTAAGACCTTCGGTGGTCACGGCGGGGATGCTGCGCCGTGTCCGTTTCTGCCGGGGGCTGAAGTTGAGATAAAGCTTACGCCCCACCACCCGGCACCGGATTGCGAATATTGCTGATCAAGGCATCACTTGCGCAATAAATCACCCTGCATTCATCATCATGCGCAATCTGTTCCCAAACGAGCCTCACCATGAGCAAACTAGATCGCTACGACCTGCGCATCCTCGCCGAATTGCAGCACGACGCCCGCATCTCCAACCAGGAACTGGCAGAACGCATCGGCCTGTCACCCTCGCCCTGCTCCCGCCGGGTCAAACAGCTGGAAGACGACGGCTACATTGCCCGCCAGGTCGCCCTGCTCGACCGCAAGAAGCTCGGCCTGACCCTTACCGCCTACGTGCTTATCGGCATGGACCGGCACACACCGGAGCGCTTCGAGCACTTCGAAGGCGTGATCGGCAAATGCCCGGAGGTGCTCGAATGCAGCCTGGTCACGGGGATGGACGCCGACTACCAACTCAAGGTCGTGGTGCCCGACATGGAGCATTACCAGCAGTTTCTGCTCGGCACCCTGACGCGCATCGAAGGCGTCTCCAGCGTGCGTTCCAGCTTCGTGTTGCGCCAGGTGTCATCGAGTACGGAGCTGCCGCTGGAGCATTTGCGCAGCTGAGACACCGCTCACAGCTTTCGCCCCACACTTCGCAGGGTTGCTGCCTATAATCCGCCCCCTTCTGCACCGCCTCGCATACGCTATGATCCCGGCCGGGGCGGATCGTCCATCGCCTGCTCACCGGCGGGCCTCGCTGCAAAATGCCCTCGTGCAAGGGAATGCCCATGAAAGACACCAACCGCGTCATGCAGAGCTACGGCCGCTGCTGCGCCAGTCCCGACTTCTTCGATGACTTCTATGCGTCCTTCCTCGCCAGCTCGCCTGCGATCCGGGAGAAGTTCGTGCGCACCGACATGACCGCGCAGAAACAGCTGCTGCGCGCCGGCATTCTCAATCTGGTGCTGTTCGCCCGCGGCATGCCGGATACCAAACTCCGCGCGCTGGGCAAAAGCCATTCACGCGAGCAGCTGAATATCCACCCGGAACTCTATGACCTGTGGATCGCGGCGTTGCTGAAAACCATCGGCCAGCACGACGGGGAGCTGCAACAGCAGGACCTGCAGGCCTGGCGCACGGTGCTGAACAAGGGCATCGACGTGATCAAGGCGGCCTACTGAATACCGGTGAGACATTTCGCCGCACCGGCGCCCGCCTCGCGCGATCCGAACGCTTTCCGAGCTCGACCGTCCAACCAGCGGTGGCACACGCGCCGACTAATGCCGGCGTATACTGCGCCGCTTTCGCGCCCGGCCTGCCACGGGCGCATTCGTCGAAGTCAGTCAGGAGATCCCTGTGGAGCCCGAAGTTTTCGAAAAGTGGATGATGATCGTGCTCGTCGGCGGGCTGATGGCCTTCATGGCGTTCATCATCTGGGACCTGGCCAAGAAGTCGAAGGCCGGTCGCCTCGGCACTGCCATTCTCTTTCTCGGCCTGGGCCTGTGCCTGTTCGCCTTTCTCGCCAAGCCGGTCATCGGTTACGTCATCGAAGTCACTCAGGGCATCCCGCACTGAGTTGAGCCGCCAGCCGGTGCACTACAGCTGCGCCGGCACCTCCCGCCACTCACCCGGCTGCAGGCCATCGAGCGCCCACGGCCCGATGCGCACCCGCACCAGACGCAGGGTCGGCAACCCGACCGCCGCCGTCATGCGTCTGACCTGGCGATTACGCCCTTCGCGGATCACCAATTCCAGCCAGCTGGTCGGCACGCTCTTGCGAAAGCGCACCGGCGGGTTGCGCGGCCATAGCTCGGGCTCGTCCAGCTGCCGCGCTTCGGCGGGCAGGGTCAGGCCGTCATTGAGCTGGACGCCATCGCGCAAGCGCTGCAGCTGCTCGGCGCTGACCTCACCCTCCACCTGCACCCAGTAGGTCTTCGGCAGCTTGTGCTTGGGGTCGGCGATGCGCGCCTGCAACTGACCGTCGTTGGTCAAGAGCAGCAGCCCCTCGCTGTCGCGATCCAGCCGGCCAGCCGGATAGACGCCCGGCACCTGCACGTAATCCTTCAGCGTCCCGCGGCCATCGGCATCGTTGAATTGCGTAAGCACGTCGAACGGCTTGTTCAGCAACAACAGGCGCGGCTCGGCCGGCGGTGCCTTGGCCACGCGCCGCGGCGCGGATGGGCGCGCGGTTCGTGCAGGCGGACGCGAGGATGGAGGACGCGGTGGACGGGGCATGGCGACGGGTCTCGATACGGGCCGGCCATGCTAGAAGTGACACCCGGCAGCTGCAAGTGGCGGAGCCACTCGGCGCGGCACTGAAATCGGGCAAAGCGGCCTCCCGCGGTGCACCACCGGCCTTCGCGTGCACCAGCATGGCTCACCGCGAAAGCAGCCCGATCAACCCCAGATCGGCGCAAAGCTGCGTCGCAGAAGGCTTTGAGCCATTTGGCACGGATGCTGCCATTACTCCTGGCGTTCCGATGTTTTCAGCCCACAGTTGCGCACGGACAGCCAAGGAGCCCCACAATGAAACGCCGTCCTCTGATCAAGACCACCCTCGCCGCCAGCGCCCTGATGCTCAGCGGCCTGTTCCCGTTCACCCTGCAGGCCGCCGAGACCATCAAGGTCGGTATCCTGCATTCGCTGTCCGGCACCATGGCCATCTCCGAGACCTCGCTCAAGGACATGGCGCTGATGACCATCGACGAGATCAACGCCAAGGGCGGCGTGCTCGGCAAGCAGCTCGAGCCGGTGGTGGTCGACCCAGCCTCCAACTGGCCACTGTTCGCCGAGAAAGGGCGCCAGCTGCTGACTCAGGACAAGGTGGCGGTGACCTTCGGTTGCTGGACCTCGGTGTCGCGCAAGTCGGTACTGCCAGTCTATGAAGAACTCGACGGCCTGCTGTTCTACCCAGTGCAGTACGAGGGCGAAGAGCTGTCGCCGAACGTCTTCTACACCGGCGCGGCGCCAAACCAGCAGGCCATCCCGGCGGTCGAGTACCTGATGAGCGAAGACGGCGGCGGCGCCGAGCGCTTCTTCCTGCTCGGCACCGACTACGTCTACCCGCGCACCACCAACAAGATCCTGCGCGCCTTCCTGATCAGCAAGGGCGTGCCGGAATCCAGCATCGAAGAGGTCTACACCCCCTTCGGCCACAGCGATTACCAGACCATCGTCGCCAACATCAAGAAGTTCTCCGCCGGCGGCAAGACCGCTGTGGTGTCGACCATCAACGGCGACTCCAACGTGCCCTTCTACAAGGAGCTGGCCAACCAGGGCCTGGAAGCCACTGACTTTCCGGTTGTCGCCTTCTCGGTCGGCGAGGAAGAACTGCGCGGCATCGACACCAAGCCGCTGGTCGGTCACCTGGCCGCCTGGAACTACTTCCAGTCGGTGGAGAACCCGGTCAACGAAGCCTTCGTCAGCAAGTGGAAGGCTTACGCCAAGGCCCAGAACCTGCCGGGCGCCGACAAGGCGGTGACCAACGACCCGATGGAAGCGACCTACGTCGGCATCAACATGTGGGCGCAGGCAGTCGAGAAAGCTGGCACCACCGACGTAGGCAAGGTCCGCGACGCCCTCGCCGGCCAGACCTTCGAGGCGCCAAGCGGCTACACCCTGACCATGGACGAGAAGAACCACCACCTGCACAAGCCGGTGATGATCGGCGAGGTCCAGGACGACGGCCAGTTCTCGGTGGTCTGGGAAACCGAAAGCCCGGTCCGCGCGCAGCCGTGGAGCCCCTACATCCCGGGCAACGACAAGAAGCCGGATCACGCGGTGAAGTCGAACTAACCGCTGCGGTCGCCGCGCTGGATGGATGACGCGCCAACTCCGCGTCCCGATCCACCCTGCGATCACTCGGCTTTCGTCGGGCGGATCGAGACGCGCAGTCGAGACGATCTCATCCGCCTGCCCACCGCCGCCAGCTCCGCCAAGAGAGCACACGGCGCCCCCTGGGGAATGCACAGATGAACACTGCCCTGCACCGATTATTGCTGCTGCTCCTGCTCGCCCTGCCCTGGGCGGCCCAGGCCGGAGACGCAGCCGACTATGCCAAGGCCAGCCCCGCCAAACGGGCCAAGCTGCTGGAAAGTTGGGCCGCCGTGCCCGCGCCTGAGCGCCTGCCGTTGATCGAAGCGCTGCGCGCCAGCCGCGTGGTGATCGACCAGAACAAGACGCCCTTTATCGAGGAAAACGGGGTCTATCGTGCCCTCGAAGGTGATGCCGAGCCGGTCGGCACGCCGAAGAAGCTGCGCCTGAACAACCGCCTACGCGGCCTGCTCAACACCGCCCAGGCCAGCCACCAGCTGTTCGCCGAAGACCCCGCGCAGCGTCTCGCTGCGGCCAAGCGCCTGCAGCGCGGCGGCAAGCCGGAACAGCTCAAGCTGCTCCAGCAGCGCCTGGACGTAGAGGAAGATGCTGCCGTCAGCGAAGCGCTGACCCTGGCGCTAGCCAACCTGCAGCTAACCGCGAGCGACCCGGCCGTGCGCCTCGCCGCCGTGCGGTTGCTTGGCGAAACCGGTGCTCCGCTGGCGCGGGTAAGGCTGGAAAACCTGCTGGCCGACGCGGCGGAAACCGACGCCGCCGTGCGCAAGGCCGCCGAGACCAGCCTGGCCCAGGTCAAACGCAAACTGCTGATCGGCGAGCTGCTCGGCCAGGCCTTCAGCGGCCTGTCGCTGGGCTCGATCCTGCTGCTCGCCGCCCTCGGGCTGGCGATCACCTTCGGCCTGCTCGGCGTGATCAACATGGCCCACGGCGAGATGCTGATGCTCGGGGCCTATACCACCTATATGGTGCAGGTGCTGATGGCGCGGCTCGCACCCGACGCGCTGGCGTTCTACCCGCTGGTGGCGCTGCCGGTGGCCTTTTTCGTCACCGCCGCGATCGGCATGGCGCTGGAGCGCACGGTGATCCGCCATCTGTACGGCCGCCCGCTGGAAACATTGCTGGCGACCTGGGGCATCAGCCTGATCCTGATCCAGCTGGTGCGCGTGCTGTTCGGCGCGCAGAACGTCGAAGTCGCCAACCCCGGCTGGCTCTCCGGCGGCCTGCAGGTATTGCCGAACCTGGTGCTGCCGTACAACCGCATGGTGATCATCGGCTTCGCGCTGTTCGTGGTGCTCCTGACCTGGCTCTTGCTGAACAAGACACGTCTGGGCCTGAACGTGCGCGCGGTCACGCAGAACCGCAACATGGCCGCCTGCTGCGGCGTGCCCACCGGGCGTATCGACATGATGGCCTTCGGGCTGGGCTCCGGTATCGCCGGCCTCGGTGGTGTTGCCTTGAGCCAGATCGGCAACGTCGGCCCAGATCTCGGCCAGAGCTACATCATCGACTCCTTTCTGGTGGTGGTGCTCGGCGGTGTCGGCCAGCTGGCCGGCAGCATCTTCGCCGCCTTCGGCCTGGGCATCGCCAACAAGATCCTCGAACCGCAGATCGGCGCCGTGCTGGGCAAGATCCTCATCCTCGCGCTGATCATCCTCTTCATCCAGAAGCGTCCCCAGGGACTATTCGCTCTCAAGGGGAGGGTCATCGATTGAACCAGCCACTCACCCTCACCGCCGCACAGAAAGCCGGGCCGAAACTCACCGCCGTCGCCCTCGGTATCGCTTTGGTCGTGTTGCTGGCCATGCCGCTGCTGCACCTGCTGCCGGCCGAGCATGCCCTGCACGTCTCGGCCTACACCCTGACCCTAGTGGGCAAGATCCTCTGCTACGCCATCGTCGCCCTGGCGCTGGATCTGGTCTGGGGCTACGCGGGGCTCTTGTCCCTCGGCCACGGCCTGTTCTTCGCCCTTGGCGGTTACGCCATGGGCATGTACCTGATGCGGCAGAGCGCCGGTGACGGCCTGCCGGCATTCATGAGCTTCCTCGCCTGGAACGAACTGCCCTGGTACTGGTACGGCACGTCGAGCTTTCTCTGGGCCATGTGCCTGGTGGTGCTGGTGCCCGGCGTGCTGGCCTTCGTCTTCGGCTTCTTCGCCTTCCGCTCGCGGATCAAGGGCGTGTACTTCTCGATCATGACCCAGGCGCTGACCTTCGCCGGCATGCTGCTGTTCTTCCGGAACGAAACCGGCTTCGGCGGCAACAATGGCTTCACCGACTTCAAGACCATTCTCGGCTTCTCGATCTCGGCTCCGGCAACCCGCGCCACGCTGTTCCTGGCCACCGTCGCCCTGCTGGTTGGCAGCCTGCTCCTTGGATGGCGGCTGGCACGTAGCAAGTTCGGCCGGGTGCTCACAGCGCTGCGTGATGCCGAGAACCGGCTGATGTTCTGCGGCTACGATCCGCGCGGTTATAAGCTGTTCATCTGGACGCTGTCGGCCGTGCTCTGCGGCCTCGCCGGTGCGCTCTATGTGCCGCAGGTCGGGATCATCAACCCCAGCGAGATGGCGCCGACGCAATCCATCGAGGCCGCCGTCTGGGTCGCCCTCGGCGGGCGCGGCACGCTGATCGGCCCACTGCTTGGCGCCGGTATCGTCAACGGTATGAAGAGCTGGTTCACCGTGGCCTTCCCCGAATACTGGCTGTTCGCCCTCGGCGCGCTGTTCATCGTCGTCACCCTGTACCTGCCCAAGGGCGTCATCGGCCTTATCAAGCGGAGGGGCGAATGATGAAAACCGTACCTTGCAGCGCCGTCATCGACGGCTTCGATCCCACCGGCGGTGGCCTGACCCGCGATGCCATCGGCCTTGGCCGGGTAGCCGAGAAGGGCCTGGATGTACGCCATGGCACCATCCTCAGCCTGGAAGACATCAACGTCAGCTTCGATGGCTTCAAGGCGCTGACCGATCTCAGCCTGTACATCGGCGTCGGCGAGCTGCGCTGCATCATCGGCCCCAACGGCGCCGGCAAGACCACCATGATGGACGTCATCACCGGCAAGACGCGCCCCACCAGCGGCAGCGCCTGGTTCGGCGAAACCCTGGACCTGACCCGCATGAGCGAGGTGGACATCGCCCAGGCCGGCATCGGTCGCAAATTCCAGAAGCCCACTGTGTTCGAAGCGCTTTCGGTGTTCGAGAACCTAGAGCTGGCGCAGAAGACCGACAAGTCAGTGTGGGCGAGTTTGAGAGCCAAGCTCAACGGCGAGCAGAAGGACCGCATAGACGAAGTGCTGGAGACCATCCGCCTCGGCCAGTCGCGCCATCGCCCGGCCGGGCTGCTGTCTCACGGACAGAAGCAGTTCCTCGAGATCGGCATGCTCTTGATGCAGTCGCCGCAACTCTTGCTGCTCGACGAGCCGGTGGCCGGCATGACCGACGCCGAAACGGAATTCACTGCCGAGCTGTTCAAGTCCCTGGCGCGCAAGCATTCGCTGATGGTGGTCGAGCACGACATGGGCTTCGTCGAAACCATCGCCGACCACGTCACCGTGCTGCACCAGGGCCAGGTACTGGCCGAGGGTTCGCTGCAACAGGTGCAGGCGGATGAACGGGTGATCGAGGTGTATCTGGGGCGTTGAGTGGTTTGACGCCATTTAGCCCCCGATGGCGCTTCGCGGTGGATGGGTGAAGCGTCATCCACCCTACGCCCGCCGAACGCCCATGCCCGCATCAACGCGGGCCTAATCGTAGGGTGGATAACGCCAGAGGCTTGTCCACCAAGTGAAGGAGTCGCACATGCTGCAAGTCCAGCAACTGCACCAGTACTACGGCGGCAGCCACATCCTGCGCGGCCTGTCGTTCGAGGCTAAGGTCGGCGAAGTCACCTGCCTGCTCGGGCGCAACGGTGTCGGCAAAACCACCCTGCTCAAGTGCCTGATGGGCCTGATTCCGGCCAAGGAAGGCGCGGTGAACTGGGAGGGCAAGCCGATCACCGGCTTCAAGCCGCACCAGCGCGTGCACGCCGGCATCGCCTACGTGCCGCAGGGTCGGGAAATCTTCGGGCGCCTGACCGTCGAGGAAAACCTGCTGATGGGCCTGTCCCGCTTCAGCGCCAAGGAAGCCAAGGAAGTACCCGAGTTCATCTACGAGCTGTTCCCGGTTTTGAAGGAAATGAAGCACCGCCGCGGCGGCGACCTCTCCGGCGGTCAGCAACAGCAACTGGCCATCGGCCGCGCGCTGGCGAGCAAGCCGCGCCTGTTGATCCTCGACGAACCCACCGAAGGCATCCAGCCCTCGGTGATCAAGGAGATTGGTGCGGTGATCAGGAAGCTCGCCGCCCGCGGCGACATGGCGATCCTCCTGGTGGAACAGTTCTACGACTTCGCCGCCGAACTGGCCGACCAGTACCTGGTGATGAGCCGCGGCGAAATCATCCAGCAGGGGCGCGGCGAGACGATGGAGGCCGAAGGCATACGCGGGCTGGTCGCGATCTGACCGGAAGAATGCACCACAACGGCGCATAAAAAGCTCAACGCACCAGCCCGAAGCACAGGAGCACCAGCAGAGACGCCTGATCAGGACGCCAACTCGCGGCGGAAAGCGCTGCAGCGCCGTGCTATCAGGCCGCGCCACAGGACGACGCACCAGGGCAGCGCACAACAGGCATGGCGATTGCTCTGCTTTCCTGACCGACAGATCGAAAAGCCTGCGCCCATGAACGCTCCTGCACCGCTGTTCACCCCCCACTGGCATGCCGAGCTCGAGCTCGGTTATGCGCTGTGCGCCAGTGCCACGCGGCCGGTGCTGCGTCGACACAGCGGGCCGCTGCGAGTGCAGAAGCATCTCTACCCAGAGGGACCTGAGGTCTGTCAGCACATCATCGTGCACCCGCCGGGTGGCATTGCCGGTGGGGATCGGCTGGATATCAGCGCCTCGGTTGCCGCCGGTGCCTGGGCGCAGCTGACCAGCCCCGGTGCGGCCAAGTGGTATCGCGCAGTCGGCCCGGCGTTTCAGGACCTGCGCCTGCGCGTCGAAGCCGGCGCCACGCTGGAATGGCTACCGCAGGAGACCATCGTCTACTCCGCGGCGCAGGCCGAGCTGAGCACGGTCATCGAGCTGGAAGGCGACGCGCGGCTGTTCTACTGGGACATGGTGGCGCTCGGCCGGCCGGCCGCAGGCGAGCGCTTCGACGCCGGGCATTTCCAGGCGCGCCTGGATATCCGCCGCGATGGTCAGCTCATCTGGCACGAACGCCAGCGCATCGCCGGCGGCGACGGCCTGCTGGATTCACCGATCGGCCTGGACGGGCATTCGGTGTTTGCGACCCTGATCGTCAGCGGCGAAATCGATGCCGAGCTGATGAAACGCTGCCGTGAATTGCCCAGCCGCGTGCGTGGCGACCTGACCCAGCTGCCGGGCTTGGTGGTAGCGCGCTGCCTGGCCGACGAAGCGCTGCATGCGCGCGCCTGGCTGATCGATCTGTGGCGGCTGTTGCGCCCTGAACTGCTGGGCCGCGAGGCAGTGCTACCGAGGATATGGAGTACATGAACAACGGTGGGTAAGGCTGCGCCGTTACCCACCCTACCCAGCGCGCCTGTGTGCACGCTGCCTGAATGACGCTGCGTGGTCTCGACCACGAGCCGGTGGATGCGAAAAGCGACGTCCACCCTACGACTGGAGCTGTTATGGATCTGTCACCAAGAGAGAAGGACAAGCTGCTGATCTTCACCGCCGGCCTGGTGGCCGAACGCCGTCTGGCGCGCGGGTTGCAGCTCAACTACCCGGAAGCCATGGCCTACATTTCCGCGGCACTGCTCGAAGGTGCGCGCGACGGCCGAACGGTCGCCGAGTTGATGCACTTCGGCACCACCCTGCTCAGCCGCGAGCAGGTGATGGAAGGCGTGCCGGAGATGATCCCGGAGATCCAGGTCGAGGCCACCTTCCCGGATGGCACCAAGCTGGTCACCGTGCATCAACCTATTCCCTGAAACGCGGGTCAATGTCTACTGCGAACGACCTTGAACCGCTTTTGAAGGAACTCAACGTGCAGATACGCGACGCCCTGGACACCGACCTCGCAGGCATCCTGCGGATCTACAACGACGCGGTAGAGAACAGCACGGCAATCTGGAACGACCGGATCGTCGACCTCGACAACCGCCGCGCCTGGCTGGCCGAGCGCCACGATCAGGGTTACCCGGTGCTGGTGGCCATCGACGAGGGGGGCCAGGTGGCCGGCTATGCCTCGTTCGGCCCCTGGCGCCCGCATGACGGCTTTCGCCACACCGTGGAGAACTCGGTGTACGTGAGCCCCGACCACCGCGGCAGCGGCATCGGCCGCAGTCTGATGAAGGCGCTGATCGAGCGGGCCCGGATGCTCGAGAAGCACGTGATGGTCGCCTTCATCGAAAGCGAGAACCGCGCCTCGGTGCATATGCACCAGCAGCTCGGCTTCATCCACGTCGGCCAGATGCGCCAGGTCGGCTGCAAGTTCGGCCGCTGGCTGGACCTGACCATGATGCAACTGACCCTGAACAGGACGTCCCAACCATGATTCCCGGCGAATACCAGATCCAGGACGGCGAGATCGAGCTCAACGCCGGCCGCCGCACCCTGACCCTCTGCGTGGCCAACAGCGGCGACCGGCCGATCCAGGTCGGTTCGCACTACCACTTCCTCGAAACCAACGACGCGCTCACCTTCGACCGCGCCGCCACGCGCGGCATGCGTCTGAACATCCCGGCCGGCACCGCGGTGCGCTTCGAGCCGGGACAGAGCCGCGAGGTGGAACTGGTCGAGCTGGCCGGCGATCGCCGGGTGTTCGGTTTCGCCGGGCGAGTGATGGGCGCGCTTTAAAAGCCCCTCACCCCAGCCCTCTCCCAAAGGGAGAGGGAGAAAAGCAGCCACCGCGACGGAATGGACCAACGCCGATCAGCCCCCTCTCCCTCCGGGAGAGGGTTGGGGTGAGGGCAGAGCCAATACAGGGACCGACCAAGGAGCCCCGATGAAGATCAGCAGACAAGCCTACGCCGACATGTTCGGCCCCACCGTCGGCGACAAGGTACGCCTGGCCGATACCGAGCTGTGGATCGAGGTCGAAAAGGACTTCACCACTTACGGCGAGGAAGTGAAGTTCGGCGGCGGCAAGGTTATCCGTGACGGCATGGGCCAGGGCCAGCTGTGCGCCGCCGACGTGGTCGACACCCTGATCACCAACGCGCTGATCCTCGACCACTGGGGCATCGTCAAGGCCGACGTCGGCCTGAAGGACGGCCGTATCGCCGCCATCGGCAAGGCCGGCAACCCGGACATCCAGCCGGACGTGACCATCGCCATCGGCGCCGCGACGGAAGTGATTGCCGGCGAAGGGATGATCCTCACAGCCGGCGGCATCGACTCGCACATCCACTTCATCTGCCCGCAGCAGATCGAAGAGGCCTTGATGAGCGGCGTCACCACCATGATTGGCGGCGGCACCGGACCGGCCACCGGCACCAACGCCACCACGGTCACGCCCGGCCCCTGGCACATGGCGATGATGCTCAAGGCCGCCGATGCCTTCCCGATGAACATCGGCTTCACCGGCAAGGGCAACGCCTCGCTGCCCGAGCCGCTGATCGAGCAGGTCAAGGCCGGCGCCATCGGCCTCAAGCTGCACGAAGACTGGGGCACCACCCCGGCGGCCATCGACAACTGCCTGAACGTGGCGGACCAGTACGACGTGCAGGTGGCGATCCATACCGACACCCTCAACGAATCCGGTTTCGTCGAGACCACCCTCGGCGCGTTCAAGGGCCGCACCATCCACACCTACCACACCGAGGGTGCCGGCGGCGGCCACGCGCCGGACATCATCAAGGCCTGCGGCTTCCCCAACGTGCTGCCCAGCTCGACCAACCCGACCCGGCCGTTCACGCGCAACACCATCGACGAGCACCTGGACATGCTCATGGTCTGCCACCACTTGGACCCGAGCATTGCCGAGGACGTGGCGTTCGCCGAGAGCCGGATTCGCCGCGAGACGATTGCGGCCGAAGACATCCTGCATGACCTCGGCGCGTTCTCGATGATCAGCTCCGACAGTCAGGCCATGGGCCGCGTCGGCGAGGTGATCACCCGCACCTGGCAGACCGCCGACAAGATGAAGAAGCAGCGCGGCGCCCTGCCCGGCGACGGCGCGGGCAACGACAACTTCCGCGCCAAGCGCTACATCGCCAAGTACACCATCAACCCGGCGATCACCCACGGCGTCAGCCACGAGGTGGGCTCGGTCGAAGTGGGCAAGTGGGCCGACCTGGTGCTCTGGCGCCCGGCCTTCTTCGGCATGAAGCCGACGCTGATCCTCAAGGGCGGCGCCATTGCCGCGAGCCTGATGGGCGACGCCAACGCCTCGATCCCCACACCGCAACCGGTGCACTACCGGCCGATGTTCGCCAGTTACGGCGGCTCGCTACATGCATCGAGCTTCACCTTCATCAGCCAGGCCGCGTTCGACGCTGGCGTACCCGAAAAGCTGGAACTGAAGAAGAAGATCGGCGTGGTGAAGGGCTGCCGCCAGGTGCAGAAGAAGGACTTGATCCACAACGACTACACGCCGGACATCCAGGTCGACCCGCAGAACTATCAGGTGCGTGCCGACGGCCAGCTGCTCTGGTGCGAACCGGCCGAGGTGCTGCCGATGGCGCAGCGGTACTTTTTGTTCTGATCAACCTGTTCTGATCGACCTGTTCTGATCGGCAGCGCGCCGGGACGGAGGGCCAATTGCCTTCCAGTCAGCGCGCGTTTTGCCATCACCGCAAGGTCGATGCTCGCGCTGCACTTCGTCGGTTCGCGAGTGAATCAACCGTTCGATGGATTGGGAAAGTCGGGCATGGAATTACCGTCTGACAACCCAAGCGCAACGCTCTACCCAGGGATGCATGGATGCGCAGCGACCACCGGCTACCGTGGCTGGCGGGAGGCATTGCCGGTGTCGCGCTCGAGGGGAAAGCGGGCGATTTCGGGTAACCGCGTCAGCTGAAAAACCAGCGGCGCGATTGACTGAATCCTACGGAGAAACAATCGATGTTCAAAACCAACGCGCTTTTCGCTGCTGTCCTCGCCGTCTCTGCCACCCAGGCTATTGCGGCCAGCAGTGAAGCGGTTATCGAACAAAACGGTGTTGACCAGATCGCCGATGTCTATCAGGAAGGCGTCGGCCAGGCTTCGTACATTTATCAGACCGGCGCTTCGCAGCAGAACAGCGCCACGACCACCCAGCTCGGCCAGGACAACTTTTCCGAGGTGACTCAGCAGGGTGCCTTGCACCAGGCCGATGTCATTCAAACCGGCGTCGAGGGCGAGGTGTTCATCAGTCAGTACGACCGGGACAACAGCACGATCGTCGAGCAGGCCGGCTTTGCCAACAGCGCCGACGTGACCCAGGACGGCGTGAGCAACGATGTGGTGCTGATCCAGGACGGCGCGTACAACAGCACCATTGCCGATCAGTTCGGGGAGGGCAACGAAGCGCTGATCTCCCAGAGCGGCCAGGAAGGCATCGTCGATCTCATCCAGACCGGCAACATGAACGTGGCCGATATCGATCAGGCCGGAATCGGCAACTCCGTCGATCTGGAGCAGCAGGGCGACGGCAACCTCGCGCTGGTCGATCAGTTCGGTGATTCCAGCCAGGCCGTGCTGCTGCAGACAGGCGCCGACAACTTCGCGACCGTGACCCAGGCAGGCTTCGCCGACTACGCCAGCGTCAGCCAGACCGGCAGCAACAACACCGCGATCGTTACCCAGCAGTAATCGCGTCCATCGGCCGATTCGGTCGGAAAGCCAGGCCCCACGCAGGCCTGGCTTTTTTATGTGCCATCGGAAAGCACCCTGCTGGTGCACTGCACGCACCTCAGTCTCTCGAGCGGCGCATCCACAGACAGGGCTTTGCACTCTACCCGCCTAAACTCGCCACCCTTTCTGTATACAAAAAATCCAGGCGAACTGTCTGGGAGCGCCTAGAATCCAGGGGTTGTCGACGTAGCGCGCTGCGCCACAGCCGGTCAATTCGCGAGCTCTGCCTTACGCGGAACAAGAACTGCATACAAAAAATCCACAGTCTTGCTCAGAGCGCCCTCCCATGAACCATGACGATTTCCAGATCAAGCAGATCGATCCCAGCCTGTACAACGCCGATCTCGCGCCACTTGCCCCGGCTGAGCGCAAATGGGGCTGGTTCGAGATCTTCAATGTGTGGTCCAACGACATCCAGAGCCTGTTCGGCTACACCCTCGCAGCCACGCTGTTCATCAGTTACGGCCTCAATGGCTGGGCGGTCCTGGCGGGCATCGTGCTGGCCGGTTTCATCGTCATGGGCCTGGTGCAGCTCACCGGCAAGCCCAGCGTGAAGTACGGCATTCCGTTCCCGGTGATGGCGCGGGCGAGCATGGGGGTACGCGGCGCGAATTTCCCGGCGATGGTACGCGGCATCGTCGCGATCTTCTGGTACGGCGTGCAGACCTATTTCGCCTCGACCGCGGTGGCCCTGCTGCTGCGGACACTGCTCGGCAGCGAGCCACAGGCCGCCACGCTGCTCGGCCTGACGGCCACCGACTGGGCCGCCTACGTGATCGTCTGCGTGTTCCAGGTGGCGCTGTTCGTCCGTGGCGTCGACTGGGTAACGCGCTTTCTCAACTGGGCCGGCCCGCTGGTCTACCTGGTGATGATCGTACTGATGATCGCCATCTGGTATCAGGCCGGCCCGAGCCTGCTCGGCGCCCTCGGCGACATCTTCAGCGGCAGCGGAGAGCACGCCGGCGGACCGATCGCCGCGTTCGCCGCGGTGGTCGGCACCATGGTCGCCTACTTCGCCGCCGTGGTGATCAACTACGGTGACTTCGCCCGTTTCGTGAAGAGCGAACGGCAGATGCGCATCGGCAACTTCCTCGGTCTGCCGGTGAGCCTGGCGATCTTCTCGATGATTGCGCTGGTGATCACTGCCGGAACCGTAGTGGTGTTCGGCGAAACGCTGACCAACCCGACCGACATCGTCGCGCGCATCGACAACGTGACCCTGACAGTGGTGGCCGCCATCACCTTCTTTGCCGCCACGGTCGGCATCAACCTGGTCGCCAACTTCATCCCGCCGGCCTACGACATCGCCAACCTGGCGCCAGCCAAAATCAGCGCGCGTACCGGCGGTTTCATTACCGCGGCCATCGCCTTCTTCATCGGCGCGCTGTGGGTGGCCTTCATCAGCGAGGTGGGTATCGCCGCCTTCGTCGACACGCTGGGCGCGGTGCTGGCGCCGCTGTACGGCATCATCGTCGCCGACTATTACCTGGTTCGCCGCCAGCACCTGGACCTGCAGCAGCTGTTCTCCACCGAGCGCAGCGGGATCTACCACTTCAATGCCGGCTGGAACCGCAAGGCGATGATCGCCTTCGGCGTCAGCGCTGTGTTCTCCGTGGCCTCGGTGTGGGTGCCGGGCCTGGAGAGCCTGTCCGGCTTCGCGTGGCTGCTCGGCGCGCTGTTCGGCGGCGTGCTGCACTTCGGACTGATGCGTAACCAGTCGTTGCTCGCTCGGGCGGTGCAACCCGCTCCGCTCGGCTGACCGGCGCCTGCTGCAGAGGTCGGCCATGTTAAAGTGGCCGGCCTTTTTACGTCGCTCAGGGCCTGCAGATGGTGCGATCCATCCTCGACGACCTGCTCACCGTCCAACGCATCAGCGCCGTCCCGGCCATTCTGCAAGTCGTCAGCGAAACAACCGGATTGCGCTTCGCTGCGGTCGCTCGGGTTACCGAAAATTCCTGGACGGCCTGCGCCGTGCTCGACCGCATCGAGTTCGGTCTGAAGGTTGGCGGTGAACTCGACGTGACCACCACGCTGTGCAGCGAAATCCACGCTTCGCAGCAGCCGATCATCATCAGCCAGGTGAGCGCGGACCCCGACTACTGCAAGCATCACACACCGCAGATGTACGGCTTCGAAAGCTATATCTCGGTGCCGGTGCTGCGCGCCGACGGCAGTTTCTTCGGCACGCTCTGTGCGCTCGACCCGCTACCGCGAAATCTCTCGGATCCAGCCACACTGGCGATGTTCGAATCTTTCGCGCGCCTGCTGACGCTGCAGATCGACGCCGAGGAGCAGCAGCAGGCCACGCGTGCGGCGCTGGCCGACGAGCGCACCACTGGCCACCAGCGCGAACAGTTCATCGCCCTGCTCGGTCATGACCTGCGCACGCCGCTCGCTTCGATCCAGGCGGCCAGCGATCTGCTGGTTCGTCGCTCCGCCGAGCGTGACACGAAGCAGCTAGCCGAGCATGTACGCGCTTCCAGCCAGCGCGCCTCTCGGATGGTCGACGATCTGCTGGATTTCGCCCGCGGGCAGCTGGGTAATGGCATTCCCCTGAACTGGACGGCGGCAGCCAACCTGCACCTCACCCTGCTGCAGGTGGTCAACGAACTGCGCACCGCCCATCCACGCCGAGTCATTCTCGAACAAGTGCCGGAGCTGCCGGTGTTCGCGTGCGACCCGGACCGGCTCGCCCAGCTGCTGGCCAACCTGATCACCAACGCGCTGCACCACGGCGCGAGCACTGGTCCGGTAATCGTGAGGGCGGAGGTGGTTAACGGGCATTTCCAGCTAGCGGTGCACAACCGCGGTACGCCGATTCCAGCGCAACGACTGGAACGGCTGTTCCGCGCCTACTCGCAGGAAGACGATACGTCGCGCAGCGGCCTGGGACTTGGACTGTTCATCGTCGATCAGGTAGCCAAAGCCCATGGCGGTGGCATGCAGGTGAGTTCCAGCGCCGAAGCCGGTACCACCTTCACCTTCCGCATGCCGCTCAACCGCACCTGATCAACGCAGCTGGCTGTCCTTGCTGCCACGGCGGTTGTAGCCGCTGAACCTGGCGTCTTCCTTGTCCTGCTCGGCCTGGCACTTGATGCACAGCCTGACGCCGGGCACTGCCTGGCGCCGCGCTTCGGGAATGGCCGCGCCGCACTCCTCGCAATGCCTGAGGCTCTCGCCGCGGGCGAGCTTGCTGCGGGCGCGCTGCACTGCGTCTTCGACGGTACTGTCGATCTGCTCCTGGACGGCACCGTCACCTGCCCAACCTGTAGCCATGCTCACCTCCCGCATCGGTTCGATGCTGTTCTGCTTTGGAGTCATTGCGCGGGCGGATGCTCACCCCAGGCGATACCGCCCATCGCATGACGCCGGGCAATCGACGGATGGCGCTGACCGAGCGGCACAGTCGCCTATCCTGCCCCGGTTCACGCCGACGGCTCAGCGCCTCGGGCATTTGCGAACCGGCAGGGCAGCCAGCATGAAGCGCATCTTACCGATCATAACCAGCCTGCTCCTGGCAGCGGGCTGCGCCAGCGAACCACAGGTGCTTGAGCGCGAACTGGGCACCTTCGACCTCAAGCTGAGCACCGAGCCCGCCCGCAGCATGGCTCAGGGGCTGGTGCAACCGAGCACCGGCAATGCATTCCATGGCGGACTCGATCTCACCCATGCCAGCGGGCTGTATGTCGGGCAGTGGTCCCCCAGCGTCGGATTGGTCGACGGAAGGCAACTCGAGGTGAATTCCTATCTCGGCTATGCGCAGCAGAACGATCATGACCAACTCGGCTACGAGATCGGCCTGATGCGCTACAGCTTTCCGGAACTGCCCGAATGGGATCGTCACGAATACTACGGTGGCCTGACGCTGGGCGACCGGCGCCTCGGCGCGGCGCTGAACAGCGCCGCCGGGCGTACCGACAGCACGCTTTATCTGGACCTGGGCACGGTGACGCCTTTCGCCGTCGGCGTCCGCGTGAAGTACTCAAGCCACGCGCTGGCCGCACCGCATTATCTCGGCGGTGGCGACAGCGTGGACCTGTTCAGCGACTGGTCGCTGGACCTCTCGCGGCCCTGGCTGGGCCTGCAGCTGAACCTGTCCTACAGCGACTCCAGCCTGAGCGGCCAGGCGTGCAGCGCCTACTCGGGACAGAACCCGCGCTGCGACGGCCTGCTGACCTTCCGCGCCGAGCGGCAGCTGTTCTGAGCGCGGCTATTCCTTGACCTGCATGTATTCCTCGGCCCAGACGACGTATTCATCGGCCGTGGAGTATTTTACCGACAGCTGCGAAGCGTTCAGGTCCAGCGCATCGACCTGGCGTTGCTCGCGCAGGCAGTCGTAGGTGGCCTTGATCGCCGCGAAGTAGGCCGCGTGGCCGTTGACCACGATGCGCACGCCGAGCGCCGCCAGCCGAGCGTTGTCGCGCAGGTTGGGGTTGCCGTAGGTGACCAGCATCAGCGGCTTGCTGAGCTGGCTGGCGATGCTTTCCAGATGGTCGAAGTCCTCGATGCCGACCAGACAGATGGCATCGGCGCCGGCCTTCTCGTAGGCCTGGGCGCGGGCGATGACTTCCTCGAAGCCGATCACCCCGGCATTCGTCCGGCCGATGATGGCCATTTCCGGATCGACTCGCGCCTCCAGCGCCGCACGGATCTTGCCAACCGCCTCGAACATGCCGATGAGGTCGGTGGAGCGGCGACCGAATTTGGGCGGCAGCAGGGTGTCCTCGATGGTCAGCGCGGAAATCCCGGCGCGCTCCAGTTCGGAGACGGTGCGCATCACGTTCAGCGCGTTGCCGTAGCCATGGTCGGCGTCGGCCAGTACCGGCAGCTGAGCGACGCGGCAGATACGCGTGGCCTGCTCGACGAACTCGCTCAAGGTGATGAGGTTGAAGTCCGGCGCGGCGAGGACCTGCAGCGAGGCCACCGAGCCGCCGAGGATGCCCACTTCGAAACCGAGGTCGGCGGCGATGCGCGCGGACATCGGGTCGAACACCGAGGCGGTGTGGAAGCAGCGGTCGGCGTTGAGCAGCTCGCGAAAGTTGCGGCGCAGGTCGTGATGAGAGAGTCGCGGCATATAGGCTCCATGGGTGCACGCAAGGGTCGATTCGCCCTGTCTTTTCATTTCAGTGTTGTTGAGAAGCTGCCTGGTCGGCCGAATGGCACATTTTCGCTGTTTATCCCTCGGCCGGCCCCTGGCGGCGCTGCACATAGGCCATGCACAGGCCGCTGGCGATGATCACCGCCATACCGATCAGCGCCCCGGCATCCGGCGCGTGATCGAAGGCGACATAGCCGACGACCCCGGCGAACACGATCTGCCCGTAGGTAAACGGCGCCAGGGTCGCCGCGCTGGCGAAGCGGAAGGCATTGGTCAGCAGCAGGTGGCCGAGCATCGCCATGCCGCCGAGCGCGCCCATCAGCAGCGCGTCGTGCAGCGTTGGCGTCCGCCAGTTGAAGACCACCAGCACGCTCAGGGTCACGCAGCCGACCAGGCTGGTCAGGTAGTTGCTGGTCACCGGGTGGTCGGTACCGGCCAGGCGCCGGGTCACTAGCTGATACACGGTGAACGACAGCGCCGCGCCGAAGGGCAACAGCACCGCCGGCGTGAACAGCGCCGAACCGGGCCGCACGATGATCACCACCCCGAGCAGACCGAAGCCCACAGCCAGCCACTGGCTGCGGCTGACCCGCTCGCCCAACAGCGCCGAAGCGATGGTTACCAGCACCGGGGTCAGAAAGATCACCGCGGTGGCCTCGGCCAGGGGGATGAAATGCAGGCCGTTGATGAACAGCAGGCTCACGCTGACCAGGCTCAACCCGCGCAGCAACTGTGGCCACGGGCGCAGGGTGCGAAACACGCGCTGGCCCATGCGCGGCACGAACAGCGCGGTCATCAGCACCGTCTGCGCGACGTAACGAGCCCAGATAACCAGGAACACCGGGTAGATTTCCGAGAGGTGTTTGGCCAGCCCGTCATGACTGGCCAGCAACAGACCCGACAGCAATATCAGCAGAACGCCGTAGAGCGGGTGATGGTGATCGTTCAACGCAGGCCTCAGCCACTTGTTAGCAGGCTAACCATTATGCCTGTCATCTTGTCGCACCGCTGCACCAATCAGCTGAAACCATTCAGCCCAGCGAGGACGGTGGCGCCACTGCCCTGTCCGTTCCGCTGCGTGCGCTGACTGAGCCCGGACGCGCCGCCCGGCGGCAAGCGGAACGCCGGCATTTCGCGTATGATCGCCGGCTTTTTGCCGAGCCGCGTGGCGTTTCGCGGCGTTCGAGTGTAGTCGTGATGTACCAGTTGAGAGCGATGCAGGAGCGCGATATCCCTGCCGTCCTGGCGATCCAGGAAGAATCCTATGCCGCCGAGGTCCTGGAAGACGAGGCGGTGATCCGCTCACGTCTGGCGACATTTCCGCAGTTGGCGTGGGTGGCCGAGGATGACGAGGGTGTGTGCGCCTATCTGTTCGCCTACCACTCGCGACTGGGTAAGGTGACGCCGCTGTACGGGGAGTTCTGCACCGACGGCGAAGCCGATTGCCTTTACCTGCATGACCTGGCCGTGGCCGGACGGGCCGCCGGCCGCGGCATCGGCCCGGCACTGGTGCGGCACAACCTGCAACAGGCTGGTGCCGCACAGCTGCGTTATTCGGCACTGGTGTCGGTGCAGGATTCCACCGGTTTCTGGTCGCGTCTGGGCTACGAAGCCCACGACGAACTCGACCCGCCGCAGGCCGGCAACCTGGCCAGCTACCAGATCCCTGCCGTGTACATGGTGCGCGACCTGCACCAGTAAGGCGCACGCACCTTCCCCGACCCCTACTGGCGCACTATGACGGTGCGCTCAAAGCCCCATTATCAGGCACGCAGGCCCGAATGGCGCCGCGATCGCGATATATGGGCCCGGTTGGCAAGCCACTTGCTCTTGTTCCGGAAACGATCCGACCGGAACTCTGCACATGCTGGTGATTCGCCAACGCATCGACGCCCGCCCCGAGTGGCAGGCTGAACTTGAACTGACCTACGACGCGCGCAGCAAGAGTCGCCTGCGCTGCTTCAGTACCAGCGGCGAAGACGTCGGCCTGTTTCTCGAACGCGGCCAGCCGCCGCTGCACGATGGTGAATGCCTGCTCGCCGGTGATGGCCGTGTCGTGCGCGTGCGTGCTCGGCCTGAGCAACTGCTGCACGTCACCTGCGCCAGCGCTTTCGAACTGACCCGCGCGGCGTATCACCTGGGCAACCGCCATGTCGCCCTGCAGGTCGGCGATGGCTGGCTGCGGCTGCTCGACGACTACGTGCTCAAGGACATGCTGTTGCAGCTGGGCGCCGGCGTCGAACACATCGAAGCCCCCTTCCAGCCGGAGCATGGCGCCTACGGCGGAGGTCATCACCATTCCCACGCGGGTGAGGCAGAGTTCAGCTACGCACCGCGCCTGCACCAGTTCGGCGTACGGACGTGAACGCGACGGCCGCTCCCGGCTCGGCCTGGGCGCTGCTCCGGCTGGCCAGCCCGCAGCTGCCGATCGGCGGCTACAGCTATTCCCAGGGGCTGGAAATGGCGGTGGAGGACGGCCGGGTGAGCGACGCCGACAGCGCTCGTCGTTGGCTGGAGGATCAGCTGCTGCTCAACCTCGCGCGCTTCGAGGCGCCGCTGCTGCTCGCACATTGCGAAGCAGCGGCACAGGACAACTGGCCGCGCCTGTTGCAGCTCGCCGCCGAGCACCGCGCCAGCCGCGAAACCCGCGAACTGCAGCTGGAGAGCCGGCAGATGGGCTATTCCCTGACGCAGCTACTCGACGGCCTGCCGGAACTCGACCAGCCAGCGCGCGACTGCCTGGCCGCTACCGACGAGCCCGGTCTGGCACTGGCCTGGGCGCTGGCCGCCCGCGCCTGGCAGATCACGCCCGCCGACGCTCTCGCCGCCTGGTTGTGGGGCTGGCTGGAAAACCAGCTGGCGGTGCTGATGAAGACACTGCCGCTGGGGCAGCAGGCGGCGCAGCGGTTGACCTCGCAGCTGTTGCCGGTCCTGAGCCAGGCGCAGCGGGAGGCCAGTCAGCTGCCGGAAGCGGCCTGGGGCAGCGCGCCGTTCGGGTTGGTGCTGACCAGCATGGCGCATGAGCGGCAGTACAGTCGGTTGTTTAGGTCATGAGAGGTGTTGGCACGTGGGTGCTGGCGGCACCTTTTGCGGCGGCCGGCTCGACAGCGCCAACGGCGGATGGCTTAGGTTTCGCCCTGCTGGGCAAGTTCCTTTTGGCAATCGCCCGGATGGCCGGCCCCTCAAAAGGAACCAAAAAGTCTCGCCCCTGCATCCGGGCCTCGCTGCGCTCGACTTCCCTCGTTTCATCGCTGCTCCGAGGGTCGCCGCGCAAAGGCCATCCCTGGCCCTTCACGGCTCTCGCGGCACGATCACCACACTCAGCCAACGAATCCCATGCCTGCCCAAATCGGCAGCGGCACGCCCTTCGCATCAACCCCAAGGCTGCCACACGGCCTTCCAGAGGAGACCACCCATGAACACCCAACCCCTGCGCGTCGGCATTGGCGGGCCGGTCGGTTCCGGCAAGACCGCCCTGACCCTCGCTCTGTGCCAGGCCCTGCGCGACCGCTACAACCTCGCCGTGGTGACCAACGATATCTACACCCAGGAAGACGCCCAGTTCCTCGTGCGTAACGAGGCCCTGGAGCCCGAGCGGATCATCGGTGTGGAAACCGGCGGCTGCCCGCATACCGCGATCCGCGAGGACGCCTCGATCAACCTCGAAGCCGTCGACCAGCTCAACCGGCGCTTTCCCGGCCTGGACCTGATCATCGTCGAATCCGGCGGCGACAACCTCTCGGCGACCTTCAGCCCGGAGCTGTCGGACCTGACCATCTACGTGATCGACGTCTCCGCCGGCGACAAGCTGCCACGCAAGGGTGGCCCGGGCATCTGCAAGTCCGACCTGCTGGTGATCAACAAGATCGACCTGGCGCCCATGGTCGGTGCCTCGCTGGAGGTGATGGATCGCGACGCCCGCAAGATGCGCGGCGAGCGGCCGTTCGTCTTCAGCAACCAGAAGATCGGCCAGGGTCTCGAGGAAATCATCGCCTTTATCGAGAAACAGGGAATGCTCAGCGCCGCGTGACCTCGCCCATCAATGGAAATCGACCGAGTGCCCGCTTCTCGGTCCAGCTCTCAGCCTTGCAATCAGAGGAAATCGCATGAACGTACAGAAAATCCTGGTCACCTCCGCCCTGCTGCTCAGCCCGGCGCTGGCCCTGGCTCACCCTGGGCATGACCACACCGGCGTGCTGTCCGGTATCGCCCACCCGATCTTCGGTCTCGACCATCTGCTGGCCATGCTCGCGGTGGGTCTATGGGCTGCCCAGCAGACTGGCAAGGCGCGCTGGGCGCTACCGCTGACCTTCGTCGCGACCATGCTGTTCGGTGGGCTGAGCGGCTTTGCCGGGATCGAGATGCCGCTGATGGAAACCGGCATTGCCGGCTCGGTACTAGCCCTAGGCCTGCTGGTTGCCCTGGCGGTGCGCCCACCGCTGGTAGTGGCTGCCGCACTGACCGCGCTGTTCGCCGCCAGCCACGGCGTTGCCCACGGCCTGGAACTGCCAGAGCTATCCAGCCCGTGGGGTTATGCCGCCGGCTTCGTTATCGCCACTGCCGCTCTGCATGCCGCCGGTTATGCGCTGGTGCGTTACCTGCCGCAGGCCGCCGCGCCACTGGTGCGCATCGCCGGTGCTGCTTCAGCAGTCACGGGCGCCTGGCTGCTGGCCAGCTGAGAACTAGGCCATGCCTCAGTGATAGCGCCGTCGCAGCGCAACATTGAGGCGATCGACCACTTCGGCCCAGTCGGCATCCTCGAGGATTTCCTCGCGCAGGAAAGCCGCCTGGGCTGGCGTCCAGAACGACGCATCGGCCAGATAGACGTCTTCGGCCAGGGGTGAGTGGGTTTCGATAAAACGCCTGATCGAGACATCATCGTTGGGCAGGCCCAATTGCTCGAACAGGTTATGGAAGGCGTGGATCGACTGTTCCATGTTGAACCTCCGGTGCTGACGCGGGAATGAACGATGTGAGTATCGTCCATTCCCACGAAAGCGCCGTGGCAGCGCATGCTGATTCAGCGGAACGGCGGCTCGTCAAAGCTGCGTAGCTTGCGCGAATGCAGCGAGTTGAGCTGGCTGCGCAGCAGTTCCAGTGCGGTGATGCCGATTTTCAGGTGCTGGGTCACGGCCCGCTCGTAGAACGCATTGGCCGAGCCCGGCAGCTTGATCTCGCTGTGCAGCGGCTTGTCCGATACGCAGAGCAAGGTGCCGTACGGCACCCGCAGGCGGTAGCCCTGGGCGGCGATGGTGCCGCTTTCCATGTCCACCGCTACCGCGCGCGACAGGTTGATCAGCGGCCGTTCCTGCGCCCAGCGCAGCTCCCAGTTGCGGTCGTCATAGGTCAGCACGGTGCCGGTACGCAGGCGCTTCTTCAACGCTTCGCCCTGTTCGCCGGTGACCGTCGCGGCGGCATCCTGCAGCGCCTGCTGCACCTCGGCCAGTGCAGGCAGCGGGATGTGCGGCGGCAGCACGCGATCGAGGATGCCATCGCGGCGCATGTAGGCGTGGGCCAGCACGTAGTCGCCGATGGATTGCGACTGCCGCAGCCCGCCGCAGTGACCGATCATCAGCCAGCAGTGCGGGCGCAGCACGGCGAGGTGGTCGGTGATGTTCTTCGCATTGGACGGGCCGACGCCGATGTTGACCAGGGTGATGCCGTGGCCGTCCTCGGCGATCAGGTGATAGGCCGGCATCTGGTAGCGGTGCCACATCACGCCACCGATGATCGCCTGCGCCTCGCCCTCCTCCATGCCGCGCTCGATGATCACGTTGCCCGGCAAGACCATGCGCGTGAAGCGGGTGTCGTCGCGCAGCATGTCGAGGCCGTGGCGGATGAACTGGTCGACGTAGCGGTGGTAGTTGGTCAGCAGGATCCACGGCTGTACGTGGCGCCAATCGCTGCCGGTGTAGTGCACCAGCCGGCGCAGCGAGAAGTCCACCCGCGCGCCATCGAACAGTGCCAGCGGATAGGGATCGGCGTGCTCCCAGTCGTAGAGCCCGTCGGCGATATCGTCGGTAGCGGCGGACAGGTCGGTGCTGGGGAATACCCGCGCCAGCTCGGCGGCGGTCACGCCGGTGCCGGCCAGCTCGTCGCCCTGCTCGATGACGTACGGATAAGGGATGTTGCGGTCGCTCATGCCGACCTCAACGGTGACGTTGAAGTCCTGGATCAGCGGTTTCAGCTGATCGAGCAGATAGGCGCGGAACGCCGCCGGATGGGTCACGGTGACGCTGTACACGCCGGGCGCCTGGACCTTGGCGTAGGCACGGGTCGAGGCCGGCACTTCGCCGTGGCACTCGTAGGTCAGGCGCAGCTGCGGGTAGCGGAACAGGTTGCGCTCCGCGGCACTGGGCTCGGTGCGGCTGGTTACGTAGCGTTTGAGCGCCTGGTTGAGGGCCGCTGTGGCCTGCGCGTGCAGCTCGGCCAGCTTGTCGACCGCCTCCTCAGCGCAGGTGGCGACGGTGAAGGTTCTGGATTCGTTGGAAGTCATGGCTCATCCTGGCTTAACACACGGGCCTATCTTGGCTGCATTTGGTGACGGATGTATACGCAGCCGAGCGGTTGGAGCCGCATCCGAGACGCCGGCGCGCTGGAAATGAGCGCCGTCATCGGCGAAAAAAATCCGACGCCAGAGCCTGGCGTCGGATTCGGGCACCGCTTCGAGCCCGCCGCCGATGCATTGCTGCATCAGCCGCACAGGCTCCTACCGATTACTTGTCCAGCAGCATGGTGCCGTTCTTGGCGAAGTTGGCATGCCAGGAGAAGGCTTTTTCCAGCACGTGCGGGGTGTGGCCGCCACGCTGTTTCGCCTCTTCGAGGTAGGCGAGCGCCTGGGCCCTGTAGTCCGGGTGCATGCAGTTGTTGATGACTCGCGCCGCCGCCTCGACGGGCGCCAGC
Organism: Pseudomonas sp.; assembly: GCA_007713455.1. GTDB lineage: Bacteria > Pseudomonadota > Gammaproteobacteria > Pseudomonadales > Pseudomonadaceae > Stutzerimonas > Stutzerimonas chloritidismutans. The sequence continues at coordinate 33,800 of VMRT01000009.1, forward strand.
CCGCGCAGATCGGCATAGCCCTGCTCGGTGATGATCACGTCGACGTCGTGGTTGGTGTGATCCACGTGCGTGACGAACGGTACGATGGAGGAGATCTTGCCGTCCTTCGCCGTCGAGGTCGTCACGAAGATGCTGATACGTGCGTTGCGGGCGAAGTCACCCGAGCCGCCGATACCATTCATCATGTGGGTGCCGTTGACGTGCGTGGAGTTCACGTTGCCGTAGATGTCGGCTTCCAGCGCGGTGTTGAAGGAGATGATCCCCAGCCGGCGGATCACTTCCGGATGGTTGGAGATCTCCTGCGGACGGAACACCACCTTGCCGGCGTACTTGGCGAGGTCCGAGGCCAGGTTGTCCACGCGCTTCTTCGACAGGGAGAAGGCGGTGGCGGCGGCGAACTTCACCACTCCGGCGTCGATCAGGTCGAAAACGCCGTCCTGCAGCACTTCGGAAGCGACGGTCAGGTCCTTGAACTCGGAAGTCTTCATGCCGGCCAGCACCGCGTTGGCCACCGAGCCCACACCGGACTGCAGCGGAGCCAGGCTGTTGGTCAGGCGTCCCAGCTTCACTTCCTCACGCAGGAAGTCCAGCAGGTTGTCGGCGATCTTCTGGGTTTCGGCGTTCGGCTCGAACAGCGGGGAAGGAATGTCCGGCTCGCTGGACAGCACGATACCGCGCACCTTGGCCGGATCGACCGGGATACCGATCGATCCGATGCGCTTGCTGACGTTGTAGACCGGGATGTCCTTGCGCGAATCCTCGCCGGCCGGGCCGGGAATGTAGATGTCGTGCATGCCTTCGTACTCGCGCGGAGCAGAAGTGTTCAGCTCGATGATCACGTGCTTGGCGTTCTGCACGAAGATCGGCGAGTTACCGACCGAACCGGTCGGAATGATCTGGCCATCCTCGGTGATGGCCGCCGCCTCGATGATGGCGTAGTCGACCTGTGGCAGCACGCCTTGACGCAGCAGTTCCGCGGTATGGGACAGGTGCTGGTCGATGTAGAGCACTTCGCCGGCGTTGATCTTCTTGCGCTGCACCGGGTTGCCCTGATACGGAATGCGCTTGTTGATGATGCCGGCTTCGGCCATCGACTGGTCGGCTGCCGGGCCCATGGACGCGCCGGTGAACAGGTTGACCTTGAATTTCTCGCGCTGGCCGCGTTCGGACAGAGCCTTCGGAAACACCTTCGGCTCCCCGAACAGGGTGAAGCCGCTCATGCCCAGCGTCATGCCGTCCTCGATCCACGACGCGGCCTCTTCTGCCGAGACGACCTTGTCGAGAAACGCTGCGTTGCGGATGTACTTGTTTAGATCGGTTGCCATGAACTCACCTCAGAAACTCATCGAATGCTCGTCCGTGAAGGCTCTGCAAAGAAATTCGCCAGGCCTGACGAGGCAGGGAGACGGCCACTTGATGTCCGGAGACAAAGCGCCCATGTCTTTTGCCGCTCAATATCGGAACCTCAAAAAATCATGCGGCACTTGCAACCCCGTAACGTAGTCGCTCGCCCCATTCTAGGAGCACCAGCTCGTTTGGCTGTTATACAAAGGTACTAGCAGGCCGCAGCACAGGAGAGGTCATAGCCGGTATCGACGCCCAGCGCAACCGCGACCGGCAGGCGGCGAGGCGGCGAGGCGTTCGCAGGCCGCACTTCCCGCGGTAAACCGGGCCATTCAGGCTGTCGCCGCGCTCAAAGCGCCGCCTGAACGCTGTCAAATGAGGAAACGAACCGGGCACCGCCGTCACTTCCCCGCGCCGGTCTTCGCCACCATACTCGCGCCCGCCCGACTGTATTCAACGGTCGCCCCACGGTCGCGGGCAGGGCGATGATCGAAACAGACAGGTAGGTATCATGCAAGCAACACCCGTGGAAACGAGCACTCGTCGTCGACTGCAACAGGTCATCGAGCAGCCAGCCGTTCAGCGCAGCATTCTGCTGCTGATCGTGATCAACGCGGCCATCCTCGGCATGCAGACCTCGCCGGCACTGGTGGCCAGCTGGGGCGAGCTGCTAAGAGTGCTCGACATGTTGATCCTCGGCGTATTCGTGGTGGAAATCGCAGCGCGCATCTACGTTCATCGCGCGGCGTTTTTCCGTGATCCCTGGAGCCTGTTCGATTTCACCGTGGTTGCCATCGCGCTGGTGCCCGCCAGCGGCCCGTTCAGCGTTCTACGTGCCCTGCGCGTACTGCGGGTGATGCGCATGGTCACCATGGTACCGTCGATGCGCCGTGTGGTCGGCGCGCTGCTGTCGGCCATTCCCGGCCTGGGCTCGATTGCCATGGTGCTGGCGCTGGTCTTCTACGTTTCCGCGGTGATCGCCACCGGGCTGTTCGGCGCCGACTTCCCCGAGTGGTTCGGCAACCTCGGCCGTTCGGTGTACACGCTATTCCAGGTGATGACGCTGGAAAGCTGGTCGATGGGCATCGTGCGCCCGCTGATGGACGTATTCCCCTACGCCTGGGTGTTCTTCATCCCGTTCATCCTGATTGCCACCTTCACCATGCTCAACCTGTTCATCGCCATCATCGTCAACGCGATGCAGACGGTTACCGATGCGGAGCACGAAGCCACCCAGGCGAGCATCGAGGCGGCGCGCGAGCACATCGAGGCCGACCTGCATGAAGAGAGGTCCGCGCTCTGCGTGGGGAAATCGCCGAGCTCAAGGACCTGCTACGCGGGCAGGCGCGCCGCTAGGCGACGCAACCCTGCCACGGAGTCACAGCTGCGGCGCACTGCGCGCCAGCAGCGCGTCGATGTCGAGCCCGCGCGGCAACGTTCCATAAACCCGCCCATGCACTTCCAGGCGACTGGCGATGAAGGCATCCGAAACGGCGGCGTTGCCCGCTTCGAGCAGCAGTTTGGCCTGCAGGCCGACGGCAACGTCCTCGGTGAGCTGACGGGCGCGGTACTGGATGTCCTCGGTGTCGCCGAAGGCCGCCTTCAGCCGCCGGATATGCGCCTTCAGGCGGGCGTCGCCGTGACCGTCGCCGAGCTCGGCGAACAGTACTTCGAGCACGCCCGGCTCCTTCGATAGCGCGCGCAAGACGTCGAGGCACTGCACGTTGCCGGAACCTTCCCAGATGGAATTCACCGGCGCCTCGCGGTACAGCCGCGGCAGGATGGTTTCCTCGACATAACCAGCGCCGCCCAGGCATTCGCTGGCCTCGGCGATCATGTTCGGTGCGCGCTTGCAGATCCAGTATTTGCCGACGGCGGTGACCAGCCGGGCGAACTTGTCTTCATGTTCGTCGTGGCGATTGTCCTGGGCGCGGCCCATGCGCAGGGTCAGCGCGAGCGCCGCTTCGCTTTCCAGGGCGAGATCGGCCAGCACGTTCTGCATCAGCGGCTGCTCCAGCAGGACCCGGCCGCTGACCTGGCGGTGCGCGCAGTGATGCAGGGCCTGGGTCAGTGCCTGACGCATCAGCGAGCTGGAGCCGATCATGCAGTCGAAACGGGTCGAGGAGACCATTTCGATGATGGTCGGCACGCCGCGCCCTTCCTCACCGACCATCCAGGCCAGCGCGCCACGGTACTCGATCTCGCTGGAGGCGTTGGCCCAGTTACCCAGCTTGTTCTTCAGACGCTGGATGTAGAACTGGTTGCGCGTGCCGTCCGGGCGATGCCGCGGCAGCAGGAAGCAGGTCAGGCCCTTGTCGGTCTGCGCCAGGGTGAGGAAGGCATCGCACATCGGCGCCGAGCAGAACCACTTGTGCCCGGTCAGTTCGTAGGTCTGCCCGGGGCCACCGGCGCCAACCGGATACGCGCGCGTGCTGTTGGCGCGCACGTCGGTGCCGCCCTGTTTCTCGGTCATCGCCATACCGATGGTGCCGCCGGCCTTCTGCTCCATCGGAAGGTTGCGCGGGTCATATTCGCGGGCGAGGATCTTCGGCAGCCAGCGCTCGGCGAGATCCGGCTGCAGGCGCAGGGCGGGCACGCTGGCGTAGGTCATGGTCAGCGGGCAGCTGCTGCCGGCCTCGGCCTGGTTGTGCAGGTACATCAAGGCGGCACGCGCCACCTGGGCACCGGGTTGCGGGTCGCTCCAGGGCAGCGACGGAATACCGTGCTCGACGGCGCTGCGCATCAGCTCGTGATAAGCGGGATGAAACTCCACCAGATCGATGCGATGGCCATAGCGGTCATGACTCTTGAACACCGGCCTGTTCTCGTTGGCGAGAAAGCCGGCCTGCATCAGCGGCCCACCGGCAAGCGCGCCGTAGACGTCCAGCCGCGCCTGCGCCCAGCCCGCCTGATATCGCTGTACCCACTGCTGCAACGGCAAGTCGATGCGATAGAGATTGGCACCGTCGAGTGGCGGAACCTGGTTGGTGACCTCATGGGTTTCGGCGCAGCTCTGCAGATTCATCTGGGCGTCCTCCTTCGATACCGGCGCAGCTGCCAGCAAGCGTAGTCGGCCTGGGCGATGCGTCAGCCGCGCGGCAATGGATCGGCAGTGAAACATGCTGCGCGGCGAGGATTGAAGCGAGGTATCTGCCAAAAGGTCCGCGCGTCAGGCAATCGGCGCGCTGGGCGGAAGTCCGTTGGCACGGCCCGCGGCGAGCCCATCCGCGGCGCTCAGCGGCAGGCGCAGGCGCACGCAGAAGCGGCTACCCAGCCCAGGTCGCGATTGCTGATCGAGCTGTCCACCCATCACTTCGATCAGCCCCCGACTGATAGCCAGGCCGATGCCGAGGCCGCCGTAGCGCCGGGTCATGGAGCCGTCGACTTGACGGAACTGGTGATAGAGGAAGGCCTGATCGGCGTCGCTGAAACCGATGCCGCTGTCTACGACCTCGATATTCAGCAGCAGCTCGCGCTGCTCCACCGCGCCGGCGAAACGCAGCGTGACGGCTCCGCGGGAAGTGAACTTGACGGCGTTGTCGAGCAGATGACAGATGCTCTGTTCCAGCTTCTCGCCATCGCCGTACACGCGGTCGGGCAGTTTCTCGTCGAACTCGAGATCGAAGGCCAGGCCCTTGTCCTGCGCCCGCGGGTCGAACTGCTGCTGCAGCCGTGCCGCAGTTTCCCGCAGACTGAAACGCTGATCCTGCAGGCGCAGCTTGCCGGCGCGCAGTTCGCTGAGCACCAGGATGTTGTTGACCAAGCGCATCATGTCGCGTGCCGAGCCGGTGGCGATGTGCTGGTATTGCTGCAGCTCTTCCGCCGTATCCGAGCTCGGCAACAGCTCCAGGGCGCCCATGACGCCCATCATCGGCGTGCGCAGTTCGTGGCTGATATTGGAGAGAAACTCGTCCTTGAGTCGGTTGCTCTCGGCCAGCTCGCAGTTCAGCTGTTCCAGCTCGGCTCGAGCGTTTTCCAGGATCTTCGCCCGTTCGTCCTTCAGCGCGTTGATGCGATCGGCCAGCGCCATCGACAGCAGCACCACCTCCAGCGCGGCACCCAGCTGGCTGGCGTACATCGTCAGGAAGTTGTGCGGCAGGTGCCCGAGTACCATCAGCGTGTTGATCTGCCCGCCGACTAGCAGCGCGCTCCAGGCGATGATGAAGTAGCGCGCCACGCGCATGCCTCGCAGCCAGGCCAGGATGCCGGCGGCAAACACCGCCAGGGTGAACAGCAGCGCCAGCGCGGTGGCCAGGCGCAGGGCCACTCCGTAATCGGCGGCCATTGCGAGCGCCATCACCAGCACCGAGAAGACAATGATCAGCCGCAGCAGCCAGTCCACCCAGCGGCTGTGCTCGGCGGTGCGCAGAAAGCTGCGGGTGAACAGGCAGCCGAACAGCCCGGTGGCGCCGATCAGCAGCGGCGTCGCGGCATTGGCCCACCACGGACGATCCGGCCAGAGGAACTGCACGCCGGCGCCGTTCACCGAGACCTGGTAGAGGCCGAACGCGGCGATGTAGAGGATGTAGTAGAGATAGCTGGGATCGCGGATGCTGATATAGATGAACAGGTTGTAGACCAGCATCGCCAGCAGTACGCCGTAGATCATGCCCAGCACATAGAGCCGCCCGGGTTGCGCCTCAAGATAGGCGTGATGCGACCAGAGACTCAGGGGCACCTGGATCGAACCCTCGCTTTGCACGCGCAGGTACAGGCGCTGGGGCCGATCAGTCGGCAGCTGCACTTCGAACAGGTAGTTGCCCTGGCCGATCTCGCGGCTGGCCCAGGGCCGGGTGTCGCCGGTGTCACGCGCCAGGCGGTAACCGCCTTTGCCGTCCGGCAGGTACAGCTGCAGGCTGTCGAGCGGCGGATAGGCCACCTCCAGCAACCAGCGTCGCGCGCCTTGCACGGTTTGCGGACGGTAATGCAGATCGACGCGCACCCAATGCGCGGAGCGCGAATAGCCGGCGTTGAACACCGCGGTCCGGTGAGGCAGGAAGTGACTTTCGAACGCGGGCGAGGCGACCTCGTCGATCTGCGCGTTGCCTAGTGGATCCTCGAACACCCGCATGTGCTGCCCGAGTGGCAGGTGACGGGTGTGTTCGTCCAGTTCGACGGCAGCGGCCAGCGCCGGCAAGAGGGCCAGGATAAGCAGGAAGACGTACCGCATGATGCCTCGTGCAGGCCAGGCGACGAAAACGGATTCACGCCCCGCGAACCCCGCCACCCGGTCCGAAAACCAAAGTGCCAGCAATCTACCACAGCGATGGTTGCAGCCGGAAAAGGCGAATGCCTGCGGGATCGATCGTCCGATGGCCGGCGAGCGCCGCGGTGGCGACTAAACGCACAACTGCCGCGTCCCGCCAGCGCTGTTTGGTGATAAGCTCGCACGCCATGAAAAACCCTACTTCAAGACCCGTCGTCCTCTGTCTGTCCGGCCATGATCCCAGTGGCGGCGCCGGCCTGCAGGCGGACATCGAAGCCCTCCTGGCGCAAGCCTGTCACGCCGCACCGACGGTCACCGCGCTGACCGTGCAGGACACTGTCAACGTCACCGACTTCCGCGTCCTCGACCGCGAATGGGTGCTCGCCCAGGCCAACGCAGTGATCGCCGATATGCCGATCGCGGCAGTCAAGCTCGGCATGCTCGGCTCGGTGGAAATGGTCGAGACCGTTCTCGAGATCATGGCCAGGCTGCCCGGCGTGCCGCTGGTCTGCGATCCGGTGCTGCGCGCCGGTGGCGGCGGCGCGCTGGGCAAGGATGATGTCGGCTTCGCCATGCGCGAACGGTTGTTCCCGGTGTCGACCATCGCCACACCGAACCTGCCGGAAGCCCGCATCCTCGCCGAGCTGCCCGAGGGCAGCGCCGACGAATGTGCCGAACGCCTGCTGCCGCACATCCGCCACCTGCTGATCACCGGCGGCCACGGCGATGAAAGCGAAGTGCATAACCGTCTTTACTGCCGCGATGGTAGCCGCCACGATTTCACCTGCGCGCGCCTGCCCGGCAGCTATCACGGTTCCGGCTGCACACTGGCCAGCGCCCTGGCCGGCCGTCTGGCGCTGGGCGAGGAGCTGACCAGTGCCGTCCGTTCGGCGCTCGACTACACCTGGCGCACTCTGCGCGATGCCGAGGCGCCCGGCCACGGGCAATTCGTCCCGCGGCGCCTGCCACTGGACCTGGTCTGACTGGAGAGCAGCGCATGAAGGATTCGACCCGCCTGCGCGGCCTGTACGGCATCACCGACAGCAAGTTGCTCGCCGAGGGCCGTTTGCTGCCGTATGTCGAAGCCGCGTTGAAAGGTGGCGCCCGCCTGCTGCAGTACCGCGACAAATCCAGTGACGAGGCCCGTCGCTTGCGTGAGGCCGATGCGTTGCAGGAACTCTGCGCCCGCCATGGCGCGCAACTGATCATCAACGACGACGCCGAGCTGGCGGCGCGACTGGGTGTCGGCCTGCACTTAGGCCAGGAGGATGGCTCGCTGGCCGCTGCCCGCGCCCTGCTCGGCCGCCAGGCAATCATCGGCGCCACCTGCCATGCGCAGCTGCCGCTGGCCGAGCAGGCCGCGCGTGAGGGCGCCAGCTATGTCGCCTTCGGCCGCTTCTTCCAGTCGCAGACAAAGCCGGGCGCACCCTCGGCCGATCCCGAGCTGCTGCGCGAAGCCCGCGCCCGCATTGGCCTGCCGATTGTTGCCATTGGCGGCATCACGCCGGAAACGGCACCAAGCCTGATCGCCGAGGGCGTGCAGATGATCGCCGTGGTGCACGCGCTGTTCGCCGCTGACAGCCCCGCCGAGGTCGAGCGCCGCGCCAGAGCGTTCAGCCAGTTGTTCAATACCCCCTGATTCCGCCACGGCTGACCCGCCACATGGCGGTCAGCCCCTGTTCTGCGAGGCCCGCATGTCCCGTTCCGAAACCCTTTTTGCCAGCGCCCAGACCCACATCCCTGGCGGCGTCAATTCCCCCGTGCGCGCCTTTCGCAGCGTCGGCGGCACGCCGCTGTTCCTCAAGCACGCCGAAGGCGCCTACGTGATCGACGAGGACGACAAGCGCTATGTCGACTACGTCGGCTCCTGGGGCCCGATGATCCTCGGCCACAGCCATCCCGAAGTGCTCGACGCGGTACGCCGCCAGCTCGACCACGGGCTGTCCTATGGCGCGCCGACCGCGATGGAAACCCAGATGGCCGAACTGGTCTGCAGCCTGGTGCCGTCGATGGAGATGGTGCGCATGGTCAGCTCCGGTACCGAGGCGACCATGAGCGCGATCCGTCTGGCCCGTGGCTACACCGGCCGTGATGCGATCATCAAGTTCGAGGGCTGCTACCACGGCCATTCCGACAGCCTGCTGGTCAAAGCCGGCTCCGGCGCGCTGACCCAGGGCGTACCCAGTTCGGCCGGCGTGCCGGCAGACTTCGCCAAGCACACCCTGACGCTGGCCTATAACGACCTCGCCGAAGTCGAGGCCACGCTGCAGGAGAAGGGCGAGCAGGTCGCCTGCATCATCGTCGAGCCAGTGGCAGGCAACATGAACTGCGTGCCGCCGGCACCAGGCTTCCTCGCAGGCCTGCGTCGCCTGTGTGACGAGCACGGCGTGGTGCTGATCTTCGACGAGGTGATGACCGGCTTCCGCGTCGCCCTCGGCGGTGCGCAGGCGCACTTCGGCGTGACGCCGGACCTGTCCACCTTCGGCAAGATCATCGGTGGCGGCATGCCGGTCGGCTGCTTCGGCGGCAAGCGCGCCATCATGGAATGCGTCGCGCCGCTTGGCCCGGTCTACCAGGCCGGTACGCTGTCGGGTAACCCGCTGGCCATGGCCGCCGGCCTGACCACGCTGAAGCTGATCAGCCGCCCGGGCTTCCACGCCGAGCTGACCGATTACACCAGCCGCATGCTGCAGGGCCTGCAGGATCGCGCCGATGCCGCTGGCGTTCCGTTCGTCACCACTCAGGTGGGCGGCATGTTCGGCCTGTACTTCAGCGGCGCCGACGACATCGTCACCTTCGCCGACGTGATGGCCAGCGACGCCGAGCGCTTCAAGCGCTTCTTCCACCTGATGCTGGACGGCGGCGTCTACCTGGCGCCCAGTGCATTCGAGGCCGGGTTCACCTCCATCGCCCACGGCGAGGCCGAGCTGAAGATCACCCTGGACGCTGCCGAGCGGGCCTTCGCCAAGCTCAAGTGAGCCCGACGATGGAATTGCTGCAGAGCATCCTGCTCGCCCTGACTGCCGGCGTCAGCGCATTGCTGATCGGCCGCGCCCGGCGCCGTTACGGCGAGGCGGACCAGCCAGCGCTGTTCAGCGCACTGCTTGGCTTCATCCTGACGGCCGCCAGCGCTGCGTGCGCCGCGGCGAGCCTGTTTGGCATGGATCTGGAGGAGGCGCACCAGTGGCTGGAGCGCGCCAGCCTGCTGCTCGGTTTGCCGCTGATAGCGGTGGCTGCGCTGACCCTGGCGCGGCGCTGGGTGTGGAGTCGACCGAACTGGGGTCGCGTGGTGTTGGGGCTGTGCGTGTTCTTCGAACTTGCGCGACAGCTGGGCTGGAGCGAGCCCTACGCCTTCGGCCTGATGCTGACCAGTGCGCTGCTGGTGGTCTACGCCGGCGCGCTGCAATGGCCGGCAAGCCTGCCGACCCTTGCCGGCCTGGCGGCTGGCGCGCTTCTGCTGGGCGCGGCACCGCTGCCGAACGGCGTGTCGATCGTCCATCCGCTCGGCGACCTGAGACCGCTGCTGTTGGCCATCGCCAGCCCGCTGCTGACCATTCTGCTGGTGCGCCTGCCGGGCAGCACACGCGAGGACAGTCCGGCAGTCGCATAAAAAGCCGATGACAGGCGGTTAAAGGCTTTGTAAGCAGGCTGCAGCTTATCCATAATGTGACGGCTGGCTCGTTCCAGCCTTTCATTACCGCCCTGCTCCTCGAGGCGCCAGATTTTCATGATCCGCACCGGCCGCATCCTGTCTTTGGGCTGTCTGCTGCTTCTCTCGCCTCTCACGGCCTTGGCCGGCGGGAATACCCTGCTGATCCCGGCGACCGCGCGCTGCGCGCTCGACACGCTTCCCGAAGAACTCCCCGAAGCCCTGAGAAACTGCCAGCAGGCCGCCAGCGAAGGCGACGTGCAAGCCGCCTACGAGCTCGGCGAATTCCACTACGACGGCAAGCGTGCGCCACGCGACCTGGCCAAGGCGCTGTACTGGTTCGAGCAGGCCTCACTTCACGGTCATGCGGCCGCGCAACACCGGCTCGGCGTGATGTTCTTCCGCGGTGAAGGGGTCAAGGCCAACAACGTGCAGGCCTACATCGTGCTGAAGATGGCCGCCGTGAATGGCGAGGACGATGCACTGGACACCGCCGACCGCGTCTCCGGACAGATGCGTCGCGACGAGCTGGAAATCGCCACCCAGGTTCTCGGGCAGATCTTCCGCGACTACCTGATGCAGCTGCAGGCCGCCGACGCGCCGCAGATCCCCTGAACAATCGAGATGCCCTGCGGCATCCGTCCGCGCTTTCCCCTGCTCGGTCGTGGGCATATAATCGCCGGTCATTTTTTGCACAACGCCGGCCCGTAACATGACCCGCAAGCTTTTCATCGAAACCCATGGCTGCCAGATGAACGAGTACGACAGCTCGCGCATGGTGGACCTGCTGGGCGAACACCAGGCCATGGAGATCACCGAGAACCCGGCAGAAGCCGACGTGATTCTTCTCAATACCTGCTCGATCCGCGAAAAGGCCCAGGAAAAGGTCTTCTCGCAACTGGGTCGCTGGCGCGAACTGAAGCTGGACAATCCGCAACTGGTGATCGGCGTCGGCGGCTGCGTGGCCAGCCAGGAAGGCGCGGCCATTCGCGACCGCGCCCCGTACGTCGACGTGGTCTTCGGGCCGCAGACCCTGCATCGTCTGCCGGAAATGATCGACGCCGCGCGCACCACCAAGAAACCGCAGGTGGACATTTCGTTCCCCGAGATCGAGAAGTTCGACCGCCTGCCAGAGCCGCGCGTCGACGGCCCCAGTGCTTTCGTTTCGGTCATGGAAGGCTGCAGCAAGTACTGCACCTTCTGCGTGGTGCCCTACACCCGCGGCGAAGAAGTCAGCCGCCCGCTGGCCGACGTGCTGGCGGAAGTCGTCCACCTGGCCGAAAACGGCGTGAAGGAAGTCACCCTGCTGGGGCAGAACGTCAATGGCTATCGCTACGACGGGCATGACTTCGCCGACCTGCTGCACGCCGTCGCCGCAGTAGAAGGCATCGGCCGTATCCGCTACACCACCAGCCATCCACTGGAGTTCTCCGACGCGATCATCCAGGCCCATGCGGACATCCCGCAGCTGGTGAAATATCTGCATCTGCCGGTGCAGGCCGGGTCCGACCGCATCCTCGCGGCGATGAAGCGCAACCACACCGCCCTGGAGTACAAGTCGCGCATCCGCCGGCTCAAGGCCGCAGTGCCGGACATCCTGATCAGCTCGGACTTCATCGTCGGCTTCCCCGGCGAGACCGACAAGGACTTCGAGCAGACCATGAAGCTGATTGAGGACGTCGGCTTCGACTTTTCCTACTCCTTCGTCTACAGCTCGCGCCCCGGCACCCCGGCCGCGGATCTGGCCGACGACACCCCGGACGAGGTGAAAAAGCAGCGCCTGGCGATCCTCCAGCAGCGCATCAATCAGCAGGGCTTCGAGAACAGCCGACGGATGGTAGGTACCACTCAGCGCATCCTCGTCAGCGACTACTCGAAGAAGGACCCTGGCATGCTGCAGGGCCGTACCGAGCACAATCGCATCGTCAACTTCCGCTGCGACAACCCGCGGCTGATCGGCCAGTTCGTCGACGTGCACATCGACGACGCGCTGCCGCACTCGCTACGTGGCACCTTGCTAGGTTGAGAACCGGGTATGCGGCCCCCATGTGATTGCATCGGGGCCGCGACTGCGCTTTCCGCTTTGCGCCCGCGGCGCTATTCTTCCCTCACCACTTCGCCGACCACGGCCACATATAAAAGCCCTTGAACGCACCCATAGAACCGCATCGTTTCACCCTCGAACCCTTTGAAGCCCGTCGCTTCGCCAATCTCTGCGGCCAATTCGACGAGCATCTGCGCCTGATCGAACAGCGCCTGGAACTGGAAATCCGCAACCGCGGCAACCAGTTCGAGCTGATCGGCCCAACCGACGCGGCCAAGTCTGCCGAACAGCTGCTGCGCCGGCTGTACCGGGAAACCAAGAACACCGAGCTCTCTCCGGACATGGTGCATCTGTACCTGCAGGAATCCGGAATGGAGGAGCTGGCCAATCCGAATGCGCACCAGGGCGTCGCCCTGCGCACCAAGAAGGGCATGATCCGCCCCCGCGGTGCGAATCAGCAGCGCTACGTCAAAGCCATCCTCGACAACGACATCAACTTCGGCGTCGGCCCGGCCGGTACCGGCAAGACCTACCTCGCCGTCGCCTGTGCCGTGGACGCGCTGGAGCGCGAACAGGTGCGCCGCATTCTCCTTGTACGCCCGGCGGTGGAAGCTGGCGAAAAGCTCGGTTTCCTGCCCGGCGACCTGGCACAGAAGATCGACCCCTACCTGCGCCCCCTCTACGACGCGCTCTACGAGATGCTCGGTTTCGAACATGTGGCACGGCTGATCGAGAAACAGGTGATCGAGATCGCCCCGCTGGCCTACATGCGCGGCCGCACGCTGAACAACAGCTTCATCATCCTCGATGAAAGCCAGAACACCACCCAGGAACAGATGAAGATGTTCCTTACGCGGATCGGCTTCGGCTCCACCGCGGTGATAACCGGCGACATCACCCAGGTCGACCTGCCCCGCGGCACCAAGAGCGGTCTGGCGCACGTCATCGAGGTGCTCAAGGACGTCAACGGCATCAGCTTCACCCACTTCAAGCCAAAGGACGTCGTTCGCCATCCGCTGGTGCAGCGCATCGTCGAGGCCTACGAGTCCTTCGAGGATCGCCAGTCGCCGGCCAGCAAGCGTGCCGCGCAGGACGCCAGCGATGATTGAGCTCGACCTGCAGTGCGCCAGCACGGGCGCTGCGCCGGCCCTCGCCGATCTGCAGCGCTGCTGCGAACTGGCGCTACGCCAGCGTAGCGGCGACTCGGAGCTGACCATTCGCCTGGTGGACGAGGAAGAAGGGCGCGAGCTGAACCGCACCTGGCGGCAGAAGGACTACGCGACCAACGTGCTGTCGTTCCCGGCAGACGTTCCCGACGAACTGCTGGACATCCCGCTGCTCGGCGACCTGGTCATCTGCGTCCCGGTGGTCGAGCGCGAAGCCGCGGAACAGGGCAAGGCACTGGCGGCACACTGGGCGCATCTGGTCATCCATGGCTGTCTGCATCTGCTCGGCTACGATCATATCGACGATGTCGAAGCGGAAGAGATGGAAGAGCTGGAGCGTCAACTGCTGGCCGAGCTGGGTCATCCCGACCCCTATGCCGAAGAATCGCCCGTCATGGGCACTTGCAAGGACTCCTGAGTCAACGACATGAGCGAAGATCGATCGATCAGCGGGCAGAAGACCTGGCTGGAAAAAATCACCCAGGCTTTTGCCCATGAGCCCAAGAATCGCCAGGAGCTGCTGGAAATCCTGCGCGAAGCCCATCAGAACAAGCTGCTCGACAGCGAGGCGCTGGCCATCGTCGAAGGTGCCATCCAGGTCGCCGACCTGCAGGTACGCGACATCATGGTGCCACGCTCGCAGGTGATCAGCATCAAGGCCGATCAATCCCCCCGCGAGTTTCTGCCGGCCATCATCGGTGCCGCACACTCGCGTTATCCGGTCGTCGGTGAAAGCCTCGATGAAGTGATCGGCGTGCTGCTGGCCAAAGACCTGCTGCCGCTGATCCTCAAGGACGAACACCACAGTTTCGACATCAAGGATCTGCTGCGCCCGGCCACCTTCGTGCCGGAGTCCAAGCGTCTCAACGTACTGCTGCGCGAATTCCGCGCCAACCACAACCACATGGCCATCGTCATCGACGAGTACGGCGGCGTGGCCGGCCTGGTGACCATCGAAGACGTGCTGGAGCAGATCGTCGGCGACATCGAGGACGAGCATGACGTCGAGGAAGACAGCTACATCCGCCCGCTGCCCAGCGGCGACTTCCTGGTCAAGGCGCTAACCCCGATCGACAGCTTCAACGAATACTTCGGCAGCGCCTTCCCCGACGACGAATTCGATACCGTCGCCGGCCTGGTGATGAGCACCTTCGGGCACCTGCCCAAGCGCAACGAAGTCACCGAGATCGACGGGTTCCGCGTGCGTGTGCTCAACGCCGACAGCCGCCGTGTGCATATGCTGCGCCTGAGCCGTACCGCGGGCGCGTAAGCCGGCACGAGCCGTTCCGCGCAGCCGGCCCTGCGCGGACGCTCGTCCGCCAGCTGCTTGCCGGCCAACTTCATCGCCCTTAGCCTCACTCCCCGCACCGCTGCGCAAGGAACTTCCATGCACTGGATCACCCGTCCCGGATGGCCGGGCAACCTGCTGGCACTGGTCGCCGGCACACTGACCACGCTGTCGCTGGCGCCTTTCGACATCTGGCCGCTGGCGCTGCTCTCGGTGGCGCTGCTGTACCTTGGCCTGCGCGAAGCCGCAGCGAAGCAGGCGGCGCAGCGCGGCTGGTGCTACGGCTTTGGGCTATTCGCCTCGGGGGTCAGCTGGGTCTACGTCAGCATCCATGACTTCGGCGCGGCCTCGCCGGCGCTGGCCGGATTGCTCACCCTCGGCTTCGTCGCCGGCCTGGCGCTGTTCTTCGCCCTGCTCGGCTGGCTCTGGGTGCGCCTGCTGCGCAATCGCCATTCCGCACTTGGCGATGCGCTGGCCTTCGCCGCACTCTGGCTGGCGCTGGATGCGCTGCGTGGCTGGATTCTCACCGGCTTTCCCTGGCTGTACATCGGCTACAGCCAGCTGGATGGTCCGCTGGCCGGACTGGCTCCGCTCGGCGGGGTCTGGTTGCTGAGCTTTGCCGTCGCACTGAGCGCCACCCTGCTCGTGGCGATCTCGCGACTGCTTGCCGACAAAGCACGCCTGGCCGCCGCCGTCGTGCTGATGCTTTCCCCCTGGCTGGCAGGCCTGGCACTCAAGGACCATGCCTGGACGACCAGCAAGGGCGAACCGCTGACCGTTGCCGCAGTGCAGGGCAACGTCGCACAAAGCATGAAGTGGGACCCGAAGAAGCTCGAGATGCAGCTGCTGCTGTATCGCGACATGACCTTCGGTAGTCGCCCCGCAGACCTGATCGTCTGGCCGGAAACCGCCGTGCCGATCCTCAAGGATCATGCCGAAGGCTATCTGCAGATGATGGCCGGCTTCGCCGAGCAGCGCGACGCGGCACTGATCACCGGCGTACCGGTACGCCAGCCCAACCCGGAGGGCGAGCTGCGCTATTACAACGGGCTGACCAGCACCGGTGACGGTGCCGGCACCTACCTCAAGCAGAAACTGGTGCCGTTCGGCGAGTACGTACCGCTGCAGGATCTGCTGCGCGGCCTGATCGCCTTCTTCGACCTGCCGATGTCCGACTTCGCCCGCGGCGAATCCGGCCAACCACTGTTGCAGGCGAAGGGCCTGCAGATCGCGCCATACATCTGCTACGAGGTGGTCTACCCGGAGTTCGCCGCCGGCCTCGCGGCGCAGAGCGATCTGCTGCTGACGGTGAGCAACGACGCCTGGTTCGGCCGCTCCATCGGCCCGCTGCAGCACCTGCAGATGGCGCAGATGCGCGCTCTGGAAGCCGGGCGCTGGATGATCCGCGCGACGAACAACGGCATCACTGTGCTGATCGACCCCTACGGGCAGATCACCGAGCAGATTCCGCAGTTTGAACAGGCCGTGCTGTATGGCGACGTCACCCCGATGCAGGGGCTGACGCCGCATCTGCGCTGGCGCTCCTGGCCGCTGATCGCGGTATGCGTGCTGCTGCTCGGCTGGGCACTGATCAGGCGCAAGGCATAGCCTCAGCTATGCGAAGCTGCTGGGACCTGAACGGGTCTTTTGACTGCCGCTGAGAGGGCTTCATCGCAAGCCAGGCGGTTATGCCGAGCGATACGCCGCTCTTGACTGCGAAAGTCCAGCTCCGAGCTGGCTTTGCTCGCGGCCAAGGCCGCTCCTACAGCCGCCAACGTGGGGGCGACCTTGACCGCGAATGGCGAGTTGCGGGCTGAGGCTCACCCCACGACCGTACACTCAGGTTAATGCGTTCGACTCAGTCGTTCGCGGAGCGGTACACAAGCGGGTAAACCGCCATACCGACGACCTCGTTGAGCAACATGCCGTTCTGCCAGAAGGCCTTGGCCTCCGGCAACCAGCCATTCAACGGCCGACCATTGGGCACGCCCATGAAGCCCACTGGCGCAGCGATCACCTCGATCCCGTTCTGCTCGAAGCACCAGCGCGAGCGCGGCATGTGCGAGGCGGATGTCACCAGCACCACCCGCTCGATGCCCGCCGCACGCAGCATCTCGGCGCTGAAAACCGCGTTCTCCCAGGTCGTCCGGCTACGCTCCTCGAGCCAGCGCGTGGCGACGCCAAAGTCGCGCTGCAGCACCTCCGCGCCGAGCATCGCCTCGCTGGGTGGCTGGCCGTAGTGCAGCCCGCCACTGGTGAGAATCGGCAGGCCGCTGGTCTTGGCTAACCGCGCCGCATAACGCAAGCGCTCCAGCGCGATGTAGCCGGGCTGATCGCCGCCCCATGCCGGATCACTCTGCTCGCGCCCGGCCCCCAGCACCACGATGGCGCCGGCCTCTTCATCCAGCTGCATCCACTGCGCCTCGACCAGCGCCGGCTCGCGCTCAACCAGCCGCGCCGTCCATTCGACGACGACCGGCAGGCTCATCAACCAGAGCCCAACCAACCCCGTGACGAAGCACAGCGCCGCCAGCCTTGGCGCGCGCCGGCGCAGCCACCATCCGAGCAACAGCAGGAGTAGCAGCACGCCCGGCGGCAAAAGCAGCTGCTTGAAGAAATAGCGAATAGGCATCCGACCTCCGCGGCAAAGGCAGACACTCTAGCCGCAGCCGGCGGATTTGTCGGCCACTGCTCAATGCCGCGGATAGGTGTGCAGACGCTGCCTGGCGCGCAGCAGCTGTGACCCGCAGACGTGACAGGCTGCGGGGCCGGCGCCTTCCGGCCAACTCACTTCGGCGTTGCACAGCGCGCAACTCAGCGTCTGTTGCAAAGCCAGCGGCGCGTGGCGGCCATGCGCGCCGTGCCGTTGTCGACTACCGCTGCGCACAGCCGGACGCAGTGCCTGGCGCGACAGGTGAGCCTGCTCCTCCGCCGCGGCATGCCAGCCCGAGAGCCATTGGGAATCACGCTGCAGATACGCACGGATCAGCTCGAATTCCGCCGGCGTCAAACCGCGTACTTCCAGCTCGCCAGCACCGTCCGCATCAGCGGACGTGGCACGTTCGGCCTCCTGCAGGGCCGAGCTCAGTCGCTGCAACACCCTTGCATAAAGACTACTGTCCTCAGATCGTGGCTCTCGGTCCATCAACCTCACCTCACATTCGTCCCGCCCCTGGATCAAGCGTAGCTCAGCCTGACGCGCTCAAGCCGCGCACGACGGACGGAGCTCTGGAGCAGCGGCAAATGGGGTTTCCCTAGGCCGCGGGGGGTCATGTATGCTACGGCGCTTCCATGCCTCCGCCCGCAGCCCGCCGGGTCGCGTTAGCGCCAGGTCCGCCGGACCTGCCAACGTGCCCGCGACAACGCATTCGCGGAGAGCCAGCCCCCATCCCAACGCCAGTAGCCATGCACGAACAGTATCAGCCCCGCGAAATCGAAGCCGCCGCGCAATCCCATTGGGACGCGCAGAAATCCTTTGAAGTGAGCGAACAGCCAGGCAAGGACACCTTCTATTGCCTGTCGATGTTCCCCTACCCCAGCGGCAAGCTGCACATGGGTCACGTGCGCAACTACACCATCGGCGACGTGATCGCGCGCTATCAGCGCATGCAGGGCAAGAATGTCCTGCAACCCATGGGCTGGGACGCGTTCGGCATGCCGGCGGAAAACGCCGCGATGAAGAATCAGGTGGCACCGGCGAAGTGGACCTACGAAAACATCGCCTACATGAAGGCCCAGCTGAAAAGCCTCGGCCTGGCGGTCGACTGGACGCGTGAAGTCACCACCTGCAAGCCGGACTACTACCGCTGGGAGCAGTGGCTGTTTACCCGCCTGTACGAAAAGGGCGTGATCTACCGCAAGAACGGCACCGTCAACTGGGACCCGGTCGACCAGACCGTACTGGCCAACGAGCAGGTCATCGACGGCCGTGGCTGGCGTTCCGGCGCGTTGATCGAGAAGCGCGAAATCCCGATGTACTACTTCAAGATCACCGCCTACGCGGATGAGCTGCTGGAGAGTCTGGACGAGCTGGATGGCTGGCCGGAACAGGTCAAGACCATGCAGCGCAACTGGATCGGCAAGTCGCGCGGCATGGAGATCAGCTTCCCCTACGACGTGGCCAGCATCGGCAGCGAAGGCGTGATGAAGGTCTTCACCACCCGTCCCGATACGCTGATGGGTGCAACTTACGTCGCGGTGGCCGCCGAGCACCCGCTGGCCACGCTCGCCGCGCAGAACAATCCCGAGCTGCAGGCCTTCATCGATGAATGCAAGCGTGGCGGCGTCGCCGAAGCCGACATCGCCACCCAGGAGAAGAAGGGCCTCGCCACTTCACTGCGCGTGCAGCATCCGCTGACTGGCGAGTTGCTGCCGGTGTGGGTCGCCAACTACGTGCTGATGAACTACGGCGAAGGTGCGGTCATGGCCGTCCCGGCGCACGACGAGCGCGACTTCGAGTTCGCCAGTAAGTACGACTTGCTGATCAAGCCGGTGGTACGCACCAGCGCCGGCGACCAGACCCCGGCACCCTGGCAGGACGCCTACGGCGAACACGGCGAGCTGATCAATTCAGACATCTTCGACGGCCTCGACTTCGACGGCGCGTTCGATGCCATCGAAGTGGCGCTGCAGAAGAAAGGCCTCGGCCAGGCACGCACCCAATTCCGCCTGCGCGACTGGGGCATCAGCCGTCAGCGCTACTGGGGCTGCCCGATCCCGATCATCCACTGCGACAGCTGCGGCGACGTCGCGGTCCCCGAAGACCAGCTGCCGGTCGTGCTGCCGGAAGACGTGGTACCGGACGGCGCCGGCAGCCCGCTGGCGCGCATGCCGGAGTTCTACGAATGCAGCTGCCCGAAGTGCGGTGCGCCGGCCAAGCGTGAAACCGACACCATGGACACCTTCGTCGAGTCGTCCTGGTATTTCGCCCGCTACGCCAGCCCGAACTACGAACAGGGCATGGTCGATCCGGCCGCGGCCAACCACTGGCTGCCGGTGGATCAGTATATCGGCGGCATCGAGCACGCCATCCTGCACCTGCTCTACGCGCGCTTCTTCCACAAGCTGATGCGTGACGAAGGCCTGGTCAGCTCCAACGAGCCGTTCAAGAACCTGCTGACGCAGGGCATGGTGGTCGCCGACACCTACTACCGCACCCTGGAAAACGGCGGCAAGGACTGGTTCAACCCGGCCGACGTGATCGTCGAGCGTGACGCCAAGGCCAAGATCATCGGCGCGAAGCTGGCCAGCGATGGTCTGCCGGTGGAAATCGGCGGCACCGAGAAGATGTCCAAGTCGAAGAACAACGGCGTCGACCCGCAGGCCATGATCGATGCATACGGCGCAGATACCTGCCGCCTGTTCATGATGTTCGCCTCGCCGCCGGACATGAGTCTGGAGTGGTCCGACTCCGGCGTCGAGGGCGCCAGCCGCTTCCTGCGCCGCGTCTGGCGTCTGGCTCATGCACATGTCAGCGCTGGCGTCGCAGGCACGCTGGACACCGCCAGCCTGAGCGACGAGCAGAAGGCCGTACGCCGCGCGATCCATCTCGCCATCAAGCAGGCCAGCGTCGATGTCGGCCAGCATCACAAATTCAACACCGCCATCGCCCAGGTGATGACGCTGATGAACGTGCTGGAGAAAGCCGCGACCGCCAGCGAGCAGGATCGCGCGCTGTTGCAGGAGGGCCTGGAAACGGTCGCCCTGCTGCTCGCACCGATCACACCGCACATCTCTCACGAACTCTGGCAGCGACTCGGCAAACAGGGCGCGATCATTGACGCGCAATGGCCGAAGGTCGACGAGTCGGCCCTGGTGCAGGACAGCCTGACGCTGGTGGTACAGGTCAACGGCAAGCTGCGCGGGCAGATCGAAGTGCCGGCTGCGGCCACCCGCGAGGAAGTCGAGGCCGCGGCCCGTGGCAATGAAAACGTGCTGCGTTTCACCGAGGGCCTGACGATCCGCAAGGTCATTGTGGTACCGGGCAAGCTGGTCAACATCGTCGCTAACTGATTCGGCCCCGGCGTCCGCGCCGGGCCTGCAAGGGGATAACAAGATGAACAAACGGAATCTGGTGGTGCTGGGCCTGACACTGCTGCTGAGCGCTTGTGGCTTCCAGCTGCGCGGCACCGGTGACGTGGAGTTCGGTCTCAAGGAGATCGACCTGCAGGCGCGCAACAGCTACGGCGAAACGGTGCAACAGCTCGAAGACCTACTCAAGAGCAATGGCGTGCGGGTTTACCCGGGCGCCAAGTACAGCCTGAACCTTGCCCGCGAGCAGACCCGCCAGCGCACCGCCAGCTACACCAGCTCGGCACGCAGCGCCGAGTATGAGCTGACCAGCACCCTCGATTACGAATTCCGCGGCCCGCAGAACATGCTGCTGCTCGAGGACAGCATCGAAGTGCAGAAGGTCTACGTGCACGACAGCAACAACCTGATCGGCTCGTCCCAGGAAGGTGATCAGCTGCGCCAGGAAATGCGCCGCGAGCTGCTGCAGCAGCTGACCCTGCGTATCCAGCGCATCACCCCGGCGCAGCTCGACCGCCTGCAACAGGAAGCCGAAGCCAAGGCCCGCGCCGAGGCTGAAGCCATGGAAGCTGCCCGTCATGCCCAGGACGCGCAGCCGCAACAGTCGCCCATCCAGCTGCCCATCCAGTAACAGGTAACGGGGCCTCAAGGCCCCCGTCTTCGTACCATGAAGCTTTCTCCCGCTCAGCTCGGCAAACACCTGCAAGGCCCGCTGGCGCCCGTGTACGTCGTCTGTGGCGACGAGCACCTGCTGTGCCAGGAAGCCTGCGATGCGATCCGCGCAGCGACCCGAGCGCAGGGCTTCAGTGAGCGTCAGGTCTTTCACGTGGAGACCGGCTTCGACTGGAGCCAGTTGATCGAAGCCGGTGCGAGTCTTTCGCTGTTCGCCGAGAAGCGCCTGCTCGAACTGCGCATCCCCAACGGCAAGCCCGGTGACAAGGGTGCCGCGGCGCTGCTGGAATATCTCGCACGCCCCGCCGAGGACACCGTGCTGCTGGTCAGTCTGCCCAAGCTCGACGGCAGCACCCAGAAGACCAAATGGGCCAAGGCGCTGATCGATGGCAAGGACGTGCAGTTCCTGCAGATCTGGCCAGTGGATGCCGCGCAGCTGCCGCAGTGGATACGTCAGCGGCTGGCCCAGGCGGGCCTGTCCGCGGACCAGGAAGCCGTCGAACTGATCAGCGCCCGGGTCGAAGGCAACCTGTTGGCCGCAGCGCAGGAAATCGAAAAGCTCAAGCTGCTGGCCGAAGCCGGACAGGTCACCGCGGAAACCGTCCAGGCCGCGGTGGCTGATAGCGCCCGTTACGATGTATTCGGCCTGATCGACGCAGCCCTGCACGGCCAGGCGGCCCATGCGCTGCACATGCTGGAGGGCCTGCGCGGTGAAGGCGTCGAGGCACCGGTGATCCTCTGGGCGCTGGCCCGCGAACTGCGCCTGCTGGCCAATATTGCGCAGCAATATGCCCAGGGCACTCCGCTTGAGCGTGCCTTCAGCCAGGCCCGCCCGCCGGTCTGGGATAAGCGTCGCCCGCTGGTTTCCAAAGCACTGCAAAGGCATAACGCGGCCGGCTGGAACCAGTTGCTGAGAGACGCGCAACACATCGACGAGCAGATCAAGGGCCAGGCCGCCGGGGATCCTTGGATCGGTCTGGCGGACATTTGCCTGCAACTGAGTGGCCGCCGGATCGGTACCTGACGAGCGAATCGCGGAGAGCGAGTTCACGCCGCAGCGCACTGGACATTTTTTGTACAAGGCCTATGATTCCCTCGCCCGATAGCGGGCCATTTGAGGAAATCGAAATGAGCACACGCAAGAAACGGCCGAACAAGGCCAAGCACCTGGTTGCGCACCCCCTGTTCCGCCTCCGCCAGGAAACGCCGAAAAAAGGCAAAGGCAGCTACCGCCGCGAAGCCTCCCAGTCCACCAACTGGGAGGCTTCGGTCCTTCTGGCAGCCTGAAAACCCAACACCGCCAAAGCGTGATAATGTCTGCGGCCGACGACACGTTTCGAGAGCGGTGCATGTATCACACCTTCGTTCCCGTTCTGCTGCTACGTACCCTGGTTGCCGCTTCGGCGATGAGCCTGGTCGTTGCCTGTGCAGCCGAACCCCTCGCGCAGTCCACTCTGGTCAGCAACGTCCCCGCCGCCAGCCAGCCTAGCGACGCCACCATCGCCGATGTCCGTTCGGAAGCCACTCACCTGAGCTTCAGCCAGTGGCGCGAGCAGTTCCGCGCTGAAGCCCTTGCGGCCGGTATCTCCGCCGCAACCTTCGACCAGGCCTTCGCCGGCGTCCAGCCCGATCCAGCGGTGATTGAGGCGGACCGTAGCCAGCCCGAGTTCACCCGGCCCGTCTGGCAGTACCTGGAAGGCGCCATTTCGCCACAGCGCGTGCGCAGCGGCCGCCGCTTGCTTAGCGAGCACGCCACCACACTGGATCAGATCGAGGCCCGCTACGGCGTCGATCGCGAAACCTTGGTTGCCGTCTGGGGACTGGAAAGCAGCTTCGGCCAGATCATGGGCGACAAGTCGGTGATTCGTTCCCTTGCGACCCTCGCCCACGAGGGTCGCCGTCCGGCATTCGCCAAGAGTCAGCTGATTGCAGCGCTGGAAATCCTCCAGCACGGCGACGTCGAGCCACAGCGCATGCGCGGCTCCTGGGCTGGCGCCATGGGGCAGACGCAGTTCATTCCGACCACTTACAACACCCATGCCGTGGATTTCGATGGCGACGGCAAGCGCGATATCTGGAATAGCTCGGCCGATGCCCTTGCCTCCGCCGCGCATTACCTTCAGGCATCCGGCTGGAAACAGGGTAAGGCCTGGGGCTTCGAGGTAGAGCTACCCGAAGGGTTCGACTACGCCTTGGCCGACACCGAGATTCGCAAGCCGCTGGCCGAATGGCGCCGCCTCGGCCTGCGCAACCTGCCCGGCGACCAGGAAGAAGCCAGCGCCAGCCTGCTGCTGCCTGCCGGCCATCGTGGCCCGGCATTCCTCATCATGGACAATTTCCGCGCCATCCTGCGCTACAACAACTCCTCGGCATATGCCCTGGCGATCGGCCTGCTGGCAGAGAATTTCCAGGGCAAGGGCGAGGTCGCGGGCAGCTGGCCACGCGGCGAACAGCCACTCAGCCGCTCCGAGCGCCTTGAACTGCAGGAACGTCTCGTCGCTCAGGGCTTCGACCCGGGCACCCCGGACGGCATCATCGGCGCCAATACCCGCAAGGCTATCCGCGGCTTCCAGCAACGCCTGGGTTGGCCGGCCGATGGCCATCCCACTCAGGAGCTGCTCGGGCGACTGCGCGCCCACAACTGATCGCGGTGGGCTTGGCGCCAAACACAAAAGCCCCGGCAGACAGCCGGGGCTTTTTTTTATCCCTGCAACAAGGTCAGTGTTTGATGGCTACTTCGTAGAGGTAGTCCGGCAGCGGGTCGATGATTACCTGCTGGCCTTGATAGTGGGCCTTCACTGCCTCGCGCGCGACCACGCCATGTGGCACGCGCTGATCACCACCAAGGCGCTGGCGTGCGCGGTAGTCGATCACGCAGCCGTCGGTCTCGACCCAGAAGTGCGGTGAAACCACCTTACCGTCCAGTTCGACCTGCCCCAACATCGCTCGGTATGGAATGTGCTGCTTGGCCAGCCGCGTCACCACCAAGCGGCTCATCGCGTCGCACTCGACCTTCGCGGCATCCAGATCGTCAAGCAAGTCCTTCAATTGGGGTTCGTTCATCTGCAGTGGCCCTCGGTTGGCCTCATGGTGTAAACGAACGTCACTATAGACCAAAGTCTAATGCGGCGTAATGCCGCAATTTTCTTGCCAACCGTCTGGCAGTTCCCGCGCCATGCGCTTTCGCAAGGCGCATGGTGGACGGAAAAGAAAAAACCGCGCAGACAGCCTGGACTGTCTACGCGGTCTTCAAGAGCCGCAACAACTTTACGGTTTCAGTCTTTTTTGGCTCCGTGCGCCTGCTGATCGGCATGGTACGACGAGCGCACCAGCGGGCCTGAGGCGATGTTCTTGAAGCCCATCTTCATCCCCTCTTCGGCAAACCAGGCGAAGGTGTCGGGATGAACGAAGCGCTGCACCGGGAGGTGGTTACGCGAAGGCTGCAGGTACTGACCCAGGGTCAGCATGTCGATATCGTGCTCGCGCATGCGGTGCATGACCTCGATGACCTCCTCGTCGGTCTCGCCGAGGCCGAGCATCAGTCCCGACTTGGTCGGCACGCCCGGCACGCGCTGCTTGAACTTCTCCAGAAGATCCAGTGACCACTCGAAATCCGAGCCCGGCCGCGACGACTTGTATAGCCGCGGTACGGTCTCCAGATTGTGGTTGAACACATCCGGCGGCTCGCTGGCAGTGATATCCAAAGCGATATCCATGCGCCCACGGTAGTCGGGCACCAAGGTTTCCAGCTGGATCGACGGCGACAGCTTGCGAATCTCGCGCAGGCAATCGGCAAAGTGCTGGGCGCCACCGTCGCGCAGATCGTCGCGATCCACCGAGGTGATGACCACGTACTTCAGGCGCATGTCGGCGATGGCCTGGGCCAGGTTCTTCGGCTCATCCGGGTCCAGCGCATTCGGCCGGCCGTGGCCGACGTCGCAGAACGGGCAGCGACGGGTGCAGATGTCGCCCATGATCATGAAAGTCGCGGTTCCGCTGGAGAAGCACTCGCCCAGGTTGGGGCAGGAGGCTTCCTCGCAGACGCTGTGCAGTTTGTGCTTGCGCAGGGTCTGCTTGATCTGGTCGACCTCTGGGGAAACCGGAATGCGCACGCGAATCCAGTCCGGCTTCTTCGGCAGCTCATCGGTGGGGATGATCTTCACCGGAATACGCGCAACCTTCTCGGCACCACGCAATTTGACGCCTGCCTCTACCTTGGCCGGGCGCTTGCCTGCCGTTTCTACACTACTCATATGCTTCGATTCCGCCCGCGAGGGTCTTCTGTTGCGCGTATCCGAGCTGCCGGACCAGATGATCACGCAGTCGATCGGCCACTTCAGAGATGTCGATCGGCCCGATCAGGTCACGCAGCTGGGTCATGGGCAGCCCTGCATAACCGCAGGGGTTGATGCGCCGGAAAGGTTCGAGATCCATGTCCACGTTCAGCGCCAGGCCGTGGAAGGAACGGCCATTGCGAATGCGCAGGCCCAGAGACGCGATCTTCGCACCGTTGACGTAAACGCCCGGCGCATCCGCTTTGGCAGCCGCCTCGATGCCATAGCCGGCGAGCAGATCGATCAGGCTCTGCTCGATACGATTCACCAGCTCGCGCACACCGATACCGAGTCGGCGCACATCGAGCAACAGATAACCAACCAGTTGGCCGGGCCCGTGATAGGTCACCTGACCGCCTCGATCCACCTGCACTACCGGAATTTCGCCAGGGAACAGCAGGTGCTCGGCCTTGCCGGCCTGGCCCTGAGTGAATACGGGCGGGTGCTGCAGCAGCCAGATTTCGTCGCCACTGTCTGCATCGCGCGTGTTGGTGAAGTGCTGCATGGCCTGCCAGGCAGTCCGGTACTCGATCTGGCCGAGCTCACGCACGCCCACTTCGAGGGTCATCACAGCACCATGTGAACACGGCCAGTGGCGCGCAGGTCGACGTGAATGGCCTGCAGCTGCTCTACGCCGGTGGCGGTGATCAGCACCTGCAGCGAAAGGAATCGCCCGTTGCGGCTGTCGCGGGTGACGACGGTGGCTTCGTCGAAATCCGGCGCGTGGCGCTGGATGACTTCGATCACGACCTCACGGAAGCCTTCGCCAGCGTCGCCGATCACCTTGATCGGGTAGCGCTCGCAGGGAAAGTCAATCTTGGGTGCTGCGACATCTTGGTTATCGGTCATGGGCGTAACGGACTCGTGATCCGCACGTGCGCCGCGGCGGGATCAGCCGCGGTGCACTCGCGCGTGGTCAGTTGAACAGGCTGTAGAAGAAGAGGCGAATGCTATCCCAAAACCGGCGGAACAGCCCACCCTCTTCGATGGTTTCCAGCGCGACCAGGTCGGTGCTGCGAACCACCTTGTCCTCCAGCTTGACCTCGACCTTGCCGATGACGTCACCCTGCTGGATCGGTGCGGTGAGTGTGCCGTTGAAGCTCATGACCGCTTGCAACTTCTCTGCCTGGCCACGCGGCAGGGTCATGGTCAGGTCCTGTGCCAGGCCCGCCTTAAGCTTGTCCTGCTGGCCTTTCCAGACCTGCGCCTGAGCCAGCTCGGTGCCCTTCTGGTAGAAGGTGCGGGTCTCGAAGAAGCGGAAGCCATAGGTCAGCAGCTTCTGGGTCTCCGCCGCGCGGGCCTGCTCGCTGTCGGTACCAAACACCACCGAGATCAGGCGCATGTTGTCACGCACGGCAGAGGCCACCAGGCAGTAGCCGGCCTCTTCGGTATGGCCGGTTTTCAGGCCATCGACGGTCTTGTCGCGCCACAGCAGCAGGTTGCGGTTGGGCTGCTTGATGTTGTTCCAGAAGAACTCTTTCTGCGCGTAGATGGCGTAGTGCGCCGGGTCTTCGTAGATGATCGCGCGAGCCAGCTTGGCCATGTCGTTGGCCGAGGAATAATGATCCGGGTCCGGCAGGCCGGTGGCATTCATGAAATGGCTGTTGGTCATGCCCAGGCGCTGAGCCGTGCTGTTCATCAGGTCGGCAAAGGCCTCTTCGCTGCCGGCGATGTGCTCGGCCATGGCAACGCTGGCGTCGTTGCCCGACTGAATGATGATGCCATGCAGCAGATCGTCGACCGACACCTGCGTGTTGACCTGGATGAACATCCGCGAGCCGCCGGTACGCCAGGCCTTCTCGCTCACCGTGACCATGTCGCTGTCGCTGATCTGACCCTTCTGGATTTCCAGGGTGGCGATATAGGCGGTCATCAGCTTGGTCAGGCTCGCTGGCGGCAGGCGCTCGTCACCGTTGTGCTCGACCAGTACCTCGCCGCTGGCGGCGTCCATCAGCATGTAGGACTTGGCCGCCAGCTGCGGGGCGGACGGTACGATCTGCGCTGCCCAGACGGTCGGGGTGACCGTCAGTACTGCCAGGACTATGAAGCGTTGCACGAGGCTGGTGATGTTCATCCGAATCTCAAATTAGTCAGGTAAAACGAAGGCAAGGTTTGCAGCGGTCAGTCAGCGGCAACGCGCCGCGGCTGTCCGAGGTTGGCCAGGCGTACGCTCTCTTCGAGCTGCATGGCCTCATCCGGTGTGTCGATGGGCCCCAGGCGCACGCGGTGCAGGGTCTGCTGGTTGTGTACCACCGAGCTGATGAACACCGGGGCAGAGACCACGCCGCTCAGCTTGTCCTTGAGCAACTGCGCTGCATCCGGATTGGCGAAGGCGCCAACCTGGAGAAACAGGCCAGAGGCTGCGGGCGAAGCGTTTTTTTTTGCATCGACTTCCAGCGGCACCGTGGCCGCAGCGTGCTGCTGGGGCGGCGGCGTGTACTGTTCGATCGGCTGCGCGACATTGCTGGCGGGCTTGCTCGCAACCATCTCCGGCTGCGCCATCATCGTCGGCACCGGTCGGCCCTGGTCGGCCCACCATTGCTGAGGGTCGATGCCTTCGACCTTTACCCGCGCCGTTCCGCTCTCGGCATAGCCGAGCTTCTTCGCCGCGGCGAAAGACAGATCAATGATCCGATCGGAGTAGAACGGACCACGGTCATTGACGCGCAAGACCACGGTGCGCCCGTTATCCAGATTGGTGACCTTGACGTAAGTGGGCAAGGGCAGCGTCTTGTGCGCCGCACTCATGCCATAAAGGTCGTACTTCTCGCCATTGGCGGTGGGCTGGCCGTGAAACTTGGTGCCATACCAGGATGCCGTCCCGGTAGCCGAATAACGTCGACCATCGCTGATTGGAAAGTAGGTTTTGCCCAGCACCGTATAGGGATTGGCCTTGTAACGGCCGTAATGCGGCATCGGCGTGGCATCGGGGATCTGCGAAACGTCGACGTCCCACCAGGGCGCGCCGTCCTTGTGCGGACGGCTGTAGTCGCCGGGACCACTGATACCGGTACTCTTGCTTGGTGCACTGCTCGGTGTCGGCGTCGATGAGCAGCTCGCCAGCAGCGCTCCGGCGACACCCAGCGCGACCAGCCTTGTCCAGATCACGGTCATTGTTCGCCTCGCGCTTCGACCAGCAGCTGGGACAGCTGATGCACGGCCATCGCATACATCACGCTACGGTTGTAGCGGGTAATGACATAGAAATTCGGCAGGCCCAGCCAGTACTCATCACCCTCTGCGCCATCCAGGCGGAAAGCGGTAATGGCCGTATCGTCGGCCACCGACTTGTCGAACTGCCAGCCCAGGCTACGCATTTCGCCGGCATTCTTCTGCGACTCCAGGCCGACGGTCAGCCCTTCTTCATAACGCTCGCCGCCTACCTTGGCCCGTGCCACCACCGGCTCGCCCGCAGCCCAGCCATGTTGGTTGAAGTAGCTGGCCGCACTGCCGATGGCATCGGTGGGGTTGTTCCAGATATCGATGTGCCCGTCACCGTCGAAATCCACCGCGTAGGCGCGGAAGCTGCTCGGCATGAACTGCGGCAGTCCCATCGCACCCGCGTAGGAGCCCTTGAGCGTAAGCGGGTCGACCTGCTCCTCACGGGTCAGCAGCAGGAACTCCTTGAGCTGCTGACGGAAAAACGGCTGACGCGGAGGGTAATCGAAGCCCAGCGTCGACAGCGCATCGATTACCCGATGGCTACCGGTATTGCGGCCGTAGAAGGTTTCCACGCCGATGATTGCGACGATGATTTCCGCCGGCACGCCGTATTCGGTTTCCGCACGAGTCAGCGCGGCTTCATTCTCCCGCCAGAAGTCGACGCCCTGGGCGATGCGCGAGTCGGTGAGGAAGATAGGTCGATATTCCTTCCACGGCTTGACCCGCTCCGCAGGACGCGAAATGGCATCGAGAATTGCCTGCTTGCGCTCGGCCTGCTTGAACAGATCACGCAGCTGCTCGCCGGCAAATCCGTAGTCGCGGGTCATCTCCGCGATGAACTCGTCCACGTTGGCGCCGGTGTAATCGGCCGCCTGCAACGGCAGGCTTCCCAGCACAGCGCCGGCCAAAGCCACGCCCCCTAGCATCCGCGCCATCAAGCCACGCCGTAATGAAGTCAACAAATTCACTCTCGTCAAACCTGCGCGATCCACTTGCGATGGGTGTGGATCGACATCAAAACCCCGAACCCTGACAGCAGGGTCACCAATGAAGTTCCGCCATAACTAATGAAGGGCAATGGCACCCCCACCACCGGCAACAACCCACTGACCATACCGATATTGACGAAAACGTAAACAAAGAAGGTCATCGTCAGCGCACCGGCCAGCAGTTTTCCAAACAGCGTTTGCGCCTGCACGGTGATAACAAGGCCGCGAGTGATCAGCAGACCATACACCAGCAGCAGCAGGCAGACCCCGACCAGGCCGAACTCTTCAGCGAGCACGGCGATGATAAAGTCCGTGTGGCTTTCCGGCAAAAAATCCAGGTGCGACTGCGTGCCTGCCAGCCAGCCCTTGCCGAACACCCCACCCGAACCGATCGCCGCCTTCGACTGGATGATGTTCCAGCCAGTGCCCAGCGGATCGCTTTCCGGATCGAGAAACGTCAGTACTCGCTGCTTCTGGTAGTTGTGCAGTACGAAGTACCACATCGCCACAGCGATGGGCACGATCGCCGTGACCGCGCCAATGATCCAGCGCCAACGCAGACCGCCGATGAACAGGACGAATGCGCCGGAGGCGAGAATCAGCAGCGACGTGCCCAGATCCGGCTGTTTGAGGATCAGCACGAAGGGCACGAGGATCAGCGACAGACTGATCGCAGTGTGCTTGATGCTCGGCGGCAGGCTGCGCGAGGACAGATACCAGGCAATGGTCATCGGCATGATGATCTTCATGAACTCCGACGGCTGGAAGCGGATCACCCCCGGAATGTTGATCCAGCGGGTGGCGCCCATCGCTGTATGGCCGACGACCTCGACCGCCACCAGCAGCGCTACCACAGCGAGATAGCCCAGCGGTACCCAGCGCGCCATGAAGCGTGGCTCGAACTGTGCAATGACCAGCATTGCACCCAGGCCGAGGCCGAAAGACGTCGCCTGCTTGATGACCAGATCCCAGTTCTTGCCGCTGGCCGAATAGAGAATGAACAGGCTGCCCGCCGCCAGCATCAGCAGCAGCACCAGCAGCAGCCCGTCGATATGCAGGCGCTGCAACAGGCTGGCGCGACGCCGCAGTACGTCCTCGCGCGACAGGGTTCGGTCGAAGTTGCCGCTCATGGCTTCTTCCCTTCGGCGGTCAGCGGCGGGGCGAACTCGGGCTTGAGCACGCCCCCCTCGTTCAGCAGCCAGGCGTCCATGACCTGCTTGGCCACCGGCGCGGCGACGCCCGAACCGGATTCGCCGTTCTCGACCATCACCGCCACGGCGATCTGCGGGTCATGCACCGGGGCGAAGGCGACGAACAGCGCATGGTCCCGATGGCGTTCGGCCAGCTTGGCACTGTCGTATTTCTCGCCCTGGCGGATCGCGACCACCTGGGCGGTACCGCTCTTGCCGGCAATACGATACGCCGCGCTGTCACCGACCTTCCTTGCCGTACCCCGCGCGCCATGCAGAACCTGCTCCATACCGTGGGTCGCGTAGTCCCAGAAGCGCGGATCGCGAAGCTGGATGTCCGGAACCGGATCATGGTCCACCGGCGCTTCACTACCGACGCTCCGCGCCAGATGCGGCCGAATCCACTTGCCGCGGGTCGCCACTAGCGCCGTGGCCTGGGCCAGCTGCAGCGGCGTGGCCTGCATGTAACCCTGGCCGATACCGAGAATCACTGTTTCACCGGGATACCAGGGCTGGCGATAGCGCGCCCGTTTCCAGTCGCGCGACGGCATCAGGCCCGCCGTCTCCTCGTGCATGTCCAGGGATACGCGCTGCCCCAGGCCGAAGCGGGTCATGTATTCGTGCATGCGATCGACGCCCAGCTTGTGGGCCATGTCGTAGAAGTAGGTGTCGTTGGAGCGGGCGATGGCCAGGTCCAGGTCCACCCAGCCGTCGCCGTTGCGGTTCCAGTTGCGGTACTTGTGCTTCACGTTCGGCAGTTGGAAAAAGCCCGGATCGAACACGCGACTGCTCGGCGTGATCACGCCGGCATCGAGGCCGGCAACGGCCATCATTGGCTTGATGGTCGAGCCGGGCGGGTAAAGGCCGCGCAGCACACGGTTGAACAACGGACGATCAATAGAGTCGCGCAGTTCACCGTAATCCTTGAAGCTGATGCCGGTGACGAACAGGTTGGGGTTGAAGCTCGGCTGACTGACCATCGCCACCACCTCGCCGGTGCTCGGCAGCAGCGCGACGATTGCACCGCGACGACCTCCGAGCGCCGCTTCTGCGGCCTCCTGCAGGTCGAGATCGAGCGACAGCGTGATGTCCTTGCCCGGTATCGGATCGGTACGCTTGAGCACGCGCAAGACCCTGCCGCGGGCATTGGTTTCGACCTCTTCGTAGCCGACCTGGCCGTGCAGCTCGTCCTCGTAGAATTTCTCGATACCGGTCTTGCCGACATGGTGCGTGCCGCTGTAATTGACCGGGTCGAGCTGCTTGAGCTCTTGCTCGTTGATTCGCCCGACATAGCCTACCGAGTGCGCGAAGTGCGGACCCTGCGGGTAATGCCGGACCAGCTGCGCCGCCACCTCGACCCCAGGCAGGCGGAACTGATTCACGGCAATGCGCGCAATCTGCTCCTCGGACAGCTCATACATGATCGGTACCGGCTCGAATGGCCGGCGCCCCTGCAACACGCGCTTCTCGAACAGCCCGCGCTCTTCCTCGCTGAGCTCCAGCACCTCGACCACGCCATCGAGCACAGTCTTCCAGTCGCCGGCGCGCTCGCGGGTGACGGTCAGGCTGAAGCTGGGGCGGTTGTCGGCGATAACCCTGCCCTTGCGGTCGAAGATCAAGCCGCGATTGGGCGGAATCGGCTGCACGTGGACGCGGTTGTTCTCCGACAGCGTCGAATGGTGCTCGAACTGCACCACCTGCAGGTAGTACATCCGCGACACCAGCACACCGATCAACAGCAACACGAACACAAGGCCAACGATGACGCGCCGGCGCACCAGCACGGCGTCCTTCTCGTGATCCTTGAGTTGAATCGGTTGCGGCATCTTGAAGGGGTTCGCGGACTACTTGTGATAGGGATGACCGGACAGCAGCGTCCAGGCGCGGTAGATCTGTTCGCCGATCAGGATTCGCACCAGCGGATGAGGCAGGGTCAGCGGCGACAGCGACCAGCGCTGCTCGCTGCGCGCACAAACCTCGGGTGCCAGCCCTTCCGGACCGCCGACCATGAGGTTGACGTTGCGTGCATCGAGCCGCCAGCGCTCGATTTCCGCCGCCAGCTGCTCGGTGCTCCACGGCTTGCCATGTACTTCGAGCGTGACAATGCGCTCGCCTGGCTGAACCTTGCCCAGCATGGCCTCGCCTTCCTGGCGAATCAACCGCGCCACGTCGGCGTTCTTGCCACGGGTATTGAGCGCGATCTCATGCAGCTCCAGCGGTAGTTCGGACGGCAGGCGCTTGGCATATTCCTGCCAACCATCCTCGACCCAACGTGGCATCTTCGAGCCGACCGCAATCAGCTTGATACGCACGGCTTATTCCGGATCGTGGGCGTGCTGCGCGCGGCTCTGCTCGGCGCCCTGCCAGAGACGTTCCAGATCGTAGAACTGGCGGGTCGGCACCTGCATCACATGGACGACGACATCGCCTAGGTCGAGCAACGCCCACTCACCGCCTTCGAGGCCCTCGCTGCCAAGCGGGCGAACGCCCTGCTCCTTGACCTGCTCCAGCACGTTTTCGACGAGCGACTTGACGTGCCGGCTGGAACTGCCGCTGGCGATGATCATGTAATCGGTGACACTGGTCTTGCCGCGCACATCGATGGTGGTGATGTCCTGGCCTTTCAGATCTTCCAGGGCGGCAACCGCCAGCTGGACCAACTCTTCAGTTTGCATAACGTGAAAACAACCTCAGTTCGACGCCCGGTACAGTCCGTGCGCGTTGATATAAGCCAGTACGGCATCGGGAACCAGGAATCGGACCGACTTGCCGCTGGCCAGCAATTGGCGAATCTGTGTGGCAGACACTTCCAACGGTGTCTGCCAGACGAAGGCAATCTGCCCGCTGCCCCCGCAAAGCACCTGGGGATCGGGCACGCTGCGTGCGGCGAGCAGATCGCGCAGCACCTGCGGCGCCTCGCTGCCGGCATCCGGGCGTTGCAGGACGAGGATATGGCAATAGTCGAGCAGCTCTTCCCAGCGATGCCAGGTTGGCAGGCCGCAGAAGGCATCCCAGCCCACCACCAGCAACAACTGATCCTCCTCGCCCAGCTCGGCGCGCAGGGAAATCAGCGTGTCGATGGTGTAGGACGGCTTCTCCCGCTCCAGCTCACGAGCGTCCACACAAAGTGGCGGCAGGTCTTGCACCGCCAGGCGAACCATTGCCAGGCGATCCTGCGCCGAGCAATTGGGGGTGTCACGGTGCGGCGGACGCGCGTTGGGTATCAGCCGCAGCTCGTCGAGATCGAACATCTCGGCCACTTCCAGCGCCCCGCGCAAGTGACCGATGTGTACCGGATCGAAGGTGCCGCCGAGTATACCGATGCGCCGGGCGCCGCTGCCTTGGCTCATCAGGTACGGACGTGGCCGTCGCCAAACACCACGTACTTCTCGCTGGTCAGCCCTTCCAGACCGACCGGACCACGGGCATGAAGCTTGTCAGTGGAGATGCCGATCTCCGCGCCCAGGCCATACTCGAAGCCATCGGCGAAACGCGTCGAGGCGTTGACCATCACCGAAGCGGAGTCCACCTCGGTGAGGAAGCGCCGGGCATCGGTGAAATTCTCGGTGACGATCGCGTCGGTGTGTTGCGAGCCGTAGCGATTAATGTGCTCGATGGCGGTATCCAGCGAATCGACGATGCGGATCGACAGGATCGGTGCGTTGTACTCGGTGGACCAGTCTTCTTCGCTGGCCTCCAGCACATCGCCGCCAAGCAGCGCCTGGGTTCGCGCACAGCCACGCAACTCAACGCCCTTCTCGCGATAGATGGCCGCCAGTGCCGGCAGCACCCGATCGGCGATGCCCTGGTGAACCAGCAGCGTCTCCATGGTGTTGCACGGCGCGAAGCGCTGGGTCTTGGCGTTGTCGGCGACGCGAACGGCCTTGTCCACGTCCGCCGCCACGTCGATGTAGACATGGCAAATGCCGTCCAGGTGCTTGATCACCGGTACCCGGGCGTCGCGGCTGATGCGTTCGATCAGACCCTTGCCGCCGCGCGGCACGATCACATCGACGTATTCCGGCATGCTGATCAGCGCGCCGACCGCGGCCCGGTCAGTGGTCTCCACGACCTGCACCGCCGCTGCCGGCAGCCCGGCTTCGGCCAGGCCAAGCTGGATGCAGCGGGCGATGGCCTGATTGGAATGGATCGCCTCGGAACCACCGCGCAGGATGGTCGCATTGCCCGACTTCAGGCACAGGCTGGCGGCGTCGATGGTCACGTTCGGCCGCGACTCGTAGATGATCCCGACCACGCCCAGCGGCACGCGCATCTTGCCGACCTGAATGCCCGAAGGCATGTAGCGCATGTCGCGAATCTCGCCGATCGGGTCCGGCAGCGCGGCGACCTGGCGCAGCCCTTCGATCATGCCGTCGATCACCTTGGGCGTCAGCGCAAGACGATCGAGCATCGCCGCGTCCAGACCGTTGGCGCGGCCACCGGCAAGGTCCCGCTCGTTGGCGCTGACCAACTCGTCGCGGGCTGCGTCGAGCGCGGCGGCGGCGGCCTGCAGGGCACGGTTCTTCTGCGCCGTGCTGGCGCGCGCAAGCACCCGCGAGGCCTCGCGCGCGGCGCGGCCCAGGCGGTTCATGTAATCGAGTACGGACTCGGTCATGGATCTAGCTGGCCTGACTGAAGGGAAAGCGGCTGATTATAGCCACCCCGACCGCCCGCGCACAGCGGCGCCGGGCGAAAGGCGCTCGAATGCATGCGGACAGCGCTACGAACCAGCCAGCACGGCGCAGTATCCTCGCGCCTAGGAAACCCACCACCCTTTCGTCAGGTCGAAAGGCGATCTCGATTCAAGGAAATCCGCATGGGCCAGTGGCTCGAAACCCTTACCCAATGGCTCGCCGGGCATCCGCAATGGCTGGGCCTGGCGCTGCTGATCGTCGCCTGCATGGAGTGTCTGGCCGTAGTCGGACTGATCATTCCGGGCACGGTGCTGGTATTCGCGATTGCTGTACTCGCCGGCAGCGGAGTGCTGAGCCTGGGGGAAACCCTTTTGCTGGGCTTTATCGGCGGACTGATCGGCGACCTGCTTTCCTATGCCCTCGGTCGACGCTATCACCAGGGCATTCGCAGCTTGCGAGGCCTGCGCGACCATCCCGAGTGGCTGGTGCAGGCCGAGCACTACTTTCAGCGCTACGGCGTAGCCAGCCTGCTGGTAGGCCGCTTCATCGGCCCGCTGCGCCCCATGCTGCCGATGACCGCCGGCATGCTCGACATGCCGTTCGGACGCTTCCTGCTGGTCAGCCTGTGTGCTGCCGCCGGCTGGTCGATGGCCTATCTGCTGCCCGGCTGGAGCGCCGGAGCCGCCATCCGCCTGCCGCTGGAGGAGGGTTTCTGGAGCGAAGCCGGGATAGTGGTCGGCGCGCTGCTGACGCTGATCGCGGCAACTGCATTCGGCAGTCTGCGCGGCTTGCGTTGGGTCAGCGCACTGTCGGCCGGCCTCGGCGTTGCCATCCTGCTCGGTCTGTTTTTCGGCTGGCCGCACCTGAAGGAACTCGACGAAGGCCTGCTGGCAGTGATCCAGGGCGCACGCAGCACCACCTTCGACCGCGTCATGGTGATCGTCACCCGCGCCGGGGACTTTCACACCCAACTGTGGGCCGCGCTATTGCTATGTTTGCTGCTTCTGGTCGCACGCCAATGGCGCGCCGCCCTGTTCGCCATTCTCACGCTGCTGGGCACGGCCCTGGCCAACGGCGCCCTGAAGGCCACCTTTGCCCGCGTTCGCCCGGAAGTACTGATGGAGCCGCTGAGCAGCTACAGTTTTCCCAGCGGGCACAGCTCAGCGGCGTTTGCCTTCTTCCTCACCCTCGGCGTGCTCGCCGGTCGCGGCCAGCCACCGCGCCTGCGCCTTGCCTGGCTGGTCCTCGCCAGCCTGCCGGCGACGGCGATCGCACTCTCGCGGGTCTATCTCGGCGTGCACTGGACCACCGACGTGACGGCCGGCGCCCTGCTGGCCGCAAGCATCTGCGCCGCCAGCCTGACCCTGGTGCAATGGCGCAGCCCGCTGCACGCAATGGCACCGAGAGTCTGGTGGCTGATCCTGCCGGCCTGTCTGGGCCTGCTCGGCGCATTCAGCGTCTGGGCCCTGCCGACAGCGATGCAGATGTATCGGTATCAGTGATTGCTCCCTCAAGCGTGTGATCCGAAATTTTTTCTGTTGCGAACCAGGAATGTGCGAGGCGTCGTTGCGTATGTCGCGCCACCGGCGGAAAGTCCTCGCCTTGGCAGAGCAGCCTTCCGCCGTTGAGTTTCGGATAACTCAATAACTGTCCAGGGACCAGGATATTCCGATGCGCGAGTCACGCCTTCTAACTTTCAGCACCCACGATGCCTTAGAGCTTTCCTACCGCCATTGGCCCGCGCTTTCGTCCACAGGGCCTACAAGACGGGCCGTCGTCATGTTCCATCGCGGACATGAGCATTCCGGCCGGCTGGCCCACCTCGTTGATGAGCTCGGCCTTCCTGACTGCGATTTCTTTGCCTGGGATGCGCGCGGGCACGGCCTGTCGCCTGGCGCCCGCGGAGACAGCCCGAGCTTCGCAACGAGCGTGCGGGACGTGCAGACGTTCATTGATCATATTGGCTCGACCCACCGTATCGAAGAAGAAAACCTGGCCATCGTTGCGCAAAGCGTAGGAGCGGTGGTCGTGGCGACATGGGCTCACGACTATGCGCCCAAAGTTCGGGCTCTGGTACTGGCTTCACCAGCGTTCAAGGTGAAGCTGTACGTACCGTTCGCACGGGCG
This sequence comes from Pseudomonas sp., assembly GCA_007713455.1. Lineage (GTDB taxonomy): Bacteria > Pseudomonadota > Gammaproteobacteria > Pseudomonadales > Pseudomonadaceae > Stutzerimonas > Stutzerimonas chloritidismutans. The sequence continues at coordinate 71,635 of VMRT01000009.1, forward strand.
GGCCTAAAGCTGATCCGGGCGCTTCGCGGCAATTTCTTCGTCAACAGCTACGTCAAGGCCCGCTTCCTGACGCACGATCCCGCGCGGATTCAGAGCTATCAGCAGGATCCGCTTATCACCAAGGCCATTTCCGTCAATGTGCTCCTTGGGCTGCATGAAGCGGCGCGGCGCGTGGTTGCGGATGCGCAGGCTATCCAGATCCCAACTCAGCTTTTTATCTCAGGCGCAGACTTCGTCGTAGAACGCAAACCGCAAGTAACTTTTTTCGAAAGACTTGGCAGCTTACGAAAAGAAAAACACGTTCTGCCGGGTTTCTTTCACGACACGCTCGGCGAGCGAGATCGCAATCGGCCAGTAAGCCAGGCCCGCCGCTTCATTCGTCATAATTTCGATATGCCAATGGCGCCCCCGTCGCTCCTCGATGCGGACCGAATAGGCCCGATGTGTGCGGAAGCAGAAGCACTGGCTGCCCCTGTAGCTCCGAATTCCGTGGAAGGATGTTATTGGCGCGCCATGCGTGCGGGAATGCGCCTTGGCGCCCGGCTTTCTCATGGGCTGAAGCTCGGTTTCGAGGCGGGTTTCGATTCCGGCAGCACGCTCGATTATGTCTACAGAAACGAACCAGCAGGGCTGACTGTACTGGGGCGCAAGATTGACCAGCTTTATTTGAACTCCATAGGCTGGCGTGCAATACGCCCGAGAAAAAAGCATGTAGAAGAGCTGTTACGTGGGGCGATGAGCTGCCTGCGAAGCGCAGATCAGCCAGTACATATCGTGGACATTGCCGCCGGCCATGGCCGCTACATTCTCGAGGCAATACAGGACCTCGGAGAACGCCCTGCCTCGATTCTCCTGCGCGACTACAGCGATATCAGTGTACGCGACGGCAGTGCCCTGATCCGGGCAAAGGGTTTCGAAGATGTCGCTCGATTCATCAAGGCAGACGCATTCGATCAGGCGGATCTGGCCGCACTCTCGCCGCGCCCCACGCTTGTAGTGGTATCGGGTCTCTACGAGTTGTTCGGCGACAACCAGATGATCGGCCGCTCTCTTGCCGGCGTCGCCGAAGCGCTGCAACCGGGCGGCTACATCGTATACACCGGACAACCCTGGCACCCACAGCTGAAGCTCATAGCCCGAGCGCTGACCAGTCACCGAGATGGGCAGGCATGGGTGATGCGACGGCGTACCCAAGCGGAGATTGACCAACTGGTAGCAGCGGCAGGTTTGGTAAAAATCACGCAGCGTATCGACGACTGGGGGATCTTTACGGTGTCGTTGGCACAAAAACCCTACTGACGACCTTCTCTAGCGACACCAAGGTTGGCCGGTGCGGCGCTAGGTCACGCTGGCGAACACACGGGGGCGACACGCCTTACGCCCCGTCCTGCAATTGCTCGAGCAGGCTTTGAATCTGCTCGAGCTGCGACGCTGGCTCGTCCAGCCCCAGCAATTCGATCTTCTGCTCCGCATCGAATGGCAACAGGTAGGCCAGCTGACTGGCCAGAGCTGCCTGATCGCTCACCGCGCCGCCCAGCCCCAGGGTTTTCACCATCGGATGCTGGCCCAGCGCGGCGAGCAGTACGACGAGGTCGGCGTGCTGCTCGGCCAGTGGCTGGCTATCGGCTTCGCTGCGCCAGGCGACCTGGGCGACGGCCAGCTGGTCACGCAGTACTTCGAACGATTGCACATCGAAGCGCCGCCCGCCTTCGACCCGGATACCCAACAGGCCGTTGGGCAGCTGTTGCCAGTCGCGAATCAGCGCTTCGCAACCGATATGAGAGAACGCCGCCGGTGCTGCGCCAACCTCCTTGCCATCCAGGATATGCACCACGCCAAAGCCATGCCCAGCCTTGAGGCACTGGCTGACCATGTCGAGATAGCGTGCCTCGAATATCTGCAGGTCGAGAAAACAACCGGGGAACAGCACGGTATCCAGCGGGAACAACGGCAATCTCATGGCGACTCCATCACAGCAGCAAGGCAACCACCAGCGGCAACAGCACCGCAGTCATTACCCCCATCAGGCTCATGGCCAGGGCCGCAAACGCACCGCATTCGTCGCTTTCCTGCAGCGCCTGCGCGGTGCCCACGGCGTGGGCGGTCAGCCCGAGCGCAATGCCGCGGGCCGCAGGATGCTGAACGCCAAACCGGCGCAACAGTTCCGGACCGCAAATCGCGCCGAGCACGCCGGTGATCATCACGAACACCGCCGCCAGCGCCACCACACCGCCGATCTGCTCGGCCACCAGCATGGCGATCGGCGAAGTGACCGACTTCGGCGCCAGGGTCATCAGGATCATGTCATCCGCGCCGAAAGCCCAAGCCAGGGCCATACCCAGCGCCGTGGCAAACACCCCGGCGACCAGCAAAGTGATCACGATCGGGCCGAACAACTCGCGAATCCGCCGCAGGTTCAGGTACAGCGGCACGGCCAGCGCAACGGTGGCTGGCCCGAGCAGCAGCGTCAGCCACTGCGCACTGATGCGGTATTCGTCATAGTCGATACCACATAGCAGGAGGATGCCGACAATCAGCATCATCGACACTAGAACCGGCTGCAGGAATACCCAGCGGGTCTTCTCATACGCCGCATACGCCAGCTGGAAAACAGCCAGGGTAATAGCCACACCGAACAGCGGATGATGGATCAGCGCTTCCCACGCGGCCTGCCAGTGCAGTTCGATCATGCGCCCTCCTGCTGACGCTGCTTGCGCCGGATCAGCGTCTGCATCAGCCAGCCGGTGAAGACCAGCGAGACCAGCAGCGAAATTACCAGCACGCCGACGATGGCCCAGAAGTCATCAAGGATCGCCTCCGTATAGGCCATCACCCCAACCGCCGGCGGTACCAGCAGCAACGGCAGGTAGCGCAACAGGCTGCTCGCCGCCAGCTGCAGCGATTCGCTGGCCCGGCCGCGCGCCAGCAGGCCGGCGAACAGCAGCACCATGCCGATGATGGGGCCCGGCAGCATGGGCAGGAACAGCACATTGAGGACGGTGCCGAGCAACTGGAATGCGACCAGCCAGGTCAGGCCTCTGAGCAGCATGGGAGCCTCCCGCAAAATTGCGACAGTATAAAGGGCAACGCCGGCAGGCGCCCGCGCTGCGCTATGACGGGCCATTCGCGGTGCCGATGCTGGTTTGCCGCGACGCCTGCCCGTGCTGATCTAGAGCTGTAAATGATGCAGAGCCAGTCGGCCGCTTCGGGCCCGGCACTGCCCCTCTCTAGTCAGACTGCACATCGCTGCAGCCATACAAGAACAATCAGGAGGACACATGCCACAGGTACCCGTCGCACAGCTCAAGGATTACATCGGCAAGGAACTGGGCCACTCCGAGTGGCTGACCGTCGATCAGCAGCGCGTCAATCAGTTCGCCGACTGCACCGGCGATCACCAGTTCATCCACATCGATGCCGAAAAAGCCGCGCAAACACCGTTCGGCGGCACCATTGCCCATGGCTTCCTGTCGCTGTCGTTGCTGCCGATGTTGTCTGGCGACCTTATGGTCGTGCCGGAAGGCACGCAGATGGGCGTCAACTATGGGCTGGACAGCCTGCGCTTCATCCAGCCGGTGAGGGTCGGCTCGCGGGTGCGTCTGGGACTGACGCTGATCGATGCCTACGAGAAGAATCCCGGGCAATGGCTGCTCAAGGCGCGCGCGGTGATGGAGATCGAAGGCTCGGAAAAACCGGCCTATATCGCCGAAACCCTGGCGCTGTGCGTCCTCTGAGCGGCGACTCTGCGCGATTGTCGCAGCCCGCTCGGTTTGCGGCATACTGCGGGCTTCCTGCCTGAGCGGAAGCCCGCATGCTGCGCCTCGTTCCTTTTCTCTTGATCGGCCTGCTCACCGCCTGCGGTGAAGGCGAGCCCATCACGCCCGCAGATGCTGTACTGCCGGACGGCGGCCGCTATCGCGGCACCCTCGTCGACGGACGCCTACAAGGCGGAGGCCGCATCGACTACCCGAACGGCAGCTATTACCTAGGGCAGTTCAAGGACGGCCAGTGGCATGGCCTGGGCACCTGGCAAAGCGCCGCAGGCGATCGCTACGAGGGCGAATTCAAACACGGCTTGTTCGACGGCCTCGGCCGTTTCAGTTATGTCGAGGGCGGCGTCTACGAGGGCGAATTCCAGGCCGGCCGCATGCATGGCCACGGGCGCTTCAGCCAGGACGGCACAGTCTACGAGGGCGAGTTTCGCAACAATCTGTACCACGGCCAGGGCAGCCTGAAATACGCCGACGGTTTCAGTCATCAAGGCCAATTCAAAAAAGGCCAGCCGGGTGGTCCCGGCACCCGCAGCGACGCCGATGGTCAACTCAGCGGGCATTTCAGCGCTGGCAGCCTGAACGGCGAAGGCAGCTTCGTGACAACCCAGGGCGAGCGCTACAACGGGCAGTTCGAGAACGACCAGTTTCACGGCCAGGGCCGCTACGAGGACAGCGAGGGCAACTCTTGGGTCGGCACCTTCGTTCACGGCGAACTGAGTGGCACTGGCACTCACGTCACCAGCGAAGGTAGCCGCTACAGTGGCCAGTTCCACAACTGGCGCTACCATGGCCGGGGCCGCCTCGACCGGTCTGATGGCAGCGCCTACACCGGCAGCTTCCGCCAGGGCCGCCTTGACGGTGATGGCCTACTGACCGCGGCGGATGGCCATGAGCTGCGCGGTATATGGCGCAACGACCGGCGCGTTCGCGACGAGCAGGGACGCGCCCTGCCGGACCCGCTCGAGCTCGCACTGCTGGAACAAGGCGCCCTGCTTGAGCGTGCGATCAGCGCGCTACCGCCTTCCAGCTCTGCCCAGGACCTTTATACGCTGACCGTGGCGGGCGATGGCCGGCAGAGCGTGTTCATGCGCGAAACCGATTACGTACAGAAGCTGCTCGCCGAGCGCTTCGCCGCCCATGGCCAGATAAGCCTGGTCAACCACCGCGACCATCTGACCGACCGCCCGCTGGCGACCCGGCAGAACCTGGCCCGAGCGATTCGCGCGCTGGCCGAACGCAGCGGTGAAGAAGACCTGATCTTTCTCTATTTCACCAGCCACGGTTCGGCGGACCACGAACTGGTGCTGAACCAGCCGCGTCTTTCGCTGGACGACCTGCCGGCAGCGGATCTGGCGCAACTGCTCGCGCCGCTCGCCAAGCGCAAGGTCATCCTGGTGATCTCGGCCTGCTATTCCGGCGGTTTCATCGAGCCACTGAAGAACGAGCAGACGCTGATCATGACCGCCGCCCGCGCCGACCGGGTGTCCTTCGGCTGCTCCGAGCAGAGCGACTTCACCTACTTCGGCCGCGCGCTGTTCGCCGAAGCGCTGCAGGAAACCGACGATATCGTGCAGGCCTTCACGCTGGCCGCAGCAAAAGTTGCCGAACGCGAGCAGGCCGACGACTATCAGGCATCGGAACCGCAAATTTGGGCGCCGGAAGCGGTCGTCCAACGCTGGCAGGAGCTGCGGCAGCGGCGTGCCACCCAATGATCGCCACAGGAGCAAGACCATGTATTTGACGCCACAGCGCATTCTGCTTGCCGGCGCCACCGGACTCACTGGCGAGCACCTGCTCGATCGCCTGCTCAACGAACCCACCGTCGAACGCGTGCTGGCGCCCACACGCAGGCCATTGGCGGCCCATCAGCGCCTGGAAAACCCGGTCGGAGAGCTGCTGGCGTTGCTGCCAACGCTGGGCGGCGAGATCGACACGGCCTTCTGCTGCCTGGGCAGCACGCTAAAGCAGGCCGGTGGCCAGGAGGCGTTCCGCGCCATCGATCATGATCTGGTGCTGGCGTTTGCCCGCCGGGCTAAGGAGATGGGCGCGCGTCACCTGCTGGTGATCAGCTCGCTGGGGGCCAACCCGGACAGTTCGATCTTCTACCTCAAGGTCAAAGGCGAAATGGAGGCGGCATTGCAGCAGCAGGACTGGCCACAGCTGACCATCGCCCGCCCCTCTCAACTGATCGGCCCACGCCTGGAGCCGCGGTTGAGCGAACGCATCGCGGCGCCCCTGTCGCAGCTGCTGCCGGGCAAGTACCACGGCATCGAGACCTGCACCCTCGCCCGCGCGCTGTGGCGACTGGCGCTGGAAGAAGGCGACGGCGTGCGCATCGTCGAATCGGACGAGTTGCGCAAGCTGGGGAAATAACTGTCGGCGCCTCGCCAAAAGGCGCCGATTGACCACTGGATGGACGACGCTGCAGCAGCGCTCTCACGATGATCATCAGTGACGTAGGGTGGATGTCGTTTTTTACATCCACCTGGCCTCGTCGGTGGATCGGTGAAGCGTGATCCACCCTACGATCCGCAAACGCGTCAGGCGTTAACGCCCCTTTCAGACCTTGATGAAATGCTCGCGGTAATGCCGCAGCTCGGCGATGGAATCACGGATGTCGTCGAGCGCCAGGTGCGTGCCGCTCTTCTTGAAGCCTTCCATGATCTGCGGCGCCCAACGTGCCGCCAGCTCCTTGAGCGTCGACACGTCCAGATTGCGGTAGTGGAAGTAGGCCTCGAGCTTCGGCATCTGCCGGTAGAGGAATCGTCGGTCCTGGCAGATGCTGTTGCCGCAGATCGGCGACTTGCCCTTGGGTACCCACTGTTCGAGGAAGGCCAGCGTCGCCTGCTCGGCCTCGGCGGTGGAAATCCTGCTCTCACGCACGCGCTGTGTCAGGCCCGAGCCGCCGTGCTGACGGGTGTTCCACTCATCCATGCGCGCCAGTGTTTCATCGCTCTGGTGTACCGCGATCACCGGCCCCTCGGCCAGCACGTTGAGCTGACTGTCGGTGACGATGGTCGCCATCTCGATGATGACGTCGTTGTCCGGATCCAGACCGGTCATTTCCAGGTCGATCCAGATCAGGTTCTGCGGGTTCTGCATGGCGGGCTCCTTGGCTGTGCGGCGCAGTTTAGCCGCTCGTATCGACGCCGTCAGGTGTCGCGCCACCGGGGTACCAGATCAGCAGCCGCGAGCGGCGCCAGTCATTCAATTGCTGCACTTCAACCGGCTCGACCCCTGGCACCGCGAAGCTGTTGCTGATCAACAGCGCGCCGGGACGCATCTCGGCGTGCGCCTTGTCCCACAGGGCGGCCATGGGTGCCGGTGAGAGGAAGCAATAGACCACGTCGTACTCGGCGAGATCGACCCGCCACAGACTGAGCAGGCGAATATGGCAGTTGCGCCGCGGCAGGCAGCGCAGCCAGGACAGTGCGAAGGTCAGCGGCGCGGTTTCCACGCCAATGAACTCCGCCGCCGGAAAGTCCCGTGCCAGGCGCGACAACGTGCCGGCCAGGCCGCTGCCCAGGTCGATATAGCGGAAACCCGCCGGCAGCTCGCTCAGCCGGTTGCGCAACTGGCGCTCGGCTTCACGACCGGTCAGGTAGAGCGGCACGCGCTCGGTGAAGGCATTCCAGTTCAACAGCAACAACAACGTGAATGCGCCCAGCGGCAACCAGCCCGGCACGTCGAAATCACGCAGCAACGCCAGGCCAGGAACGAACATCAGATTGATCGCCAGCCACCAGGCCGACAGCCCGAGCCGGGCCCCGATCAGCGCCGCCAGACAGCCCTGCGCGACTGCCACAAGGATGAGACCGGGACGCACACCCAGCACGCCGACCAGTCCGAGCAACAGCAGCCAGACCACCAGCAGCGCCAACAGCTGGGCCAGCAGCGCACGCAGGATGGGCAGGCGAGTAACGACAGAAGCAGGCATGACCGACAATCGAACGGGTGAAGGAGCGCCAGTCTAACCCTCCGGCTTCAGCGCGATACAGGCCGAAGTGGGCGGGTTGCAGCATGCTAGACTCGCTCACCAACCTCAGAGACAACCGAATTCATGGCCAAACGCCAACTCAACCGCCGGCAGAACTGGCGTATCGAGAAAATCCAGGAAGAGCGCGCCGCCCGCGCCGCGCGTCGCGAAAGTCGTGCACTCGAAGAACTCGAAGGCGGCGATCTTGGCCCGGAGCAGACCGGACTGGTCATCGCGCATTTCGGCGTGCAGGTCGAGGTGGAAGCACTGGAAGGCGAACACAGCGGGCAGGTCTTTCGCTGCCACCTGCGCGCCAACCTGCCGGCGCTGGTCACCGGCGATCGTGTGGTCTGGCGCCCGGGCAACCAGGGCATCGGCGTCATCGTTGCGCAGCTGCCGCGACATTCGGAACTCTGCCGCCCGGATACCCGTGGCCAGCTCAAGCCCGTGGCGGCGAACGTCGACCTGATCGTCATCGTCTTCGCGCCGCTACCGGAGCCCCACGCCAACCTGATCGACCGCTATCTGGTCGCCGCGGAGCACGCCGGCATCACGCCATTGCTGCTGTTGAACAAGGTCGACCTGATCGACGAGCAGAACGAAGCCGCGCTGAATCGCCTGCTGGAAGTCTATCGGCAGCTGAACTATCCGCTGCTGGAAGTCTCAGCCCACGGTGGTGGCGGCATGGAAGCGCTCAAGGCGCGGCTCGACGGCCACGTCAGCGTCTTCGTCGGGCAATCCGGGGTAGGCAAGTCTTCGCTGGTGAACAGCCTGTTGCCGGGCGTCGACACCCGCGTCGGGGCGCTGTCGGAAATGACCGGCAAGGGCACCCACACCACCACCACGGCACGCCTGTTCCACTTTCCCGGTGGCGGCGAACTGATCGACTCCCCCGGCATCCGCGAATTCGGCTTAGGCCACGTCAGTCGCGCCGACGTCGAAGCGGGCTTCATCGAATTCCAGGATCTGCTCGGGCACTGCCGCTTCCGCGACTGCAAGCATGATCGCGAGCCCGGCTGCGCCCTGCTCCAGGCGCTGGAGGACGGGCGCATCCAGCCGCAGCGCATGAGCAGTTACCGACACATTCTCAGCAGCCTGCCAGAACCGGATTATTGATCTGGCGCTCAGCCCTCGCCGGGCTGACTGAACTGCAGCACGCCATCTTCGAAGATGTTCAACCGCTCCCGCAGTTGCTCCGGCTGTAACGGCTCCTCCCCAGCCGGCGCCGCGCCGCCAGATGGCGCGACTTCGCCTTCGGCAGGACCGGTCGAATCCGTGGCAGCGGGCTGCTCACCCTCGATCGAACGCTGCGCCTTCTTGGTCAGCACCAGAATATCGATGCGTCGGTTGACCGGATTGAACGGGTCCTTGCGATCGAACAGCGCGGACGAGGCGTAGCCCACTACCCGCGCGATCTGATCTTCCGGGTAACCACCGATCACCAGCGTGCGGCGTGCAGCGTTGGCACGCCCGGCCGAAAGCTCCCAGTTGCCGAAGTCGCTGCGCCCGGAGAAAGGCTTCGCATCGGTGTGGCCGCTGACGCTGATCTTGTTCGGCACCGCGGCGATGGTGTCGACCAGCGCCAGCAGGATGTCTTCGAAGTAGGGCTGCAACTGGGCGCTACCGAGGGCGAACATGGGCCGGTTCTCGGCATCCATGATCTGGATGCGCAGGCCGTCCTGGGTGATTTCGAAAAGGATCTGGTCCTTGAACTTCTGCAGTTCGGGGTTCTCGTCGACCTTGTTCTGCAGCTCCTGCAACAGCAGCTCGAGGCGCTCGCGCTCCAGCTGTTCGGCAAAGGTTTCCACCTGATCGCTATCGATCTGCGCTTCGCTCTGCGCCGGCTCCAGCTCTGGATTGAGGGTGCGGTCCGGCGAGGGTGTCGGCGTCCCCCCCAGGTCGATGACGTACGGGCTGGCGCTTTCGGTGAAGCCGATCGGATCCTGGAAGTAGCCGGAGATCAGTTTCTTCTGCTCAGGCGTCGCCGAACTCATCAACCACATCACCAGAAAGAACGCCATCATCGCGGTAGCAAAGTCGGCGAAGGCGATCTTCCACGCGCCGCCATGGTGGCCGCCCGCAACCTTCTTGACCCGTTTGACGATGATCGGTTGAGTGTTGTCCATGACGAGCCTTTAGCTGCCGCGCATGGCTTGCTCGAGCTCGGCAAAGCTCGGGCGATGCGCCGGATAAAGGACCTTGCGCCCAAACTCGACAGCCAGCGTCGGAGGCATGCCGGAGGCCGAGGCGACCAGCGTGGCCTTGATCGCCTCGTACACGTTCAGCTCTTCCTTGGCATCGTGCTCCAGTGCCGCGGCCAGCGGGCCGAAGAAGCCATAGGAGGCAAGAATACCGAGGAAAGTACCGACCAGCGCCGAGCCAACCTTGTAACCGATCATCGCGTTATCCGCCTCGGCGAGGATCGACATGGTGATGACGATGCCCAGCACCGCCGCAACGATACCCATTGCTGGCAAGCCGTCGGCGATTTTGCTGACTGCATGGGAGGGATGTTCAAGTTCTTCCTTCAGGCTGTTCAGTTCCATGTCGAACAGGCCTTCGAGTTCGTGCGGCGCCATGTTGCCGGACGACATGATGCGCAGGTAATCGCAGGTGAAGGCGGTCATGCGCTCGTCCTGCAGGAAGCCCGGGTACTTGCTGAACAGCGGACTGGCGGCGGGATCTTCCAGGTCAGCTTCAATGGCCATCATCCCTTCACGACGGCTCTTGTTGAGGATCGAGTAGAGCAGGCTGAGCACTTCCAGATAATAGGTATGGGTAAAACGGGTGCTGAACATCTTCAGCGATTTTTTGAACACCAGCATGGTGGTGCTGGCGGGGTTGGCCTGCAGAAAACCGCCCAGCGCTGCACCACCGATGATCATCACCTCGAACGGATGGATGAGCGCGCCGATCTTGCCGCCAGAGAGCACGAACCCGCCCAGCACGCTGGCGAACACGACGATAATCCCGATTATTTTGACCATAGGAGGTACGTCTAAAACCTGGTTACGAGCCGTCCGGATCAAGGGCAAATAAACGCCCAGAATCGCCACCAGACGACCTTGCGAAAGGAATGTTGGAAGAATTGTTCTGGTTATCGGAACTTTTGCGCCAGACTAAAGGCCATCCCGATGAAAAGCCAGTTCGGCCATGACCACCACACCTCCGCTGCCACGCACGATACCCGCCTGGATCAAGGCTCTCGACGATGCACCCCTTCCAGCGTTTGCCGGCGTCCATGGCAAGGTGCGACTGGCGCTGCGCGACAGCAGCAAGTCGATGCGGCAGATCGCCGAACTTATTCAGGACAGCCCCGTGCTGGCGCTGCGTTTCATCCAGGAGGCCAATCGAGGCATCGGCGACAGCCAGCCGGCCGAGAGCCTGGAGGTCGCGCTCAGCCGCATCGGCCTGCAGCGCGCCGAAGCGCTGCTGGCGCGCATTCCGGCCATGGAGGCCGCCGACATGCCGCAGCCGCTGCGGCAACTGGTATTAATCAGCCGCCACGCCAGCCAGCAGGCCAACGGACTGTTCGCCGCCCGCCTCGCACGACTGTGGCAGGACATTCACTGGGGCAGCCTGCTGTTCCTGTCTCCCGCCTGGGCGCTGATAGGCGCCTATCCGCATCTGCTCGACAGTTGGGAGCAGCGGGTACTGGTCAAGGGCGAGCCGGCCAGCAGGGTCGAGCGCGAGCTGCTCGGCGTATCCCTGCTGGAGCTGTGCCTAAGGCTTGCTGAGCATTGGCGGCTGCCGGACTGGATCATTCAGGGTTATCGCCTGCTGGGTACCGATCGGCGGCGCCTGATCAAGGCCCTGCATATTGCCCACGACAACGAGCACCCGCTGCATCAGCAGCAGATGCTCGACGCCGACCCCGATCTGCGCCGCTGGCTGACGCTGCCGAGCAACACCATCGTGCTGGCCAACGGCCTGGCACTGTCCTCGCACCATAGCTGGAGCGGCGTACACAGCCTGCGCTGGCAGCGCCTGGCCGGTTTGTATCTGCAGGTGTCGCTCGCCGATCTGCAGCAGATGGTGCACCAGCAGGCGGCGACCAGCGCCCGGGAGATCGGCCGGACCGATCTCTGGCATCCGGCTCAAGGCCTGCTGTGGCCTACCGGTACCCGTTTTCAGGTGTTGCGTGCTGCACCGGTAGCAAGCGACGCCGATCTGGCCGAATGGCGCGAGCACTGTCGCCGCCTGCTCAGTGAACCGACGCCGTTCAGCAACGTCTTGCAGCTGACCGCTACCGCCAGCCAAGCCCTTTCCTGCGCGGGCATGCAGCGCACACTGGTGTTGCTGTTCGACCGAAAGCAGAACCGCCTGGTCGCCCAGCAATCGGCCGGCCTGCCAAGCGATGCTGCGCGACTTACCCTCATCCCCGAGCAGAGCCAGATCGTGCGCCGTCTGCTGGAAAAGCCGGCACAGCTGCGCCTGCAGCCGGCCAACATGGCACAGTTCTCGGCATTGCTGCCCGGCAGCCTGAAAGCGCTTTTCAGCGGCGAACATCTGCTGTTGCGCTCGCTGGGCATCGACGGGCGCGTGCTGATGCTGGTGGTTTCCGACCAGAACGGCGCACCCTTCTCCGACACTACCCTGCAAACATTCGCTAAAACAACGCAATGCATTGAGCGCGCATTGGCTACCTTCAGCAGGCGCGGGGTCTGAGCTTTTTCGCTAGACTTCGCCCCTTCTACGACTAGATGAGGGCTGCCGTGTCTGCCTTTTCCAACCTGCCGCTGGTGATCGAGCCAGCCGACCTGGCCGCACGCCTGGACGCGCCGGAGCTGATTCTGGTCGACCTGACCAGCGCCGCCCGCTATGCCGAAGGCCACCTGCCGGGCGCTCGCTTCGTCGATCCCAAACAGACCCAGCTCGGCCAGCCGCCAGCGCCGGGATTGCTTCCGGATATTGCGCAACTGCAGCGATTGTTCGGCGCACTGGGTCATCGGCACGACGCGGTGTACGTGGTGTATGACGACGAAGGCGGCGGCTGGGCCGGTCGTTTCATCTGGCTGCTCGACGTGATCGGCCATCACCACTACCACTACCTCAACGGCGGGCTGCACGCCTGGCTCGGCGAGGCGCGACCGCTGACCCAGCAGGTACTCGAGGCGGCGCCCGGCCTGCCGAACCTGACGCTGGACCCCGCCCCAATCGCGACCCGCAGCTACATCGAAAGCCGCCTCGGCGCAGACGATCTGGTGATCTGGGACGCGCGCTCGCCGGCCGAATTCCGTGGCGAAAAACTCTTTGCCGCGCGGGGCGGCCACATACCCGGGGCAATCAACTTCGAGTGGACCGCCGCCATGGACCGTGCTCGCGACCTCCGAATCCGCGAGGACATCGCCGAGCAATTGGAGGCACTGGGCATCGTCCCGGAAAAGGAAGTCGTAACCCACTGCCACACCCATCATCGCTCCGGCCTCACCTACCTCCTGGCCAAGGCACTCGGCTACCCACGCGTCAAGGGCTATGCCGGCTCCTGGTCCGAATGGGGCAACCTGCCTGATACACCGGTGCAGCAATGAAAAGGACCCACATGAAAGATCGCCTGTTCGTCATCAGCCAGTACGTGCTGCCCCATCACCTCATCTCCCGCCTGGCTGGCTGCCTAGCCGAGTGCCGGCTGCCGTGGGTGAAGAACACCTTCATCAAGTGGTTCGTCCGGCATTTTCAGGTCGACATGCGCGAGGCCCAGGTCGAGGAGCCCACGGCCTACGAGCACTTCAATGCCTTCTTCACCCGCGCATTGAGAGACGGTGCCCGCCCGCTGGATCAGACTCCGGGCGCCATCCTCAACCCCTGCGACGGCGCCATCAGCCAGTTGGGCCGGATAGAACAAGGCCGTATCTTCCAGGCCAAGGGCCACAGTTACAGCGCCATGGAGCTGCTTGGCGGCGATCACGAACGCGCTGCTCCGTTCATGGGCGGCGCGTTCGCCACGGTCTACCTCTCGCCCAAGGATTATCACCGCGTGCATATGCCGGTCAGCGGCACGCTGCGGGAAATGATCTACGTGCCGGGGCGCATCTTCTCGGTCAACACGGTCACGGCGCAGGGCGTGCCGGAGCTGTTCGCGCGCAACGAGCGGGTGGTCTGCCTGTTCGATACCGAGCACGGGCCGATGGCCATGGTGCTGGTCGGCGCGATGATCGTCGCCAGCATCGAGACCGTCTGGGCCGGTCTGGTCACACCACCCAAGCGTACCTTGAAGACCTTCCGTTACGACGAAGCGGCGCGTGCGCCCATCCACCTTGAGAAAGGCGCCGAGATGGGCCGTTTCAAGCTGGGTTCGACGGTGATTCTGCTGTTCGGGCCGGAAAAGGTGCGCTGGGCTGAACAACTGGGGCCGCTGAGCCCCGTGTGCATGGGCGAAGCGCTGGGCCAGGCGACGCTCAGCCCAACCGTCGCCGACCCGCTCGAAACCCTCTGATTCCCGCCCCAGCGACGTTCGGCAGCCCATAACTGCCGAACGTCGGCTAATATCATGAAGCCATCATTCAGTCCTGCCCGCTGCGGCAGATATTGATAGAGTTCTCATTAATTATGTCCTGACCGCCGCGGAGCCAACCGTTTGGATAGACAGAGCCATCATCTGCTGTTGCGCGTACCAGCGCCCACCCGGCAGACCCTGTCCTTCTGCGACGCCAGCGTGCGCGGCGTAACCGGCTGGCTCGCCGGCTTGCCGAAAGCCAACATAGGCGAAACCGCGCGCCAGCTTTACCAGGCGCTGATCGAACTCAACCAACTGCGCATCGCCACGGAAACCCGCCTGCAGATGTTGGAACTGCTGCGGCCGGACGTGCATTTCGTCTGCAACCAGCTGGAAAAGCACTTCGTCAACCAGCCCATCGTGCTCAGCGAGCGACCACGCAAAGTCGCCGGTCTCTGCCAGGCGCTGCAGAATCACCTCGCGGTTGGCTACAAGCTGATCGTGGTGCGTGTGGTTTCCCAACCCGAGCGCGATCGTCACCAACTGTTGTCGATCGCGCTGCAACGCGCCATTCACAGCCTCGGCGCGTTGCTGATCCGCTCCACCCAGCTCTACAGCCTGGCTGCTGCCGGGTTGTGGCTCGAACTGCACCAGCTCTATCAGCTGGCAGTCGAGCATGGCACCGAGCGCCTGCTGCTGCGCGATCCGCTGGCGCGATACTCCAAGGATCTCACCGCTGAGCAGAGCTACCTCGCAGCGCTGCTGCTCGGTTGCGCGCGCTGCAATCAGTTGCGTCAGCAGAGCATCGTCAAGCTGGCCGCAGCACTGGAGGCCTGGGGCGCCATGGCGCAGATCCAGGCAGCCAGCGCCGCCAGCAGCCTTTTCCTCCTGTCTCCGCTGGTGGACGGTCCGCCGCGCTACCGTTCGCTGTTTCCCGACAGAAATCAGCAGAACCTGCTCGGCATCGATACCCGGATGCTGGTCGGCATGATCGATGAGCACCTGCGCCTGGCGCCCGACAACCGCCGGCTGAGCCGTCTGCCAGCCGCCGCAGGACTGGACGACGATCTGCTGCGCCACCTGAACTCGGCCTGGGGCGCCATCTCCGAACGAACCTTCCAGCGCACGCCGGCAAAGGGCGCGCTGACGCTGTGCATCGGCATGACCGCACTGCATTATCAGCTCGCCGGTCAGCGCGCCTTCAACGAGGTGCTCGAGCTGCCCGGCTCCTCGAATCGAGCGGTCTTCAAGCTGCACAACGGCGCCGCGGATGTCTGGGCCAATGCCTTCGATGCACAGAGCCCCAGCATCGAACGCCTGCCGGACAACGACCACATCGAGTTCGTCCGGCCCGATGTCTCGCGTGTAGCGCCAGCGAGCAGAGCAGCTGCGCCTGCACCGACAAAAGGCAAATCCACCAACAGCGAAGATCATCCTATCTACCAGGTCCAGCTGGTCGACCATAGCCCCGGCGGTTACTGCCTGGCCTGGGAAGGCGAGGTGCCCAGCCTGCTGCAGACCGGCGAGCTGTTGGGACTGCGCGAAGCCATCGGGCAGACCTGGAGCGTCGCCGTGGTGCGCTGGATTCGCCAGGTACGCGGCGGCAGCACGCAGCTGGGCATCGAACTGATCGCACCGCAGGCCAAGCCCTGTGGTCTGCGCCTGCTGCGCAAGGTCGACCAGGGCAGTGAGTACCTGCGCGCCCTTCTGTTGCCGGAGATCGCCGCGATCTCCCAGCCGGCAACGCTGATCGCGCCACGCCTGCCTTTCCAGGAGGGGCACAAGGTTCAGATCAACCGTAACGGCGAGGAAGAACGCGCCGTGCTGAACCAACGCCGTGCGGCTACCGGCAACTACAATCAGTTCGAATACCGTTCCCTGGGACAGGTCGCACCGGAGCGAGAGACGCCTGTCACAGGCTGGAAAACCCACACCGCAGGCGGGGATGAAGATTTTGACTCACTCTGGAAGTCGCTGTAGATTGCCGACTCTCGCATTCCTGCCTGCCCGCGCCGCTTTGGCGCGCACTTAAGCTGTTGCCATGGCCCTGCAAAAGAAAACCATCCGCCTGCTGATTCTCGAAGACTCGCAGAACGAGGCCGAGCGTCTGGTCAGCCTCTTCCGCAATGCCGGACAGGCGACCCGGGTGCATCGGCTCACCTCCAGCGACGATCTGGCCGAAGCCTTGAAACAGACCTGGGATCTGCTGATCAACGCACCGCAGAGCGAGAATCTCGACCCCAGCGAGGCAATCAGCGCCATTCGCCGGCAGGCCAAGGACATCCCAATCCTCCAGCTAACCGCAGGCAACGACGCCGAAGCGATCACCGAAGCGCTGATGCTCGGCGCCCAGGATGCCCTGCCGCAGGGCGAGGACGAGTGGCTGCTGCTGGTGGCCAATCGCGAACTGGCCAATCTCGAAGAGCGCCGCGCACGCCGTTCAGCCGAAGTGGCCCTGCGTGAAGCGGAAAAGCGCTGCCAGCTCTTGCTCGACAGCTCGGTGGACGCCATTGCCTACGTGCACGACGGCATGCACATCTACGCCAACCGCGCCTACCTCGAACTGTTCGGCTACGAGGACGTGGAGGATCTGGAAGGCATGCCGATGATTGATCTGATCAGCGGCACCGACCAGAGCCGTTTCAAGACCTTCCTGAAGAACTACCAGAGCATGGAAGGCAGCGCCGAACTGGCCTGTGGCGGCGTGCGCGCCGATGGCGACACACTCAAGACACGCATGCACTTCTCGCCGGCGGCCTATGACGGCGAGCCCTGCATTCAGGTGGTGATCCGCGCCGAGAACGACAGTGCCGAACTGCAGAAGCTGCGCGAGATCAGCATCCAGGACCCGGTTACCGGCCTGCTCAACCGCAACAGCTTCCTCGAAGTGATTGACGCCGCGGTAGAGCGCGCGATCAATGCCGGTCAGCCCTCCAGCCTCGCCTACATCCGCGTCGATCGCTTCGCCGCGCTGCAGGCAGACATCGGCCTGACCGACTCCGACCAGCTGCTCAACCAGCTCGCCACCCTGTTGCGGGGTCACTTCCCCGGCGAAGCCCAGCTGGCTCGCTTCGCCGATGACGTCTTTGCGGTCCTGCAACCCGGCGTCATTCCGCAGCAGGCCGAACCGGAGCTGCGCAAGCTGCTGACCAAGGTCGAAGGCCAACTGCTCGATGTCGGCGGTCGCACGGTGCAAACCACCCTCAGCATCGGCGTTGCCGGCCTCGACGAGAAGACCGCCAAGGCTCAAGACGCGATCGAGCGCGCGCACCGCTGTGCCGATGAGCTGAGCGACGGCAATGCGCTGAAGCTCTACAACCCGGCCGACGAACTGGCGGCAGCAGCCAACCGCGGCGACATCGTCGCGATGCTCAAGCAGGCGCTGGAAAGCAACAGTTTCCGCCTGCTGTTCCAGCCGATCATCAGCCTGCGCGGCGACAGCTTCGAGCATTACGAAGTGCTGCTGCGGCTACTCGATCCGCAGGGCGTGGAAGTTCCGCCGAACGAGTTCCTCAGTACCGCGGCCGACGCCGGCCTGGCTGCCAAGATCGACCGCTGGGTCATTCTCAATTCCATCAAACTGCTCGCCGAGCACCGCGCCAAGGGCCATCGCACGCGACTGTTCCTGCACCTGTCCGCCGCCAGTATCCAGGACCCCAGCCTGCTGCCCTGGCTCGGCGTCGTGCTCAAGGCTTCGCGCCTGCCAGGCGATTCGCTGGCCTTCGAGTTCGGTGAAGCCGATGCCGTGGCCTATCTCAAACCGGCCAAGGCGCTGGCCCAGGGACTCAACGGCCTCGGATGCCGCACCGCGCTCGCCCAGTTCGGCTGCGTGCTCAACCCATTCAATACGCTCAAGCATCTGGATGCCGAGTTCATCAAGGTCGATGGCTCCTACACCCAGGATCTGACCCGCCAGGAAAATCAGGAAGCGCTCAAGGCCCTGCTCGCCGAACTGCACGAGCAGCAGAAGCAGAGCATCGTGCCGTTCGTCGAAAGCGCGACCGTACTCGCTACGCTGTGGCAAGCCGGCGTCAGCTACATCCAGGGCCATTATCTGCAGGGCCCGAGCCAGTCGATGGACTACGACTTCGCCTCCGACGAGGAGTGATGCGCCGCCGGGCTGGCAGCCTCCCGCCAGCCCGAGCGCCACCAGACAACCCACCTCAGCTTGACTACGATCACTGGCCAGCGGCAGCGCTGAGCTAGAGTGTCCGGACGCCTTCAACTCGAAGAGGAGCCGCACCATGGTCATGATGAAAGCTGCCGTGTTCGTCGAACCGGGCCGCATTGAACTGCAGGACAAGCCCATCCCCGAGATCGGTCCCAACGATGCCCTGTTACGCGTCACCACAACCACCATCTGCGGCACCGACGTGCACATTCTCAAGGGCGAGTATCCGGTCGCGCCCGGCCTGACCATCGGCCACGAGCCGGTCGGCGTCATCGAAAAGCTGGGCAGCAACGTCAAGGGCTACCAGGAAGGTCAGCGCGTCATCGCCGGGGCCATCTGCCCGAGCTTCACCTCCTACGCCTGTCAGGACGGCCTCCCCTCGCAAGACGGCGGCTGCTCCTGCCATGGTTACAAGCCCATGGGCGGCTGGCGTTTCGGCAACAGCATCGACGGCACCCAGGCCGAGTACGTACTGGTACCCGACGCCATGGCCAACCTGGCGCCCGTACCGGACGGCCTGACCGACGAACAGGTGCTGATGTGCCCGGACATCATGTCCACCGGGTTCGCCGGCGCCGAGGCGGCCAATATCAAGATCGGCGACATCGTGGTGATCTTCGCCCAGGGGCCCATCGGCCTCTGTGCCACCGCTGGTGCCAGGCTCCGCGGTGCGGGCACCATCATCGCCGTGGACGGTGTGGATGCGCGGCTGGATATCGCCCGGAAGATGGGAGCGGACGTGACGCTCAACTTCCGCAATGTCGATGTGGTGGAAGAGGTTCTCAAGCTAACCGGCGGCCGCGGCGTCGACGCCTCCATTGAGGCGCTGGGCCTGCAATCGACGTTCGAGAGCGCATTGCGAGTACTCAAGCCAGGCGGAACGCTGTCCAGCCTGGGCGTCTATTCCAGTGACCTGACCATTCCGCTCGGCGCTTTCCATGCGGGGCTTGGCGACAACAAGATCGTCACCTCGCTCTGCCCGGGCGGCAAGGAGCGCATGCGCCGACTGCTCAATGTGGTCGCCTCGGGCCGGGTCGATCTCGGCCCGCTGGTCACCCATCAATATGCGCTGGACGACATTACCGACGCCTACGACCTGTTTGCCAATCAGCGCGATGGCGTGCTGAAGGTGGCGATCAAACCCTGAAGGCACTGCAAGGCATGAGTGACAAAACTAGAGCCCCGGATCGATTGATCCGGGGCTTTGGGTTGTTCGAGCCTGCAGCCGCGCTTTATTCCGTGCCGTCGCGATCGCGGAAACCCAGCAGGTAGAGAATCCCGTCCAGACCCAGGGTTGAAATCGCCTGCTTGGCCGACTGCTTGACCAGCGGTTTGGCGCGGAAGGCAACGCCCAGGCCGGCCAGACCAAGCATCGGCAGGTCGTTGGCGCCATCACCCACGGCGATGGTCTGCTCCAGACACAGCCCTTCCTGCTCGGCCAGCTGGCGCAGCAGATCGGCCTTGCGCTGGGCATCGACGATCGGCTCGACCGCCACGCCGGTCACCTTGCCGTTCTCGATCTGCAATTCATTGGCGAACACGTAGTCGATGCCGAGCTTGGCCTGCAGCTGCTTGGCGAAATAGCTGAAGCCGCCGGACAGGATCGCTGTCTTGTAGCCCAGGCGCTTGAGTTCGGCGAACAGCACTTCGGCACCCTCGGTCAAGCGCAGGCTGGCACCGATGTCCGCCAGCACCTCTTCCGACAAGCCTTCCAGCAGCGCCAGGCGCTCCTTGAAGCTGGCGCGAAAATCCAGCTCGCCACGCATCGCCCGCTCGGTGATCTCCGATACCTGCTCGCCAACACCGGCGGCCTTGGCCAGCTCGTCGATGACCTCGGCCTCGATCAGCGTCGAGTCCATGTCGAACACAGCCAGCCGGCGGTTGCGCCGGTAGACCGAATCGCGCTGGAAGGCGATATCGACATTGAGCTCCTGCGCCACGCTGAGAAACTCGGCGCGCAGCGCCGCAGTATCGGCCGGCTCGCCGCGCACCGAAAACTCGATGCAGCCCTTGCCCAGTTCTTCAGGCATGTCCAGCGGCATGCGTCCGGACAGGCGGTCGATATGGTCGATGTTGAGCCCGTACTTCGCCGTGATCGAGCTGACCCGCTGCAATTGCTCGGCGGTGACCTTGCGCGTCAGCAGGGTGACGATGTGCCGGGACTTGCCCTGCCCGGCCACCCAGTGCTGGTAGTCGGCCTCGACCACGGGGGTGAAGCGCACCTGCTGGTCATGCTTGTAGCCCATGAACAGGACGTCCTTGAGTACCGACGAGGCGCGCTCGTTATCCGGAATCTCGATCAGGATGCCGAACGACAGCGTGTCATGGATCACCGCCTGGCCGATGTCGAGAATGTTCACGCCACCCTGGGCGAGCACGCCGGTGATGGCCGCGGTGAGGCCCGGTCGATCTTCACCGGTGATATTGATCAGGACGATTTCGCGCAAGGCGCAGCTCCCATGGCAGGCAACGAAGGCGGGCATTCTACATCAGCTGACCAGCGCGCTGGACAAGCCCCGCGGCAGGCACATCGCGCTCCACCACGATGACCCTGGACGCAATTCGTCAGCTTACCGTCGCAGACCTTCAGCGCCCCCCGTGCTTTCCGTATACTGCTCGGCAATTTCCCGACGAGAAGAGCCGCGCTCTGTGAACCGGCCCGCATCCGTAAAGCCAGACAACTTCTTCCTTATGCTCTATCGCGCAGTACGCCAGCATCGCGTGCCGCTGGTGTTGCGTATTGCCAGCCATACGCTGCTGCTGGTGGCGCTGGCGCTGATCATCTACGCGTGGGTGATCGGCATGCAGTTCAAGCATGCCATGGAGCAGCAGGCCGATGCCCTCGGCCAGAGCCTGGTCACCCAGACGGCCGCCTCGGCCACCGATCTGCTGGTGGCCAACGACATCCTTAGCCTCAACGTGCTGCTGAGCAATCTGGTGAAGAATCCGCTGGTCGCTCACGCAGCGATCTACAGCGTGGACAATCGCGTGCTCGCCGAGTCCGGAACCCGGCCTCAGCAGGGCCTGCTCGGGGACGATAACGGGCTTTATTCGACACCAATCAGCTTTCAGGAAGTGATTGCCGGGCATCTGCGCGTGAGCCTGGACATGCAGCAGTTTCAGCAGCCGATGACCATCAGCCTGCAGAGCATGGGACTGCTCAGCCTGATCCTGCTGGCATTGACGCTGATGCTTAGCCTGCGCCTGGGCCGGCAATTGGCGACGCCCTTGATGCAGCTGCGCCTGTGGCTGCGCGACCCGGACGACCCCGCCCCGGGTGCCGGACGGCAGGACGAGATTGGCGACCTTGCGCGCCAACTGCAGTCACGCCTGGTACCGGAGAAGCCCGAGGCGGAGCTTGACCTGAGCGATGCGCTGGACGACGACTATTTTGACCAGAGTGACGACCACAGCATTGACTCACGATCCCCCGCAGCGCAACCGGAGCGCTTCGATATCGAGCTGGACGACGAGTCACATCGCCCACGCGGCTTTTCCGCGAACGCTGATGACGACGTGCAGCAGCTGGACGACGACGTCCCGTTCGAGCTCCCGTCACTGGGTACCCCGAGCGTACAACCTCCTACCCCGCCGCAACCTACCCGCAGCGCCGTGCTGGCCATCCAGCTCGGCGGGCAGGAACAATTGCGACGCTTGCCGCGGCCGCGCCTGACCGAACTGCTGCAACGCTATCGAGACTGCCTGCAACAAGCCGCGACGCTATACCAGGCCGAGCTGCACACGCTCAACGATGGCAGCAGCCTGATGTTGTTTCATAGCCAGGACGATGAGCAGAACTACCTCACCCACGCGATCTGCTGCGGCGAACTGATGCGTGCGCTGGGCCATGCCTTGCAGATCGACGTCGCCGACAGCGGCATCACGCTGCAACTGCAGCTCGCCCTGACCCAGGGCGATGGCCTGTTCGACCTGAGCCAGGGCGACCTGCTGCTCAGCCAGCCGGCGCAAGCTGCGCTGGATATGTCGCTGCACAGCCGCAACCTGCTGCTGGTAGAGGGCAGCATCAGCGAGGACCGGCTGATTCAGCAGCGCGCGCGAATCCGCCCGATTGCCAGCCCGGAAGGCGCCTGCTGCGTCGAGCGCCTGCTGGACCCATACCCCTCGCTGCTGGAACGCCAGCTGACGCGCATGCACGAACTACGCAGCCGCACCCACTGACGCAAGCCATACGGTCGCTATCAAACGACCATTGACCTTTGGTCGAGCCCGCAGTCGCAACCAGCCCGAGAAAACGAAAAAGCCCGACCAGATCACTGGCCGGGCTTTTCAATGCACTGACTGCAACAGCAGCCGCGACAGGGTCAGAAGCGGAACACTTCCATATCCGTACGAATGGGTTCGGCGGCCGGGATGCGCGGTGCTGGCGCCTCGGCAGACTTGCTTACCTGTGGTTTGGCAGGGGCAACCTTGGGTGCGGTCTTGGCTACCAGGGTAGGTTCGACCGCATCGGCGACCATCTCGCTCAGGCGCTGCAGCAGAACGCTCTGCGCCCGCACCTGATCGCTCGCGCTGCCCTGGTGCTCCTCCTGCAGGCGCACCAGTCGACTGCCCAGGTGCTTGCCCGCCTTGTCGCGCAGACGCCAATGCGCCTCGAGTACCGCCGGGAATTCGGGGCCGGAATCAAGGCGAGTGATGGACAGCTCGATCTGCACTTCCGGGGTAAAGCCTTCGTCGGCCGGGCCAAGCACCAGGCTCTGCGTATCCAGACGCCAGGCCAGCTGACGCAGCAACACCTGCTCGACGTCGGCCTTCAGGCTGCCCGCCCAGTGGGCGCGCTGACCGTCGACGGCCAGGCTGCCGTCAGCCAGACGCTGAAGCAAAGCGTCACGCTGCAGATAATCGGCAAGCGTCACCGGTGCCAGCAGCACGGCGGCGCCATCGGTTCGCTCAGGCACTTCAGTCGTACCGCTGTCCAGTCGGTACATTGGCGCAGGCTGCAGGCCGATGCAGCCTGTCAGCCCCATGCTGGCCAGCAACAAAACAGTCGGAACACGCAGCAAATTCTTCATTACCGTCATAACACCAGAGTTCAGGCCGCTCGCGATCACCAGATCGCCAATGCCTCGTGCATATGTCTCGTCGGACAATCGACTCCGCCGACGCGAAAGAAAGCACCGGGCAACATGCCGCAGGCTGGAAAGGCCGCTATCTTCCGTGAAAGCGGCCTTCGATTCCAGCGCCAATACGTTTGGTCATGCTTCGACCAGCAAGCCTTCGACGCGTTGGAAGCCTCGTGGCAGCTTGTTGCCGCGCCTGCCACGCTCTCCTTTGTAGTGCTCCAGATCCTCGGCCTTGAGCGACAGCGTGCGCTTGCCCGCCTGCAACACCAGTGTCGCACCGGTCGGCAACACGGCGAGATCGACCAGATACTCCTCGCGGCTCGCGACCCGCTCGCCGGGGATGCCAATGATCTTGTTGCCCTTGCCCTTGCCCAGCTGCGGCAGATCCCGCACCGGGAACACCAGTAGACGGCCCTCGGTCGTCACTGCAGCCAGCCAATCCTCCTCGCGACTGGCCAGCGGCCGCGGCGCGACGACCTTGGCGCCTTTCGGCAGCGAGAGCAGCGCCTTGCCTGCCTTGTTCTTGGCCTGCAGGTCTTCGCCCTTGACCACGAAACCGTAGCCGGCGTCCGAGGCGATCACGTAGAGCGCCTCATCATCGGGCAGCATCACGCATTCGAAACTCGCGCCCGGCGGTGGCGTCAGCCGGCCGGTGAGCGGCTCGCCCTGGCCTCGCGCCGAAGGCAGCGAGTGCGCCGCCAGCGAATAGCTGCGCCCAGTGGAGTCGATGAACACCGCATATTGATTCGAGCGCCCGGCCGCAGCTGCCTTGAAGCCATCTCCGGCCTTGTAGGACAGCCCGCTGGCATCGACATCATGGCCCTTGGCGCAGCGCGCCCAGCCTTTATCGGAGATCACCACGGTCACCGGCTCGGACGGCAGCAGCTCGTTTTCCGACAGCGCCCGCGCCTCGGCACGCTCGACGATCGGCGAGCGGCGATCGTCGCCGTAGGTTTCCGCGTCCTCGATCAGCTCCTTGCGCACCAGTTTCTTCAGCTTGGTTTCACTACCCAGCAGCGCCAGCAGCTTCTCGCGCTCCTTGGCCAGCTCGTCCTGCTCGCCGCGGATCTTCATCTCTTCCAGCCGCGCCAGCTGACGCAGGCGGGTGTCGAGGATGTAGTCGGCCTGCAGCTCGGAGAGTTCGAAGCGCGCCATCAGCACCGGTTTGGGCTGATCTTCAGTACGGATGATGTGGATCACTTCATCCAGATTGAGGAAGGCCACCAGCAAGCCTTCCAACAGGTGCAGACGCCTCTCGACCTTGTCCAGGCGGAACTGCAGGCGACGGCGTACCGTACCGATGCGATAGGTCAGCCACTCGCTGAGCAGGGTGCGCAGGTTCTTCACCTGTGGGCGACCATCGAGCCCGATCACGTTGGTGTTGACCCGGTAGCTGGACTCCAGATCGGTGGTGGCGAACAGGTGCTGCATCAGCGCTTCGACATCGACCCGGTTGGAGCGCGGGATGATGACGATGCGACAGGGGTTCTCATGATCCGACTCATCGCGCAGGTCGGCGACCATCGGCAGCTTCTTGGCCTGCATCTGCCCGGCGATCTGCTCGAGCACCTTGGAGCCGGACACCTGGTGCGGCAGCGCGGTGACCACGACGTCGCCGTCTTCGACACGGTAGACGGCCCGCATGCGAACGGAACCTCGACCTGTCTCATAGATCTTCAGCAGGTCCGCACGCGGCGTGATGATCTCCGCCTCGGTCGGGAAATCCGGGCCCAGCACATGCTCGCAGAGCTGCTCGACATTGGCGCTCGGCTCGTCGAGCAGACGTATGCAGGCGCTCGCCACTTCACGCAGGTTGTGCGGCGGCACATCGGTGGCCATGCCCACGGCGATGCCGGTGGTGCCGTTGAGCAAAAGGTTGGGCAGGCGCGCCGGTAGCGTTGCCGGCTCGTCGAGGGTGCCATCGAAGTTCGGCACCCACTCAACCGTGCCCTGCCCCAGCTCGCTAAGCAGCACCTCGGAATAACGCGACAGCCGGGCCTCGGTGTAACGCATGGCGGCGAACGACTTGGGATCGTCCGGCGCGCCCCAGTTGCCCTGACCATCGACCAGCGTGTAGCGATAGCTGAACGGCTGCGCCATCAGCACCATGGCTTCGTAGCAGGCACTGTCGCCATGCGGATGAAACTTGCCGAGCACGTCACCGACGGTACGTGCGGACTTCTTGTGCTTGGCGTCGGCGCCCAGGCCGAGTTCGCTCATGGCATAGATGATGCGCCGCTGCACCGGCTTCAAACCGTCGCCGATATGCGGCAGTGCGCGATCCATGATCACGTACATGGAGTAGTTGAGGTAGGCCTGCTCGGTGAAATCGGCGAGGGAGCGACGCTCCACGCCGTCCAGGCTCAGGTCGAGGGATTCGCTCATCAGCAATTTTCTTCAGCAAAGGATGGATGACTCACGGCTGGTTGCTCGCCGAACTTGAGCAAGTTGCCGTGGGCGTCGATGACATAAAGTTCTTGCATGCCCCAGGGCTGCATAACGGGCGCGTCCAGGACCAGGCCACGCTGACAGAACTCCCGGTACAGCGCCTGGCAATCGCCGGTACGTATGTAGCAGGAGGTGTTCTCGGCAACGTGGCGCTCCGTGCAAAGCCAGAAATGCAGCTGCGCACCGTCGCGCTCCACGATCAGGTAGTCAGTGGCCTGCAGCACGACCTGGAAACCCAGATAGGTCGTGTAGAAGCCGCGGCTTTCATCGAAATTCAACGAAGCCAGGACAGGCACCGTGGACTGTATGAGCGCCCTCATCGGTCTTGCCCCTGAGGTAGTTGCTGGCGCAGCACCAGGGTGCCAGCGCGCTGGGTGAATTCAAGCTGCTTCAGTGCGCTCATACCGAGCAGCACCTGTTCGCTGCGAAAGCCGGGGGCGACGATAGCGCGCACGTCGTGCAGGCGGATGTCACCCAGATCGAGGCTCGACAGCACGGTGCGATAACCGGTGGTCTGGCCGTTGGCGGTGTGCAGCATCACCGGCGCGCCACGCTCCAGTCCCAGCCGTTCGGCCAGCTCGGCCGGCACCGCGACATCGGTAGCACCGGTATCCAGCAGAAAGGTGACGGCCTCACCATTGATCCGCCCGCTGGCAACGAAATGGCCTTGGACATTGCCGGCCAGCTGCACTTCGATCTGCTCGCCCTGCAGCTGCGAAACCGGCTGCCGATTGGGGTTGAGCCGATCCTCCTCCCAAGCGGCGAAAAAGCGGGTGGCCAGGAACAGTCCGACGCCCCAGGCGAGCACCAGCATCACGCGCCCGGCACGCCGCCCGGCGGTCTGGCTCACGGCTTCGCACCCCAGCCGCCATCAGGCGCGGCAAAACGCCAGACGATCGGGCGCTTTTCGCCATCGCCACGGGCCTTGCCGTTGTTGTCGACCCCGATCCACGCGCCTTCGGCATCGATCCACAGCGCCTCGGCGTTGCCGTAGGGCTCAGCGTAACGGCGCGCCTCGGTCAAGGCCTCCTCGGCGAATGACCAGCAACGCTCCACCGCGCCAGTGGCCGGACTGCGACGACAGACGCGGTAGGCCGAGGGCTCGAGCACGAAAAGGTTGTCGGCGAAGAACGCCACCGCCGAGAAGCTCTTTGGCAGCGGCGCATCGCCCAGCGCAGCGGGCGGCAGCTGATCGCCCCCGTCGGCCATCAGCACGCAACCGCCCGTGCACTGCCAGCTGCTCTGCTGACGATGCAGCACCAGAAGACCGCGGCGCTCGCGTTCGGCCGCAATCCACATGCGCTCGGCCTTCGGATCGACGGCGATCCCTTCGAACAGCGCGTTGAAGTGCCAGAGCATGCCGCTGGCCCGCGCCTGTCGTATCAGCGTATCGGGCAGGCGCAGCCATTCTGCCGTACCCGCTGGGCTGACCCGCAGCACGCCGGCATGGGCCTCACTGACCACGTAGCGGTTGCCCAGGCTGTCACAACTCAGACCTTCGAAATCCAGCTGACCACCCCGCACCTGGCCGCTGACCCAGGCGCGCATGCGCATGCCCCAGGGCAAGCCGCTGTCCGGTGGCGGGGCCGCCTCGAAACGCTCGGGCTGCGCCTGCCAGGGCGAGACGCTGGTATCCAGACGATAGAGAACGTCGTCCTCGCGATCGGAAACGGCCCACAAGGCATCGCCGCACCAGGCCATTCCGGACAGGTTGCCACCGGTTATTCCGGCCACCGGGTGCTCGCCGAGCAATTTCAGTTCGGGCGCCGGCTCGCTGGCCCAGAGCGGTGCCGAAGCCAGACTCAGCAACGCCAGCCAACGGCGGATCAAACCAGCACCTCGGCCAGATTGCCCTTGGACTCGAGCCAGCTCTTGCGGTCGCCGGCGCGCTTCTTGGCAAGCAACATGTCCATGATCTCGCGGGTTCCTTCGAAGTCATCCAGGGTCAGCTGCACCAGGCGACGGGTGTTGGGGTCCATGGTGGTCTCGCGCAGTTGCGGTGGGTTCATCTCACCGAGGCCCTTGAACCGAGTGACCTGAGGCTTGCCGCGGCGCTTCTCGGCAACCAGGCGCTCAAGAATGCCGTCACGCTCGGCCTCATCCAGCGCGTAGAAAATGTCCTTGCCCAGGTCGATGCGGTACAGCGGCGGCATGGCGACATAGACATGGCCGGCCTCGACCAGCGGGCGGAAATGCTGGACGAACAGGGCGCAGAGCAGCGTGGCGATGTGCAGGCCGTCTGAGTCGGCGTCGGCGAGGATGCAGATCTTGCCGTAACGCAGCTGGCCCAGATCGGCCGCGCCCGGATCGACGCCGATGGCGACGGCGATGTCGTGGACTTCCTGGCTGGCCAGCACTTCGCCGCCGTCGACTTCCCAGGTGTTCAGGATCTTGCCGCGCAGCGGCATGATCGCCTGGAACTCCTTGTCCCGCGCCTGCTTGGCCGAGCCGCCGGCCGAGTCACCCTCGACCAGGAACAGCTCGGCGCGCATCGGGTCCTGCCCGGCGCAGTCGGCCAGCTTGCCCGGCAGCGCCGGGCCCTGGGTGATCTTCTTGCGTTCGACCTTCTTGCCGGCCTTGAGACGGCGCCCGGCGTTGCTGATCGCCAGCTCGGCCAGTTGCATGCCCAGCTCCGGGTGGGCATTGAGCCAGAGGCTGAAGGCATCCTTGACCACACCGGAGACGAATGCCGCGGCCTCGCGGGACGACAGGCGCTCCTTGGTCTGCCCGGAGAACTGCGGCTCCTGCATCTTCATCGAGAGGACGAAGGCGATGCGCTCCCAGATGTCTTCCGGAGCCAGCTTCAGCCCGCGCGGCAGCAGGTTGCGGAATTCGCAGAACTCGCGCATGGCATCCAGCAGGCCCTGGCGCAGGCCGTTGACATGGGTGCCGCCCTGGGCCGTTGGAATCAGGTTGACGTAGCTCTCCTGGACACTCTCGCCACCTTCCGGCAGCCACAGCAGCGCCCAGTCCACCGCCTCGGTGTTGCCCGCCAGGGTGCCGACGAAGGGCTCGTCGGGCAGGCGCAGGTAATCGCTGACCGAGTCGACCAGGTACGAACGCAGGCCGTCCTCGTAGTGCCACTCGACCTTCTCGCCGCTGCCCTTGTCCTCGAAGCTGACGCTCAGCCCCGGGCAGAGCACGGCCTTCGCCTTGAGCACATGCTTGAGGCGGCTGATGGAGAATTTGGGGGAATCGAAGTATTTCGGATCGGCCCAGAAGCGCACGCTGGTACCGGTGTTGCGCTTGCCGACGCTGCCGATGACTTCCAGGTCAGTGGCCTTGAAGCCATCGGCGAAGCTCATGCGGTACTCGCTGCCGTCGCGCTTGACGGTCACTTCGACCCGCGTCGACAGGGCGTTGACCACCGAGATTCCGACCCCGTGCAGACCACCGGAGAACTGGTAGTTCTTGTTGGAGAACTTGCCGCCGGCGTGAAGCTTGGTGAGGATCAGCTCGACGCCCGGCACACCCTCTTCCGGGTGGATGTCCACCGGCATGCCACGGCCGTCGTCGATCACTTCCAGCGAATTGTCTTGATGCAGGATCACCTGAACCGAGCGGGCATGGCCGGCGAGGGCTTCGTCGACGCTGTTGTCGATGACTTCCTGGGCCAGGTGGTTGGGCCGCGAGGTATCGGTGTACATGCCCGGGCGCTTGCGCACCGGGTCGAGGCCGGAAAGAACCTCGATGGCTTCTGCGGTATAAGACATCTGTCTGGCACTGTCCTTATGTTCTGAATTAATCAGCCCTTGCGGGCAGCGAAATTCGCGCAACGCCGGAATGAAATGGCCGGTCCGCGTTCGCGAAACCTCCCTGACCGCCGACCAGCCGCGCTAACGTTGCGCCGCACATCAGCATCCCTTCAGAGCCGATCAAGCCATGCCTGCGGCTCGAAGCCGGCAAAGGCCAGCAGCGCCGGCAGACGCTCGGCAAATCCCTGAAAGCCATGGTCGCCACCGGCCTGAATGCGCAGTGCACAGCCACGATAGAACTGCGCGGCGTCACGGTAATCCAGCGTCTCGTCGGCCGTCTGCAGCCAGACCTGATAGCGCTCGGCATCCTGTGGTGGCGCGGTTTCCAGTTCCGCCAAGGCGGTTACATGATCGTCGGTGAGGTCCCAGACTTCCCCGCTATACAGATTGGTCTGCGGCCCAAGATAACCGTCGAACCGGCGGTGCGGTGTCACGGCCGGATTGATGAGCAATGCCTTGAGGCCATGGCGCTCGGCGAGGTGCGTCGCATAGTAGCCGCCAAGCGAGCTGCCGACCAGCAACGGCCGGCCGAGCTCGGCCAGGCATGCTTCGAGTTGGGCGATGGCTTGACGCGGATGATGGTGCAGCGCGGGGACCCGCAAGCGTTCGGCCATGCCCAGTTTCTCCAGCGCAGCGGACAACTGGCTGGCCTTCTGCGAGACCGGTGAGCTGTTGAGACCGTGGATATAGAGAATCGAAGGTGAATAGCTGGACATGGATACAGTTCGTAGGAAAACCGCAAGGCTACAAGGCACTTGCCGCCGTCTGCAAGCAGGCCGGCGGCATGATGGGGTGGGCTCGGGGTATCTGCTGGTAAGTACCGCCAGCGCGTGTCACTGCGCGCAGAGCCGCGTTAGTAGCCCTTGACGCTGTAGTCGATCTCGAACTCGATACCGCTGACCCGGGAAACGCCCGTCTCCAGCTGTCCATCGACGTACAGCCGCAGCCAGCGATAACCCGGCGCCACGCTGTCGACCTGAAAGTCTTCGCTCTGCGGGGCGAACTGCACGCCGGTCGATGGCGACGCCAGCAGGCGTACACCGTTGCGCCAGTGATCGAACTCCTGGTGGATATGACCCCAGAGCAATGCACGCACGTTGCGGTGACGATCGAGCACCTCGAACAGGGCTTCTGGATTGCGCAGCCCGATGGTATCCATCCAGCGACTGCCGATGGACACCGGATGATGGTGCAGACAGATCAGATGGTGATGGTCCGGCGCCTCGCTCAGTGCACGCTCGAGCAGTTCCAGCTGATCGTTGCGCAGCATGCCGAACACCGAGCCCGCCACCAGCGTATCGAGCATCACCACACGCCAGCCGCCGATCTCCAGCACCGGCTCCATCAGCGCACTGCCACGGCAGGCCTCACGCATTGCTGCCAGCTCGTCGTGGTTCCCCGGACACCAGCGCGCTGGTGCTTCGATGCGCTCGGCAAGCCGGCGGAACCGCTGGTAGGACGCTACCGAGCCATCCTGCGACAGGTCGCCGGTGGCAAGGATCAGGTCGATGCGCGGCTGCTCGTCGATGGCCAGCTCGACCACCTGCTCCAGGCTGTCACAGGTATTCATGCCCAGCAGCTTGCCGTCCGCTTCGGCAAACAGATGGCTGTCGGTAAGCTGCACCAGCAGAACCGAATCTTCAACAGTCAGGGACGCACCAGGCAATGCCCTTCTCCTTGAGCTAAATCGCAACGGAATTATGGTAGGTGCCCGGCAGGGGGGTAAACCTCGGGATGTGGGCTTGGATCACAGAATAGCGCTGCGCATCCAGGGCGGATCAAGCGCAGTATCAGGCTATCAAGGCATGGTGCAAGGGGTCAGAGCACCGGTTCCAGCTCGTGCCCGCAGGCCAGACAGTGGCCCAGCCATTCGCCGAGGAACAGATTGAGTTGGTTCTTCTCGTCCGGCTGGTGCATCTGCGCGTTGGGGTAGTGATAGATGCCGCGGAAACGTCGCGCATTCTCGGCGCGAATGACTTCGGCCATGCGCGCATCGTGGTAAACCCGCACCTCCATCTTCGGCACCGGCAACCAGGTCAAGCAGTTCTCCTGACTGACCTGCAAGGTCGTGGTGTAAGGGCAGCTCTCCAGCACCTCGAGCACCAGCACACCGAGCAACATGTCGCCCTGACTGATGGCGATGCGGCGCGCGTCGCAACCGTTACGCATGCCCGGCAGCAGGCGCATCAGGCGCAGGTAATTGGCCTCGCAGGCCGACTGCAGCTCGAGCAGGTCGACTCGGTATCGCTCGCGCGTCTTTCTCATGTCCACGCCCCCCGCACCTGCTCTCGATTCAAGGCCAGCCACTGCAGTGCAATGATGCTGGCCGCGTTGTCGATACGACCCTCGTTGACCGCGCGGAGTGCCTGCTGCAGCGGCCAGACATGCACGCGGATATCCTCGCCTTCCTCGGCCAGACCGAAGACGCCTTGTGCGCCTTCGCTTTCGCAGCGACCGATGTAGAGATGCACCTGTTCATCGCTGCCGCCCGGGGACGGGAAGTACCGGGCGATCGGCCACAGCTCGCCCAGCTCCAGACCGGCTTCTTCGACCGCCTCGCGCCGGGCCACCGCGTCAGGTGACTCGTCCTTGTCGATCAGCCCCGCCACCAGTTCGATCAGCCAGGGGTT
Organism: Pseudomonas sp.; assembly: GCA_007713455.1. Taxonomy (GTDB): domain Bacteria; phylum Pseudomonadota; class Gammaproteobacteria; order Pseudomonadales; family Pseudomonadaceae; genus Stutzerimonas; species Stutzerimonas chloritidismutans. The sequence continues at coordinate 103,905 of VMRT01000009.1, forward strand.
CTCGACCTTGCCCAGCGCACCCACGCGGAACTGCTCTATAAGCACCACCTGATCGCGCTGCGGATCGTAGGGCAGCACGCACACGGCGTCATGCCGCACGAACAGCTCGCGACTCAACTCCGCGCCCATGGCGCCGCTGAACTGGCGATGACGCAGGTGCAGGCGTTCCAGCCGGTAAAAACCGCTGAAGCATTGCTCTCGTCGGAGGATCTGGACATCATCCGGTCCGGGCTTGAAGGTCTCGCTCATCGGGTACTACTCATATCGGTTTGAACCGCGCCTTACGTGACGGCGGGCGACTGCAACCGTCACAACGTGAGCGGCTTCGTCGCCATCCTAACGCGGCATCGTCGCTGGCGCAGCCCTTTGCAGACCACCGTAGCCGAAGAAAGCTCCACCTGCAGCGCCGCACGAACTTCAGGTGTCTTCGGCAATCGAAAGCGCACTGCCATGCCTGGACCAACCATGAATCGAACCACCTCCATCCGCACTCTGATCCTCCTGAGCAGCCTTGTCGTACTGCTGAGCGGCTGTCAGCACCTCGCCTCCGAACGCCCGGTGGAGGCGCACCAGAACCTCACCGAGCAACGCCCGCAGGGCTGCCAGGGCGAAGACTGCCCGCTGGTGAACATCGACACCCTGACCTTCACCGACGAACCCGAACTGAACAACCTGATCGACGCGCGCCTGCGCCGGATGACCATCAATGGTCCGGATGATCGCCTGCCGGATTCGCTCAAGGGTTATCAGCAGCAGTTTCTACGCACTGCCGAGCCGGGCTGGAGCAGCTACCTGCAGGCCAAGCTGCGCGAGCAGCACGGCGACATCCTGGTCGTCGAGCTGTCCAGCTATCTGTATGTCGGTGGCGCCCACGGCATGCCCGGTCGCGGCTTCATCAACTACGACCGAGAGGCCGATCGGGAATTACGTCTCGAAGACCTGCTGATCCCCGGGCAGGAGGGCAGCTTCTGGCGCGTTGCGCGCCAGGCCCATCAACGCTGGCTGGTGGAGAACGGCCACGCCCAGGACGCCGAGTTCACCGGCTTCTGGCCCTTCCAGCAGACCGCAAACATCGCGCTGCTGAAAGACAGCGTGTTGCTCAAGTACGACGTGTACAGCATTGCGCCGTACTCGAGCGGGCACCCTGAACTGTTCATCCCCCATGAACAGCTGGAAGGCATTCTGAAGCCGGAATATCTCTGAGGATACGAAGCGGGCCGGTATATGCCAGCCCGCTTCGGGTCGTCTACAGCCAGTCGATCACACCTCGCCGGTCACACCTGCTTGTAGATCACCGAGCCTTCGTCCTTGAAACGCGAGGACTGCTCGGCGAAGCCCGCCTCGATGGCCTTCTGCTCGTCGGTCAGGCCGTGCTCAGCGGCGTATTCGCGCACTTCCTGGGTAATCTTCATCGAACAGAACTTCGGTCCGCACATGGAGCAGAAGTGCGCGACCTTCGCCGATTCCTTCGGCAGCGTCTCGTCGTGGAAGGCACGCGCGGTGTCCGGGTCGAGGCCGAGGTTGAACTGGTCTTCCCAGCGGAACTCGAAGCGCGCCTTGGACAGGGCGTTGTCGCGAATCTGCGCGCCCGGATGACCCTTGGCGAGGTCGGCGGCGTGCGCGGCGATCTTGTAGGTGATGATGCCGGTCTTGACGTCATCCTTGTTCGGCAGGCCGAGGTGTTCCTTCGGCGTGACGTAGCAGAGCATGGCGCAGCCAAACCAGCCGATCATCGCCGCACCGATGCCACTGGTGATGTGGTCGTAGCCAGGGGCGATGTCGGTGGTCAGCGGGCCCAGGGTGTAGAACGGCGCCTCGTCGCAGCATTCCAGCTGCTTGTCCATGTTCTCCTTGATCATGTGCATCGGCACGTGACCCGGGCCTTCGATCATGCACTGCACATCGTGTTTCCAGGCGATCTTGGTCAGCTCACCGAGGGTTTCCAGCTCACCGAACTGTGCAGCGTCGTTGGCGTCTGCAATGGAACCCGGACGCAGGCCGTCGCCCAGCGAGAAGCTGACGTCATAGGCCTTCATGATTTCGCAGATGTCTTCGAAGTGGGTGTAGAGGAAATTCTCCTTGTGATGCGCCAGGCACCACTTGGCCATGATCGAGCCGCCGCGGCTGACGATGCCGGTCACGCGCTTGGCTGTCAGCGGCACGTAGCGCAGCAGCACGCCGGCGTGGATGGTGAAGTAGTCCACGCCCTGCTCGGCCTGCTCGATCAGCGTGTCGCGGAACAGCTCCCAGGTCAGATCCTCGGCGATGCCATTGACCTTCTCCAGCGCCTGGTAGATCGGCACGGTGCCGATCGGTACCGGCGAGTTGCGGATGATCCATTCGCGGGTCTCGTGGATGTGCTTGCCGGTGGACAGGTCCATCACGGTGTCCGAGCCCCAGCGAATGCCCCAGGTCAGCTTGGCCACTTCTTCCTCGATGGAGGAGCCCAGCGCCGAGTTGCCGATGTTGCCGTTGATCTTTACCAGGAAGTTGCGGCCGATGATCATCGGCTCCAGCTCGGTGTGGTTGATGTTGGCCGGGATGATGGCGCGGCCACGAGCGACTTCGCTGCGCACGAACTCGGGGGTGATTTCCTTGGGGATGGCCGCGCCGAAGCTCTGCCCGGCATGCTGTTCGGCGAGCAGGCCGGCTTCGCGCGCCTCGGCGAGCTTCATGTTCTCGCGGATGGCGACGTACTCCATCTCCGGCGTGATGATGCCCTTCTTCGCATAGTGCATCTGGCTGACGTTGTGCCCGGCCTTCGCGCGACGCGGGTTGCGCACATGGGCGAAGCGCATGGCGGATAGTTCGGCATCGTTGAGGCGGCGCTGGCCGAACTCGGAGGACAACCCCGGCAGCTTCTCGGTGTCGCCGCGGTCCTCGATCCAGGCGCTGCGCACGTCGGCCAGGCCCTTGCGCACGTCGATGGTGACGTTCGGGTCGGTGTAGGGGCCGGAGGTGTCGTAGACGGTGACCGGCGCGTTGATCTCGCCGCCGAAGTCGGTGGGCGTCACGTCCAGGCTGATCTCGCGCATGGGTACGCGGATGTCGGGGCGCGAGCCCTGTACATAGATCTTTTGCGAACGCGGGAAGGGTTGAATGGACTGCTGGTCGACCTGGGCGGACTCACTCAGATTCTTGTTGCTTTGCACGCTCATCGGCTTCTCCTGGGAAATGTCGGAGCGAACCTGAGCAACACGGCGGATCAAGGGCGTCGGGCACCGCAACTGCGGTGGAGAGACTCGTCACGTTCGAGACGAGGACATCTTGTTCCCTACGCAGGCCTTAACCTGATCAGGTTCAACGGGATCCGGAACTTTCCGATCTCAGCCTTCGCTTCAAGGCACCCCGACAAGAACGCCGTCGAGTCTAATCAAGACCTTGGGCGAACACCATGGCAATGGCGAAACTAGTCGACCGTTCGGTCATTTGCCCGGACCGCCATCGCCGCCTCACACCACGGCGCACGCGCGCCTTGACCCCCTGACAGCTGCCGCTTAGCCTTGCCCATCAGCTCTATTCAGGATGGACCCAACATGCTGCGCAGACTCCCCCTGGCTCTCGCCGTGGCCACCCTCACTGCCGGAGGAGCCTGGGCGCAAGAGACCGTCCCCCTCGCCAGCAAGACCGATCTGGTCAGCGTCTATCAGCAAGCCGTCAACAACAACGCCGACCTGGCCGCGGCGCGCGCGCTGTTTCGCGCCCGCCAGGAAATCGTGCCGCAGGCGCGGGCCGGCCTGCTGCCCAACCTCAGTGCCGGCGCCGAGCTGAGCGACACCGAAACGGACGTCGACACCAGCATGGGCTCCACCTCGCTGTCGCGCAGCGGCACCGCCTATCAGGCGACGCTGAGCCAGCCAATTTTCCGCGCCGACCGCTGGTTCCAGCTCAAGGCTGCGGAGGCTGTCAGCGAGCAGGCTGCAATCGAATACTCCATCGCCGAACAGGACCTGATCCTGCAGAGCGCACTGGCCTACTTCGCCGTGCTGCGCGCCCAGGACAATCTGGCGGCGGTTAAAGCCGAGGAAGCTGCATTCAAGCGCCAGCTCGACCAGGCCAACGAACGCTTCGAGGTCGGTCTTTCCGACAAGACCGACGTGCTCGAGGCCCAGGCCGGGTTCGATACCGCACGCGCCAATCGGTCCATCGCCCAGCGCCAGGTCGAGGACGCCTTCCAGGCGCTGTACACCCTGACCAACCGCGAATACCTGGCGCTGGAAGGCATCCGCCACACCCTGCCGGTGCTGGCGCCGGTGCCGAACGAGGCCAAGGCCTGGGTCGATACGGCGACGCGGCAGAACCTCAACCTGCTGGCGGTCAATTACGCCGTGACCGCCGCCGAGGAGACCCTGCGCCAGCGCCGCGCCGGCCATGCGCCGACGCTCGACGCCGTGGCCTCCTACCGCAAGGGCGACAACGACGCCTTGGGCTTCAGCAACAGCCAGAGCATCCCGGGCTTCGACATGCCGCGCTACACCGGCGACGTCGAGCAGCGCAGCATCGGCCTGCAGCTGAACATCCCGCTCTACAGCGGCGGGCTGACCACCTCGCAGAGCCGCGAGGCCTATTACCAATTGAGTCAGAGCGAGCAGCAGCGCGAGAGCCTGCGCCGCCAGGTGGTGGAAGCCACACGCAACCTGCACCGCGCGGTCAACACCGATATCGAACAGGTCCAGGCCCGCCGGCAGTCGATCATCTCCAACCAGAGTGCGCTGGAAGCCACCGAGATCGGCTATCAGGTCGGCACCCGCAACATCGTCGATGTGCTCGACACCCAGCGGCGCCTGTATGCCGCCGTGCGCGACTACAACAATGCCCGCTACGACTACATTCTCGACAACCTGCGCCTGAAGCAGGCGGCCGGCACGCTGAACCCGGACGACCTGCAGCAGCTGGCGGCCTACCTGAAACCCGATTACAACCCGGACACCGACTTCCTGCCACCGGACCTGCCGCAAACCATCGGCCAGCCGGTGCGGATCGATTACTGAGCGACGGAGGAAAACAGGTGCATGAGCGGCCGGGCAGCGTAGCGATACCTTCATCCACCTGTGCGAGAGCCCAACGGCTAAAACTCTAGCGTTGAGCTGCCCGGGGCGGGAAAACCATCAAAAGCATCCCGCGCCGAACATGGCGGCCTGACGCCGAATCCGCCCGGCCAAATTACCCGAGCAGCCGCCCCAACCCCGCCAGCAACCGCGCCAGAGCACCCTGATTGGCCTTGAGCACGCCGAGACCGGCATCGCGCATCGCCTGGGCCCCGGCTGGATCGCCCCAGAGTTCGCTGACCGCTTGCGCCAGTTGCACGGCATCCTGCACTTCGCGCAGGGCGCCGGCATCGCGCAGTTGCGCGGAGATTTCGAGAAAGTTGAATAGGTGCGGGCCGCTGAGCACCGGCTTGCCCAGCGCGGCGGGCTCTAGAAGGTTGTGCCCACCGTTGGGCACTAGGCTGCCGCCAACGAAGGCGACATCCGCCAGCGCATAGAGAAACAGCAGCTCGCCCATGGTGTCGCCGACCAGCACCTGGGTGCCGGCGTCGACCACTTCCCCCGTCGAGCGCCGCACGGCGACAAACCCGTCCCTGACCGCCGACTCGTACACCGAGGCGAAGCGCTCCGGGTGTCTGGGCACCAGGATCAGCAGCGCCTGCGGGTGTTCGCCAAGCAGCTGGCGATGAGCAGCGAGCATGATCTCGTCCTCGCCAGCGTGAGTACTGGCGGCGATCCACAAAGGCCGCTCCAGCGCCGCCCATTGGCGGCGCAAATCGGTCGCCCGCGCCAGCAGTGCCGGGTCGATGGTCAGGTCGAACTTGATCGAGCCGGTCACCTCGACGCACTCATCGCGCGCACCGAGCTGGCGAAAACGTTCGGCTTCAGCCTCGGTCTGCACGGCAATCAGGCTCAGCTCGGCCAGCATCGGCGCGGTCAGACGGGCGAAGCGCGCGTAGCCGCGAGCCGAGCGCTCGGACAAGCGCGCATTGGCCAGCGCTACCGGAATGTCGCGGCGTGCACACTGATGGATATGGTTGGGCCAGAGTTCGGTTTCCATCACCACCGCCAGCTTCGGTCGCACGCGCTCAAGAAAGCGCGCCGCCGCCCAGGGCAGGTCATAGGGCAGATAGCAGTGCTGCACGCTGTCGCCGAACAGCGCCTGAATCCGCTCCGAGCCGGTCGGCGTCATGCAGGTGACGGTGATCGGCAGCTGCGGATAGCGCGCCATCAGCTCGCGGATCATTGGCGCCGCAGCGATGCTTTCGCCGACCGATACCGCATGCACCCATATGCCACCCGGACGAAGCGCTGGCAAACCGAAGGCGAAGCGTTCGCCAATGCGCCGGGAGTAGGCCGGCGCGCGCCAAGCGCGCCAGAGCAGGCGCAGCAATACCAGCGGCAGGCCGAGGTGAAACAACAGGGTATAGAGGGTGCGATTCATGGGCGCGGAGCTTAGCAAGCTGCCTGCTCGCGAGCCATAACCGCCATGGCTGGCGAACTAGTTGACGAGGACGCGACCGAACGAAGTTGACCTCCTCCAGCCTACGATCAGGATTTCCCATGTCCGGTTACGTTTACCTGGCCATCGCCATCTGCGCCGAAGTGATCGCCACTACCTCAATGAAGGCGTTGGCCGGCTTCAGTCGCCCGCTGCCACTGCTGCTGGTGGTGACGGGCTACAGCCTGTCGTTCTGGATGCTCGCGCTGGTGGTACGGACCATCCCGGTAGGCATCGCCTATGCCATCTGGGCCGGGCTCGGCATCGTACTGGTCAGCGTCGCCGCGGCACTGCTCTATCGTCAGTACCTGGACCTGCCGGCGGTACTGGGCATGGGGCTGATCATCGCCGGTGTGGTGGTCATCCAGTTGTTCTCCCGCAGCGCAGGCCACTAAGCTGCCGGCGGACTGCAGTTATACTGCGCGACCGTTTACCCAATGAGGTCTGCACATGCCCGAATCCCTCAGCACCGACGTCCTGATCGTTGGCGGCGGCGTCGCCGGCCTTTGGCTGAACGCGCGCCTGCGCCGACTGGGTTTTGCCACCCTGCTGGTCGACAAGGGAACACTGGGCGGCGGGCAGAGCGTGAAGTCCCAGGGCATCATTCATGGCGGCACCAAGTACGCGCTGAGCGGTGCGCTCACCGGTGCCTCCGAGGCGATCGCCGATATGCCGCGGCGCTGGCGCGAAGCGCTCGAAGGCAAGGGCGAGCTGGACCTTAGCGGCGTGCGCTTGTTGTCCGATGCACACTACCTGTGGTCGCCAGGCACCCTGGCCGGCAACCTCACCAGCTTCTTCGCCAGCAAGGCAGTGCGCTCGAGGGTCGGCCAGGTCAAGGGCGATGAGCTGCCACCTGCGCTGCAGCACCCCAAATTCAAAGGCAAGGTCTACCGCCTCAGCGAACTGGTGCTCGATGTGCCCAGTCTGATCGCCCGTCTGGCCGAGCTGGCCGGCGACAGCCTGCTCGCCGGCCAGCAGGTCGAACCGCTGCTCGATGGCGACGAGCTGGTCGGTCTGCGCGTCGACGGCCGCGAGATCCGCGCTCAGCGCATCGTCTTCAGCGCCGGCGGCGGAACGGCCGAGCTGCTCACTTCGCTCGGCCTGCAGCAGCCGACCATGCAGCGCCGACCGCTGCACATGGTCATCGTCAAGGCGCCGACGCTCAAGCCGCTCTACGCCCACTGCCTGGGCGGCGGCACCAAACCGCGAATCACCGTGACCAGCCACCCGACGGCAGACGGCGAGTGGGTCTGGTACCTGGGCGGCGATCTGGCCGAAGCCGATGGCGTGGCGCGCGACGAAGCCAGCCAGATCGCCGCGGCGAAGAAGGAACTGGCCGAGCTGGTACCCTGGATCGACCTGTCCGCAGCGCACTGGGCCACGCTACGCATCGACCGCGCCGAGCCGGCGCAATCGGCCCTCGCCCGTCCGGACAATGCCTTTCTCGCCGAGCAGGGCCGCCTGCTGGTCGGCTGGCCAACCAAGCTGGCGCTGTCACCGGACTTTTCCGACCGCGTCGAAGCCGCTCTCGCCCGCGACGGCATTCGCCCCGTCCAGCATCCTGCGCTACCGGAACTGCCGCGACCACCGTTGACCGGGCCGTTCTGGGAAGGGCTGCTGCCATGAACGCAACACTGCATGAGTTGCACCGCCCGCTGGGCAGCACCGGTCTGAACATTTCGCCGCTGGGCCTGGGAACGGTGAAGCTAGGACGTGACCAGGGTGTGAAGTATCCCAGCGGTTTCGCCATTCCCGACGATGCCCAGGCTCGCCAGCTTCTGGCTCTGGCCCGCGACCTGGGCATCAACCTGATCGATACCGCCCCGGCCTACGGCGTCAGCGAAGAGCGGCTGGGCCCTCTGCTCGCCGGCCAGCGCGATGAGTGGGTGATCGTCAGCAAGGTCGGCGAGGAGTTCGAGAACGGCCAGTCGCGCTTCAACTTTTCCGCCGCGCACACGCGCTTTTCGGTCGAACGCAGCCTCAAGCGTCTGCGCACCGATCGCATCGAGCTGGTGCTGGTGCATTCCGATGGCAACGATCTGGACATCCTGCAGCACGCCGAGGTCTACCAGACCCTCGCCGAGCTCAAGCGCGAGGGCAAGATTCTCGGCTACGGCCTCTCCGGCAAGACCGCGGACGGCGGACTGCTGGCGCTGCAACAGGGCGACTGCGCGATGGTCACCTACAACCTCAACGAGCAGGCCGAGCGACCAGTGCTCGACTACGCTGCAGCCCACGGCAAGGGCATTCTGATCAAGAAGGCGCTTGCCAGCGGCCACGCCTGCCTCAAGCCCGGTGAAGACCCGGTGCGCCGAAGCTTCGAGTTGCTGTTCGGCCACCCCGGGGTCAGTGGCGCGATCATCGGCACTATCAATCCGCAGCATTTGACGGCTAACGTACGGACTGCTGCTGCCGTTCTGACCGGCAACTGAAACGGTCCTGGCGGCAACGTTCATCCGCTACGCGGAAGCGCATTACGCTGATGCCGCGCGGTTACTTTCTTCGCCGCAAGGAGAAACCGAATGCCAAGAGTTCTGGTGCGCAAGAGCCCTGCCGCATTCAAGACCCTGCCTCTCTACGTCGAGGCCAGCCAGGACAACCTGAGCTACCAGAGTCTGGGCCGGCCGCTGAACTTCAGCGAAGTGATCGAGCGCCGCCGCCCGGTGGAGGTGTCCGATCCGGGCCGTTTTGCCATCGAACTGGCCAATCTCGGCGTTTCAGTGCGTCTGACCATGAGCTGGCAGGGCCGCGAATACTGGGTGCTGGTCCGTCAGCAGCGGCCGGACCGTGGTGACGTTGTGCTCAAGCTGATTTCCGGCTACATCCCGGCGCATGAGCTGAACCTGCCGCTGCTTACCGCCATTCAGGAAATCGCCGAAGAATGCCTGCTGGAAACCCCTGAAGGCTGGCTTGCCGGGCGTTTCGGCGATACCTGGCTGCCCACTCCGTACCAGGCCAGCCTGCACTACCGAGAGGCGGTGCACTTCAAGCTCGCCTCGCAATCCGGCGCCACGCGCCCGGTGCAGTGCGGCAACATGGTGCTGATGGAGCGTCCTCGCGCCTATGTACACCTGCCGACCGCATCGTTGCAGCTGGTATATGACATGCGCATGGAGCTACCGAAAGAGACGCGACAGCTGAGCCTGTTTCATGTCGACGAACGCTTGGAAGACGGGCAATTGGTTGCGCGCCTGGAGCGCAGCCGGCCCGACATCTACCTGATACCGCTGCATCAGGGCCAGCCGCAGGATCAGCTGCTGCAACTGCGCAATGGCCAGTTCACCCCGGTGAACACTCGCGGCCTGTGGCTATCGGAAAGCTTTGCGCCGCAGGAAGGCTGGGTGGTGCGCGACGAGCGCGTTCGCTGGCGGGATTGGTGGGCGGCACGGCCGATGGCGGCCGCCCGTTAACGCGTAGTGGGTAGCCGCGAAAAGCGGCTATCCACCTACTGACGATACGCGGTAGGCGTATCCAATAGACTCAGCGGCTGCGGATCTTCTCGACGATGGCTGTGGTCGAGCTGTTTTCCACCAGCCCCAACACCTTCACCACGCCACCGTACGCCTTGACCAACTCGGCACCGACCACCTGATCGACGCCATAGTCGCCGCCCTTGACCAGCACATCGGGGCGGACCTGGGCCAGCAGGTTTTCCGGCGTGTCCTCCGAAAAGCACACCACCCAATCCACCGCTTCCAGACCGGCCAGCACCGCCATGCGGCGATCTACCGAGTTGATCGGCCGCCCCGGCCCCTTCAGGCGGCTGACCGAGCCGTCGTCGTTGACTGCCACGACCAGACGGTCACCTTGCGCCCGGGCCTGTTCCAGATAGGTCACATGGCCAGCGTGCAGGATGTCGAAACAGCCATTGGTGAAGACGATCTTCTCGCCCTCTGCCCGTGCATCCTCGACCGCGGTGAGCAGCTGCTCGACGGTCATCACGCCGCGCTCGGAGCCTTCCTCGCGTTGCACCGCGCGGCGCAGCTCCGGCGCGCTGATGCAGGCGGTGCCCAGCTTGCCGACCACGATACCGGCGGCCAGGTTGGCCAGTGCCACGGCCTGCGGCAGCTGCTCACCGGCAGCGATGGCCGCTGCCAGAGTCGAAATGACGGTATCTCCGGCGCCGGTCACGTCGAACACTTCACGGGCACGAGCCGGCAGGTGCAGTGGCGCCTGATCGGGACGCAGCAGGGTCATGCCGTGCTCGCCGCGGGTGACCAGCAGAGCCTCAAGATCGAGAGTCGCCATCAGCTCGGCGCCCTTGCTCACCAACTCAGCCTCATCGGCACAATGCCCGACGATCGCCTCGAACTCGCCCAGGTTCGGCGTAATCAACGAAGCGCCGCGGTAGATTTCAAAATCCTTGCCCTTGGGGTCGGCGAGGACCGGAATGCCGCGACGGCGCGCAGCCTGGATCAGTGCCTGATGGTTCTTCAACGCGCCCTTGCCGTAATCCGACAGCACCAGCACCTTGACCCCAGCCAGCAAGCCCTCCACGTCGGCCAGCAGTGCGGCAGGATCGGTATCGAACGGCTCTTCGAAATCCATGCGCAACAGCTGCTGATGGCGACTCATCACCCGCAGCTTGACGATCGTCGGCTGGTCCTCGATGCACTGGAAATGCGCCTGCACGCCCGCCGCCGCAAGGCTGTCGGCCAGGCTCTGGCGCGCTTCATCTTCACCGGTCACACCCACCAGCGCAGCAGGCGCACCCAGTGCCGCGATATTCAGCGCCACGTTGGCCGCACCACCGGGCCGATCTTCAATCTGCTCGACCTTGACCACCGGTACCGGCGCCTCAGGCGAGATCCGCGACGTACCGCCATGCCAGTAACGATCGAGCATGACGTCACCGACCACCAGAACGGCGGCTTGGTCGAAACGGGGCATGGACAGCTTCATGGGGGCTCCGGTGAGGAAGAGAAAACGGCGGCGATCATAACATGCAGGCCGCGGCCGCCTGCCCGCGACAAGCGCCTTGCTAGAGGTGGCGAACCCAGAACAGTTCGTGCCTGCGCACCGCCTTGCGGAAGAATTCGTCCTCGCCGGTGCGCGGCCAGCGCCGGCCGGCGAGGGCTGCCTGGACCAAACGGCGCAGGCGCTTTTTCAGTGGCAGTGGCCCCTGCAAATCGTGCTGCATGGCCAACGCCATTGCCTTGTTCAGCCGCGCGTCGGCATCCAGCTGAGGGCTCCACAGGCGGTCCGCCGGCAGCGGCTCGATGGCAGGCGGCAACGCAATACCACCATCAGCCGGGCCCATCGGCCAGCGATCATTATCGTGCAGGTGGTTGGCATAGAGCAGCAGCGTTTCCGGCAGCCAGTCGCCCTCCTCCATCGCCTGATAGAGTGCTCGCGTGGCAGCGACATGGTCGGAGTGCGGATCGAGTTCCGGGTGCGGCGTGACCACCACTTCAGGGCGGAAATGCGCGAGCAGCGCGCGCAAATCGGCCTGCAGATTGTCCCAGGTGGGCACGCCGTCCACATCGGCCGGCAGCGCGAAGGGGTTGTTCTGACGAACGCTGCGGATGTCCTGCTCGCCCGACTCTCGTGAGCCGAAGGCACGTTCCGGCTCCTCGGCCATGGCCGGCAGTTGCAGGCAGTAATAGCCGAGCTGCACGCAACGCGATTGCGGCACACCGCCCCAGAGCGGTATTGCAAGGCTGTCCCAACTGCGCAGGCGCCCCTTCAAACGGGCCGCAGCAGGCAGATCCAAACCCAGGCGCTGGTAGTTGTTCGCCTCAATCTCGCCCTGAGTCAGTGTAACGATGGTGACGTCGCGAGCTCGGCTGTACAAGCCGAACGCGGCCAGCTCTGCATCGTCAGCGTGGGGGGCAATGATCAGGATCCGGCGCTCGGCGTAGTCCGGATTGCGCATCGCATAGAGGGTCGCATCGTTCGAGAGCTGGCAGAACCGCCCTCGAACGTCCAGCCTGCCCTGGACGAGCAGCTCGTGCTGACCGGAAAGGTTGAGGTAACGCCGCCCTGCGACACCGCGCTCGAAATCCTGACGGTCCTCACCGATCCGTACCTGCGGGTCGCGCCAGCGCCCTAGCCAGCTGGCCTTCAGGTTGACCTCAAGAATCAGCGTATCTGCAGCGTCGAAGCCGTCAGGCAGAACCAGACGGCCGCCCTCGATGCGCACCGGGTAGCGCTTGGCATCTTCAGGAAAGGCGTAGCGGTAGTCGTCCTGCGGCCGGTAGAACAGATGATCAGCGAACCATGCCTCATGGGCGATCCAGCCGAGAACCACCAATAGCGGTATCAGCCACCAGTTGACCAGCGCACCAATCAGCAACAGCGCAACGAGCGCGACGAGCAGCGCGATGCGCTTGTGCTTGCGATGACGTTTAAGCAATTGCTGCTTGCGTGCACTCATGGCTCACACCTGGTAGACCGGGACGCGGTTGCACCAGCGGTCCTTGTACTCTCGGTCCGCACGACCGAAGGAATAACGCAGCGGTTTGCCCAACGCCCGTGCCTCGGCCCATGCCGTCTGGGTGTTGACGAAGCTGAGGACGCTACCGGGGCTGAAATCCCGCTGCTGCGGATCGACACCGCCATTGATGTACTCGATCGACACCCACTTCGGTGCCTCGACCCGGTAAAGCACCTGGACGGCGATGGGCTGCTCATCGAGCAGGACCACAGAGCCGGTCATGAACTCGCGTAGTAGTGCAAAGACCTCTTGCAGATGGCCCTTACCGGGCGCCTCGAAACCCCAGCGGCGCTGGAACAGATCGGCATACATCGCAGCCTGCTCGGTCGGCGAGAAATCCAGCATCGGTCGCAGCACACCGCCGGCCTCTTCCAGCAAGCGCTGCTCGCGACGCTGGTTGTAGCGGAACTTCTTCGAATACTCCTCCGGCTCGCGCGCCAGCGCCAAGCCCTCCGACTGCTCGCGCAACGTGCTGATCGCAGTAGCATTCAGCTCGGACACGTAGCGCATACGCTGGCGTACCGGCACCGTTGCCAGCTCGGCAACCGGCAGAACGATCTCCGCGTTGCCCATATCGAACAGGCCGCGCTTGCCAGTCTTTTTCAGCACATCCTTGGAAAGCGCCAGATGTCGCCCCCAGCAGGGAACCGCCGCAATCAGCTCACCTTGCTTATCCCAGCCCAGATAGCGCACTGGAATACCAGCGAGCCCAGCCAGCCGCTCGATGACCTCAGGGTGAGTCGCAACGCTGCCACCGTAGCGCTGCCAGACCTCGGAATACGTCGATGCGTCGATAACGCGCCAGCCACGCTCGCGCCAGCTCTGCAGGAACTGAAACATCAGGATCCCTGCTCTTCGGGCACTTCGTCCTTGAACTGAGTGGCGTGGAGCCTGGCGTAGGCGCCGTTCGCGGCCAGCAGCTCGGCGTGGGTACCGCGCTCGACGATGCGGCCCTGCTCCATCACCAGAATCTGGTCGGCCTTCTCGATGGTGCTCAAGCGGTGCGCGATGACAAGTGTGGTGCGGCCCTGCATGACATGATCCAGCGCGCCCTGGATGTGCCGCTCCGACTCGGTATCCAGCGCCGAAGTGGCTTCGTCCAGAATCAGCACCGGCGAGTTCTTCAACAATGCACGCGCGATCGCCAGGCGTTGACGCTGACCGCCGGACAGCAGCACGCCGTTTTCGCCGACCATGGTCTGATAACCCTCCGGCATCTGCTCGATGAACTCATCGGCGTACGCATCGCGGGCCGCGCGGCGTATGTCGTCCAGCGGTGCGCCAGCCAGATCGCCGTAAGCGATGTTATTGGCCACCGTATCGTTGAACAGCGTCACTTGCTGAGTCACCAGCGCGATGTGACGACGCAGATTGCGCAACGTGTAGGATTCGACATCCGCACCGTCGAGCAGTATCTGACCTGCCTCATGGTGATAGAAGCGAGGGATCAGATTCGCCAGCGTAGATTTGCCGCTGCCGGATCGACCTACCAGCGCGACCATCTGCCCGGGCTCGATGGTGAAGCTGATGTCATGCAGCACGCGTTTGTCGGTACCTGGATAGACGAAATCGAGGTTACGCACTTCGAGATGGCCGCTGACGGCTTCGCGCTCAAGCGTGCCCCGATCGACTTCTGGCTCCTCGTCGAGCTGCTCGAAGATACTTTCCGCCCCGGCCACGCCCTTCTGGATGGTCGAGCTGACTTCCGAGAGCTGACGTATCGGCTTGGGCAGCAACCCCGCCAGCGTGATGTAGGCGACCAGATCGCCAGCAGACGCGTCACCTCGGAGCAACAACACAAGGAACATCAGCACTGCCATGGCGCTGTAAATGACCAGCTGCAGACTCGGCGTGTAAACGGCATTCGTCTTGACCATACGCAACTGCTTGGCGGTGTTCTCCGAGCTCGCAGCCAGGAAACGATCCCGCTCGTAAGGCTCGCCTCCGAAGCTACGGACCACGCGATAGCCCTGTATGGTTTCCGAAGCAACATGGGTCACGTCGCCCATCGCAAGCTGGATCTTCTTGCTCTGCTTGCGGAATTTCTTGCTGGCGCTCGACACCATGAAACCGATCACTGGCAGTATCGCCAGCATCACCAGAGTGAGCTTCCAGTTCATCCACAGCAGCGTGGCGAACAGGAAAATCACTGTCATGCCCTCGCGCACCACAACCTTGATCGCATCGGTCGCCGCGCCGGTGACCATGGTCACGTTGTAGGTGATCCGCGAGATCAGATGCCCGGAGTTGTGGCTGTCAAAATAGCGATTGGGGAGTGTCAGCATGTTGTTGAACAGCGCCAGCCGCAGGTCATGCACCAGCCCTAGCGAAACCTTTGCAAGAAAAAAATTGCCGAGGAACGAACCGATGCCCTGCATAAGCGCGATGAAGATGATCAGCAGCGGGACGGCCTGCAATAGCTTGAGCTGAGCCAGCCATGGTACTTCGTTGAGATGCGGGACCTGAGCAAACAAACTGGCGTCTGGGTTGTTCAAACCATCAACAAAGAATTTCAGCATGTAGCCGAGCATCGGCTGGGTCGACGCAAAAATCAGAAAACCAAGAAGACTGATCGCAAACAGCCCTAAATAGGGAAAGACGTAGTGCAGCAATCGCAGATACACCGTCACACTGGATTGCTGGGTAGAATTGGCCATTCGGCAAGCCCCATACGACTGGCTAGAGGAACAAGATGAGGATTGTAACAGCGCAGGAGCTGGAAAACTGGCTGGCGGAAGGCAAGGTGCTGGAAAAGGATGCGCGCGGGCCCAAAGTTCTGGAGCTAGTAAACGGGAGTTTTCTAAAGATCTTCTATACTCGC
Organism: Pseudomonas sp.; assembly: GCA_007713455.1. Taxonomy (GTDB): domain Bacteria; phylum Pseudomonadota; class Gammaproteobacteria; order Pseudomonadales; family Pseudomonadaceae; genus Stutzerimonas; species Stutzerimonas chloritidismutans. The sequence continues at coordinate 119,651 of VMRT01000009.1, forward strand.
CGACGCCCCTTTCTGGCGCGCCTGTTTCCCTATGCAGAACGGTTCGCTAGGAACCTTGCCATACTGCGTGGCGCTGGCTTCCATGTCCCTGAAGTCATCGACACCTTTTGGATTGACAAGAGCGCAGGCCTGAGCGGCTGCCTATACCAGCCCTTGCCAGGTTCCTCAATAGAATCCATTTTTCGCGCCGATCCTAATCTGATCAAACAACACTTGCCTGCGCTAGCTAACTTTATAAAAAGCTTGCACCAAAAAGGCATCTACTTTCGATCGTTGCATATTGGCAACATTATCCTGCTTCCGAATGGCTCGCTTGGCCTGATTGACGTTCTCGACCTGCAGAAGAAGCGCAGCCCGCTTGGCCCAAACTTAATCAGACGAAATTTCGATCACTTACACAACCACCTAAAACGAAAGAAGCTTGAGAAGTTCCCTATACAGGAACTTCTCAAGCTCTACGGAGACACTCTGTAGCACGGGGGGAAAAGCGAAGCGATTAACTACCCGACAACGGCACGTCACTAAAACCGAAACGCTCTAGTACGCGCTTATTAACATAGGTCCCAGGCTTTGGAATATCCTTATTCACCAAGGTCATCGCGCCGACCACCACATTATCGGAAATCGAGATAACATCGCCAATTACACATGAATTGACACAAAGACTGACATTATCACCTATGTGTATCGATTTTTCTCCCGTTCCGCCTTTTATGCCGACGGTACAACCCTGCCAAACCTTGAAATTCTTCCCGATTCGGGCATAAGCATTAATCACGATGCCCGACGGGTGCGCAATCCATAACCCCTCGCCGACCGTCGCGCCCAGCATGATTTCGACGTTGTACTTACGGCTTATTCGCTCGTTGAGCATTTTGGCTCGCCGCTTCCAGAAACGACCGCCTTCAGCGTGAAGTACGTAGGCAAGACGAAACCAGAACAAGTAAGCATAGCGATTGCTTCTCTTATATTTCTGCCTGAGTCTGCGCCATGAAAATTCTTTTTGACTCGCGCCTAGAATCTCCAGGCACCAGTACCGCTTCATACTGTTGAACATCGACATCATCGGACTTCTGGCCGCTCGCCCCCCGAGTGTTCATGCAGGAGGATTGCGGCCGGCAACCAAAAAACAATCCAGAACACACCCGGACGCAGAAAAATCACATAGTAGTTTGCAACGGACACGAAAATGACAAACACCATAAGCGCCAATCCCAGAGGCGCGAAGCTTTGCCCAGAACGATAACGCCACCCACCTAGCAAAAGAATGGCGATCAACGCCAGCAGGAGCAGCAGGCCGGGAATCCCATACTCGTAGAAGAACTGCAGATAGAGGCTGTGCGCTTGGTTGAAACAGCGCCCGGCTCCTTCAATACAGATATTCGGTTCTGCTCCCGCGCCGGCCCCCCACCACCAGAATGAACCGATCTTTGACCACCATTGCCAGAAGATTTCGTCTCGATAACTGGCGTCTATTCCGCCGGCCGTTTCGAGAAGAAATATCCCGGCAATGGCTAGCGGGAGAATGCCGCATAACAGCAAGCGAAACTGCCGAGCAGTGAGCGAAACTGCCAGACAAGCCATAACCGCAGCCAACAGGCCAACCCATACCCCTCGCGAATAAGTGAAATAGCAGTACGTAGAGGCTCCAAGGAACGCCAGCAGGGGCAATACTCTGAGCCAACCTTTTTCGCGTAAAGACATGCAAAGCGCCATGACTGCTGCCACGCCAAAGTACAAGGCGGACACGATAGGGTTCTTAAAATCTGCCATTGTGTGGCCAGCCCAAGAATCTAGCCTGAACTCTCTGAAACCGAAGCCTCGGTTATCGATGAAGAGCGCTTGAAACAAGCTGAGCCATGCAAATAGTCCCGCAGTACCAACCACCGCCAGAAGCAGGACTCGCCAGATGTTCCTGCTTTGCATCACAAGACCAATGGCCACAACGTAGAGACCTACATATAGAAGCAGCCGCAGCCATCTCCAAGGTGTGCCAACGCTCCCCTCGTTAAACACAGCAACGAAAGCAACCCACCCGCACAGGGCCAACAACATGCCAAACGCAGTCTTATTGAACGACGGCCATGATTGCCTGAAAAGGAGCGCGACGAGTGCGGGGGCGAACAGAGTTAGGTTGGTGATGGTGGCGTAACGACTGCCGTCTGGAATAAAGCAAATCCCTGCGAGCTGCAGATATAGTCCAATCGCGAGCAACACCCGCAGGGAGGTAGGGAGCGACCAAGGTAGAATCATGCTGCCAAAGCCTCAATTTTCGTCGCTACCGCCGCGCAGTGCTCCGCTACGGCATCCTGCCAACGGCCCGGCACGCAGTATTCATCTCGAAGATAACTTATGAATGCCTGTCGCAGGTCTTCGCTTAGGCCCCAGGCCGGCAGCTTTTCCAGTAAAGCGAGAGCCTCTGTCGCATTTCGCGCGCTGGCCGCAATGCCTTCGATCGCATAGAAAGCTTCCCCCAGAACCAGCACGGGCTTCGCCAAGAGAATGCTCTCAAGGCCCACTGTCGAATTTATCGTAACGACACAGTCAGCCTTCTCGATCAATTCCTGCGTCGAGTTGCCGTTCGCGAAAATGACCCTGTCTGAGGCGCGCCTGGCTAGATCCGGATACTTTACCCGGCTCGATGGATGCTCTTTCAGAACCACGACTCTCCCGCTGCGCTGCGCGACCAGTTCGGCAAAGGAGAAAAGCTCGCGCATGCCGCTTATCCAGGGCGAATACAGCCGAATCTGGGTATCCCAATCATCTTGAAAGGGAATGAATATATAGCTGCTAGGTAGCTCAACGGACTGGCTTTGACGCTTCGCTTCTCGTGGAACCAGCGCGACCGAGCCAGCACCACGTAGCCGGCCAGGGTATCGCTCTGCATAGTTCCTATAGAAAGCGGCATCCCTCGGCACGGAGTTGCGATAATTCACGCCCTGAGGGTCAAGGGTTGTAGTACCTGGAAGCAGTCCGTTCTCGAAATGCAATCGCAGCACGCCAGCTTCACACATGCTTGTGAGCAATGCGCAATAACGGTGGCTACCGTTCCACACCGCTACCGCGCCCGGCCTCTCTTCTCGCAGCAACCGGCCGAAACGAAGAGCCATCACCAACATCTCCAACCTCAGCAGAAGTCGATATAAGGCGCCGTGATAACGACCTTTCGTCGCCCGCTCGGTGCACTTCTCTTGCACCAACCGACTCCACTCCACCCGACGTAGCGCCTGTTGTAATCCGCAGACGGATGGAAGAGGCAATGTCGCAGGCGTGACGACAGTGCCAGTCAACTCTGAATTTTCAAGTAGGCCACTGAAGTAGTTGATTTGATGCTTAGCCAATCCGAGAAATACGACTTTCATAAGTATGCTTATTAATATTTTTGGGGCGGAGCAGACAGTTGAATACCAACAGGCTCCGCGGCGTTCGCTACCACCCGCACGCTGCCGATAAGGGTGCTAAGCGGCTTGTCTGCGTGACAGATGTGGTAGTTCAGAAACTCCAACAAGCGCTCTTTTATTTTTCCCGGTTCAGACAGAGCTGTTTCGATACAGGGCGCCAACTGCGCCTCAGCGACGACTCTTGGCAGCCCGAATCGCGCGACCGAAAAATAGTCCTCGCCCTGCCCAAGAAGCACGAAAGGAACTCCGGCACGGGCAACATCCAAGACAGCATTGGTATAACCACACAGCACTAGATCGAAGTGCCCGGCACATTGCTCGAGCGTCTCATCTGCAGACAAGAGAGCGATTCGCTCGGAACCCGCTGCATAGTCCAGCCAAGGATAGCCTTGTCCACGGGGGTGGAGTTTCACTGAGATCCTTGCATCCTGATGCTGTTCGAGCCAAGTCACTACCCACCTGCAATATTGTTGATAGGTTTCGGTATGCTCGTAACCCGGGCCAGAACCGAGAAACAACAAACGTGGCGTCCTTCTGTTATTACTCTCGTGCCAAACGGCTCTCTTTTCGTCTGTCAGAAAATATGGCCCCGCATACACGGCGCGGCACTCACCAAAAGCCTCCCCAAGCGAAGAAAGGTAGTCGTAAGAACTTCTGCCAAACATCAGATAGTAGTCGTAATCGAAATAGTCATAGCGACTGGACTGCCCAGACGGCACGGAATGCGCCAGATGCATTACTCGCATGCCCTCGGTGCGTAGCGCCTTGATGAAACTTGGAATTATCCAGCCGTTTCGCTCGGCCAACACCACCTTGGCCCGATAACGTCGCAGCAAGAACGCCGCATGCGCAGCATGCCAATACAGCAGGAACGGGACGGGCTTGGCAGGTCTGACGAACTGCCGAGCGCGAATCAGTACGCCATCCGACTCTTCGACAAATTCCTCGACGTGGAGACCGTTAGCCCGCAACGCCTGTAGCAAAGCGCCTTTTCGGCCTTGTTCGTATGATTTACGCGAAGGATGAATCAGCAAAACGTCGCATGACGTTGCTGGGATACGCCGACCTATGGACAAAAAGAAAGCCAACAGCCCCCTACCTGCCAACCGACAGCGCAGTCGCCAGGACGCCAATCGCCCCTTCCCGCGGCGCAATGGTGCGCTGACTACGAAGTCACGCAGCTGGCGCAACGCCACGTTCATGGGAGGTCCCACGCTCAGTGTCTTCCGCTCAACCAAAGCCGCAACGCTTTGCGGGTATAGGACATCTTGAAAATTACCCGCCAATCATTGCTGATCGCTTGCCGATACATTCCACGCGCCTCGGCAAACCGCCCTGCGCTCAAAAGCCCACGAAACAGCGAAAGGCAACGCTGAGCCTTGAATGCTCTGCGTAACGACGACATGGCAGCAGGCACCCGCCCCTTGTTGAATATCTCCTCGACGACGGCAAGCCCAACAGCACAATCCTGCTCGATGTCGTGCCTCATGCTGTCATCGTGCTTGTAGATCAGCGCCATGGGCGCGGCAAGCACCGTGCACTCAAAGTTTGCGAGTGCTTGACTGAAGACCGGAATGTCCTCGGCATTTCTAAAGCTTTCGGGGTAGTTTCCGAGCCGAAAAACGTCGCGATGAATGGCGGACGCCCCGTTGGCAAGGCCGATGGTCTTGTCCAATAGATATCCACGCAACCGTTCCAGCCGTTCATCAGGAAGCGCCGCTGGCAGATGTTCACGGCGCTTGCCATCGGGCCAGACAGCCCAATGGCCGCCGATTACCATGCGTGTTTGCGGATGTTGCGCGAGGTGCTCACTCAACAACCTCAGGGCATCCGGCGCCAACTCGTCATCGGCATCGAGAAACACCAGATACGTCCCTGTGGCCTCTACTATGCCGCGATTACGGACCGAGGAAAGCCCGCCGTTGGGCTTGCGGATAGCACGGAAAAGTCCAGCATGTTTGACTTGCAGATCGGCAAGTACCGCAGGTGTCTCGTCGGTCGAGCCGTCATCGATTACCAACAGCTCGCTACGCTCAGTTAACTGAGCGATTACGGACTCGACCGCGCGAGGCAAAGTCTTCGCATAGTTGTAGGCTGGAATGACGATACTGATCAGCAAATCAGATGTGCTCATACCAACCCTTGCCTTCCTTGACCACGAGGATGTCCTCCATGATCAGGTATTGCAGATCCGAGCCGTAGAACATATTCAGCGCATCGGTTGGCGAGCAGATCATCGGCTCGCCGCGGCGGTTCAGCGAGGTGTTCAACGACACGCCGTTGCCGGTCAGCTTTTCCAGCTCCAGCATCAGGTCGTACCAGCGCGGATTATGCCGACGCTCAAGAACCTGGGCGCGCGAAGTGCCGTCTTCGTGGACCACTTCGCCGACCCGCTCCTTCCAGCCTTCATTCACTTCGAAGGTGAAGGTCATGAACGGGCTAGGATGGTCGACCTTCAGCATCTGCGGAGCAACGGTATCGAGCATGGACGGGCAGAAGGGTCTCCAGCGCTCGCGGAACTTGATCTGCTCGTTGATGCGATCGGCCACGCCGGGCACGCTCGGACAGCCAATGATCGAGCGGCCGCCAAGGGCACGCGGGCCGAACTCCATGCGCCCCTGAAACCAAGCCACGGGGTTGCCATCGACCATAATCCTGGCGATGCGCTCGGGCGTGTTGGCGATCTGCTTGAACACCGGCTTGTTTGGATGCTTGGCACAGGCAGCGATGACGTCTTCGTTGGAATAAGACGGGCCGAGATAGACGTGCTCCATCTTCTCCACCGGCACGCCGCGCTGCACCGAGACATAGGCCGCAGCACCAACCGCGGTACCAGCGTCACCGGAGGCCGGCTGAACGAACAGCTCCTTGACGTCGTCACGGGCGATGATCTTCTGGTTGAGCTTCACGTTCAGCGCGCAACCGCCGGCGAAGGCAATCTTGCCAGTCTCGCGGATGATGTCGCCCAGGTAGTAGTCCATCATCTGCAGGGCAAGCTTTTCGAACAGCGCCTGCATGGCGGCCGCGTAATGGATGTAGGGGTCGTCGGCGATGTCACCTTCCCGCTTGGGGCCCAGCCATTCGATCAGCTTCGGCGAGAAGTAGTAGCCCTTGCCCTTCTCCTTGTAGCGACGAAAGCCGATGACGTTGGCGTAATCGGTGTTGATGGTCAGCTCGCCGTTCTCAAACGTCGCCAGGCGGGAAAAATCATACTTGGCGGCGTCGCCGTAGGGCGCCATGCCCATCACCTTGAATTCGCCATCGAGCATCTCGAAACCGAGGTACTCGGTGATCGCTCCGTACAGTCCGCCTAAGGAATCCGGGTCGTAGAACTCTTTGATCTTGTGAATCTTGCCGTTCTCGCCCCAGCCGAAGAACGTGGTGGCGTACTCACCCTTACCGTCGATGCCGAGAATGGCGGTCTTCTCGGTGAATCCCGAGCAATGGTAGGCGCTGGAGGCGTGGGCCAGATGATGCTCAACCGGCTGCAGCTTGACCTTCTTCAAGTCGAAGCCGAGCTGCTGGAGGCACCACTCAATGCGCTTCTTGTACCGGTAGTAGCGGCGGTTGCCCATGAGAATGGCATCCAGCGCACGATCCGGCGCGTACCAGTAGCGCTTGGCATAGTGCCAGCGGGCCTTCTCGAAGATGCTGATGGGTGCGAACGGAATCGCCACTACGTCGACGTCCGCCGGTTTGATGCCGGCCTGCTCAAGGCAGAATTTGGCGGATTCGTACGGCATGCGGTTCTTGGCATGCTTGTCACGCACAAAGCGCTCTTCTTCAACGGCGGCAATCAGCTTCCCGTCAATGTAAAGGGCGGCGGAAGGATCATGACTGAGGGCGCCGGAAAGGCCGAGAATCGTCAATGCCACGGGTATTGCCTCTTAATCTTCGATGCTGGTGCCGGGCACCGCGGGTAAACGTTGGTCAAGCAGCCGGTACAGGGCGCTGTCGGTCGGCCAGTTGCGCAGGAACCGCGCGCGGTCCTTGGCATATGCCCGGGCAAAGCTGGCATCGCTGCCATGTTGTTGCACGGCATCCAGGTCGATCAGCGACCAGCGGTCATCCTCCCAGAACAGGTTGTGCCCCTTGAGATCGCCGTGACTGATGCGCTCGCGAATCAGTGCTGCGAACAGCCGGTCCAGGGCGACCAGCTCTTCCTCTGGAGGACAGCCACCCAGGTACGGCTGAAAACGCGCAATTATATCTTCTCCGCGCAGCAATTCGGTAATCAGCCACGCCGGCCCACGCATCCACAGCCAGCGGCGCTCGATGACGGCTAGCAAACGTGGAGTAGCGATCCCGAGAAAGTCGAGGCGATTGCCTTCAACCCAACTATGCCAGGCGCGACTAGGGCGCCAGAAGCGCTTGAGCCAATGCAGCGGATTCTTGATGTTGTACCGTTTGATCAGCAGTGGCCGGTCGTCCAGCTCGCATTGCGCAACGGTGGCTGCGCCACCGGTCTTGTACAGCCGCCCCCGGGAAACGAAAGCGTCCGGATCAGCCAGTACCGGCTGCAAGGCAGGCGCCTCGTCACGCCGAACCGCTTGCGCGCCGAACGGGCCAATGTGCGCGCTGAAGAGGCTGCAATTGCGCGCCACCTTTTTCAGGTAGTCGTTCAGGCGCCAGGCGCGCGTCCTGCGGATTTCCTTCAGCAGCGCTTCCAGCGGCAACGCATGCTCGCTGTTGGCGAGCAGATAGTGCACCAGCAGTTCTTCTATGAACGGCTCGATCTCTGCCGGTAGCTGGGCGAAGAAAACGCCGAGGTTCTCCAGCACCCGCTCGCGCGACAACGGCTGCCCGGGCGTCTCTGCCTTTACGCCGCCGCCGTCGACCACATAGAGCTGCCCGGCGGCTCTCAGCAGGTTGTCCAAATGCAGATCCGCCTGCCAAAGGCCTTGCGCATGCATCCTGGCGATCAGTTCAAGCGCCTCGCCGAGCACGTCGCGCTGGGCATCCGACAGGCCAGGTTCCGCCTCAACGGAGCACCAGACTTCCCACAGGCTTTCGCAGGAATCGAGCCAGTCGAACAGCAGCCAGCCGCCCTCGCCCTCCCGCCAATCCTGAGCAACCAGGGCAGGTGTTGGCAGCTGCTGATCCGCGAGCAGCTGTGCGCCAGCCACCTCGCGCCGATGGTGACGCTGCGCCTTGCCACCCACCATAAGCTTGGCCAGTACCTGGCGACCGTTCCAAAGCGCGCGGCCGACATAGCGCTGCCCGGGCAGGATGCGCAGCCAAAGATCGACATGCAGACTCGCCCCATCCGGTAACTCGACTTGCAACGGGCAGGCAGGCTCTCGCCCGGCTCCGGCCAGCTCGACCAACCTCATTAACGGGCCTCCTTGGCTTCGCGCCGCTGATGCAGCTGCCGCAGCCATGGCTCGACCAGGCGAGAGTCGTCCAGATAGGCCTCCAGCAAATGCCGCACGCCTTGCTTACCGATAACGCTTGCACGCCGCACGAGCGGTTCCAGATCCTTGACCCGGTCGCGCCGCCCCAACAATAGAGGGCGGGTTTTCTCCAGATCGATCAGGCAGGCCTGCCAACAACCGCCCTGCTCACGCAGGAAGATGTGCTTGGGATAGAAGCAGCTATGCATCTGTCCGGCCTGATGCAACGTACGCGCCAATCCGCCGACTGCAACGAGGATCGCTTGGTGATTTGATTCGCCAAGCTCCGGCCATCGCTTCAGCAATTCGTCCAAATCCATCCATCCATCCAGCGCACGCGTCAGCAGAACAGCGCGCCGTTCGCCGCCGACCTTGCGCTGCCCGAAGAAGCTGGCCTGCAGCGCCGGCACGCCAAGCCGCGCATAACGACGGATATTGCGAAACTCCCGGGCGAAGGTTGGCTCGCCAAAGGGGTGCGCCAGTGTGCGAGTCAGATGATCGCTCTGCCGCTTGAGGTAGAACGCCGAGTCATCGAGCTCGAGCCGGAAGACACTGCTCCAGCCACCGCGCTCGACATTGGGCTCATCCACAGCAGTCAGCTGCACCGACCAGAGTGCATCAAAACCCGCCAGACCATGTCTCTCGAGCGCCGCCCGATCAGCCTGCGCAATGAAGTCCTTCATTCCCGCCCCTGGAAATAATTCAGAATCTGCCGAATGCGCGACTTGTCCTTGTCTACCAGCCGCTTGCGCTGGCAGTACTGCAGATAGAACCGCAGGCGCTGGGTTCGGCTGAGCTGGTACTTGGCGACCTTGTCCAGACAGGCCAGGTCCTTGACGATACGCCGCTGCAGGAACGGTCCCCGCCAGAACGCACCGGTCGGACAGTCGATCAGATAAAGACGACGCTGCGGATCGACCAGCAGATTGCGCCATTTGAGATCGTTGTGAGCAAAGCCCCGGTCGTGCATCGCCCGAGTAGAGCGAGCAAGCTGCAGGCTGACCTCTTGCACCCAGCGCGGATCGCGGAGGCGAGCATCATGTGTAGTGGCGAGCATGGCCAGATCATCGGTCTGCTCCAGCTCGCGGGTGATCAATGCGCCGCGTAAACACGCACCACCACGACGCTCCAGACCGTAAGCCACGATTGGAGCAGTGGGGATGCCCCAACGTCGAAACAGCATAAGATTCTGCCATTCCGCCTTGACCCGCGGCCGGCCGACAAATCGACGCAAACCCTTGCCTGCCCCGGAGTAACGCTTTACGTAATAGCGAACACCGTTGCGCTCGATACGAATGACCTCCGACAGCAGGTCCTGGGTCAGCCGCTCGCCTGTCAACGCGAATACGCTCGCGAGGGTGCCGAAATCCGCACTCAGATCGGCATAGGCCGGGTCCAGTGTCCAGCCGGCCATTACAGCGCATCCCCATAGCGCAGCTTGCGCGCCTGCAGCCTTTCGGCCTTGCGCTGCAACCATGCCAGCAGCGAAGACTCGTCACGCAGAATCTCCCGCAGCGGACGCTGAAAGTAATCGCGCAGGAAGCGCAGCTTGTCACCACGGGTCAAGCCGATCTCGAGCGCCGAGAAGTACAACCCGGCCAGATCCTTATCGCGCCAGCGCCGAGGCGTCCGGGGGCGGGTCTGCGCGCGGTGCAGGTCGATCAGCGACAGGCGGAAATCACTTGCTGTCACCGGTTTGTCGGTATGCAGCAGAAAGTGGCAGATGTAGAAATCGCGATGATTGACGCCGGCGCGATGCATGGTGCCAGCCATGCGGGCGACTTCGGCGATAAGGGCGTGCTTGAGCGCCGGTGCGGGTAGCTGTTCCAGCCAGTTGGCCGTGAAGTCCTCGAGGCTGACGGTCGGGGCCAGTTCTTCGGTGATGATGAACGAATGCTGGCTGGCCGGATTGGCTCCGCGTTCACCGTAAGCCACCGCGGTCATGGTCGGCACGCCAACTTCGTGCAGCCGCTGGATCGCTCGCCATTCCTGGCCCGCACCAAGGACGGGCGCCTTTGCCGTAAGCAGGTTCTTGGCGATTTCCGCCCAACCGATGCCACGGTGGATCTTGACGAAGTAACCCTGCCCGTCGACTTCGGTACGCAGCGTGCGTCGCCCCTCCAGCTCGCGGTACACCTGCCCGTCGAGACGCTCGACTTCGACGAACGGGTCCTCGCCGTGCCAGAGGCTTTTGAACGGCTCCAATAGCATCAGGCGCATGGAGCCTCCGCTAATCGGCAGGGCGCTGACCGAGCTGTAGCGCTCATGCGCTTGCCCCGAGAATCACGTCTGCCGCCTTCTGCGGCATCGAATAAAGGTCCGCCGTGTCGGCGAACGTCAGCGCATTGCGACTCCAGACCGCGCGTTGCTGATCATCGGCCAGCATCTGCGCCAGCATCTGGTCGAGCACGTGCTGCTCGAAGGGGCTGGGCACCACGCGACCGCAGTCGGCGTCGGTAATGTAGTGCGCATAGCCACATACATCGGTGACCAGCACCGGCAGCCCGGCGACCAGAGCCTCCAGCAGCACGGTACCGGTGTTCTCGTTGTAGGCTGGATGGATCAGCAGATCGGCGCCCAGCAGAAAACGCGGGATATCGCTGCGCCCCTTGAGGAATTCGACCATGCCGGAAACGCCCAGCGTCTTGGCCTGCAGCTTGAACGGCTTGGGATCGTCCTGGCCGATCACCAGCAGCCGGGTGCGCTGACTCAGTTCGCGCGGCAATGCGGCAAGCGCCTTGAGGCTGCGGTCCAGACCCTTGGTCTTGAAACCGGAACCGATCTGTACCAGCAACAGCTCCTCGGGCCGCACCTCGAATTCCTCCCGAAACTCGGCACGGATCTGCGCAGCATTGGCCGGCGCGCGGCGATCCTGGGCGATGCCCGGCGGCAATAGGTGAAAGCGTTCGGCGGGCGTGCCGTAGTGTTTGACGAACAGCGGCTGCTGCACCTCGGAGATCATCAGGATTTCGGTCTTCGCCTCGGGCGCAAACACCGCGCGCTCGTACTCGGCGAAGTGCTTGTAGCGACCCCAGCGGCGGTAGATCGGATTGCGCAGGGTCTGCGCCTTGTCCTCGAAGCAGGGGTCGGCGGCGTAATACACGTCGAGTCCCGGCATCTTGTTGAAGCCGATCACCCGGTCCACCGGCCGCCGCGCCAGATCGGCCTCGACCCAGGCGGTGAAGCGCTCGTTGCGGGTGTGGTTGAACAGCGCCTTGACCGGCGCGATCAGCACCTCGAAGCCTTCGGGCACGTCACCTTCCCAGATCATCGCGTAGACGCGGATCGCGTGGCCGCGACGCTGGCATTCGAGGGCAATGCGCATGAAATCGCGCTGCAGCCCGCCAAAGGGAAAGTACTTGTAGAGAATGAAGGCCAGTTGCATCAGACGGACTCCGGGGCCCGCAGCAGGGCTTTCAGTTCGGTGACGACGCGCTCAGGGCGCAGATCGTCGAAACAGGGCTTGTGACGATCACCGCGACCGGCGTTCGGCCCGCCGGCGCACAGGTGCACCTGCGAGCGCCCATAGGCGCCGACCCGCCCGGGCAGGGTCGGACCATAAAGCGAAATGCTCGGCACATCCAGCGCCGCGGCCAGATGGCCGAGGCCGGTATCCACTGCGACGCAAGCCCGCGCACCAGCGATGACCCGTGCAACGCCGGCCAGATTCAGCTTGGGCAGCACCGCTGCGTTGGCCACGCCGCTGACGATACGCTCGGCGCGCGCCTTCTCTTCGGCATTGCCCCATGGCAGGCGGATCGCCCAGCCGAAATCGCTCATGCGTTCGGCCAGTTCGCGCCAGTAGGTTTCCGGCCAGTGCTTGCTCGGCCAAGTGGTGCCGTGCAGAAACAGCAGATACGGCTGATCGCTGGGCGCGGCCATCTGCTCGCGATTCAGGCCGTAGTCGGCAACATCCTGCGGCAGCGGGTAACCGAGCGCCTGAGCGAACAGCTGACGCACCCGCTCCAGCGCATGCTGCTCGCGCGGCACGGCATAGCACCGATCATAGAAGCGTGTCGCCAGCGGCTCGCGGGCCGAATCGTGGTCCAACCCGGCGACCGGCGCCTTGACGTAGCGGGTCAGCCAGGCGCTCTTGAGCAAGCCCTGGGCGTCGATCACCAGGTCGTAACGACCTTCGCGCAGACGAGCCTTGAAGCGGCGCCACTCGCCGCTGCGCAGGGTATCGATCGGATGTTTGCGCCAGCGACGAATCGCCACCGGAATCACCTGCGCCACCGCTGGATGCCAGGCCGGGATCTCGGCGAAGCCCTCCTCCACGACCCAGTCGAACTGGATGCCAGGCAGCGCCCGCTGCGCATCGGTTAGAGCCGGCAGGGTATGCACGACATCGCCCAACGACGAGGTCTTGACCAGCAGGACCTTCAATCAGCGCACCTCAACTGACTGCGGGGCCAGGCGATCCAGCGCCTCGATCACCGCGCGCGGCTTCAGCTCGCGCATGCAGTTGTTGTGGCCGAAGCGGCAGGTGCGTTCAAAACAGGGGCTGCAGTCGAGACCCAGCCGCACCACCTCGACCTGCTCGGAAAGCGGCGGGGTGAAGGCCGGTGACGTCGAGCCATAGACTGCAGCCAGAGGCCGGCCCAGCGCGGCTGACACGTGCATCAGGCCGGAGTCGTTGGACACCACTGCGTCAGCGCAGGAGAGCAGATCGATAGCCTCGGCCAGGCTGGTCTCGCCGGCCAGGTTCACCGCCTCTTCGCGCAACCCAGGAATCAATCGCGCGAGGATTTCCTCGCCCACCGGGTGGTCGTTTTTCGAGCCGAACAGCCAGACCTGCCAGCCCTCACGAATCTTCAGCTCGGCGACCTTGGCGAAGTGCTCGGCCGGCCAGCGCTTGGACTCGCCAAATTCGGCACCGGGGCACAGCGCCAGCACCGGCCGGTCCAGACTCAGGCCGAAACGTGCCAGTGCCACATCGCGAGTCACGGGGTCGATACGCAGCGAAGGGTTCGGATACGGTCTGGGCAACTCGGCGCCCGGCTCGAACGCCAGCGCCATGAAGCGTTCGATCATCAGCGGATAGCGTTGTTTGTCGAGCTTGCGCATATCGTTAAGCAGGCCGAAGCGCATTTCGCCGCGCCAGCCGGTGCGCTTGGGAATACCGGCGAAGAACGGCACCAGCGCCGACTTCAACGAATTGGGCAGGAGGATCGCCTGCTCATACTGACCACGCAGGCTCTGCGCAACTTTGCGCCGGGTCGCCATGTCGAGCACGCCATGCCCGACCGGAAAGCTCAGCGCCTGGCGTACCTCGGGCATGCGCTCGAGAATCGGCCGGCTCCACTCGGGCGCCAGCACGTCGATCTGGCAGTCGGGATGGCGCTGTTTCAGACAGACGAACAACGTCTGCGCCATCACCATGTCGCCAACCCAGCTGGGTCCCACAATCAGAATATTCATAAGGGCAGCTTCAAGCCACGAGCCTCAAGCTGCAAGCGGCAAACCATCGGCCGCGTGCAGCTTGGCGCCTGCGCTTACTTGACCAGTGTCCGCCATTCGGCATACGCCGCGGTCTTGCCGGAGACCAGATCGAAGTAGGCCTTCTGCAACTTTTCGGTCACTGGGCCACGACGACCGATGCCGATGGCGCGGCCATCGACTTCGCGAATCGGCGTCACCTCTGCGGCAGTTCCGGTGAAGAAGGCTTCGTCGGCGATATAGACCTCGTCGCGGGTGATGCGCTTCTCGACCACCTTCAGGCCGTGCTCAGCGGCCAGGGTCAGCACGGTGCCACGAGTGATGCCATTCAGGCAGGCGGTCACTTCCGGGGTGTAGATCACGCCATCCTTGATGATGAAGATGTTCTCGCCCGAACCTTCGGCCACGTAGCCTTCAGGATCCAGCATCAACGCTTCGTCAGCGCCACCGGAAATGGCTTCCTGCAGGGCCAGCATCGAGTTGATGTAGGCACCGTTGGACTTGGCGCGGGTCATGGTGATATTGACGTGGTGACGGGTGAAGGAGCTGGTGCGCACCTTGATGCCCAGTTCCAGCGCCTCGTCGCCCATGTAGGCGCCCCAGTGCCAGGCGGCGACGATCACGTGCACTTTCAGGCCGCTGGCGCGCAGGCCCATGCCTTCGCTTCCGTAGAACACCATCGGGCGGATGTAGGCGCTTTCCAGGTTGTTCTCGCGCACTGCGGCGCGGGTCGCTTCGTTGATCTCTTCCTTCGAGTACGGCATCGGCATGTTCATGATGTGTGCCGAATCGAACAGGCGGTCGGTGTGCGCCTGCAGGCGGAAGATCGCCGTGCCGTCCGGGGTGTTGTAGGCGCGTACGCCTTCGAATACGCCCATGCCGTAGTGCAGGGTATGGGTCAGCACATGGGTGGTCGCATCACGCCACTGCACCAGTTCGCCGTCATACCAGATGACGCCATCACGATCGGCCATCGACATCGTTGCCAGCTCCTCAGAATTCGAATTTGCCAGTAGCCCGACGAGGGGCTCAGCTTAGGCCCAACTCACGCCAGATACGCATGACAGCGCGGCGCTCGTCGTGGAATTGATCCCCACTCACCACTCCGGGCTGCTTCTGCAGTGATTGCCGGTGCGCTGCGGCGCGGTAGGCCTTGTAGGCATCCTGCAGCAGCCGAACCTCATCGCCGGTCATCAACCCGGCCTGCTCCAACCCATCGAGAATGCGGATGTTATCGGTATAGCGCAGCAGTTCGGGATGCTGGTGCGACCACGCCAAAGCCGCGTATTGCACCATAAATTCGATATCCACGATACCACCGGCGTCCTGCTTGAGATTGAACTCGGCCGCGCCGTCGAAGGCTTGCTCGGCAGTCCCCGCATGTGTCGCGCGGGTCCCGAGGTTGTCGCGCATCTTCGCGCGCATGTCGCTGACTTCGCGACGCAGCGCATCCAGATCACGCTCACGACCGAGCACACCGGCGCGCACCCGTTCGAAGTCGGCAGTCAGCTGCGGACAGCCAACCAGCACCCGCGCACGCACCAGCGCCTGGTGCTCCCAGGTCCAGGCTTCCTGACCCTGGTAGCGCTCGAAGGCGCCGAGGGAGCTGACCAGCAGCCCGGAAGCGCCGGACGGACGCAGGCGCATGTCCACCTCGTACAGCTGGCCGGAGGTGGTCTGGGTAGTCAGCAGATGAATGATGCGCTGACCGAGACGGGTAAAGAACTGCGCGGTGTCGATGGGCTTGGCGCCATTGGTCTCGGCGGCAGGGTCGCCGTCATGGATGAACACCAGATCCAGGTCGGAACCGTGACCGAGCTCGATCCCGCCGACCTTGCCGTAACCGACGATGACGAAGGCCGGATCGCACAGCGTGCCGTCGCTGCGCTGCGGCTGACCATGACGCGCAACCGTGTGGCGCCAGGCCAGGGTCAGCACTTCCTGCAGAATGGCCTCCGCCAGCCAGGTCAGGTAGTCACTGACCTTCATCAACGGCAGCGTCCCGGCGATCTCCGAGGCTGCGACGCGCAGGCGATGCGCCAGCTTGAAATGACGCAGCGCCTCCATCTGCTGCTCGAGGTCATCCTCGGGAATACGCATCAGCCGCTCGCGCAATTCTGCGGCCAGCTCCGGCGCCAGCGGCGGGCTATACAAACGACCGGCGTTGAGCAATTCGTCGAGCAGCAACGGGAACCGCGCGATCTGCTCGGCGACCCACGGGCTGGCCGCGCAGAGTTCGAGCAAGCGCTGCAGCGCGCCGGGATTTTCGGTCAGCAATACGAGATAGGCCGAACGCCGGGCCACCGCCTCGACCAATGGCAGCACGCGCTCGAGCACCAGATCCGGGTCGTCCTGCTCGACAGCCTGTGCCAGCAAACGAGGAATGAAGGCATCCAGACGCTCGCGGCCGAGACGCTGCATGGTCCTGACCTGACTGGCATTACGCAGTGCGGCGAGGCGCTGACAGGCAACCTGACCATCACGGAACCCGGCTTCGGACAGCTGTCGACAGGCGAACTCTTCGTCCCAATCCTGCTCCCACAGCGGCAGCCACTCGCCGCCGACCAGCGCCTCGCCTTCGGTATTCTCGTCCTCGTCCGGGTCGGCGATAACCTGGTGAAAATGCCAGTCGATACGCCCACGCCAGTGCAACAGCTGCTCATGGAAGGCCTGCCAGCTGTCGAAACCGAGCATGAAGGCGACCCGCGCGCAGTCGACTTCAGTCTCCGGCAGCATCTGCGTCTGGCGATCGGCGATGGCCTGCAGCGCATGCTCGGTATAGCGCAGAAACTCATAGCCTTCGCGCAGCTCCGTCACCGCTGCACCCGGCAGATAGCCCTGACCTTCCAGGGTAGCCAGCACCTTGAGCAACGGCCGCTGTTGCAGGCTGAGATCGCGCCCGCCGTGAATCAGCTGAAACGCCTGGGCGATGAACTCCACCTCGCGGATGCCACCGGCACCCAGCTTGATATTCGAAGCCATGCCCTTGCGCCGCACTTCCTGCTGAATCAGCTGCTTCATGGTGCGCAGCGCTTCGATGGCGGAGAAATCAAGGTAGCGCCGATAGACGAACGGCCGCAGCATTTCCAGCAGCTCCTTGCCGGCCTGCTGGTCACCACCGATGACACGCGCCTTGATCATCGCGTAGCGCTCCCAGTCACGCCCCTGGTCCTGGTAGTACTGTTCCAGCGCGTTGAAGCTGTAGACCAGCGGACCAGACGAACCGTACGGGCGTAGGCGCATATCGACGCGGAAGACGAACCCATCGACGGTGATGGCGTCCAGCGACTTGATCAGCCGCTGACCGAGCCGGACGAAGAACTCCTGATTGTCCAGCGAGCGCTTGGCGCCCACGGTTTCGCCCCCCTCGGGGTACCCGAAGATCAGGTCGATGTCCGAGGACAGATTCAGCTCATGGGCGCCCAGCTTGCCCATGCCAAGGATGACCATGTGTTGCGGGTTGCCGCTGCGACGCCCGGTGGGTACGCCGAACTGCTCGCAATGGCGTGTGTACAGCCAGTGATACGCCAGATCGACCGAAGCGTCGGCGAGATCGGAAAGGTCGCGACAGGTTTCGGCAAGCTCGGCCTGACGGGTCAGGTCGCGCCAGATGATCCGCACCTGCTGGCGGGTCCGGAAGCGGCGCAGGGTCAGCGCCAGGGCATCCTCGCTGTCGCACGCGGCGACCTGCTCGCTCAGTGCGTCACGCATCTCGGCCGGCGCGAGCGATCTGTCCAGCCAGCCCAGCTCGGCCAGCTGCAGCAGCATCTGCGGATCTCGACTAACCTGTTCGCTGACGAAGTCGCTCGCCGCACAGACCCGGCCGAACGCCTCGCGCTGCTCCACCAGCCAGGCGCGGCAACGTGCCGCAATGGCATCCGACAGGCTGCCGGCAGCAGCGAGGAACGACTCTTCGGCACGACTGACAAAAGGCAGAAGCGAGGGCGGCAATGCAACCAGCGATGGCAGACTCATTGAGGTTTCCTTCACAGCAACACAGTGAAACCGCGCGATTCAGAGCCTCGCAGATGCCTTTCTCAGGAAAATGCCAGCGCCGCTGATCTGTAGTTTTACTACTAAAGAGTATTTCAGGGGCTGATCCCGACGTCATTTTGTAGTAAAACTACAGACCCCGGTCCTACCCCCGGCACTCGTCCAAGAACATTACACGCACCGGCCCACAAAGCCGGTCGCGAACAGGCAACCGATTCTGGAAGCCTTTCCGCCATGGAGCAAGCCATGCAAGATCTCGATCCCGTCGAAACCCAGGAATGGCTGGACGCCCTCGAGTCCGTCCTCGACCGCGAGGGTGAAGACCGCGCTCACTACCTGATGACCCGGATGGGTGAACTGGCCACACGTAGCGGCACCCCCCTGCCCTACGGCATCACCACGCCGTACCGCAACACCATCCCCGTTACCCGTGAAGCCAAGATGCCTGGCGACCTGTTCATGGAGCGCCGCATTCGCTCCCTGGTCCGCTGGAACGCACTGGCGATGGTGATGCGCGCCAACCTCAAGGATCCGGATCTGGGTGGGCACATCTCCACCTTCGCTTCCAGCGCGACCCTCTACGACATCGGTTTCAACTATTTCTTCCAGGCCCCAACGGAAGAGCACGGCGGCGACCTGATCTACTATCAGGGGCATGCCTCCCCTGGCATTTACGCCCGCGCCTTTCTCGAAGGCCGCCTGAGCGAAGACCAGATGCTCAACTTCCGCCAGGAAGTCGATGGCAAGGGCCTGTCGAGCTATCCGCACCCGCACCTGATGCCAGACTTCTGGCAGTTCCCGACCGTGTCCATGGGTCTCGGCCCGATCACTGCGATCTACCAGGCGCGCTTCATGAAGTACCTGGAAAACCGCGGCTTCATTCCGAAAGGCAAGCAGCGCGTCTGGTGCTTCATCGGTGACGGCGAGTGCGACGAGCCGGAAACCCTCGGCGCCATTTCCCTGGCCGGTCGTGAAAATCTCGACAACCTGGTGTTCGTCATCAACTGCAACCTGCAGCGTCTGGACGGCCCGGTACGCGGCAATAGCAAGATCATCCAGGAGCTGGAAGGCGTGTTCAAAGGCGCCAACTGGAACGTCAACAAGGTCGTATGGGGCCGCCTGTGGGACCCACTGTTCGCCGCCGACGAAGACGGCCGCATGCAGCGCCGCATGGACGAAGCCATCGACGGCGAATACCAGAACTACAAGGCCAAAGACGGCGCCTATGTGCGCAAGCATTTCTTCGGTGCCGACCCTGAGCTGCTCAAGCGTGTCGAGAGCATGTCAGATGAGGAAGTCTGGAAGCTCAACCGCGGCGGCCACGATCCGTACAAGGTCTATGCCGCTTACCACCAGGCGGTCAACCACAAGGGCCAGCCGACAGTCATCCTGGCCAAGACCATCAAGGGCTACGGCACCGGTGCCGGAGAGGCGAAGAACATCGCCCACAACACCAAGAAAGTCGATATCGACAGCCTGAAGAAATTCCGCGACCGCTTCGACATCCCGGTCAACGATTCGCAGCTCGAAGAACTGCCGTTCTATCGTCCAGCCGAAGACAGCGCTGAGATGCGCTACCTGCGCAAGTGCCGCGAGAAACTTGGTGGCTCGCTGCCGCAGCGCCGGCCGAAGAGCTTCAGCATCCCGACACCGCCGCTGGACACCCTCAAGGCGGTACTAGACGGTTCCGGTGATCGCGAGATCTCCACCACCATGGCCTTCGGTCGGATCCTGTCGCAGCTGGTCAAGGACAAGGATCTGGGCAAGCGCATCGTGCCGATCCTCGCCGACGAGGCGCGTACCTTCGGCATGGAAGGCATGTTCCGCCAGTTGGGTATCTATTCCCCGGTGGGGCAGCTTTACGAGCCGGTCGACCGTGATCAGGTGATGTACTACCGCGAAGAGAAGGACGGCCAGATCCTGCAGGAAGGCCTGAACGAAGCGGGTGCCTTCTCCTCGTTCATCGCGGCGGGTACCGCCTACAGCAACTACAACCAGCCGATGCTGCCGGTCTACATCTTCTATTCGATGTTTGGCTTCCAGCGGATCGGCGACCTGGCCTGGGCGGCCGGCGATGCCCAGACCCGCGGTTTCCTGCTCGGTGGCACCTCCGGACGCACCACCCTGAACGGAGAAGGTCTGCAGCACGAGGACGGGCATAGCCACATCCTCGCCAGCACCATCCCCAACTGCCGCAGCTATGACCCCACCTACGGCTACGAGCTGGCGGTGATCATGCATCACGGCATGCACGAGATGATGGAGCTGCAGAAGAGCGTCTACTACTACATCACCGTGATGAACGAGAACTACCAGCAGCCGGCCATGCCACAAGGTGTCGAGGACGGCATCATCAAGGGCATGTACCTGCTCGAGGAAGCCAAGGGCGACTTCAAGCACCGCGTACAGCTGCTGGGTTCCGGCACCATCCTTCGTGAAGTGCGTGCTGCGGTGGACATCCTCGCCAAGATGGGTGTCGGCGCCGACGTCTGGAGCGTAACCAGCTTCAACGAGCTGCGTCGCGATGGCCTGGCGGTCGACCGCTGGAACCGTCTGCACCCGACCGAGGAGCCGCGCAAGAGCTATGTCGAGCAGTGTCTGGAAGGCCGCGAAGGCCCGGTAGTGGCCTCGACCGACTACATGAAGCTGTTCGCCGATCAGATTCGTCAGTGGGTTCCGTCGCGCGAATACCAGGTGCTCGGCACTGACGGCTTCGGCCGCAGCGACTCGCGCGCCAAGCTGCGTGACTTCTTCGAAGTCGACCGCCGCTGGGTTGCCGTCGCGGCACTGCAGGCACTCGCCGATCGCGGCGCCATCGAACGCACCGTGGTGGCCAATGCCATCACCGAGTTCGGTATCGACCCCGAGAAGCGCAATCCGCTGGATTGCTGATGCTGCGTGCGCACAGGAGAACCTATTGTGAGTGAAACCATACGCGTACCCGACATCGGCAGCGGTGAGGGTGAAGTAATCGAGTTGTTCGTCAAGGTCGGCGACCGTATCGAAGCGGACCAGAGCATCCTGACGCTGGAGTCCGACAAGGCCAGCATGGAAATCCCGGCACCCAAGGCTGGCGTCGTGAAGGCCTTGAAGGTCAAGCTCGGCGACCGCCTGAAAGAAGGTGACGAGCTACTTGAGCTGGAAAGCGAAGAAGGAACTGACAGCGAAGCGCCGGCGCAAGCCGCGGCCGAGCCTGCCGCTGCCAGCACTGGCGGCCCGACTGATGAAGCCGAAGCACCTACGCCTCCGGGAGATGACAATCCTTCAGCCTCCGCCGAGGAAGGCGAGTCGCAGGAAATCAAGGTTCCGGACATCGGCTCCTCCGGCAAGGCCAGCGTGATCGAGATTTCGGTGAAGGCCGGCGATACCATCGCCGCCGAGCAACCGCTGATCACTCTCGAGTCCGACAAGGCCAGCATGGAGATCCCCTCTCCAGCCGCTGGCGTAGTCGAGAGCATTTCGGTCAAGGTGGGCGACGAAGTCGGTACCGGCGACCTGATCCTGATCCTCAAGGGTACCGCCTCGATCAAGCCGGCAGCGGCCAGTGCTCCGGCCAGCCAGGCACAAGGCCCGGCCAAGGAGAAGCTGACCGAGCAGGCCGCAGAAGCACCGGCCGAAACTGCAGGCGAGTCCGTGGAGGAGGTTCGTATTCCGGACATCGGTTCCAGCGGCAGCGCCAAGGTCATCGAAGTCATGATCAAGGCCGGCGACAGCGTCGAGGCGGACCAGTCGCTGATCACCTTGGAATCCGACAAGGCCAGCATGGAAATTCCGGCGCCCAAGGCGGGCGTGGTGGAGTCGCTGTCGATCAAGGTGGGTGACGATGCCAAGACTGGCGACCTGATCCTGACCCTCAAGGTCCAGGGCTCGGCGCCAGCAAAAAAGAACGAGAGCAGGCCGCAGGAGGCCGTTTCCCAGCAGCAGGCCGTCGCACCGAACAAGCAGGGCGTACCGGAGGCGAAGGCCGCGGCGACGCCGGCTCCGGCCGTCAGCGGTCCGAGCAAGGCCGGCACCAAGGTTCACGCCGGGCCGGCGGTTCGCATGACCGCGCGCGAGTACGGCGTCGACCTGGCCGATGTTCCGGCCACCGGCCCCAAGGGCCGGATTCTCAAGGAAGATGTCCAGGCCTACGTCAAAAACATGCTGCACAAGGCCAAGCAGGCTCCGGCCGAAGGTGCCTCGGGCGGTGCCGGCATTCCGCCGATCCCGGCTGTGGACTTCAGCAAGTTCGGCGAAGTCGAAGAAGTCGCGATGTCGCGCCTGATGCAGATCGGCGCAGCCAACCTGCACCGCAGCTGGCTGAACGTACCGCACGTGACCCAGTTCGAATCGGCCGACATCACCGAACTGGAGGCTTTCCGCGTCTCCCAGAAGGCTGCCGCCGAGAAGGCCGGCGTCAAGCTCACCGTGCTGCCGTTGTTGCTCAAGGCGTGTGCGCACCTGCTCAAGGAGCTGCCGGACTTCAACAGCTCGCTGGCGCCAAGCGGCAAGGCACTGATCCGCAAGAAGTACGTGCACATCGGCTTCGCCGTGGATACGCCGGATGGCCTGATGGTCCCGGTGATCAAGAACGTGGATCAGAAGAGTTTGCTGCAGTTGGCTGGCGAAGCGGCCGAGCTGGCAGAGAAAGCGCGCAGCAAGAAGCTTTCGCCTGACGCCATGCAGGGTGCCTGCTTCACCATTTCCAGCCTTGGCCACATTGGCGGCACCGGCTTCACGCCGATCGTCAACGCGCCGGAAGTGGCGATTCTCGGGGTATCCAAGGCGACGATGCAGCCAGTCTGGGACGGCAAGGCATTCGAGCCGCGCCTGATGTTGCCGCTCTCGCTGTCCTACGATCACCGTGTGATCAACGGGGCTGCTGCCGCACGCTTCACCAAACGGCTGTCGGAGCTGCTGGCGGATATCCGCACCCTGCTGCTGTAACGGCTGAGCCAAACGAAAAACGCCGCATCCTCTGAAGAAGATGCGGCGTTTTCTATTGTGCAGGGATCACGCGCACCAACTGCTGCGTCAACCCTTCTGCAGATTACGAATCAGAAAAGACAGTGCCTTGGCCAGCTCTTCGGCACCCTGGGGGTCGCGCAGAATGACCAGCAAGGGCAGGCCGTCGATGGGGCTGCTGATCGAACAACTGAACCCTTGCGCAGGACACTGATATTGCAGATAGGGATCAAGCCCGAATACCGACAGACTGCGGTTGCGCACGGCAACACCGCCGCTGCTGCTGCGGACTTCCTCGCGTATGCGCAACTCGCCAGGAGAGGCCACGCTCAGCTCGTAGAGAAAGTCCTGCGGATTGGCCTGACCAACCTGATAACCCGCTCGCAATGCGTAGGTATCGAGCAATCCGTTACTATGCGCGAGCAGCGCTTCGCGATCGCTGCTGGTGAGATAAAGCTTTTTCAATTCAGTGAGATAGCGAGTCGACTCATCCGAGCCGAACTCCACCACTTCACTCGCGATCAGAGGTGTTCCGATCACGCAGAGAACCGAGACCATCACTAACTTTGCAAGCCGACTTGTCAGTCCCTGTCGCATGATGCACCCTTGCCGAAATTAATATTATTTAGCCATCGTCCTTCGCTGGAACGGCGCCTGGAGCACAGGCCAGCCCGACTCCGTGGAGCATACTGGAAGCCAACCGCTCGATGAAAATACATACCGATGCCGCCAGCCGTCTGGCGACCGAGGTTGTGACGCAGTTGCCAGTGCCTTCACGGCTCGGCATGCTGCGTTTCGAGCGCTTGAACGAGTCCAGCTGGACACTGCTTTTTCTCGACCCCGCTTGCGAGCGTTATCTCGGTGTTTCCGCCGGCGACCTTTGCTCCCTGGTCGACGCCCCCTACGCCAGCCTGATGGAGCCCAGCGTCCGTCACCAGCTACACGAAGAGATTCAGCAACAGCTGACAGGCCGCAGCCACTATTCAGTCAGCTATCGACTGCACACGCCTGACGGCGTGCAAGACATCACCGAACTCGGCGAAGTTTGCCAGCAGTATGGTCGCGAGCTGCTCAGGGGCTATCTGATGCCCGGACGCCAGCCTGAATCGGATCAGGATCTCAGGGCGCAGAACGCCCGACTGCGCACGGCGCTGCAGCAACATCAGCAAGCCCAGGACGAACACATCGAACACATGCTGCGCTCGCGCACCCAGCAGAGCCTGATCGTCAGACTGGCTCGGCATCGCTACGGCTCCGCCAATCCGGAACTGGAAGCGGCACAGCTGATCACCCAGGCCGCCTGCGAAGTCTACGAGCTGAACCGCGCGACAATCTGGCATCTGGACGGCACGCGCCTGGAGCCAGTGTCGTGCTACCGACTCGACAGCGACCATTACGAAACGCCCTCAGCCCTGGAACTCGCACCCTTTCCCCGCTACTTGCAGGCGCTGCAGAGCGGTCGCGCCGTCGATGCGCAGGACGTGTCCCAGGATCACCGCACCTGCGAACTTGACCAGCTTATCTATCGCCCGCAGGGAGTTCGCTCGATCCTGGACGCCAGCATTCGAGTCGGTGGGGAGGTAATCGGCGTTCTCAGCCTGCAACACACAGGCAAACCGCGCGCATGGCAGGCCGACGAGATCGCCTTCGCCGGCGAGCTGGCCGATCAGTATGCGCAGGTGCTGGCCAATCAGCAGCGGCTCAGCGCAACCCATATGCTCGGCCTGTTCCAGCGCGCCGTGGAACAGAGCGCCAGCGCCTTCATCCTGGTCGACCGAGAAGGCCGGGTGGAATATGTGAATCCGGCATTCACCGTCATCAGCCAGTTTTCCTCAGCCGAGGTACGCGGTCAGCGTCTGGCCGATCTGAAGGCTCTGGAAAACCTCGGCGAGCTGCTGTTCGACACCTCTTCGGTACTTGCCCACAGCAACAGCTGGCAGGGCGAGTTCCGCTCCCGACGCAAGAACCTCGAGCCGTACTGGGGTCAGCTTTCCATCTCCAAGGTCTTCAATGAAGAAGGCGCGCTGACCCACTACATCGGCATCTACGAGGACATCACCCGCAGCAAACTGGCGCATCAGCATATCGAGCGTCTGGCCTATACCGACAACCTGACCAACCTGGGCAATCGTCCGTACTTCATTCGCAGCATCGAGGAGCGCTTTGCCGCCGGGGCCGAGCCCAGGCTCTGCCTGTTGCTGGTGGACATCGACAACTTCAAGCGCATCAACGACAGCCTCGGCCACCAGACCGGCGACAAGCTGCTCACCAGCCTTGCCCGCCGACTGCGCAACGGACTCAGCCAGCAGGCCGTACTGGCACGCTTTGCCAGCAACGAGTTCGCCCTGCTGTTCGATGACAAGGGACTGGATGAAGGCGTCCGCCTGGCAGACCAGGTGCTGCGCATCCTCGATAAGCCGCTATTCGTCGACAAGCAGCTGATCAGCGTCAGCGGGTCCCTGGGGCTGGCGTGCTCGCCTCAGCACGGGCGTGACCCGGAAACGCTGATGAAGCATGCCGGGCAAGCGCTGCACAAGGCCAAGGCGAACGGCAAGAACCAGGTGCAGATATTTACCGAAGCCCTGCATGCCGAAGCCAACTACAAGCTGTTCGTCGAGAACAACCTGCGCCGTGCGCTGCTGCAGAACGAGTTGGAGGTGTTCTACCAGCCCAAGCTATGCCTGCATACCGGCCGGCTGCAGGGGCTGGAAGCGCTGCTGCGCTGGAACCATCCGGAAAAGGGCATGATCCGCCCGGATCAGTTCATCAGCGTCGCGGAAGAAACCGGGCTGATCATCCCGATCGGCAAGTGGGTCGCGCGGGAAGCTTGCCGGATGGGCGTCACCCTTTCCGCGCTAGGCCTTGGCACACCCCAGATCGCAATCAACCTTTCACCCAAGCAGTTCTCGGATCCTGATCTGCTTGGCACGATCGCCGCAATTCTGCTCGAAGAGCAACTTCCCGCCGCGCAGCTGGAGCTGGAGCTGACAGAAAGCCTCCTGCTCGAAGCCACCGAGGAAACCCGACAGCAGCTGATCGGCCTCAAGGCGCTCGGCCTGACGCTTGCCATGGACGACTTCGGCACTGGGTATTCCTCACTGAGCTACCTGAAGAAATTCCCCATCGACGTGATCAAGATCGATCGCAGCTTTATCAAGGACATCCCGGGCAACCAGGACGACGTGGAGATCACCTCGGCAGTGATCGCCATGGCCCGCAAGCTGCACCTGAAGGTCGTCGCTGAAGGAATCGAAACACCGGAGCAGCTGAAATTCCTGCGTCGTCATCGCTGTGATATCGGTCAGGGCTACCTGTTCGACAAGCCGATCCCCGGCAACATCCTGACCGAGGCTCTGCGCCGCTATCCCCAATGGTGCTGAGCGCCAGTCGTTTGCGCAGAACTCTGCGACGCGTGGTAGCCGTGGCGCTTTCACTGACTCCCGGGCTTTTGTAGCCTAGCTCGTCAGCCACCTTCCCCGCTCGAGGCTCGCATGTCGCTACGCTCGCAGATTCTGATCAACAAACAGGCACTGCCCACCGCCGAGCAGGCCTTGCCCGGCCGCTCGACACCCATACCGGCCCCCCCCGCCCACTACGTCAATGGCAACCCGCTGCAGCCACCCTTTCCAGCAGGGCTTTGCCAGGCGGTGTTTGGCATGGGTTGCTTCTGGGGAGCGGAACGCCGGTTTTGGGAGCAGCCGGGAGTCTGGACGACGGCTGTCGGCTATGCCGGAGGCCTGACCCCGAACCCAACGTACGATGAAGTCTGTTCTGGGCTTACCGGGCATACGGAGGCGGTACTGGTGGTCTTCGATCCTCAGCAGATCGACTACGGTACGCTGTTACGCGTTTTCTGGGAGGCTCACAACCCGACTCAGGGAATGCGGCAGGGTAATGATGTCGGCAGCCAGTATCGTTCGGCGATCTATTGCATGGATGCACAGCAGCGCCGCGAGGCAGAGGCAAGCCGTGAATGTTTCCAGCGGCAACTAAGCGCAGCGGGCTTTCCGGCCATCACCACCGAGATAGACGATGCACCGCGGTTCTACTACGCAGAGGCCTATCACCAGCAGTATCTGGCAAAGAATCCTGGGGGATATTGCGGGCTTGGCGGGACCGGTGTGTGCCTGCCGAATTGATGTCAGGGGAAGTCGGGCTAAGCCTAAGCGGTCGCAAGGCCGCCTGAATGGCTGACTGCTGGCATAAGAACTAAGCAGAAAAGAAAAACCCCGCCGAAGCGGGGCTCTGCAGACTGAATCCTGACATCCATGATCGCGCGCCATCCTGGCGCCGCTCCCCTGTGTGGTCCGTTTTATTGAATTGCGCTTTCCATGCGCCACGTCCTTAAGCAGTAGATTACCGTCAGACCTTGTGAGCCTGTAGTAGCCATTGTGCATCACGCCTTGTAAGCCTTTTCCTACATCGCGTCATCCTTGATGCAGTGCTGTAAGTCCAGGCTTACATGGTGCGGTTTTTATGACCTGATGGGCGGCTTAATCGTTCCGCGTCATGGCCAAATAATTTCATATTGCCTTTAGATTAAGCCGCGGCTTCTCAGAATTGAGCAGCGTCGAGCAGGTACAGCGACTCGCTTCCGGCCTTGACCGAAGCGCTCAGCGAATGAATTCGCGGCAACAGGCGAGCAAAGTAGAAACGCGCGGTTCCCAGCTTGCTCTGGTAGAAGTCGCCTTCATCCTGTTTGGCGAATGCCGCCGCCGCCATGCGTGCCCACATGTACGCATAAGCGGTGTAGCCGAACACGTGCAGGTACTCCACCGAGGCGGCGCCGATTTCGTTCGGATTCACCTTGGCCTGATCGATGACCCAGGCGGTCAGCTCATCCAGATTGTCCATGGCAGCCTTGAGGGGCTCGGCGAACTCCGCCAGCTCCGGACCGGCATCAGCGATGAATGCGCGAATTTCATCGACGAAGGCCTGATACATGGTGCCACCACTGCCGACGATCTTGCGCCCAACCAGGTCCAGCGCTTGAATGCCGTTGGTGCCCTCGTAGATCTGAGTAATGCGGCAGTCACGCACCAGCTGCTCCTGGCCCCACTCGCGGATGAAGCCATGGCCGCCGAAAATCTGCTGCCCATGTACCGTGGTTTCCAGCCCCATGTCAGTGAGGAAGGCCTTGGCTACCGGTGTCAGCAGCGCCACCTGCGCCTCGGCTCGCAGCCGCGCCTCGTCGTCGTCGCTGAACTTGGCGATATCGAGCTGCAGCGCGACATAGCTGGAGAACGCGCGACCACCCTCGTTCAGCGCCTTCATGGTCAGCAGCATGCGGCGCACATCCGGATGCACGATGATCGGATCGGCTGCCTTGTCCTGCGCAATCGGTCCGGTCGGTGCGCGGCTCTGGATACGCTCGCGGGCATACTCGATGGCGCTCTGATAGGAGCGCTCGCCAGTCGACAGGCCCTGAATACCGACGCCCAGACGCTCGTAGTTCATCATGGTGAACATCGCTGCGAGGCCCTTGTTCGGCTCGCCGACCATCCAGCCGGTGGCACCGTCGAAGTTCATCACGCAGGTCGCCGAGGCCTGGATACCCATCTTGTGCTCGATGGAACCGCAGGACAGCGAGTTGCGCTCACCCAGGGTGCCGTCCTCGTTGACCATCACCTTCGGCACCAGGAACAACGAGATGCCGCGGGAGCCAGCTGGCGCATCCGGCAGCTTGGCCAGCACCAGGTGGATGATGTTCTCGGTCAGGTCATGCTCGCCGCCGGTGATGAATATCTTGGTGCCGCTGATCTTGTAGGAGCCGTCTGCCTGCGGCTCGGCCTTGGTGCGGATGATGCCCAGGTCGGTACCGGCATGAGGTTCGGTCAGACACATGGAGCCGGACCAGACACCGGCATACATGTTCGGCAGGTACTTCTGCTTGAGCTCCTCGCTGGCGTGCGCGTAGATCGACAGGCAGGCGCCGGACGTCAGCATCGGATAGAGGCCGAAGGCCAGGCTGGCGGAGTTCATCATCTCCTCAACCTGAGCCGAGATGACCTTGGGCATACCCATCCCGCCGAACGCCGGATCGCCACCGACACCGACCCAGCCGCCTTCGGCGTATAGCTGATAAGCCTCGCGGTAGCCGGCGGGCGTAGAAACCGCCCCGGCGTCCCAGCGGCAGCCTTCTTCGTCACCGCTGCGGTTGAGCGGCGCGATGCTGTTGGCGGTGATCTTGCCAGCTTCCTCGAGAATTGCATCGGCCGTCTCGGCATCGACCACTTCGGCTAGCGCTGGCAGCGACTGCCAGAGTTTCGGCGCGTCGAAGACTTCATTCAGGACAAAACGCATGTCGCGCAGCGGCGCTTGGTAGTCAGCCATGGCAAGGTTCCTCGCAAGACACTGGGTTGCGGCCACTATGGGCCGTTTCCAGCGAGTCTAACCGAATAACCAGGACAGGATTAAGCGTCTTTTTATGACCAGATAGTTTTGACCAGTCACTATCAATACCGATGCAACCCTAACGCGAATGCTCGGCCATGCGCACCGCGCCGCGGCCACTGCCATGCACTCGCGAACAGTTTCTTCCTGCTTTTTTTGCACCGTACAGCGCTTGGTCGGCGGCCTTGATCACCTCTTCCGGACTGCGCTGCTCGCCTTGTCGCTCCGCCACTCCGATGCTGATGGTCACCGAGACCTGGTTTGCCGACGCCGCTCCCCGGGCCATACGGCCGCGACGATCATCCTTCGGCCGATTGTCTGCGTCACGCAGCTGCAGGGCATAAGCCTCCACCGACTGGCGTACCGCCTCGAGGTGCGGCAGGCACTCCTCGATACTGTGCCCAGGAAATACCAGAGTGAATTCCTCACCGCCATAACGATAGGCGCGCCCACCGCCGCCGATCTTGCGCAGCCGGCTGGCAACCATCTTCAGCACCTGATCACCGACGTCGTGACCATAGGTATCGTTGAAGCGCTTGAAGTGGTCCACATCAGCCATCGCCAGCACGTACTGCCGCCCCAGGCGCTGCAGTCGCTCATTCAGAGCGCGACGCCCAGGCAAGCCGGTCAGCTCGTCACGAAAGGCCATGAGATAAGCCTCATGAGCGATTGCCGTCACCAGCATCAGCAGTACATGGCTGCTCAGAATGTTGAGGGCGGCATAGCGGCTGAACGTCTGCGGCAGCATCAGCAGAATGCCGAGCAGCGCGATGATCTGCGCCGCGTGGGACGGCCTCGGTTGGCGCAGGTACTGGACGATCAGTAACACTAGCGCCACGAGGAACGCCGGGTACGCCAACTGGATAAGCTGCAGCCAATCGGCCTGCAAGGCGGGCCAGCGAATCACCACCAGCCAGGCATGTAACGTTTCCGGAAACCGCTTTGCCAGCGCCACGGCGACGACGCCGACGGCAAACAGCACGGCGGCACGGGCCAGGCCGTCCTGCGCCAGGTGACTGCGCTCTCGCCACACGCCATACAGGCCGTAAAGCAGCGGCAGCAGCAAGCTGCAGAGATGAAAGGTCAGTGCAGCATCGTCCAGCAGAGTGCCATGTGCCCGGTAGTGATCGGCGTGGATATCGAGGAGGAAATAGGCAAGATAGACGCAGAGCAGCAGAAACAGCTCGCGGATGCGGCCGTACATCATGCAAAGCGCACCGCCGAGCAACAGCAGTACGGTCGGCAGGACGTTATAGAGCGACGTGAAGAACTCGTTCAGCGAAACCTGACGCGCGATGACCTCTCCGCCGAGCAACAGGGCCAATGGCGCGAGAAAATGGCTGAAGCGAGGCGGGACGGTACGCGACACGGCAACTCCGGCATGCTGCCGAGAAAAGCTAGCATTTTGCCTTCTTGCTCCCAGTTGTGCAGCCGAAATACCGGCGAAGATGCGGCAAAAGCAGTACAACGTCTGGATCGGGCACAAAAAAGCCGCTGCAAAGCAGCGGCTTTCCTTTACAACCTCAACCCGTCAGTAACCGAGAGCGAAGTCTTCCTCAGCCATCTGCATCAGGTTGTCGGCACCGGACAGCATGGCGTCGACATGCATGCGGGTACGCGGCAGGATGCGCTGGAAGTAGAATCGCGCGGTCTGCAGCTTGGCCTTGTAGAACGCCTCCTCGGAGGTGCCCTCAGCCAGCTTCTCGGCAGCAACCCGAGCCATGTCAGCCCAGAAATAGGCGAGACAGGCGTAGCCGGAATACATGCAGTAGTCGACCGACGCCGCACCGACCATTTCACGATCCTTCATGGCGGCCATGCCGATCTTCATGGTCAGCTCGCCCCACTCCTTGTTCAGCTGATTCAGGGGGGTAACGAACTCCTTGATGGCTTCGTTGCCTTCCTGGTTCTGGCAGAACTTGTGCACGATCTTGGTGAAGGACTTCAGCGCCTCGCCCTGGGTCATCAGCACCTTGCGGCCCAACAGGTCCAGCGCCTGGATACCGGTGGTGCCCTCGTACAGCATGGAAATACGCGCGTCACGCACGTTCTGCTCCATGCCCCACTCGGCGATGAAGCCGTGACCACCGTAGATCTGCACGCCATGGTTGGCCGCTTCGAAGCCCACTTCGGTCATGAACGCCTTGGCGATCGGCGTGAGGAAGGCCAGCAGCGTGTCGGCCTGCTTCTTCTGCTCTTCATCCTGGCTGTTCTTGACGATGTCGACCTGCTTGGCGGTGAAGTAGACCATCGCGCGGTTGCCCTCGGCGAACGCCTTCATGGTCAACAGCATGCGACGCACGTCCGGATGCACGATGATCGGGTCGGCTGGCTTTTCCGGCGCCTTGGGGCCGCTCAGCGCACGCATCTGCAGGCGCTCACGAGCGTACTTGATGCCGCCCTGGAAACCGATCTCGGCATGTGCCAGACCCTGCAGCGCGGTACCCAGACGTGCGGTGTTCATAAAGGTGAACATCGCGTTCAGGCCCTTGTTCGGCGGACCGATCAGAAAGCCGGTGGCGCCGTCGAAGTTCATGACGCAGGTCGCGTTGCCGTGGATGCCCATCTTGTGTTCAAGCGATCCGCAGTTCACACCGTTGCGCTCGCCCTTCTCGCCTTCGGCGTTGGGCAGGAACTTGGGCACGATGAACAGGGAGATGCCCTTGGTGCCAGCCGGAGCATCGGGCAGACGAGCCAGAACGATATGGACGATGTTCTCGGCCATGTCGTGTTCACCGGAGGAGATGAAGATCTTGGTGCCGTTCAGCTTGTAGCTGCCGTCGGCCTGGGGCTCCGCCTTGGTGCGCAACATGCCCAAATCGGTACCGCAGTGCGGCTCGGTCAGGCACATGGTGCCGGTCCACTGGCCGGACACAAGCTTGCTCAGATAGGTGTGCTTCTGATCGTCGGTACCGTGGGTAGCGATGGTGTTCATGCAGCCATGAGACAAGCCCGGGTACATGCCCCAGGACCAGTTGGCCTGACCGATCATTTCGCTGATCGCCAGACCGAGGGACTCGGGCAGACCCTGACCGCCGTGGTCGACGTCATGGGCCAGACTCGGCCAGCCGCCTGCCACGTACTGCTCGTAAGCTTCCTTGAAACCGGTCGGCGTCTTCACGCCCGACTCGCTCCAGGTGCAGCCTTCGATGTCGCCGACGCGATTCAGCGGAGCGAGTACCTGCTCACAGAACTTCGCGCCCTCATCGAGAATCGCGTTGACCATGTCCGGGGTGGCGTCTTCACATCCCGGAAGGCTCTGATAGTGCGCTTCGTAGCCGAGCAGCTCGTCACGTACGAAACGGATATCGCGCAAGGGGGCCTTGTAGTCGGGCATAGCGTAAACCTCAGCGGTGAGTTCTTGTAACAAGCTGACCGGGCGACCCAGCCATCTGAATTCGATTTCGACCGTCGGACTACCAGCCCGAAGGGTCAAACAGGCGTTTGAAACATACGTTTCGACCTGAGCGATGTCAAGCGCGGAACAGGGCACCACTTATCGGCTGAATCAGCCAAATTCAGGTCGAGCGAAGGGCACGCCTGGCGAAATTCGGGAATAGGAACTCTGATGTTGCAAAGACGCAGCAAGCCCGGCGCCTGCCGAGCTGACTGGCAGGAACGAAGATGCAGGAAGGAGAAAAGCGAAGCTGGCCGAGCGCATGAATGACGACTCGAATCAGCAAGGAGAATCGATGAGCGCCGGAGGACGCGATCAGGCCTGGGTATCGATCAGCGTGCCGAGGACTTCGTCAGCGCTCTGGATCATACGGGCACCTGCCTTGGCACTGTGTTCACCGACCTTCAACTGGATCAGCTGCTCGGTGATTTCGGTGACCGCCTGGGAGTTGCCCAACACAGGTGCGTTGGCGGAGGCAATGGAAGAAGCGGCCTGCTCGACGCGCTGCTGACCGCCCTGGTAGGCACCGAGGCCGGCGCCCAGAAGGTTATTGGTGATTTGCATGGCGACTCCACGCGCTATCAGGTTGCCACCATTCAAGCAGATGCCGGCAAGTACCGCAAGACGCTTGCCGCCAGAGTGCGCGTCCACTCACTCCGGGTGCAGCGCGGGCAAAGCGAGGTATTGCGCAACCTGCTGCGCTGTCGGCTCAGCGAGACGGGGCACCCGACCAAGACAGGGTGCCGGCAGCAGCTCAGAAAGCGTGGCGAGGTTTTCCTCCAGGCGCGATGTGGCCGGGTCGACGATATTGGCCACCCAGCCGGCCAGCACCAACCCGTCGCGGACAATCGCTTCAGCGCTGAGCAGCGCATGATTAATACATCCCAGGCGCACCCCGACCACCAGAATAACCGGCAACCCCAGCGCCACTGGCAATGCCGACAGATACTCACGCGCATTCAGCGGGACTCGCCAGCCTCCCGCGCCCTCGACCAGAGTGACGCCGGCCTGCCGGGCCATTACCGGTTGCACGGCCTCGATCAGACGAGCGGCGGTCAGTTCGACACCCGCTTCGCGGGCAGCTATGTGCGGGGCAATGGCCGGCGCGAAGGCAAACGGGTTGACCGTCGCATAGTCCAGCGCAAGGCTGCACTCGGCCAGCAGGGCCAGCGCATCGCTGTTACGTAAACCCTGCTCGGTCCTTTCGCAGCCTGAGGCGACCGGCTTCACCGCCGCGGTGGACAACCCCGCCAGGCGCGCTGCATGCAGCAGGCCCGCGGCGATAGTGGTCTTGCCAACATCGGTATCGGTGCCGGCAATGAAGAAAGCGCGATGCATCATGGCTCCTTGTGCAGAATGCCGTAGATCACCTGGTAGGTCGCCGGAAGCCCCTCGGGACGGCGGAACCCTTCGTAGGCCTCGACCAGCGCGCGGATGCGTGCACGCCCGGTCAGTCCATCCGGGCGACCCGGGTTCAGGTTGTGCGCACCCAGCGCCTTGAGCTCATGGGTCAGCTGGCGCAGATCGGGGAAATGCAGCACTTCCGGGCGCACTTCGAGACTCGCCAATCCCAGACCGCAGCCCCTACACAGCGTCTGGTAGGCCTCCCGCGAGCGGAAGCGGTTGACGTGAGCGAAGCCGTCCACCGCCTGCCAGCTGTCCCGCAGCTCCTGCAGGGTACCGCTGCACAGACTGGTGAAGGCAAAGATGCCGCCCGGACGCAGCACCCGCCGCACTTCGCTCAGCACGCTGGCGAAATCCTCGCACCACTGCAGGGCCAGGCTCGAATAGATCAGGTCGACAGTGCCATCACGCAGCGGCAGCCGCTCGGCGTCACCGGTGACGAAATGCCGTGCGCCGCCCTGCGGCCGTGCATGGCGCAGCATGCCCTCGGCGATATCCAGTGCCAGGCCATCGGCCTCCGGAAAGGCCGCAGCCAGGACGCGGGAGAAGTAGCCGGTGCCGCTGCCGAGATCGAGCCAGCGGCCGGGTTGCCGAGTGGAGGGCAGTCGGGCCAGCAATTGATTGCCGACCTGTCGCTGCAGCGCGGCGACGCTGTCGTAACTGCCCGCAGCACGGGAAAACGATGCCGCGACCTGGCGCTTATCAGGCAACTGCGCCGGCGGACGCTCGCTGAGCGATGCTTCAGTCATCCTCGCCATCACCCATAAACGCCAGCATTGCCGTCGCCACGTCGTCGGGACGCTCCAGCGGCAGGCCGTGGCTGGCATTGGCCAGCACATCGACTTCCACATCCGGCAGAGAGGCCAGCAGCGCATCTGCCGCTGACGCCGGCACCAGTGCATCACCATCGGCGAACAGATGCAGCTGTGGCCCCACATAACCTTGCAGCGCCTCGCGGCCGTCCAGCTCGGCGAGCAGACGCAGCCCGGCGGCAGCCACTGACGAAGGCTGCTCGAGCAGGCTAACCTGCAGTTGCCGCGCCAGCGTCCGCGGATCGTAGGCACTGCGGCTACACAGCAGGCTGAAGCGCTTGAGCGTGTCATCCGGCCCGAGTCGGAAGGCCTCCTCGAAGGCATCGAACACTTCGGCAGGCATCGCCGTCGGCCAGTCGTCACGGCTGCGGAAGCAGGGGTTGCTGCAGAGGGTGATCAGCCCCGGACAGTTGTCGCCACGCCGCGCGGCCAATTGCGTCGCCAGCATGCCGCCAAGCGACCAACCGGCGAGCCAGCTGTCGACGGGCAGCCGCGCATCCAGCTCATCGAGCCAGGCCTCGGGGCGATCCAGCGTCGGCAGCGGGGCAATGTCGACCTGCAGCCGTGGCTGGCGGTCGCGCAATAGCTCGGCCAGGGGTTCAAGGGCGGCCGAGCTGAACGCCCAGCCCGGCAGAAGAATCAGTCGATCACGCATCCTCGTTCTCCTTGGGCAACAGGGCCCAGCACTCGGCCAGCGCTTCCAGCAGGCGATCCAGCTGTGCCTCACTGTGGCTCGCCGTGAAGGTGATCCGCAGCCGTGCGCTGCCGGCCGGAACGGTTGGTGGGCGAATCGCGCCGACCAGGATGCCGCGCTCGCGCAGCAATGCCGACAGCCTCAACGCCCGTTCGCTGCTGCCGACCAGCACCGGCTGGATCGGCGTCGGGCTGTCCATCAGTGTCAGGCCGATCTGCACTGCGCCTTCGCGGAAACGTGCTACCAGCCGGTTCAGCTGATCGCGGCGCCAGCCCTCGCTACGTAAAAGCTCCAGACTTTTGAGTGTGGCACAGGCCACCGCAGGCGGCTGGCTGGTGGTGTAGATGTACGGGCGCGCGAACTGGATCAGCGTTTCGATCAGCTCCTCGCTACCGGCGACAAAGGCGCCTGCGGTGCCAAACGCCTTACCCAGCGTGCCGACCAGCACCGGCACGTCATCCATGCCCAGACCGAAATGCTCGACGATGCCGGCGCCCGTCGCGCCCAGCGGACCGAAGCCATGGGCATCGTCGACCATCACCCAGGCGCCACGCTGCTTCGCCGTGGCACAAATCGCCGGCAGTTCTGCGAGATCGCCGTCCATGCTGAATACGCCATCGGTCACCACCAGAGTATTGCCGCTGGCTTTCTCCAGGCGCTTGGCGAGGCTTTCGGCATCGTTGTGCAAGTAGCGCGAGAAGCGCGCACCGGAGAGCAAACCGGCATCGAGCAGGGAGGCGTGATTGAGGCGATCCTGCAGCACCGTATCGCCCTGCCCGACCAGCGCCGTCACCGCAGCCAGATTCGCCATATAACCGGTGGAAAACAGCAGCGCCCGTGGTCGGCCGGTGAATTCGGCAAGGGCTTCCTCGAGCTGGTGATGCGGCGTGCTGTGGCCGATCACCAGATGCGAGGCGCCGCCGCCGACACCCCAGGTCGCGGCGCCCTGCTGCATGGCTGCCACCACCTCGGGGTGATTGGCCAGCCCCAGATAGTCGTTGGAACAGAACGCCAACAGGCGCTGCCCGTCGACCATCACCTCCGGCTGCTGCGGCGCTTCCAGCAGCGGACGTTGACGATAGAGATGGGCCGCGCGGCGCTCGGCGAGACGGGCGGAGAGATCGAAGCTCATGGGTGCACCGAGAGGAGGTGGATGACCACGCGCGGGTCATCCAGCCTGCAAATGGGTTGGCCAGGCCAGCGGCGGATGCGTGCAACCGATGCCGCACTCATCCACCGGACCTGATCATCAGACCGCGGCGTTGTAGAACAGCTTGCTGTCGCGCTGCTCGATCAGCGCCTGCTCGATGGCCGCCTGATGCACTTCGTCGGCGTGCTCGTGGCGCTCTTCCGGCTTGATGCCCAGGCGCGCGAACAGCTGCATGTCCTTGTCCGCCTGCGGGTTGGCGGTGGTCAGCAGCTTCTCGCCGTAGAAGATCGAGTTGGCACCAGCGAAGAAGGCCAGCGCCTGCATCTGCTCGTTCATCTGCTCGCGTCCGGCGGAAAGCCGCACGTGGGATTTGGGCATCATGATCCGCGCCACGGCGAGCATGCGGATGAAGTCGAACGGATCGACGTCCTGTTCCTCGGCCAGCGGCGTGCCCTTGACCTTGACCAGCATGTTGATCGGCACCGATTCCGGGTGCTCAGGCAGGTTGGCCAGCTGGATCAGCAGGCCGGCGCGATCGTCCAGCGACTCGCCCATGCCGAGAATGCCGCCGGAGCAGATCTTCATCCCCGCCTCGCGCACGTAGCTCAGCGTTTCCAGACGCTCGCCATAGGTGCGGGTGGTGATTATGTTGCCGTAGTACTCCGGCGAGGTGTCGAGGTTGTGGTTGTAGTAGTCCAGCCCCGCCGCCGCCAGCGCCTTGGTCTGCTCCTGATCGAGCTTGCCGAGGGTCATGCAGGTTTCCAGGCCCATCGCCTTGACCCCTTCGACCATCTTCAGCACGTAGGGCATGTCCTTGGCCGACGGGTGCTTCCAGGCCGCACCCATGCAGAACCGGGTCGAGCCGATGGCCTTGGCTTCGGCCGCAGCCTCCAGCACCTTCTGCACTTCCATCAGCTTCTCTTTATCGAGGCCGGTGTTGTAGTGCCCGGATTGCGGGCAGTACTTGCAGTCTTCCGGGCAGGCGCCGGTCTTGATCGAGAGCAGCGTGGAAACCTGCACGCGGTTGGCATCGAAGTGCTGGCGGTGCACGGTTTGCGCCTGGAACAGCAGATCGTTGAAGGGTTGCTCGAAGAGCGCCTTGACCTCGGCGAGGGTCCAATCGTGACGCGTAATGGAGGCGGAGGTGGCGCTCATGGGCATTCCTTGTAATTAATAGCGGCTCGGCGGCCTGGCACGGATGCGGAATGTTTAGCCAAGCTCGATACGCTGTCAACCAGGAAAGGAATCATGGTTTACAACTGGTCAATTAATATACAGCACTGCCTGCTGTGCGATGAACCTTGCGACGGTCACCCACTGTGCGGCCCTTGCGAAGCCGAACTGCCCTGGCTCGATGGCCGGTGTGCAACCTGTGCCGTGCCAATGCCGACACACGGGCTGGTCTGCGGCGAATGCCAGAAAAGGCCGCCAAGCTATGACCACGTCGAGGTGCCCTGGCGCTTCGCCTTTCCCGTGGATGCACTGATCACCCGCTTCAAGCACCAGGCGCGCTGGCCATTCGGCCGCCTGCTTGGCGAGCGCCTGGCGCTGCATCTGCAGCACGCCTTTACCGAGGGACTGCCGCAGCCTGATCTTCTCGTGCCGGTGCCGCTGGCCCGCCGTCGCCTGCGCCAGCGCGGCTTCAATCAGGCGCAGATGCTCGCCCAGTGGCTGGGCGGCGCGCTGAAACTGCCGGTCGCGCATCTGCTGGAACGCGTCGTCGATACGCCCCCGCAGCAGCAACTGGACGCCGCCACGCGACGGCGAAATCTGCGCCAGGCGTTTTGCCTGGCGCCGGGCACCGACATCAAGGGCCGCCATCTGGCGCTGATCGACGACGTCCTGACCACCGGTGCGACCGCCGAGGCGCTGGCGCGACTGCTCAAGCGTGCGGGTGCGGTGCGAGTGGACGTCTACTGCCTGGCACGCACGCCCAAGCCAGGCGACTGATAGCGGCGGACACGCGGTTGTTTAAAAGCCCCGGTGCAATACACTGATCGGTCTATTCTGCGGAGCCGGTCATGTCTCATCCCTTCGATACACTCACGCCGGACCTGGTCCTCGACGCTGTGGAAAGCATCGGTTATCTCAGCGATGCCCGTGTGCTGGCGCTCAACAGCTACGAGAACCGCGTCTATCAGGTGGGCATCGAAGACGAAACACCACTGATCGCCAAGTTCTACCGGCCCGGTCGCTGGAGCAACGACGCGATTCTCGAGGAGCACCAGTTCAGCCTGGAACTGGTCGAGCACGAGGTGCCGGTGGTGGCGCCGCTGGAACGCAACGGCACAACACTATTCGAGCACGCGGGCTTCCGCTTCGCGCTCTTTCCACGCCGCGGTGGTCGCGCGCCGGAGCCGGGCAATCTCGACCAGCTCTATCGTCTCGGCCAGCTGCTGGGGCGGATGCATGCGATAGGTGCAAACCGGCCGTTCGAGCATCGTGAAACGCTGGGCGTACAGAATTTCGGCCACGATTCACTGAACAGCTTGCTGGAAGGCGGCTTCGTGCCCAAAAGCCTGCTGCCGGCCTACGAGTCGGTGGCACGCGATCTGCTCAAGCGGGTCGAAGACGTCTTCGCCAGCACGGACTTCACCCCGATCCGCCTGCATGGCGATTGCCACCCGGGCAACATCCTCGCCCGCGACGATGCCTTTCATCTGGTCGATCTCGATGATTGCCGCATGGGCCCATCGGTGCAGGACCTGTGGATGATGCTCGCCGGCGAGCGCCATGAACGTCTTGGTCAGCTGGCCGAACTGGTGGACGGCTACAACGAATTCCATGATTTCGCCCCCCGCGAGCTGCCGCTGATCGAGGCGCTGCGCGCCCTGCGGCTGATGCACTACAGCGCCTGGCTGGCTCGCCGCTGGGACGACCCGGCCTTTCCGATGAGCTTTCCCTGGTTTGGCAGCGAACGGTACTGGGGCGACCAGGTGCTGATCCTGCGCGAACAGATATCGGCGCTGCAGGAAGAGCCGCTCAGGTTGTTCTGAGGCATGGTGTGGCTGCGGGCCCGTGACGGCAGATGTGAAAAAAGCGACATCCACCCTACGAATCCCGGCGTCTGCGTAGGGTGGATCGCGCTTTATCGATCCACCGGGTGGCAGTCCACCGGGTGGCGATCTCCGCGACTCAGGCCTCCTCGATCAGCCAGTCCAGCCGCCAGCTGCCCTGACTCTGCGCCAGCTGCTCGGCCAGCCACGGCAACAGCTCACGCAGCTCTTCCTCCAGCCCCCACGGCGGGTTGACGATGGCCAGGCCCGAACCGCTCAGGCGGCTGGCGTCGTCGGCGGGGTGAACGAACAGTTCGGCACGCAGCAACTTGGGCGCCCCGCTGCGCGCCAGGTCCTGATAGAAGCGCTTGAGCTGGCGCTCGTCCTTGATCGGATACCAGATCACGCCGATGGTCTGGCGCATACGGCCGAGCGCCTCCTTCAGCGCCGTCACACAGCGGCTCAGTTCGTCGGCCTGTTCGAACGGCGGATCGATCAGCAGTACCACGCGCTTTTCCTGCGTCGGCATCAAGGCCCGCGGCACATGCCAGCCCTCGCCTCGGTGCACGGCCACGCGGCGGTCGCCGGCCATGTTGTCCTTGAGCAGCGCGCCGTCCTCGGGATGCTTTTCGTTGAGCTGCAGACGATCCTGCTCGCGGGTCAGTTGCCGCGCCAGCTCCGGCGAGCCGGGGTAATAGCGCAGCGCCCCGTTCGGGTTGAGCTGGCGGATCACGCCGAGGTAGTCATCGAGTAGCGCCGGGTGCGCCTCGGCCTGCCAGATGCGGGCGATGCCCTGCAGCCACTCGCCGGTGCGGCTGGCCTGGTCGCCGGCCAGGTCGTAGAGGCCGACGCCGGCATGGCTGTCGAGGTAGGCGAAGGGCGCCTCCTTGCGCGACAGCAGGGCGAAGATCCGGCTCAACACCAGGTGTTTGAGCACATCGGCGTGGTTGCCGGCATGGAAGGCGTGGCGGTAGTTCATCTGATCCTCCTCGAGAGCCGCGCAGTTTACCCGTTCGCCTTGCGCCGCGCAGGTCCGGCATGACCGGCGTCGTTTTCCCCGGCCACCGACTAGGGCTACAGTGCCCACCCACGACGACTGAACGGAGCTGACCTCATGGACCTGCGCGATCTTTTCGGCATCGAGCACCCCATCATCCAGGCGCCCATGGCCGGTGCACAGAATCACCTGCTGGCCGCGACGGTCTGCGAGGCCGGCGGGCTGGGTTCGATCCCGGCCGGCATGCTCAATGCCGAGGCGCTGGACGCCGAGCTGACCGCCATCGAGGCGCTGACCGACCGACCGTACAACGTCAACTTCTTCTGCCACCAGACACCGGCCGCCGACCCGACGGCCTTCGACGCCTGGCACCGGATGCTGGCGCCGTTGTTCGCCGAATTCGACATCGACCCGGCGAGCATTCCCACCGGCGCCACCCGCCAACCGTTCGATGCCGCAATGGCCGAGGTGCTGGAGCGGCACAAGCCGGCGCTGGTCAGCTTCCATTTCGGCCTGCCGGCGCCCGATCTTCTGCAACGCGCCCGCGCCACCGGGGCGAAGATCGCCTCCAGCGCGACTACGGCCGCCGAAGGCCTCTGGCTGCAGCAGCACGGTGTCGACCTGGTGATTGCCCAGGGCCTGGAAGCCGGCGGCCACCGTGGCATCTTCCTTAGCGAGTACCTGACCACCCAACTCGGCACCTTTGCCCTGCTGCCGCAACTGGTCGCCGCGCTGGACGTGCCGGTAGTCGCCGCCGGCGGCATCGCCGATGCCGGGGGCGTGGCTGCAGCGCAGACCCTCGGCGCGGCTGGCGTGCAACTGGGCACGGCCTACCTGCTGTGCCCGGAGAGCCGCACCAATGCGCTGCATCGCGCCGCGCTAAAGAGCCCGCACGCAGCGCATACCGCGCTGACCACCCTGTTCAGCGGGCGCCCGGCACGCGGCATCGTCAACCGCATCATGCGCGAACTGGGTCCGCTCCCCGAAGGCGTGCCGCCCTTCCCGCTGGCCGGCAACGCCATCGGCGCGCTGCGCGCCCAGACCGAGCGCCTCGACCTGGATCACTGCACGCCGTTGTGGGCAGGGCAGAATGCCAGTGGCTGCAAGGAAATTCCGGCGGCCGAACTGACCCGCGAACTGGCGAGCGGCTGGCGCGACTGAGTGATTACATTCCGTCGCGGCGAGCCCTCAGCCGCCGCGACGGGGCGTAGAATCGACCGGACGTCACTCGGAACGCCGCCTATGAGTCCACTGACCAATACACTCGTCTTCCTGGCCACCCTGGCCGGCATGGAAGTCTTCGCCTGGTGGGCACACAAGTACGTGATGCACGGCTGGGGTTGGGGCTGGCACAGGTCGCACCACGAGCCACGCAGCGGCTGGTTCGAGAAGAACGACTTGTATGCGCTGGTCTTCGCTGGCGTGGCGATCATGCTGATCGCCCTCGGCACGGCCGGTTATCACCCGCTGGAATGGATCGGCGCCGGCATGACGGCCTACGGCTTTCTCTACCTCGTCGCCCATGACGGCCTGGTTCATCACCGCTGGCCGCTGCGCTACGTGCCGCGCAACGGTTATCTCAAGCGGCTGTATCAGGCGCATCGCATGCACCATGCGGTCGAAGGCAAGGAGCGCTGCGTGTCCTTCGGTTTCCTCTATGCGCCGCCGCTGCCGGTGCTCAAGCGCCAGCTGCGCGAGTTGCACGACGGGCCGCTGCGCAAGAAGAATTAGGGTCTGTTGACGTTTCGGCGCGAGCCGCGTTGCCGCGTCAAATGGCGCCAACTTAGGCGCAGGACGCCGGTAATGGTTATTCCCTTGCCAAGTCCTGCAACGACAGCTGGCGCCATTTGCCGCGCAACCCGAAGGGCCGGGCCCATTTTTGCGCGGCGCGGCGTTATTCGTCGCTCATTTGGAATAACCAAACTTCTCTCCTCATGCCTTGCTCCGCGGAAAAATGAGCTCCGGCGCGGCCGCGAGCGAAACGTCAACAGACCCTACCTAGCGAGGACGCCTCCAGAGATCGTCAGGACGCGGCCTGACCTGCATCCGCCGCGAGGCCAGGGCCAGCACGCCACCCCCCAGCAGGAACTGCAGCTTCTGCCCCTTGCTGGTGGACACGCGCGTATCCCAGGCCGCCGCGCCGCGCGCTTTCACCTCGACGCCGATCTGCCGATAGACGCCATGCGCCGTGGCGATCGACCAGGCCGAGCGTAACGGCAAGTCCCGTAAGCCCTGAGATGCTGATTGATAGTAGGGTTCGGCCAGATCTACCAGTCGCGCTGCCAGCGTGGCCAATGCCGCACGATGCTCAGGTAGCGCGACCTCATCTTCAGGGATGCCCACTTCGGCCAGCCACTCGGCCGGCAGGTAGACGCGGCCGATCTGCGCATCCTCGACGATATCGCGGGCGATATTGGTCAGCTGAAAGGCCAAGCCCAGATCACAGGCGCGATCCAGCGTCGGCTCCGCTTCGGCGCCCATCACCCGCGCCATCATCAGACCGACCACACCGGCGACGCGATAGCAATAAAGCAGCGTGTCATCGAGGGTCTGGTAGCGGTAGTCCTGCACGTCCATACGAAAGCCGGCGAGATGTTCCAGCGGGTATCGCTTGGGAATCTGGTGCCGCTGAACCACTTGCTGAAACGCAGCAAAGGCCGAATCGCTCATCGCCTCGCCGGCATAGGCGCGCTCAGTGAGATCGACCAGCTCGGCCAGGCGCGCCTCACCGCTGTTGCGATCGCCGGCGAGCTGGCCGTGGCCGAGGTTCTGG
Organism: Pseudomonas sp.; assembly: GCA_007713455.1. Classification (GTDB taxonomy): domain Bacteria; phylum Pseudomonadota; class Gammaproteobacteria; order Pseudomonadales; family Pseudomonadaceae; genus Stutzerimonas; species Stutzerimonas chloritidismutans. The sequence goes on from VMRT01000009.1 coordinate 163,437, forward strand.
CCGTCGATCACGTCATCGCAGTGACGGCACCAGGCGTAGAGCATCACGGCACCCTGGCGGGTGCGCTCGTCGAACAGCTTGGCCGCCGCCGCGAAGCTCTTGGAGCCGACGTTGATCGCCTGGGTCGAGTGATCGACGACCTTGTCGTTCATCCGACCTGCTCCTTCATAGGAAGTCCTCCAGCATCAGCCCGGCGGTGGCCTTGGCCGAACCGACGACCCCCGGCACGCCGGCACCGGGGTGAGTGCCGGCGCCGACGATATAGAGGTTGGGAATCACGTCATCACGGTTGTGCGGGCGGAACCAGGCGCTCTGGGTGAGGATCGGCTCCAGCGAAAACGCCGACCCCAGGTGCGCGTTGAGCTCGTCGCGAAAATCGTGCGGCGTGAAGATGCGGTGCGTGACAAGATCGCCGCGCAGACCGGGAATGTAGTGCCGCTCGAGGTAGTCGAAAATTCGGTCGCGGTATTTCGGCCCCTCCACCGCCCAATCGATATCTGCCGTGCCCAGGTGTGGCACCGGCGCCAGCACGTAGTGGCTGGCACAGCCTTCCGGCGCCAGCGAGGGATCGGTTACGCAGGGCGCATGCAAGTAGAGGGAGAAATCATCGGCCAGGGTCTCACGCTTGAAGATCTCGTCGATCAGCTCACGGTAGCGCGGCCCGAAACACACCGTGTGGTGTTGCAGGTGCTCATGGCGGCGCTTGAGGCCGAAATGGATGACGAACAGCGACATCGAGAAACGCTTGCCGGATAGTCGTTTGGCCTCGTCGCGGCCGCGCGCCTCATGCCCGAGCAGCTGCTTGTAGGTGTTGACCACATCGGCGTTGGACGCCACCGCATCGGTATCGAAGCAGCGACCGTCACCCGTGATCACGGCCTTCGCGCGTCCGCCCGCCAGCTCGATCCGCGCCACCTCGGCGTTCAGCTCCAGCCTGCCGCCCAGATCCTCGAACAGCCGGACCATCCCCTGCACCAGCGCCCCGGTGCCGCCACGCGGGAACCAGACACCGCCCTGGCGCTCCAGCGCATGGATCAGCGCGTAGATGGACGAGGTTTCGAAGGGATTGCCGCCCACCAGCAGCGAGTGAAAGGACAGCGCCTGCCGCAGCCGATCGTTCTCCACGAATTTGGCCACCATGCTGTACACGTTGCGCCAGGCCTGCAGCTTGGCCAGCTGCGGCGCAACACCGATCATGCTGAGAAACGACAGGAAGGGCACGGTGCCGAGCTTGACGTAGCCCTCCTCGTACACTGCCCGCGAATAGGCGAGAAAGCGCTGATAGCCGGCCACGTCACGGGGGTTGAGCGCGTGGATCTGCCGGTCCAGCTCGACCTGATCGTTGACGTAATCGAAGCTGTAACCGTCCTCCCAGCACAGCCGGTAGAAGGGGCTGACCGGCAGCAGCTCGACGTAATCGGCCATGCGCTTGCCAGCGCCGCTGAAGAGTTCTTCCAGCGCTGGCGGATCGGTGATCACCGTCGGCCCGGCGTCGAAGGTGAAACCCTGATCGTGATAGACGTAGGCGCGGCCACCAGGCTTGTCGCGCTTCTCCAGCAGCGTGGTCTGGACGCCGGCGCGCTGCAGGCGGATGGCCAACGCCAGCCCGCCGAAGCCGGCGCCGATCACCACCGCTCGTTTAGCTTGGTTCATCGGTAATCCTTGCGATGCAGATCATGGGCGGCAAGTGCGCGCAGCGCCTCGCCGAGCGGAACAGGAGGCTTGCCCGAGACGATGCGCAAGCGGTCGCGGGTGGTCAGATTGGCCGCGTAGAAACGCTGGATCAGCGGTTCGCGCAAGCGGTAAAAACGTTGCATCACCGCCCAGCGGCGATCCGCCGGACCGGCCATGAACAGCATGCGATTGAGCAGTCGGAAGAAGCCGCGCTGGCGCCACTGCGCCAACGAGTAATCGCGGATCGCCTCGAACAGGCTGGTGGCATCCCAGCGATCCAGCGCGATCAGGTGATCGGCCAGACGCACCGCGTCGGGCAGCGAGTAGCCGGTGGTGGGATGGAACAACGCCGCGGACAGCCCGGTCTGCGGCACGCCGCGCGCCTCCTCCCAGAACGCCGGCAGATCACCGGAAAGCACGATGGGCAGCACGCCCTGCTCCTCGCGCAACACCTCGGCGATAGCCCAGCCGCGCGTACTGGCGTAGCTGGCGATGTTGTCGCGCAGCGAATCCGGGGCCACGGTAGCGCCGTCGGCGTAATAGGTGTCTTCGATCAGCAGGGTGTCCGCACTCAGCGGCAGCACGTAGACGAAGCGATAGCCGTCGTGCTGGGCGACGCTCGCGTCCATGATGATCGGCTCGCGCAAGCCGTGCGGCTGCTGCAGGCGCAGTTCCTGGCCGAGAAACTTCTGAAAGCCGAGGGCCAGCTGATCGGTCCGGCGCACGCCGCGTCCATTGATCACGGCGCCGGCCTGCAGGATGTCCCCCGAGCCCAGACGCACCCTTTGTGGCTCCACGCTGGCAACGCTGGTGCGCAAACGCACGCCATCGCTCAGTTCTGGCATCAGGTACTGGTGAAAGCGCTCCGAGAAGATGCTCGCGTAACCGCTGCCCAGCCGGCGCTGCAGGTCGGGAAAGATCACTTCATAGCCGGGCCAGCGCTTGCCCACCATAGGCTCCAGCCAACGGTGCTGAGCCGGCGTCAGATCGTGTTGGTGAAAGGACCAGGTGTGATTGCCGCCCAAGGTGTCGCCCTGCTCCAGCACCAGGAGGCGCAGATCAGGCCGCTGCTGACGCAGGCGCAGGGCCAGAAGGCCGTTGGCCAGCCCGCCGCCAACCAGGATCAGGTCCGCATCAAGCGCCACTCGCCACCTCCGGTCGTTGTCCACCTGTCCCGAGCGCAGCCTCGATCAGCTCGGCGGCACGAACGACGCCGCCAGCCTGCCGCACTTGCGCGCCCAGCTGTGCCGCCCGCCGGCGAAACTCGCCGTCGCCCAGCAGCTGCTGCAATGCGTGGCCGATCCGCGTCGGGCTCGCCAGTCGCGGCTGCAAGCGCAGGCCGACGCCGGCATGTTCGATACGCGCGGCGACACCCGGCTGATCGAAGGCAATCGGCAGCGCCAGCATCGGCACGGCGGCCTCCAGGGCATCGAGCACGGTATTCAGCCCGGCATGGGTGATGACCGCCGAGGCTCTGGCCAATGCCGCGCGCTGGGGCGCGAAGTCGGTGACCCAATGCGCGCCCTCCTCGCGCAGCCGCGCCGCTTGCGCGGCATTCAGCCCGCCGCAATGGGCAATCAACAGCTGTACGCCGAGCGGCTTGCAGGCGCGGGCGATATTGCGCAGCAAGGTATAGCGATGTCCCTGCAGGGTGCCCAGCGAGGCGAAGACAAACGGCCGCGTCGGATCAATTGGCAGGTTCAGCTCGGCTTCGTTTTCCAGCGGGCGCCGCAACGGCCCGACAGCATGAAAATTCGTCGGGAGCTGGCGGCGCGGAAAGTCGAAGCCAGGCACCGTCTGGCTGATCTGCAGCAAGGGCGACAGGCACTCGCTCAAGGTCGAGCGCGGCGCCAGGCCGAACGCCTGACAGTAGTGCTGGATCACCTCGGCGTGGGGGCGCATCAGGAGGTCGTAGACACGACTGCTGTGCAGGTTGAGCTGCTCGCCCCAGTCGGTCGCCCGGTAGCGCCAGGGCATCACCGGCAAGGGCACCAGCGGCTCGCGGTTGAACGGCAAGGCGCAGGCGATGGAAACGAACGGCAGGCCAAGATGCTCGGCCACCAGCGCCCCCGCCGGCTCCATCTGGTCGGCCAGCACGGCGTCGACCTTCAGCGAACGCAGCACGTCCGGCGCCTCGCGACAGAACAATGCAGTGCTCGCCGCCATGTCGACGATGACGCGGCGGATGCCAAACGGCCCCGGTTGCGCGGCGCGGCGGACCACCGCAGCCAGGCTGCCCGGCGGATGGGAATCGGCGCCGATGGCGGCGAATCCGGCCGAGGGCAACGTCAACAGCTCGGCGACATCGGCCTGCTGGACGAAAGTCACTCGGTGGCCTCGCTGCGTCAGCGCCCAGGCGACCGCTTCGAACGCGCGCAGGTGGCTGAGAAAGGGCGGCGCGATTGCCGCGAAATGAGTCATCTGGCGGCTCCGCCCGGCATCAGGCAGTGGGCACTTGCAGCAGCCGCGCCTGCCGCAGCTCGGCGAGGCCGGCCGAACCTGTACAGAAACAGGCGATCCGCAGTTGCTCGATCAGCACTTCGAAGTGCTTGACCACCGCCTCACTGCTCAGCATCGCGGCTTGCAGCACGCCCGCTGCCTGCCCGACCAGATCGGCGCCCAGGCAGATCGCCTTGGCCGCCTCCACGCCGTCGCGAATGCCTCCGGAGGCGATCAGCGGCGTATCCGGGCAGGCCTTGCGCACGGCCTGCAGCGCCTGCGCCGTGGGGATGCCCCAATCGGCGAAGGCCTGGGCGATCGCACGTTGGCTGACATCGCTGGCGCGCTCGGCTTCCACCGCGGCCCAGCTGGTCCCGCCGGAACCGGCGACATCGATGGCGGCGACGCCGGCGTCGACCAGCTGCCGTGCCACCGTCGCGGATATGCCGGCACCGACTTCCTTGATCACCACAGGCGCGGCCAGGCGGCTGGCAAGCGCTTCGATCGCCCGCAGCACGCCTCGCCAATCACGGTCGCCACCCGGCTGAACCGCTTCCTGCAGCGGGTTCAGGTGCACGATCAGCGCATCGCCATCGATCATCTCGACCGCCCGCCGCGCCTCGTCCACACCGTAGCCGCGTACCAGCTGCGCGGCACCGAAATTGGCCAGCAGGAGGATGTCCGGCGCCAGCTGGCGCAGCTGCCCGGTCAGGCCCTGATCTCCCGCGGTTTCAAGCGCGACCCGCTGCGAACCCACCGCCATGGCGATACCCAAGTGTTGCGCGGCTTCCGCCAAGTGCGCATTGATCGCAGCAGAACGTGCGGCGCCGCCTGTCATCGAGCTGATCAGCAGCGGCGCCCGCAGCTGGCGCCCGAACAGCGCGCTATGCAGGTCGATCTCATCAAGGTGCAACTCGGGCAGGGCGCAGTGCTCAAAGCGAAATGCGCCGAAACCGGTACCCGTCGCACCGGCTGCCCGCGTCGGGTCCAGGACGATATCCAGATGATCGTTTTTGCGGCTGACCAACGATTGTTTGCTCATGGAAATCGGCTCCCGGGAAGACTTGTTTGGACGTGACACCCTGAAAAAAGTGCTATGCGATAGCAACGAGTTGTACAGGTTTTTGTCATAACGTCCAATCGTTGTACAACATTGCACAACCCTGGTGCTCGAACTGGGGCGCCAGCGAGGGCACCGCCATGCAAACGCAGAATTCCACCCTCCCGCTTCCGCAATGCGACAGCCTGCTGCGCCTGCGGCGACAGGTCGACGAGCGCCTGGCCATGCGCCTGCCGCGACCCGAGTCGGAGCTGGACAAGGTCACCCTCGCGTTACGTGAAGGCGCCCTCGCTCCCGGCAAACGAATCAGGCCACTGTTGTTGCTGCTGGCGCTGGGAGATCTCGGCGTCGACCCCGATATCGGCCTGGACCCGGCCTGTGCGCTGGAGATGATCCACGCCGCCTCGCTGTTTCTCGACGACATGCCATGCATGGACAACGCCAGCCTGCGGCGCGGCCAGCCGACCATTCATCTGCGTTTCGGCGAGGATGTCGCCGTCCTCGCCTCAGTGGCCCTGCTCAGCCATGCCTATGGCATAACCGCCACCGCGCCCAGGCTCACCCCCAGGCAGCGCAATGACGCGGTGGCCACACTGGCGCGAGCGGTCGGTGCGCAGGGCCTGGTGCGTGGGCAATTTCGCGACCTGCATGGCGCACAAGAAGCACAGCAGCTCGATGCGGTGATTGCCACCAATCAGCTGAAAACCGGCTCGCTGTTCACCGCCGCATTGGAAGTTGCGGCCCTGCTCGCGGGGGCTGAGCGGACGCGGACACGACATCTGCAAGGCTTTGCCAACGAACTGGGCCTGGCGTTTCAGCTGCTCGACGATATCGCCGATGGCCTGACGCCCGAACAGACCGGCAAGGACTGCCAGCAGGACCGGGCCAAGGCGACCGTGGTCTCGCTGCTTGGCCAGCAGGCGGCAGAGCAGCAGCTGGCAACCCATCGAGAGGCCGCCCTCAGCCATCTTGATGCCGCCGGCCTGGGCGATGGCGAACTGGCCGCGCTCATGCGCCAGCTGTTCGGCTGAATGGAGCGACCCCGTGTTGACGCTTCATCAGTGCAATGGATGAAGCTAGGCAATGGAAAACCGCGGCCCTTAGACTCGGGCCGATAAAAACGGAGGTTGACCATGACCGAGACCCTGCTCTGCCCGCGTAACCTGGCATTCGAACTCTACGAAGTGCTGGACGCCGAGGCCCTGACCCGCCGCGAGCACTTCGCCGATCACAGCCGCGAAACCTTCGACGCCGCCATCGGCACCGCGCGCACCATCGCCGAGAAATACTTCGCACCGCACAACCGCAAGTCCGACGAGCACGAGCCGCAGTACGTCAACGGCGAAGCGGTGCTGATTCCCGAGGTCAAGCCGGCCGTGGACGCCTTCATCGAGGCGGGATTTCACAACGCGCAGCGCAGCTTCGACGACGGCGGCATGCAGCTGCCGAACCTGCTGTCGCGGGCCTGCTTCGCGCATTTCCAGTCGGCCAACATCGCCACCAGCTCCTACCCAATGCTGAGCATGGGCGCCTCGCACCTGATCGAGGCCTTCGGCTCCGACGAGCAGAAGCAGCGCTTCCTGCAGCCGATGCTCGAGGGCCGCTTCTTCGGCACCATGGCACTCACCGAGCCGCATGCCGGCTCGTCGCTGTCGGACATCCGCACCCGCGCCGAACCGGCCGGTGACGGCAGCTATCGCCTCAAGGGCAACAAGATCTTCATTTCCGGCGGCGACCACCCGCTGTCGGAAAACATCGTGCACATGGTGCTGGCCAAGCTGCCGGACGCGCCGCCCGGGGTAAAGGGCATCAGCCTGTTCATCGTGCCGAAGTTCCTGGTCAACGACGACGGCTCGCTGGGCGAGCGCAACGACGTGCTGCTGGCCGGCCTGTTCCACAAGATGGGTTGGCGCGGCACCACCAGCACGGCGCTGAACTTCGGCGACAACGGCAACTGCGTCGGCTATCTGGTAGGCGAGCCGCACAAGGGCCTGGCCTACATGTTCCAGATGATGAACGAGGCGCGTATCGGCGTCGGCATGGGCGCGATCATGCTCGGCTACGCCGGCTACCTCTACTCGCTGAACTACGCCCGCGAGCGTCCGCAGGGTCGCCTGCCGGACGGCAAGGACCCGGCCTCGAGCCAGGTGCCGATCATCGAGCACACCGACGTCAAGCGCATGCTGCTGATGCAGAAGGCCTATGTCGAAGGCGCCTTCGATCTCGGCCTGTACTCGGCACGCCTGGTGGACGACGAGCACACCGCCGAGAGCGACGAGGAGCGGCGCAACGCTGGCGAGCTGCTCGACCTGCTGACGCCGATCGTCAAATCCTGGCCGTCGGAGTATTGCCTGAAGGCCAACGAACTGGCCATCCAGATTCTCGGCGGGCATGGCTACACCCGCGAATACCCGGTGGAACAGTACTACCGCGACAACCGCCTCAATCCGATCCACGAAGGCACCCACGGCATCCAGTCGCTGGACCTGCTCGGCCGCAAGCTGATGCAAAACAAGGGCGCCGGCCTGCGCCAGCTGCTCGGGTTGATCCAGGCCAGCTGCGCACGCGCCGCCGAGTACGACTCGCTGACCGCACTGCGCCAGCCGCTGGAGCAGCACATCGCGCGCCTCACCAGCGTGACCCAGGCGCTGCTGGGCGATCTGGCAGCCGGCAAGGTGAACCAGGCGCTGGCCAACTCGGCGCTGTACCTGAAGGTGTTCGGCCATGCAGTGATCGGCTGGCGCTGGCTGGAGCAGGCACTGCGCGCCGAACGCGGGCTGGCCGAAGGCAATCCGGCGGATGCGGACTTCTACCGTGGCAAGCTGCAGGCCGCGCGCTACTTTCTGACCTGGGAAGTGCCGGCTTGCGCGCACGAGCTGGCCATCCTCGACGCACGCGACGACACCTGCCTGACGATGCAGGACGCCTGGTTCTAGAGCGTGCCGCACATGCTGTAACAGCGCCCCGCTCCTGCGGGGCGTTTTTTTGACAGGCTGTCAAATCATCAGGTTAGAATCGCTGGCATATCCCGTGCATGGGCACGCGGCAGCTATCTCTAACGGAGACTTCATTTGGACGTCGGCAACATCAACCACCTGTTCTTTATCGGTGCCTTGTTGGTGGCGGCGAGCATCCTGATGAGTTCCCTTTCGGCGCGTCTCGGCGTGCCGATCCTGGTGATTTTCCTCGGCGTCGGCATGCTTGCCGGGGTCGATGGCGTAGGCGGTATCGTCTTCGAGGACTATCAGCTGGCCTTCGTCATCAGCAACCTGGCGCTGGCGGTGATTCTCCTCGACGGTGGCATGCGTACCCGTACCGCAACCTTCCGCGTGGCCCTGAAACCGGCGTTCTCGCTGGCGACCCTGGGCGTGGCGATCACCTCCGGCTTTACCGGGCTGGCCGCTGCCTGGCTGTTCGATTTGCCGCTGCTGCAGGGCCTGCTGATCGGCGCGATCGTCGGCTCCACCGATGCCGCCGTGGTGTTCAACCTGCTCAACGGCAAGGGCCTGAACGAGCGGGTCGGTTCGACGCTGGAAATCGAGTCGGGCAGCAACGACCCGATGGCGATGTTCCTTACCGTCGCGCTGATCGACATGCTGCTCGCCGGGCAGACCACCTTCGGCTGGGACTTCCTGCTGACTCTGCTGCAGCAGTTCGGCATCGGCACCGTGCTCGGATTGGCTGGCGGCTGGCTGCTGCTGCAGCTGATCAACCGATTGTCCGTAGCCGACGGTCTCTACCCGCTGCTGGCAGTGGCCGGTGGCCTGATGATCTTCGCCCTGTCCGGCGCCATCGGCGGCAGCGGCATCCTCGCCATCTACGTCTGCGGTCTGCTGCTGGGCAACCGGCCGATTCGCAACCGCCACGGCATCCTGCACATGTTCGACGGCCTGGCCTGGCTCAGCCAGATCGGCATGTTCCTCGTGCTCGGCCTGCTGCTCACCCCCAGCGAACTGCTGCCCATCGCCCTGCCGGCACTGGCGCTGTCGCTGTGGATGATCCTGTTCGCCCGCCCGCTGGCGGTGTTCGTCAGCCTGTTGCCGTTCCGCAGCTTCCACCTGCGCGAGCGCCTGTTCATCTCTTGGATCGGCCTGCGTGGCGCGGTACCGGTGATCCTCGCAGTGTTCCCGCTGATGGCCGGGCTGGAAAACGCCCAGCTGTTCTTCAATGTGGCGTTCTTCATCGTCCTGGTGTCGCTGCTGCTGCAGGGTTCGACGCTGGCCTGGGCAGCGAAGAAGGCCAAGGTCGAGGTACCGCCGTCGCCCATGCCGGTCTCGCGTACCGGCCTGCAGGTGCACACCACCAGCCAGTGGGAAATGTTCGTCTACCGCCTGAGCGCCAGCAAATGGTGCGTCGGCGCCGCCCTGCGCGAACTGAAGATGCCACCCGGCACGCGCATCGCCGCGCTGTTCCGCGGCAAGAACCTGCTGCATCCGTCCGGTAGCACGCGGCTGCAGGTGGACGACATCCTCTGCGTGATCGGGCATGACGAAGACCTGCCGGCGCTAGGCAGACTGTTCAGCCAGGCACCCAAGCGCGGCCAGGACCTGCGTTTCTTCGGCGACTTCATCCTCGAGGCCGACGCCCAGCTCAGCGCCATCACCGCGCTCTACGGCCTCAAACTCGGCGATGTGGACGGCAATCAGACCATCGGCAACTTCATGGCCGAAGAGGTCGGTGGCCGGCCAGTGGTGGGCGACCAGATCGAATGGAACGGGCTGACCTGGACCGTGGCAGCAATGGAGGCCGGCGAAGTGCGCAAGGTCGGCCTGAAGTTTCCGGAAGGTGACAAGCCAGGCCCACAGCTGATGTTCTAAAGCCACCATGGCCGGCGGATGACGCGGCTTCACCGCTCATCACTCGACCGGTTGCGCGGTACTCGCGCTGGGCAGGCGCAGCCCGTAGACTTTCGCACTTTCTGGTCATCCGCTGCGTCACTGCCCCCATGTCCCTTCTGCGCGCCCTGTTGCTCTCGACGTTCTGCCTGTTTGTCGCCCCCCTGCATGCTCAATCACTGGACAGCCTGACGGGCACCCCGCCCGCCAGCGAAGGCGAAACGAAATCCGCACAACCCTCGCTGAACGAGCAGACCCGGCGCATGAGCGAGCAGGCCGCGACCAGCGAAACCCGCCTGGCCGAACTGAAAGCGCAGCTGGCGCAAGCGCCGAAGGAAATAACCGAGGCTCAGCGCGAGCTGGCGAAACTCAAGGCCAGCCCGGACGAAGACCCCGCCAAGCGCTATGCCAGCCAGTCGGTGGAGGCACTCGAGCAGCGCCTGAGCGCGCGGGTCGAGGAGCTGTCCGAATGGCAGAAGCAGTTCAGTGCCGCCAACAGCATGATCATCAGCGCGCAGACCCGTCCCGAGCGCGCCCAGGCACAGATCGGCACGGCGCAGACGCGCATCCAGGAAATCAACAACCTGCTCAAGGGCGGACGCGAATCCGGCAAGCCGCTCAGCGAAGAACGTCGCGCGCTGCTGGAAGCGGAGATCGCCTCGCTCGGCGCGCAGATCGAACTGCGCCGCCAGGAACTGGCCGGCAACAGCCTGCTGCAGGACCTGGGCAAGGCCCGCCGCGACCTGCTGGCCGAGCGCATCGCCCGTGCCGAGCAGGACACCCAGGCCCTGCAAGGGCTGATCAACGAGAAGCGCCGTGCCGAATCGGAGCAGACCGTCGCCGAGTTCTCCGCGCGGGTGCAGCAGGCCGGCTCGGACAAGCTGCTCGCCGCCGAAAGCGCCGAGAACCTCAAGCTGTCCGACTACCTGTTGCGGGCCACCGAGCGCCTCAACCGCCTCAACCAGCAGAACCTGCAGACCCGCCAGCAGCTCGATACCCTCAACCAAACCGACCAGGCGCTGGAAGAACAGATCGCCGTACTTGAAGGCAGCCTGCTGCTGTCGCGCATCCTCTACCAGCAAAAGCAGGCGCTGCCGAGCCTGCAGCTGGACAAGGACCTCGCCGACGAAATCGCCGACATCCGTCTCTATCAGTTCGAGCTCAACCAGCGCCGTGAAGCGGCGGGCAATGCTGCCGCCTATGTCGACCAGTTGCTGGCCGAGCAGAAAGAGGAGGAAGTGACCCCCGAACTGCGCCGCACCCTGCTCGACCTGGCCACCACCCGCAGCGAGCTGCTCGACCGACTCAACCGTGAGCTGGACTCACTGCTCAACGCCTCGATCACCCTGCAGCTCAACCAGAAGCAGCTGCAGGACACCGCCAGCGCGCTTAGCAATACCCTCGACGAGCAGATGTTCTGGATTCCCAGCAACAAGCCGCTTGATTTGGACTGGCTGCAGGGTTCGGTTCGCCGACTCAAGGCGCAGCTTGCGGCCATGCCCTGGCTGTCCGCGGTACAGGAGCTGGGCGCGGGGCTGAAGGAACGCCCGCTGTTCTTCCTGCCGCTGCTGCTGCTGATCGCCGCGCTGCTCTGGTGGCGCAAGAAGATCGACGCCAAGCTCAGCTCGCTGAGCGAGGAAATCGGCCATTTCCGCAACGACAGTCAGTTGCACACCCCGCTGGCGCTGCTGCTAAACCTGCTGCTGGCGCTGCCCGGCGCGCTGTTCCTGGCCCTTTGCGGCTACCTGCTGCAGATGGACGCGCGCGGGCAGAACTACGTCCTCGGCGCCGCCCTGTACGAAATGGCCCAGGCCTGGCTGGTGTTCTACAGCGCCTACCGCATGCTCTCGCCAGGGCGCGTGGCCGAGCTGCACTTCGGCTGGTCGCGGCCGCAGGTGGCCTTCCTGCGTGACGAGATTCGCCGGCTGGGGCTGATCGTCATGGCCTTGGTAGCAGTGGTCAGCGTCGCCGAACATCAACCTGCGCGGCTGGCCGACGACGTGCTCGGCATTCTCGTGGTGCTGACCTGCTTCGCCCTGATGAGCTGGCGTCTCAACCGCCTGCTGCTCAAGGGCCCGTCGAGCCAGAACGCCCCGCCGCTGCGCCTGATGATCGGCCTGCTGTTCAGCGTGCTGCCGATCGCGCTGATCGTCGCGGTGGGCTTTGGCTACTACTACACGGCGCTGAAGCTGACCGACCGCCTGATCGACACGCTCTACCTGCTGATGATCTGGATCGTCATCGAGGCGGCACTGGTCCGCGGCCTCACCGTCGCGGCGCGGCGGCTGGCCTACAAGCGCGCCCTGGCCAAACGCCAGGCGCAGGGCGACGATGGCAGCGACACGGTGGAAACCCAGGGCGAACCTGGGCTGGACATCGAACAGGTCAACCAGCAGTCGCTGCGCCTGACCCGCCTGACCATGTTCGGCGTGTTCCTCGTGGCGCTGTACTGGGTCTGGTCCGACCTGATCTCGGTGGTGTCCTACCTGGACAACATCACCCTGTACGAATACACCACCGGCAGCGGCGATGCCCTGACCACCGCGGCGATCAGCCTGAACAACCTGCTCGGCGCACTGCTGATCATCGCCATCACGGTGGCCCTGGCGCGCAACCTGCCCGGCCTGCTGGAAGTCATGGTGCTGTCCAAGCTGCGTCTGGCCCAGGGCAGCGCCTACGCCACCACCACGCTGCTGTCCTATGCGCTGGCCGGCTTCGGCATCGTCACCACGCTGTCCACCCTCGGCGTCAGCTGGGACAAACTGCAGTGGCTGGTAGCCGCGCTATCGGTGGGCCTGGGTTTCGGCCTGCAGGAGATCTTCGCCAACTTCATCTCCGGCCTGATCATCCTCTTCGAACGCCCGGTACGAATCGGCGACGTGGTGACCATCGGCAACCTGTCGGGCACGGTCAGCCGGATTCGCATCCGCGCCACCACCATCACCGACTTCGACCGCAAGGACATCATCGTCCCGAACAAGACCTTCATCACCGGTCAGCTGATCAACTGGTCGCTGAGCGACACCGTGACCCGCGTGACGGTCAAGGTCGGCGTGGGCTACGGTTCGGATCTGGAGCAGGTGAAGGCGCTGCTCTACAAGGCTGCTCAAGCCAACCCGCGCGTACTCAAGGACCCGGAGCCGCAGGTGTTCTTCCTCAACTTCGGCGAGAGCACGCTGGACCACGAACTCCGCATCCACGTGCGTGATCTGGGCGACCGCAACCCGGCCACCGATGAGATCAACCGCTTCATCGACCGTGAATTCACCAAGGCCGGCATCAACATCGCCTTCCGCCAGGTCGATGTGTTCCTGAAGAACTTCGCCGGCCAGCAGCTGCAGCTCAGTGCCACGCCGAAGCCCGCCGACGACGCGCCGAAGCCGGCGACCGATGATCGCGGCTGAGGAACGTCCGGGCACCGCGCACCCTCCAACGTCCAGAACGCCCGGCTGCGGCCGGGCACTCCTCGCCCGCCTGCCGCCGCCGGAGAGATATTGAAAAGCCTAACCCAGCTGACCTTCGACAACCGCTTCGCCCGCCTCGGCGATACCTTTTCCACCGAGGTCTCGCCGCAGCCGCTGAGCGACCCACGCCTGGTGGTCGTCAGCGAGGCGGCCATGGCGTTGCTGGATATGGACCCGGCCGAGGCCGAGCAGCCGCTGTTTGCCGAACTGTTCTCCGGGCACAAGATCTGGTCGACCGTCGAACCGCGGGCGATGGTCTATTCCGGCCACCAGTTCGGCAGCTACAACCCGCAGCTGGGCGATGGCCGCGGGCTGCTGCTTGGCGAAGTGGTCAACGAGGCCGGCGAGTACTGGGATTTGCACCTCAAGGGCGCCGGCAAGACGCCCTATTCACGCATGGGCGACGGCCGCGCGGTGCTGCGCTCGTCGATTCGCGAGTTCCTCGCCAGCGAACATCTGCATGCGCTGGGCATTCCCAGCTCGCGGGCGCTGTGCGTCACCGGTTCGGATTCGCTGGTCTACCGCGAGCGCCCGGAGCGCGGTGCCATGCTGCTGCGCCTGGCGCCCAGTCATGTGCGCTTCGGCCATTTCGAGTTCTTCTATTACACCCGCCAGCACGCCGAGCTGAAACAACTGCTCGAACACGTCATCGAGGCGCACTTCACCGAACTGCTGGAACACCCCGAGCCGTTCCACGCATTCTTCCGCGAGGTGCTCGAACGCACTGCCGCACTGATCGCCCGCTGGCAGGCCTACGGCTTCTGCCATGGGGTGATGAACACCGACAACATGTCGATCCTCGGCATCACCTTCGATTTCGGCCCCTACGCCTTTCTCGACGACTTCGACGCGCGCTTCATCTGCAACCACTCCGACGACACCGGTCGCTACTCCTTCGAGAACCAGGTGCCCATCGCCCACTGGAACCTGGCAGCGCTGGCCCAGGCACTGACGCCTTTCATCGAGGTCAAGGTGCTGCGCGAAACCATGGAGCTGTTCCTGCCGCTGTACGAAGCCGAATGGTTGGACCTGATGCGCCGGCGTCTGGGTTTTGCTCAGGCCGAGGCAGATGACGAGGCGCTGGTGCGCCGCCTACTGCAACTGATGCAGGCCAGTACCGTCGATTACACGAACTTCTTCCGCGAACTTAGCGAGAGCCCGGCCGAACAAGTGGTCCGCCGCCTGCGCGAGGACTTCGTCGATCTGCAGGGCTTCGATGCCTGGGCCGCGGACTATTGCGCGCGCACCGCACGCGAGGGCAGCGAGCCGGCCGAGCGACAGGCGCGCATGCAGGCGGTCAACCCGAAGTACATCCTGCGCAACTACCTGGCGCAGCAGGCAATCGAGGCGGCGGAAAAAGGTGATTACGCCCCCGTGCGCGAATTGCACGCCGTGCTCAGCCGCCCCTTCGAGGAACAGCCGGGCATGCAGCGCTACGCCGAGCGGCCGCCGGAATGGGGCAAGCACCTGAAGATCAGCTGCTCGTCCTGAGGCGGAAAATCAATATCGCGCCGGGGCCGGCGCTGATGGATAAGGCACCTTCTCCGCTGGGGCGGAGATACGCTCTTGCGGCCCTACAGCCCAGCGAGCGTACCGGCAGCTACTCGCCCAGCGGCAGCAGCACGCGGAACAGCGAGCCCTGGCCTTCCTCGCTCTGCACCTGAATGCGGCCGTTGTGCGCACGGACGATCTGGTCGGCGATGAACAGGCCCAGCCCCAGGCCAGCGCTGCTTTCGCTGCCTTCGGCGCGTTCGAACTGACAGAAGATGCGCTCCAGACTCTGCGGGCTGATGCCGATGCCGTGGTCGCGCACCTCGATGCAGGCACCCTCCGCACAGGACGCAACGCCGACGTGAACCGGCTTGCCGGCACCGTAGCGCATGGCATTTGTCAGCAGGTTGGCCAGCACCTGTTCGATACGGAAGGCGTCCCACACACCGATGATCGGCTCATTTCGCTCCAGCCGCAGTTCGCAGCCACAGGCTTCCATCTGCGCCGCAAAGCTCTCCACGACGTTGCCCACCAGCTGCGCGAGGTCGGTGCGGCTCGGGCGGATCGACAACTTGCCGGTACGGATGCGCGAGACATCGAGCATGTCGTCGATCAGGCGGATCAGGCTCTGAATCTGCCGCTCGTCCTTGTCCACCATATTGCGCAGGCGCTCTTCGCTGAAGGCCTCGAGATTGTTGCGACTGAGCTGCAGCTTGCGCAGCTGCACCTCGAGAATCAGGGTGTTGAGCGGCGTTTTCAGCTCGTGGGAGACAATCGACATGAAGTCATCGCGCATGCGCACGGCGCCCTCCAGCTCGGCCTGGGTGCTGCGCAGTTCGTCGAGCAACACTTCCTGCTCCCGGCGGCTCCGCTCCAGCGCCTCCAGCTGCCGTGCCAAGCGCTTGCGCCCACGGTACAGATCGACGAACACGCTGACCTTGCTGCGCACCGCATGGGCATCCAGCGGCTTGTGCATGAAATCCACCGCGCCACTCTCGTAACCCTTGAAGGCATAGTTGAGCTCGCGACCGGCGGCACTGACGAAGACGATGGGGATCTGCTTGGTGCGCTCGGTGCCGCGCATCAGCTCGGCCAGCTGGAAGCCGTCCATGCCCGGCATCTGCACATCGAGAATGGCCAGTGCGAACTCGTAACGCAGCAACAGCTCCAGCGCCTGCTCGGCCGATTCGGCCTGATGAACCCTTATACCGGGCGCCTGCAGCAGCGCGTCCAGAGCCAGCAGGTTCTCCGGCAGGTCATCGACGATCAGCAGATTCACCTCGTCGGTACGGTCGGGCATGGTCACTCCAGTTCTCGCAACAATCGGTGAATGTCGCGTAGGGACAAGATGTAATCCGGCGCGAAGCGCCGCAGAGCGGCGCGAGGCATGGTCGGTACGGCCGCTTCGGCGGGGTCCTGAATCACGGTCAGTCCGCCACCGCGGTGGATCGCCTCGAGGCCGGCGGCACCATCCTCGTTGGCACCGGTCAGCAGTAAACCCGCAACCTGCGGCCCCCAGGCATCGGCCGCCGATTCGAAGAGCACATCGATCGACGGACGGGAAAAATGCACCGCATCGTCCTGGCTCAGCGACAGGCTGCGGTCGCTCTCGACCAGCAGGTGGTAGCCGGGTGCGGCAAAGTACAGCATTCCGCAGCGTAACTGGTCCTTGTCGTCAGCTTCCTTGACCAGCAGCCGGGTTCTGCGTCCGAATATCTCGGCCAGATGCGTCGGGCCATTGGCCGGCACGTGCTGGACCACCAGGATCGGCAAGCGGAAACCGCTCGGCAGGCCTTCGAGGACTATCCCCAGTGCCTCGAGTCCACCTGCCGAGGCGCCGATCACCACGGCCTCTATCGGCGGCTGGCGGCGGGTCTGCAGAATCGCCTGCGCGGAGCTGCTCATGACTTGCGGAAGATCCTTTCCGATTTGTTGAACGGCTCGTAGTAACCGGCATAGCCGGAGAACTCGACCGTCTCCTTGCTCCCCAGGCCGAGAAACCCGCGGTGGCAGAGCGATTCGTGAAACAGACCGAAGGCGCGGTCCTGCAGCGGCTTGTTGAAATAGATCAGCACGTTGCGGCAGGAGATCAAATGCGTTTCGGAAAATACGCTATCGGTGGCCAGGCTATGGTCGGCAAAGGTAACCGTTTCTTTCAGCGACTTGTCCATGATCGCCGAGTCGTACGCGGCGGTGTAATAGTCGGAAAAGCTCTGCGTGCCACCGGCCTGCTGATAGTTCGCCGTGTACTGGCGCAGGTGGTCGATGGAGTAGATGCCCTGGCGCGCCTGCTCCAGCGAGCGCGGATTGATGTCGGTGGCATAGATGATCGAGCGCTCGAGCAGCCCTTCTTCCTTGAGCAGGATGGCCATCGAGTAGACCTCTTCGCCGGTGCTGCAGCCGGCAATCCAGATCTTCAGCGACGGATAGGTGCGCAGCACCGGCACCACCTGTTCGCGCAGCGCGCGGAAATAGCTCGGATCACGGAACATCTCGCTGACCGGGATGGTGAGGTACTGCAGCAGCTCCATGAAGGCCTGCGGGTCGTAGAGGATCTTGCGCTGCAGGGCCGAGATGCTCTCGCACTGCAGCTGCTTCAACGCCAGCAACACCCGGCGCTTGAGCGAAGCGCCGGAATAGTCGCGGAAGTCGTAGCTGTACTTGAGGTAGATCGCCTCGATCAGCAGCTTGAGTTCGATCTCGACGTTACGGTCGGGCATTTCACAGCAGCTCCACTTTCGGCAGCCAGACGCGGATCAGCGAGAACAGCCGGTCGAGGTCGATAGGCTTGGCCAGATAATCATTGGCGCCCGAACGCAGGCAGCGGTCCTGGTCGTCCTTCATCGCCTTGGCGGTCACCGCGATGATCGGCAGCTTGGCGAAGCGGGCATCCTTGCGGATTTCCTGCATGGCGGTGAAGCCATCCATCTCCGGCATCATGATGTCCATCAACACCAGGTCGATGCCGGCATCGTGCTGCAGCTTGTCGATGGCCTCCAGGCCGTTGCGGGCGATCTCCACCAGCGCGCCCTTCTGTTCGAGTGCACTGGTCAGGGCGAAGACGTTGCGCACGTCGTCGTCCACCACCAGGATCTTGCGGCCCTCGAAGGCCTTCTCGCGGCTGCGCGCGCTTTTCAGCATCTTCTGCCGCTCCGGCGGCATGTCCGACTCGACCTTGTGCAGGAACAGCGTAACCTCGTCGAGCAGACGCTCCGGCGAGCGCGCGCCCTTGATGATGATCGAGCGCGAGTACTTGAGCAGCGCCGCCTCCTCGTCGCGGGTCAGGTTGCGCCCGGTGTAGACGATCACCGGCGGGAAGGAGCAGATGTCCTCCTTGGCCATGCGTTCGAGCAGTTCGCTGCCGTCCATGTCCGGCAACTTGAGGTCGATGATCATGCAGTCGAACACCGTGTCGCGCAGCAGCTCCAGGGCCTGAGCACCGAACTCAACGGCGGTGATCTCGATGTCCACGTCCTCGATCAGCCGCGACATGCTCTCGCGTTGCAGGGCGTCGTCCTCGACCAGCAGGATGCGTTTGACCTTCTGCGCCAGCTTGGCCTCCAGCCGGCTGAAGACGTCCTTGAGTTCTTCGCGGGTGGTCGGCTTCATCGCGTAGCCCACCGCGCCCATCTGCAGCGCCGCTTCCTTGCGATCCTCCACCGATACCACATGCACCGGGATATGCCGGGTTGCGGGATTTTCCTTGAGCCGTTCGAGCACCGTCAGACCGGAGTGATCCGGCAGACGCATGTCGAGCAGGATCGCGTCCGGCTTGTACTGCAGCGCGGTATCGAAGCCGTCGTCGGCGTTCTGCGACAGTAGACAGCTGTACTGCAGTTCATGCGCAAGATCGTGGAGGATGCGCGCGAACTGCGGCTCGTCCTCGATCACCAGCACGCAGCGCTCCTTGAACGGGAATCTGTCGCGGTCATCGGCCAGGCGCTGCGGTACCGCGGCGGCGGCACGATTCAGCAGCTCACGCTCGTCGTGACGGATCGGGGCTTTGCTCGGCACAAGCGCCGGTTTGCTGCTCGACTCCGGCTGGCGACTCGGTTGCGCCACTTCCGGCTCGGCGACGAGCGCTTCGCTGTAGTTCTGCGGCACGACCAGGGTAAAGGTGCTGCCGGCGCCCGGCTGGCTCTGCACTTCGATTTCTCCGCCGAGCAGATTGGCCAGCTCGCGGGAGATCGACAGGCCCAGACCGGTGCCACCGTAACGGCGGTTGGTGGTGCCGTCGGCCTGGCGGAATGCCTCGAAGATCGCCGCCTGCTGCTCCTGGGCGATGCCGATGCCGGTGTCGCGCACGGCGAAGGCCAGCAGGTCGTCGTCGCGCGGTTCGACGCGCAGCGTCACCGAGCCTTTCTCGGTGAACTTGAAGGCATTGGCCAGCAGGTTCTTGATGATCTGCTCCAGGCGCTGGCGATCGCTGAACAGACTGGCCGGCAGGTCATCGGCAAGCTCCACGCTGAACTGCAGGGATTTCTCCATGGCCAGCGGCAGGAACAGATTCTTCATGCCGTCGACCAGGCGGGTGAGGATGGTCAGCTCTGGATGCACCTCGAGCTTGCCGGCTTCCACCTTGGAGATGTCGAGGATGTCGTTGATCAGCGTGAGCAGGTCGTTGCCCGCCGAATAGATGGAGCGGGCGAACTGCACCTGATCGTCGCTGAGATTGCCCTCGGGGTTGTCGGCCAGCAGCTTGGCCAGGATCAGCGAGCTGTTCAGCGGCGTACGCAGCTCATGGGACATATTGGCAAGGAATTCGGACTTGTAGCGGCTGGCGCGCTGCAGCTCGTCGGCGCGCTGTTCGAGCATCAGCTGCACCTCGTTCAGGCGCTGATTCTTCTCGTCCATCTGGTCGCGCTGGCGCGCCAGTTCCTCGGTCTGCTCGGCCAGCTGCTCGTTGGTCTGCTCCAGCTCGGCCTGCTGTTCTTCCATATGCGCCTGGGACTCGCGCAGGGCGTTGGACTGCTCTTCCAGTTCCTCGTTGGCGGCGCGCAGTTCTTCCTGCTGCACCTGCAGCTCCTCGTTGAGCTGCTGGGTTTCGGCGAGCACCTTCTGCAGGCGCTGACGATAGCGCGCCGCCTCGATGGCCGAGCCGATGCTCGGGACGATGCGCCGCAGCAGCTCGCTGTCCTGCTCGCGCAGCGGCCGCAGGAAACCCAACTCGATCACGCCGTTGAGCATGCCGCTGTCTTCCACCGGCACGATAAGCACCGAGCGTGGCGCCGTGTTGCCCAGCCCGGAGGTCACCTTGAGGTAGTCCGCCGGCAGGTCTTCGAGCGTCATCACCCGCCGCTCCAGCGCAGCCTGGCCGACCAGGCCGTTGCCGATGTCCAGCGTGCGCGCACTCTGCAGATGATCCGGGTCGTAGGCATACTCGGCGACGCGCTGCAGCTTGCCATCCTGCACCACGTAGAGCGCGCCGACCGCCGCATCGATGTAGCGTGAAAGGAAATTCAGCACACCCTGACCTAGGGCTGGCAAGGCCAGTTCGCCGATAATGGAGTCACCAAGCTGGGTCTGCCCGGTGCGGTACCAGGCCTGCTGCTCAAGCGCCTCGGAATGGGACTGCTGCCGCTGCAACGACTGCGAGTAGCTTTCCGACAGCGAGGTCAGGTCACGGCGACCGAGGTACACCAGCACGCCGCTGAAGACCAGGCTGAACAGCAGGAAGCCGCCGATCAGTGCGGTGGTGACCACCTCCGATACGTCGGTGCGCTCGCTGCGCAGCTGGCGTTCGCGGGCGATGAAATCGTTGAGCAGGCGGCGCTGATCCTCCTTCAGCTCAAGCCCACGCTTGCTCTGCACGTCCTCGACGACGGACTGCCCTTGAGCACGTTGTGCGATCAGATCCTCGGCAAAGACCAGCCATTGGCTATGCAGCATGGCGATGCGCTCGACGCGCTCGAGCTGCTCGGCGTCATCGGCCGAGTAGTCGCGCATCAGTTCCAGCTGCTCTTCGAACAGCGGCCGCTCGCGCTCGTAGGGCTCGAGAAAGCGCGTCTCGCCGGCGATCAGGTAGCCGCGCATCGAGGACTCGATGTCGTTAAGCATCTTCTGCGATTCGTGGGCATAGGCCACGCCCTGAACCGAACGCTCGACCCATTGGCCGACGCTGAGCAGGTAATAGACGATCGCACTGAAGAAGAAGGCGCTGAGAAAGCCGAAACCCAGTGGCACGGCCACATTGCGGTTGAGAATCCGCCTGAAATTGCTCTGATCGATGAAGGACTCGCTCATTGGTTTCCTTTCCGTATACCCGACGCGGGCAACTGTGTGTAGGCGTCACCCACGGGCGATCGCGCACGGTTAGCGGCGTTTTCTTGAGTGTTTCGCGCGTGATTGGTTCCGTAGCGCAGGAAGCGCGACTCTACACGGCCAGGGGAGGGAGTTCAAAAGCAGCCCGGTCGACCGGGCCGCTGACCATCAACGACGAGCGATGATCCAGACCGCGTGGATGATGCCGGGGATATAGCCGAGCAGGGTGAGCAGGATGTTGAGCCAGAACGCGCCGGCGAAGCCTACCTGGAGGAACACGCCAAGCGGTGGCAGCAGTATCGCGATAATGATGCGGATGAGGTCCATCATGGTCTCCGTCAGGTAAGTGTGGCCATATGCGGCTTACCTGAATCGACCGGAACAGCGCAGAGGGGTTCCTTCCACGCTGCTGGCGGAGCGCCGCTGCCGAGGGGCAGCGGGCTGAAGTCCGAGGGCGACCGGATAAGCCGCCGAGGGCATCGGTTAGATGCACGGAGGGGGAAGACGCAGCCCGTCTTTCACGTGGGCATCGTTGCGTCATGCCGCTTCGCCTTTTGAGCCAAGGGGCGGCGCCGAGCGTATCGCTTAGCCTGCTAACAATCTCAGACGAAAGGCGTAGACGCCATTGGCCATTGGTCGATAGCCGCGCATTTCGCTCGGGCTCATCCGAACTCCCCCATGCCCGCACGGGTCGTCTAAGCAGACCGCGGGCCGCCGAGCGCGACCGCCAACTGCAACGATCAGAGGACTTCTCATGCCAGAACCAATCGCGGTGATCTGCGGCGCAACCGCTGGCGTCGGCCGCGCGACCGCCGAGGCCTTTGCCACGGCCGGCTACCGGGTCGCGCTGATCGCCCGGGGGGAACAGGGCCTGCGCGACACCCGCGATCAACTCGAAGCACTGGGCGCGACGGTGCTGGCGATTTCCGCCGATGTCGCCGATGCCAAGGCGCTGGATGCCGCGGCCAGCCGCATCGAGTCGGAGCTGGGGCCGATCGATGTCTGGGTCAACGCGGCGATGGCGACAGTGTTCGGCCCCTTCGCGTCCCTGACCGCCGAGGAAATCCGCCGCGTCACCGAGGTGACCTACCTCGGTAGCGTGCACGGCACGCTGGCTGCGCTGCGCCACATGCGCCCACGCAACAGCGGCACCATCGTCCAGGTCGGCTCGGCACTGGCCTACCGCGCCATCCCCTTGCAGTCGGCCTATTGCGGCGCCAAGTTCGCCATTCGCGGCTTTATCGATTCGCTGCGTTGCGAGCTGATCCACGACAACAGCGCCATTCGCCTGAGCATGGTTCAGCTGCCGGCGCACAACACCCCGCAGTTCGATTGGGCACGCAACAAGATCGGCTGGCGCGCGCAGCCGGTGCCGCCGATCCACACACCGGAAGTCGCGGCGCGGGCCATCCTCCGTGCGGCGCGTGAAGCACCCCGGGAGCTGTGGGTCGGCACGGCCAGCCTGAAGGCGATCATCGGCACGCTGTTCATGCCAGGCCTGCTCGATCGCATGCTCGCGCGGCAGGCCTGGGACGGACAGCTGGTGCCCGAGCGCGTGGCGGAAAACCGTCCGGACAACCTGTTCGAGCCAGTCGAAGGCCTGCACTCGACCGACGGCCGCTTCGGCGATCAGGCGCAGTCACATGCGCTGACCATCAGCGCGGCGAATGTAGGCAAGCTGGCCCTGGGCGCCGGCGCCCTGCTGGCACTGGGTGCAGGTTGGGCATTGGGCCGAGGCCGACGCTAGCGCTCAGGCGGCCGCGGCGAACGCTTGCGACGGATGTTGAGCCAGGACAGCACGGCCAGCGCCAGCATCGCACCGGTCATGTTGTAGTTGCCGATGGCGGCATAGCCGACGGCCGCCAGCGAGCAGGCGGCGAAGCCGATCCAGCGCACGGCGCCCATCATCTTCTCCACGGTCTTGCTGCGCGGCGCGGGCATCAGCGCAGCCCATCCTGCCGGCTTCTCGATACGGGCGCGGAGCGCTTGTCGGGGCAAGGAATCATCGGCATATCTCCTCGTTCTGGAGGCGACGGACAACCATCCCTCTGCACCTGTGAGGTGTTAACACCGAGCAGAGTTCAGCGATTGCGCCGCACCGCGACACACTCGCGCAGCAATCGGCGCGCGAGCAGCCGTCGTCTACGCTGAAATGACCGGCAGTATCCTGCACTGCCCGAGGAGAGCGCCATGCTCCGCTCCATGCGCCTGCTGCGCTGGTCGCTGGCCTTGCTGCTGTTGCTGGCTGGCCCCGCACTGGCTGCGGCGCCGGTCACGCTGCTGCGGGTCGACGGCGCCATCGGCCCGGCCAGCGCCGACTACCTGCTGCGCGGCCTCAAACATGCCCGTGACGAGGGGGCACAGCTGGTAGTGCTGGAATTGGACACCCCCGGCGGGCTGGACACGTCGATGCGCGCGATCATCAAGGCGATCCTCGCCAGCCCGATCCCAGTCGCCACCTACGTCACCCCCAGTGGCGCCCGGGCGGCCAGCGCCGGCACCTACATGCTCTACGCCAGCCATGTCGCGGCGATGGCGCCGGGCACCAACCTTGGCGCGGCGACGCCGGTGCAGATCGGTGGCATGCCCGGCGCACCGCCCGAGCAGCCGCAAGGCGAGCGGGACGAGCCATCCAAGCCCCCCGGCGATGCCATGAGCCGCAAGCAGGTCAACGACGCCGCCGCCTATATCCGCGGCCTCGCCCAGTTGCGCGGACGCAATGCCGAGTGGGCCGAGCAGGCCGTGCGCGAGGCGGTCAGCCTGTCGGCGAGCGAAGCGCTGGAACAGAGGGTGATCGACTACCTGGCGCGCGACGTTGCCGACCTGCTGCGCCAGCTCGACGGCAAAACCCTCGCCACCGTCGAGGGTGACGCCACGCTGAGCACCGCCGACGCCCCGCTCATCGAGCACGCACCCGACTGGCGGGTGCGCCTGCTGGCGGTGATCACCAACCCGAGCGTCGCGTTGATCCTGATGATGATCGGCATCTACGGGCTGATCCTCGAATTCTCCAACCCCGGCATCGGCGCCGGCGGCGTGCTCGGCGGCATCTGTCTGATCCTGGCGCTGTATTCGCTGCAGCTGCTGCCGGTGAACTACGCCGGCGTGGCGCTGATCCTGCTCGGCATCGCTTTCATGGTCGCCGAAGCGTTCCTGCCGAGCTTCGGCGTGCTCGGCATCGGCGGCGTGGCCGCGTTCGTCGCTGGCGCGGTGATCCTCATCGATACCGAGGTGCCGGGTTTCGGCATTCCGCTGAGCCTGATCGTGCCGCTGGGCATGGTCAGCGCACTGCTGGTGTTCGGCATCGTCGCCATGGCGCTGAAGGCGCGACGGCAGCGCCTGGTCGGCGGCGACAGCGAGCTGATCGACAGCCTCGCGCAGATCACCTCGGTCTCGGTACAGGATTCCCACAGTGGCTGGCTGCACCTGCAGGGCGAGAACTGGCAGGTGCACAGCGCCTCACCGCTGCAGGCCGGCCAGCAGGTACGGGTAATCGCCCGGCACGGCCTGCAACTCGAGGTCGCCGCACAGCCATCCACCCATCGAGAGGAGCTGAACCATGGGCTATGAAATGAGTTTTCTGGTGTTGCTGGTGCTGCTGTTCGGCCTGCTGGCGTCGACCTTTCGCATCCTGCGCGAATACGAGCGCGGCGTGGTGTTCATGCTCGGACGTTTCTGGAAGGTCAAGGGGCCGGGCTTGATCCTGGTGATTCCCGGCATCCAGCAGATGGTACGGGTCGATCTGCGCACGCTGGTGCTCGACGTGCCGACCCAGGACGTGATCTCCCGCGACAACGTCTCGGTGAAGGTCAACGCGGTGGTGTATTACCGCGTGCTGGACGCGCAGAAGGCGATCATCGAGGTCGAGGATTACCATTCGGCCACCAGCCAGCTGGCGCAGACCACGCTGCGTGCAGTGCTCGGCAAGCACGAACTGGACGACATGCTGGCCGAACGCGAGCGGCTCAACAGCGACATCCAGCAGGTGCTCGATGCGCAGACCGATGCCTGGGGGATCAAGGTGGCCAACGTCGAGATCAAGCACGTCGACCTCGATGAATCAATGATCCGCGCCATCGCCCGGCAGGCCGAGGCGGAACGCGAGCGGCGGGCGAAGGTCATTCATGCGGAGGGCGAACTGCAGGCGTCGGAGAAACTCATGCAGGCCGCCGAGATGCTTGGCCGGCAATCGGGCGCCATGCAGCTGCGCTACATGCAGACACTGAGCAACATCGCCGGTGACAAGAGCTCTACCATCGTCTTCCCGCTGCCCATCGAGCTGCTGCAGGGCATCAAGAACCTCGACAGGAAACCCTGAGTGCACACATTCCCCACGCTTCACCGACCGCTGCGCCTGCTGCTGATCACCTTGCTTGCCTCGGCGCTGGGCGCCTGCGCGGCATTTTCACCGCGCGACCCGCTCAATGTTCAAGTCGCCGGCATCCAGCCGCTGCAAGGCGAAGGGCTGGAGGTGCGCTTCCTGGTCAAGCTGCGCCTGCAGAACCCCAACGATGGCGCCATCGACTACAACGGCGTCGCGCTGGACCTCGAGGTTAACGGTCGCCGGCTGGCCAGTGGCGTCAGCGACCAGCGCGGCACGGTGCCGCGTTTCGGCGAGAGCGTGCTCAGCGTGCCGGTGACCATTTCCGCCTTCTCGGCCGCGCGCCAGGCACTGGGACTGGCGGAACACATCGGGCTCGACGAAGTGCCCTACGTGTTGCGTGGCAAGCTTGCCGGTGGCCTGTTCGGCACCCAGCGCTTCGTCGAGAAGGGCACATTCGACTTGTCGCTGGTAACAGGCTCTCCCTACCAGCGTCCCTGAGTCATACGATCACTACCAAAACCATGAGGATTCCCTAGGCGCTGTACGAGCGGCACCTCTGCTCCTCGACGCGAAAAAAATCTCCTCTTTTCGCCTCGAATTCGGCTTATAGCCTGAAATAGCGGTGTGTGCATGCGGGACACCTTCGACTTTCAGCGACATTGACAACGACGTGCTCATCGTCATAATCCCTGCAGTCATATGACAACTGATGTCATTAGACTTGCCGATCAGGCATAGACCACCGCCCCCACGGTGGCCACACCGGGGCGGCCCATCAAGCAAGGGAGCACAACAATAATGACCCCACGCACACCCTCGTCCGTCGCACTGTTCGCGGGCGGCTGCATGACCCTCGCATCGCTCGGCTTCACGGCCGGCGCCCAAGCCGAAGGCTTCGTCGAAGATGCGAACTTTTCGTTGAACCTGCGCAACTTCTACATCAACCGCAATTTCGTCGACTCCGACTACCCCCAGAGCAAGGGCGAAGAGTGGACGCAGAGCTTCATCCTCAATTTCCAATCCGGCTACACGCCCGGCCCGGTGGGCTTCGGCGTCGACGCGCTGGGCCTGCTGGCGGTCAAGCTCGATGGCGGTGGCGGTACCTATGGCACTGGCCTGCTGCCGGTGCATGGCACACCCGGCGACCGGCATCCGCCGGATGACTTCGCGCGCCTGGCAGTCGCAGCGAAGGCCAAGTTCTCCGAAACCGAGGTGCGAGTCGGCGAATGGATGGTGGTACTGCCGATCCTGCGCTCGGACGACGGTCGCTCGCTGCCGCAGACCTTCCAGGGCGGCATGATCACCTCCAAGGAAATCAACGGCCTGTCGCTCTATGGCGGCCAGATGCGGCAGAACAGCCCGCGTGACGACGGCAGCATGGACGACATGTCCCTGCAAGGCTTCGGCGGCGTCACTTCAGATCGCTTCAACTTCGTCGGTGGCGAATACGAACTGGGCGCGAAGACCAAGGTCGGCGCCTGGCATGCTCGCCTGGAAGACATCTACCAGCAGAACTACTTCCAGCTGCTGCACACCCAGCCGCTCGGCGAAGACGTGGCGCTGACCGCCAACCTCGGCTACTTCACCGGCAAGGAAGAAGGCAGTGCGCTGGCCGGCGATCTGGACAACAGGACCTACTCCGGCCTGTTCGGCCTGCAGGTCGGTGGCAACACCTTCTATGTCGGTCTGCAGAAGGTCAGCGGCGACAACGGCTGGATGCGCGTCAACGGCACCAGCGGCGGTACCCTCGCCAACGACTCGTTCAACTCCGCCTACGACAACGCCAACGAGCGTTCCTGGCAGCTGCGCCACGACTACAACTTCGCCGGCATGGGCGTTCCGGGCCTGACCATCATGAACCGCTACATCAGTGGCGATCAGATCGAGGCCGGTGGCGTGGACGATGGCAAGGAATGGGGCCGCGAGTCCGAGCTGGCCTACACGGTGCAGAGCGGGCTGTTCAAGAGCCTCAACATCAAGTGGCGCAACTCCAGCATCCGTCGCGACTACAGCTCCACCGAGTTCGACGAGAACCGCCTGATCTTCAACTACCCGTTGTCTCTGCTGTAAGCGGTAGCGCTGTACGCAACCCTCCTCGCTCCGGTTGCGGTAACTCTTTGGCCCGTCAGCTGACGGGCCTTTTTTCGTCTGCCTTCAGCGACGCGTGACGCGCAGGCGGCAGCGGCGCTCCAGTCGCTCGCCCGGCTGCAGATACAAAACGCCATGCCTGGCCGGGTCCGGCGCATTCAGCGCGTTGTTGTGGTGGGACACCGGCTCCACGGCGAAGAAGCCCTGCGCGGCCGGCGGCGTATAGACCACCAGATGCGTCATCGACGGGTCCGCCTCAAGCTCAAGCCGGACGCCTGCCGTCGGCCACTGCAAGGTTGCCGTAGCATCCCAACCGGCGAAGCAGTGATCCAGCTCGGGCTCGCCCAGCGCCCGCGGCTGGCGAAAGTCCCAGCGTGACGGTATGTCCACCGCCTCGCTCGGCAACTGCTGATCGTCACTCAGCCAGACCTGCTCGGCAGCGAAACGCAGCGTCACGCCTGCATGGCGCGGGAAGTACGGGTGCCAGCCGAGCCCGGCCGGCATCACCCGCTCGCTGCGGTTGATCAGCGCCAGCCGCAGCCAGGCGCCCTGCTCGTCGAGCCCGAGCTCATGCTCCAGCTCGAAGGAGAACGGCCAGTCCTGCCGGGCATCGCCTTCGGCCCGATGCAGCAGTGTCAGCAGCAGTCGGTCGACCTCCTGCGCAGCCAGTGTCCACGATCGCTTCCAGCCCACGCCGTGAATCGGCAAGGCATGCTCCGCGGAATTCAGCCGCAAGCGGTGCGACTCGCCGTCCGCCTGGAACATGCCGCCACCAACCCGGTTGGAGTACGGCGCCAGCACGAAACAACTGGTACGACGCACCAGCTCGCTGCCATCCCAGGGGCGTAGCAGGTCGAAATCATCCAGGGCGAAGCGGGTAATTGCGCCGCCCAGCGCCGGGCAGACCGAGAGCCGGAAACCGGCATGGGCGAGGTGCACTTCATCGAGGGAAGCCATGCGCGCTCCTGATGGTGGTCGCTCAGCGATAGAGCGACGTTGCTTGCGAATGAGGCTGTGATCTCTCGCGTAGACCAACTGCCGCCACCCAGCGGCGCAGTGCCGTAGTCAGACCGGCGTCAGCAGCCGTCCCTCGCGAAGAAAGCTGTCGAGATTGTCCAGCAGCAGATCCTCCATGGCGCCGCGGGTTTCATGGGTGGCGCTGCCAATGTGCGGCAGCAGCACGACATTGGGCAGCTCGCAGAGAGCCGCCGGCACCCTCGGTTCGTCGGCGAAGACGTCCAGTCCGGCACCGCCGAGCCGGCCCTCCCGCAGTGCCGCGACCAGTGCCGGCTCGTCCACCACCGAACCGCGCGCGACGTTGATCAGGATGCCCTTGGCACCCAGCGCGTCGAGCACGGCCCGGTCGATGAGGTTCTGCGTCTGCGGCCCGCCGGGACAGCTGAGCACGAGAAAGTCCGCCCAGCGCGCGAGTTCCAGCAGGTTTGCTTCGTACTCGTACGGGCTGCCGGCCACCGGCCGACGATTGTGATAACGCACCGCCATGTCGAAGCCCGTCGAGCGCTTGGCCACCACCTCGCCGATGCGGCCTAGCCCGACGATGCCCAGCCGCTTGCCGCTGACGCGACGGCCGAGTTGGAGGTTAGCCTCGGCCCAGCGCCCCTCGCGGACGAAGCGGTCGCCCAGGGCAAGCTGTCGCGCGCTGTCGATGATCAGGCCGAAGGCCAGATCCGCCACGCATTCGTTGAGCACATCCGGCGTATTGCTCACCGGAATGCCGCGCGCCCTGGCGGCTTGCACGGCGATGGCGTCATGGCCGACGCCAAAACTGCAGATCGCCTTCAACCGCGGCAGCCGTTTGATCAACGAGGCAGAGCAGCCGAAGCGCGCAGAGGTAAGCATGATCTCGATGCGCCCGGCATGCTCGGCGAGCAGCGCTTCGGCGTCGCCCTGCCAGTAGGCCAGCACCTCATGCCCGCTCAGGCGTTGCTGGACTCGCTCGGACAAGGGGCCCATCTGGAGAATGCAGCTCATCGATATTCCTCTGCGCGTTGGCGGGCCGCGGCCCATGGGTTGTTTACAGCACGGTCTGCACCACCCCGCATGCCGCCAGCAGCGGTACCGCTGGCAGTACCCAGCGCGAACGCCAAGCCAGCAGCAGCACCAGCAGCAAGCCGGAGAGCATGACCAGGCACAGCCAGATGACCGTGCCAATCTCGCCACCCTGGCTGTTGACGCCGAGCCACAGCGCGAAGCCAAAGCAGCCAACGGCCAGCGAACGGATGATGGCCGGGCCCGGCAGGCGCGTATCGGCGCGCAGCAGCGCACCACGGTGGCGGTTCATGGTCAGGCAGAGCAGCGTCATGCCCAGGTAGGCCAGCGCGAATGCCAATAGCAGCATGATCAGGCCTCCTGCACACGGGTTGAGCGACCGCGCACCGCAGCGGCAGCCGGCGTTGCGTTCAGGCGCCAGGCGCAGGCCGCACAGACCAGCCCCGCGACGATCATGAACAGATCGACCGATGCCAGGGCCCAGTCGCCACGTCCGAGGCTGGCGATCAGGTGGCCATCGGTGGTCAGCGCGTTGATGATCGGCAAGCCGAGCGCGAGCACGGCGCCGAGCAGCAGCTGCTCGCGCAGCAGGCGGCGGCTCTGATGGCGGCGCAGAACGGCCCAGAGCACCGCTAGCAACCAGGCACCGACGAACACCCAGCCTTCGGCCACGGCGCGTTCGGCGAATGTTGCCGGAATCAGACGATTGCCCCACAGCAGCGCCAGGCTGGCAAGGGGCAGGCCGGCGAACACCGAGGCGTTCAGCGCGCGCACCCAGATCACGCTGCGGTCGCCGCGCTGTTCGCGCTTGGCCAGCCAGACCTGCAGCCCGCCGACCAGCATGGCGCAACCGGCAAGCCCCATCAGCAAATAGAGCAGGCGCACCAGCGTGCCGCCGAACTGCGCCATGTGCAGCCCCGCCAGCCAGAGGTAGGCGCGGTAGCCGGTGGATGCGTCCTGGCGATTGAGCAGCTCGCCGGTGCCGGCGTCATAGCTGAGGGTGTCCTGCGGCGAGCCGATCCGCGAACGGTCCCGACGACGGACGTCGACCACCGCCGAGGCATCATCGGGATGATGCACGCTGACCCAGCCCGCCTCGCCACCGCCCCACTGCTGGCGCGATTCGGCGATCAGCGCATCGAGGGACACCGGAGCCGGCGGCGGCTGGCCCACCTCTTCGCGCTCGAAGCTGCCCATCACCTCGCCGAAGTACTGCATGACGTTGCCGGAATAGCTCACCTGCGCGGCGGCCGGCATGTAGGACGCGACGAAGATCGCCACGCCGGTGTAGGCCAGCACCAGATGGAACGGAAAACCGACCACGCCGAACAGATTGTGCGCATCGAGCCAGGCACGCTGGCCGTTGGCCTTGGGCCGCAGGGTGAAGAAATCCTTGAAGATGCGCCGGTGGATGATCACCCCCGACACCAGCGCGACGAGCATGAACATGCCGGCCAGGCCGACGATGTACATGCCGATGTCACCGGCGTGCAGGTTGTAGTGCAACTTGAAGAAGAACTCGCCACCCAGCGTTTCCGGCATTGGCTCGGCCTGCGCGCTACGCGGGTCGAAGGCGATGTTGTGGATCGTCTTGGTGGCGTCTACTTCCCAACCGAGTCGCCAGTAAGGCTCGCGCTCGGTCGGGCCGTGCATCCAGAAGGCATGCAACTCGTCGCTGACGTTCTGCTGCAACCAGCCACGCACATCGTCCGCACCGAGGCTGGATACCACGCCGTCATGCAGCGCCGGGCGCATCCAGCGGGTGAGTTCCTTGTCGAAGCAGGCGACGGTGCCGGCAAAGATGATCACGAACAGCAGCCAGCTCGGCAGCAGGCCGCCCCAGGTGTGCAAACCGGCCATGCTTTGGCGCAGTTTCATGGACGAACCCTCCAGTCGCCGGAAAAGAACGCGACCAGACACAGCACCGCGGTCACACCGACGATCAACAGCCATACCCGCGTGGCACTGCGGGCGGCGAATACGTAGATAACCACCGCCGTCCACACGGCAAAGCTGGCGAGGCTGGAAAACACCACACGATCAGGCCGCGCCAGCGGCAGGTAGACCGCCAGAAAGGCGGTCACCGCGTAGGCGACCGCATAGCCGCCGACCAGCGCCGCAAGCACACGCGACGCGATGTTCCAGCGATTGATGGATGCGTTGCGACTCACCTCGAATCCTCCCTTGCAGGCCGGCAAGCGGCGCGTGGCTCAGCGACGTTCAAAAGCTGTAGCTCGCAGTCGCCACCACGGTGCGGCGGTTGCCGGTGAAGCAGTCGCCACGCGACAGGCAGGTGGTGTAGTAGGTCTCGTCTTCCAGGTTGGTGGCGTTAAGGGTGAACGCCCAGTCCTGATAGGCGTAGCCGAGCATGGCGTCGAACAGCGTCGTCGACGGCGTCTTCAGGCTGTCGGTGCCATCCCAGCTGGCACCGACGTAACGCACGCCAGCGCCGGCGCTGAAGCCGGGGATGCCGGCGATGCTGAAGCGGTGCTGCGACCATAGCGAGGCCATGTGCTCGGGCACGCTGGCGATGCGCTTGCCCTGCTGGGCAGATGGGCCCTTGACCACTTCGCTGTCGAGGTAGGTGTAGGTGCTGATCAGATCCCAGTTGGAGTTCATCTCCACCAGCCCTTCAAGCTCCAGTCCCTTGACCCGCGCTTCGCCTGCCTGAATGGTGCTGAGCGGGTTCGCCGGGTTCGGCATCTGGCGATTCTTCTCGCGCAGATCGAACACCGCGGCCGTGAGCAGCGTGTTGCTGCCTGCCGGCTGGTACTTCACACCGAGCTCCCACTGCTCGCCCTCGAGCGGCTTGTAGGACTGCTGAGTGAAGTTGTCCAGACCGATAATCGGCGTAAAGGACTCGCTGTAACTGATGTAAGGCGCAACGCCATTGTCGAACAGATAGGTCAGGCCCACCCGGCCGGTCACAGCATCGTCCTTCTGCCGGGTGCCCTGCTCGACGCGGGTGTCAGCCCAGTCCTTGCGTAGCCCCAGGGTTGCCAGCCACTTGTCGAGACGGATCTGGTCCTGAACGTAGAGGCCTTGCTGGGCAACGCGCTGCTGCGGAACATCGGAAAGCGTAATGCCGGATGGGTCGAAGGTGCCGTACACCGGATCGTAGAGATCCAGCGGGGTGGCGGTTCCGCGGGCGGTCTTGCTATCGGTGACGGCGTGCCGGTAGTCGATACCGACCAGCGCGGTGTGCTGCAGCGGGCCGGTATCGAAGCGCGATTCGGCCTGATGGTCGGCGCTCCAGATGGTCACCTCCGGCTTGGAAATGGACCAGACACGATTGACCGTGCGGTCGTCGGCACCGAGCACCGGCGGCCAGCCATACATGGTCTGGTAGCTGACCTTGCTCTTCTGCCAGCGCAGGTTCTGCCGCAGCGTCCAGGTGTCATCGACACGCCAGGCCATCTGCGAGGTCAGTGCTTTCTGCTCGGTGTCATATTCGTCGAAGCCGGGTTCGCTGACGAAGCGCTCGCTGCCAATCTCGCCGTAGGGTGCGCTGAGTACCGTGCCGCGGTGCGGCAGGAAGGAGCTGGTTGTGCCGCTATCGTCTTTCTGCACGTTGGCCATCAGCGTCCATTCGAACCGCTCGTTCGGGCGCCAGGTCAATGACGGCATGAACACCAGACGGTTGTCCTTGGTGTGATCGACCTGGGTCTGGCTGTCACGCTGGATCGCCACCACGCGATAGAGCAACGTGCCGTCTTCATCCAGCGGGCCGGTGCTGTCGAAGGCGATCTGCTTGCGGTCGAAGCTGCCGTACTGCAGCTGCAGCTCGCTCTTCTGTTCCGCCTGCGGCCGCTTGCTGACGAAGTTGAGCAGGCCGCCGACCGAACTCTGCCCATAGAGCATGGACGACGGCCCCTTGATCACCTCGACGCGCTCCAGGGTGAACGGATCGGTGCGTGAGTTCGTGTAGAAGCCCACGCTCTGCTGCAGGCCATCCAGGAAGAGTGTTGGCGCGACGCCGCGGATCAGCGCGAAGTCGCCACGACTGTCCAGGCCATAAGCCTCGCCACGCATACCGGCGACGTAGCGCAGCGAGTCCTGGATGGTCAGCGAGCCCTGGTCGCGGATGCGGTCGGCGGTGATCACGCTGATCGACTGCGGCGTTTCGATGATCGGTGTGTCGGTCTTGGTGGCGCCAATGCTGCGCTTGGCGACATAACCTTCGACCGGGCCATTGCCCTGCTCGACTGCACGTGGCGCAGTGATCTGTTGTGCCTCCAGCTCGACCGCTTCCTCAGCGTCGACAGCAAAGCAGGCGACCAGCACCGGCAGGCCCAACACCAGCGGGCGCAACGAAAACGGGGGCGAAGCGACAACGCGACTCATGAGTGC
Organism: Pseudomonas sp.; assembly: GCA_007713455.1. Taxonomy (GTDB): domain Bacteria; phylum Pseudomonadota; class Gammaproteobacteria; order Pseudomonadales; family Pseudomonadaceae; genus Stutzerimonas; species Stutzerimonas chloritidismutans. The sequence goes on from VMRT01000009.1 coordinate 197,433, forward strand.
TACCTTGTTGTTTGATGAGAACGCGCATGATATTGATAAATGTTCCCATTTAGAAGATAGCAGTTGCCAATCTCCTACGATTGCAGGGCAGTAGCACTCGCTGCGAGAACGACGCAGCGGGAACGCTCCGGCTCAGGTGATGGGCGCCGGGTTGAACAGCACGATGTCATTGTGCAAGCGATAGCGCTCGGCCCAGGTCTGCTTGCGGCCGCTGGCGACGTCCAGGTAGTAGTGGAACAGTTCCCAGCCGAGCGCCTCGATGCTCGCGCGGCCGGTGGCGATGCGCCCGGCGTCGATATCGATCAGGTCAGGCCAGCGCTCGGCCAGTTCGGTGCGCGTCGCCACCTTGACCACCGGCGCCATCGCCAGGCCGTAGGGCGTGCCGCGACCGGTGGTGAACACGTGCAGGTTCATCCCGGCAGCCAGCTGCAGCGTGCCGCAGACGAAATCGGATGCGGGGGTGGCGCAGAAGATCAGGCCCTTTCGCGCGACCCGCTCACCCGGCCCGACCACGCCGTTGATGGCGCCGCTGCCGGATTTGACGATGGAGCCGAGGGATTTCTCGACGATATTCGACAGCCCGCCCTTCTTGTTGCCCGGCGTGGTGTTGGCGCTGCGGTCGGCGGCGCCGCGCTCCAGGTAGCGGTCGTACCAGTCCATCTCGGCGATCAGCGCATCGGCGACTTCTGGCGTCTCGGCGCGAGCGGTGAGCATGTACACCGCATCGCGCACCTCGGTGTTCTCGCTGAACATAACCGTGGCGCCGGCGCGCACCAGCAGGTCCGCCGCATAGCCCAGCGCCGGGTTGGCGGTAATGCCGGAGAAGGCGTCGCTGCCGCCGCACTGCATGCCGAGGATCAGCTCGCTGGCCGGCACCGTTTCGCGGCGGCGCTGGTCGAGCTTCTTCAGCCGCGTTTCGGCCAGGGCCATGATCTGCTCGATCATCTCGCCGAAGCCGCTGTTCGACTCCTGCAGGCGGTACAGCCAGGGGTCACGCAGGTCCACCGAGGGATCGCCCTCGTGCATCACCTGCTCGGCCTGCAGCTTCTCGCAGCCGAGACTGATGACCAGCGCTTCGCCGCCGAGGTTCGGGTTGCGCGCCAGGTTGCGCACGGTGCGGATGGGGATGTAGGCGTCACGGGCGTTGATCGCCACGCCGCAGCCGTAGCTGTGGGTCAGGGCGACCACGTCGTCGACGTTCGGGTATTTGGGCAGCAGCTCATCGCGGATGCGCTTGACTGCATGCTCCAGCACGCCGGTGACGCACTGCACCGTGGTGCTGATGCCGAGGATGTTGCGCGTGCCAACGGTGCCGTCGGCGTTGCGGTAACCCTCGAAGGTATAGCCCTCGAGCAGCTCGAGCGCAGCCGGCACGGCGGTGGCACGCGGCAGGCTGTCCAGCGGCGGAGCGCTGGGCATCCGCAACTGGGTTTCCTTGACCCAGCTGCCACGGCGCAGGGGTTCGAGGGCATAACCGATGATCTGTCCGTAGCGGCGCACCGGCTCGCCTTCACCGATGTCCACCAGCGCGACCTTGTGGCTCTGCGGAACGGCCTCGACCGTGACCAGCCCGCCCTCGAACTGCGCACCGACCGGCACGCCGCCGTCATTGACCACCACGGCGACGTTGTCCGCCTCGTTCAGGCGGATGCAGCGCGGAGAATCCTGGTGGGGAATCAGTTGCACGGTTTCGCTCATGTCTGCTCCGGTTGGTCCGGTTGTTGTTCTGTTCGGCGATCGCCGAGGATGCCATGCATGGCCGACCTCGGACGGCGGACGGCCGAAGCCACCCGCCGGAGCCCGCCTGGCGAGCGCGCCTCAGCGCACCATGCACGGCTTCTTGTTGTTGAAGGTCCAGTTGGGGATCAGGTACTGCATGGCGATGGCGTCATCGCGGGCACCCAGGCCTTTTTCCTTGTACATCGCATGAGCCTTGCCCAGCGCATCCCAATCCAGCTCGACGCCCAGGCCCGGCTTCTGCGGCACCGCGACCTTGCCGCCAACGATCTTCAGCGGCTCGCGGGTCAGGTGCTGGCCGTCCTGCCAGATCCAGTGGGTGTCGATGGCGGTGACGCGACCCGGCGCGGCGGCCGCCACGTGGGTGAACATCGCCAGGGAGATGTCGAAGTGGTTGTTCGAGTGCGAGCCCCAGGTCAGGCCGAAGTCGGCGCACATCTGCGCTACGCGCACGGAGCCGGCCATGGTCCAGAAGTGCGGGTCGGCCAGCGGGATGTCCACCGAGTGCAGGCACACCGCGTGGCTCATCTGCCGCCAGTCGGTGGCGATCATGTTCGTCGCGGTGGGCAGGCCGGTGGCGCGGCGGAATTCGGCCATCACTTCGCGGCCGGAATAGCCGTTCTCGGCACCGCAGGGGTCTTCGGCGTAGGCCAGCACGCCATGCAGGTCGCGACACAGGTCGATGGCTTCGTCCAGCGACCAGGCGCCGTTGGGGTCCAGCGTCACGCGAGCGTCCGGGAAGCGCGCGGCCAGCGCGCGGATCGCCTCGACTTCTTCTTCACCGCGCAGCACGCCGCCCTTGAGCTTGAAGTCCTTGAAGCCGTAGCGCTCATAGGCCGCCTCGGCCTGGCGGACGATGCTATCCGGCGTCATGGCCTCCTCGTTGCGCAGGCGGAACCAGGCGTCGTCGGCGCCGGATTCGTCGCGGTAGCCGAGGTCGGTCTTGTTGCGATCACCGATGAAGAACAGGTAGCCGAGCATTTCCACTTCATCGCGCTGCTGACCGTCGCCGAGCAGTGCGGCGACCGGCACGTCGAGGTGCTGGCCAAGCAGGTCGAGCAGCGCCGACTCCAGAGCCGTGACCGCATGGATGGCGATGCGCAGGTCGAAGGTCTGCAGGCCGCGGCCGCCGGAATCGCGGTCGGCGAAGGCGCGGCGCGCACGGTTGAGCAAGGCGTTGTACTGGCCGATCGGTTCGCCGACCAGCAGAGAGCGGGCGTCCTCCAGAGTCTGGCGGATGGCTTCGCCGCCCGGCACTTCGCCAACGCCGACGTGCCCGGCGCTGTCCTTGAGGATGAGGATGTTGCGGGTGAACCAGGGCCCGTGAGCGCCGCTGAGGTTCATCAGCATGCTGTCCTGCCCGGCGACGGGCACGACGGTGAGTTCGGTAATGCGGGGCGTGCCCGTTGCGGCAATGGTCATGGGTGTCCCTCTGTTGTTCTTGTCGGGGATGCGACGCCCGCGCGGGCGCCGTTACACAGTTTCGCAGCGCGGCCTTTCGACCGGCTTTCAGCCTCAGCCGATGTAGGTGGTCTTCACCGTGGTGTAGAACTCCTGGGCGTAACGACCCTGCTCGCGCGAGCCATAGGACGAACCTTTGCGGCCGCCGAACGGCACGTGGTAATCCACTCCGGCGGTGGGCAGGTTGATCATCACCATGCCGGCCTGGGCGTGGCGCTTGAAGTGATTCGCGTACTTCAGCGAGGTGGTGCAGATGCCCGCGGACAGGCCGAACTCAGTGTCGTTGGCCATCGCCAGCGCTTCGTCGTAGTCCTTGACCTTCACCACGTTGGCCACCGGGCCGAAGATTTCCTCGCGGCTGATGCGCATGTTCGGGTCGCTGTCGACAAACAGCGTCGGCGCCAGGAAGTAGCCTTCGGTGCCACATTTGACCCGCTCGCCACCGCAGGCCAGGCGCGCACCCTCCTGCTTGCCGATCTCGATGTAACGCAGGTCCTGCTCCAGCTGGGCCTCGGACACCACCGGACCGACGTCGACGCCCTGTTCCAGCGCCGACCCGACCTTGATCTTCTTGATGCGCTCGATCATCGCTTCAACGAAACGGTCGTAGATGCCTTCGGTGACGATGATGCGGCTCGATGCCGTGCAGCGCTGGCCGGTGGAGTAGAAGGCGCTCTGGGTGCACAGCTCGACCGCGACCTTGAGGTCGGCGTCGTCCAGCACGATCTGCGGGTTCTTGCCGCCCATCTCCAGCTGCACCTTGGCGCCGCGCGCCACGCAGGTCTGGGCGATACCGCGACCGACACCCACCGAGCCGGTAAAGCTCACCGCATCGACATCCTTGGCATTGACGATCGCCTCGCCGACCTCACGGCCCTTGCCCATCACCAGGTTGAACACGCCGGCCGGGAAGCCCGCGCGGGAGATGATCTCGGCGATGGCCCAGGCGCAGCCGGGTACCAGGTCGGCCGGCTTGATCACCACGCAGTTGCCGAAAGCCAGCGCCGGGGCGATCTTCCAGGCGGGAATGGCGATGGGGAAGTTCCAGGGGGTGATCAGGCCGATCACGCCGAGCGGTTCGCGGGTGACTTCCACGCCGACGCCGGGACGCACCGACTGCAGCGTCTCGCCAGCCTGGCGCAGGCATTCGCCGGCGAAGTACTTGAAGATGTTGCCGGCGCGGGCGACTTCGCCGATGGCTTCCGGGAGGGTCTTGCCCTCCTCGCGGGCCAGCTGCGTGCCGAGCTCTTCGCGGCGGGCGAGGATTTCCAGACCGACCTTTTCCAGCGCATCGGCGCGCGCCTGGATGCCGAAGGTAGCCCAGGCCGGGAAGGCGCGACGGGCGGCGGCGATGGCCTGCTCGACCTGCGCGGCATCGGCCTGGGCGTATTCGCCGATCACGTCAGAGAGGTCGGACGGGTTGGTGTTGACCTGGTAGCGAGCCGAGCCGACCCACTGGCCGTCGATGTAGTTGTCGTAGCGTTGTACGTCAGCCATGCAAACTGTCCTCTGGTGATGCCCGGCGCGACCGTGCGGCACAGCGGCGCCAGGAGGTCGGAAAAGGCCGCGCTTACTGCGCGCCCTGCTGTTCGATCAGCACCGCCAGGCGCTGGTACTCGTCTGGCTTCAGCTCGGTCAGCGGTGCGCGGACCGGGCCGGCGTCGAAGCCGGAGATGCGGGCGCCGGCCTTGACGATGCTGACCGCATAGCCCTTGCAGCGGTTGCGGATCTCCAGATACGGCAGGAAGAAGTCATCGATCAGCTTGCCGACGGTTTCATGATCCTCACGGGCGATGGCCTGATAGAAATCCATGGCGGTCTTCGGAATGAAGTTGAACACCGCCGAGGAATACACCGGCACGCCCAGTGCCTTGTAGGCCGCGGCATAGACTTCCGCGGTCGGCAGGCCGCCGAGGTAGCTGAAACGGTCGCCGAGGCGGCGACGGATCGACACCATCAGCTCGATATCGCCCAGGCCATCCTTGTAGCCGATCAGGTTCGGGCAGCGCTCGGCCAGCTGCTCCAGGTGCGTCGCGGTCAGGCGGCAGACGTTGCGGTTGTAGACCACCACGCCGATGTTGACCGACTTGCAGACCTGCTCGACATGGGCGGCCACGCCTTCCTGGCTGGCTTCGGTGAGGTAGTGCGGCAGCAGTAGCAGCCCCTTGGCGCCCAGGCGCTCGGCCTCCTGAGCCATCTGGATGGCCAGGCGGGTCGGACCACCGACGCCGGCGAGGATCGGCACGGTACCGGCACAGGTATCGACGGCGGTCTTGATGATCTCGCTGTACTCGCGCGGCTCCAGCGAGAAGAACTCACCGGTGCCGCCGGCGGCGAACAGCGCCGAGGCGCCGTACGGGCCGAGCCATTCCAGACGCTTGACGTAGCCGGCGCGGTTGAAGTCGCCCTGCGCGTCGAAGTCGGTGACCGGGAACGACAGCAGGCCGGAAGAGAGGATGGCCTTCAATTCTTGTGGGTTCATTATTCGAGCATCCTGAATGCATGTTGGAGAGGTACAAGGGCATCAGCCTTGAGATACGTTATCGTACAACCAAAAATAGTCCAACCGTTTTTTCTGCGGATTTTCTTCAGCGCTGAAAGCTGAATGAAAGCTTTCTGCTTTTCACTCGCTCGGCCAGGTCAATCACCATGACAGCGGCAGCTTGAACGGCATGAGCAGCGGCAAACGACCCTGCTGAATGCAGCGATGATTTCGTTTGACAGGTGACGTAGCGAACTGTAAAAAACCCTCCATAGTCGTACGACGACCTATGACCACAATAACAATAGCGAGGCCCCGGACATGTTCCGCAATTGCCCGTCCCCTGCGCAGCCGCTGGCTGCCGATAACGCCATCCGCCGCACTGCCTCAGCAGATGCGCGCACTGCACCCACCCCGGTCGCTCGCCTCGCCTGCAGCGGAGGCCGCGCACAATGAGTCAGTCGTTCAGTGCGACGCCCCGCATCCAGAGCATGCAGGTCATCCCGGTGGCCGGCCACGACAGCATGCTGCTCAACCTCTGCGGCGCCCACGCCCCCTACTTCACCCGCAACCTGGTCCTGCTCACCGACAATGCCGGCAACACCGGTATCGGTGAGGTACCCGGTGGCGAGGGTATCCGTCAGGCATTGGAGCGTAGCTGCCCGCTGGTCATCGGCCAGCCGATAGGCGCCTACAACCGGGTGCTCAACCGCCTGCGCGCGATGCTCGCCGGCAACGGCCGCGACACCCACCACGAGGTTACCTCCGAAGCCGAGGCCGCCGTGCTGCGTCAGCCGCACGAGATCAACCTGCGTATGGACAACGTGATCACCGCGGTCGAGGCCGCGCTGCTCGACCTGCTCGGCCAGTACCTGGACGTGCCGGTGGCCGAGCTGCTCGGCAGCGGTCAGCAACGTGAGGCGGTGCCGATGCTGGCCTACCTCTTCTATATAGGTGATCGCCAGCGCACCGACCTGCCCTACCTGGCCAGCACCGGTGAGGATTGGTACCACCTGCGCCATCAGCAGGCGCTGACCCCTGATGCGATCGCCCGTCTGGCCGAGGCCGCCGCAGCGCGCTACGGCTTCGCCGACTTCAAGCTCAAGGGCGGCGTGATGCGCGGCGCGGAGGAGATGCAGGCGATAGCCGCGATCAAGGCGCGCTTCCCCGATGCCCGCGTCACCCTCGATCCCAACGGCGCCTGGTCGCTGGACGAGGCCATCGCCCTGTGCAAGGGCCAGGGCCACCTGCTCGCCTACGCCGAGGACCCCTGCGGCCCGGAAAACGGCTATTCCGGCCGCGAGATCATGGCCGAGTTCAAGCGCGCCACCGGCATTCCCACTGCGACCAACATGGTCGCCACCGACTGGCGGCAGATGGGCCACTCGCTGCGCCTGGAATCGGTCGACATCCCGCTGGCCGACCCGCACTTCTGGACCATGCAGGGCTCGGTGCGCCTGGCACAGATGTGCGACCAGTTCGGCCTGACCTGGGGCTCGCACTCGAACAACCACTTCGATGTCTCGCTGGCGATGTTCACCCACGCCGCAGCCGCCGCGCCGGGGCGCATCACCGCCATCGACACCCACTGGATCTGGCAGGAGGGCCAGGAGCGCCTGACCCGCGAGCCGCTGCAGATCGTCGGCGGCCAGGTGCGCGTGCCCGAGCGCCCGGGCCTGGGTATCGAGCCGGACATGGACCGGATCATGAACGCCCACGAGTTGTACAAGAAGGTCGCCAGCGGCGCGCGCGACGACGCCATGGCGATGCGTTACCTGGTGCCTGGCTGGACCTATGACCCGAAGAAACCCAGCCTCGGCCGCAGTACCTGAACCCGCAGCCCAAACCCGGAGAACTCCAATGAAAACAATATTCCGCGCCTCCCTCCTTTCCGCCCTCGTCGGCATCGCCGGTCTCGCAGCTGCCTCCACCGCGATGGCCGCCGATGTGAAATGGCCGACCCGCCCCGTGCAGGTGGTGGTGATCGCCAACCCCGGCGGCGATACCGATTTCAACGCACGTACCATGGCCAAGTACTTCAACCAGATCACCGGCAAGAGCATGGTGGTGACCAATATCGCTGGCGGCGGCGGCACCCTGGCCGCCGAGCAGGTCAAGGGCGCAGCAGCGGACGGCAACACCATCCTCTTCACCCACCCGGGGCAGCTGATCGTCAACGAGGTCGCCGACCTCACCGAGGACAGCTACGAAACCTTCGACGTGTCGTGCATCGCCGGGGTCGACAAGAGCACCGTATTCGTCGCCTCCAAGCAGTCCGGTGTGACCAGCATGCAGGACCTGGTGGATAAGTCGAAGGCCAAGCCGGGCAGCATTACCTACGGCACCGAGATGGGCAGCTTCTCCCACGTGCAGGGACTGATGCTGGAGAAACTGACCGATACCAAGCTGAAGATGGTCGATGGCGGAACGGTCGCCGATCGCGTGGTGGGCATGCTCGGTGGTCGTCTCGACCTCGGCGCGATCACCTATGGATCGGTACAGGATTACGTCAGCGGTGGGCAGATGGTCGCCCTCGGCCAGCCCAACGAGGAGCGCAACGAACTGCTCGGCGACGTGCCGACGCTAAAGGAGCAGGGCCTGGACATCACCATGGACAAGCCCTACGTGGTCGCCTTTCCGAAGGGCACCGACCCGGCGATCGTTAAGAAGATGGCCGATGTGATGAAACAGATCACCGAGATTCCCGAGTACGCCGAGGAACTGAAGAAGTTCAAGCAGCCGGTGGCCTACTACGGCACCGAAGAGGCCAAGGCGATTCTGGCCAAGACCCGCGAGGACTTCATGCAGTTCAAGGACGAGCTGCGTCAGGCCAAGAACTGATCCCTGACGTGTCACCAGCCGGCCACGCCGGCTGGCTGTCTCTCCTCGCGCACGGAGGTTTGCGATGACCACTGCGAACAAGAAAGAACTGACCATCGGCGTGGCCATGCTCGGCGCCAGCATCGCCTATCTGGTGATGGCCTACCGCGTACCCGGCCACGACGGCATCGATGCCGCCACCGTCCCCACCCTGCTGGCCATCCTGCTATGCCTGCTGGGCCTGCTGCAGACCCTGAGCGCTTTTACCCGCCACGCGCAGGCTGCAGAGAGCAGCAGCGATACGCCGGACCAGCCCAAGCCAACCGTTACCGAGCCGCTGACCGTGCTCAAGACCCTTGGCCTGATCCTGCTTTACGTCGTACTGCTGGGCCCGGTGGGTTTTCCCATCATGACTGCGATCTACCTGTACCTGCAGTTCATCGTGCTGACGCCTGTGGGCCACAAGATTCGGCACCTGCTCTATGTCGTCATCGCGGTAGTCACGTCGGGGGTCATCTACCTGCTGTTCCGCGAGGCCTTCGATCTGTTGCTGCCCGCTGGCCTGCTGAATTTCTGAGGAATCGACCATGCTCGACTTACTGCAGCAAGGCTTCGGTGCCGTCTTCTCGCTCAACATCATGCTGCTGATGCTCGGCGGCGTCGCGGTCGGCATCGTCTTTGGCGCCGTGCCCGGCCTGTCGGCGACAATGGCCGTGGCGCTGTGCCTGCCACTGACCTTCACCATGGGCCCGCAGGCCGGCCTGTCGCTACTCGTTGCGCTGTTCGTCGGCGCCACGTCCGGCGGCCTGATCTCGGCGATCCTGCTGAAGATTCCCGGCACACCGTCGTCCATCGCCACGGTGTTCGACGGCGGCCCGCTGATGGAGCAGGGCCTGGGCGTGAAGGCGCTCGGCGTCGGCATCGTGTTCTCCTTTCTCGGCACCATCTTCAGCATCATCGCGCTGATGTTCATCGCCCCGCAGCTGGCCAAGGTGGCGCTGAGCTTCGGCCCGCACGAATACTTCGCCATCGCCGTGTTCTCGCTGACGCTGATCGCCACCCTGTCGGCCGGCTCGATGGTCAAGGGGCTATTCGCCGGCACCCTCGGCATCGCCGTATCCACCGTCGGCATCGCCCCGGTGGAGGCGGTGCGCCGCTTCACCTTCGGCGTCAGTGAGCTGAACGGCGGCTTCTCCATGCTCACGGTGATGATCGGCATGTTCGCCGTGGCCGAGGTCATCAAGCTCGCCGAAACCGGGCGGCATGCCGTGCGCAGCAAGGCCGGTTCGGTGAGCATGAAAGACATCAAAGGCTTCGGCTTTTCGCTCAAGGAGTTCCGCCAGGAGCTGCCCAACGCCAGTCGCTCCGGTCTGATCGGTCTGGCGGTGGGCATCCTCCCGGGCATCGGTGCCGGCACCTCCAACCTGCTGTCCTACATCGTCGCCAAGAAGCGCGCCAAACAGCCGGAAACCTACGGCAAGGGCAACATCGGCGGCGTGGTCGCCAGCGAGACGGCGAACAACGCCGGCATCGGCGGCGCCATGATGCCGCTGATGACCCTGGGCATTCCCGGCGACACCACCACCGCGATCCTGCTCGGCGGCTTTCTGATCCACGGCATCCAGCCCGGGCCGCTGCTGTTCATCAGCCAGGGGCCGCTGGTCTACACCATCTTCGCCGCGCTGCTGGTGGCCTCGGTGATGATGCTGTTCATGGAGTTCTACGGCCTGCGCCTGTTCATCAAGCTGCTCGACGTGCCCAAGCACATCCTGCTGCCGATCATTCTGGTGCTCTGTGTGGTCGGTGCGTTCGGCCTCTCAAGCCGGCTGTTCGATGTCTGGTCGATCCTGCTGTTCGGTGTGCTTGGCTATGGCTTCGTCAAGGCGGGCATGCCGGTCGCGCCCTTCATCATCGGCTTTATCCTCGGGCCGATGGCGGAGACCAACCTGCGCCGCGGCCTGATGCTCTCCGACGGCAACTTCGCCTCGTTCTTCACCAACCCCATCGCCGCGACCTTTCTCGGGCTGGCCCTGGCCTTCGTGCTCTGGCAGCTGTACAGCGCGGTGCGACCACGGGGCGGCGTGCTCGGTCAGGCGCTACGCACCTGAACCTGCGCCCCTCTGCGCCAGCAGAGGGGCTGCCGTCACGGCTTGGTGCCGAACGTCTCGCGCGCCAGCGTCCAACCTGCCACCTGCTCACTGAGGCTCAGCCCCAGCCCGGGCCGGGTGGGCACCTGCATGCAGCCGTCGCGGATCTCGAGCCGCTCCTTAAACAGCGGCTCGAGCCATTCGAAATGCTCAACCCATGTGGCATGTTCGTAGGCCGCGGCGAGGTGGATATGCAATTCCATAACGAAATGCGGCGCCATGACGATTCCGCGCCGCCGCGCCGCCTCGGCCACCTGCAGGAACGGCGTGAAACCACCGATGCGCGGCGCGTCATGCATGATCACATCCACCGCCCCGCGCTCGACAAAGGCACAGGCTTCGGCCGCGCTGCCGAGCATCTCGCCAGTGCCGACCGGGGTGATGAGCTGAGCGGCCAGGGCGGCGTGACCTTCCAGATCGTTGGCGTCCAGCGGCTCCTCGATCCAGGTCAGCTCGAACTCCTCCAGCGCCCTGCCCATGCGTGCCGCGGTGGTGCGATCCCATTGCTGGTTGACGTCGACCATCAGCGCCGCCTCGTCGCCGAAGTGCCTGCGCAGCGCCGCGACCCGGCGCAGGTCGGCGCGGTGGTCAGGCTGGCCGACCTTCAGCTTGATTCCGCCAATGCCTCGCGCCCTAGACGCCTCGGCCTTTTCGATGACCTCCTCGATGGGCGCCTGCAGGTAGCCGCCGGAGGTGTTGTAGCAAGGCACCGCGTCGCGATGGGCGCCGAGCAGCTTGGAGAGCGGCAAGCCGGCGCGGCGCGCCTTGAGGTCCCAAAGAGCGGTGTCGAAGGCAGCAATGCTCTGCACCGCCAGGCCGCTGCGCCCGATCGAGGCGCTGGCCCAGCTCAGCCGGCTCCACAGGCGGGCGATGTCGTTGGGATCTTCGCCCAGCAGCAACGGAGCCAGTTCCCGCGCGTGGGCATATTGCGCGGGGCCGCCGGTGCGCAGGCTGTAGCTGAAACCGAGGCCGTGATGCCCCTGCTGCGACTGCAGCTCGACGAACAGCAGGCTGACCGACGCCAGGGGCAGCTGTCGCCCGGTGAGTACCTTGGCGTCGCTGACCGGCCGCTGCAGCGGCAACTCCACCGCGCGCAGGCCGATCCAGCTGATGCGGTCCGCTTCGTACAGGTCGCTCATTCGTGCCGCCGCCTCGCCAGTCAGGGGATGGGCTGGATGATCCGTCGGCTGATTGATACGGTCCAATTCATTAACGCTTTCGATTGATACCAGGAACGGATCAATGTTCGAACTCGCCCAACTGCGATGCTTTACCACCCTGGCCAGCGAACTGAATTTCCGTCGCGCGGCCGAGCGCCTGAACATGACCCAGCCGCCGCTGAGCCGGCAGATCCAGTTGCTGGAACACCAGCTCGGCGTCGCGCTGTTTACCCGCAGCACGCGCTCGGTAGCACTCACCGCCGCCGGTCGCGCCTTCTTCGTCGAGGCCCAGGCGTTGCTCGATCAAGCCCACCGCGCGGCTCAGGGTGCCCGGCTGGCTGCACTGGGCGAGAGCGGCTCGCTGACCATCAGCTTCGTTGCCAGCGCGGTCTACGACTTCCTGCCGCGCGCGATCACACAGATACGCCGGGAACGGCCGGGCGTGGCCATCAACCTGCTGGAAACCACCACTTTCGAGCAGTTGCAGGCACTGCGCGCGCGCCGGGTCGACCTGGCGGTGGTGCGCGAGCCGTTGCAGCAGCCGGGACTGGTCAGTGAATGCCTGCTGCGCGAGCCCTTCGTGCTGGCCACGCCGGCCGACCATCCGCTGGCGCAGCATCCGGCGCCGACCCTGGAAATGCTCCACGGCGAGCCGTTCATCCTCTATGCCCATGGCGCCTGGCAGCCGTTCAACGAGCTGCACACCGGGCTGTTCCGTGCCAGCGGTATCCAGCCCGAATTCGTCCAGTCGCTGGGCTCGACGCTGACCATCCTCTCGCTGGTCAACGCTGGCCTCGGCCTGGCGCTGGTGCCGCGCGGGGCCAGTGCGATCCGCTTCCAGCAGGTACGCTTTCGCGAGCTGCCACTGCCGGCGGGCATCTGCGCCCAACTGCACCTGGCCTGGCGCGACGACAACGATAACCCGGCGCTGGAGGCGGCGCGCAATGCCGTGCGTCAGGCGGCCCGCGATATCGCCCGAGACCTGCCGCCAATCCAGCTCCAACACCATGGGACGGGCTGCTGACGGCCACGAGTTGAGGTTCAAATGGTCGACCAGAGCCGGGGCTATTCAGGCTGTGACGAATGCGCTGCTCGACGCTAAAGCAAGGACCAAGAGTGCAGAAAAAAGCCTTCGCAGCCCGCCCTAAGCCAGCAGTCTCTCGCTGCTTGTTGCGTCCACCGCCGCATCCAGCTCAGCCCCAGCCAAATGCTTTGCATAGTGCTCCATCAGCTCCGACTCCCAAGAAGCGACCTCGTCCAATATGCCGGCCGCCTCATCTTTCGTCAGTGCAAAATGCTCATGCTGGCTAAGCAGGTTGGCTCGACTTAGGAGAGTACCGTTGATACCAACTTCCATCGCCAGCCCCTGCGCAGGCCCCTCTCCCAGCACGGGAAGAACGTCATACATGGGCGAGAGGCGCCAAGCGCCTTCCTGCCAGATCACTGCGTGGTTGCGAGGATGATCGTCACTGTTGCCGACCAGAGCGTTGTAGGCCATTCGCCTGTAGAGCGCCTGCCTATCAGAATCCGGCGCGCCTCTGCGGTACAGCTCATCGGCGAGCGCCGCGTAGATCCACCCGTTGTTGCGCTGCACCTGCCATTCGGCATCGAGAAGAGTTAAGCCACTCATCATCGGAATGCGGCGAAACCTTGCATCATTCTCTGACCATTCTCGGTCGAATCGCTCCACTAGCAACGTGTTGCCTTTTTCACTTTGATGGAGTGCCGTCCGGGCAACACTCATCCCCTTGGTAGCCGCAAAAGTCATGCAAGCATACTCGAATTTCGGCAGGTCGTAGTGATCAAATTTGTCGCGTGGCTTGGCAAGAATCAGCTTTTGATCAAAGCGGTACGTGCGCTTGGGCCTGGCACCACCAACAGCTGAGCGCTGGTCCCGTATTCTTAATGCCTCCAGCTGCTCAGCGCTCAGCTGGCTGTCATAAATCGCAGCGCAAATATCTATGAAATGATCGAGCCCTTTGGCTTCAAGCATTTTCACAGGCCTTTCGCCTATTCCCGGCCTCGGTGTGCGATCTTCGCCAGCCATGATGTTTCCGGCGCGATCTTCGTTAGGAGATAACAGCAGGAGCTGGATCGGAGTGAGCTCGCCCTTTCGGGTGCGGCGCAACAGGCGTTCTCCCCAGCCATCTGGCATCGCATCATCAATGAAGCCGGGAACGCCGCCATTCTTATGTACCTGAATGGGTCGAGTGGAGAGCGGATACCGTATCGGATCAGGCACCCAACGCTTGGCTTCCACGATCTCCGGCGCATAGACGAAGGTTCCCGTGCGACCAGCAAGGGTCAGCCTGCCCAGCGTCACAGTCTCACCCGTTTCCGGACATTCCATGTAGATGTAAGCGCGCGACATTAGAAGTCCTCCGCGTTGCTGCGCGGCAGCCTGACGCGCTTGGTCGCATTGGTTTCCAAAGCGTCGAGATCAAGCGCTGGGTCATCGATCAACGCCTGGAAAACCCGGTCAGAAATCCCAACGGTGAACAACGCGAGCATGAAGTCGCGCAGCGAAACACCTTCAGCCTTGCCCCCCTCAATGTGACGAACAGCTCGGAGAGAAATCCCAGCCCGCTCTGCAAGGTCAGCCTGACGCAGCCCCATGCGCAGACGCGCCTCTTTCACCAGAAGGCCTATACGGTAAAGCAGTGACGCACTTTGAACAGGGAAAAAGCCTTTCATAAGGTTACACCAAGCGACATCCTATAAAAGATAAGATACTACTAATCGCACACTAAGCAACCTTGAAAGAATATTAAGAAGTCATTTAATAGCATCTTAAATACGATAAGACGTCATGAGTAGATATCTTATTACGGCGAACAAACCCGGCACGGCAGATCACTCTCGGATTCTGGGCGGTAAATCTGTCCAGTTCGGCACCATTCCAGCCAGATAAGCCTTCCGCTGCGACCGGCAGCTTCTAGCCGTCGACAACCCATCACACTGCAAAATCAGAATCGGACATAGCCACCCATAGCATCGGTGATGACTGGCGAGGCACAGCGTCGATAGGCCGAAGCCTTCATTGCCGCGCGATCGACTGCCCGCGCGAATCTGTACCGCCCGATCCGACGCCAACTGCGCTGTTCCGTCGCGGCAACACCCCCTAATCTGGCTGGCTGGACGTTGAATGACATCGATCCAGCGCTGCCACCTGGAGGATTCATGCATGACTGACGCAGAAAGCGAGCTGCATCATTTCGACCGGCGCATGGTCTGGGCCGGTTTTCGCCAGCTCGCGCCGATTTCCATCTTCGTCACCCTGTTCGGCGCCGCCTTCGGCCTCGCCGCGGTGCAGACCGGGCTGGACGACTCGGTGATCCTGGCGATGAGCGCGCTGGTGTTCGCCGGCGCCTCGCAGTTCGCCGCGCTGGAGCTGTGGGGCACGCAGGTGCCGCTGTTCACCCTGATGATCACGGTGTTTGCCATCAACGCCCGCCACCTGCTGATGGGCGCCACACTCTATCCCTGGTTGCGCCAGCTGCCGCCGGGCAGGCGCTACGGGGTGATGCTGATCGCCTCGGACGCCAACTGGGCGATGGCCATGCAGGCCTTCAACCGCAACCGCCCGGGTTTCGGCCTGCTGCTCGGTGGCGGCCTGGCGCTCTGGTCGTTCTGGGTGGCCGGCAGTTGGCTGGGCATCCATTTCGGCAGTGCGGTTAGCAACCCGAAGCGCCTGGGGCTGGACATGGTGATGGGCTGCTTTCTGCTGGCCATGGTGGTGGGCGGTGAAAAGAACCTGCGCATGCTGGTGATCTGGAGCGTTGCCGCCGGCGCCTCGCTGCTCGCCTTCCGTTACCTGCCGGAGAACAGCCACGTGGTGGTGGGCGCCCTCGCCGGTGGCGCGACCGGACTGCTGTGGAAGGAGAAAGCACGTGAATCTTGATGCGACGGGCGCCGGCGCGCTGATCGTGGTGCTGGTCATGGCCCTAGTGACTCTGGCGACACGCTGGGGCGGCGTGTTCGTCATGGCCTTCGTGCCCATCAGCGACCGAGTCCGCCAGTTCATCACCGCCATGTCCGGCTCGGTACTCGTGGCAATAGTCGCGCCGATGGCCTTGCAGGGTGATGCTGGCGCCCGATTAGCGCTGCTAGCCACGGCAGTGACCATGCTGGTGCTGAAAAAGCCGCTGCCAGCGATTGCCGCCGGTATCCTCGCCGCGGCGCTGGTCAGGCAATTCTGAGCCGCAGCGGCCGATCACGACCGCTCAGGACACCGAGTTTGGCAGCCTCCATAGCAGTCATTACGGTGTGCACCAGCAGCGCGCCGGCATTGTGCTGGCCGCGCACCGACCTCGTTACGCACCCCATTTTTGAACAGTCATCATACAACTATCGATAATATTGCTGGCAGCGCCCCGCTTTTATCAATCTCGGGCGCCGCTCCTCTGGAGCCCTCTGTCGCAGCGCTTTAGCTTGGACAACACAAAGGAAGTGACGCTGAGAAGCAACATATGTCATCAAATACGACTTTAAGCGTGTTGACATTCATGCGGCTAGGTGCTGATATTTGACACATGTCATATGACAACAGATGACTTCAAGAACAATAATGACAGGCACCCCGATGACTACCACCCCCAATCCCACGCTTGGCCGTCTTCTGCTCACCGGAGCGGCAGGCGGCCTTGGCAAGGTCTTACGCGAAAAGCTGCAGCCCTACGCCCGCATCATCCGACTGTCCGATATCGCGCCGATGGCTCCAGCAGCCGGTGAACACGAGGAGGTCATGCCCTGCGACCTCGCCGACAAGGCCGCCGTGCATGCCCTGTGCGAAGGTGTCGACGCCATCGCCCACTTCGGCGGTGTCTCCGTCGAGCGGCCGTTCGAGGAAATCCTCGACGCCAATATCCGCGGCACCTTCCACATCTACGAAGCAGCCCGCCTGCACGGCATCAAGCGCGTGGTTTTCGCCAGCTCCAACCACGTGATCGGCTTCTACCCGCAGTCCGAGACTCTGGACACCCACGCCCCACGCCGCCCGGATGGCTACTACGGCCTTTCCAAGTCCTACGGCGAGGACATGGCGAATTTCTATTACGACCGCTACGGCATCGAGACCGTCAGCATCCGCATCGGCTCCTCGTTTCCCGAGCCGGCCAACCGCCGGATGATGAGCACCTGGCTCAGTTTCCGCGATCTCACCGAGCTGATGCGCTGCGCTCTGTTCACCCCAGCGGTCGGTCATACCGTGGTCTACGGCATGTCCGCCAACCGCGACGTCTGGTGGGACAACCATCTCGCGGCGCACCTGGGCTTCCAAGCGCAGGACAGCTCCGAGGTGTTCCGCGACAAGGTCGAGCAGCAGCCACCGTACAGCGCTGACGACCCGGCTGGCATCTACCAGGGCGGCGCCTTTGTCGCGGCCGGCCCCTTCGACTGATCGATCACCCTCGCCCGCGTACAACAACAAAGAGAAACGCAATGGCCAGTGAAGCTGAACTCATCGCCGACCTGCGCTGCGCCACCGGCGAAAGCCCGGTCTGGGTCGCCGCCGAACAGGCGCTGTATTGGGTCGACATCCCCAATCGCGAACTGCTGCGCTGGAACGCTGCCGACGGCCAGGTTTCCCGCTGGCAGGGCGAGCAGATGCTGGCCTGCATCGCGCGCCACGGCGATGGCTGGGTGGCCGGCATGGAGAGCGGCTTCTTCGCCCTGCAGACGCGCCCGGACGGCCGACTCGACAGCCGCGCGCTGGCGGCCATCGAGCACCAGTTGGCCGATATGCGCATGAACGATGGCCGCTGTGATCGCCAGGGCCGTTTCTGGGCCGGCAGCATGGCGCTGGACATGGCCGCCGGGCATCCAGTCGGCGCGCTCTACCGGCTGGATGACGATGCCAACGATGCACCACTGCGGCCGCAGCTCGACGGTTTCATCGTGCCCAACGGCCTGGCCTTCAGCCCTGACGGACGAACCATGTACCTGTCCGATTCGCACCCCAGCGTGCAGAAGATCTGGGCCTTCGATTACGACACGGACAGCGGCACGCCGAGCGGCCGACGCCTGTTCGTCGACATGCTCGACCATCCCGGCCGACCCGACGGCGCCGCGGTGGATGCCGACGGCTGCTACTGGATCTGCGGCAACGACGCCGGGCTGATCCACCGTTTCACCCCGGATGGCCGCCTGGACCGCTCGCTCGCGGTACCGGTGAAGAAACCGACCATGTGTGCTTTCGGCGGCGCGCGCCTGGACACCCTGTTCGTCACCTCGATCCGCCCCGGCGGCGATTTGAGCGACCAGCCGCTGGCCGGTGGCGTCTTCGCCCTGAACCCAGGCGTCACCGGACTGGAGGAACCCGCTTTCAACTGACTCACCAGGGAAGGGCCGCTGCGTGCCCAACCTCGCTTCTCGCAACGCTGCACACCAACAAAAACAAGATGGAGAGTGTCATGAACCTCAAACGCAAGTTGCTCGTTACCGCCCTACCCCTGGCCTTCTGCCTGTCCGGCATCGCCCATGCAGAGATGACGCTGAAGATCGCCGAGATCCACCCGGCCGGCTACCCGACGGTGGTCGCGCAGGAAAACATGGGCAAGAAGATCGAAGATGCCACCAAGGGCGAGCTCAAGTTCCGCATGTTCGCCGGCGGCGTGCTCGGCTCCGAGAAGGAAGTGGTCGAGCAGGTGCAGATCGGCGCAGTGCAGATGACCCGCGTCAGCCTCGGCACGCTGGGTCCGGTGGTCCCGGACGTGAACGCCTTCAACATGCCCTTCGTGTTTCGCGACAACGAGCACATGCGCAAGGTCATCGACGGCGATATCGGCCAGGAGATCCTCGACAAGATCACCAACTCCGAATTCAACATGGTCGGTCTGGCCTGGATGGATGGGGGCGTGCGCAACCTCTATACCAAGAAGCCGGTTCGCGAGCTGGAAGACCTCAATGGCATGAAGATCCGGGTGATGGGCAACCCGCTGTTCATCGACACCCTCAATGCCATGGGCGCCCAGGGCGTGGCCATGGACACCGGCGAGATCTTCAGCGCCCTGCAGAGCGGTGTGGTCGATGGCGCCGAGAACAACCCGCCGACCATGCTCGAGCACAACCACTTCCGTGCCGCCAAGCACTACTCGCTGACCGGCCACCTGATCCTGCCCGAGCCGATCGTGATCTCCAAGACCACCTGGAACAAGCTCACCCCGGAACAGCAGGACATCGTCAAGAAGTACGCCAAGGAAGCGCAGATGGAAGAGCGCAAGCTGTGGGACGAGAAGACCGCCAGCAGCGAAGCCAAGCTCAAGGAACAAGGTGTCGAGTTCATCGAGGTCGACAAGAAGCCCTTCTACGATGCGACTGCTCCGGTTCGCGAGAAGTACGGCGCGCCGTACGCCGAGCTGATCAAGCGTATCGAAGCCGTTCAGTAATCCTCGTGCAAGCGCATCGCGGCGGCCCGTGCCGTCGCGATGCAACCGGTGGAATCTCATGAAAAACCTGGTTCTGGGCGTCAATGACGCCATCTACCGCGCCTGCGTCATCGTCGCCGCCCTGGCGATCGTGATCATGGCGACGATCATCCCCTGGGGCGTGTTCAGCCGTTACGCACTGGGCCAGGGCCTCGGCTGGCCCGAGCCGATCGCCATTCTGCTGATGGTGCTGTTCACCTTCGTTGGCGCCGCCGCCAGCTACCGCGCCGGCGCGCACATGGCCGTGCAGGTGCTCAGCGATCGCCTGCCGCCGCTGGCCCAGCCCTTCATCATCCTGTTCGTGCGCCTGGCCATGGCCGCTATCAGCCTGTTCATGCTGATCTGGGGCTACAAGCTATGCCTGGCCACATGGAACCAGTACCTCAGCACCCTGACCTGGATGCGCGTCGGTATCAGCTACGCGCCGATTCCGCTGGGCGGCTTCATCACCCTGCTGTTCGTCATCGAGCAACTGCTGTACGGCGACCAGAGCAAGCGCCCGGTCGTCGATTACGAAGCCCGCGAAGAGTCCAAGGAGTCCGTGTAATGGATGCCGTCGTCCTGTTGGGCAGCTTCATCGTCCTCATTCTGCTACGCGTCCCGGTAGCCTACTCCCTCGGCCTGGCCACCCTGGCCGGCGCCTGGTGGATCGATATTCCCCTGCACGCCGTGATGATCCAGATCGCCGGCGGCGTGAACAAATTCTCCCTGCTGGCCATTCCGTTCTTCGTCCTGGCCGGCGCGATCATGGCCGAAGGCGGCATGGCCCGCCGACTGGTCGCCTTCGCCGGGGTGCTGGTCGGCTTCGTCCGCGGCGGCCTGTCGCTGGTCAACATCACCGCCTCGACCTTCTTCGGCGCCATCTCCGGTTCATCCCTGGCGGACACCGCCTCGGTCGGCTCGGTGTTGATTCCCGAGATGGAAAAGAAGGGCTACCCGCGGGAGTTCTCCACCGCGGTGACCATTTCCGGCTCGGTGCAGGCGCTTCTGACTCCACCCAGTCACAACTCGGTGATCTACTCGCTGGCCGCCGGCGGCACCGTGTCGATCTCCGCGCTGTTCGTCGCCGGCATCGGCCCGGGCCTGCTGCTCAGCACCGCCATGGCCGCGCTCTGCCTGCTGTTCGCCCGCAAGCGCAACTACCCCAAGGGCGAAGTGGTGCCGCTGCGCCAGGCGCTGAAGATCTGCGTCGAGGCGCTGTGGGGCCTGATGACCATGGTGATCATCCTCGGCGGCATTCTCTCCGGCGTGTTCACCGCCACCGAGTCCGCCGCGGTGGCGGTGGTCTGGGCCTTCTTCGTCACCATGTTCATCTACCGCGACTACAAGTGGCGCGAGCTTCCGAAGATGCTGCACCGCACGGTGCGCACACTTTCCATCGTGATGATCCTGATCGCCTTCGCCGCCAGCTTCGGCTACATCATGACGTTGATGCAGATCCCGTCGAAGATCACCACCGCGTTCCTGACCCTGTCGGACAACCGCTACGTGATCCTCCTGTGCGTCAACGCGATGCTGCTGGTACTGGGCACGCTGATGGACATGGCGCCGCTGATCCTGATCCTCACGCCGATCCTGCTGCCGGTGGTGACGTCGTTCGGCGTCGACCCGGTGCACTTCGGCATGATCATGCTGGTCAACCTGGGGATCGGCCTGATTACCCCGCCGGTCGGTGCGGTACTCTTCGTCGGTGCCGCCATCGGCAAGGTCACCATCGAGAACACGGTGAAGGCGCTGCTGCCGTTCTACGCCGCGCTGTTCGCCGTGCTGATGGCGGTGACCTATATCCCGATGATCTCGCTGTGGCTGCCGAGCGTAGTGCTCTGATCCAACTCACGATCTGCTGCGCGTCGGCCCTCCTGCGTTAAAAACAGGCTCGGAATGCTCATTTACAAAAGTAAACTCCGCTTCCTCGCCTGTTTTTGCCTTGTAGGGCTCTAGCTCGCAAGATCTCACACACTGCCTGCTTCGCTGCATCGTTTGCCGAGATACTCGCCCAAGCAAAGCCGCCTTGTGGGCAGCGCCTCGTTTAAGGACGTATCGCCCTGCCATGTTAGCCACGCCGTTTCCACGCCACATCGCTGTACTGGTCCTGGCCACGCTGGCCTGTTCGTTCGCGGCCAACCACATCGCCGCGCGGATCGCCTTCGATCACGGCACCGGCCTGCTGCTGGCCATGCTCTGTCGCGCCGGGGTGACGCTGCTGGCGCTGGCCGCGCTGGTGTTCTGGCGTCGCGAATCGCTGCGCCTGAGCCCGACCACCTGGCGCTGGCAGATCCTCCTGGGTCTGCTGATCGCGGTGCAGAGCTTTTGCATCTATTCGGCGGTGGCGCGCATTCCGGTGGCGCTGGCGCTGCTGGTAGTGAACCTGTCGCCGATCCTCCTGGCGCTGCTCACCTGGGCGCTGGGCGGGCCGCGACCGACCCGCGTGGCGCTTGCGATCATGGGCCTGATCCTGTTCGGCCTGGTGCTGGTGCTGGATGTTCCCGCGCGCCTGATGAGTAACGAGGCGACGGATGAACAATGGACCGCCGGGATCCTGTTCAGCCTGACCGCCGCCGCGGTGTTCGCGGTGGCGCTGTGGGTCACCGAGCACAAGCTGTCGAGCATGGCCGGCTCGGTGCGCAGCATGCTGACGCTGATCGTGGTATTCACCGCCTCCGCCCTGCTCGGCGCCAGCGACCTGATTCCGGGTGGGCTCGGCCTGCCCAATGCAACCGCCGGCTGGATCGCCCTCGCCTGCCTGGTGTTGCTCTACGGCGCGGCGTTCTCGACGCTGTTCATCTGCATGCCGCGGCTGAACATCGCGCGCAATGCGCCGGTGATGAACATGGAGCCGGTGGCCGGCATGGTGCTGGGCTGGCTGATCCTCGGGCAGGTACTCGGGGCCATGCAGGTGGTCGGCGGTCTGATCGTGGTCGGCGGTATCGTCCTGCTGGCCTACCGCCGCTAGGGCTGTCGACGTACCCGGCGCAAGCTGCGCCGGGGCGGCGATCAGTTCTGCAGCACTTCCGCTTCGGCGCTTTCGTGGGCCTGGCGCAGCCGCTCGCGGCTGTTGGTCAGGTGCAGCCGCATGGCCGCCCGCGCGGATTCCGGGTCCTGGCGCTCGATGGCCTCGTAGATCTGCTCGTGCTCACGACCCAGGCGCGCCTGGTAGTGCTGCTGATCATCATGGGCCAGGCGCGCGGAATTGACCCGGCTGCGCGGGATCAGCGTGGTGCCCAGATGACTCATGATGTCGGTGAAGTAGCGGTTGCCGGTGGCTTCGGCGATTTGCAGATGGAACTGAAAATCCGATGACACCGCATCACTGGAATGCGCCGCGCTCTGGTTGAGCTGATCGAGAAACGCACGCATGGCAGCGAGCTGCTCGGGCGAGCGACGCTGCGCTGCCAGCCCGGCCGACTCGACCTCAAGGCTGATACGCAGCTCCAGAATCGCCAGCAGATCACGCAGGGTGCCGATGGTCGCCGGGTCGATGCGCAGCCCGGTGGTGCTCGGCGTATCCAGCACGAAGGTGCCGATGCCGTGCCGCGTTTCCACCAGCCCCGAGGCCTGCAGGCGCGAGATCGCCTCGCGCACCACCGTGCGACTCACACCCTGCGTCTGCATGATGGCGGACTCGGTCGGCAGCTTGTCGCCGCGCTTCAACATGCCGTCGCGGATCTGCTGCGACAGTTCGGCGACCAGCTCCTGGGCGAGGCTGCGGTGTTTGCGACGGGCGCGTGGCTGGGCGCTCTGGTTATCCATGGACGGCGATCTCTGAGAAGCGGAAGCAACCGTCATCATAGCCCAGCAGTTGTACGATAACTATTGATCCATTGCATTTGTAGGGAGATTGCGCGCAACCATCGCGCCAGATGTCCTAGGGCGGCGGGCGACAGTGCCCGGCCCGGCAGCGGTTGGCCTGATGGCTGGGGTCCTGCTGCATGAGCTTGCGCGTGACGCCGTTGGTCCAGCCGAAGCCGTCCTGTAGCGGATACTCGCCGCCTTTGGCGTGCTCGGTGCACGGGCGCAGCACGTATTTTTCCACCAGCTTGTTCTCGCGCTCGAACAGGTGGCTGACGATGGTCAGCCAGCGCTCCTCAATGTCCAGCGCCAGCGCGTCATGGCCGTAGTGCTGCAGGCCGCGAATGGCGATCCACTGCAGCGGCGCCCAGCCGTTGGGGCGATCCCATTGCTCGCCGCTGCCGCTGATCTCGGTGGTGGCCAGCCCACCCGGAGCCAGCAGGCGGGCGCGCACGGTTGCCGCGACCGCTGCCGCCTGCTCAGCACTGGCCATGCGCACGAACAGCGGCGCCAGGGTCGCGGCGGTGAGGTTGTCGCGTTGCTGGCCGCGCCGCCAGTCATAGTCGAAGTAGGCGCCGGCGCGCGGATTCCACAGGTAGTGGTCGATCGCTGCCAGGCGAATTTCGGCGCGCCGGGCAAAATTCTCGGCACAGGCCTGCTGGCCCTTCACCGCCGACAGCTCGGCGATCTGCCGCTCGAGCTTGTAGAGCAACGCATTGAGGTCGATGGGCAGGATGCTGGTGGTGCGGATGGTCGCCAGCCGGTGCGCATCGTCCAGCCAGCGCGAGCTGAAGTCCCAGCCCGATTCGGCGCCGGCGCGCAGGTCACGATAAACCTCGTGCCGCGGCCGGCAACTGGCGCGGGCGGTCTCGACGTCTTCGCGATAGGACTCCTCCCGCGGCGTATCGCGCTCGTCCCAGTAACGGTTGAGCACCACGCCGTCGGACAGGCAGACGCAGCGCCGGTGCCGCTCACCGGGGCGCAGCGCATCGGCACCCTTCATCCAGAAGGCATATTCCTTGTGCAGCTGCGACAGGTAATCGCTGGCCCGGTGCACGCCGTTTTCCTCGAACAGCTCGGTCATCAGGGCGAACACCGGCGGCTGCGAGCGGCCGAGGTAGTAGGTGCGGTTGCCATTGGGCACATGGCCGTAGGTGTCGATCAGGTAGGCGAAGTTGTCCGCCATCGAGCGCAGCAGGTCGCAGTGCCCGCTCTCGTCCAGGCCGAGCATGGTGAAGTAGGAATCCCAGTAGTACAGCTCGGTGAAGCGCCCGCCTGGCACCACGTACGGGTGCGGCAGCGGCAGCAGCGAGGAATGCTCGGGATGGTCCTGCGGCTGCCGGGTGAGCACCGGCCAGAGCCGGTCGATGTGTTCGGCCAGGCTGTCGTCGGGGTTGGCGACGAATTCCCTGACCGGCATTTCGTAAAGGCTGAAGTGCTCGTGGACGAAGGCGTCGAGATCGAAGCCGGGCTCACTGCAGCGGGCGCGGTAAGCCTCGAGGATGACTTCGGGATGGCGCCGCGGCGCGCAGTCGACGAAGGTCTTGCTGTCGGGAAAGATGCGCTGCATCTGCACTGCGACGAACAGCTCCTGATAGCGATCGGCGGGGCTTAGGGTATCGGCCAGCGAGATGGCGCTGACGTCATGGCTGAACGGCTGGTACGACTGGCTACTGGTCATTGTTCGCTGTAATTCCGTAACAGACCGCCATCGACCACCAGGGTAGTCCCGGTGATGTAGTCGGCATCCGGAGAAGCCAGAAAGGCGACGACTCCGGCCACATCGCGTGGCCTGCCCAGGCGTCCGACGGGGATGTTCTGCAGCAGGCTGTCGAGCTTCTCCGGCTGGTTCATCAGCTCGCGATTGATCGGCGTTTCCACTGCGCCCGGCGCCACGTTGTTCACCGTGATGCCCAGCGGCGCGAGTTCGATGGCGATGTTGCGCATGAGCATTTTCAGCCCGCCCTTGCTCGCACAGTAGGCGGTGAAGTTGGGGTGCGGCAATTCCTCGTGCACCGAACTGTTGTTGATGATCCGCCCGCCACGGCCCTGCTCACGCAAATAGCGGGCGAAGGCCTGGGCGAGGAAGAACGGCCCGCGCAGGTTGACGTCGAGTACCCGGTCGTAGTCGCCCTCCTCGGCGTCGAGAAATGCGGCGTGGGTCTGTACCCCGGCGTTGTTCACCAGGATATCCAGTCGGCCCATGCGCTCGATGCTCTCGCGCACCAGCCGCTGGCATTGCTCGACCTGGCTGACGTCCGCGGCGATGAAGCAGACCCGCCGCCCCACGGCGCGTACTTGCTCAAGGCTGGCACGGGCCTCGTCATCTTCCTCGCGACCGTTGATGACCACGTCGGCCCCCTCCTCGGCCAGGCGCACGGCGATGCCGAGGCCGATGCCGTGA
Source organism: Pseudomonas sp. (assembly GCA_007713455.1). GTDB lineage: Bacteria > Pseudomonadota > Gammaproteobacteria > Pseudomonadales > Pseudomonadaceae > Stutzerimonas > Stutzerimonas chloritidismutans. The sequence goes on from VMRT01000009.1 coordinate 222,857, forward strand.
GTACTGCCGGTGACCAGAGCCACCTGATTCTGCAAGCGCATTGCGACCTCCGTACGCACGTCGCCTGAACGCGACGCCGTTTCGATTGGCGATGCAGATGAGACGGAGCGAGCCTTCGCGCGTTCCCTCATCCGTCGGATCGGCGCAGCTGGTCGCGCCGTGGCTTTACGTTAGCCGCCTAATCTTTCTCTCCTCCGGACAAAGGCGCAAAATGGCCGGCTCTCCGCTGCTCGTCGAAGGACGTCATGGCTACCGCCAATCTGCGCAAGGGTTATCTGCTGGGGCTGGCCACGTTCAGCATCTGGGGCATGTTCCCGCTCTACTTCAAGGCACTCGAGCAGTACGGCGCGCTGGAGATCGTTACCCAGCGGGTGATCTGGTCGGCAGTGTTCGGCTCGCTGGTGCTGCTGGTCTGGCGTCACCCCGGCTGGTGGCGCGAACTGCTCGCGCACCCGCGACGGCTTGGCGTGCTCGGCATCTCCAGTGTGCTGATCGCCGCCAACTGGCTGATCTACGTCTGGGCGGTGAACCACGACCGGATGGTCGAAGCCAGCCTGGGCTACTACATCAATCCGCTGGTCAACGTGCTGCTCGGCATGATCGTGCTGCGCGAGCGGCTGCGCCCGCTGCAGTGGCTGGCGGTGGCGATGGCCACCGTCGGTGTCAGCCTGCAGCTGCTGATGCTCGGCGAATTCCCGTGGATTTCCATCGTGCTGGCGCTGAGCTTCGGCAGCTACGGTCTGCTACGCAAGCTGGCACCGGTGGCCGCGTTGCCCGGGCTGGTGGTGGAAACCTGGATGTTGTTGCCGGTAGCGCTGGTCTGGCTGTTCTGGTTCAGCAGCGGCACGAGTACGGAACCTGCGTTCTGGACCAGCAGCGACGCGCTCTGGCTGATGGCCGCAGGCCCGGTGACGCTGATCCCGCTGCTCGGCTTCAACGCCGCCGCGCGCCACCTGCCGTATTCGACGCTCGGATTTTTGCAGTACCTGACGCCGACGCTGCTGCTGATCCTCGCCGTGCAGTTGTTCGGCGAGCCGTTCCCGGTCGATCGACAATTGGCCTTCTTCTGCATCTGGGCCGGGCTTGCGGTGTACAGCCTGGACGCCTGGCGCATCATGCGCAAAAGCGCCGGCTGAAAATGCCGGCGAACGACTAGGATTTCTCTGTCGGCTGCAGCTTGAGTTCGACCATCAGGTCATCGGCCAGGGCTTCCAGACGCTGTTGCAGGACCTCCAGCGACAGCTCGCTCGGCACGGCCAGACGCACTTCGGCACGGAACAGCAGCTCGCTGCTCATCGGCGCCGGCAGCACCTCGGTATCCAGGCTTTCCAGGTTGACGCCGTGTGTGGCCAGCAGATGGGTAATGTCGCGGACAATGCCCGGGCGGTCGTTGCCGACCAGCTCCAGCTGAATTTCCTGCCAGCTCGCCGCTGGCTCCGTGCCGCTGTGCGCCAGCAGGACGCGAATGCCCTGCGCCTCAAGCCCCTGCAACGCGGCGGTCAGCTCGGCATGCGCCTGCTGCGGCACGGCCACGCGCAGGATGCCGGCGAACTGTCCGGCCATGCGCGACATCCGGCTCTCCAGCCAGTTGCCGCCGTGATCGGCGATGCACTTTGCCAGTCGTTCGACCAAACCGGGCTGATCTTCGGCGATAACAGTAAGAACGAGGTGATCCATGGACGGCTCCTGTGCTGGGAAAGCGCCAACGCGGTAGCGAAGGCCCATTAGGTATAGCAAGGCACTCGTCTCGACGACAGCCCCGCGTCATCGCCACACAGGGCTGCCAGGGCGAAAGACCGGCTCTTTCGGCGGACTGATTTTCCCCGGCGCTTCATGTAGTATCCGGCGACTCGGACTACAAGAAACGAAACTGTCCGTCGAATTAGAAGAACCAAGTGAGGCGAGTAATGACTGAGCGCGTTCAAGTCGGTGGCCTGCAGGTCGCCAAAGTCCTGTACGACTTCGTGAACAACGAAGCGATTCCCGGTACCGGCGTCGATGCCGCCGCCTTCTGGGCTGGCGCCGACAGCGTCATCCACGACCTGGCGCCGAAGAACCGCGCGCTGCTGGCCAAGCGCGACGAGCTGCAGGCGCAGATTGACGCCTGGCACCAGGCTCGCGCCGGTCAGGCCCACGACGCCGTGGCGTACAAAAGCTTCCTGCAGGAAATCGGCTACCTGCTGCCGGAAGCCGAAGACTTCCAGGCCACCACCGAGAACGTCGACGAAGAAATCGCCCGCATGGCCGGCCCGCAGCTGGTAGTGCCGATCATGAACGCGCGCTTCGCCCTGAACGCCGCCAACGCCCGCTGGGGTTCGCTGTACGACGCCCTGTACGGCACCGACGCCATCTCCGAAGCGGACGGCGCCACCAAGGGCCCGGGCTACAACGAGATCCGCGGCAACAAGGTCATCGCCTACGCGCGCAACTTCCTCAATGAAGCCGCACCGCTGGCAACCGGCTCCCACGTCGATTCCACCGGCTACCGCATCGAAGGCGGCAAGCTGGTCGTTTCGCTCAAAGACGGCAACACCACCGGCCTGAAGAACCCGGCCCAGCTGCAGGGCTTCCAGGGCGAAGCCAGCGCACCGATCGCCGTGCTGCTGAAGAACAACGGCATCCACTTCGAGATCCAGATCGACCCGGCCAGCCCGATCGGCCAGACCGATGCCGCCGGCGTGAAGGACATCCTGATGGAATCGGCACTGACCACCATCATGGACTGCGAAGACTCCATCGCCGCGGTCGACGCCGACGACAAGACCATCGTCTACCGCAACTGGCTCGGCCTGATGAAGGGCGACCTGGTCGAGGAGCTGGAAAAGGGCGGCAAGCGCATCACCCGCGCGATGAACCCGGACCGCGTCTACACCAAGGCCGACGGCAACGGCGAGCTGACCCTGCATGGCCGCTCCCTGCTGTTCATCCGTAACGTCGGTCACCTGATGACCAACGACGCCATCCTCGACAAGGAAGGCAACGAAGTGCCGGAAGGCATCATGGACGGCCTGTTCACCAGCCTGATCGCGGTGCACAACCTCAACGGCAACACCAGCCGCAAGAACACCCGCACCGGCTCGATGTACATCGTCAAGCCGAAGATGCACGGCCCGGAAGAAGTGGCTTTCGCCACCGAGCTGTTCGGCCGCGTCGAGGACGTCCTCGGTCTGCCGCGCAACACCCTGAAGGTCGGCATCATGGACGAGGAGCGTCGTACCACGATCAACCTCAAGGCCTGCATCAAGGAAGCGCGCGAGCGCGTGGTGTTCATCAACACCGGCTTCCTCGACCGCACCGGTGACGAAATCCACACCTCCATGGAAGCCGGCCCGATGGTGCGCAAGGCGGCCATGAAGGCCGAGAAGTGGATCAGCGCCTACGAGAACAACAACGTAGACGTGGGTCTGGCCTGCGGCCTGCAGGGCAAGGCGCAGATCGGCAAGGGCATGTGGGCCATGCCTGACCTGATGGCTGCGATGCTCGAGCAGAAGGTCGGCCACCCCATGGCCGGTGCCAACACCGCCTGGGTACCGTCGCCGACCGCTGCCACCCTGCACGCCATGCACTACCACAAGATCGACGTGCAGGCGCGTCAGGTGGAACTGGCCAAGCGCGAGAAGGCGTCCATCGACGACATCCTCACCATCCCGCTGGCGCAAGACACCAACTGGAGCGAGGAAGAGAAGCAGAACGAGCTGGACAACAACTCGCAGGGCATCCTCGGCTACATGGTCCGCTGGGTCGAACAGGGCGTCGGTTGCTCCAAGGTACCGGACATCAACGACATCGCGCTGATGGAAGACCGCGCCACCCTGCGTATCTCCAGCCAGCACGTAGCCAACTGGATGCGCCATGGCGTCGTTACCAAGGATCAGGTGCTCGCAAGCCTCAAGCGCATGGCACCGGTGGTTGACCGCCAGAACCAGGGCGACCCACTGTACCGCCCGATGGCGCCGGACTTCGACAACAGCGTGGCCTTCCAGGCTGCCCTGGAGCTGGTCCTCGAAGGCACCAAGCAGCCCAACGGCTACACCGAGCCGGTGTTGCACCGCCGCCGTCGTGAGTTCAAGGCCAAGAACGGCCTGTAACCCGCGTCCGAGCTGCACAAGAACCGCCCTTCGGGGCGGTTTTTTTATGCCCGCAATCCGCCCGGCGGCCCTCAAGTTAACTCTGTTACAACCGATAACGTGACCCGAATGCGGTTTTCGGTCACAATTGCTCCAGAAACTGGCATTTGGCCATCAACGTGCTCTTCGTAGTACCCGTAGCCCCTGCACTGGAGTTCGATGCATGCTGAAGAACCTCTCGCTGACCGCCAAGCTTTCCCTGGTACCCGCCGTCGCCCTGGTCGGACTCGTGCTGTATGTGGTCTACACCTCGTTGCAGCTCTCGGCAACCGACTCACGGCTGGTTCTGCTGGAGACCCGCAGCTATCCGACCCTGGAAAAGGCCGACGCGGTGATCTTCCAGTTCTCCCGCGTGCCGGCGTTGCTGAACAACGCAGTGGCGGCGGGTGAGCCGGGCATTCTCGACGAAGCGCGCGAGGTCCTGCAGCAGATCGACAGCCAGCAGCAGGCCCTGGCGTCGCTGTTGAGCGAGCAGCGTCAGCAGCATCAGGCATTGAGCGACTGGCGCAAGGCGGTGCGCGACTATGCCGACAATGCACTCGCTGCGTCGACCAAGTTGATCGACGGCAGCGCCTCGTTCGACGACCTGCGACCCAGCCTGGATCGTATGGCCAGTGATCTGGCGCAGGCGCAGAAGCTCGGCAGCGACTTCCGCGCCCAGGCCTACGACGATTTCCAGCAGACCCTGGTGCAGACCCGCGAAGCCAACGCGGCGACCACCCGCCTGGGCATCATTCTCAGCCTGGTACTGGTGGTGCTGGTCAGCCTCGGCGCCTGGCTGGTGATCCGCAGCGTGATGGTCAACATCCGCGGCGTGATTACCTCGCTGCAGTCGATCGCCCGCGGCGACGGCGATCTGACCCAGCGCGTGAACGTCGAGTCCAACGACGAGATCGGCGCGATGATCGAGCTGTTCAACAGCTTCCTCGACAAGCTGCAGCGCACCATCCGCGAGATCATCGAGGCCGCCAACCCGCTGGGTCAGGTCTCCAAGGAGCTGTACAAGCTCACCCAGGGTTCGGAAGAGAACGCCAAGTCGCAGCAGCACCACACCGATTCGATAACCCGCGACATCCTCACCATGACCGGCAGCATTCAGGAAGTCGCGCAGCGCTCGCAGCAGGCATCCGACGAGGCCAATTCTGCGGCGCGGCAGGCGGCCACTGCGCGCGAGCACGTCGGCAGCCTGTCGACCGGCATCAGTGACCTGGGCGACAGCGTGATGGGCGCGGTCAAGGCCATGGAACAACTGGAGGAAGAAACCCAGGAAGTCGGCTCGGTGCTGACCGTCATCCGCAGCATCGCCGAACAGACCAACCTGCTGGCACTCAACGCCGCCATCGAAGCCGCCCGCGCCGGCGAGCAGGGCCGCGGTTTTGCGGTCGTCGCAGACGAGGTGCGCAATCTGGCGCAGAAGACCGCGGCGTCCACCGCCGAGATCCAGCAGATCATCCAGCGCCTGCAGAACAGCGCTAACACCGTGCTCAACGTGATGACCAGCAATGGCGAGAAGTCCCGCGCCAGCATCGAGCGCTCCATCGAGGCCACTCAGCTGCTGGAAGCCATCGCCGGCACGGTCAACCAGATCGACGAACTCAACGCCGGCATCGCCCAGTTCACCCAGGAGCAGATCGGCCTGTCGAGTTCCATCAGACAAGAAACTCAAGTGTTGCAGCAGGACGCACAAGCAACCGCAAACGGCGCCGAAGCCACCGCCCGCCTTGGCGAGCAACTGGTGAGTACCGGAGACCACCTGCGCGCGGCTACGGGCCAATTCCGTGTTTAACGATTTTCTGGAGCATCCAATGACTGCACTTCGTGTCGCCGGTCTGGCAGCTGTCTGCCTGGCCGTCACCCCTGCCTTCGCCCTGGAACAGGGTGAACATCGCTTCAACGGTTTCGGTACACCGTCGGTTTCACCCACCTCGGCGGCGAAGATGATGGTCGCAGCTACGGCATCCAGGGCCAGACCAACGACTCCTGGCGCGGCGATCAGCTGTCCAAGTTCGGCGCGCAGCTGAGCTACGGCATCACCGACACCCTGGGCGTGACTGTCCAGGCCACGGCCAAGGCGCAACAGGACGAGTGGAAAGCCAACCTGGAATGGGCCTACCTGTCGCTGCAGGCCAACGACCAGCTGATGCTCCGCGCCGGCCGCCTGCGCAGCCCGGTGTACATGTATTCCGAAAGCCTCGACGTCGGCTACAGCTACCCCTGGCTGCGCCTGCCCGACGAGGTCTACAGCCAGGTCCAGGTGACCAACTACGAAGGCGCCGATGCGGTCTACACCGTGCCGCTGTCGTACGGCTCGGTGACCTTCCAGGTTGCCGGCGGCCAGGCAAAGAACCGCGACTACTACGCCTACGACGAGCAGTTCGATATCGACTACGGCAACCTGTTCGGCGCCAGCGTCAGCCTGGCCACCAACGATTTCGGCATGCTGCGCATCGGTTATGTCGAGGCGGATATCACCACCGATATCAGCGGCACGGTGGATGTTGGCGGCGGCACGATGCGAACCCTCAGCCTGCTGGATCTGGACAAGGAAAAAGGCAAGTTCACTTCGATCGGCTACCAGTACGACAACGGCACCTGGGTCAGCAGCAACGAGTGGACCTCGCGCATGATCGAGAACGATGACATGGAAGCGATCGACTCCTTCTACCTGATGGGCGGCCGTCGTTTCGGCGACTTCCTGCCGCATGTCACCTACGCACAGCTGGACGACAACGGTGGCCGTCAGAGCTCCTGGACCCTGGGCTTGAACTACCAGGCCGCACCGACCGTGGTGGTGAAGGGCGAGTACAAGCGCGTCGATACCAAGAATGGCTATGACGGCGTGTTCACTCGTAGCGCTCAAGAGGTCTTCGACAACGCCGTCGGGATTGCCCCGGCCCGCAACTACGACGGCGACATCGTTTCCGTCGGCGTCGATTTCGTATTCTGAGGAGCGTCCCGATGAAAGCATCCATTCGCATCCTCGGCGCTGCCGCGCTGTTCGGCCTGGCTTCGCTGGCTCAGGCCGAGGTCGCCGTGATCGTCAATCCCGGCGCAGCCAAGGCACCGTCACAGTCCGAGGTCGCCAACATCTTCCTGGGCAAGGACAAGTCCTTGAAGGGCGTCGACCAGGCGGGCTGGAACCCGGCCAAGGAAGCCTTCTATGCCGGCGTGACCAGCAAGAACGAGTCGCAGCTCAAGTCCTATTGGTCGGGCCTGATCTTCACCGGCAAGGGCCAGCCGCTACCGAGCGTCGCCGATGACGCCGCAGTAGTGGCCAGGGTCGCGGCCGAAGCCGATGCCATCGGCTACGTCGACAGCGCGGCCGTCAATGACTCGGTCAAGGTCCTGTTCACCCTGCCCTGAGCTCGATGACGAAGCAAAGGAGCCGGCCCCGGTGGCCGGCTTTTTCATGCCCGCGTTTCACCGCAACAGCGCGAAACATGAGGCTGACCCTGATCAGCTCCCCCGCCCCTTGAGCTGACTAGACTTACGTCCAATTGGGTCCGACTGACCTGCAGCCCACCATTAACAAAAAATGGAAGCCAACCATGAGCACACCCGACGCTGGGAAGACGGCTGTACTGCAGAACATCCACGGCACCATGGAGTTTCTGCGCAAGTACGCTCCGTTCAACCAGATGGAGCCGGCCCACCTGGCCTACCTGGTGGAGAACTGTGCGCTGCGCTTCTATGCCGAAGGCGATTGCATCATTTCCCCCGAAGACGGCGTGGTGCAGCAGTTTTATATCGTCAAGCAGGGCCGCGTGCATGGTCAGCGCCCGCATACCGCCAAGCGCGGCACCGACACCACCTTCGAGGTCATCGTCGGCGAATGCTTCCCGATGGCCGCGCTCATGGGCGAACGAGCGACCCGCACCGCGCATCTGGCCGCCGAAGACACCTTCTGCTTCCTGCTCGGCAAGCCCGCCTTCGTCCAACTGGTGTCCAAGTCTCCGGTGTTCCGTGATTTCGCCATGCGCGGCGTCAGCAGCCTGCTCGATCTGGTCAACCAGCAGGCGCAGATGCGCGCGGTGGAAAACCTCGGCGAGCAGTACTCGCTCGAAACAAGCATCGGCGAGCTGGCGCTTCACCACCCGGTGTCCTGCCTACCGTCCAAGCCGATCAACGAGGCGGTCGCGATGATGCAGGAGAGCAATGTCGGCAGCATCGTCATCGTCGATGAAGCTTTGCACCCGCAAGGCATCTTCACACTGCGCGATCTGCGACGGGTAATCGGTACCGGCACCACCGACCTGAGCCAGCCGATCTCCCAGTTCATGACGCACGATCCGTTCTACCTGCCGCCGGACGCCACCGCCTTCGACGCGGCGATCGCCATGACCGAACGGCACATCGCCCATGTTTGCGTGGTGGAGAATGGCCTGCTGCGTGGCGTAATTTCCGAGCGCGACCTGTTTTCCCTGCAGCGCGTGGATCTGGTGCACCTGGCGCAGACCATCCGTCACGCCGATCGCGTCGATGCGCTGGTGGTCATCCGCGATCGCATCAAGCAACTGGTCGACAACATGCTCGCCCACGGCGCCTCGTCGACGCAGATCACCCATATCGTCACGCTGCTCAATGATCACACCGTATGCCGGGTGATTGAGCTGGCCATCCAGCACATTGGCGATCCGGGCGTGCCCTTCACCTGGCTGTGTTTCGGCAGCGAAGGCCGCCAGGAGCAGACCCTGTACACCGACCAGGACAACGGCATCCTCTTCGAGGCCGCCGACGCCGCGGAGGCCGCGCATATCCGCGGACGTCTGCTGCCGCTCGCCGAACGCATCAACCGTGACCTAGACACCTGCGGTTTCACGCTGTGCAAAGGCAACATCATGGCCAGCAACCCGCAGCTGTGCCTGTCGCGCCAGGAATGGAGCCGCCGCTTCAGCTCCTTCGTGCGCGAGGCAACGCCGGAAAATCTGCTCGGCAGCACCATCTATTTCGATCTGCGCAGCATCTGGGGGCCTTCGGAAGGCTGCGAACAGCTGCGCCGCGACCTGCTCGAGGAAATCAACGACAACCGCCTGTTCCAGCGCATGATGGCCGAAAACGCCTTGCGTCATCGCCCGCCGGTGGGCCGCTTCCGTGATTTCGTCGTGGCGCGCAAGGGCGAAGGCAAAGACACGCTCGACCTCAAGGTGCAGGGCCTGACACCCTTCGTCGATGGCGCCCGCCTACTTGCACTGAGCAACGACATCGGCACCTGCAACACGCTGGAGCGGCTGCGCAAGCTGGTGGAGAAAGGCGTCATCGAAGCGAAGGATGGCGCGGCCTATGAAGAGGCCTACCATTTCATCCAGCAGACACGCATGCAGCACCACCAACAGCAAGCACGCGATGGACTGCCCTATTCCAACCGCCTGGATCCGGATACTCTCAACGTGCTGGACCGCCGAATCCTCCGCGAGTCCTTCCGCCAGGCCCAGCGGTTACAGGCCAGTCTCGCGGTGCGCTATCAACTATGAGTATGTTCTGGTTCAACCCCCGCGGTCCGAAGCTGCCTCCCGAGCAGCAGCAACGTGTTGCCGAGCTGGCGCGCCCGCTGCCGCCACAGGCGGTCCCGTTGCGGCAGCAGCGTCTGGTGGTGCTGGATCTGGAAACCACCGGGCTGCACCTCAAGCGCGACCTGGTCATCGCCATCGGCGCAGTGGTCATCGAAGACGGCGCCATCGACTATTCCCAGCAGTTCGAATGCACCCTCTGCCGTCAGGTCAAGGTCACTGAAAGCGTGCTGATCCACGGGATCGCCCCAAGCGAGCTGGCCAACGGCTTGCCACCGTCCGAAGCGCTGCTCAGTTTCATGGAGTTCGCCGCGGGCAGCGTCATCCTCGCCTTTCACGCGCCCTTTGATCAGCGCATGCTCGGTCGCGCGCTGAAGAACGAACTGGGCTACTCGCTGGAACACACCTTCCTCGATGTGGCCGACCTGGCGCCCATGCTGTTTCCCGAGGCGATGATCCATCGCGGCGGGCTGGATCACTGGCTCGACTACTTCAACATACATATCCCTCAGCGGCACAACGCATCCGCCGATGCCATGGCCACCGCGGAAATCGCTCTGATCCTGATGAATCGCGCACAACGCGTGGGTCTGACCAGCTTAGACGAGCTGGCTCAGCGGCTGCGCTGCTGGCAACGCGCGCGCAAGGCGGCCTTCAACTCGATCTGAACGGGCTGGGTGGCAGTTCACTGCGTGGGTGATATGCCGACGGCTGCTCGCGACAGAACGGAGCATCGTCTACCGGACGGGTTGTCAGACGCATATGCCGGCTACTCGGTCCCATTGCGGAACCGATCAATTCTTCTTCGCGGCGCGCATCAGATAATGCTGATGCGCGGAACCCGCAGCTCGTAGGCGTTCGGTTAACGCCCGGCCTCGCAAATAGCCTGATAAAGCGGTGAATCGGCTTCCAGCTCGGTAAGCGTTTCGATCTTCGCCTGGCCGGCTTCATTCAGTCTGAACATCGCCCGCTCGGTGCAGATCAGCTGATAGCTGGCGCTCTTCACGATCGACGTCAGGTGTTGCTTCTCGAAACGGTACAGCACGAAGCGGCCGAGACGGCCCTGTTCGGTGTCCTGCACCTGAGCGTTCGCGCCGTCCAGCACCGTATAGGCCAGCGGCATCGGATAGATCATCGTCCACGGGCGCCAGAGCATTTCGCCCTCTTCGCTCATGACCACCAGCGATCCTTCCGGCAGACGTGCTTGCTTGGTTTCGAACCAGGTGTACTCGTAATGGATGGTGTAACTCAGCATGCCCAGACCGGCGCAGACGGGAATGATCCATTTCGGCAGTCGCTTACGCGTCAGTGAGCGCAACAGCAGGCCGATACCGGCTCCCGCCACACCTGCGACGATTGCCGCGATTAAATGCCAGAACATATACAACTCCCCCTAAAAAAATCGGGCTTCCATATGGAAGCCCGACTTCTACCTCAACCTTGTGTCAGAGCAGGTCTGACGTCCGGCTGCATTATCAGTTAGTGATCAAGCGCAACGCCAGCACCCTTCGGGGTACGAACGCTCTCGACCAGATCCTGAATCTCCTGCGGCGGAGCTTCGGTAGCCATCGAAACAGCATAGGCAACAGCGAAGTTCAGCACGGCACCCACGGCACCGAAGGCCTGCGGGGAGATGCCCATCCACCACTGATCAGGCGTGTTCGGGATGCTTGCAGTGCCAGGGATAAAGAACCAGCCCAGGTACAGGAAGATGTACACGGCGGTGGAGATCACACCAACCAACATCCCTGCAACAGCACCCTTGCTGTTCACGCGCTTGGAGAAGATACCCATCATCAGTGCCGGGAACAGGCTCGCTGCCGCAAGACCGAACGCCAGTGCCACCACCTGCGCGGCGAAGCCCGGTGGATTCAGACCCAGCCAGGTTGCCAGCAGAATCGCCGCCGTCATGGACAGACGAGCGGCCAGCATTTCGCTCTTCTCGCTGATCTTCGGATTGATGAGTGTCTTGATCAGGTCATGACTGATGGCAGACGAAATCGCCAGCAGCAGACCCGCAGCAGTCGAGAGCGCAGCAGCGATAGCACCCGCAGCGATCAGACCGATGACCCAGCCCGGCAGGTTGGCGATTTCCGGGTTGGCCAGAACGATGATGTCATTGTTCACGGTCAGCTCGTTGCCGGTCCAGCCACGCTCAGTAGCGGTCGGAGTAAAGGCGGCGTTGGCGTCGTTGTACATCTGCACACGACCGTCGGCGTTCTTGTCTTCCCACTTGATCAGACCGGTACGCTCCCAGGTCTGCACCCACTCAGGACGATCTTCGTAGCGGATCGCTTCGGCAGCCGGGCCTTCCGGATAGATTGTGTTCACCAAGTTCAAACGCGCCATCGAGCCAACCGCCGGGGCGGTGAGGTACAGCAGGGCGATGAAGACCAGGGTCCAGCCAGCAGACCAGCGGGCATCAGCTACCTTCGGTACGGTGAAGAAGCGAATGATTACGTGCGGCAGACCAGCGGTACCAATCATCAGCGACAGAGTGAACAGGAACATGTTCAGCTTGTTGTCGACGTCGGCGGTGTAGGCAGTGAAGCCCAGATCGGTCACGACCTGATCCAGCTTGTCCAGCAGCGGAATACCGGACTCTACGTGAGTACCGAACATGCCGAACATCGGGATCGGGTTGCCAGTCAGCTGCATGGCAATGAACACGGCCGGAATGGTGTAGGCAATGATCAGTACCACGTACTGCGCCACCTGGGTGTAGGTGATGCCCTTCATGCCGCCGAATACCGCGTAGGCGAATACGATGGCAGCAGCAATCCAGATACCAGCGGAGTTGCTCACTTCCAGGAAGCGGGAGAATGCCACGCCAGCACCAGCCATCTGACCGATTACGTAGGTAACGGAGATGAGGATGAGACAGACCACAGCAGTCAGGCGAGCGCCACGGCTGTAGAAACGGTCACCGATAAAGTCCGGCACAGTGAACTTGCCGAACTTGCGCAGGTAGGGCGCCAGCAGCATGGCCAGCAGCACGTAGCCACCAGTCCAGCCCATCAGGTAGACGGAAGTGGCATAACCACCGGAGGCGATCAGACCCGCCATGGAAATGAAGGAAGCTGCAGACATCCAGTCTGCCGCCGTTGCCATGCCGTTGGTGACCGGATGAACACCACCACCAGCGACATAGAACTCTTTAGTTGACCCGGCGCGAGCCCAGACCGCGATCCCGATATAAAGCAGGAACGAGGCGCCCACGAACATCATGTTGATCCAATATTGGCTCATTGTGGTTACTCCTCAACCCCGAATTCCTTGTCCAGTTTGTTCAGCCGCCACGCGTAGTGGAAGATGATCAAAATGAACGTGATGATCGAACCCTGTTGAGCGAACCAGAAGCCTAGATCCGTGCCCCCGACGGGGATGCCGGATACCAGCGGGCGCAGGAGGATACCGAAACCATATGAGACGAGAGCCCAGACCACCAAGCTCCAAGTGATAAGGCGAACATTCGCCTTCCAGTACGCAGCAGCATTTTCTTTATCGTTGTCGGCCATTGACGTTCTCCGCCTTATTTTTATTGCGTGTGAAGGGAACCCACATCCTGAATTTAACAGGGGTGGGTTAATGAATGAAAGCCCCGACTTTAGTCTGACGAACAACAAGAGAAGACCAATTCAGTCGCTGGAAGCCCCTTGGTGAGAGGGTCTCGGGTGGCCAAGAGCCATTGTGCAGCCTGCTCGCCGTAACCTTCGCGGCAGACGGTTTTGACGCCGACCGGTGCGGCGGGGTGACGCGGAGACTCGTACCGAGGTCGAACGACTCGCTGGCGCACTTGCGAGACCGGTCGGTCACGTGGCTCATATGCACCAGATGATCAAAGAACAAATAAATAAAAAGCCCGGATTTAAATAAAGAAAGATGCAGCCTTATATATTGGAAACTCAACTCCTTAATTATCGTCAATCCCCAAAACGCAAATAACGGCAATCAAGCTATCGCTTATATATTTCCTGCGGATTGCAAGCGCTATTTTGCGAACCCATTCTGTCGGGCAGGGTTTCGATCAGGCGGGCGCGTTCCAGACCGTCAGCGTTCGGGCAACAGCCGAAGCGGATCTCGCCGCCTGGGTGACTGCCAGTATCAAGCAGGTACTCGTCAGCCCAGGAGCGGGAGGAAGATGGCGCATGGTGGCTCATGCCGCAGTGAGGAGGTGCGATCGCAGGAATATCCAGGATCGAGCCGGAGGCGATGCCGTCCGGCCCGGATGGTCGCTGGCTGGCGATGCAGCGCTAGCAGGTCGGGCGACCCGCCGTGTACTTCTCGGCTGGATAGATCGCGGCGTTGAGATCACGAATCGTCTCGGCGCCGATCAACAACGGATAACTGAAGTGCCTGCGGTCGGTGAGGTTGACCTCGACCTCACGCTGGCGATCGCCAATGCACAGCTGCATGCCGATCACCGGTCGCTCAGCCCGGGGCGGCTCGCTGTCGGGATCGACATTGCCGGTCTCTTCCGCGCGCGTCTTGATCCGACTGATACCGAGCAGGCGCTGCTCATAAAGGGTGCCATCCGCGCCATCGACGGCCAGGCGGAAACGCACCCAGTCCTCGCCATCTCGCTTGAACTGCTCGATATCGCGCGCTGAAAGGGATGCGGTCATGGCACCGGTATCCATCTTGGCGGGAAGGGTCTTGCCGATCTCCGCGACCTGGATGTGTTCATAACGTCCATAAAGGGTGGGCTCGTCGGCAAAAGCGGGTAGCGCCAACAGCCCGGCGAGGAAAAGAACACGAGACAAAACAACCTCCTGGGAGCGAGTAATGGACAAATTTCGATCAGGTCGATGCCTTGGGGTTCCGTCTGGCGGTCTTGCAAAACGTTTCACCGTGCAGGCGTACAGCCATCTCGGTGCCCGCCAACCGGCGCGTGCAACGTCGGCCTGATAGACTGCAGGCCGTTCCCCGTCCGAAGATCCTTCCCGTGCCCAGTACCGCCTTTTCTTCCCTGCCCCTTTCTGCCGCCATGCTGGCGAACCTCGAAGCCCTCGGCTACGCGGCGATGACGCCGATCCAGGCGCAGAGCCTGCCGGTCATGCTCAAGGGCCACGACCTGATCGCTCAGGCCAAGACCGGCAGTGGAAAGACCGCCGCATTCGGCATCGCCCTGCTCGACCCGCTCAATCCGCGTTATTTCGGCTGCCAGGCGCTGGTCCTGTGCCCGACGCGCGAGCTGGCCGATCAGGTCGCCAAGGAGCTGCGGCGGCTGGCGCGCGCGGCGGACAACATCAAGATCCTCACGCTGTGCGGCGGCGTCTCCATCGGTCCGCAGATCGCTTCGCTGGAGCATGGTGCGCACGTCATCGTCGGCACGCCGGGCCGGGTCCAGGAACATCTGAGGAAAGGCACGCTGAAACTCGACGGGCTGAACACCCTGGTGCTCGATGAAGCCGATCGCATGCTGGACATGGGCTTCTACGACGCCATCGCCGACATCATCGGCCAGACACCGGCCAAGCGGCAGACCCTGCTGTTCTCAGCCACCTACCCCGCCGGCATCAAGCAGCTGTCCGCAAGCTTCATGCGCGACCCGCAGCAAGTGCGTGCCGAAGCCCTGCATGACGATGCACAGATCGAACAGCGCTTCTACGAAATCGACCCCGAGCAGCGCATGGACGCGGTCCTGCGCCTGCTCGCCAGCTTCCGACCAGAAAGCTGCGTGGCGTTCTGCTTCACCAAGCAGCAGTGCCAGGAGCTGGTCGATCACCTGATTGCCAACGGCATCTCGGCCATGGCGCTCAATGGCGATCTGGAGCAGCGTGACCGCGACCAGGTGCTGGCGATGTTCGCCAACCGCAGCCTCTCGGTGCTGGTGGCGACCGATGTCGCCGCGCGCGGCCTGGATATCGATGCGCTGGACATGGTGATCAACGTCGAGCTGGCCCGCGACCCGGAGATACATGTACACCGGGTCGGTCGGACCGGCCGCGCCGGTAATCAGGGCCTGGCCATGAGTCTGGTCGCCCCGGCCGAAGCCCATCGCGCGCAAGCCATCGAAAAGCTGCAGCAGGCACCGCTCAACTGGCAGCCACTGGACGGGCTCAAGGCCAAGACCGGCGCGCCATTGCAACCACCGATGGCGACTCTGTGCATTGGAGCGGGCCGCAAGGACAAGCTGCGCCCGGGCGACATCCTCGGTGCACTGACGGGTGATGCCGGCATCCCCGGGACCCAGGTCGGCAAGATCGCCATCTTCGACTTCCAGGCGTTCGTCGCTGTCGAGCGCGGCGTCGCCAAGCAGGCACTCAAACGCCTGAACGAAGGTAAGATCAAGGGCCGCTCGCTAAAGGTCCGCGTCCTCTGAGAAGGTTCGCCTGCTGCTGAACGCGCGTATCCGGGCCGACCTTCTGCGGCCCGGATGATTGAACGCACGAGCCGGCCGTGACAGTGTTCGTGGCAGCTTCGTCCAATCTGGCCTCCCCCAACGGAACGCTCCATG
The DNA here is from genome assembly GCA_007713455.1 of Pseudomonas sp. Classification (GTDB taxonomy): domain Bacteria; phylum Pseudomonadota; class Gammaproteobacteria; order Pseudomonadales; family Pseudomonadaceae; genus Stutzerimonas; species Stutzerimonas chloritidismutans. Next base: position 238,951 of record VMRT01000009.1, read on the forward strand.
CCGCAACCCTCGCTCAGCCAGTTTTTACGTCGCCTGTGGGCGCTGGAGAAGTTCGGCTACAGCCTGCGCGTACTGATCGCCATGGCCGGCAGCATGGGTCTGAGCTGGTATCTCGGGCAGCCGACACTGATCATTCCGCTGTTCCTCGGCATCATCGCCAGCGCGCTGGCGGAAACCGACGACAGCTGGCTCGGACGTCTCAACGCGCTGCTGGTAACGTTGCTGTGCTTCAGCATCGCCGCCGTCGCGGTCGAACTGCTGTTCCCATACCCCTGGCTGTTCGTCGCCGGCCTGGCGCTTTCCACCTTCGCGCTGGTCATGCTCGGTGCGCTCGGTGAGCGCTACGGGGCCATTGCCCAGGCCACCCTGATTCTCGCGATCTACAGCATGATCGCGGCCGATCAGCGCGATGGCGCACTGCAGCATCTGTGGCGCGATCCCATGCTGCTGGTGGCGGGTGCGGCCTGGTACGGCCTGCTGTCGGTGGGCTGGAACGCGCTGTTCGCCCATCAGCCGGTGCAGCAGAGTCTGGCGCGGCTGTACCGCGAGCTGGGCCTGTATTTTCGCTACAAGGCCGCATTGTTCGAGCCGGTGCGTCAGCTGGACGTGGAACAGCGCCGCCTGGAACTTGCGCAGCAGAACGGCCGGGTCGTCAGCGCGCTCAACGCAGCCAAGGAGACGCTGCTGAATCGCCTGGGGAACGGCCGCGGCGGCGGCAAGATCAATCACTACCTCAAGCTATATTTCCTCGCCCAGGATCTGCACGAGCGGGTCAGCTCGTCGCATTATCCCTACCAGGCGCTGGCCGAGGCCTTCTTCCACAGCGATGTGCTGTTTCGCTGCCAGCGCCTGTTGCGGCTGCAGGCCAGCGCCTGCGCCGACCTCGGCGAGGCCATCCAGATGCGCCAGGTGTTTCGCTACAGCGAGGCCAACGGGCAGGCGCTGGAAGACCTGCAGGCCTCGCTGGAGCATTTGCGTGAGCAGAACAATCCGGCCTGGCGCGGCCTGCTGCGCTCGTTGCGCGCGCTGTCAGGCAACCTTTCCACGCTGCAGCGCCAGCTCGCCAGCGCCAGCGACCCCGGGACTCTGGAAGGCGAGCAGGACAGCAGCCTTCTGGACCGCCAGCCGCAGTCCCTGCGCGAGGCAGTCAATCGCATTCGCCTGCAGCTGACGCCGACTTCGCTGCTGTTCCGCCACGCCCTGCGCATGACCATCGCTCTGGTCTGCGGCTACGCGGTGCTGCACGCCATCCATCCCGAACAGGGTTACTGGGTGCTGCTGACCACCGTCTTCGTCTGCCAGCCGAACTACGGCGCCACGCGAATCAAGCTGGTGCAGCGCATCAGCGGCACCTTACTCGGCCTCATCGCCGGCTGGGCACTGTTCGATCTGTTCCCCAGCCAGCCGATCCAGGCCTTGTTCGCGGTGGTCGCCGGCGTGGTGTTCTTCGCCACCCGCAGCACGCGCTACACCCTGGCCACGGCGGCGATCACGCTGATGGTACTTTTCTGCTTCAACCAGGTTGGCGATGGCTACGGACTGATCTGGCCCCGGCTGTTCGATACCCTGCTCGGCAGCCTGATCGCCGCCGCCGCGGTGTTCCTCATCCTGCCGGACTGGCAGGGTCGACGCCTCAATCAGGTGGTCGCCAACACCCTCAGCTGCAACAGCGACTACCTGCGCCAGATCATGCGTCAGTACGACAGCGGCAAACGCGACGACCTCGCCTATCGCCTGGCCCGGCGCAACGCCCACAACGCCGATGCGGCGCTGTCCACCACGCTGTCGAACATGCTGCTGGAGCCCGGACACTTCCGCAAGGATGCCGAAACCGGCTTCCGCTTCCTGATCCTCTCGCACACCTTGCTCAACTACCTCTCCGGCCTTGGCGCCCATCGCGAGAGCCTGCCGGACGACGCCAGCGATGCCCTGCTGGAGCGCGCCGCGCAGCAACTGGCGACCAGCCTCGACGACCTGGCCAGCGCGTTGGCGCAGAACAAGCCCGTCGCCATCTACAGCGAAGATGAAGAGGCGCTGGCGCAGCAGCTGGAGCAGACCCCGGATGAAATGGACGATGCCCACCGTCTGGTGCAGACCCAGCTGGGGCTCATCTGCCGGCAGCTGGCACCGCTGCGCAGCATGGCCTCCCACCTGATCAAGCAACAACCGGCAGGCCAGGGACAGGATTCGCGCTAGTGGCCTGTGCGGTGAGTTGGTTGAGGCAAGTTCGGATGAACATGGCTCCGAGACAAGGCGCTGCGACGAGTCATAGCGGGCTATTGGCAAGGAGCAGCAACGCAGTATCGGGCCATGGGCGCCGAAATTGACCAACTGAACTTACCAAAAAGGCCACTAAGGCAACGCCGTGGGGACCGGCATTCCGTGGCGCGCGAAGATCACCGCGTAACTGCCATCCTCGACCATCGCAGCGATCTCCCGGTTGAAGGTGGCGATGATATCGCTCAGCCGAGGATGATCGCTGCGCACCACCAGCGAAAGCTCCACCCGCCGGAACTCGCCCGGCACGAAGCGGAGTGCATCCCGCTCATGTCCCAGTTCGCGCTCGAGAACGCAGTACGCTCGTCCTCCAGCGTCAGGTCGACGCGCCCGGCAATCACCATCTTTGCCGCCTGGACGAAGTTGGCGGAATAGCCCTTCTGCAGGCGCGTATCCTCGTTCAGCTCGTCGCTGTACATGTAGCCCCGGCTCAGCGCAATCGGATGGCCAACCAAGCTGTCGAGCCCGTCGTAGCGGAAATTGCTCTCGCGACGCTGGACCCAGCGCATCCGGTTGCTCAGAAACGGGCGTGAGCTGAGCGTGTAGTCGACGCGCTTGACCGTCGGCCAGCCGTTGATCATGTCGTAGCTGCCGTTGCGCAGGCCCAGCAGAGCGCGCTCCCAGGGCACTTCGATGTATTCCACCTGATAACCCCCACGGCCGAGCGCGGTGCGGATGAGCTCGACCGACAACCCTTCCCCGGGCAGGCTGCGATCGGTGTAAGGCGGCCAGACGTTGCCGGCCAGACGAAGCACTTCGGCCGGCAACGATGCGCTTGCCAGCAGCAATATCAACCCGATGACCCGCCGTGTGCCCGACAAATTCTCTCGCTCTTCTGGCGAAACGCTATCAGCTCCAATCAAAGCACAAAGCCCGCCAGTTGACGCCAGCGTCTCGTCGGATGTCGGGCTGCATCGGAAACGCGGCAGGAGTACCATCGCGCGTTTTCCGACGAGGTAAGCGCTGGTGCAGACTGACGTGGTGGTAATCGGTGCCGGTGCGGCCGGTCTAATGTGCGCCTTCACCGCCGCTGCACGGGGCCGCCAGGTCTTGCTGCTGGACCACGCCAACAAGGCCGGCAAGAAGATCCTCATGTCCGGTGGCGGCCGCTGCAACTTCACCAACCTGTACACCGAGCCGTCGAATTTCCTCTCGAGTAACGCGCACTTCTGCAAGTCGGCGCTGGCGCGCTACACCCAGTGGGACTTCATCGAGATGGTCAGCCGTCACGGCGTGCCCTATCACGAGAAGAAGCTCGGTCAGCTGTTCTGCGATAACAAGTCCAGCGACATCCTCGAGATGCTGCTGGACGAATGCGCGCAGACCGGCGTGGATCTGCGTCTGGACACCCCGGTCGAGTCGATCGAGAAGCATGCTGAGGGATATCTGCTGTACACCGGCATCGGCCCGGTGCGCTGCCAATCGCTGGTAATCGCCACCGGCGGCCTTTCGATTCCGACCCTCGGCGCCAGCGGCTTCGGTTATCAGATCGCCCGCCAGTTCGGCCACAACGTGCTGCCGACACGCGCTGGACTGGTGCCTTTCACCATCACCGAGCCGCAGCTCAAGACGATCTGCACCGAGCTGTCCGGCACCTCGGTAGAGGATTGCCTGGTCAGCTGCAACGGCCAGAGCTTTCGCGAAAACATCCTGTTCACCCATCGCGGGCTCTCCGGCCCGGCGATTCTGCAGATCTCGTCCTACTGGCAACCGGGGGATGTGGTGCACATCAACCTGCTGCCACATCTCGACCTCGGCGAGTGGCTGGCGACGCAGAAGCAGGAGCGCCCCAATGCAGAGTTGAAGACGCTGCTCGGCGAGGTTTTCACACGCAAGATGGCCGGGCTGCTCTGCGAGCACTGGTTCGCATCCAGACCGCTGAAGCAATACGTACCCAGCGAACTGGAAGCGATTGCCGAGAAGCTCGCAGACTGGCAGCTGGTACCGGCCGGCACCGAAGGGTATCGCACGGCAGAGGTGACGCTGGGCGGGGTAGATACGCGGGAAGTGTCATCCAAGACCATGGAATCGCAGAAATCAGCAGGGCTGTACTTCATCGGCGAGGTGCTGGACGTTACCGGCCACCTGGGTGGTTTCAACTTCCAGTGGGCTTGGGCATCGGCCTACGCCGCAGGCCAGTTCGCCTAGCCTGCGCGACGCCGAATCGACGATCTACTCGTTGGCCTGGTTGGACGGCGGCGAAATTTCCCGCGGCCCGGCAGGATCGGTCGCGGTGTTCTGATATTCCTGCTGGTTGCGGGTATTGTTGTCCAGTGCCGATCTTTCGTCATCCGGCGAGCAACCGGCCAGAGCCAGCGCGGTCAGCGCACCGGCGAATGCAAATTTCCACTTCATCGCTGTCTCCTGCTGAAGGCACTCCGCAGTCAGCGCGGAGTGCCCGGATCAGGTGGTGCCGAACTTACTGCGAAGTACCGGTGCCAGTGCTCGGCGCGGTGCCGGAGCCGGACTCGGTGCCCAGGCCGCTGCCGTTGTCGGCTGGCGGAGTAGCCATGCCACCGGAAGTGCCGGTGCCAGTTCCGGTGCTCGGCGCAGTGCCGGTCCCGGTGCCGGTGTCTGCTGGCGGAGTGGTGGTATCAGTGGAGGGTGCGGCAGGCTGCTCGGTAGTCGCCGGCGGCGGGGTCGGCTCGCGCTCGCGATCCTCATCCGGGCCGCAACCGACCAACAGGAGCCCGAGTACGGGGGGCAGCAGATAGGTAAGACGCATGGTTAACCTCCTTCAGAGTGGTCCGGCAGTGGCCGGCGAATTCTTGAATCAGCAGATTCACAGAAGGTTGACCTTGGTTTGGCGCAAGAGTGCCCTGCCCAGCCGTCGAAGCCCAGCGCCGAAGCATCGGCGCGACGAGCGTCGTACTCGTTACGCGACCGCCGGCTGCACCGGGCGCAGCCGCCAGAGACCTTCGACGCAGTGCTCGCCGTCGAACAATGCCTGAAGTTCCGTAGCCGGCCGTGGCCGGCTGAACCAATAGCCTTGCACCAGCTGGCAGCCCTCGGCCACGAGGAACGCCACCTGCTCGGGGTGCTCCACGCCTTCGGCAACGACAGCCAGTCCCAGGCTCTGGCCAAGTCCGATGACGGCGCGACTGATCGCCACCGAGTCGGCATCGTCCGGTGCGGCGGCAATGAAGCTGCGATCGACCTTTAGCACATGCAGCGGGTAACGTTTGAGGTAACCGAGCGAACAATAGCCAGTACCGAAGTCGTCCAGCGCCAGGCGAACACCCAGCGCGGCAATCTCGTGCAGCGCGCCCATCATCAGCTCGCTGTCCTGCATCAAAAGCGTCTCGGTGATCTCCAGCAGCAGGCTCGCGGGCGGCAGTCCGGTTTCACGCAGCACACGGGCCAGCAGCGCGGCGAAACCTGGCTGCTGCAGCTGACGAATCGAAAGGTTGACCGCACAGTACAGCTGGCTCTGACCCGCCAGCTGCCAGCGGCGCACCTGACAGCAGGCCTCGCGCAGCACCCACTCACCAACCCGGACGATCTCGCGCGACTCTTCCAGCACCGGAATGAATTCATTGGGCGCCACCGGCTGGTTATTGAAGCGCCAGCGCAGCAGCGCTTCAACGCCGACCAGATAGGGTTGATCGCCTGCTACACGGCAGATCGGCTGATAGTGCAAGGTGAATTCGCGGCGCGTCAGCGCCTGCGCCAGTGCGCTCTCGAGCTCCAGCTGGCGCGCCGCCTTGGAATGCAGGCCATCGCAGAACAGCGCGAATTGGTCCTTGCCGGCGCTCTTGGCCCGGTACAGCGCGAGATCAGCCGCCTGCAGCGCGTTCAGCGCCTGGCCGTCACGCTGCAAGGGCGCGATGCCGATGCTGGCGCTGACCGACAGCGTTCGCTCGCCGAGCTGCAACGGCTGACGCAGCGCGACCAGCATCCGTTGCGCCACACGCTCGGCATCGGCCTCGCAGGCCAGATCGCCGAGCAGGGCGACGAACTCATCGCCGCCGAAGCGTGCAAGGTGATCGCCGGGGCGCAGGCAGCGCAGCAAGCGCTGCGCCACCTCGACCAGCACCTGGTCGCCGGCGCCATGCCCGAGACTGTCGTTGATCAGCTTGAAGCGGTCCAGGTCCACGAACAGCAACGCGGCAGCGCGTCCATGGGGACGCTGCTGCACCTCCTTGAGCAGCTCCTCGAGGTGCAGGCGGTTGGCCAGGCCAGTCAGCGCATCGTGACGTGCCGCGTGACGCGAGCAGTCTTCGGCGGCCTTGCGCGCGCTGATGTCGGTCTGCGAACCGGCCATGCGCAAGGTCCCCAGCTCGCAGCGTTCGGCCACACCGCGCACCAGCACCCAGAGGTACTCACCGCGCTCGGTACGGACGCGGTACTCGTGAACCAGCGAAGGGCTGCGCCCGTTCAGGTGGTCGGCGATGGCCTCGCGCAACCCGGGCAGATCGTCCGGGTGCACCCGTTCGAACCAGCTGCGGCTGCAATAACTGGGTTGTGCTGGCATTGCCAGCATGGCGGTCCAGCGCTCGGAAAGGTGCAGCCGGTCATGCTCGACGTCCCACTCCCAGATGCCGTCTTCGGAGCCGCGCAACGCGCGCGTCAGGCGCGCTTCGCTGTCCTCCAGCGCATGTCGCTGCGCCGCACTGTAGGTGTCGATGGCGAGAATCATGTCGAAGAAAACGATCTTCAGCAGGCTGTCGTAAACCGCATGCTGCTCGTCGTCGCCTACCAGGGCGCGCAGCATTTCCGACAGATACAGCCGGTAAGCCCCGAGATACCACTCCAGGTCGACGCCGACGCGCTGATGCACCAGCCCGACCAGCAGGCGATCACGCACATAGTCGCGCTCATATGGCCCGTTCCAGAGGCGGCGGTAGTACTCCTGCTGGCGCTGCTTGAGGCGTGTCAGACCGGCACGATCGCTGCGCATCGCTGACGGCTGGCCGAAGTCGGCAAGGTGTTCGTAGAGTTTTTCGATGAAGACCCGATGCGCCGGCTCGAGCTCAGCCGCCGCCCGGTTAAGGCGCAGCGCGTCGCTAGCTTGCCATTGCAGGAAACGCTTGCGCGTAAGGATCTGGTCGAGGCCCAGCCCGACTCGTTGCAACAGCGCCTTCAGCTCGTCTTCCATGCCTTTCCCGATGCGATGGCCCGCCCGGCGCGCCCACCTTCGCTTGGCTTTCTGCCAGTCAGGGGCGACGATCAGGTGTGGTACCAGTTGATGCCATAAAGCCATCTAGGGTCGCAGTGGCGCTTCGTCGCATTATTGATGCAAGTCAGCGAAGCGATGGGTCCGGGGACAGACGATAGTCGGGCTGCCGAGGCAGGACGCCCCGGCAGCCCATCCGGTACTCAGGCCGCCAGCTTGGCGGTGAGCTCCTTTTTGAGGCGGGCGCGCAGTTCGCTCATCTGCTCACCCATTTCCTCGAGACGCTTGGCATCGAAAAGCTCGCGTGCCTGCGGGAACATTTCCGATTCCTCTTCCTCGATATGGTGCTCGAGCAGCTCCTTGCACACCTTGGCGCGACCGGAGAATTCGAGGCTACCGGGATCGGTTGCCTTCAGATCCGGCAGTACCAGTGCATCCACCGCACGGTGTTCTTCCTTGGCCTCGTGGTACATCTTTGCTTCTTCCTTGCCGCCAGCTTCCTTGTAGGCGGGATAGAGAATCTGCTCTTCCAGCTGGGTATGGATGGTGACTTCCATTTCCAGCTTGCTCAGCAGCTCGGTGCGTGTCTTCACGGCACGCTCGGTGGAATCGGTCAGGCGCGTCAGCAGGTCCTTCACGCGCTCATGATCCTCAATCAACAGGTCGATGGCGTTCATGTGGCTATCCTCTTCGGCTTCACGGCAAACGAACCGGGCTCTGCGACCCGGTGTCGAAAAATATGGCTGCGGTCATCCGCAGCCGAGCGGCTCAGGCGTACTCGTAGGTCGGCAGTGCGGTACGGCTCTGGCTCTGCAGATGTGCGATGGAAGGCGACATCCCCGCCTCCAGCGCGAGGTCCCGGCGTACCGAGCTGACGACCCATTCCAGTTGCATCCGGGTCTGGGTCTGGCCCTTGGAAAGCGCTCGCTTGACCAGAACACGGTCGTCGTTGCGCAGGGTTAGCAGCAGCCCGCCATCCGGGCGGGGCTCGGTGAGCACTTCGAACTCAGGGAATGCGGCAGTGAGGAATTGTTGTGCAGCGGTCATTGTTCTGTACTCCAATAAGTTCCAGCGAACCTAACGGAGCAGCGTTCGTGCCAACCTAACCAATGATTTTTTATCTAACAAAAACAATAACTTATGAAATTACGCCCAGGCATTAAGCCGTGCAAAACGCAATACGAAGCGTGATGCAGGTTGCATTCTGCGGTCTGCATTGGCCGTTCAGCCTTTACGCCAGACACTCGCTAGCCAAGGTTGTTCCTCCCGTGGCAGCCCGGCGGGGCGGTAGTAGTGCTCCAGTTCGACGAAACCGGCGGCCAGCAGGCGTTCGCGCCAAGTTGGCCAGGCATACCAGACGCCGTAGCGATCGCCGCTCCAGCCCTCCTGGTCCTGACCGCGCGGGTTGGAGCAGAACAACACCCCACCCGGCTTCAAGCTATCGCTCAGCTGCAAAAGAACCCTGGGCAACTCGGTGCTAGGCACGTGAAACAGCACCGCATTGGCAAAGATGCCATCGAACGATTGGGCCGGAAGCTCCAGTTGCAGCAGATCCTGATGCCAGACTTCACAGCCACTGTCGGCGCGAGCCATCTCGACGAACGCCTCTGTTCCATCGAGACCTATCGCCACATGCCCACGGGTTCTCAGGGTCTTCAGATCACGACCTGGGCCGCAGCCGAGGTCGAGGATGCGCAGCGGCGGTTCTGCCTGAATGTGACGCAGAAGGGCATCGATGTTCTGGCTGACGTCGTGGTCGAGCGTACCCTCGCGGAAAGCCTCTGCATTGAGGCGGTAGTAATCGAGCGTGCGCTGCGCGGCGGCCTCGGTATCGTTCATGGGCGACTCCAGCAAGAGAATGGCGCAACCCTAGCGCGGCCTCGAGCCTGGGGCCAGTGCTGCGACCGACCTGTACTGCCGGTCAGGCACCCCCGGCTGCGCCCCGGCTAGGCGCCCCCGGCTAAGGTAGGCATTGAGCGTTGCGCCTGGAACGGCGAGGATGCCACCCACAACGTGCGCCAGCGCACAGCCGCCGGTAGAAAGCGACGACCGTCCGGCTGCAGGACTGAAACTTGCAGCGCGTAACCTGTCGAAATCCTGTCCGGCTCTACAACGGCTGGAATGCAGCGAAACGCAACATCGAGACCACCATGAACCACGCACTGCCGAAAATCGTTCTGCTCGTCGAAGACGAGCCGCATATCCTCAGCCTGCTCTCGGACTATCTGGCCAGCGAGGGCTACCAGGTACTGGAAGCGGACAGCGCGCCCAAGGCATTCGAAATCCTGGCGACCAAACCGCAGCTGGATCTGTTGGTAACCGACTTCCGCCTGCCCGGCAATGTATCCGGCGTGATGATCGCCGAGCCGGCACTCAAGCTGCGGCCCGACCTCAAGGTGATCTTCATCAGCGGCTATCCGATCGAAATCTATGAATCGGGCAGCCCCATTGCGCGCTCGGCGCCGGTGCTGGCCAAGCCCTTCGCCCTGGACACGCTGCACAGCCAGATTCAGGCATTGCTCGCCAGCTGACCGACACTGCGCCGAAACGAAAAAGCCCGCATAGCGCGGGCTTTTTCACGTCTGGACGGATCAGTTGATCTTCGGGTCCAGTTCGCCGCTGGCGTAGCGCTGGAACATGCCTTCCAGGGAGATCGGCTTGATCTTGCTGGCGTTACCGGCGGTACCGAAGGCCTCGTAGCGGGCGATACAGATGTCGCGCATGGCCGAGACGGTCTTGGCGAAGTACTTGCGCGGGTCGAACTCGCTGGGGTTCTTCGCCATGAACTCGCGAATCGCGCCGGTGGAGGCCAGACGCAGGTCGGTGTCGATGTTGACCTTGCGCACGCCGTACTTGATGCCCTCGACGATTTCTTCGACCGGCACGCCGTAGGTTTCGCCGATTTCACCACCGTACTGGTTGATGATCTGCAGCCACTCCTGCGGTACCGACGAGGAGCCATGCATCACCAGATGGGTGTCCGGGATGCGCGCATGGATTTCCTTGATGCGCTGGATCGAAAGGGTGTCGCCGGTCGGCGGCTTGGTGAACTTGTAAGCGCCATGGCTGGTGCCGATGGCGATCGCCAGGGCATCGACCTTGGTCTTGGCGACGAAGTCGGCGGCTTCTTCCGGATCGGTCAGCAGCTGGCTGTGGTCCAGTACGCCCTCGGCACCGACGCCGTCTTCCTCGCCGGCCATACCGGTTTCCAGGCTGCCCAGGCAACCCAGCTCGCCTTCCACGGAAACGCCGCAGGCATGGGCAAACGCCACGGTCTGCTGGGTCACGCGCACGTTGTAGTCGTAGTCGGCCGGGGTCTTGCCGTCCGCCTGCAGCGAACCATCCATCATCACGGAAGAGAAGCCCAGCTGGATCGAGCGCTGGCAGACATCCGGGCTGGTGCCGTGGTCCTGGTGCATGCACACCGGGATGTGCGGGAATTCTTCGATCGCCGCCAGGATCAGATGACGCAGGAACGGCGCGCCAGCGTATTTGCGCGCACCGGCGGAAGCCTGGACGATCACCGGGGAGTCGGTCTTGTCAGCCGCTTCCATGATGGCGCGCATCTGCTCGAGGTTGTTGACGTTGAAGGCCGGCACGCCGTAGCCGAACTCGGCGGCGTGGTCGAGCATCTGGCGCATGCTGATGAGTGCCATGTTTTCCTTTCTCCCGGTCTGGGTCGTTTGATCGTGTAGAGCCTGCCGCAGTGGCCGACGCTGTTCAAGCGCCGCACGCTGGGCGCGGCATTGTAGTGGCGAGGGCGGCAAATGCCAGCGTCCCGCCAGCTTTCAGTCGAAAGCCCCGCATCGGCGAGGCCTGTATGAATCATTAGCCGCTAGATGCTGATGAGCGACGCACTGCAGCCATGGGCCAGCACCTTGTCATCGGCGACGTGGTACACCAGCGCCTCGTTACCCTTGTCGTGGAAAGCGAGTACGCCATCGCTATAGAAACTGCCGCGGGTGGCTGGTTCCTTTCGCAGGGTATGAATACGTTCGTCATTGCCCACTTTCAGGTCGATCGCCGAGTGCTGGTCGTCAGCGTATCGCCAGGCGATGTTCTGCTGACTCTGGCATTTCCAGCGCACGAATGGCGCATCCGGGCCGGATTGCCAGTGGCCACAACCGCCGAGCAGCAACGCTGCGATCAGCATGGACAGGCCTTTGTTCATTCCTTCTCCTTGGCAAACGGTGATCACGGGCAATCCTGCAGGCCGTCTTGCGTAGTGATGGTCGGGTCGCCCGTGGCCTGCATTTCGACGCGCTGGTCATGCTCGGCAGTCGGGCTGAGGACAGGCGGTGGGTCGAGTACCTGGCAAGCGCTATCCGGTGAATTCCCGGCGCAACCGGCCAACCCCAGGCAGCAAACAGCAACAACGGCATATCGCATGGTGCATCCCCTTTCCTTGTTCCAGATAGAACAAAGACCACGGCAAGCCGCCGGGGTTGCCCCATGCGCTGCCGGCCCAGCATCTCCTGAGCCGGCAGGCGAACGGCACAAGGCGTTCACCTCGCCCGCGAAGTTTCAGTCGGCGCGCTGTTCCAGCACTTCGACCGCCGGCAGCACCTTGCCCTCGACGAACTCGAGGAAGGCGCCACCACCGGTGGAGATGTAGGAGATCTGCTCGGCCACGCCGTACTTGTCGATGGCTGCCAGGGTGTCGCCGCCTCCGGCGATGGAGAACGCTGGGCTCTGGGCGATGGCCTGAGCCAGCACCTTAGTGCCGTTGCCGAACTGGTCGAATTCGAACACGCCGACCGGACCGTTCCAGAGGATGGTCTGCGAAGCCTTGAGCATTTCGCCGAACATGGCGGCGGTCCTCGGTCCGATATCGAGGATCATGTCGTCGTCGGCGACGTCGGCGACAGCCTTGACCGTGGCCTCGGCACTCTCGGCGAACTCCTTGGCGACCACCACGTCCACCGGCAGCGGCACGGCAACCTTGGCCGCGATGGCCTTGGCGGTGTCGAGCAGATCCGCTTCATGCAGCGACTTGCCAACGTTGTAACCCGCCGCGGCGAGGAAGGTGTTGGCGATACCGCCGCCGACGATCAGCTGGTCGCAGATGTCGGCCAGCGAGGTCAGCACGTCGAGCTTGGTCGACACCTTGGAACCGGCGACGATGGCGACCATTGGCTTGGCCGGGGTTTTCAACGCTTTACCCAGGGCATCCAGCTCTGCCGCCAGCAGCGGGCCGGCGCAGGCCACCTTGGCAAACTTGGCCACACCATGGGTCGAGCCCTGGGCGCGGTGCGCGGTGCCGAAGGCGTCCATGACGAAAACGTCGCACAGCGCGGCGTATTTCTGCGCCAGCTCGTCGGCGTTCTTCTTCTCGCCCTTGTTGAAGCGCACGTTCTCCAGCAGCACCAGCTCACCCGGCTGCACCTCGACGCCTTCGAGGTAGTCCTTGACCAGCGGCACTTCGCGGCCGAGGGCCTTGGACAGGTAGTCGGCGACCGGCTTGAGGCTGTCTTCCTCGCTGTAGACGCCCTCTTCCGGTCGTCCCAGGTGCGAGCAGACCAGCACCGCCGCGCCCTTCTCCAGCGCCAGCTTGATGGTCGGCAACGAGGCCAGGATGCGTGCATCGCTCTTCACCGCGCCATCCTTCACCGGCACGTTTAGGTCCTCGCGGATCAGCACGCGCTTACCCTGGAGGTCGAGATCGGTCATCTTCAAAACGGTCATGTTGGTCTTCCTTAAGGTCGAGAAGCAGCGATGTTCCAGGCGCGGGGGCTAGGTGCGATTGGCCACGCGCAGATAGTGGTCGGTGACGTCGAGCATGCGGTTGGCGAACCCCCATTCGTTGTCGAACCAGGCCAGCAGGTTCACCAGGCGCGGGCCGGACGCGCGCGTCAGGCTGCCGTCGACGATCGCCGAATGCGGATCGTGATTGAAATCGCAGCTGGCGTGGGGCAGCTCGGTATACGCCAGCAAGCCCTGCAAGGGCCCGCCTTCGGCGGCCTCGCGCAGCACCCGGTTGATCGTTCGCGCATCGGTATCGCAGGCGGTTTGCAGCGTGATGTCCAGACAGGACACGTTCACCGTGGGCACCCGCACCGCTTTGGCCTGAATCCGCCCCGAGAGTTCCGGCAGCAGGCGTTCGATACCCCGCGCCAGGCCGGTGGACACCGGAATTACCGACTGGAAGGCCGAACGGGTGCGGCGCAAGTCCTCATGGTGGTAGGCGTCGATCACCGGCTGATCGTTCATCGCCGAGTGAATCGTGGTGATCGAGGCGTACTCGATGCCCACCGCGTCGTTGAGCAGCTTGAGCAATGGCACGCCGCAGTTGGTGGTGCAGGAAGCGTTGGATACCAGCCGCTCGGAACCCGTCAGCTGTTGCTGGTTGATGCCCATGACCACCGTGGCATCGACATCCGCCGCGCTGGCCATCGGCTGCGAGAACAGCACCCGCGGCACACCCGCGGCGAGAAAGCGCTCGCCATCGGCGCGACTGGTGTAGGCGCCCGAGCACTCCAGCACCAGATCGACGTCCAGCGCCCGCCAGTCGATGGCCTCGGGCGTCGACTCGCGCAGCACCTTCACGCAGTGTCCGTTGAGGTGCAGGCAATCGCCGTCCACGCTCACTTCCCCGGGAAAGCGGCCGTGGGTGGAGTCGAAACGGGTGAGGTATTCCAGGCTGGCCATGTCGGCCAGATCGTTGAGGGCAACGAACTGAAAATCGAAGGCGGCGCCGCGCTCATAGAATGCACGCAGCACGCAACGGCCGATGCGGCCGTAGCCGTTGAGGGCGACGCGATAGGGACGGGCGTTGGCCATGGGTTCTTCGTCGGTCCTGCAGGTGGAAAACCGATGTTCTCCACCCTACGCGGATGGGGCTCGATGGGTGGATGGCCGCAGCCATCCACCCCATCTTTGCGGTCAGTCCTCCAGCAGCTCTTCGGCGACGGCGAGGATGTTGTCGACGGTGAAGCCGAATTCCTCGAACAGCTGGTTGGCCGGAGCCGATTCCCCGTAGGTGGTCATGCCGATGATGCGACCGTCAAGGCCGACGTATTTGTACCAGTAGTCCGCGTGCGCCGCCTCGACGGCGATGCGTGCACCGACTTCCACCGGCAGCACCTGCTGCTTGTAGGCGGCGTCCTGGGCATCGAACACGCTGGTGCAAGGCATCGAGACGACACGCACCTTGCGGCCCTGCTCGGTCAGCTTGTCGGCGGCCTGCACTGCCAGGCTGACTTCCGAACCGGTGGCGATGAGGATCAACTCCGGCTCGCCGGCGCAGTTCTTCAGGATGTAGCCACCGCGGGCAATGGCCGCTTCGGTTTCGTTGTCACGCACATGGAACGGCAGGTTCTGGCGCGAGAAGATCAGCGCGTTCGGGCCGTCCTTGCGTTCGACCGCATGCTTCCAGGCCACCGCCGATTCGACGGTATCGGCCGGACGCCAGGTGTCCAGGTTCGGTGTGGTGCGCAGGCTGGTCAGCTGCTCGATCGGCTGGTGAGTCGGGCCATCTTCGCCAAGACCTATGGAGTCGTGGGTGAAGACGTAGAGCACGCGCTGCTTCATCAGGGCGGACATGCGCACGGCATTGCGGGCGTATTCCATGAACATCAGGAAGGTTGCGCCGTACGGAATCAGGCCGCCGTGCAGGGCGATGCCGTTCATGATCGCGGCCATGCCGAACTCGCGCACGCCGTAATACATGTAGTTGCCCGAGGCGTCCTCGGCCACCACCGGCTTGCAGCCCTTCCACAGGGTCAGGTTGGAGCCGGCGAGGTCCGCCGAGCCGCCGAGCAGCTCCGGCAGCAGCGGGCCGAAGGCATTCAGACAGTTCTGACTGGCCTTGCGGCTGGCGATGGTTTCGCCCTTGGTGGCGACTTCACGGATGAACTCGCTGGCCTTTTCGGCGAAGTCAGCCGGCAGCTCGCCGGCCATGCGCCGCTTGAACTCGGACGCCAGCGCCGGGAATTCGGTTTCGTAGGCGGCGAAGCGCTTGTTCCACTCGTTTTCCGCGTCGGCGCCCTTCTGCTTGGCGTCCCACTCGGCGTAGATCTCGGCCGGGATTTCGAACGGGTCGTGTTTCCAGCCCAGCGCCTCGCGGGTCAGCGCGATTTCGGCATCACCCAGCGCAGCGCCGTGGGATTCTTCCTTACCCTGCTTGTTCGGCGAGCCGAAGCCGATGATGGTCTTGCAGCAGATCAGCGTCGGACGGTCGCTCTTGCGCGCGGTCTCGATGGCCATCTGGATCTCGTCGGCGTCATGGCCGTCGACGTTGCGGATCACCTGCCAGCCATAGGCTTCGAAGCGCCGCGGGGTGTCATCGGTGAACCAGCCGTGCACTTCGCCGTCGATGGAGATGCCGTTGTCGTCGTAGAAGGCGATCAGCTTGTTCAGGCCAAGGGTCCCGGCCAGCGAGCAGACTTCATGGCTGATGCCTTCCATCATGCAGCCGTCGCCGAGGAACACATAGGTGTTGTGGTCGACGATGTTATGGCCGGGGCGGTTGAACTGCGCCGCCATGACCTTCTCCGCCACGGCGAAACCGACAGCGTTGGCAAGGCCCTGACCGAGCGGACCGGTGGTGGTCTCGACGCCGGCGGTGTAGCCGAACTCCGGGTGGCCCGGGGTCTTGCTGTGCAGCTGGCGGAAGTTCTTCAGGTCATCGATGGTCAGGTCGTAACCGGTAAGGTGCAGCAGCGAGTAGATCAGCATCGAGCCGTGGCCGTTGGACAGCACGAAGCGGTCGCGGTCGGCCCACTGCGGGTTGGTCGGACTGTGCTTCAGATGATCGCGCCAGAGCACTTCGGCGATGTCCGCCATGCCCATGGGGGCACCCGGGTGGCCGCTGTTGGCTTTCTGCACAGCATCCATGCTGAGGGCGCGGATGGCATTGGCTCGCTCACGACGGCTGGGCATCGCTGAATCTCCTGCGGGTGTACGTAGAAAAAGGCGGCCATTTTCCCCTACCGAGGGTGGCCGCGGCAATGACTGAATGGCCGCCGCGCGCGCTCAATCCAACAGCTCGACGCCCTGACTGGTCACGTCCGGCAGGTGTTCGAGCAGGTAATCGCGCATGCGCATCAGGGTCGCCGACTCATCGCCGCCGCCAGGCCAGACCAGGTAATAGCTGTCACCGGACTTCACTGCCTGATGGAACGGCAGCACTAGGCTGCCGCGCTGCAGCTCGGCGCCGACCAGCGCCAGATCGCCGATCGAGACACCATGCCCCTGCGCCGCGGCGGAGATGCCCAGCTCCAGGGTGTCGAACAGCTTGCCCTGCTGCCAGGCGATCTGATCCGCGCGCCCGGTACGCTGCAGCCAGCGCCGCCAGTCACGGCAATCCCGCGAGGGATGGATCAGTTCCGCCTCGCCCAGCCGCTGCGTGGTCCAGGCCGTGTTGCCAAGCAGTTCGGGGGCACAGACCGGCACCAGCCACTCATCGAACAGCTTCACCCGTCGCCAATCAGCAGGGAAACCGCCGTTGCCGAGCAGAATTGCACAGTCGAACGGCTCGCTACTGAAATCCACTGCGTCCAGATCCATCCAGGCACTGGTCAACTGCACGCGGTTCTGCGGATTGGCCATATGAAAGCCCTCCAGCGTGCCCAGCAACCAACGCATGGTCAGGGTCGACGGCGCCTTCAGGCGCAACGCACCACGCTGGCGGGTCACCGCAACGCAGGCGTTTTCGATGGTGCGAAAACCGATCTTCAACTCCTGCGCCAGCAGTCGCCCGGCATCGGTCAGCGTCAGACGCGAGCCGTGCCGCTCGAACAGCTGGCAGCCCAGATGCTCTTCCAGCCTCTTCACGTGCCGGCTGACCGCACTCTGGGTGATGAACAGGCTCTGCGCGGCCTGGGTGAACGAGCCGAAACTCGCCGCCACCTCGAAGGCGCGCAAGGCATAGAGCGGCGGCATGCGCGGTGCTGCGACAACCGAATCCGGCATGACTAAAACTCATCCTTAGGGGTCATTTTTTCCATTTTCCAATCTTTTCCAGCGTCCCAATACTGCGCCAGCAATGGGTTCCGGGCCAGCTTCGGTATTCACTTAACGCGCACGCGCACCAATAAAAACTCAGGAAAGGATGCCATGCAGAACAAATACTACGAGACGCTCCTGGCCAATGCGGTAGAGAAGAGCGCGCTGCAGCATGAGCAGATCGGCCAGATCATCAATTTCAGGCTGTTCGGTAACAAGAAAGGCTTCATGACCCTCGAAAGCCTTCCCATCGGCGACATCCCGCCAACGCCGCTGAGCCGCGACCTGCTTTGCAAACCCGACGACAGCAGCGAGCGCCTTCTGCTGCAGGCCACCGCCCTGCTCGGCGAACCGATCGGCTATCTGCAGGAGTCCGAGGGCTGCATCGTCAACAACTTCTTCCCGCAGCAGGCACATTCCCGCGGTGCAACGTCGGACAGTTTCGATACCGAACTGGACCTGCACACGGAAAACGCCTTCCACGCCGTACTGCCCGACTATCTGGTGCTGCTCTGCCTGCGCCAGGACCCCGACGCGGAGGCGGTCACCTATATCGCCTCGATCGAGCGCATCCTCGAGCGACTGACCTTCGAAGAGCAGGCGTTCTTCCTCACCGAGCCGTACAACTTCCTGTCCGATTACGGTCCCACCGAAAAGAACCAGCGCATCGACATCAATCGCCACCAGACCATCCTCTACGGCGACCCGGATGCACCTTTCTTCCGTTTCGACCCGCACTTCATGCTGGCCTTCAGCAGCCGCGCCCAACAACTGATGGACAAGCTGCGCGCCATAGCCTGGGAGGTCGAGCCGGTGCGGCTGAATCGTGGCGACATGCTGATCATCGACAATCGCCGCACCGCTCACGCCCGCAGCCCCTTCAGTGCACGCTTCGACGGCAGCGATCGCTGGATCCAGCGCGCCTTCGCCATCACCAATCCGAACTTCTATGCCGAGCGCCTGGGCAAACGCAGCCGGGTATTCGGCCTGGTGACCGAACTATGAACGCAACCTATCTCGCCTTCGCCGCGGCGGTCGCCCTGCTGATCGCATCTCCCGGACCGGTGGTCGCACTGGTGGTATCCGACGCGCGCCGGCGCTGGCCACTGTGGACGATTCTCGGCGGCGCGCTGTCTGCGCAGATCCTGATGATCGCCGCACTGGTGATGATCTACCTGGCGCTGGACCTCGACCCGCTGGTGCTCGAAGCCGGGCAGATCCTCGGCGGCCTGTACCTGATCTGGCTGGGCTGCGACAGCCTGTGCGGCGGACGCAGCGAGGCCGCCATGCCCAAACGCAGCGAGGCGCACTATTTTTGGCGGGCCATGGCGGTGGGCCTGTCCAACCCCAAGGACATCCTGTTCTTTCTCGCCTTCCTCCCCGGCTTCATCCTGCCCGCGCAGCCGTTCGCGCCACAGGCGACGGTGCTCATCGTGATCTGGGCGGTGATCGATCTGAGCATCCTGCTCGCCTACAGCCTGCTCTCGCGCCGTCTGGCCGGCGAAGGACTGATTCAGCGCCTGCTGGATATCCTGCCGAACTACTTCCTCATCGGCCTTGGCCTGGTGTCGTGCACCCTGGGGTTGTCCCGCCTGCTGCAGTAACCCTGCGCCCCAGAAGGGCAATATCAAAACTTTTTGATATTGCCCTTGCTGTACGAAAAGTGACCGACTAGACTGCGCGGCTTATGAGCCTGCGCATGCCCCAGATCCGTTTCGACGCCAGTGATTCGCTCGCCGCCCTGTGCAAGGCCGGCGGCGATGCATTGCGTTTGAACGTACTGCGGGCGCTGGCCAGTGACTCGTTCGGCGTGCTCGAGCTGGCGCAGATCTTCGCCATCGGTCAGTCCGGCATGAGCCACCACCTCAAGGTACTTACCCAGGCTGGGTTGCTGGCGACCCGCCGCGAAGGCAACGCGGTGTTCTACCGGCGCAGCCTGCCGCTGGCCGACAGCTCCGGCGGCAAGCTGCACGCGGCGCTGCTCGAGGAAGCCGATCGGCTGGAGCTGCCGCGCGAGATCGAGGCCCGTATCGCCGCCGTGCATGCCCAGCGCAGCGCCGCCAGCGAGGATTTCTTCGCGCGCATGGCCGACAGCTTTCAGGCCCGCCAGGATCTGATCGCCGGGCTGCCACAGTATCGCGACAGCGTGGTGGCCTTGCTCGATGCACTGAACTTCGATGCCAGCGCCACGGCGCTGGAAGTCGGTCCCGGGGATGGCAGTTTCCTTCCGGAGTTGGCGCGGCGCTTCGCACGCGTAGTGGCGCTGGACAACAGCCCCGCCATGCTCGACCTGGCGCGTGCGCGCTGTCAGGAAGCGGGGCTGACAAACGTCGAGCTGAAGCTCGCCGACGCACTGCACGACGAGTGCCCGCCGGCCGACTGCGTGGTGCTGAACATGGTGCTGCATCACCTGGCGGCGCCCGGCGAGGCGATCAAACAATTGGCACGGCTGGTGAACGCGGGCGGCAGTCTGCTGGTCACGGAGCTGTGCAGCCACAACCAGAGTTGGGCCAGGGAGGCCTGCGGCGATCTCTGGCTGGGCTTCGAACAGGACGATCTGGCCCGTTGGGCCGATGCCGCGGGGCTCACGCCCGGCGAGAGCCTCTACATTGGCTTGAAGAACGGTTTTCAGATCCAGGCCCGGTACTTTTCCCGGTCCGTCCCTGACGACCGACTCACCCACCGGTAATAGGAAACCGATAGATGAGCGAATACTCGATTTTTACCTCCGAGTCCGTGTCCGAAGGGCATCCGGACAAGATCGCCGACCAGATCTCCGATGCGGTGCTCGACGCCATCATCGCCGAGGACAAGCATGCCCGCGTGGCCTGCGAAACCATGGTCAAGACCGGTGTGGCGATCGTTGCCGGTGAAGTCACCACTTCGGCCTGGGTCGATCTGGAACAACTGGTGCGCGACGTCATCGTCGACATCGGCTACAACAGCTCGGAAGTCGGTTTCGACGGTGCCACCTGCGGCATCATCAACATCATCGGCAAGCAGTCGGTGGACATCGCCCAGGGCGTCGACCGCACCAAGCCGGAAGACCAGGGTGCCGGTGATCAGGGCCTGATGTTCGGCTACGCCAGCAACGAGACCGACGTGCTGATGCCGGCGCCGATCCGCTTCTCCCACGCCCTGGTCGAACGCCAGGCCGAAGCACGCAAGAACGGCCTGCTGCCATGGCTGCGCCCGGACGCCAAGAGCCAGGTCACCTGCCGCTACGAGAACGGCAAGGTCGCCGGCATCGACGCCATCGTGCTGTCCACCCAGCACAACCCCGAGGTCAAGCAGAGCGACCTGCGCGAAGCGGTGATGGAGCTGATCATCAAGCACAGCCTGCCCGCGGAGCTGCTGCACAAGGACACCCAGTACCACATCAACCCGACCGGCCAGTTCGTCATCGGCGGCCCGGTTGGCGACTGCGGCCTGACCGGCCGCAAGATCATCGTCGACACCTACGGCGGCATGGCCCGCCATGGCGGCGGTGCCTTCTCCGGCAAGGACCCGTCCAAGGTAGATCGCTCGGCCGCCTACGCCGGCCGCTACGTGGCGAAGAACATCGTCGCCGCCGGCCTCGCCGATCGTTGCGAGATTCAGGTGTCCTACGCCATCGGCGTAGCGCAGCCGACATCCATCTCGCTGAACACCTTCGGCACCGGCAAGCTCAGCGACGACAAGATCATCGCTTTGGTCCGTGAGCATTTCGATCTGCGCCCTTACGCGATCACCCGCATGCTCGACCTGCTGCACCCGATGTACCGCGCCACCGCGGCCTACGGCCACTTCGGCCGCAATCCCTACGAGATGACGGTGGGGGCCGACACCTTCACCGCCTTCACTTGGGAAAAGACCGACAAGGCCGACGCTTTGCGCGCCGCTGCCGGGTTGTAAGCGCGACCGCACCGACAAAAAGCCCCGCCGGCGCAAGCCGCGCGGGGCTTCTTGCTTTCAAGAGGGGGGTAGAGTCGCAACAGACGCCATCCGCTGCCAGCGGTGCATCACGAAACCTCCATTCCAGAGCCTTTCCGTTATGCAGGCCAACAGCTATCATCAACGCCCTTTTCGAACGGACTCGATCGATCACCTGTTGTGATCGGCATTACAAGGAGCGTATCCATGCGTATTTCCCTCATTCTCGGCTGTGCCGCCGTCATCCTCGCCAGCACCTCGCTGCAGGCCGCCACCACTGACGCGCAAGCCAAATGCCAAGCGCAGCTGGCCGCCCAGCAGGGCAATCTGGAAACCGGCAAGCTGCTCGGCCAGATGCTAGGCAACGAAAAACTCAGCAATGTGCTGAATCAGGTCGAAGACGGCTGCGCTCAGTTGGACGCCGACGGCCTGGCAGCCAACGCAGCTGGCGACGACGCTGGAGCAGTGAATGAGAAGGTCCAGGCTGTCACCCAAGCCAAGGATGCGGTTCTCGGTCTGGGCAAGATGTTCGGCAAGTAAGCCCCCCGACGCGCTAATGAAAACGCCCGCAGATGCGGGCGTTTTCATTGCGGGCTAGTTCTTCAACCGATAGCCGGTCTTGAATATCCACCACACCGCCAGCAGACAGGCGCCGAGGAAACCAAGAATCATCGCCAGGCTGACACCGACGCTGATGTCCGAGACGCCGTAAAAGCTCCAGCGGAAGCCGCTGATCAGGTACACCACCGGGTTGAACAGGGTGACCTTCTGCCACAGCGGCGGCAGCATTTCGATGGAATAGAAGCTGCCGCCGAGAAAGGCCAGCGGCGTGACGATCAGTGCCGGAACGATCTGCAGCTTCTCCCAGCCATCGGCCCAGATGCCGATGATAAAGCCGAACAGGCAGAAGGTGACCGCCGTCAGCACCAGGAACAGTGCCATCATCAGCGGGTGCTGGATTTCGTAATCGACGAACAGCCGCGCGGTGACAAGGATGATCACGCCGAGCACCAGCGACTTGGTCGCCGCCGCACCGACATAGCCGATGACGATCTCGACATAGGACACCGGCGCCGACAGCACCTCGTAGATGGTTCCGGAATAGCGCGGCATGTAAATGCCGAACGAGGCGTTGGAGATGCTCTCGGTGAGCAGCGCCATCATGATCAGGCCGGGGATGATGAACGCGCCGTAGGGGATGCCGTGCATCGCCTCCATGCGCGCGCCGATGGCCGAGCCGAACACCACGAAGTACAGCGAGGTGGAGATCACCGGGGTAGCGATGCTCTGCAGCAGGGTGCGCCAGGTGCGCGCCAGTTCGAACAGGTAGATCGCGCGGATCGCGTAGAAATTCATGCGGGCTTTTCCTCAGCGACCGTGAACCAGATTGACGAAGATTTCTTCCAGCGAGCTCTGGCTCGACTGCAGATCCTTGAAGTCGATGCCGTGGGCCGCCAGGCGCCGGAGCAGCTCGGCGATGCCAGTGTCCTCATGCTGGGCGTCGAAGGTGAACACCAGCTGGTTGCCGGCATCGGTGAGCTCCAGCGGATAGCTGGCCAGTTCCGCGGGAATCTCGGCCAGCGGTCGCTGCAGATGCAGGGTCAGCTGCTTCTTGCCAAGCTTGTGCATCAGCACGTCCTTGTCCTCGACCAGAATGATCTCGCCGCGGCTGATCACCCCGATGCGGTCGGCCATTTCCTCGGCTTCTTCGATGTAGTGGGTAGTGAGGATGATGGTCACGCCACGCTCGCGCAGGCCGCGGACCATTTCCCACATGTCACGACGCAGCTCGACGTCGACGCCAGCGGTGGGCTCGTCGAGGAACAGGATCGACGGCTCGTGGGACAGCGCCTTGGCGATCATCACGCGGCGCTTCATGCCGCCGGAAAGCTCGAGGATGCGGGCATTGCGCTTGTCCCACAGCGACAAATCGCGCAACAGATTCTCCAGGAACAAATCGTCCGGCGCCTTGCCAAACAGGCCGCGCGAAAAACGCACCGTCGCCCAGACGCTTTCGAAGCCCTCGTTGAACAGCTCCTGCGGCACCAGGCCGATCTTCGAGCGGGCGGCGCGGTAGTCCTGAACGATGTCGTGGCCGTCGACCAGCACTCGCCCGCCGCCGGGGTTGACGATGCCGCAAATGATGCTGATCAACGTGGTCTTGCCGGCGCCGTTGGGTCCGAGCAGAGCGAATATCTCGCCCTTGTGGATCTCGAGGTCGATGCGCTTGAGCGCCGGGTGGCCGGAAGCGTAGGTCTTGGTGAGCTGCTCAATGGCGATCACTGGTTGCACGGGCTCGTCTCTTCGAGGAATCAGGGGCGGAATTGTAGAGAAAAACGTAACGCAGGGCGCCCGCCGCCTCCCAGTCACGATTCGTAGTGACCGTGATCATGGCGGCGGCGCGGCACTGCATACATGCTTGGAAGCGCTGGCACACGGGTCGCCAGCAAGGAGGCTTTCCCGAAATGAGACAGATAAAACTCACCTACGT
Source organism: Pseudomonas sp. (assembly GCA_007713455.1). Taxonomy (GTDB): domain Bacteria; phylum Pseudomonadota; class Gammaproteobacteria; order Pseudomonadales; family Pseudomonadaceae; genus Stutzerimonas; species Stutzerimonas chloritidismutans. The sequence goes on from VMRT01000009.1 coordinate 262,692, forward strand.
CGCGCTGTTCGTCGGACTGACGCTGCTCTGGTTGCTGGTGGACGACTTCATCATGGCTCGCTACCAGTTCTGGCCGCTGCGCAAGGTACTGGTGCACTACAGCGGCGTGCTCGGCATCGTTGCGATGAGCGTGGCGATGGTGCTGGCGGCACGGCCACGGCGCTTCGAACGCTTCTTCGACGGCCTGGACAAGACCTATCGACTGCACAAGTGGCTTGGTATCAGCGCCCTGGTGATCGCCATCTTCCACTGGGGCTGGGGGCAGATACCGAAATGGCTGGTCGGCTTCGGCTGGCTGGAAAAGCCGGCGCGACGTGCCGGTGAGGGCCAGATGCATGAGGGCATCTTTGCCCTGCTGCAGCGCTTTCGCGGCCTCGCCGAGACGATCGGCGAATGGGCCTTCTACGCGGCGGCGATTCTGATCGTACTGGCGCTGGTCAAAAGCTTCCCCTACCGTTGGTTCTTCAAGACGCACCGCTGGCTGGCGCTGGTCTATCTGGCTCTGGTGGCGCACTCGGTGGTGCTGACCCCGCCCGACTACTGGACCTCGCCGCTGGGCCTGGTCCTCGCCGTGCTGATGGCTTCGGGTTCCGTCGCGGCCTGCATTTCGCTGTTGCGCCGCATCGGGCGCAAGCATCAGGTGGTCGGTCGCATAGAAAGCTTGACCCATCACCGCGAAAACCGCGTGCTGCGCGTCGATATCAAGCTCGACGGTCCCTGGCCGGGGCACAAGGCCGGGCAGTTCGCCTTCGTCACCTTCGACGAGAAGGAAGGGCCGCACCCCTTCAGCCTGTCCTCAGCCTGGTGCAACGATGGCAGGCTGGCCTTCTCCATCAAGGGCCTTGGTGACTACACCCGCACCCTGCCGGACACCCTGAAGGTGGGCGATGCGGTGAAGGTCGAAGGGCCTTATGGCTGCTTCGACTTCCATAGCCGCAAGCCGCGGCAGATCTGGGTGGCCGGCGGCATCGGCATTGCGCCCTTCATCGGCCAGCTGCAGGCGCTCGCCGCGAGCGGCAAGGGCGACAACGTCGATCTGTTCTACTGCACCAGCGCGCCGGACCAGAGTTTCATCGAGCGTATCCGCGAACTGGCCGCACGCGCCCGGGTGCGCCTGCACGTGCTGGTAGCCAGCGAGGGCGGGCGCCTGACGCCCGAGCGCCTTCGCCAGTTGGCGCCGCTATGGCAGGACAGCGACGTCTGGTTCTGCGGCCCGGCGGGCTTCGGTCAGGATCTGAGCAGGGACCTGCAACGCCACGGCCTGCCACCAAGAGACTTCCACCAGGAACTGTTCAATATGCGCTGACGCACGGTCGTGCCGCGTCGAGCCGGCGACAATGAGCTGGCCTTCAACGAGGGAGGCCAGACCAACTCACCAGAGCAAGGATGCTCGCCATGCAACGCCTGATCGCACTGTTATTGTGCCTTTTCTCGCCGCTTTGCCTCGCCGTCTGCCCGACCTGGAACGATGCGCGAGCGCAACAGGAAATCACCAGCCTCCAACGACAGCTGCAACACTGGGACGAGGCCTATCACCGCCGCGGCCTGTCGCTGGTGGATGACGAAATCTACGACCAGAGTCGTGCGCGGCTGCACGACTGGCAGCGTTGTTTCCCGGGCACCGTCGCGGCTCAGGCACCGTTGGCCGGCGCCGGCGGCCCGGTACGGCATCCGGTAATGCAGACCGGGCTGACCAAGCTCGCCGACGAACAGGCAGTCGCCGCCTGGATCGAGCGCCGCGAGAACCTGTGGATTCAGCCGAAGGTGGACGGCGTGGCAATCACCCTGGTCTATCGTGGCGGCCTGCTACAGCAGGCCATCAGCCGCGGCGATGGTTACAGCGGACAGGACTGGACAGCCCACGTCCGGCAGCTGCCGGCGGTTCCGTCCCGACTTGCAGCGCCTGGCGAGGTGATACTGCAGGGCGAACTCTACTGGCGTCTGGAGCAGCATGTGCAGGCGGAGTTTGGCAGCGCTGGGGCGCGCGGTCGTGTTGCCGGCGCCATGGCCAGCAACCGGCTGGACACCGATACGGCGGCGCAGATCGGCCTTTTCGTCTGGGACTGGCCGAACGGGCCGGAGCAGATGACCCTCCGTCTGCAGCAGCTGGCCGCCATGGGGTTCAGCGACAGTCAGCGGTTCAGTCTGCCGCTACAGGGTCCCGCGCAAGCGCAGCATTGGCGCGAACAGTGGTATCGGCAACCGCTGCCGTTCGCCACCGACGGCGTGGTGTTGCGGCAAGGCACGCGCCCGCCTGCCGAGCGCTGGCAGGCAGAGCCGCACTGGGCGGCGGCCTGGAAACATCCGCTGCGCAAGGGGGTGACCGAGGTCCGCGCCGTGGAGTTTCGCATCGGCCGCACCGGGCGCATCACGCCCATGCTGCAGCTGGCGCCGGTACATCTCGATGATCGCCGTATCCGTACGCTCAGCCTCGGCTCGCTGGAGCGCTGGCGCGAACTGGATGTGCGCCCCCGCGACCAGGTCGCAGTTGCACTCGCCGGGCATAGCGTCCCGCAACTGGACTCGGTGGTCTGGCGCAGCACCGAACGGGCAGAGGTCGCGGCACCGGACCCATCGCAGTATCACGCGCACAGCTGCTGGCAGCCAACGCCGGGCTGTGAGCAGCAGTTCATCGCCCGTATGGTCTGGCTGAGCGGCAAGCAGGGGCTTGGCCTTGCCGGGGTAGGCCAAGGCAGTTGGCAGGCCCTACTGGACGCCGGACTGCTGCCCGATCTGCTCGCCTGGCTGGAGCTGGACGCGGCGACGTTGCAACAGGTCCCTGGCATCGGCAAGTCGCGCGCCAGCAAGCTGGTCGCGAGCTTCGCTCTCGCCCGGCAGAGGCCAGCGGGCCGATGGCTCAAGGCGCTCGGCATGCCGGTCAATCTGCCGCTCACATTGCAGCCCGACTGGGACGTACTGGCGGCACGCAGCGTGGCGCAATGGCAGGCGGAACCGGGGGTTGGAAAGGCACGCGCAGAACAGTTGCATACCTTCTTTCATGCACCGGAGCTGCAGCTGCTGCGTCACAGGCTGCGCGCTGTCGGTATTTCGGGGTTCTGAAGGGACTTTCCCCCGAATGTCGCGGTCGATAGGTGCTGGATAACAATTATGGAGGCGAGGCATGTCTTTGCGACATTGGCCGATTGCCCTGCTGATCGGCGCTACCGCCATCAGCCAGTTGGCTAGCGCGGCCCCCAACGCCGATAGCCAGTGCCACGACCAGCGCCAGGCCTTGCGCGAACAGCTGCAGCAGGCGCGCCTGCTGGGTGACAAGCTGCGCCAGACGCAACTCGACAGCGAACTGCAGGGCCTGACCGAGCAGTGCCAGGGCGTGGTTGCCCTGCACCCGCATCAGGTCGAATACGATCACACCAATCGCCAGGTTGAGCGGCGCGAGACGCTGCTACGCGAGGCCTTGGGCACCGGTGATGCTCAGCTGATCGAGCTGCGCCGCAATCAGCTGGCCAAGTCGCGGGAAAAGCTCGAATCGCTGCGCCGTTAGTAGGCGCGGAACTCCTTGTGGCAGGCTTCACAGGCATCCTCGACCCGCTGGAACGCCGGCGCCACGCTTTGTGCAGTAACCGGGGAGGAGGTCGTCACGCTCACCAGCGCGGCCGTGGTCGCTTCAAGTTCGCGGGCCATCTCGTTGAAACGCTCCTGACGCTGCCAGACGTCGTCACGCGCATCGCTCTGCTCTTCCTTCACATCAGGATAATGCTGCCAAGGCTGCCGCGAGAGCTCGTCCAGCTTGGCCGCGCCTGCACTGAAGCCTTCGCCGTCGAACGGGATGCGCCCGCGCAGCATGCCGCCAAGGTCTTCCTTGGTATCGAGCATCGCCTGGTAGATCGCTTTGCGCTTGCCCAACGGGGAATTGGGGTCGACCCGGTCGCAGCCCGTCAGCGCCAGGACAACAATCAGGGACAGGCTCAGCAGACTCAGCTTCATGGTTCAACCACTCGTCGATGCAAAGCGCGGGATTATCCCCGTCCATGCGCGGTTGAACAAATCAGTCGGGTTTCGACTCGTCGGCAAAGATTGCTCGGCAGACTATTGAGCCCATCTGCCGCCAGCGCTTTCGCAATCGATCTTGGCCTGGGCCCGATCAGTGGCGTGATAGTGATAGGTGACGATCGTCGCGTCGCCGCCGACCTGGCTGGGCAAGGTACCGTTCTTCGCCTGGGAGCCAGTGGCACGTTCGTTGGCCAGGGTCTCTGCCGTCATCGGCGCGGTGCAGACACCGAAGTGGCCGTCGGGACAACTGTCGCGGAGCTCGCGGCGCGAATTTCTCACGGCCTCATTGTCCTGGCAAACCCAGTCGATGGCGTCGTCCTTGTCCACGCCGTGGAATTCGAAACACTGCTCGGTCACCACTGGCGCAGGAACCGCGCCGGAGGTTTCGCTGTGCACGTAGCAGGATTTGGCGGCGGCAGGCAGGCTGAAGGCGCCGACAAGCAACACGGGCGCTAAGCGAAGCATGGGGTTCATGGCGGTCTCCTGAAACGGTTTCGCCCGGCAAGGGTCACCGAACCTGTAGTTTTCGACCCCCTCACGCGCACGGTAGTTCGCGCGGCGCGGGGTTGGGATTGCCGCGCGGCGCAGCTATAATCGCCAGGCTTTTCCCCGGTCGACTCCGCTTCGACCGTGCCCGCCACCCGTCCGAGGGGCGCTGCAGCAGGATGAAACCTGTCAGGCTCGGATGGGGCGTTTCCAGAACGCATCAACGGCGCCCATTCGCATCTATACGAATGGAGAACTCTTCGATGAGTGCTGTCATGACGCCTGCCGATTTTACCGACTTCAAGGTCGCCGATATTTCCCTGGCTGCCTGGGGCCGCCGCGAAATCATCATCGCCGAATCCGAAATGCCCGCGCTGATGGGCCTGCGCAAGAAATACGCCGCCGAGCAGCCGCTCAAGGGCGCGAAGATCCTCGGCTGCATCCACATGACCATCCAGACTGCCGTGCTGATCGAAACGCTGATCGCCCTCGGCGCCGAAGTACGCTGGTCGTCCTGCAACATCTTCTCCACCCAGGATCAGGCCGCTGCCGCCATTGCCGCCGCCGGCATCCCGGTGTTCGCTTGGAAGGGCGAAACCGAGGAGGAATACGAGTGGTGCATTGAGCAGACCATCCTCAAGGACGGTCAGCCGTGGGACGCCAACATGGTGCTGGACGACGGCGGTGACCTGACTCAGATCCTGCACGACAAGTATCCGCAGGTGCTCGAGCGCGTCCACGGCGTGACCGAGGAAACCACCACTGGCGTGCATCGCCTGCTCGACATGCTCAAGGGCGGCACGCTGAAGATCCCGGCGATCAACGTCAACGACTCTGTAACCAAGAGCAAGAACGACAACAAGTACGGCTGCCGTCACAGCCTGAACGATGCCATCAAGCGCGCCACCGACCATCTGCTGTCGGGCAAGCAGGCGCTGGTCGTCGGCTACGGCGACGTCGGCAAGGGCTCGGCACAGTCGCTGCGCCAGGAAGGCATGATCGTCAAGGTCTCCGAGGTCGATCCGATCTGCGCCATGCAGGCCTGCATGGATGGCTTCGAGCTGGTCTCCCCCTACAAGGACGGCATCAACGACGGCACCGAAGCCAGCGTCGACGCGGCCCTGCTGGGCAAGATCGACCTGATCGTCACCACCACCGGTAACGTCAACGTGTGCGACGCCGGCATGCTCAAGGCCCTGAAGAAGCGCGCCGTGGTGTGCAACATCGGCCACTTCGACAACGAGATCGACACCGCCTTCATGCGCGCCAACTGGGGCTGGGAAGAGGTCAAGCCGCAGGTGCACAAGATCCACCGCACCGGCAAGACCGTCGACCCGACCAACGACGACTACCTGATCCTCTTGGCCGAAGGCCGCCTGGTGAACCTGGGCAACGCCACCGGCCACCCGAGCCGGATCATGGACGGTTCCTTCGCCAACCAGGTGCTGGCGCAGATCCACCTCTACAACGAGAAGTTCGCCGACCTGCCAGTGGCCGAGAAGAGCAAGAACGTCACCGTCATGGTGCTGCCGAAGAAGCTCGACGAGGAAGTGGCGCTGGAAATGGTCAAGGGCTTCGGTGGCGTGGTCACCCAGCTGACCACCAAGCAGGCGGAATACATCGGTGTGACCGTCGAAGGCCCGTTCAAGCCGGACAGCTACCGCTACTAAGCAGGTCATGCTGCTGGCGACGAACTGTGCCCTGCATTAGTCGCCAGCAGCCTGCAGCCCAAGGAATAACCGAATGACCGCTTTGAACCGCCCATCCATCAGCTTCGAGTTCTTTCCCACCAAGACCGAAGCCGGGCACGAAAAACTGCTGAACGTGGCACGCCAGCTGGCAGGCTACCAACCCGATTTCTTCTCCTGCACTTACGGTGCCGGTGGCTCGACCCGTGACCGCACGCTCAACACCGTGCTGCAGCTCGACGGCGAGGTAAAGGTGCCGACCGCACCGCACCTGTCCTGCGTCGGCGACAGCAAGGCCGAGCTGCGCGAACTGCTGAACCTCTACAAGGATGCCGGCATCAAGCGCATCGTCGCCCTTCGCGGCGACCTGCCCTCCGGCATGGGCATGGCCAGCGGCGAGCTGCGCTACGCCAACGAGCTGGTGGAATTCATCCGCAGCGAAACCGGCGATCACTTCCATATCGAGATTGCCGCCTACCCGGAAATGCATCCGCAGGCGCGCAACTTCGAAGACGACCTGACCAACTTCGTGCGCAAGGCCAGGGCCGGCGCCGACAGTGCCATCACCCAGTACTTCTTCAATGCCGACTGCTACTTCTACTTCGTCGAGCGCGTGCGCAAACTCGGAGTGGAAACCCCGGTGGTGCCCGGCATCATGCCGATCACCAACTACAGCAAGCTGGCACGCTTCTCAGATGCCTGCGGTGCGGAGATTCCGCGTTGGGTGCGCAAGCAGCTCGAAAGCTATGGCGACGACATGCAGAGCATCCAGGCCTTCGGCGAGCAGGTCATCACCGAGATGTGCGAGAAGCTGCTGGCCGGCGGTGCGCCCGGCCTGCACTTCTATACGCTGAACCAGGCCGAGCCGAGCCTGGCGATCTGGAACAACCTCGGGCTGTCACGCTGAGCACCAACCGGCTCCGTAGAAATACGGAGCTGGCTAATGAACCCGTGACCTGCGACACTGTCAGAGCAATGCGGCGTTAACAGGCTCTGTTATACTCCGCGCTTCCGCCAGGCTTACGCCCGGATGCCGCCATATATGACCCGCGGCAGGACCGGACGGGATCGCACGCCAGTCGCGATTCGAGCCAGGCATGATCATCCCAGGGCCTCGCCCCTAACAAGACAGGATTACTCATGTCCTTTGCTTCCCTCGGTCTCTCCGAGGCTTTGGCCGGTGCCGTCGAGGCCGCCGGTTACACCCAGCCTACTCCCGTGCAACAGCGGGCCATTCCCGCCGTGTTGCAAGGCCGCGACCTGATGGTCGCCGCCCAGACCGGAACCGGTAAGACAGGCGGTTTCGCCCTGCCGGTACTCGAACTGCTGTTTCCGGGTGGTCACCCGGATCGTGAACACCGCTACGGCCCGAAACAGCCGCGTGTGCTGGTGCTGACACCGACCCGCGAGCTCGCCGCCCAGGTTCACGACAGTTTCAAGATCTACGCCCGCGATCTGCCCCTGAAGAGCACCTGCATCTTCGGCGGCGTCGGCATGAACCCGCAGATCCAGGCGGTTGCCAAGGGTCTCGACGTGCTGGTCGCCTGCCCAGGCCGCCTGCTCGACCTGGCCAACCAGAAAGCCATCGACCTCTCGCACGTGGAAATTCTCGTCCTCGACGAAGCCGACCGCATGCTCGACATGGGCTTCATCCATGACGTCAAGAAGGTCCTCGCCAAGCTGCCGGCCAAACGCCAGAACCTGCTGTTCTCGGCGACCTTCTCCAAGGACATCACCGACCTCGCCGGCAAGCTGCTGCACAATCCCGAGCGCATCGAGGTCACACCACCGAACACCACCGTCGAGCGTATCGAGCAGCGCATGTTCCGCGTGGCTGCCAGTCACAAGCGCGCTCTGCTCGCGCACCTGATCACCCAGGGTGCCTGGGAGCAGGTGCTGGTCTTCACCCGCACCAAGCACGGCGCCAACCGTCTGGCCGAGTATCTGGAAAAGCACGGCCTGCCGGCTGCCGCGATTCACGGCAACAAGAGCCAGAACGCCCGCACCAAGGCTCTGGCCGACTTCAAGGCCAACCAGGTGCGCATCCTGGTCGCCACCGATATCGCCGCCCGCGGTCTGGATATCGACCAGCTGCCCCATGTGGTCAACTTCGAGCTGCCCAACGTCGAGGAAGACTACGTACACCGCATCGGCCGTACTGGCCGTGCCGGGCGCAGCGGTGAAGCCATTTCGCTGGTCGCGCCGGACGAGGAAAAGCTGCTCAAGGGCATCGAGCGCATGACCAAGCAGCGCATCCCTGAAGGCGATCTGATGGGCTTCGATGCCAGCGCCATCGAGGCGGAGAAGCCGGAGGTGCGCGAACCGCGCCAGCCGCGTCCGCAGCGTGGCGAACGCAAGGCTCGCGCTGAGCGCGAAAAGCCAGCAGAGAAAGGCACCGAGCAGAAGGAACGCAACCGCCGCAGCCAGAGCAAGGCGCGCAAGCCTGCTCGCGATGGAGCCGCCAGTGAAGCGCAAACCGCTGCTCGACCTCCGCAGCTGCCGCCAAACCGTGCTCCGGACGAGTTTCTCGATGACGAAGTGGACAACTTCGGCAATCGCGTCGACTACGTCAGCCCGTATCAGAACAAGCAGAACCGCGGCCGGCGCCCTGGTGCCCCGGCTCCGGCTCCGGCTGGTGCCGCGCCACGTGCCGCCGGAGCCGCACGCCCTGGCGCTGCTGGTGCTCCCGCCGGCAAGGGCAAACGTCCGGGTACGGGCCAAGGCCAGGCGGCGCGCAGCGGCCAGCCGCGCAACGGCCAGCCACGGCGCAAGAACGACAGCCGACGGATCGAAGAGCCGGCCGTCGCGCGCCAGGAAGCTGCCAAGCCGCGTGAAAAGCAGCCGGTGATCATCCACAAGGAATCGAAGATCGATCGCCTGCCCAGTCTGGACCAGCTCGAGCAGCTGCCAACCCGGCCACGAGGTGAGAAGCCGGCCCTGCTGACGCGCAACCGCGAAGCCTGAGCCACAAACGAAAACGCCGCCCGATGGGCGGCGTTTTCGTATCTGCGTGTTGTCGGCGGTGGTCGTACTGCAAGCGACCACCGCATCGCCTCATTCCTCCTGCGGCTGCGCCTGCACCGCGTCCTGCCAGCCGCCACCCAGCGCCTTGAACAGATTGACCTCGCTGGTCATCTGCGCCAGGCGATCGGTGATCAGTTGCTGCTGCACGCTGAACAGCTGGCGCTGCGCATCGAGCACGGTCAGGTAGCTGTCGATGCCCGTGCGATAGCGGCGCTCGGCGAGGTTGTAGTAGTCCTCGCTGGTCTCCAACAGATCACGCTGCGCCTGCACCTGCCGCGTGTAGGTGGCCTGAGCCGCCAGCCCGTCGGCCACTTCGCGGAAGGCGGTCTGGATAGTTTTCTCGTATTGCGCGACCTGGATGTTCTTGCTGATCTGCGCGTAGTCCAGATTCGCCCGCAGCTGGCCAGCATTGAAGATCGGCACACTGATGCTCGGCGAGAAGCTCCAGTAACCGGAGCCGCCGTCGAACAGGCCGGACAACTCGCTGCTCGCCGAACCCGCTGCGCCGGTCAGGCTGATGCGCGGAAAGAACGCCGCACGGGCTGCGCCGATGCTGGCATTGACCGCGCGCAGTTGATATTCAGCCTGGAGAACATCCGGGCGCTGCTGAAGCAGATCGGAGGGCAGCCCGACCGGCAACGTCGCCAGCTGGGTACGCTCCAGCCCGTCACCCGATTGCAGACCGGCCGGCAGGCTCTGTCCCAGCAACAGCGTCAGCGCATTGCGGTCCTGCGCCACCAGCCGCGTGTACTGCTCGATGTTCACCCGCGCACTGTCGACAGCGCTGCGCGCCTGACGCAGCTCCAGCGCCGAGGCGACCCCGACGTCGAAACTGCGTTGGGTCAGACCAAAGCTCTCTTCATAGGTCTTCAGCGTATCGCGGGTGACCTGCAGCAATGCCTGGTCGGCCTGCAAGGTCAGCCAGGCATTGGCGACACTGGCGATCAGACTGATCTGGGTGCTGCGCTGGGCGGCCTCGCTGGCGAAGAACTCTTCCAGCGCCTGGTCGCGCAGGCTGCGCAGGCGACCGAACAGGTCCAGCTCCCAGGACACACCGAACGTGGCGCTGTACTGGCTGCTGATGGCCGGCTCGCCACTCATGTTCAGATCGCCAGGCGTGCGGCTGCGCGTCCCCGCGCCGTCGGCACTCACCGCCGGCAGCACATCGGCGCGCTGCACGCGATACAGCGCGCGATAGGCATCGACGTTGAGCGCCGCCACACGCAGGTCACGGTTGTTCTCCAGCGCCACCTCGATCAGCTGCTGCAGTGCCGGATCACGGAAGAACTCGCGCCAGCCAAGCGCGCGCTCGGACGCCTGCGTCGCGTCTTGCGGATAGGCCTCGCCTTGCGGCCAGGCGGCCGCGACCGGTGCGTCCGGACGTTCGTAGTCAGGGATCAGCGAGCAACCGCCCAGCGCCGCCATCAGCGCCAGGCTCAACAGAGACTTGTGCATCACTGCGAATCCTCCTTCACACCCTCGTTGGCGGACTTCGAGCGGTCGAAGAACGTGCAGATCATTACGTAGAACAGTGGAATCCAGAAGATTGCGAGTATCGCGGCGGTCAACATGCCGCCGATCACACCGGTACCGATCGCGTGCTTGCTGCCCGCACCGGCGCCAGACGCAATCGCCAGAGGCACCACGCCGAGAATGAACGCCAGCGAGGTCATGATGATCGGCCGCAGACGCATGCGGCACGCCTGCAGCGCGGCATCGGCGTAGCTCATCCCCTGCTCGTGCAGCGCCTTGGCGAACTCGACGATGAGGATCGCGTTACGCGCCGACAGACCGATGGTGGTGACTAGGCCCACCTGGAAGAACACCTCGTTGGACAGCCCGCGCAGCAAGGTGAAGGCCAACGCCCCGACGATACCCAGCGGCACGACCAGCATGACCGAGAACGGAATCGACCAGCTCTCGTACAGGGCCGCCAGGCAGAGGAACACCACCAGCAGCGACAGGGCATAGAGCGCCAGCGTCTGCGATCCCGCCAGACGTTCCTCGTAGGACTGGCCAGTCCAGGAATAGCCGACTCCAGGTGGCAGCTGGGCGGCGATGCGTTCGACCTCGGCCATGGCATCACCCGAGCTGTAGCCAGGGGCCGGCTCACCGAGCATCTCGATCGCACTGACGCCGTTGAAACGCGACAGCTTCGGCGAACCGTAGGTCCACTCACCGCTGGCGAAGGCGCTGAACGGAACCATCTCGCCAGCGTCGTTGCGCACGTACCACTTCTGCAAATCCTCAGGGCTCATGCGCGCGTCCGGAACGCCCTGCAAATACACCTTCTTCACCCGGCCTCGATCGATAAAGTCGTTGACGTAGCGGCCACCCCAGGCAATCGACAGCGTGCTGTTGATGTCTGCCAGGGAGATACCCAGCACCCGCGCCTTCTCGTCGTCGATCAGAACCTGATACTGCGGCTCGTCGCGCAGGGTATTGGGCCGCACCCGGGTCAGCACCGGACTCTGGCTGGCAAGCTGGAGGAACTTGTCGCGGGCCTGCTGCAGCACTTCCTGGCCAACGCCGGCGCGGTCCTGCAGGAACAGGTTGAAACCGGTGGCGTTACCCAGCTCCATCACCGCAGGCGGCGCAAAGGCGAACACCTGGGCGTCACGGAAACTGGCGAAATGCTGCTGCGCACGCTGGGCCAGGGCGAACACGCTGTCTTCCTCGTTGGTCCGCTCGCTCCAGGGCTTCAGGCCGATGAAGGCGATACCCGAGCTCTGGCCGCGGCCGGCGAAGCTGAAGCCGGTCACGGTAAAGACGGAACGAACGATGTCGCTCTCCTCTTCCAGCAGATAGCTGCGCATGGCGTCGATGCTCTGCTGGGTGCGCTCGGCGGTCGAGCCCGACGGAGTCATTACCTGGGCGAACAGGACGCCCTGGTCCTCTTCCGGCAGGAAGGCGCTGGGAATGCGGTTGAACAGCACCACCATCACGCCGACGATCAGCACATACAGCAGCAGGAACGGTGCCTTGCGCTTGAGCACGGCCCTCACGCCGCGCTCGTAGCCATTCACGCTGCGATCGAAGGTGCGATTGAACCAGCCGAAGAATCCGCCCTTCTCGTGGTGATCATCCTTGTCGATCGGCTTGAGCAGCGTCGCACACAGCGCCGGCGTGAAGATCAGCGCCATCAGCACCGAGAGCACCATCGCCGAAACGATGGTGATGGAGAACTGCCGATAGATGACCCCGGTCGAGCCTCCGAAGAAGGCCATCGGCAGCAGTACCGCCGACAGCACCACGCCAATGCCGATCAGCGCGCCCTGGATCTGGCCCATGGACTTGCGCGTCGCCTCCAGAGGCGAGAGCCCTTCTTCGCGCATCACCCGTTCGACGTTCTCCACCACCACGATGGCATCGTCGACCAGCAGGCCGATGGCCAGAATCATGGCGAACATGGTCAGGGTATTGATGCTGAAACCGAACACCGCCAGCACGCCGAAGGTACCCAGCAGCACCACCGGCACCGCGAGCGTCGGAACCAGCGTCGCGCGGAAGTTCTGCAGGAACAGGTACATCACTAGGAACACCAGCACGAACGCCTCGAGCAGCGTGTGCATGACGCCGGTGATGGACGCAGAGATGACCGGCGTGGTGTCGTAGGGATAAACCACGTCGACACCCGGCGGGAAGAACGGCTTGAGCTCCTCGATGGTCTTGCGCACGCCTTCGACGGTATCCAGCGCGTTGGCGCCGGTTGCCAGCTTCAGCGCCAGGCCGGCGGCCGGCTTGCCGTTGAAGTGCGCGCTGACCGAATAGTTTTCACCCCCCAGCTCGACCTTGGCGACATCACCCAGACGCACCTGCGAGCCGTCGCTGTTGACCTTGAGCAGGATGTTGCGGAACTGCTCCGGAGTCTGCAGGCGGGTCTTGCCGATCACCGTGGCGTTGAGCTGCTGCCCGGGCAGCGCCGGCAAGCCACCCAGCTGACCGGACGAGATCTGGACGTTCTGCGCCTGGATCGCCGAGCTGACGTCCACAGGGGTCAGGCTGAAGTTGTTCAGCTTCGCCGGATCGAGCCAGATGCGCATCGCGTACTGGGCACCGAATACCTGGAAGTCGCCGACGCCCTTGGTGCGCGAGATCGGGTCCTGCATGTTGGCGACGATGTAGTTCGCCAGGTCACGCTGGTCGAGACTGCCGTCGGTGGAAACCAAGCCGATCACGATCAGGAAGTTGCGTACCGCCTTGGTGACGCGAATACCCTGCTGCTGAACCTCCTGCGGCAGCAGCGGCGTCGCCAGCTGCAGCTTGTTCTGCACCTGAACCTGGGCGATATCGGGGTTGGTGCCCTGATCGAAGGTCACGGTAATGGTCATGCTGCCGTCGGAGTTGCTCTCCGAGGAGATGTAGCGCAGCCCGTCGATGCCGTTGAGCTGCTGCTCGATGACCTGCACCACGGTGTCCTGCACCGTCTGCGCCGAGGCGCCCGGGTAGCTGACGGAAATGCCGACCGCAGGCGCGGCGATGCTCGGGTACTGATTGACCGGCAACTTGAGAATGGACAGCCCGCCGGCGAGCATGATCACCAGGGCGATCACCCAGGCGAAGATCGGCCGGTCGATAAAGAACTTGGACATGGATTAGAAACCCCTCAGCCTTCTTGGCCTTGGGGTTGTGCAGACACCCCACCGCGATTATCGACATTGGTCGCCGGAGCCACCTCGACCTCGACCCCCGGCTGGATGAACTGCAGGCCTTCGGTGATCACGCGATCGCCCGGCTGCAGGCCTTCGCCGACCAGCCAGCGATTGCCCACGGCGCGCTCGGTCTTGATCGGGCGCACTTCCACCTTGTTCTCGGCATTGACCACCATGGCGGTCGGGTCACCCTTGGTGTTGCGCGTGACGCCCTGCTGCGGAACCAGGATCGCCTCGCTCTTCATGCCGGCCACCAGCTGCGCATGGACGAACATGCCCGGCAGCAGATTCTTGTCCGGATTCGGGAATACGGCGCGCAGGGTCACCGAGCCGGTACCGGCATCCACCGTGACTTCGCTGAATTCGAGTTTGCCTTCGTGACCGTAATCGCTGCCATCCTCCAGTTTGAGGGTGACCTTGGCCGCGTTATCGCCAGACTTCTGCAGACGACCCTCGGCCAGGTCGCGCCGCAGCGCTAGCAGGTCTCGGGCCGGCTGGGTCACGTCGACATAGATCGGGTCAAGCTGCTGAATGGTCGCCAGCTCCTGGGCCTGACCGTTGCTGACCAGCGCACCCTCGGTCACCGCGGAACGGCCGATCCGGCCGGAAATCGGCGCCAGCACCTTGGTGTAGCGCACGTCGATCCGCGCGCGCTCCAGCTCCGCTTCGGCCTGCAGGCTGGCGGCCCGCGCCTCGTCATAGGCCTGCTTGCTGACGGCCTGATCCTTGACCAGCTCGGCGTAGCGATCGGCCAGCGACTTGCTGGAAGCGACGCTCGCCTGAGCACTCTTCAGCGTGGCCTCGTACACCGACGCATCGATCTGATAGAGCTGTTGCCCAGCCTTGACGTCGCTGCCTTCGGTGAACAGACGCTTCTGGATGATGCCGTTGACCTGTGGCCGCACCTCGGCGATGCGGTAGGCGCGGGTACGCCCGGGCAGCTCGGTGGTTACCGCGAACGGCTCTGCCTGCAGGGTCACGATACCCACCTTGGGCTTCTGCTGGGCCGGTGGGGCGGCTTCTTCCTGACAGCCGGCCAGGAAAACAGCTATGGCGAGAATGGACATCAGGGCAGCATTGGCTGACTTGATTGGCATGGTTAGACCTCTTGAAAACCTGGCAGGCGGGAATGGGCAACAGCGCGCCGCAGACGCGGAGAGCGGAATGGGCCGAAATATACTTACATCCATGACTGTCTGTAAACCTGAAAAGACTCGTCGGCCCTGCCGCAAATGTTGCAAAAGGTGCGTCATATACCCATTCGACACAGGTTTGTCCGCTGTGCAAGAAGCGTTGATACATATCCTGGCAAACGCAGAACGCCGGCAAGATGCCGGCGTTCGGGTTCCACGAGGAGCGTTTACTTGCGCACACCTTCGACCGAGATGATCAGATCGACCGTTTGCGACGCCGGCCCGAGGTCCATCTTGATGTCGAAGTCCTTCAGCGTCAGCGTGGTACTGCCTTCGAAACCGGCACGGTAGCCACCCCAGGGATCATCACCTTCGCCGATGAACTTGGCAGCGATCACCACCGGTTTGGTCACGCCGTTGAGCGTCAGGTTGCCGGTGATGTCAGCAGTGCCGTCGCCGGTGGACTTCACCGAAGTTGACTCGAAGGTCGCTGCCGGGTGCTTGTCGACGTTGAGGAAGTCATCGCTGCGCAGGTGCTTGTCGCGCTCGGCGTGGTTGGTATCGACGCTGGCGGTCTTCAACGTCACGTTGACCTTGCTCGCTTCCGGCTTGTCCGCATCGAAGCTGAAGCTGCCATCGAAATCCTTGAACGTGCCCCATAGCCAGCTGTAGCCGAGGTGGCTGATCTTGAAATTGACGAAGGCGTGCTGGCCCTGCTTGTCGATGGCGTAGTCGGCAGCGAATGCCTGGCCACCGACCAGTGCGGAACCGAGGACCAATGCGGCGAGGGTTTTCTTGAGCATCGATGGATTCTCCTATCGGGAGTGATTAACCGGCACTACGACCGAGCATGCGCTTGAGTGTCGCGTCGCGGTCGATGAAATGGTGTTTGAGCGCAGCCAGGGCGTGTACCACGGCGAAGATCACCAGCGCCCAGGCAGCGTATTCGTGAACAATCCCGGCGCTGTCGGCCTGATCGGGGATGGAAGTGATCAGCGCCGGCACCTCGAACAGGCCGAACACGCTGATCGGCCGGCCATCGGCGGTGGAGATCAGGTAACCCGAGATCATCACCAGGAACAGGCCGAGGTAGAGCAGGCTGTGACCAAGCCTGGCCGCGATCCGGGTCAGCCGCCCCTGACTCGCCAGCGGCGCCGGCGCAGGGCTGACGAAACGCCAGAGCACCCGCAGCAGCATGATCAGAAACAGCGCGATGCCAATGCTCTTGTGCAGGTCCGGCGCGGTGCGATACCAGCTGCTGTAGTAGTTCAGCCCAACCATCCAGAAGCCCAGGCCGAACAGACCGAATACGGCGATGGCCACCAACCAGTGCAAGGCAATGCTGGTCAGCCCATAGTTCGTTGAGGAGTTACGCCAGTGCATTGAATCTTCCTTCAAATTCAGGCCTAGAAGCCTAGCCGGTTACCTATCGGAATAGAGCGCATTTTTTCGCTTTGAAACATCGAGTAAATCGATGACTGATCGCATCAAGTCATGCCCCAGCGCTTCTGCTAGGCTTCGCGACTCATTGCGGAGGAGTAACGATGAGCCTGAACGACAGCTGGATGCAACGCGACCTTGCCGTACTCTGGCATCCCTGCACCCAGATGAAAGATCACGAGCAGCTGCCGCTGATTCCGATCCGCCGCGGCGAAGGCGTCTGGCTGGAGGATTTCGACGGCAAGCGATACCTGGATGCGGTCAGTTCCTGGTGGGTCAACGTCTTCGGCCATGCCAATCCGCGCATCAATCAGCGCATCAAGGATCAGGTCGACCAACTCGAGCACGTGATGCTGGCCGGCTTCAGTCATCAGCCGGTGGTGGAGCTGTCGGAGCGCCTGGTCGCCCTGACACCGGCCGGACTGGACCGCGTCTTCTATACCGACAACGGTTCGACCGGTATCGAAGTGGCGCTGAAGATGAGCTTTCACTACTGGCGCAACAGCGGACGTGGCCAGAAGCAGCGCTTCGTCACCCTGACCAACAGCTATCACGGGGAAACCGTTGCCGCCATGTCGGTGGGCGATGTTGCCCTCTTCACCGACACCTACAAGCCGCTGCTGCTGGACACCTTCAAGGTGCCGAGCCCGGACTGCTACCTGCGACCCGAGGGTGTGAGCTGGGAAGAGCATTCGCGGCAGATGTTCGCGCACATGGAACAGACCCTTGCCGAGCACCACCAGGACATCGCCGCGGTCATCGTCGAACCGCTGATTCAGGGCGCCGGCGGCATGCGCATGTACCACCCGATATATCTGAAGCTGCTGCGCGAGGCCTGCGACCGCTACGAAGTGCACCTCATCCACGACGAGATCGCGGTCGGCTTCGGCCGCACCGGCAGCATGTTTGCCTGCGAGCAGGCCGGCATCACGCCAGACTTCCTCTGCCTGTCCAAAGCATTGACCGGCGGCTATCTGCCAATGGCCGCAGTGCTCACCACCGACCGGATGTACCGGGCGTTCTACGACGACTATTCGACGCTGCGCGCCTTCCTCCATTCGCACACCTACACCGGCAACCCGCTGGCCTGCGCCGCGGCACTGGCGACGCTGGATATCTTCGCCGAAGACAACGTGATCGAAGCGAACAAGGCGCTGGCCGCGCGCATGGCCAGCGCCACCGCGCACCTGGTCGAGCATCCGCACGTCGCCGAGGTCCGCCAGACCGGCATGGCACTTGCCATCGAGATGGTTCAGGACAAGGCCAGCCGCACGGCCTATTCCTGGCAGGAGCGTCGCGGCCTGAAGGTCTATCAGCACGCGATGGAGCGCGGCGCGCTGTTGCGCCCGCTCGGCAGTGTGGTGTATTTCCTGCCGCCCTATTGCATCACCGAGGAGCAGATCGACTTTCTCGCGGCAGTCGCCACCGAGGGAATCGACATCGCCACCCGAGATGCCTCCGGGGGATCGGTCCCGGTCGGTCCATACCCAGGCTTCAGAGACCCGGGTTGATGTGGAGCATCGGCAGCCTGCGAGCCAGGCTGCCGATGCTTTAGACTTGCCGCTTCCAACTCGCCGCCTGCAGCTGCCTCCATGCGCCTATCCCGTTTTTTCATCGACGCCCCCCTTTCCCTTGGCCAGCACCCACTGCCTGACGCATCGGCCCACTACATCAGCAGGGTGCTGCGGCTTTCGGCCGGCAGCGCGGTTCAGCTGTTCGATGGTAGCGGCAGTGAATTTCGCGGCGAACTGCTGGAAGTCGGCAAGAAGTCCGTCACCGTCGAACTGCACGAACGCCTGACGGGGATGCCAGAGTCACCTCTACAGATCCACCTCGGGCAGGGTCTTTCCCGCGGCGAACGGATGGATTGGGCCATTCAGAAGGCCACCGAGCTAGGCGTAACGCAGATCACGCCCATCGTCAGCGAGCGTTGCGAAGTGCGCCTCAACGATGAGCGTGCCGACAAACGTCTGGCCCATTGGCGGCAGATCGCGATCAGCGCCTGCGAGCAATGCGGCCGGTCAGCGCTGCCGGTCATCCACCCGCCAATGAGCCTGCGTGACTGGTTGCCTGTCGAGGCAGACCTGAAGCTCGTGCTGCATCCAGTGGCCGCGCCGCTGACGAGCCATGCCAGACCGCAGACACTGGCTTTCCTGATCGGTCCGGAAGGAGGCTTGAGCGAGAGCGAAGTCGAACAGGCGGCCAATCAAGGGTTTCAGCCTGCTCGACTCGGCCCGCGAGTGCTGCGCACCGAGACCGCTCCGGTGGTGGCGCTGAGCGTGGCACAGCAGCTCTGGGGCGATTTCTGACGACGTACCGGGTGGCGGCCTCGATCAGATCAGGCCAGCATCGGCGAGCTTCTGCTCCAGACCGATCAGATCGGGGATTCGCGGCTGCACGTCGCCAAGGTTGACCGCATCCAGTTCGAGCGGGGCAAGCGTGACATCCGCGCGCGCGAGGCTGGCGTCGACCTTGATCGAATGCGGGATGCCCTGCACCAGCAGCGCGATGAACTTGACGTGGTCGCGCCCACCAACCGCGTTGAGCACGGCAACCCGCGCCGAACTGCCAACCGGTTGTGCCTGGCCGCTGGACGCGGCCTCGAACGACAGCAGTGGTAGGCTCAGGTCACGCCACTGCACCTGCCCGAGAAACCATGCGGGCATGCCCTGCACCGCTTGCGGAGCGCGATAGGGAATCAGCTCGGCGACGGCCACGTTGGGCACCAGCAATACGCGATCGGCGAGCGGCATCAGCAGCCCGGTGAGGCTTTCCGCCTCCGGAGAAACGACCATTTGACTCATGAGTTATCCCGTTGAAAAGACGTGGCGGGCGTACCGACCTGGCTGACCAGATGATTGACCAAGGCTTGCGCCAGCTCGCGAGGGTCACCGCTGTAGGAGCTGTAGCCACCTTCGCGAAGATTGTCCGGCATACTTGAGCAGGCACAGGAGTCGGCGCGCTGCGTCCAGACCCTGCCACCCTGACGCAGCACATATGCGGCCGCCGCACTGCCGTCGCTGCCCATGCCACTGAAGGCAATGACACCGCAACGCTGGCCGAACTGCTGGGCCAGATTCAGCATCATCTGGTCGATCGACGGGCTATACGGTTCAGGCCAGCAACGACCGTTCAGGCGGGTGCTGCCATCGGACTCGAACCCGAGTTCCTCTCCGATCGGCGCGATGATCACTTCTCCGCAGCGCACCGGCTGGCCAGGGCGCACCTGTTGAACCTGCCACTGACTATGTCGGCCCACGGCCTGGGACAACGCGGACTCGAAGCTGGCTTCGATATGCTGGGCATAGATGAAACCGACTGGCAGGCCGCCAGGCAGCGCGTCCAGGAAGGCCTTCACGGCTTCCGGCCCACCGAGCGAAGCCGCCAGCAGCCATACCTGGATCGCCGCTTCACCGGCATGCAGCGCGCTATCAGCCAGCAGCGGCGGTAGCGTCAGGCGCTCGGGGCGTTGTCCTTCACCCTGCAGTACGTCCAGACGCGGCCCCACTGCCCGTGACGGGTCACCGATCAGGCGCTTCAGCTTGCTGAACAGGCTGCGCTCCCAACGTGGGTAGAACTCCGAATGCCGCTCCGGCGCATGCCCCTCACCGAACAGCACCCGCGTGGTGTCGCGCTCAAGCAACGCATCCACAAGAGGCGAATCTTCGGTCTGCGCCAGATCGACCAGCCAGAGATCGGCCTCGGTGCTATCCAGGTCTGCCAGCTCGAGGCGTGCCGGGTCATTGTTCAATACCACCTGATAGCCACTGCCGGTCAAAGCCTGCTGCAGCACGTGACGCTGCAGAGAGGTGTCGGCGAGTACCGCAATGCGGGCGCAGAGAACTTCAGACATCGGCGTGAACCAAGCGCTGAATGGCCTCGAGCAACACCGATTCCTGATAGGGCTTGCCAAGGTATTCGTTGACGCCGATGGTCAGCGCGCGATCACGGTGCTTCTCGCCGGTACGCGAGGTGATCATGATGATCGGCAGATCCTTCAAACGCTCGTCGTGGCGAACCAGCGTGGCCACCTCGAAGCCGTCCATGCGCGGCATCTCGATATCCAGCAGCATGATGTCCGGCTTGCGCTCCTGCAGCTGAGTGATGGCATCCACCCCGTCCTTGGCGGTCAGAACGTTCATGCCATTGCGCTCCAGCAGACGACTGGTGACCTTGCGCACGGTGACCGAATCGTCAACCACCATGACCAGTGTCGGCCGTTCGGTTTCGACCTCGACCGGCTCCTGCACCTGATCGATAAGGCGCGGCTGTTGCAGCTGAATGAGCTGGTGCGCATGGAGCACACGGATGGTCGCCAGCAGGTCCAGAATCACCACGACCCGGCCATCGCCGAGGATGGTCGCACCGGAAATGCCATGTACGCCGGCGAACTGCAGCCCGAGGCTCTTCACCACGATTTCACGAGAACCGGCGAGGCTGTCGACCTGTACCGCAACGCTGTGCTCTTTCGAGCGCACCAGGATCACCGGCAGCGGCAGGCTCTGCCCCACCAGCTTGGGCTTCTGGCCGTTGTTCAAGAGATCGCCGAGGTAACGCAGCTCGTAAGCCTGACCGGCATATTCGAAGCGCGGCGCATCCGGCTGGTAATAAGCTTCCAGCTCGTATGGCGAGACACGCACGATACCTTCGATGGTATTCAGCGGAATCGCATACAGATCCTCGCCGGAGTAAACCATCAGCGCGCGGTTCACCGACACCGTGAACGGCAGGCGAATCAGGAAGCGCGTGCCCTGACCGAGCGTCGACTCGATGCTCATCGACCCGCCGAGCTGCTTCACTTCCGAGTGCACCACGTCCATGCCCACGCCGCGTCCGGAGATCTGCGTGACGCGCTCCGCGGTGGAGAACCCGGCTTCGAGGATGAACTGCAGGATTTCATGCTCGGACAGGTCGCTATCGGAGGACATCAGCCCGCGCTCGATCGCCTTGCGCCGCACCGCGTCCAGATTGATGCCACCGCCGTCGTCGGCCAGCGTCAGCACGATATCGCCGCCCTCACGGGCCAGATCCAGGCGTATCACGCCCTGCTCGGGCTTGCCGGCAGCACGACGACGCTCGACCGGCTCGATACCGTGATCGACGGCGTTGCGCAGCATGTGCTCCAGCGGCGCAACGATTCGCTCAAGCACGCTGCGATCCATCTCACCGGTGGCGTTGCCGACCATGAACTCGACCTGCTTGCCGAGCTCGCCAGCGACCTGCCGCACGATTCTGCGCAGGCGCGGCACCAGGCGCTCGAAAGGAACCATGCGGGTACGCATGAGGCCTTCCTGTAGCTCGGTATTGACCCGAGCCTGCTGCAGCAGCAGCGTTTCAGCGTCGCGATTACGCGCAGCCAGGGTTTCCTTCAGATCGAGCAAGTCGGACGCTGACTCGAACAGTGCACGCGAAAGCTGTTGCAGCTGCGAATGGCGGTCCATTTCCAGCGGGTCGAAATCGTCATAGCCGGCGCGCTCGGCTTCAGCCTGGTAACGGCTGAGAATCTGCGCCTGGGTTTCGGTATCCAATCGGCGCAGCTGGTCGCGCACCCGCTCGATGGTCGCTTCCATCTCGCCAAGGGTGAAGCCGACGTCGCTGACCTGCTGCTCGACTCGACCGCGGAAGATCGATGTTTCGCCCGCCAGGTTGACCAGACCCTCCAGCAGTTCTGCGGGAACCTTGACCAGCTCCTGCGGTGCCCGCCGCGCAGCGGCTTCCTGGGCGGCCAGCTGTGCGCGTCGAATGAATGGCAGCACCTTCGCCGGGCTGGTACTCGGCTTCGGCAAGGTACTGGCCGCGACGATCGGTTGTTCCAGAGTCACCGGCTCGCGCGGCAACTCTGGCTTGAGCTCCGGCGACTCAGGTTGCGAAGCGTCGCTTCCGTCGCTCGCCAGGCCCGCCCGAAGCAGCTCGACATCCTTCAGCAGCGCGTCGTAGCCGTGCTGCACATCGAGAAACAGGCTATCCGGCCACGGGGCGCCCTGCTGCTGCGCCTCGCTCAACCGCTGCTCCAGATCGTGGGCCATGTTGCCCAGTGCGGTCTGCCCAGCCAGCCGCGCACCGCCTTTCAGCGTGTGCAGCACACGGAGCATGTCAGCCAACGGAGCGGCATCCTCACGGCCGGCATCCCAGCGACCGAGCGCTGATTCCATTTCCTCCAGCAGGTCGTCAGCCTCCTCGACAAAGATGTCGAGAATTTCGGCTTCGGCAGACTGCTGCGCATCTTCCTGAGCGGCCTTCAGCGACACGCTGCTGGGAATGCTCAGTTGCTCATCGGGGTTGTTGCGAAAGTGGCGAATCGTCTCGATCAGCGCATCACCCGATGGCACCGGTTGGTGGGCCCGCACCGCCTCGAGCATTTCCGCCAGGCGGTCCTGGCAGGCCTGCAGAAGGCCGAACAATTCCGGGCTGGCCCGGTAGCTACCGGCGCACAGTCCTTCGTAAAGAAACTCGAGCTCGTGGGAGAGATCACCGATTTCACGGATATCAGCCATCCGGGCCCCGCCCTTGAGGGTATGCAGATCGCGCTGCAATGCCTCGAGTTCGAAGCTGTTGTCGACATCCGCCATCCAGCGTTGCAAACCACCCGCAGCACTCTCGATGAGGTCGAAACCCTCCTCGAGGAAGATCTCCACTAATTCGGGATCGCGCTCGACTGCGTCGTGCTCCTCGGCGGCCGGCACAGCTTCGAACGCTTCCGGCACCTCATCCAGCTCGGGAAGGCCGAGGTCGATCTCATCCAACTCTTCGCTGAACGGGATATCCGAAGCGCGGCTATCGTCCGCTGCAGTTTCGTTGTCGCCTTCATCCGCCTCGGCAGAAGTCTCATCGACATCGATCAGCGGCAAATCAAACGCATCGGCGCTCAGCGGCTCATCCAGCGATTGCGCAGAATCGTTCTCCGGTCGGATCAGGTCAGGACCCGCATCCGCCTCGAGTAGGGAAGCATCAGTCGAATCAACGCCGTCGAATGCCGGCAGAGCCCCCTGACGGAAGGCTTTCATCGACTCGATGAGTGCATCAGCACTGCTCATCGGCGTCTCACGCTGCAGCTGCTCGAGCTGCAGCGCCAGATGATCGTGGCTACGCTGCAACAGCGCTGCAAGCGGGGCGGAATGGACGTAGCGACCGTCGGAGAGCCCCTCGTAAAGCGACTCCAGCTCATGGGCCAGGTCGCCGATCGGACGGATTGCTGCCATCCGGGCGCCGCCCTTGAGTGTGTGAAGGTCGCGCAGCAGAGCCGAGAGCGCCATCTGGTTCGCCGGATCAGCGAGCCAGCGATCAAGCGCATGGCCGGCGCTTTCCATCAGGTCAACGGCTTCGTCGAGAAATATCTCAACCATTTCGTGATCGAGATCGTCCTGCGCCTCGTCTTGCGGGGCTTCTTCTTCGGGCCAGGCCTCGGCTTCGGCTTCGGCTTCGGCTTCGGCTTCGGCTTCGGCTTCGGCTTCGGCTTCGGCTTCGGCTTCGGCTTCGGCTTCGGCTTCGGCTTCGGCTTCGGCTTCGGCTTCGGCTTCGGCTGGCAATTCTGTCAGCGAAATCTCGCCAGGAGCAGCAACCGGAACGGGGTCGCCCGGCTGCTCCAGAACCAATGGATCAATGGCTTCGGCGAGCAATGCTTCGAGCCGCGCCACCAACTCCGACTGCTCACTCACCTGCAGCGCGGCAGCTACCTGATCCATCATGCCGACCAGCGCTTCATGGCCCTGCTCGACATCGTCGAAGAAGCGCTCGCTGACAGCCAGTCGCCCCTCCTCAACCACCGCGTACAAACGCAGCAGCACCTGGCACAACGCTTCCATCTGCGGCAGGTCGGCCATCTTCGCGCCCTGTCCGAGCGTGGTCAGCTCCTGCAGCAGAGCGGAGAGTTCCTGACGCTCGGCAGGATGCTCGCGCCAGCTGCGCAGCAAATCTTCGGCATCCAGCAGGATGTCCATGCCTTCAGAGAGGAACAGCGCGATCACGCTCGGATCGCGAGCCTCACCAGCATCGTTATGCTGGCGGGCGCCGGCTTCGACCAATCTGGCCTGATGCAGGGCGTGCACCTTGGCCAGGAACTCCGGGGCGCCTTCTATTGGCGCCAACGGTTCGTAATCGAGATTGGCCAGCCCCTGACGTAACAACAGCTCGGCCTCATGCAGCAGCTCGGCTTCGGCCAGATCCATCTGGATCAGGTTGGTCTTGAATTCCTTGACCATCTTCTCCAGAGGCGTTGCGATTTCCGCCACCGGCAGGATGCCGGCCATGTGCGCACTACCCTTGAGCGTGTGCAAGGCACGTTGCAGCGCATCGGTCACCGGCTGCGGCAGGCGCTGGGCGCAATCGGCGAGAAAACTGACCAGCGTGGTCAGATGCGATTCGGCTTCGTTGCGAAAAATTTCCAGCAACTGGGGGTCCAGTGCGTCGTCATCGTCTTGCGGCGCCGCGGACGGGGCAGGCTCGTCCGCAATCGCAGCAGGCGTCTCGGCAGGCTGCGAAAGCACCACTGACTGCCCCTTGGCCAGGGCATGCGCTGCTGCCGCAAGGTGATCGACGTCATCACGCTGGCGCTGGGCCTTAGCCGCGAACTCATCGACGAGGGCGGGCATGAGTGCAACGACATCGCACACGACCTGCCTCACCGCGTCGGTCGGCTGGATGCTGCGATCGAGTACACGATTGAGCAGATTCTCGATGGACCACGCCAACTCGCCGATGACCAGTGCACGCACCATCCGCCCACTACCCTTGAGCGTGTGGAATGCACGTCGCACTTCGCCCAAGGCATCCTTGTTGTCACTGTCGGCAAGCCAGAGTGGTAACTGCTCGCCAATCGCCTCCAGAACTTCTGCCGCTTCCTCGATGAAGACTTCCAGCAGGTCCTCGTCGACCGGTTCTTCGTCGGCAGGAGGCGGCAGGAGGCTAGGCGGTACATCCTGAGCAGGCGGGTTGATGGCTGCGACCGGCGCCGCCATGACTTCCTCAAGGCTGAGTACAGGCTCGACTTCGACCTGCAGGCCTTCAGGTTCGGAATAATCTGGCAGGCTCACTTCCGGAAGATCGAGCTCGGCGACCTGCGCATCGCTCCATTCGCTCAGGTCCGACTCATCTTCAAGTGAGTCTGGAGGCGTTTCGGACGCCGGCATCTCTTCTGGCAGGTTGAAAATGATTTCTTCATCGCCGGACAGGTCTTCCAGCGTCCACTCGCTTTCCTTGGCCTCCGCCGCTGTCTCCGCATCATGGCTCTCGAGTGGCGCTTGCGCCTCGCTCAAGAAATCAGGGTCCATCGGTTCCGGAGATTCTTCCTGGCCGACCGCAACGGAGTCGAATGCATCCAGACTTGCGTCCGGCTCCTCAGGCAGCACTTCGATCTCGTCCAGCGGATCGGCGAATTCGTTCTCGACCACCTCGACCTTCATCGGAGCATTTGCATGCCCCAGCGAGTAGCCGAGGTTCTGCAGGCTTTCTTCGGCCACATCCAGAATCAGATCGCCCTGGGTGCCGCAATCCTCGGACAGTCGCTCAAGGTAATACTCGACGCTGGTGATCGCGTCAGCCAGGGTATCCAGGCTCTGCCAGTCCGGCACAGCCTGTCGCGCCAGAAGCTGATCCTGGATGTAGCCATTGCAGGCTTGCAATAGGGCCGCAGCACGCTCCAGGGGAATCATCGCCAGGCCGCCGCGAACCTGAGTGAGCAGATCCGGCACCCGGGCCAGATGCTCGTGGTTCCATTGCGAGGCAATGAATTCGATGATCGCGTCCTTGGCCTGCTCCAGCCCGTTACGCGCTTCGCGAATGACCAACTGGTGAATCTGGGCAACATCGGTGGTCGGCAGGTGGCTTGCTTCGCTGCGCTCCTCCGCGGGACCGCCGACCATGCCGGCCAACGTAGCCTCGACATAGAGCAACGCACCGGCGATATCCATCAGTATGGCGTCGTCGGGCGCCTGCTGCCCCTGCGCTACGGACTGGACGAGGACGATCTGATCGAGAATGATCTTGCGCGATTGAGCGAAGCCGAGCACTGCCAAGGTATCGGCGATCTGCTTGAGCGGGACCTCGAGGCTGGACAGCTCGGCAATGACCTTGCGATCGCTGCGCACGAACAGGTCCAGGCTGTCCTTTACCCGCACCAGCTCTTCACAAAGGGCAGCGACCACCGAGCGCATCGCGCCACGGTCGGGACCAGCCAGCTGAGCACGCTCCTGATCGACCACGGCGCTGTCCGGCAGCGCTTCGTCGAGGCGGTAAAGCTGCTTTAACGCCTGGATACGGGGCGTCTGCCCCGGCGCCTTGGCGACGTAGAAGAGCAGGTTCTTGATCAGCTCATCGGGCGCAGCCTGATTTAGGCCATCAGCGCCTTCCTCGACCAACCGCTTGAGCTGCTTGTCTACCTGTCGCAACAAGGTGCGGACGGAGGTGCCGTTGCTCACGCCGCCACTGGCCAGGCCTTCGACCATGCCCGAGGCGATCTGCCATAGCGCCGCCAGTGGCGCATCCTTGCAGAGCATTTCCAGGCGGGCGAATACCCGCGCCATGTAGCCGAGATTGGTCGGCAGGTCCTGGTTGCGAATCACCCCAACCAGCGCAACCTGCAGCATCTGGCGCAGCTTGCGCAGCAGGGCCGGCAGCTCGTTGGTACGCAGACGCTCGACCAACTCCTGCGAAAGCGCCGGCGTGCGTCCGGACAAGTCGGGTGAAAATAGGCTGGTTTCAGAAAGCAGCTTTTCACCGCGAGCGGCGCGCAGATCGTTAAGCAGCGGCAGCACCACCATCGGCAGGTCGCGGCGCGCACTCTGAATGCGGTCCAGATAGGCAGGCAGCTGCAGGATGGCCTGCATCATCACCTCGAGCGCCTCGCCCTGATTGGCCACCCGCTCGTCGAGCAGGGCCCGCGCCAGTTGCTCCATTTCCTCGGCGAGCAATGCTGCGCCGAAGAACTCCACCATCTGCAGAGTGCCGTGGACCTGATGCACATAGGTCAGGCAAAAGCGCATCCGGGTCGAGTCCTGTGGGTTCTCGACGAACGCCTCCAGAGCCTGACGCGCCTGCTTAAGCGTCTCGGCAATCTCGCCTTTCACCCACTCCAGGGCGACATAATCGTGCCGATCACCCATAGCGACTCCGCTCATAAACTTTTCCGGGTAAAAGCCAGAACCTGATCGTTGGCCACCGGAAGCAATCCCGGGTGCTGCCAACCGATCACTTCACCTACACCGATCACCAACAATCCCCCCGGAGCCAGGCAATCTGCCAGGCGATTGAGGATTTCTCGGCGACGCCAGCGGCGGAAATAGATCAGCAGGTTCTGACAGAAAATAACGTCCATGCTGGAAACGGGCGAGTTCGCCAGTTCCAGCACATTGAGCCTTGCAAAGCACACACGTGCGGCCAGGCCAGGAATCACTTGAAAACGATCATCGGATAGCGACAGGAAGTAACGCTCACGCAACGCCGGTTCGACCTGCTCCAGCTTGCGCGCGCTGTAGACCGCTGTTCGGGACTTGGCCAGCGCGCTCAGACTGATATCCGTGCCGGTGACCCCAAAGCTGCCGTCGAATTCGCGTCCCGCCAGCGCCTCGGTGGTGGCCATGGCTAGCGAGTACGTCTCTTCGCCACTTGCGCAACCCACGCTCCACAGCGCCAGGGGTCGCTTGATCGACTCCCGCTCCAGACGCTGGCGCAAGTAGGTTTCGAGCAGATCAAAAGAAGCGGGATGACGGAAGAAACGGGTTTCCTGAACGGTCAGCCTGTCCATGAGGGTCGACCACTCGACAGCACCACGGGGGCCGGAGGTGACCTGCCGATAGTAGCTGGCATAGTCAGGAGCACCGATCTCGCGCATGCGAGCGCTCAGATTGGTCTGCAGGAAGCTGCGCCTGCGTTCGCTGACGACCATGCCGGAGCGCTCTTCGAGGAGCGTCTGCCAGTCATGGAATTCCGCCGGCGACATATCGGCCAAGGGCTCCAATGCCCAGTCAAACCTCGGCTGCATGCCCTGCCCCTCGCTCATGATCATCGGCGGCAGCCATCAGATGACTGCCGCACTGCTCAAGTCAGGCCTGATCCGGAGCATCCGGCAGGGTAAAGCCGGAAACGGAATGGCGCATCTCGTTGGCCATCTTGGCCAAATTACCGATGCTCTTGGCCGTAGCGGTGGTACCCGACGAGGTCTGCGAGGTGATCTCCTGGATCACGTTCATGGTGTTGGAGATGTGACCGGCCGAAGAAGCCTGCTGGCGTGCCGCGTTGGAGATGTTCTGGATCAGCGCCGCAAGCGTCTTCGATACCTTTTCGATCTCTTCCAGTGCCACACCGGCGTCCTGCGCCAGACGCGCACCGCGCACCACTTCGGAGGTGGTCTGTTCCATCGAGATGACCGCCTCGTTGGTGTCGGTCTGAATGGTCTTTACCAGTGCCTCGATCTGCTTGGTCGCCGCGGAAGAGCGTTCAGCCAGGCGCTGTACTTCGTCCGCTACCACGGCGAAGCCGCGGCCTGCGTCGCCCGCCATGGATGCCTGGATCGCCGCGTTGAGTGCAAGGATGTTGGTCTGGTCGGCAATGTCGTTAATCAGGCTGACGATGTCACCGATCTCCTGGGACGACTCACCGAGACGCTTGATCCGCTTGGACGTGTCCTGGATCTGCTCGCGAATGTTGTCCATGCCGGTGATGGTGTTGTGCACCACCTCGTTGCCCTTGTTGGCAATGGCTACCGAACGTTCTGCTACCGCCGAGGATTCCGCGGCGTTGGCCGATACCTGGTCAATGGAAACCGCCATTTCGTTGATTGCAGCAGAAGCACCGGCAATTTCCTGGGCCTGGTGTTCGGAGGCCTCGGCGAGGTGCATTGCAGTCGCCTGGGTTTCCTGCGCAGCGCCCGATACCTGAACAGCGGTCTGGTTGATGGTGGCTACCAGTTCGCGCAGCTGGTCGATGGAGTAGTTGATCGAGTCGGCAATCGCACCGGTGAAGTCTTCGGTAACGGTCGCGGCCACCGTCAGGTCACCGTCTGCGAGGTCGCCGATTTCATCGAGCAGTCGCAGAATCGCAGCCTGGTTACGCTCGTTCTTCTCAGCGGTTTCGCTCAGGCGGCGGCGTGCTTCCTGAACCATTACCAGACCAATCAGGATGATCGAGGCCAGCGCAATGGCGCCCAGCACGTAACCGAGGATGGTGTTGAGATAACGGGCATCGGCGCGGCTCTGCAGGCCTTGCGACAGCGCGGAGGTCTTGTCGAGCAGGGTCTGCGAAACCTCGAAGATGCTGTTCGCCGACTCGCGCACCTGGAACAGTTCAGGCGACGTTTCGAGAATTTCGTCCACCGATCCGGATACGAACTGGAAGAGCTCAGCGATCTCCGAGAGACGATCCAGCGCCTCTTCGTCGGCCACCGCAGTGATGCCCATGGCGACGTTGCCTTCGATCATCGCATTCAGGACTCGACCGAACAGACTGGCATCACGACCGAACATATCGGCCGCCTGTACCGAGTCCTGGTCACCGGACAGCACCTTGTTCACCGAACCGAGGATACGCTCGGCCAGCAGCGACTGGCGCTGGGCAACCGAAACCTGAGCTGCTGGCGCACCACTTTCCAGCAGGATGTCGACGACCTCCTCGTACTCGACCTGGAGCTGAGGAATGGTTTCGGCGAGGGTGCTGGCTACCTGGTGGAGCGACAGGACAGTCTGCTCACTGGCCAGGATGGCGTCGGTATCGCGACGCATCGTGTTCCAGTCCTGCTCCACCGCGTTGACTTCATCGCGCAACGATTCGGGAACCGCCGGCAGACCGATGTCCTCGTTTCCTTGCGAGAGATAGGCCCAGCGCTGGTTGAACTCGTTCCGGGCCTGCTTCAGAGACGCGAACGCCTCCTGCGTGCCGGTCGCCGCTTCCACGGCATCCTTGGCGATCTGCTGGGACAGTACGCGCAGCTCTCCTGCGTGAGCGATGTATTCGTTATCGTGATCGGCCTGAGTGTTGACGTACGCGAAGTTCGCGAACAGCAGCACGATCGATACGATCAGCACGATAAACAAACCGGTGGTCAGCGTATTGCTGCGCACCCCGCTCAACAAAGCATTAGCATTCATTTTGATCATTATCCGGCCCCCGCCTGGACCCCCGTCGTTTCCATCCAAGAACCAAAAGGCCGACCTTGGTCGACCCACCTACAACTAAAACGCGACGTCCAGAAACGCCTGATGCGTAGCCAACGCGTGCGGGCTGAAGACCAGCCAGGGCTGCTCGCGCTGGAACACACCATGAATGAATGGCTGAATTGATGCCTCGATCGGAGGCAACTCCTCCGAGAAGGTTTCCACCGCGAAATGCTGCATGCCGAAGACTTCATCGACAGTCAGTCCGGCGAACACTTCCTGGTGATCCACCACCAGCACCCTGCGCTGCTTGCGCAGTGCCGAAAGCTCAAGCCCGAAATACCCACAAAGGTCCATCACAGGCAACAATCTGCCGCGCACGTTCGCCACGCCCTTTACCCAACTCTTGACGCCGGGAAGCAACGTATAGCGCGGCTCATGCAGGATTTCGCCAACCTCCCCCATTGGAGCGACGAACAAGCGCCCCCCCATCCGAAAGCCGATCCCTCCCCAGGTTTGCACGGCTTCCTGCTGAGAAGGCAGGCCTGCCGCGTACGTGCGGCAACGTTTATCTAGCTCCAGCAACTGCTGAAACGGCGTTTGCATGTCAGGCATGCTGGCCACGTCCCTTTGTCCGAGTGTTGGCTACCGCAGCGTCAGCCCGCCAGAACGGCATTCAGGGTCTTCAGCAATGTGGCTTCGTCCACCGGCTTGGTCAGGTAATCCTTGGCGCCTTGGCGTTTGCCCCAGACCTTATCGGTTTCCTGATCCTTGGTGGTGACGATGATCACCGGAATGTGACTGGTTTCAGAATCTTTGGTCAGTTGGCGCGTAGCCTGAAAACCATTCAGCCCGGGCATGACAATATCCATCAACACGGCATCCGGCTTTTCCTGACGAGCCAGCGCGACGCCGTCAGCGCCATTCTCCGCTTTAAGCACCACATGGCCATTCTTCTCAAGCATGGCGGTGAGCTTGTACATTTCGGTCGGCGAATCATCAACAATCAGAACGCGAGCCATGATTTCTCCATAGGAAGGCTTCAGCGGCAAACAATGCCGAACTTCAGGATGCTTGCTCCACCGGTGCGAAATCAGGGACATGCGCCTTGATCGCACCGAGCAGCTCTTCTTTGCTGAACGGCTTGGTAAGGTATTGATCGGATCCGACAATACGCCCTTTGGCCTTGTCGAACAGGCCATCTTTGGAAGACAGCATGATCACCGGCGTCGACTTGAAGGAACTGTTGTTCTTGATCAACGCACAGGTCTGATAACCGTCCAGCCTGGGCATCATAATATCGACAAAGATGATGCGGGGATGAGTATCCGCAATCTTGGCGAGCGCATCGAAACCGTCCACAGCGGTGATGACATCGCAACCTACTTTCTTCAGCAGGGTTTCAGCAGTGCGACGAATCGTTTTCGAATCGTCGATCACCATGACCTTCAAGCCCTCGGAGTGCTGTTCCATTTCGCCCTACCATCGCCTCGGTGAGTCGTAGTTTATCGTTATGTCAGTGCGCCGGAGGCCCTGCCACCGATGGGCTGCACCCAATCGCCGGACCTTTTTAGCACACTCCTCATGCACACGCTATCAACCGGAAAAGCATCCGGATTTTCCTTGACCCAGTGCACAACCACAGCCAATCTGCAGCGACATTTTGAGCCACTGGCGGCGCTTCGCCGCCCATTGCCGGAGAACACCCCATGACCGTTCGCGTCGGGATCATCATGGACCCTATCGCGCAGATTGCCTTCAAGAAGGACAGCTCGCTGGCCATGCTGCTGGCTGCCCAGGCGCGAGGCTGGACACTGTTCTACATGGAGCAGCGCGACCTATATCAGCTCGGCAATCAGGCCCGGGCGCGCATGTGCCCGCTGCGGGTATTCAACGACCCACAACATTGGTTCGAGAAGGATGGGGAGGTCGATGCGGCCCTGACTGATCTGGACGTGATCCTCATGCGCAAAGACCCGCCTTTCAACAGCGAGTATGTCTACGCAACCTATCTGCTGGAACTGGCGGAAAAGGCCGGAACGCTGGTGGTCAATCGACCGCAGAGCCTGCGCGACTGCAACGAGAAGTTCTTCGCCACCCAGTTTCCACAATGCACCCCGCCGACACTGGTCAGTCGGCGCTCGGACATTCTCCGCGAGTTCGCCCGCGAGCACCGTGACATCATTCTCAAACCCCTCGACGAGATGGGCGGTGCATCGATCTTTCGTCATCGCGAGGGCGACCCGAATCTGTCGGTTATTCTCGAGGTTCTGACCGAGCATGGCAGCCGCCAAATCATGGCTCAGCGATACATTCCCGCGATCAAGGACGGCGACAAGCGCATCCTGATGATCGATGGCGAGCCGATCCCCTATTGCCTGGCGCGAATCCCCGCCGCTGGCGAGACGCGCGGCAATCTGGCCGCGGGTGGTCGCGGCGTGGCACAGCCGCTGTCGGATCGCGACCGCGAGATTGCAGCGATCGTCGGCCCGGAACTACGCAAGCGCGGCTTGCTGTTTGTCGGCCTGGATGTGATCGGCGACTACCTCACCGAAATCAACATCACCAGCCCGACCTGCATCCGCGAAATCGACAATGCCTTTGATACCCGCATCGGCGAACGGCTCATGAACGCGATCGCGGCGAAGCTGCAAGGTTGAACCAGCTAACAGCTTTGAGCTTGGAGCTTGCGACTCCAAGCTCAAAGCCGGCAGACTGCGCGGCACTTCGAGCCGACCCGACCTGCGATGAACGCCGCTATCCGCCATCCCGTGCCTGAAACCACCCGAGTCCGCCCGGCGGACAGGCTCGGCTTCACGCTTTTTCTGGCTACCGCATTGCATCTGGCCTTAATTCTCGGGCTTGGCTTTACCCTCTCCGAGCCGAAGCAGATCAGCAAGACGCTGGAAATCACCCTGTCGACCTTCAAAAGCGAAGAGAAGCCCAAGGAAGCGGACTTCCTCGCCCAAGACAATCAGCAGGGCAGCGGCACGCTGGAGCACAAGGCCACGCCGAAAACCACCGAGCAAGCGCAGTTCCAGGATACCGAGGTACGCAAGGTGACCCCACCGGCAGCACCGCCTCGCAGCACCCGGCCGGAACCGGCGAAGACCGTCGTCACCACTCGCAGCCCACAGCGCGAAAAGGCCGACGTCAAGCAACAGACGCCACCGCAGCCCGAGCCGCAAGCAGCGCCGGCATTCGACAGCTCACAACTGAGCGCGGAGATCGCCAGCCTCGAAGCCGAGCTGGCACAAGAGGTCGAACGCTATGCCAAGCGCCCCAGGGTCAGCCGACAGAACAGCGCCGCCACCATGCGCGACATCAGTGCCTGGTATCGCGACGAATGGCGCAAGAAGGTTGAGCGCATCGGCAACCTCAACTATCCCGACGAGGCCCGCCGCCAGCAGATCTACGGCAGCCTGCGCATGCTGGTGACCATCAACCGCGACGGCACCATTCAGGAGCTGCGCGTGATCGAGTCCTCCGGCAAGCCGGTGCTGGACGATGCCGCGCTGCGCATCGTGCGACTGGCAGCGCCTTTTGCGCCCTTCACCGGCGAACTGGCGCAGAAGTTCGACCAGGTGGAGATCATCCGCACCTGGCGTTTCGAGCGCGGCGACAGGCTTTCGAGTCGCTGAAATCGGCAGCCGGGCGAACCGTCGCACCTGTAGCCGGAACGCGGTGCAACGCTTAAGCTAACGCGCATGAAAAGCACCGCGCCTAGCTACCTCAAGCATCACTTCCTGATCGCCATGCCGCAGATGGCCGATCCGAACTTTGCCCAGACGCTGATCTACCTGATCGAACACGGCGCAGAAGGCGCCATGGGCCTGATCGTCAATCGCCCGAGCGGGCTGAGCCTGGCTGATGTGCTGGAGCAGCTGCGCCCGGACGAGCCGATCCCCCCGCTCTGCCAGAGCCTGCCGATATTCTCCGGCGGCCCGGTGCAGACCGATCGCGGCTTCGTTCTGCATTCGCCCGACCAGCAATTCCAGGCCACCCTCTCCCTCGGCCCGCTGGGCATGTCCACATCGCAGGACGTCCTGTTCGCCATTGCGGACGGCCAGGGGCCTGCTCGGCACTTCGTGGCCCTAGGTTACGCCGGCTGGGAAGCGGGACAGCTGGAAGCCGAACTGGCCGACAATGCCTGGCTCAGCTGCCCCGCGGATACCGAGATCCTGTTCGACCTACCTTATGACCAACGCCTGAACGCCGCGGCAGCATCACTCGGCGTCGACCTGCGCCTGCTCAGCACCCAGGTCGGCCACGCATGAGTGCGCCGCGACTGCTGCTCGGCTTCGACTACGGCACCAAGCAGATCGGCGTCGCCGTCGGCCAGGCCATTACCGGGCAAGCACGTGAACTCTGCGTACTCAAGGCACAGAACGGCGTGCCGGACTGGCAACAGATCGAGGCGCTGATGCGCGAATGGCAGCCCGATGCGCTGGTCGTCGGCCTGCCGCTGAACATGGACGGCACGCCCAGCGACATGAGTGCCCGGGCGGAAAAGTTCGCCCGCCGACTCAACGGTCGCTTCAACCTGCCGGTGCACACTCACGACGAACGCCTGACCACGTTCGAAGCCAAAGGCGAGCGTCTGCGCCAGGGCCAGCACGGCGGCTATCGCGATCGCCCGGTGGATGCCCTGGCCGCAGCCCTATTACTGGAAGGCTGGCTGAGCGATCACCCTGCCGCCTGATCAGACCTGTAAGGAGACACAATGATTCTGCCCAATCCCGAACAGCTGCTGCCCGAGATGGTCGCCACACTGAAGCAGCACCTGATTGATCGCGACATCCAGGAGCCGCGCTTCATCGGTATCCGTACCGGCGGCGTCTGGGTGGCCCAGGCGCTGCTCGCAGCCCGCGCGCAGAACGAACCGCTCGGCATTCTCGACGTGTCCTTCTATCGCGACGACTTCACCCAGAAGGGCCTGCACCCGCAGGTGCAGCCGTCGGAGCTGCCTTTCGAGATCGAAGGCCAGCACCTGGTGCTGATCGATGACGTGCTGATGACCGGCCGCACCATCCGCGCCGCGCTCAATGAACTGTTCGACTACGGTCGTCCTGCCAGCGTAACGCTGGTCTGCCTGCTCGACCTGAACGCGCGTGAGCTGCCGATTCGCCCTGACGTGGTCGGCGCCACCCTGTCGCTGGCGCCCGAGCAGCGCATCAAGCTGATCGGACCGGAGCCATTGGCCCTAGAACAACAGATGGAAACCAGCGGCTCCTGAGCGAGCCGGCAAGTCCGCCCCACAGCCCCGCCAACCGAGATCCTGCGATGACGCCCACCGACGCCAAGCGCCCGCTACAGCTGAACGACCAAGGCCAGCTGCGCCATTTTCTCTCCCTCGACGGCCTGCCGCGCGAGTTGCTCACCGAGATCCTGGACACTGCCGATTCATTCCTCGAAGTCGGCGCCCGGGCGGTGAAAAAGGTTCCACTGCTGCGCGGCAAAACCGTCTGCAACGTGTTCTTCGAGAACTCCACACGCACCCGCACGACCTTCGAACTGGCGGCGCAGCGGTTGTCGGCAGACGTCATCACGCTCAACGTCTCGACCTCCTCTACGAGCAAGGGCGAGACCCTGACCGACACGCTGCGCAACCTGGAAGCCATGGCCGCGGACATGTTCGTGGTGCGCCACGCCGACTCCGGCGCCGCCCATTTCATCGCCGAGCACGTCAGCCCGGAGGTCGCGGTGATCAATGGCGGCGACGGGCGCCATGCGCACCCGACACAGGGCATGCTCGACATGCTTACCATCCGCCGCCATAAAGGCAGCTTCGAGAACCTCTCGGTCGCCATCGTTGGTGACATTCTGCATTCGCGGGTAGCGCGCTCGAACATGCTGGCGCTGAAGACACTGGGCTGCCCGGACATCCGCGTGATCGCACCGAAAACCCTGCTGCCCGAGGGCATCGAGCAGTACGGTGTGCGCGTGTTCAACGACATGAACGAGGGGCTGCGCGATGTCGACGTGGTGATCATGCTGCGCCTGCAGCGCGAGCGCATGCAGGGCGGCCTGCTTCCCAGCGAAGGGGAGTTCTACAAACTCTACGGTCTGAACACCCAGCGTCTCGCACTGGCCAAGCCCGACGCCATCGTCATGCACCCGGGCCCGATCAACCGCGGCGTGGAGATCGAGTCAGCGGTGGCCGACGGCCCGCAATCGGTGATCCTCAATCAGGTCACCTATGGCATCGCCATTCGCATGGCCGTGCTGTCCATGGCGATGAGCGGCCAGGCGGCCCAGCGCCAGATCGATTCTGAATCCGTATCCGAGGAGCAGCAGTGATGGTGGCAACCCGAATCCTCGGCGCACACGTGATCGACCCCGTCAGCGGGCGCAACGAAATCGCCGATATCTACCTGCAGCACAACAAGATCGCCGCCATCGGCCAGGCGCCAGCCGGCTTCGAAGCACAACAGACAATCGACGCACAGGGTCTGACCGCCGCACCCGGCCTGGTCGATCTTGCGGTAGCCCTGCGCGAGCCCGGCTACAGCCGCAAAGGCAGCATTGCCAGCGAGACCCTGGCCGCCGCCGCTGGCGGCATCACCAGCCTGTGCTGCCCGCCGCAAACGCGACCGGTGCTGGATACCGCGGCAGTGACCGAACTGATCCTCGATCGCGCCCGTGAGTCGGGCCATGCCAAGGTGTTCCCCATCGGCGCGCTAACGCGCAACCTGGCCGGCGAGCAGCTTTCCGAGCTGGTCGCGTTGCGTGAAGCCGGGTGTGTCGCGTTCGGCAACGGCCTTACCGAATTTGCCAGCAATCGCAACCTGCGCCGTGCGCTGGAATACGCTGCCACCTTCGATCTGACGGTGATCTTCCACTCCCAGGACCGCGATCTGGCCGAAGGCGGGCTTGCTCACGAAGGAGCCGCCGCCAGCTTCCTCGGCCTGTCGGGGATTCCGGAGACTGCCGAAACCGTGGCACTGGCGCGCAATCTGCTGTTAGTCGAGCGCTCCGGCGTTCGCGCGCATTTCGCCCAACTGACCAGCGCCCGTGGCGCGGAAATGATTGCCCAGGCACAGGCTCGCGGCCTCCCGGTGACGGCCGACGTGGCCATGTATCAGCTGATCCTCACCGATGAAGCGCTGCACGGTTTCTCCAGCCTGTATCACGTGCAACCGCCACTGCGCAGCGCAGCGGATCGCGATGGCCTGCGTGAGGCGGTGAAGGCGGGCGTCATCTCGGCGATTTCCAGTCATCACCAGCCACACGAGGCCGATGCCAAACTGGCCCCGTTCGGCGAAACCGAACCGGGCATCAGCAGTGCCGAAATTCTGCTGCCACTGGCGCTGACATTGGTGGATGACGGCTTGCTCGACCTGCCAACCCTGCTGGCGCGCCTGACCAGCGGGCCCGCTGCAGCACTACGCCTGCCGACCAGCACCCTGCAAGCCGGCCAACCTGCGGACCTGGTGCTGTTCGATCAACACAGTTCGACCCTGGTCGGCGAGCGCTGGTATTCCAAAGGTCGTAACTGCCCGTTCATGGGCCACTGCCTGCCGGGCGCGGTGCGCTACACCATCGTCGACGGCCACATCAGCTTCGAAGGCTGATGCGAAATATCTGCGCAGGCTGGACATCAACACGTCCATGCCTGCCAGATTTCTAAAGTGTTTCCTGCCCTACTCGTTCAGCTCCGCGCCAGATTTCGCTCGGATATCTGCGAGTTCAGCGTCCAGAAGTCGTAAAGCACACCGATAAAGAACAAGCCACCGGTGAACAGGTAAAGGATTCCTGTGATCCACTTACCCTGATACATGCGGTGTACGCCGAATACGCCGAGAAAGGTCAGCAGTATCCAGCCTACCGTGTAGTCGATGGGCCCCGGCTGGAAGCGCATGTCCGCTTCACGATCCATCGATGGGATCAGAAACAGGTCGATGATCCAGCCGACAAAGAACAGGCCGAGGGTAAAGAACCAGATGGTGCCGGTGATGGGCTTGCCGTAGTAGAAGCGGTGGGAGCCTAGAAAACCGAATATCCACAGGAGATAGCCGATCAGCGTGCTATGGGTGTTCTGCTGCATCCGAACCTCGATGTGCGATTGATGAGTGGCGTCCAGCTTATCCGATAATGCGCCTGAACCGCCTCGCCAGACGGACCTTGCCGCCATGCGCAACCATGATACTGTATATGCAAACAGTATCACGGCCACCAAGATGCAATTGATCGACAAACTCAGCGTGCTCGCCGACGCGGCCAAGTACGACGTTTCCTGCGCCAGCAGCGGCGCGCCGAAGCGCAGTTCGAAGGGCAAGAGCGGACTCGGCGCCACCAATGGCATGGGCATCTGCCACAGCTTCACGCCGGATGGGCGCTGCGTGGCGCTGCTGAAGATCCTGCTGACCAACTTCTGCCTGTACGACTGCCAGTACTGCGTCAATCGCCGCTCCAGCGATGTGCCGCGGGCGCGCTTCAAGCCGGAAGAAGTGGTCAGCCTGACGCTCGACTTCTACCGACGCAATTGCATCAGCGGTCTGTTCCTCAGCTCCGGCATTATCCGCTCGGCGGACTACACCATGGAACAGCTGGTGCGGGTCGCCAGGCTGCTGCGTGAGGAGCACGAGTTTCGCGGCTACATCCACCTCAAGACCATTCCCGACGCCGACCCGCTGCTGATCGCCGAAGCCGGCCGCTATGCCGACCGGCTCAGCGTGAACATCGAACTGCCGACCGAAACCAGTCTGATCCGCTTGG
Source organism: Pseudomonas sp. (assembly GCA_007713455.1). Taxonomy (GTDB): domain Bacteria; phylum Pseudomonadota; class Gammaproteobacteria; order Pseudomonadales; family Pseudomonadaceae; genus Stutzerimonas; species Stutzerimonas chloritidismutans. The sequence continues at coordinate 301,925 of VMRT01000009.1, forward strand.
CACCGGAAAAGCAGGTGGTGACCATCAAACAGGCCATGCACACCATCCACCAGGGCGAAACCGAGGCTAGCGCCGAGCGGCGGGCGCCGCGCTTCGCACCCGCCGGGCAGAGCACGCAGATGATCGTTGGCGCCGACAACACCGACGACAGCACCATATTGCACACCGCCCAATCGTTGTACGGCAGCTATCGACTGCGCCGGGTCTACTACTCGGCCTTCAGCCCGATTCCGCACAGCCCCAACACCGTGCCTTTCGCGGCACCACCGCTGATGCGCGAGCATCGCCTGTATCAGGCCGACTTTCTCATGCGTGGCTACGGCTTCAAGGCCGACGAACTGCTCAGCGGGCCAGGCAACCTCGCGCTGGATATCGATCCGAAGCTGGCCTGGGCGCTGGCGCACCGCGACCAGTTTCCGGTGGACCTCAACCGCGCCGAACCGACGATGATCGCCCGCATTCCCGGAATCGGCATGCTCAGCGCGAAACGCCTGGTGGATCTGCGCCGGCAGAAGCGCATCCGCTTCGAGGATCTGACCCGTCTGCGCTGCTCGCTCGAGAAAGCCAAACCCTTCGTCATCACTCAGGATTACCGGCCAAGCCTGGCAGGGCGGGAGTCGGCCATGCTGCGCCAGCATCTGCGCGACACGCCCGCACAACTGGCGCTCTGGTAATGGTCACGGTGCGTTTCGATGGAAGCTTCCAGGAGTGGCGAGTTCGGGCTCGCGCGCTACTGCAGAGCCGCGTCGCGCCACATGAGCTGAACTGGGTCAGCGACGATGAATCGACAGGGCTATTCGACGATCCCTCGCCGGCACCTTCAACGGAAGGCGGACCGCGCATTCGCGTCCCCCGACAACTGCTGGACGAACTCGAAATGGCCGCGCGCTATCGCACCGAGCAGCGCTGGAGCCTGCTGTATCGCGTGCTCTGGCGGGTCAACCAGGGCGATTCGAGTGCGCGAATGGTCGGCGACATCGATGGCAGCGAACTGCATGGGCGCATCAAGGCAGTCCGTCGTGAGGCCCATCATCTGCATGCCTTTCTTCGCTTCAGCCCACTGCAGACCAGTGATGGACCGCGGCACGTCGCCTGGTTCGAGCCTGCGCACGACATACTGCCCTGGGCGGCGGGACACTTCGCCGAACGGATGGGCGGCAACAGCTGGCTGATCGCGACGCCGGAAGAAGGGGTTTGCTGGGATGGCCAAGGCATGTACTACATCCGCCCCTGCCCGCCACAGTGGCGGCAGCTGGCGCAGAACGCAGCGGACCCCGGCGACGAGCTATGGAAGGCGTATTACGAAAGCACGTTCAACCCGGCCCGGCTGAACCGCGGCGTACTGGAGAGCAACCTGCCGGTGCGTTTCTGGAAGAATCTACCCGAAGGCATGTTGATCCCGCAGTTGATGAGCCGCGCGCGCGCCGGTGCGCAGCGTGACGGCCAAGCCGAGCGCGTCGCCGCGAGAAGCGGAAAGCGCATCGGCCGGGTTGCAAAACAGGCCGACTAGCGGAAGCTGCGGCCTGGATCGTCGTCACTGACCTCAAGGCTTAGGCCTTGGGACACGCTGGTCAGATGCTCGCCATCGGTTTCCGATCCCAGCTTGATCAGCAGACGCAGGTCGTTGGCCGAATCGGCGTGCAGCAACGCATCTTCGTAGGTGATTTCACCCTGCACATAGAGGTTGTACAGCGCCTGGTCGAAGGTCTGCATGCCCAGCTCGGTGGAGCGCTTCATCAGCGACTTGAGCTCATGCACCTCGCCCTTGCGGATCAGGTCGGCCGCCAGCGGCGTATTGATCAGCACCTCGATCACCGCACGACGCCCCTTGCCGTCAGGCGTCGGCACCAGCTGCTGGGCGACGATGGCCTTGAGGTTGAGCGACAGATCCATCCACACCTGGTTGTGACGGTCGGGCGGGAAGAAGTTGATGATGCGGTCCAGCGCCTGGTTGGCGTTGTTGGCGTGCAGGGTCGCCAGGCACAGGTGACCGGTTTCGGCGAAGGCCACGGCGTAGTCCATGGTTTCACGGGTACGGATCTCGCCGATGAGGATCACGTCCGGCGCCTGGCGCAAGGTGTTCTTCAGCGCCACTTCGAACGAGCTGGTATCGATACCGACCTCGCGCTGGGTGACGATGCAGCTCTGATGCTGGTGGATGAATTCGATCGGGTCTTCGATGGAGATGATGTGCCCGCTGGAATTCTTGTTGCGGTAGCCGATCATCGAAGCCAGCGAGGTCGACTTGCCGGTACCGGTGGCCCCGACGAACAGCACCAGCCCGCGCTTGGTCATCGACAGCTTCTTGAGGATGTCCGGCAGCTTGAGTTCTTCGATGGTCGGAATGTTGGTTTCGATACGCCGCAGCACCATGCCGGCGAGATTGCGCTGGTAGAACGCACTGACCCGGAAACGGCCGATACCGCGGGCGCTGATGGCGAAGTTGCACTCATGGTTCTCGGTAAACTCGCGGCGCTGCTGCTCGTTCATAACGCCGTGCACGGTCTCGCGGGTCATTTCCGGCGACATCGCCGTCTTGCTGACCGGCATGATCTTGCCGTTGACCTTCATCGAAGGCGGCACGCCTGCCGTGATGAACAGATCGGAGCCGCCCTTTTCCACCATCAGGCGCAGAAGTTTCTCGAATTCCATCGTCGTACTCGCAATCGTGGCAAGCGCCGCATCGGGCGGCGCCCGGTAGTTGTCAGGCGTTTAGAAGTTCTCTGGCTGCTTGGCCTTTTCCTTGGCACTGTCTCGCGAGATCAGCCCTTTGGCGAGCAGCCCCTTGAGGCACGAGTCGAGGGTCTGCATGCCCAGCGAGCCGCCGGTCTGGATCGAGGAATACATCTGCGCCACCTTGTCCTCGCGAATCAGGTTACGGATCGCCGGCGTACCGATCATGATCTCGTGGGCCGCGACACGGCCGCCGCCAACCTTCTTCAGCAGGGTCTGCGAGATCACCGCCTGCAGCGATTCGGAGAGCATCGAGCGGACCATGGACTTTTCTTCGGCCGGGAACACGTCGACCACGCGGTCGATGGTCTTGGCGGCGGAGGTGGTGTGCAGGGTGCCGAACACCAGGTGACCGGTTTCCGCAGCGGTCAGCGCCAGGCGGATGGTTTCCAGGTCGCGCATTTCGCCGACGAGAATGATGTCCGGGTCTTCACGCAGTGCCGAACGCAGTGCCTCGGAGAAGCCCAGGGTGTCACGATGGACCTCGCGCTGGTTGACCAGGCACTTCTTCGATTCGTGAACGAATTCGATGGGGTCCTCGATGGTAAGGATGTGGTGGTACTTGGTGTTGTTCAGGTAATCAAGCATCGCCGCCAGGGTGGTCGACTTGCCCGAGCCGGTCGGTCCGGTGACCAGCACCAGCCCGCGCGGCACATCGGTAATCTTGCGGAAAACCTCGCCCATCCCCAGGTCTTCCATGGTCAGCACCTTGGAAGGAATGGTCCGGAACACCGCGCCGGAACCGCGATTCTGGTTGAACGCGTTGACGCGAAAACGTGCCACGCCCGGCACTTCGAACGAGAAGTCGGTTTCCAGGAATTCCTCGAAATCCTTGCGCTGCTTGTCGTTCATGATGTCGTAGATCAGCGCATGCACCTGCTTGTGGTCCATGGCCGGCAGGTTGATTCGCCGCACGTCGCCATCGATGCGGATCATCGGCGGCAGGCCGGCGGAAAGGTGCAAATCCGACGCACCCTGCTTGGCGCTGAAGGCCAGCAGTTCTGTGATATCCATGGGACTCCCCAATTACAAGCAAGCAGGTAGAATGCCGCGCAGACCCAAGGCGGCGGCGCAAGTAATGTCCACGATAGAGAAGAATATTGCAAAGGTCGCAGCGCGCATCCGTGAGGCGGCGCAAGCTGTGGGACGCGACCCTGCTTCGGTCGGCCTGCTGGCGGTGAGCAAGACCCAGCCGGCCGCCGCCATTCGCGAGGCCGCCGAAGCCGGCATGCGCGATTTCGGCGAGAACTATCTGCAGGAAGCGCTGGACAAGCAGGCCGAGCTGAGCGAGCTGCCGCTGACCTGGCACTTCATCGGACCGATCCAGTCGAACAAGACCAAATCCATCGCCGAAAACTTCGACTGGGTGCACTCGGTGGATCGCCTGAAGATCGCCCAGCGCCTGTCCGATCAACGTCCAGCCGAACTGCCGCCGCTGAATATATGCCTGCAGGTGAATGTCAGCGGTGAGGCGAGCAAATCCGGCTGCGCGCCAGAGGGACTGCCACAACTGGCACAGGCTGTCGCCGCGATGCCGCGTCTGCGCCTGCGTGGACTGATGTGCATTCCCGCACCGAGCGAAGACCCCGTCGAGCAGCGCGCCGCCTTTGCCCGCCTGCGCGCATTGCGCGATGAACTGCCACTGACACTGGATACTCTGTCCATGGGCATGAGCCAGGACCTCGAAGCGGCAATTGCCGAAGGCGCGATCTGGGTCCGCATCGGCACCGCACTGTTCGGCGCCCGCGACTACGGACGCCCTCAATAAAGGAATCGCTATGACCTCACCCCGCATCGCCTTCATCGGCGCCGGCAACATGGCTGCCAGTCTGATCGGCGGGCTGCGCGCCAAGGGCGTCGCAGCGGACGCCATTCGCGCCAGCGATCCAGGCGCCGAGCAGCGCGCGAAAATCAGCGCCGAGCACGGCATCCAGACGTTCGCGCAGAACGCCGATGCATTGGCCGGCGCCGATGTGGTGGTGCTGTCGGTCAAGCCGCAGGTCATGCAGGCGGTCTGTCAGGATCTGACTCCTCATCTGGCCCACGGCCCCCTGATCGTCTCGATCGCCGCCGGCATCAGCTGCGACAGCCTGCAGCGCTGGCTGGGCCCGCGCCCTCAGGCAATCGTGCGTTGCATGCCCAACACGCCGGCCTTGCTGCGCCAAGGCGTCAGTGGCCTGTTCGCCAATACCCAGGTCAGCGACACGCAGAAGCAGCAGGCCGAGCAACTGCTGTCGGCCGTCGGTATCGCGCTATGGCTCGAAGAAGAGCGCCTGATCGATGCGGTAACCGCCGTTTCCGGTAGCGGTCCTGCCTATTTCTTCCTGCTGATCGAAGCGATGACGGCTGCCGGACAGCAGCTCGGCCTGCCCCGCGAGACAGCCGCGCAACTGACCATGCAGACCGCGCTGGGCGCAGCTCGCATGGCTTGCGAAAGCGACGTCGATGCCGCCGAACTGCGGCGTCGCGTCACCTCGCCGAACGGAACCACCGAAGCGGCGATCAAAGCCTTCCAGGCGGGCGGCTTCGAGCAACTGGTGCAGCAGGCGTTGAACGCGGCCGCACAACGCTCGGCCGAACTGGCCGAACAACTGGGTCAATAGGTCTGTTGACGCTTCGTTCGCGACGAAACAACAGCCTCTAAGGAGCATTCATGTCCCAACTCTCGCAAGCCCTGATCCTCGTCATCCAGACGCTGGGCAGCCTCTATCTGCTGATCGTGTTGCTGCGCTTCATCCTGCAGCTGGTACGCGCCGACTTCTACAACCCGCTCAGCCAATTCATCGTCAAGGCAACCCATCCACTTTTGCGGCCGATGCGCCGCATCATTCCGAGCATGGGCACGCTGGATATTTCTTCGCTGATCCTCGCGCTGATCGTGCAGATGGTGCTGATGGCGCTGATCCTGCTGATCGCCTACGGCACCATCGGCAATCCCTTGCTGTTGCTGGTCTGGGCGCTGATCGGCATCACTGGGCTGTTCCTCAACATCTTTTTCTGGGCGCTGATCATCAGCGTGATCCTGTCCTGGGTCGCGCCGGGCAGCCACAACCCAGGCGCACAGCTGGTCAGCCAACTCTGCGAGCCGGTCCTGGCGCCGTTCCGCCGCCTGCTGCCGAACCTCGGCGGACTGGATATCTCGCCGATCTTCGCCTTCCTGGCGATCAAGCTGCTGGACATGCTGGTAGTCAACAACCTGGCCACCATGACCCACATGCCGAACATCCTGCGCATGCTCATCTGAGACGCCGTTCATGCTTTGCTGCCAAAGCGGCACCGAGGAGCCAAAAGCGCCTCGGAATGCCGCATGGCTGCACGTAGACTTCAACTTCTCGGCTTTTTCCATCCTGCCTCGTACTTTGCTGCGGGGTGTGAACGAGGACATCGACTCGAACCGAGCCGCCCATGACCGCCCATGCCGCCAGCAAGGCCGCTCGGTCACGTCAGGCTTCGATTGAATTGACCTTGTAACGGCGGGTCCGATAATTCGCCGAATCACACCTCCGGGAGCTGGATGAGCATGGAACGTCTCGATCGACAAGTGGACGCCTACGTCACCTGGAAGCGTGACCTCATTCGTGAGATCACCCGCTACCGCAGCTGGCTGGCGCATAACCGGCTTTCCAGCGAGGGCGTCGAGGCGCGCCTGGAACGAGCGCTGCGGGTGTTGCGCACCGATCACATCACCCTAGCTTTCGTCGGCGAGTATTCGCGCGGCAAAACCGAGCTGATCAATAGCCTGTTCTTCTCCAACTACGGTCAGCGCATCCTGCCTTCACGGGCTGGCCGCACCACCATGTGCCCCACCGAACTGCTGTTCGATCCGCGTTCGGAACGCTCCTACATCCGCCTGCTGCCTATTGAGTCGCGCCTGGAAGACACCAGCATCGCGCAGCTCAAGCGCACACCGCGACTCTGGCTCAATCTCCCGCTCGACCCGCATGACCCGGAAAGCATGGCCGAAGCCTTTGCCCAGGTCGCGTTGACCAAGGCCATGCCGGTGGAACAGGCGATTCAGCTGGGCTTTGACCCAGCCGGCCTGGAAAGCAGCAGCAGTGGCGATACCGTACTGGTCCCGGCCTGGCGCCACGCCGTGGTCAACTTCGACCACCCGCTGTTGCGTCAGGGCTTGCGCATTCTCGATACGCCCGGGCTGAACGCGCTGGGCAGCGAGCCGGAACTGACCCTGTCGATGCTGCCCAATGCCCAGGCAATCGTGTTCCTGCTCTCTGCCGACACCGGGGTCACCGCCAGTGACATGCAGATCTGGCAGCAGCACATCCGCCAGCTCGACGAAGATACGCAGAACAGCCTGTTCGCCGTACTGAACAAAATCGACGTGCTCTGGGACGATGTTGCCGGCGAGGCCTTCGTGCAGAAGGCCATCGAGGATATCCGTGACACCACCGCGCAACAGCTGGGCATTGATTGCGCCGACGTCCTGCCGCTGTCGGCCAAACAGGCGCTGATGGCAAAGATTCGCGGTGACCAGGCGCTGCTCGAACGCAGCCAGCTGGCACGGCTGGAAGAGTTGCTCAGCCAGCGCATCCTCACGCAGAAGGAACGCCTGCTCGAAGACCAGGTGGTGCAGCAGGTGATGGCACTGCTGCAGAACAGTCAGCATGCCCTCAAGCTGCGCCTGGAAAAGGTCATCGAGCAGCGCGATGTGCTGGCCAGTCATCAGGAAGGCAGCGGGCAGATGCTGCTCGAACTCACCGCGCGCACGCGGCACGATCACAACCGCCACCACAAGCGCCTGCTCGACCTGAAGACCAATCAGCGCCTGCTGCAACGCCAGGGTGAGCTGCTGCGCACGGCAATACGGGCCGAACGCCTCGAGGAGCACCTGACCCGGTTGCGACGCAGCCTGACCGGCAGCCTGACCACGCTGGGCATCAACCTGGCGATCCTGCACTTCTTCCGCTCGGTGGAACAGGACCTGGGCATCCTCGAGCAGGAGGCGGAAAGGGCCAACAAGATGGTTTCGGCGATCTACCGGCGGCACAGCGAAGAAAACCCCCTACAGGGTATCGACCCGCCGTTGTTCCAGTTGCTGCCTTATCAGCGCGAGCTGCGCAGCCTGCAAGGCAAGGCCGATCAGTTCCGCCTGCAGTTGAAGACCCTGCTCACCGAGCAGCGAACACTCACCAGACGCTTCTTCTCTACTCTGGTGCAGGAGGTCATCGGCATGCACCAGCGGCTGCGCCAGGAAGCCGAACAGTGGGCTGGCGATGCGCTGACGCCGCTGCTGCAGTTTTCCCTGGAACACAAGCAACAGCTGGAAACCCACATCCTGCAGTTGAAGAGTCTGGCCAGGGAGAGCCAGCAGAACAGCCAGCGCGGGCAATTGCTGACGCGCTACAGCGGCGAACTGGAGCTGCAACTGGCACAGGCCGCGGAAATGCTCCGCGCGCTGCGCCGACCGGCGCCGCTGCGGCGGCAGGGCAAGGTGGTCAGCCTGACCAGCGCGCAGATCAGCTAAAGCTGTCGCCATTTCGTCGCAACCCGCGATGAAATGGCGAGAGCCCCGCTCGCCGTTGCATTTCAGGATGAATTGCAACGCGCATACCTTTAGACTTTGCCGCCTTCTTCAAGCAAGAGCCAGGGTCGATGCCCACTGCAATTCCCGCCGATTCCGTTGGCCTGGTGAGTCCGCAGGTCGCGCATTTTGCCGAACCACTGACACTCGCCTGCGGCCGTACGCTGGCCGATTACCAGCTGATCTATGAAACCTATGGCGAGCTGAATGCCGCGCGCAGCAATGCCGTGCTCATCTGCCATGCACTCTCTGGCCACCATCATGCCGCCGGCTACCACAGCATGGACGACCGCAAACCCGGCTGGTGGGATTCCTGCATAGGCCCGGGCAAGGCCATCGATACCGATCATTTCTTCGTCGTCAGCCTTAACAACCTGGGCGGCTGCAACGGTTCGACCGGCCCGAGCAGCACCAACCCGGCCAGCGGCAAGCCCTACGGTGCAGACTTCCCAGTGGTGACAGTGGAAGACTGGGTGCACAGTCAGGCACTTCTGGCCGACCGCCTTGGCATCGCCCAATGGGCAGCGGTGATAGGCGGCAGTCTGGGCGGCATGCAGGCCTTGCAATGGACCATCAGCTACCCTGAGCGAGTCCGCCACTGCCTGGCCATCGCCTCGGCGCCCAGGCTGTCGGCACAGAACATCGCCTTCAACGAAGTCGCGCGCCAGGCCATCCTGTCCGACCCGGAATTCCACGGCGGCCATTTCCAGGAGATGGGCGTGATTCCCAAGCGCGGCCTGATGCTGGCGCGCATGGTCGGCCACATCACCTACCTGTCCGATGACGCCATGGGCACCAAATTCGGTCGCGGACTCAAGAGCGAGAAGCTCAATTACGACTTCAACAGCGTGGAATTCCAGGTCGAGAGCTACCTGCGCTATCAGGGCGAGGAGTTTTCCGGGCGTTTCGACGCCAATACCTACCTGCTGATGACCAAGGCGCTGGACTACTTCGACCCGGCGGCAGCCCACAACGACGATCTGGCCAAGACCTTCGAGGGCGCCCAGGCGCGCTTCTGCGTGATGTCCTTCACCACCGACTGGCGCTTTTCGCCGGAGCGCTCGCGGGAAATCGTCGACGCCCTGCTCGCTGCGCGCAAGGATGTCTGCTACCTGGAGATCGATGCGCCGCAGGGCCACGACGCCTTCCTGATCCCCAATCCCCGCTACCTGCAAGCCTTCCGCGGTTACATGAACCGCATAGCCGTATAAGGAACGAAGATGCGTGCCGATCTGGACATCATCCAAGAGTGGATTCCGGCCGGCAGCCGAGTTCTCGACCTCGGCTGCGGCAATGGCGAGCTGCTGGCCTGGCTGCGCGATCACAAGCAGGTCAGCGGCTACGGCCTGGAAATCGACCCGGACAACATCGCCGCCTGCATCGACAAGGGCGTCAACGTCATCGAGCAGAACCTCGACCTGGGCCTGGGCAACTTCGCCAGCGACAGCTTCGACATGGTGGTGATGACCCAGGCGCTGCAGGCCGTGCATTACCCCGACCAGCTGATGAAGGAAATGCTGCGCGTCGGCCGCCAGTGCATCATCACCTTCCCCAACTTCGGCCATTGGCGCTGCCGTTGGTACCTTGCGAGCAAAGGCCGCATGCCGGTGTCGGAGTTCCTCCCCTACACTTGGTACAACACGCCGAACATTCACTTCTGCACGTTCGAGGATTTCGAGCGGCTGTGCCAGGAAAGCGGTGCCAGGGTGCTAGAACGCCTGGCAGTCGACCGCGATCATCGGCATGGCTGGGCCAGTCGCATATGGCCGAATCTGCTGGGTGAAATCGGCATCTACCGCGTCACCGGGCCATCCCGCTGAGCGGCTTCAACGCTGGAGGTAAGCACATGAAACGCATCCTGATCGGTCTGTTGGCCGCACTGCTCACATTGCCGGCGCTGGCCGAGCGCAAACACAGCGTCGGCGAATACGACGTCCACTACAGTGCCTTCAATTCGGGCTTCCTGCAGCCGGACATTGCCGCCGCCGCCGGACTCACGCGCAGCAAGACCCAGGGCGTAGTCAACGTCTCGGTGATCAAGGACGGCAAACCGGTCGCGGCACAGGTCAGCGGTGTAGTGAAGAACCTGCTCGGGCAGGATCGCCCGCTGGGCTTCAAGCAGCTCAAGGAAGGTGACGAGGCGATCTATTACCTCGCGCAGTTCCCCTTCGACTCGCAGGAAACCCTGCGTTTCGCCCTCACCGTTCAGCCGACCGGCGCCGAGCCGTTCAGCTTCGAGTTCAACCAGGAATTCTTCCCCGACCGATGATGCCTTTTTCCGAACTGGTACTGGCCAGCCACAACGCCGGCAAACTCAAGGAGCTCCAGGCCATGCTCGGTGACGCGGTACGCGTGCGCTCGGTGGCCGAGTTCAGCACCGTCGAGCCGGAGGAAACCGGTCTCTCCTTCGTCGAGAACGCCATTCTCAAGGCGCGCAACGCCGCGCGGTTATCCGGTCTACCGGCGCTCGCCGACGACTCCGGCCTGGCCGTCGACGCCCTCGGCGGCGCACCGGGCATCTACTCGGCGCGCTACGCCGATGGCCAGGGCGATGCCGCCAACAACGCCAAGCTGCTGGACGTCCTGCGTGAGGTTCCGGATGCCGAACGCGGCGCGCAGTTCGTCTGTGCCCTGGCGCTGGTGCGCCACGCCGACGATCCACTGCCGATCATCTGCGAAGGCCTCTGGCACGGCCGCATCCTGCATGCAGCACGCGGCGAGCATGGCTTCGGCTACGACCCGCTGTTCTGGGTGCCGGAATGCGACTGCTCCAGCGCCGAGCTGCCTGCAGCGCAGAAGAACCAGCTCAGCCACCGTGCACGCGCCATGGCCCTGCTCAAGCAGCGGCTGGGGATATGAAAGCGGCAGACTCAGTCCCGCTAAGCGCCAGCGAAGGCAACCACGGCGCGCCGACAGCGGCAGGTTTCGAATTGCCCCCGCTGGCGGCATACGTACATATTCCCTGGTGCGTGCGCAAATGCCCATACTGCGACTTCAATTCCCACGCAGCCGGCCCCGAGCTGCCCGAAGACGCCTATGTCGCCGCGCTGCTGGCCGATCTTCGCGCGGATCTTGAGCACGTCGGGGACCGCCGGCTGAGTTCGATCTTCTTCGGCGGCGGTACGCCAAGCCTGTTTTCTGCCAAGGCACTGGCGGCGATCGTAGACGGGCTGGAACGGCTGGTCGGCTTTTCCGAGGACATCGAGATCACCCTGGAAGCCAATCCGGGGACGTTCGAACAGGCCAAGTTCCGCGACTACCGCCAGCTAGGCATCAACCGGCTGTCCATTGGCGTGCAGAGCTTCCAGGCCGACAAGCTCAAGGCGCTCGGGCGCATTCACGACGGCGACGAAGCGATTCGCGCCGCCGACATGGCTCGCGCCGCCGGCTTCGACAATTTCAACCTCGACCTCATGCACGGCCTGCCGGACCAGAGCTTGGAGGATGCGTTGAGCGACCTGCGCATCGCCATCGCGCAGCAACCGACGCACCTGTCCTGGTACCAGCTGACTTTGGAGCCAAACACGGTGTTCTGGAGCCAGCCGCCGCAGCTGCCCGAAGACGATATCCTCTGGGACATCCAGGAAACCGGCCAGACGCTGCTCGCCGAGCACGGCTATCGCCAGTACGAGACCTCCGCCTACGCCCAGCCCGGGCGGCAGGCGCGGCACAACCTGAACTACTGGACCTTCGGCGATTTCCTCGGCATCGGTGCCGGCGCCCATGCCAAGCTCAGCCGCACCGACGGACGCATTCTGCGCAGCTGGAAGACCCGCCTGCCGAAGGACTACCTCGATCCGGCCAAGGCCCTCCGCGCAGGCGAAAAGCTGCTGGCGGCGGATGAATTGCCCTTCGAATTCCTGATGAATGTGCTGCGCCTCACCGACGGCGTACCGGCCATGCTGTTCACTCAGCGCACCGGACTGCCGCTGGATGTGCTCGCCAAGCCACGGCGCGACGCCGAAACGCGCGGCCTGCTCTCGGCTGACCCAGCACGCCTGGTGGCGACGCCGAAGGGCCAGCTGTTTCTCAACGACCTGCTACAGAGCTTCCTGCCTTAAGGACACCGCATGGATTTGCTACTCGACCTGATCGTCACGCTGTCGCGCTGGAGCCGCAGCCACCTGTCCGATATCTCCCTGGCGCTGATGGCCACGCTCTTCGTACTGTTCGGCCCGGCAATCAATACCTGGGTAAAGGGCGCCGTCAGCAGCCTGAACTTCTTTTTCCGCACGCTGATCTTCGTACTGGTCTGCGCGGTGGGCTATGGCCTGGCGATCGTCTTCCTCACCCCGTGGATGACCCAGGGGCTGGCCCACCTGAACAACTACAGCCTGGCGCCGGTGCTGCTGCTGATCTTCTTCCTCATCGGCGTGATCGCCGACCGTAACTAGTGGCCTGGTTGGTAAGGTCAGTTGGTCGACTCCGGCGCCCATGGCCCCGATACTGTGTTGCTGCTCCTTGCCATAGCCCCGCTATGACGCGTCGCAGCGCCTTCTCGGGGCCATGTCCATCCGAACTTGCCTTGACCAACTGACCGCGCAAGCCACTAACGCCGCTCAGCCTTCGCGAAGAAATCGATCGAGATCGACGGCCTCGCCCGGCCGATAGCACAGCTGCCGGCGCAGATCCTCGAACAGCGGGTCGTAGATGCCGTGCAGACCGAAGAGGATATCGGCGTCCACCGGCACACCGTGGCGACGCAGGCACTGACGGACGCGCTGCAGGAAGTTGCAGGCAACATCGCGGTGCATTCGAAACTGCTCGTCCACCAGGGTTGCTCCGGCCTCGAAGCGCAGGTGAAAACACGCCCACTGCGGCGCCTCCGGCGTGCCCTCGACACGGTAGTCGAGCTGCAGGTGATAACCCGGTTTCCCGGAAGCGGAAAGGCTGTGGTACTCCAGTTGTCCCGGTCTGAACACGCGGCTCCCTCCTTTGCGAATGGCGCGGCTGCTTGCCCGGCTGCCGGGCCGCCCGCAGGCGATCATCCCACTGCCGCGCCAGCCCACTCTTGAGCGAAGTCACTACCCGTGCTCAGCCCCGCCGAACAGGGACAACCTTGTAGCCTCACACCGCCGCAGCGGCGCGCGACGGCAGTTCTGGTGGTACGAAAAAGGGCGCCAGCGGCGCCCTTTCGTGCATCTTCTGTTTCTGTCCTTCGTCAGTTGCCGCGACGCAGCGCCTGTGGCGAGAAATCACGCGGGCCGAGCTTGACGTTGAAGTCGTACATCGGCTCGTTGTTGTCCAGCCCATCGACGAAGTAGTTGCCGTCCTTGAGGTGGTAGAGCGTTTCCAGCGTGCTGTTGAACATCGGCATGTCGTAATAGCTGATCGGATGGCTTTCCTGCAGGCCGATCAACTCGCCCTTCTCGTCGTATAGGTCGACGACAAGGATCGCCCAGCTGTCCTCGTCGATATAGAACCGACGCTTGTCGTAGAGGTGACTGAAGCCCTTGCGCAAAGTCGCCTCGACCACCCACACGCGATGCAGTTCATAGCGCAGCAGTTCCGGGTTCAGGGTGCGTGCCTGGACGATGCTGTCGTAGGGGAGGCCCTTCTGATGCACGGCATAGCTGTTGTAGGGCATCAGCATTTCACGCTTGCCGAGCAGCTCCCACTCGTAGCGATCCGGCGCGCCGTTGAACGAGTCGACCACATCGGCCGTGGCCAAGCCGCTGGTGTCGGGCTGCAAGGAGTCATAAGCCAGTGACGGCAGACGGCGCACGCGGCGATCGTCCGGGCTGTAGCGCCACGCCTTGCGAGTGGTCAGCACCTGATCGAGCGGGTCCTGCACCACCAGTGCCGTACCGGACAGCTTGGCCGGCGCGGTGACACGGTACTTGTAGTACAGCACGGTGTTGTCCAGGTCCGCGTGAGTCATGCCTTCGCGGTTGTAGACGTAATAGATGTGCCGATCACGCTTGATGTAGTTGGCCCGGCCACCGATCACCACTGCCTGGTTATTGATCATGTGGCTCTGGTCACCCTTGTAATGCAGGATGTGATTCCAGATCACCTCGATGCCGCTCTGCGGGATCGGGAAGGGAATGCCGGCTGCCGCGCCCTGGATACCGTTGCCGTTGGCGATGAGCTCGGCGCTGACGGCGTTGTAGCGAGTGGCATCATAGATCCGCTGCGGCACCGAGGCGCTGCGGCGGGTCGGAAATACGCGCAGGTGGTAGTCGGGATAACGCTCCAGCAGCGCCTTCATACCGTCGGACAGCTGGCCGCTGTACTCGTTGATATTGGTGTGATCGACGCGATAGAGCACTGAATCGGCCGCATACGGGTCGGGATGGTGCATCCCGGGCTCGTAGCCGGCGGGTGCTGCAACGCCCCCGGTCCAGGGCGGGATCGTCCCCGCGGGATTGCCGCCGCGCTCCGCTCCCAGCGGAGTCAGGTCCTGCCCCAGTCGCGCGGCCTGCGCGCTGTCTACCTTCGCCTGTACCGATAACGCGGTACAGGCTGCCAACAACAGAATTCCGATCTTTCCGTACATCGTCTACTCCCCCAATTGCGCACGATGCTGGGCACCGCGTGGCGAGCCCGGCTATCGGCGTTGCATTGTTATATGGTGTGGGCAGGCATGCCGTCCTGGCAGCACTCTTCCCTGGCCGCTGCTGCGGCTCTCGATCTGGGTGTGGCAAGCGACCTGGCTGCCTGGCGCCGCTGATAGGGCAGCCGGGACTAGGTCGCGGGCGTTTCGCTTTTACTGACCGCGCTCAGTCGATGCGCTGGAATTTCAGGTCCCAGACGCCATGACCGAGCCGTTCACCACGGCGCTCGAACTTGGTGATCGGTCGCTCCGCAGGCCGTGGCACGCAACGTCCATCCTCGGCCAGATTGCGGAAGCCCGGGGCGACGTTCATCACCTCGAGCATGTATTCGGCATAGGGCTCCCAGTCGGTAGCCATATGCAGTACGCCGCCGATCTTCAGCTTGCTGCGCACCAGCTCGGCGAAAGCCGGCTGCACGATACGTCGCTTGTGATGACGGCTCTTGTGCCAGGGGTCCGGAAAGAACAGCAATACGCGGTCCAGGCTGGCATCGGCCACGCAATCGCGCAGTACCTCCAAGGCGTCGCAACTGTAGACCCTGACGTTGTTCAATTTCTGTGACACAAGTCCGCTCAGCAACGCACCGACACCAGGTTTATGCACTTCCACGCCAATGAAGTCCTGATCCGGCGCCGCGGCGGCCATTTCCAGGGTGGAATGGCCCATGCCGAAGCCGATCTCGAAGGTGCGCGGCGCGCTACGGCCGAACACCTCGTCGAAATCGCGCAGCCCGTTCTCGATCTCCAGGCCGAACTTCGGCCAGCCCTGCTCCAGGCCACGCTGCTGGCCTTCGGTCATGCGCCCGGCACGCATCACGAAACTCTTGATGGTACGGCGGTGCTCGGTTTGCTGCGCTTCGGCCGCGGGGTTCTGCTCTGTCATGGTCTACCTGCGAGAAATAAAAAAGCCGGCCCCTGACACAAGGTCGGGGCCGGCCACGAATCGGTTCAGCGAATCAGCCCGTCCAGCGGCGACGAGGCGCTGGCGTAGAGCTTCTTCGGCATGCGGCCGGCGAGATAGGCCAGGCGGCCGGCCTCGATGGCGTACTTCATGGCCTCGGCCATCAGCACGGGATTCTGCGCATGGGCGATGGCGCTGTTCATCAGCACCGCTTCGCAGCCCAGCTCCATGGCGATAGTGGCGTCCGAAGCGGTTCCGACACCGGCATCCACCAGCACGGGCACGGTCGCTTCCTCGAGGATGATGCGCAGGTTGTACGGATTGCAGATACCCAGACCGGTGCCGATCAGGCCGGCCAGCGGCATCACCGCGATGCAGCCCATCTCGGCCAGCTGGCGAGCGATGATCGGGTCGTCGCTGGTATAGACCATGACGTCGAAGCCGTCCCTGATCAGCACTTCGGCGGCCTTGAGGGTCTCGATCACATTGGGAAACAGCGTCTTCTGATCGGCCAGCACTTCCAGCTTGACCAGCTTGTGGCCGTCGAGGAGCTCACGGGCCAGGCGGCAGGTACGCACTGCGTCCTCGGCGGTGAAACAGCCGGCGGTGTTCGGCAGGATGGTGTAGCGCTCGGGGCTGATCACATCGAGTAGATTCGGCTCGCCCGGATTCTGGCCAATATTGGTGCGGCGCACCGCGACGGTGACGATCTCGGCACCCGAGGCCTCAATAGCCGCACGCGTCTCCTCAAGGTCCTTGTACTTGCCGGTGCCGACCAGCAGGCGCGATTGATAGGTGCGACCGGCCAGGGTGAAGGGCTTGTCGTGCGGAACTGGGCGCATGGGAATTCCTCGTTCGGACGTGTTGCTGCGGGCTGGGCGCCGCAAGGCGGCGTACTTCGGATGAACGCGACCGGCTAGCCGCCACCGATGGCGTGCACCACCTCGACGTGATCGCCTTCGCTGAGTTCGGTAGTCGCGTGCGCGCTGCGCGGCACGATGTCCCGGTTGAGCTCGACGGCCAGACGGCGTCCGGTCAGGTCCAGACGCACCAGCAGGTCGGCCACCGACTCGCCGGCTGGCAGCTCATAGGGTTCGCCATTCAACTGGATCTGCATGCTGTTCGCCGCCATTGCGAAAAGGGGACGGCATTCTAGCCCGAATCACCCACGCCACCAACGCGAAGCCCGCGGCCGTTCGTCCCGCTCAGCTGCGTATGCGCCATCCGGCCAGCGCCAGGCAGAGCCAGCCTGCGAGAAAGGACGTACCTCCTAGCGGCGTGATCATGCCCAGCTTGCCGATTCCGCTGAGAGTGAGCAGGTAGAGACTGCCGGAGAACAACAGGATACCGACGACGAACAGGCCGCCTGCTACAGCCAGTAGGCGGCTGGGCCGATGCAGCGAAAGAAGCGCGACGCCGAGCAGCGCCAGCGCATGAAGCATCTGGTACTGCACGCCTGTCTGAAACACCGCAAGATAGGCAGCGCTCAACTGGCTCTTGAGGGCATGGGAAGCGAAGGCGCCGAGCGCAACGCCGGTCAAGCCGAACAGCGCGGCAAGGACGATATAAGCACGAATCATTGCCATTTCC
This sequence comes from Pseudomonas sp., assembly GCA_007713455.1. Taxonomy (GTDB): domain Bacteria; phylum Pseudomonadota; class Gammaproteobacteria; order Pseudomonadales; family Pseudomonadaceae; genus Stutzerimonas; species Stutzerimonas chloritidismutans. The sequence continues at coordinate 319,244 of VMRT01000009.1, forward strand.
GGTCGATGGCCTTAGCGGCCGCTATAATGCCCGCTCTTTTCGCCCAGGACCAAGTGCCATGTTGCGAAACCTACTGCTGCGCCTCTCCAAACTGCTGCTCTGGCTGATCGGCCTCTCGGCGCTGCTGGTACTGCTGTTTCGCTGGGTGCCACCGCCGTTCACCGCTTTGATGATCGAGCGCAAGATCGAGTCATGGCGCACAGGCGAAACTATCGACCTGACCCGCGACTGGCGGCCTTGGAAAGTGCTGCCGGACGATCTGAAGATGGCAGTGATCGCCGCCGAGGATCAGAAGTTCGCCGACCACTGGGGCTTCGATGTCGCAGCAATCCGTGCGGCGCTCAGCCACAATGAGCGCGGTGGCTCACTGCGCGGTGCCAGCACGCTGAGTCAGCAGGTGGCGAAGAATCTGTTTCTCTGGTCCGGCCGCAGCTGGCCACGCAAGGGCCTGGAAGCCTGGTTCACTGCGCTGATCGAGCTTTTATGGCCCAAGCAGCGCATCCTTGAGGTTTATCTCAATAGCGTCGAGTGGGGCGATGGCGTCTTCGGTGCGCAGGCGGCGGCCCAGCATCACTTCGGCACCGGTGCACCGTACCTGTCGACTCGCCAGGCCAGCCTCCTCGCCGCAGTGCTGCCCAACCCGCGAGAGTGGAGCGCTGCCAAACCGAACGGCCATGTGAACAATCGCGCCGCCTGGATTCGGCAACAGATGCGCCAGCTGGGTGGCAGGCACTACCTGCAGCGGATCAAACCGGACCACCCGGACTGGTGGCCGGGCTGGCTCTGAACCAGCATGCAGAACAACCGGCGCAGCAGGATGCAGCACCTCCGGTGCGAGATGACGTGCCTCCCGCTCAGCCAGTGCGATGGGGTTTGACTATGCAGTATCTGGATCGGACCCGAGAGCAACCATGAACACCTACCTCGCCCGGCTAAGTCTGGGCTATTTCTGCCTGGCCATGCTGTGGATTCTCCTCGGCGACATGCTGGTCGGCTACCTCGCTGCAGGCGATAGCCAAACCTGGCAAACGGGCAAGGGAGCGCTGTTCGTGGGGCTTACCACCGTGCTGATATTCCTGCTCGGCCGCCAGCACTTTCGCCGCTTCGACGAACAGCAGCGCGCCCAGCACGTCCAGGAAACCAGCCTGAAGCAGGCCGCCGCAGTCTTCGACAGCACTCAGGAAGGCGTGCTGGTCACTGATCCAAGCCAACATATCGTGCACGTCAATCCGGCGTTCAGCCGCATCACCGGATACAGCACCGAGGAAGTCCTTGGACAGACCCCTAGACTCTTCGCGTCTGGCAAGCACGACGCAGCCTTCTACAACCAGATGTGGCTGGCGCTGAAAGAGCATGGCGAGTGGAGCGGCGAGATCTGGAACCGACGCAAGAATGGCGAGGTGTACCCGCAATGGCAGAACCTGCGCTGCATCCATGACAACCAGGGCCAGCTCAGCCATTACGTGGCGGTGTTCTCCGATCTCTCGGCACTCAAGCGCTCGCGCGAAGAGCTCGACCAGCTTGCTCATTACGACCCGTTGCTCAAGCTGCCGAATCGGTTGCTGTTCACCGAGCGCGCCAAGCAGGATCTCGAGCGCGCCAGGGCCAACAGACGCAGCGGTGCATTACTTCTGATCGACCTCGATCACTTCAAGGACATCAATGAAAGCCTTGGCCACAGCCTGGGCGACGCGCTGTTGCAGGCTGTCAGCACGCGACTGGGCGAGTACCTGGAAGAAGGCATGACGCTTGGCCGACTCGGCGGTGACGAGTTCGCCCTGCTCTGTGAAGGCTACGGCGCGGAGAAGGCCACCTCGCTGGCGTTGCGCATTCTCGACCGACTGAACGAACCCTTCCATATCGCCGACCAGGAGCTGTTCAGCAGCGCCAGCATCGGCATCGTGCTGTACCCCTATCCGACCGACGTGCAGAACGTCGAACAGCTGATGCGCAACGCCGACTCGGCGCTGTTCAAGGCCAAGAACAGCGGCCGCTCAACCTATGCGTTCTATTCCGAGGAACTGACCAGCCAGGCCCGCCAGCGCGTCGAACTGGTCACCGCATTGCGCCAGGCCCTCGAGCAAGGACAGCTGCGCCTGCACTTTCAGCCGATCTACGACCTGCGCGAGGGCACGATCACCGGTTTCGAGGCACTGGTACGCTGGCTACACCCGGAGAAAGGCCTCATCGCACCGGGCATCTTCATTCCCGTCGCCGAGGAAACCGGGCTGATCAGCGCGATCGATCACTGGGTGCTGGAGCAGGCCTGCAATCAGGCTCGAGAGTGGCTTGGCCAGGGTCGCCCGCTTGGCTTCATCGCGGTGAACATCTCCAGTCGCCTGTTCGGCAACGGCGAGCTCGACCTGCAGGTCGCCACCATTTTGGCCCGCTGCGGGCTAGAGGCGCGCCATCTGGAACTGGAGATCACCGAAAGCGCGGTGATGCAGGACCCGGACGCCGCCCTGGAGCTACTGCAGCGCCTGCGCGCACTCGGCGTTCAGCTGGCGATCGACGATTTCGGCACCGGCTACTCGTCGCTCCAGCGACTCAAGCGCATGAACGTGCACAAACTGAAGATCGACCAAGGCTTCGTCCGCGGCCTGCCCGACGACCGCGAGGACGCCGCCATCACCCGCTCGGTCATCGGTCTGGCACACAATCTGGGCCTCAAAGTCGTGGCGGAAGGCATCGAGACTGCAGACCAGGCGGCGTTTCTGCTGGCGCAGAATTGCGACTATGGCCAAGGCTACGGCTTTGCACGACCGCAGCCTGCCAGCGACATCGATTGGCGCGCGGCCGAACTCCGCTACGGGCAGAGTTGCCGCTCGTCCGGAGCCTGATCAGGCGCATATATCAATAGGCCATTACGGCAGGTAAGCTGACAGAACGGTCAACCTCGCCGTCATGGAAGGCCGGGCAACCGGCTTTGCGGCATACTGGCTCGAGTGCCGCAGACTGGCACCGATTCCAGGCCTCCGGCGTCCAATCGGTCAACCACCGCGTACCGCAACGAAGATGATGAGCGATCCAGCGATACACCACAATCAGCCTCACGGCCTGCGACAGCTGTTCAGCTGGAGAAACGGCGTTGCCTGGGGAATGCTGGCGTTCACCCTGCTGGTCCAACTGGTGGTCTGGCAGAGTCTGCGCACCAACGAGGCTAGCGCGGCCCAGCAGCAGTTCCAGCTGCTCGGCGAGAAGGTCACCGAAGCCATCCGCAAGCGGCTACGGGACCACGAGCAGATCCTGCTCGGCGGCGCCGGCCTGTTCGATGCCATGGAGAATGTCAGCCGCGAGCAGTGGCGCACGTACGTCGAGCGCTTGCTGTTGCCAGACCGTTATCCCGGCATCCAGGGCGTCGGTTTCAGCCAGGCGATCCCGCATGCCGAGCGCGATGCGCACGTCGCACGCATTCGTGCACAGGGCTACCCGGATTACGACATTCATCCGCCCGGTCAGCGGGAACTCTACACCTCGATCATTTTTCTCGAGCCATTCCTCAGCCGCAACCTGGCCGCTTTCGGCTACGACATGTATTCCGAGCCGACTCGCCGGCGCGCCATGCAACGCGCGGCTCAGTTGGGCGAAACGAGTATTACCGGCAAGGTAACGCTTCTGCAGGAAACCCACGGCAAGGTGCAGGCCGGAGTGCTGCTCTATGTCCCGGTGTATCGACCGAGCGCGCCGCTGACGACGCCGGAGCAGCGCATGCAGGCGCTGCGCGGCTTCGTCTATAGCCCTTATCGCGTCGAAGATCTGATGCGCGGCATTCTGCGAGCGGCCGATCTGCCGCTGGCGCTGCATATCTACGCCAGTCCCGGTGAAGAGCCGGAACACCTGCTGTACGCATCGAGCGAAGCCCTCGAGCCCGGCAGTGCCCGCTTCAGCCAGTTGCAGCAGCTGGAGCTGTACGGCCAGACCTGGACGCTGCGCATGGATAGCCGGCCCGAGTTCGACGAGCGTTTTCATTCCAACGAGGCACTGGTGTTCGGCCTGGGGCTCGTTCTGAGCCTGCTGGTTTTTTTCCTGACCTCGTCATTGGCGCTGCGCCATAGCCGTGCCCAGGCGCTGGCGAACGAGATGACCCGACACATACGTCAGAGCAAACACGATCTGCGGTTGAGCGAGGAGCGTCTGTCGCTTGCCCTGAAAGGCAGCAACGATGGGCTGTGGGATCTCGATCTGGAAGCCGGCAGCATGTTCGCCTCGCCCCGCGCCTGGGAAATGCTCGGTTATCGTCCCAACGAGCTGACCTGCGACCTCAAACTGTGGGAGCGGCTGACGGTTGCCGAAGACCTAGCGCAGCAGAAGGCGCGCCTGGCCCAAACCATGCTGTCCAATGTCGACCACTTCACCACCGAATTACGGTTGCAACACAAGCATGGTCATGTCGTCCCGGTACTGCTGCGCGGCCATATCCAGCGTGACCCGCAAGGCATGGCCCAGCGCATCAGCGGCACGCTGATGGACCTCACCGAACGCAAGCGCGTCGAGCAGATGAAGAACGACTTCGTTTCCACCGTCAGCCACGAGCTGCGCACGCCACTGACTTCCATCAGCGGTGCGCTCGGACTGATCGTCGGCGGCGCGCTCGGCTCTGCGCCGCCGACCATGCAGCAGATGCTCGAGATCGCCTACCGCAACAGCCTGCGCCTGGGTCATCTGATCAACGACCTGCTGGACATGGAAAAGATTGCCGCCGGCAAGATGTCGTTCGAACTGCGCGAACATTCGCTTGGCGACCTGCTCGAGGAATCGCGGGCGAGCAACCAGGCCCTCTGCGAGCAGCATGGCGTGCGCTGTACACTCGAGCATCCGACCGATGTGCTGGTCTGGGTGGACGGCCTGCGCCTGCAGCAGGTGCTTGGCAACTTCCTCTCAAACGCCGTCAAGTTCACCCCCGAGGGGGGAGAGATTCGCCTGCACAGCTCCCTGCGTGGGACCAAGGTTCGTATCAGCGTCACCGACCAGGGCCCCGGCATTCCCGAGGCGTTCCGCTCCCGCGTGTTCGAGAAGTTCGCCCAGGCCGATGCCTCCGACAGCCGGCAGAAGTCCGGTACCGGACTCGGACTTGCGATCACCAAGGAGCTGATCGAACGCATGGGCGGTACGGTCGGCTTCGACTGCGTACCCGGCCAGGGCACCACCTTCTGGTGCGAGCTGCCGATCCAGATACCGCCAGCCGAATCGGACTGCCGCGACGGCCAGCCGCGAATCCTGGTCGTCGAAGACGAGCCTGACACCGGCCGTCTGCTGCATATGATGCTGCGCGAGGGCGGCTACGGCGTGGAGCGCGTGCAAAGCCTGCATCAGGCCCGTGAAAAGCTCGCTGCCAGCCATTACGAGGCCATGACACTGGACCTGCACCTGCCCGACGGCAGCGGCATGCAGCTGATCGACGAATTGCGCGATCAACCGGCGATGCAGGATCTGCCCATCGTCGTTATCTCCGCCGCGCACCAGTTCGAGCAGGCACAGTTCCCCGCAGGGATCGTCTGGCTGCACAAGCCGATCACCAACGCCCAGCTGCTGGTCGCGGTTGAACAGGCGCGAGACAACATCCGCCAGGCCAGAAGCAAGCCTCGATAGCCGGGCGGCACCCCGAGCGAACGGCAGGCAAAAAAAATCGCGGGAGCCAATGGCATCCCGCGATTCGTTTTCAGCTGACGAGCATCAGGCCTGAATCGAGCCCTTCAACTTGTTCATCGCATTCTTCTCCAGCTGACGAATGCGCTCGGCCGATACGTTGTACTTGGCAGCCAGGTCGTGCAGGGTCGCCTTGTCTTCGTTCAGCCAGCGTTGCTGGAGAATGTCCCGGCTGCGCTCGTCGAGCCCCTCGAGCGCCGTATGCAGGCTGGAAGTGGAACTGTCGCTCCAGTCGGCATCTTCCAGCTGGCGGGCCGGATCGTAGCGATGATCTTCCAGATAGTGCGCAGGCGACTGGTAGGCGCTGTCGTCGTCGGCATCGGCGGCCGGGTCGAAGGCCATGTCATGGCCGGTCAGGCGGCTTTCCATTTCGCGCACTTCGTGCGGCTCGACGCCCAGGCTATTGGCCACGGCGGTGACTTCATCGTTGTTCAGCCAGGCCAGACGCTTCTTCTGGCTGCGCAGATTGAAGAACAGTTTGCGCTGCGCCTTAGTCGTCGCGACCTTGACGATGCGCCAGTTACGCAGGATGAACTCGTGAATTTCGGCGCGAATCCAATGTACGGCGAAGGACACCAGCCGCACACCCATTTCCGGATTGAAACGCTTGACCGCCTTCATCAGACCGACGTTGCCTTCCTGGATCAGGTCGGCCTGGGCCAGACCGTAGCCGGAATAGCTGCGGGCGATGTGAACGACGAAACGCAGGTGCGCCAGCACCATCTGCCGAGCCGCTTCGAGATCCTGATGATAGAAGAGGCGCCCGGCCAGCTCGCGCTCCTGCTCGACGGTGAGCAGCGGGAGGCTGTTCACGGTCTGCACGTAGGCCTCGAGATTCGCTCCCGGGACTAGCGCTTGAACAGGTTGCAGAGTAGTTGTCATGCAGTACCTCCAATGACGAAGCTGCAGCAGTTTAGCATTGCCGCATGAGACTGCAAGCCTGTGGAAAAGTTCCCTGACACAACTGTCAAGTGATTGTTTTCAAATGAAATTTTATCGAGGAGCAAGCTCGCTCAGATGCCTTGCGACAGCCAGCCAGGCACCGATGTAGCCGAGCAGCACCGCACCGATCACCAGCGATAACGCATCGCCGGCCGGAACGCCTCCCAGGCCGAAATCGCTGCCGTAGAGGCCCGCCAGATTCACCACGGCCTCGTTCAGCCAGCCCAGTCCATAGACCAGCAGCAGCCAGGCGATCAGGCCGGCGCCCAGACCGTAGAGGGCACCCATGTAGAGGAACGGACGGCGGACGTAACCATCGGTGCCGCCCACCAGCTTGACCACCTCGATCTCGGTGCGGCGGTTCTCGATGTGCAGGCGGATGGTGTTGCCAATCACCAGCAGCAACGTCGCCACCAGCAACAATGTCAGGCCGAAGACGAAGCGGTCGCCAAGCTTGAGAATAGCGGTCAGCCGCTCGACCCAGAGCAGATCCAGCTGAGCCAACTGCACGCCGGGCAGTTCGGCCAGCCGCTGACGCAGCGCTTCGAGCTTGTCCTTGTCCACCACTTCGGGTGTCACGATGACCACGCCGGGCAGCGGATTCTCCGGCAACTCCTTGAGCGCTTCGCCAAGCCCGGACAGCTGCTGGAACTCGTCCAGCGCCTGCTCGCGGCTGACCCAGTCCGCCGCTGCCACGTCGGGCATGGCGGCAACCTCGTCACGCAGGCGCTCGCCAGCGTCGCCATCCACCTCAAGCTGCATGAACAGCGATATCTGCGCGGCACGCTGCCACGAGCCACCGAGCCGTTCGACGTTGTCCAGCAGCAGCGCCAGGCCCATGGGCAGACTCAACGCCACGGCCATCACCAGGCAGGTGAAGAAGCTGCCGATCGGCTGCTTGATCAGACGCCCGACGCTGTCGACCAAACTGGCGCGATGACTTTCCAGCCAGGCGTGGAACAGCGTCTTGAAGTCCGGCTCGTCGCCGCGCGGCTGCTCAGGCTTCTTCACCGAACCGCCGACGCGCTCTGCCGTGCTCGGGTTGGTCTTGGGATTGCGTTCGCTGCTCATCGGCTGGCCTCCCCGTCGCCGATCAGGCGACCACGTTGCAGGGTCAGCATGCGATGACGCATCCGCGCGATCAGCGCCAGATCGTGGCTGGCGATCAGCACGGTGGTACCCAGGCGATTGATGTCTTCGAACACGCCCATGATCTCCGCAGCGAGTCGCGGGTCGAGGTTGCCGGTCGGTTCATCGGCCAGAAGCAGAGCCGGCCGGTGCACCACGGCGCGGGCGATGCCGACACGCTGCTGCTGGCCGGTGGACAGGTCCGCCGGATACTGCAGCGCCTTGTCCTTGAGGCTGACGCGCTCCAGCGCAGTCATCACCCGCTGGCCGATCTCGCGCTTGTTGAGCCCGAGGATCTGCAGCGGCAGGGCGACGTTGTCGAATACGGTGCGATCGAACAGCAGCTGGTGGTTCTGGAACACCACGCCGATCTGCCGGCGCAGGAAAGGAATCTGCGCATTGGTGATGCGCGACAGGTCCTGCCCGGCCAGCAGCAGCTTGCCGCTGGTGGGACGCTCCATTGCCAGCAACAGGCGCAGCAGCGTGCTCTTGCCGGCACCGGAATGGCCGGTGACGAAGAGGAATTCGCCACGGCGCACCTGGAAGGAAAGCTCATGCAACCCGATGTGGCCGTTGGGGTAGCGTTTGCCGACCTGTTCGAAACGAATCATGCGCCGTCCCGCTGGGCGAAAAGCGCCTTGACGAAGGCATCGGCCTCGAACGTGCGCAGGTCGTCGATCCCTTCGCCGACGCCGATGTAGCGGATCGGCGTGCCGAACTGCTTGGCCAGGGCGAAGATCACACCGCCCTTGGCGGTGCCGTCGAGCTTGGTCAGCACCAGACCGGTCAGCTCGACCGCCTGATTGAACTGTTTGGTCTGGTTGATGGCATTCTGGCCGGTGCCGGCGTCGAGCACGAGCAGGACCTCGTGGGGAGCCGACTCGTCGAGCTTGCCCATCACCCGGCGGACCTTCTTCAGCTCCTCCATCAGGTTGTCCTTGGTGTGCAGCCGACCGGCGGTGTCAGCGATCAGCACATCGATGCCGCGCGCCTTGGCCGCCTGCACCGCATCGAAGATCACCGAGGCGGAGTCGGCACCGGTGTGCTGTGCGATCACCGGGATGCTGTTGCGCTCGCCCCACACCTGCAATTGCTCCACCGCCGCGGCGCGGAAGGTGTCGCCAGCGGCGAGCATGACCTTCTTGCCTTCGAGCTGCAGCTTCTTGGCCAGCTTGCCGATGGTGGTGGTCTTGCCGACACCATTCACCCCGACCACGAGGATCACATAAGGGCGCTTGCCACTGTCGACCACGAGCGGCTGCTCGACCGGCTTGAGCAGCCCAGAGAGCTCTTCCTGCAGCGCGGTATAGAGCGCGCCACTGTCGGCCAGCTCCTTGCGCGACACGCGGCGTGTGAGGTTCTGCATGATCGCGGTCGTCGCCTCGACACCGACGTCGGCGGTGAGCAGACGGGTTTCCAGTTCGTCGAGCAGGTCATCGTCGATGGCCTTCTTGCCGAGGAACAGGCTGGCCATGCCTTCACCGATGCTCGAGCTGGTTTTGGACAGCCCTTGCTTGAGGCGGGCGAAGAAGCCGAGCTTCGCCGGTGCTTCGGCGGGCGCTGCCGCGGCGACCGGCACCGGCGCTATCTCCGGCTCTGGCTCTGGCTCTGGCTCTGGCTCTGGCTCTGGCTCTGGGAGTATTTCGGCTTCGATGGGCGGTTCGGGCAATAGCCCGGAGGTGGCGATTGCCGGTTGCTCGCTCTCGGCCTCAGGCTGCTCGGCGTGCGGCAGGCTGTCTTCCTGCGGTTCGGCGGCAGGCGACTCGGCCACCGGCTGCTGCGGTTTCTTGCGCAGCCAGCCGAACAGGCCTTTCTTTTCGCCGGGCTCGGCCGGTGTCTTCTTGTCGTCGTTGGAACCAAACATGGAGAAGGTATTCTCAAGGATGCGATACGCCGGCAGCCACGCTGCCGGCCAAACGGGCTCTATCCTAGCACCTCGCAAAGCGGGTGCGCTAAGCACGGGTTCCGGCATCAGGGCCGGTTCGGCTGCGGATATCCCGGCTTTGCCTGATTCTCACGCGCCATTACCATGGCTGCCGTGTCGCCGCCCTGCCATCTGCCGTGGCGGGCACCAACCTGGACGAGTCCCGACTATGCCTCTGATGTTACGCCGCGCCGCCGCCCTGCTGCTCGGAGCCTTCTATCTGCCCCTGCTGGCAGCAGCAGACAGCCAGCCCACCCACGAGTTCTTCCTCGACAACGGCCTGAAGGTGATCGTGCGCGAGGATCATCGTGCGCCGGTGGTGGTATCCCAGCTCTGGTACAAGGTTGGTTCCAGCTACGAGACGGCTGGCCAGACCGGCCTCTCCCACGCGCTCGAACACATGATGTTCAAGGGCAGCCGCAAGCTCGATGCCGGCGAAGCCTCGCGCATCCTGCGTGAGCTGGGCGCCGAGGAAAACGCCTTCACCAGCGACGACTACACCGCCTATTACCAGGTCCTGGCGCGTGACCGCCTGGCCGTCGCGTTCGAGCTCGAAGCCGATCGCCTGGCCAGCCTCAAGCTGCCGCCAGACGAGTTCGCCCGCGAGATCGAGGTGATCAAGGAAGAACGCCGCCTGCGCACCGACGACAAGCCCAGCTCGCTGGCCTACGAGCGCTTCAAGACCATCGCCTATCCCGCCAGCGGCTACCGCAACCCGACCATCGGCTGGATGGCCGACCTCAACCGCATGCAGGCCAACGAGCTGCGCGCCTGGTACGAGCAGTGGTACGCACCGAACAACGCCACCCTGGTGGTGGTCGGCGACGTGACCGCCGATGAGGTCCGCGGACTGGCCGAGCGCTTCTTCGGCGACATCGAGAAACGCGAAGTGCCAGCAGCCAAGCGGCCACTGGAACTGGCCGAACCGGGCGAACGGCGCCTCAAGCTGCACGTGAAGACCCAGCTGCCGACGCTGCTCATGGCCTTCAACGCACCGAGCCTGGCGACCGAGGAGAACGCCCGCCAGGTGCACGCGCTGCGGTTGATTTCCGCCCTGCTCGACGGCGGCTACAGCGCGCGCCTGCCGGAGCGGCTGGAGCGCGGTGAGGAACTGGTGACCAGCGCCTCGGCCTGGTACGACGCCTATGCCCGTGGCGACAGCCTGTTCGTCTTGAGCGCCGCGCCGAACATGCAGAAGGGCCGCACGCTGGAAGAAGTCGAAGCCGGCCTGTGGCAGGAGCTCGATGCGCTCAAGCAGACGCCCCCCTCTGCGGACGAACTCGAGCGCGTGCGTGCCCAGGTCATCGCCGGCCTGGTCTACGAGCGCGACTCCATCACCCAGCAGGCCACCACCATCGGCAAGCTGGAAACCGTCGGCCTGTCCTGGCGCCTGATGGACGAGGAGCTGAGCGCTCTGGAAGCGGTCACGCCCGAGGACATCCAGCAGGCCGCCCGCACCTACTTCACCCGCTCCCGCCTGAGCGTCGCCCATGTTCTGCCCGAGGAAGCCCGTGATGAGTGAATCCAAAGCCCTGCGCCGTGGCCTGTTCGGCCTGCTGCTGGCGGCCGGCCTCGGCCTCGCGGGCTGCGATGACGGTTCCAGCGCCCTGCCGCAGCCCGGCCAGCCGGTCGAGCAGGACGTGGCCCGCGAAGCCAGCCAGCCCGCCGTGACGACCGAGAACGAGAAGCCCCGCCTGGAGTCGCTCGCCGAGCTGGGCGATCAACCACTGGCCCGGCGCAAACTGGACATCCAGAGCTGGCAGACCGCCGAAGGCGCCAAGGTACTGTTCGTCGAAGCCCGTGAGCTGCCGATGTTCGACCTGCGCCTGACCTTCTCCGCCGGCAGCAGCCAGGACGGCGACGTACCCGGCCTGGCACTGCTGACCAACGCCATGCTCAACGAGGGCGTGGCGGGCAAGGACGTCGGCGCCATCGCCCGTGGCTTCGAAGGCCTCGGTGCGGACTTCGGCAACGGTTCCTACCGCGACATGGCCGTGGCCAGCCTGCGCAGCCTCAGTGCGCCGGACAAGCGCGAGCCAGCGCTGGCGCTATTCAATCAGGTCATCGGCCAGCCGAGCTTCCCTGAGGACTCGCTGCAACGGATCAAGAACCAGCTGCTGGCCGGCTTCGAATTCCAGAAGCAGAACCCCGGCAAGCTGGCCAGCCTGGAGCTGTTCGAGCAGCTGTATGGCGATCACCCCTACGCCCACCCCAGCGAAGGTACCCCCCAGTCGGTACCGGCGATCAGCGTCGAGCAGCTGCGCGACTTCCACGCCCGCGCCTATGCGGCAGGCAATGCGGTGATCGCGCTGGTCGGCGACCTTTCCCGCGAAGAGGCCGAAGCCCTGGCCGCCGACGTCTCCGCCGCCCTGCCGCAAGGCCCGGCGCTGCCAACGACGCCGACGCCCGAGGCTCCGGTTGCCGGCAAGCACCATATCGATTTTCCCTCCAACCAGAGCCATCTGATGCTGGCCCAACTCGGCATCCCGCGTGGCCATCCGGACTATGCGGCGCTCTATCTGGGCAACCAGATCCTCGGCGGTGGCGGCTTCGGCACGCGGCTGATGGAAGAGGTGCGCGAAAAGCGCGGCCTGACCTACGGCATCTATTCCGGCTTCAGCCCAATGCGCGCCGAAGGACCGTTCATGATCAGCATGCAGACCCGCGCCGAACTCACCGACGGCGCGCTGGAACTGGTGCAGCAGCTGGTCCGCGACTACCTCGCCGAGGGTCCGACCGAGGCCGAGCTGGAGCGCAGCAAGCGCGAGATCGCCGGCAGCTTCCCGCTGTCTACCGCAAGCAATGCCGACATCGTCGGTCAGCTGGGTAGCATCGGCTTCTACGACCTGCCGCTGACCTACCTGGAGGATTTCATGGGCGAGGTGCAGGCGCTGACCGCCGAACAGGTCAAGACCGCGATGAACAAGCATCTGCAGGACGATGCCTTCGTCATCGTCACCGCCGGCCCCAGCGTCGAGCAGCAAGCGCTGCCGCCGCCCACCGATAAACCAGTCGAACAGCCCAGCGGCGTTCCGGAGCACTGATGGCCAACCCACCCATTCGCCCCAGCGCCCACGGCGGCCAGGGCCAGTTGCGCATCATCGGCGGCGAATGGCGCTCGCGCCGCTTCAGCTTCCCCGATGCCGAAGGCCTGCGCCCCACGCCGGACCGGGTGCGCGAAACCCTGTTCAACTGGCTGGCACCCTACCTGTCCGGCGCGCGGGTGCTCGACCCGTTCACCGGCAGCGGCGCGATCTATCTCGAAGCGCTGTCGCGCGGCGCCAGCATGGCCCTGGCGCTGGACGTGAACGCCAACGCCATCGCCAGCCTGCGCAAGCACCTGGACACGCTCAACTGCGGCCACGGCCAACTGCTGCAGAGCGATGCCCTGCGCTATCTGGACACCCAGACGCCGACCGCCTTCGACCTGGTATTCCTCGACCCGCCGTTCAACAAGAACCTGTTGCAACCAGCCTGCGAGCTGCTGGAGAACAAGGGTTGGCTGGCCGAACACGCCTGGGTCTACACCGAAAGCGAGGCACTGCCGTCCAGCCTCGGCCTGCCGGGGAACTGGCGACTGCATCGGGAGAAGCAGGCCGGCAAGGTGCACTACGCGCTCTGGGAGCGCCACGCACCCGCTGCTTGAAGCCGGCGACTTCAGTAGAAGTCGACGGTCTGACCGTGGCGATCGAAGGCCAGGAAGCGGCCGACGTTGCCGGTCTCGATGGCGCTGACCATCATCTTCAGTGGCTGCTCGGCCTCGTCGGCGTTCGGCGTGATGCCGGCCTGGCCGGGCAGCGCCGCGGCGAACAGCAGATCCCAGGCCACACCGGTGCGCTCGGATTCTTCACGCAGCGCGGCGAAGTCGTTCAGTTCCTCGGGCAGCTTGTCGACGCAGAGCACCGGTTTCAGCGAACCGCCGGCGTTTTCCTCGAAACGCTGGCGCTCGGCCTCGGTGGCGTCCTCGGGCAGTTCGGCACTGACGAAAACGAACAGCAGGCGCTGGGGCTCGCGTTCCTGGCGTGCGGCGCCGAGCAGTTGATCGAAGGGGGTAGGCGTCATGGGCAGGGTTCCGGATAAGACTATCGCGTCACTCTCCCCCCCTTGGGCGGCGCTGACCATATCCCCAAAGGCATAAGTCGCCGGGCGGCCAGCATCATTCAAAGACTGCATCGTGCTTTTCTTCCCGCCGCCGAGGCTCTAACGTCGAAGCAAACCGAGAAACCCGAGCGACCGTGTCCGAAACCTTCCAACCCGCCTGGTGGCTTCCCGGGCCGCATCTGCAGACCCTGTGGAACCCATTCTTTCGCAAGGCGCCGCGCCTCGAGCGCCGGCGTGAGCGACTGTGGCTGGCCGATGGCGATTTCATCGACCTGGACTGGCACGGCCCGCATGAGGCCACGGCGCCGCTGGTCCTGGTGCTGCACGGGCTGACCGGCTCGTCGAATTCGCTTTACGTGGTCGGCCTGCAGCAACAGCTGAACGCACAGGGCTGGGCCAGCGTCGCGATCAACTGGCGCGGCTGCTCGGGCGAACCCAACCTGCTGCCACGCGCCTATCATTCCGGCGCCAGCGACGATCTCGCCGAAGTGATTGGGCATCTGCAGGCCAGCCGACCCATGGCGCCGCTGTATGCGGTGGGTTACTCGCTGGGCGGCAACGTGCTGCTCAAGTACCTCGGCGAAACGGCAGCCAGTTGCCCGCTGCGCAAGGCGGTGGCGGTGTCCGTGCCATTCCGCCTGGACCAGTGCGCCGATCGCATCGGCCTCGGCTTCTCCCGCGTCTATCAGGCGCATTTCATGAAGGCGATGGCCGCCTACGTGAGGGACAAACAGCAGCGCTTCCAACGCGAGGGGTTGCTGAACCACCTCGGCGCCTTGCAGAGCCTCGGCCCACTGCACGGCATGCGCACCTTCTGGGATTTCGACGGTCGCTTCACCGCGCCACTGCATGGCTACAGCGACGCCCAGGACTATTACCGCCGTGCCTCCAGCCGCTACTACCTGCCGACGATCACGACCCCAACCCTGCTGATCCAGGCCGAGGACGATCCCTTCGTGTTCCGCCACAGCGTGCCGGAAGCGGCCGAGCTGTCAGCGACCACCACCCTCGAGCTGCATGCCGATGGCGGCCACGTCGGCTTTATCGAAGGCACGCCGCGCAGGCCGCGCTACTACCTGGAGCGGCGAATACCGCAGTGGCTGGCGCAAACACCGTGAGCTCTCGCCTGCTCTAGACGCCGGGCGCGTCCGGCAGGGGGTCCAGCTCGACGAAATATTGCTGCTGCAGCGCCGCCACGGCTTCGCGGGCACCCGGCGCAACGAAGCCGCTTTCCAGTGCCAGCACCTGATAGATGCCCCGGCGCAGCTGCAGTTGATCCAGGTTTTCGGTTCCTGCGCCAACCGTGCCGAGGAAACGCACCCAGGAGGTGAGCACGATCCAGGCATTCAGCGCCAAGGCCTCGGCCTGAAGCGGATCCATCAGCAGAATGCCGGCATCGACGAAACCCTGATAGATCGCCCGGGCATGCCGCAGGCAACGACCGGCGAAGGCCTGGTAGCGCTGGGCGAGCTGCGGATTGGCATCCAGCAGACCTTCCAGATCACGGTGCAGAAAGCGGTAATCCCACATCGCGCCCAGCAGCGCCTCAAGGTAAAGCGCCTTGTCCTGTACCTGCATTTCCCGCTCCGGCGGCAGGCGCAGGAACTGATCGACACACGATTCATACTGCCCGAAGAGCTCCGCGACGATCGCCTGCTTGTTGGGGAAGTGGTAGTACAGATTGCCCGGCGAAATGCCCAGATGGGCGGCGATGTGGTTGGTCGTGACGTTGCGCTCGCCCTGGGCGTTGAACAGCGCCAGGCTGGTTTCGAGGATACGGTCGCGGGTCTTTGCTCGGGGGGCCATGGGTGATTGGGTCTCGGCGCTGAAGCGAAGGGGCAACGGTACACGCCGGCAGGCGGGCAGGCACGTTTCATTGACAGATTAGAGCAATTACTCTAAAAACTTTCCAGCACATCGCATCAGGAGCCCGTATGTCAGTCGAAATCCCGCAAGCGCTGATCGCCCTGGAGGTCTTGTTCGCCCGCCAGCGCTCGGCTTTCACCGCCACACCGATGCCTTCGAAAGGGGATCGCCTGCGTTGGCTGGACGCCCTGCGCGATGTGCTGGTCAGTCATCAACCGGCGCTGATCGAGGCGATCGCCGCGGATTTCGGGCATCGTTCGGCCGACGAGACCCTGCTGGCGGAAATCATGCCCAGCCTGCACGGTATCCGGTACGCCAGCCGTCATTTGCGGCGCTGGATGAAACCCTCACGCCGGCATGTCGGCCTGGCCTTCCAACCGGCCAGCGCACGGGTGATCTACCAGCCGCTGGGCGTGGTCGGCATCATCGTGCCGTGGAACTACCCACTCTATCTGGCCATCGGGCCGCTGATCGGCGCGCTCGCCGCCGGCAATCGCGTGATGCTGAAGATGAGCGAATCGACGCCTGCCACCGGGCAGCTACTCAAGCAGCTGCTGGCGCAGATATTCCCTGAAGATCAGGTAGCGGTGGTGCTCGGCGATGTAGAGGTCGGGCAGGCCTTCGCCCGGCTGCCGTTCGATCACCTGCTGTTCACCGGTTCGACGCACATCGGCCGCGAGGTGATGCGCGCGGCAGCGGAGAACCTGACGCCGGTGACGCTGGAACTCGGCGGCAAGTCGCCGGCGATCGTTTCGGCCAGCGTCCCCCTGGGCGATGCCGCCGAGCGCATCGCCTTCGGCAAGTGCATGAACGCCGGGCAGACCTGCGTCGCGCCGGACTATGTGCTGGTGCCGCGCGAGCGTGTCGAGGACTTCGTCGGCGCCTACCGTGAGGCGGTACAGCGTCTGTATCCGAGCCTTGCGGACAACCCTGATTACACCTCGATCATCAATGCGCGTCAGCTGGCACGACTGCAGGACTACCTCGACGACGCGCGGACCAAGGGCGCACATGTCGTGCCGCTGTTTGCCGAAGCGCAGCAGCGGCGTATGCCGCACTGCCTGCTGCTGAACACGACCGACGACATGCGCGTGATGCAGGAGGAAATCTTCGGCCCGCTGTTGCCGATCGTGCCCTACGCCGATCTGGACGAAGCGCTGGCCTACATCAACGCGCGCCCGCGACCGTTGGCGCTGTACTACTTCGGCTACGACCGCGGCGAGCAGCAGCGCGTACTGCAAACCACCCACTCCGGTGGCGTGTGCCTGAACGACAGCCTGTTGCACGTCGCCCAGGACGACCTCCCCTTCGGCGGCATCGGCCCCTCCGGCATGGGGCACTACCACGGCCACGAGGGCTTCCTCACCTTCAGCAAGGCCAAGGGTGTATTCATCAAGCAGCGCTTCAATGCCGCCCGGCTGATCTACCCGCCCTACGGCAAGTGGTGGCAGAAGCTGATCTATACGCTGTTTATCCGCTGATGCGTGGCTGAGTCGATGCACGAGCCTTCCCTCAATCGCCGCGGCCTGCTCAAGGTCGGACTGCTCGGCGGCGCGCTCCTGGCCGGCGGCGGCTTGCTCAGCCGGACCCTCAGCGCCTCGGCGGACGGCGCGGCGAGCCGCTTCTTCGTGCTGCGTGACAGCGATCTGCCCATGCTGCGCCGACTAACGCCGTTGCTGCTGGAAGGCTCGACGGCGCCCAGTGACATGCCGCAGGTCGTGCAGACCACCCTCGTCAGCCTTGACCTGGGCCTGCACCACTTGTCGCCCGCGCTGCTAAGCCAGGTACGCCAGCTGTTCGACGTACTCAGCCTGCCACTGACCCGCGGGCCGCTGAGCGGAATCTGGAGCGGCTGGGAGGTCGCCTCCGATGATCAAATACGCGCGTTCCTGCAGCGCTGGCAAAACAGCTCGCTCGCCCTGCTGCGCCAGGGTCATGCCTCGCTGCTGCAGATGATCCTCATGGCCTGGTACGCCAGCCCCGCCGCCTGGGCGCACTGCGGTTATCCCGGACCGCCGAAGGTCTGACTGATAGGAGGCATCCGTGCCCGTTCCCGACTTGTTTGCTGCAGGCCTTGCCCGTGGCTGGACCACATACGACGGCTCGCGGCTGGAGGACGATCTGACCCTGGAGGCCGACGTCGCCATCGTCGGCAGTGGCGCAGGCGGCGCCACCAGCGCAGAAGTGCTGAGCGCAGCCGGCTACAAGGTGCTGCTGATCGAAGAAGGCCCGCTGCGCACCAGCAGCGACTTCGACATGCAGGAGGCCCGCGCCTATCGCTCGCTCTATCAGGAAGCCATCGGCCGCACGAGCAAGGACGGCGCCATCACCATCCTGCAGGGCCGCGCGGTCGGCGGCACCACGCTGGTGAACTGGACCTCGAGCTTTCGCACACCGCCGCAAACATTGCAGCACTGGGCCAGCGAGCATGGCGTCAGCGGGCTGTCGGTCGAGGCGCTGCAACCCTGGTTCGAACGCATCGAACAGCGCCTCGGCATCGCGCCCTGGGCCGTGCCGCCGAATGCCAACAACGCGGTGTTGCAGCGCGGCTGCGAAAGCCTCGGCCAGCACTGGGCGGTGATCCCGCGCAACGTGCGTGGCTGCTGGAACCTAGGCTATTGCGGCATGGGCTGCCCGACCAACGCCAAGCAGTCGATGCTGGTCACCAGCATTCCGGCGCTGCTGGACAAGGGCGGCGCACTGCTCTACCTCGCGCGCGCCGAACGCCTGTTGATGCAGGGCGAGCAGGTCGTCGGCCTGGACTGCCTGGGCATGGACGACCGCTGCGTGGAACCGAACGGGCAGCGCATCCGCGTCGTCGCCAGGCACTACATACTCGCCGGCGGCGGCATCAACACGCCGGCGCTGCTGCTGCGCTCGCAGGCGCCCGACCCGCATCAGCGCGTCGGCAAGCGCACCTTCCTGCATCTGACCAACTTCTCCGCGGCGCAATTCGACGAGCGCATCGACGCCTTCAGCGGCGCGCCACAGTCGATCTATTCCGACCACTTCCAGTGGCGCGACGGGATTGCCGGGCCGGCGGGCTACAAGCTCGAAGTACCGCCCATCCATCCCGCGCTCGCGGCCACCCTGCTCGGCGACTTCGGCCCGGAGAATGCGCAGCGCATGGCCGAGCTGCCGCATACCCACGCGATGATCGCCCTGCAGCGCGACGGCTTTCATCCGGACAGCGCCGAGGGCACGGTCGAGCTGCGCAGCGACGGCAGCCCGGTGCTCGACTACCGCATGACCGACTATGCCTGGAACGGTGTCCGCCGTGCCTTTCTGAGCATGGCCGAGATCCAGTTCGCCGCCGGTGCGCGCGCCGTGCTGCCCCTGCATGCCGACGCCCATTACGTGCGCACGCCCCGCGCCGCCCGGGAGCTGATCGAGGGTCTAGACCTTGCGCTGTACCGCACCCGTCTTGGCAGCGCCCACGTCATGGGCGGTTGCGCCATGGGTGATGACCCACGCCAGGCCGTGACAGACAGCCTCGGTCGGCACCATCAGCTGGCCAACCTGTCGATACACGACGGCTCACTGTTCCCCACCAGCATCGGCGCCAATCCCCAGCTGTCGATCTATGCGCTGTGCGCCAAACTCGCCACGGAACTGGGTGATCGCCTGCAGAAGTCCTGAGATTGACTGTCATTCACGACAGATCGCGGCATGGCATTCAGGCTTTACGCTGTCGACACCGAGCCGCTACCATCCACACCCCCACGCATGCGTCAGGACGCCGCGATGAATCGAGTGTTGTATCCGGGAACCTTCGATCCCATCACCATGGGCCACGCCGATCTGGTGGAACGCGCTTCGCGCCTGTTCGACGAGGTCATCATCGCCGTGGCGGCCAACCCCAAGAAGAACCCGCTGTTCCCGCTCGAGCAACGTGTGGCGCTGGCTCAAGAAGTCACCAAGCACCTGCCGAACGTGAAGGTCATGGGTTTCTCCACGCTGCTGGCGCACTTCGTCAAGGAGCAGCAGGCCAATATCCTGCTGCGCGGGCTGCGTGCGGTTTCGGACTTCGAGTACGAGTTCCAGCTGGCCAACATGAACCGCCAGCTGGCGCCCGATGTGGAAAGCCTGTTCCTCACGCCGTCGGAAAAGTACTCCTATATTTCCTCGACGCTGGTTCGGGAGATTGCCTCGCTCAAGGGTGACGTATCCAAATTCGTCCATCCGGCGGTGATGAGCGCGTTGCACGAGCGCTTCGGCCAGAACTGACGATGCCCGCCGGGCCGCGTCGCGTGCACGCTGGCCGGCGATGCGGCACAATTGCCCGGTCGTAATATTGCTGTGCCGTGGTTCGAGCCACGGCAGGAGTTCGCTGGATGTCCCTGAAAATCACCGATGACTGCATCAACTGCGATGTGTGCGAGCCAGAGTGCCCGAACAGCGCCATTTCTCAGGGCGAGGAAATCTACGTCATCGACCCCAACCTCTGCACCGAATGCGTCGGCCACTACGACGAGCCACAGTGCCAGCAGGTCTGCCCGGTGGACTGCATCCCGCTCGACGAGAACAACGTCGAGAGCAAGGACGAACTGATGCAGAAGTACCTGATCATCACCGGCAAGGCGTGATGCTCTCGCGGCGACCGACCCGAAGGACCCGCCTGCTCAGGGGCCTCCAGGGTTGTCTCGCCGCCCTCCTGCTGCTGGCCTGCGCGGCCCAGGGCAACCCTCTTGCAAACGGCGCCGTCGCCACGGCCCATCCGCTGGCCAGTGAAGTTGGCCGGCGCATTCTCGAAGCCGGCGGCAACGCCTTCGATGCCACCGTTGCAGTCAGCGCCGCCCTGGCGGTGGTCGAGCCATACGGCTCCGGACTTGGCGGCGGCGGCTTCTTTCTGCTGCGCAAAGCCGGCGATCCTGCTCGCCACATTTTTCTCGATGCCCGCGAGCGCGCACCCGCCGCTGCCACGCCGGACCTGTACCTGCGCGACGGCAAGATCTGGCGCGAGCTTTCGCTGAATGGCCCGCTGGCCGCGGCGATACCCGGCACGCCGGCGGCACTGGTCGAGCTCGCGGAGAAGCGCGGCCGCCTGCCCCTGAAGACCACCCTGGCGCCGGCCATCGCCCTGGCCCGCGACGGATTTGCGGTGGATGCCGTCTATCGCCAGCGCGCCGGCTGGCGCCTCGCGGCGTTGCGTGACGATCCGGAGAGCGCGCGGCTGTTTCTCCACGACGGCGACCTGCCAGCCGAAGGCCATCTGCTGCGCCAGCCGGAGCTGGCGCAAACCCTGGAGCGCCTGGCCAGGCACGGTCACGACGGCTTCTACCGCGGCGAGTTCGCGAAGAAATTGGTGCAAGGCGTTCGCGCCGCCGGCGGCATCTGGTCGCTAGAGGATCTGGCCGACTACCACACCGTCGAGCGCGAGCCACTACGCTTCACCCTCGCCAATGGTCGTGAGCTGATCGGCGCGCCACCGCCGTCAGCCGGCGGCATGATCCTCGCGCAGAGCCTGGGCATTCTCGAACGCCTGGCCTGGCGCGACGCCGAACCGCTGCAACGCAGTCACCTGGTGGTCGAGGCGTTGCGCCGGGCCTATCGCGACCGAGGTCTGCTGGGCGATCCGGATTTCGTCGCGTCACCACTGCGACATCTACTTTCAGACCAGTATCTGGACCAGCTCGCCAGCTCCATCGACTCCGATCGGGCCACGCCGAGCAGCGCATTGCCGCCAGCGGCACGCTGGCGCGAGGGCGAGCACACCACCCACTTCGCGGTGATCGATGCCGAAGGCAATGCGGTGGCGGCGACGCTATCGCTGAACATGATGTTCGGTGCCGCCTTCAGCGTGCCCGGCACCGGTGTGCTGCTCAATGACGAGATGGACGACTTCGCCGCCGACATCGACGGCAGCAATGCCTATGGCCTGAAGGGCAGCAGCGCCAACGCCATCTCCGGCGGCAAGCGTCCGCTGTCGAGCATGAGCCCGACTTTCATCGAAAGCGCCGAGGAGTTCGCCGCCTTCGGCACGCCCGGCGGCAGCCGCATCCCGAGCATGGTGCTGCTTTCGGCACTGTCTTACCTGAATGGCGAACCGGTGCAGGCCTGGCCGGCAGTGCCGCGCTATCACCATCAGTACCTGCCGGACGTGCTGCAGTACGAAGCCGATGCCTTCACCCCGGCGCAGCTGGACGCCCTGCGCGCGCGCGGCCACCGTCCCAGGCTGATCGAACGCGACTACGGCAACCAGCAGGTGCTCTATTGGCACAAGCCGAGCGGCACGGTCGAGGCGGCCAGCGACCCGCGCGGCATCGGCCAGGCACTGTTGGTGCCGGCACGCCGCGAGCCGGTTACAGCTGCAGAATGACCGGGCCTTCGTCCTCAGCGAGCTGACGCAGCTGCCGCGTCAGCTCATGGCCCTCGCCGAGCAACAAGGCGTTGCGCAGACTCTGGATGATGCGGCTGGCGTAGCCCAGGTCGTTCATCAGCGAACTGCTCTGCAAACCGTCCAGCTTCTGGTTGCGGATCGATTCGAACAGGCGCCGGCGAAACTCCGCATCGAACTTCGCAGCGCGCTCGTCCAGCCAGTTCAAGCGCTCGCGCCATAGCTCATCGGGCAGCTCCGAGTGATTCAGCGCGCGGATCTCGCGCAACGACTCCAGCAAATGCCGACGCAGCTCGACATACGCCTGGCGCGCCGCGGATTCGTCGGTGCGCAGGTAGTGTCCGAGGTTCTTCTGCAGGTGCTTGGCATCCTTGACCGCGTCCACCAGCTGCAGCGCCGCAACCTGGCAGCTCAGCCAGAACGCATGGTGGCTCTCGTCCAGCGGCAGCTCCAGACGCCCCATGAAGGTCAGCAGATCGGAATACACGCCCTTTATGTGCCGCTGATACAGCCGCTCGGCATCCAGGGCCTGGGCGTCGGGCTTCGCGTTGATCAGCGCCTCGTCAATCCGTCCCTGCTGACGCAGCTGGTCCACCGGCAGATAGGTGGCATGGCAAATCACCTCGAGACTCAGGCGCGCCAGATGCTGCAGCTCCTGCGCCACGGCGCTGGCGGCAGCATCCGCGGAGTCCAGCGCACGGTCATTCAGGTAGCGCGCGCGGGTCGGCTCCTCCGGTCGAGCAGGCGCAAGCTCGGTGATCAGCACCGTCGGTTCGACTCGCTCAGGCAACACGCGCAACAGCAGGTTTGCCAGCTGCGCCTGCCACGGCCAGAACAGCAGCACACCCATGGCGTTGAACAGCGTATGAAACAGCGCCAGCTGAATCAGACGGTTTTCAGCCAGGCCCAGCGGCGCGACCAGCCACTGGACCAGCCAGGTCAACGGCGGCAGCAGCGCGATGGCCAGCACGGCGGTAGTCACGTTGAACAGTACATGGGCCAGCGCCAGGCGCTGACCACTGCGGTTGCCGCCGAGCGAGCCGACGAACGCAGTGGTGACGCTTGTGCCGACATTGGCGCCGATCGCCGTCGCCAGCGCCTGGCCGAGATCCAGCTGGCCGGTAGCCAAAGCGGTCAGCGTCAGCATCAATGTGGCATGGCTGGACTGCAGCACCACCGTGGCAAACAGGCCGATCGCGACGAACATCAGCTGCCCGGCCAGACCGCCAGCGTGGTACTGCGACAGGTCCATGCCACCGAAGCTGGAGAAACCGGTCTTGATCTGATCGATGCCGAGAAAGATGAAGGCGATGCCGAGCACGATACGCCCGGCCGCCTTGCCCTTGTCGCCGGTGAAGCTGGCCAGCACCCCGAAAACCAGCAGCGGCAAGGCCAGCGGACTCAGGCTGACGTTCTGCCCGGCCAGTGCCAGCAGCCAGATACCCGTGGTGGAGCCGAGATTGGCGCCGAACAGAATGGCGATACCGCCGGCAAGCTTGATCAGCCCGGTGCTGATGAAGGCGATGGTGAGCAACGAGACCAGCGTGCTGGACTGCAGCAGCATGGTGCCGCTCATGCCGAACATCAGGCCCTTGAGCGGCGTCGCCGTACTGCGCGTCAGCAGCTGTTCGAGCTTGCTACCGGCCAGTTGGCGCAGCCCCTCTTCGAGGCATTGCATGCCGAACAGGAACAGGGCGAGTCCCGCGCACAGCTCGAGCCATCCGTCACTGGCCCAGAACGACCAGGACAACATCAGCAGGCCCACGATGGGCAGAAATGTCTTGAAGAAGCGGCTGTTCAAGGAGGGGGCTTCGCGGCGCGGGATGGGAGGCAAAGCCTACTGCAGCAACACCGCGACCGGAAGGCTCAGGCCCTGCCAGTCGCGATGCGGATGACGCCGATCAACGCTGGGCGTTGTAACCGCTGGTGGTGCAGCCCAGGCAGCGTACGAACGCCGCTTTGCCCGGCTCGACCACCAGAGCTTTGCCAGCCTCGCCGACGTTGCCGCCCAAGGCGGTGAACGGCAGGCTGACAACGAAAACACCGGCGCCGATGGCAGTCGCGGCGATCAGCAGCGGGCGGGCGATGATCAGGTCACCGACCATGGAGTAGGCCTTGGGCGCTTCTACGGAGTACATCGGATCACCACTGGCGTTCTGCGGGACCGACTCCGCATGTGCCGGCAGCGCCAGCAGGCCAGTGGTCAGTGCCAAGACAGCAGCGGTAGAGCGGAACAGATTCATGGTGTGGTCCTTCAGATGTGCGAAACGCGGCAATTTTTAGTTGTGGCGGCCACTATAGCAGTGGCCGGGGCACGCTGAGCGTGAACGCCGTCAACGCATGCACAGTTCCGCCAGCCGCTCAACGCTGGCAGCGAGCGCAATACACGCTGGCGCGCTGACCGAGGCGAATCTCACGCAGCGTGCCGCCACAGTTCTTGCAGAATTCGCCGGCCCGCCCGTAGACGAACAGCTCCTGTTGAAAATAGCCGGGCTTGCCATCGCCGCCGACGAAATCGCGCAAGGTCGTGCCGCCACGCTCGATGGCCATCGCCAGTATCCGCCGGATTTCCTCGCCGAGCTTCAGATAACGCGCTCGCGAGATGCTCCCGGCCGGCCGCCGCGGATCGATCCCGGCGGCGAACAGTGCCTCGCTCGCATAGATGTTGCCGACGCCCACCACTACCGCGTTGTCCATGATGAACGGCTTGACCGCCATGCTGCGCCCACGCGACAGCCTATACAGGCGGTCGCCGTCGAAATCCTCGCCGAGCGGCTCGGGCCCGAGACTGGCGAGCAACACATGGGCGAGCGGCTCGTGGCTCCAGAGCATCGCGCCGAAGCGCCGCGGATCGGTGTAGCGCAGCGCCTGGCCGGACTCCAGCAGGATATCGACGTGCTCGTGCTTGGCCGCCGGCAATGCCGCGTCAACCAGACGCAGGCTTCCGGACATGCCCAGATGAACGATCAGCGTGCCGCTCTCGGCCTTGATCAGCAGGTATTTGGCACGACGCTCGACGGCTTGGATGCGTTGGCCGGACAGACGCACATCGAGGTCTTCCGGGATCGGCCAGCGCAACCGCCGGTCACGCACCAGCACGCGGCTGACACGCTGACCAACAAGGTATGGCTCGATACCACGGCGGGTAGTTTCGACTTCGGGAAGTTCGGGCATGGCGGGACGTTGGATACAGCGAAGGGATGCCGACCTTAGCAGGCCGACGCCGGGCCGTCAGCCCACGCCAAGCTCGCGGATGCTTTCCTTGAGGCAGACGAAATCGTATTCCGACAGCCCGACGTATTCGAGCACCAGCTGCGACACGCTGTCCCACTCGTGATCGTCCGGCTGCGCCCCGAGCACCCGATGACAGGCGCAGATGTGCTCGGCCATCTTGAGGATCGCCAGCAGCGTCTTGATCGGCGCGTCGCGCCCCGAGTCGTCGGCGAACAGCGACAGCGCGTTATGGTGATTGGCGATGGCATCGCACAGGTGCAGCGGCAGGTTCCACGATTTGGCGGTGAAGTAGCCGACCACCGCATGGTTGGTGCTGAGCACGCGATTCTCGATATCGACGATGCGCTGGCCGTCTCCGGTGCTGGCGTAGGCCTCTTCCAGCACACTCATGTAGCCGGGGAAGCGCTTGAGCATCAGCGGGATGCCGCAATTGTGGAACAGCCCGAGGGTGTAGGCCTCGTCCGGCGACTGGTAGCCGATGCGCTTGGCCAGGGTCAGGCAGGCCATGGCCACGTCCTGCGCGCTGTCCCAGAAGCGGCTGAGCGTGACGATGGTCTCGTCGCTCATCTCGCCCTTGATCGACTGCGCATTGATCAGGTTGATCACCGAATTGCAGCCCAGCAGGTTCACCGCCTGCTGGATGGAAGCGATGCGGTTGGCCAGACCGAAATGCGGCGAGTTGACCAGTTTGAGCAGCGCCCCCGAAAGCCCCGGGTCCTGACTGATCAGCCGGGCGATGGCTTTCAGATCGGGCACCGGCATGACCTGCTCCATCTGCAGGTCGACCATGATCTGCGGTTGCGGCGGCACGCTGATGCCTTGCAGCACCCGGCGGATCTGTTCGGCGGAGAGTTCAACGGCCATGAGGGGGACGCTCGACTAGAAGGCAAAGTGCCATCGGCACGAAAGGGCGAACTTTGGCTGAGATGCGGGTCCCATTTCAAGTGACTCGCATTCGGCGAGCGTTACCGACAGACAGACGGAGGCATGCTCATGACCCAATCCCTCAACGGCAAGCGCGTGGCAATCCTGGTGACCGAAGGCTTCGAGCAGGTCGAGCTGACCGGCCCGCAGGAGGCGCTGGAGAAGGCCGGTGCGACAGCGCAGATCGTCTCCGCCAAGAATGGCGAAGTGACCGGCTGGAACCACACCACGCCGGCCAGCAAGTTTCACGTGGACAAGACCTTCGACGACCTCGATATGAATGACTATGACGCCGTGCTGCTACCCGGCGGGGTGGTCAACTCCGACACCATTCGCACCGACGAAAGCGCACAAAAACTGGTACGCGACGCCGCCGCGGCGAACAAGCCGATCGCGGTGATCTGTCACGGCGGCTGGCTGCTGATCTCGGCCGGACTGGTCAAGGGCAAGCGCATGACCAGCTGGCCGTCGCTTACCGACGACCTGAAGAACGCCGGCGCCGATTGGGTGGACCAGGAGGTGGTGGTTGACGGTCAACTGATCAGCAGCCGCAAGCCAGATGACATCCCAGCGTTCAGCCGGGCGCTGATTCAAGCCCTGTCCGCCTGACCGGTGATGCGTGGCGGGCGCTACGAGGAATTTCCGGCAGCGCCGGCGCGCGTGGCCTGCCGCTCGTTTAGAATGCCCGTCTTTTTCCCGGAGCCCCGCCGATGACCCTGCCCAGCCTGCGCCTCAAAGCCAATGCCGATCGCCGCCTGCGCGCCGGCCATCTGTGGGTCTACAGCAACGAGGTGGACACCGCGGCCACGCCGCTGGCGGGCTTCGCCGCCGGGGATCAGGCCGTGCTCGAAGCCGCCGGCGGCAAGCCGCTGGGCATCGTCGGGGTATCGCCGAACAACCTGATCTGCGCACGCCTGCTATCGCGCGATCTCAAGCACAGCCTGGATAAGTCATTGCTGGTGCATCGCATCCAGGTCGCGCTGTCGTTGCGTGATCGCCTGTTCGATCAGCCGTGCTACCGCCTGATCTATGGCGATTCCGATCTTCTGCCGGGTCTGGTGGTGGACCGCTTCCACGATCATCTGGTGGTGCAGCTGGCCTCCGCCACCATGGAGCGCAACAAGGATGCCGTGCTGGAGGCGTTGGTCCAGGTGCTCAAGCCCCGCGGCGTGCTGTGGAAGAACGACTCCAGCGCCCGCGATGCCGAAGGCCTGGAGCGTTACGTCGATACGGCGTTCGGCGTATTGCCGGAGTGGGTCGCGCTGGAAGAGAACGGCGTGAAGTTCGAGGCGCCGGTGCTGCAGGGCCAGAAGACCGGCTGGTTCTACGACCACCGCATGAATCGCGCGCGCCTGGCGCCCTACGTGAAGGGCAAGCGCGTACTCGACCTGTTCAGCTACATCGGCGGCTGGGGCGTGCAGGCGGCGGCCTTCGGAGCCAGCGAAGTGTTCTGCGTCGACGCATCGGCCTTCGCCCTGGACGGTGTCGAGCGCAATGCCGCGCTCAATGGAGTGGCCGAGAAGATGACCTGCGTCGAGGGTGATGCCTTCGAGGCGATGAAGGAACTGAAGAACGCCGAGGAGCGCTTCGACGTGGTCATCACCGACCCGCCGGCCTTCATCAAGCGCAAGAAGGACATCAAGAACGGCGAGGCCGCCTACCGTCGCCTCAACGAAGCCGCGATGCGCCTGCTCAACAAGGACGGCATCCTGGTCAGCGCCAGCTGCTCCATGCACCTGGAAGAAGATCACCTGCAGAACATCCTGCTCGGCAGCGCACGCCATCTGGACCGCAATATCCAGCTGCTCGAACGCGGCGCCCAGGGCCCGGATCATCCGGTGCACCCGGCGATCCCGGAAACCCGCTACATCAAGAGCCTGACCTGCCGCATCCTGCCCAACAGCTGAGGGGCGGCACACGCGCCTACCGTATCGCCATGAAACCTCCGCCCGGCAGTGCGGGCGAAGGTTTCAACGTGCGGTGCTACTCGATGCCCTTGCGCTGATCGCTCCACAGCAGGCTGGTGCACAACCCGCAGAAACGTCCGTAGAAGGTGCCACGCGCACTCTCGTCGTCCATCAGGTGATAACGGAACCAGGCCGTCGTCGGTCCGCGATAGGCCCCGCCATCACCCACCGGCTCGAAGTGGCTGACATAGCGCCTTTCCCCCCAGAAGATCGGCACATTGGCGCGGGTATAGACCGGCTGCGCATTCAGATAGGGGATGGCGATCGTGTCGGCACCGCCGGACATCAGGAACATCGGCCCGCGCTGGTTGCGCTGCGACGATGAGTCATGGCCAAGACCGATGGTGTACGGCTGGATCGGCGCGGTGACCTTCACGCGATCATCCTGCCCGGCCATGATCGAGCCACCGCCGCCCTGGGAATGGCCCGATGTGGCGACCCGTCCGGTGTTCAGCACGCCGACGTAGGTGCCGTAGGTGCGATTGCTTTCCTGCACCAGGTAGTCGAGGCAGGCAAGCATGTCTCGCCCGGTGCCGGCGTTGGAGGTTTCCGCCGCGGCCACCACGAAGCCATGGCTGGCCCAGTGGGTCAGCAGCCCGGAATAGGTCGTCGGCCCGGTGCCGGTGCCATTACCCCACAGAATGATCGGGTGCCTGACACCGTTCTGGCCCAGCGTGCGTGGCCGGAACACGCGGCAGCTCGGCCCCTCGCTCTGGCTGGTGACGGCGTAGGGGCCGGAACTGTCGAAGCTCGAAACCGAGGGAAATGGTGTCCCGGGCGTATCCGGTAGGGGGGCAGCGACGGCGGTTGCGGATAGGGCCACCAGAGCAGCGGCGCTCAGGTATCGGCGTGTGAACTTGTGCATCTGCATTCCTCATTCTTATCGTTGGTATAAGGACGCCTCACTCATCACCAGCTGCCCGCTACTCCGCAAAACGGGCACTCATGGCGAGGCGACCGCTCGCTGGTCAGCGGCACGACAAGGTGCAATCACCAGCGAAACGGTCGGGAATGGACTGTAGCGAGCGATCCTTGACCCGCCAGCCAAGTGGACGGGCGGTCACGCCCGGAAAACACCTGCCAATTCGCTGGCAAAACCTCCTGCCCAGCGGCGCCGGCCGGCTGGCATGCGGTATAGCGCAGCACCGGCAATCGTCCTGCCTGGCCCGAGCACAGGAACGTGCGTAGAATCGGTGATATCTCGCCATTCACCACACGGCGACCACTGAGCCCAGGCCCTACGAGCGTCTACCCGCCTCGACCCGGCCCCTTCCGAACGCACGGTCACCCTCCGTTGCATCCGGCACAGGCGTTGCTCACCATATGCATACCTCCGATTACCTGATTAGCCGCAGGAACCGTCATGCCCGATTACCGTTCGAAAACCTCCACGCACGGCCGCAACATGGCCGGCGCCCGCGCGTTGTGGCGCGCCACCGGCATGAAGGATGAAGACTTCAAGAAGCCGATCATCGCCATCGCCAACTCCTTCACCCAGTTCGTGCCCGGCCACGTGCACCTGAAAGACCTGGGCCAGCTGGTCGCCCGCGAGATCGAAAAAGCCGGCGGCGTGGCCAAGGAATTCAACACCATCGCGGTCGACGACGGCATCGCCATGGGCCACGACGGCATGCTCTATTCGCTGCCTTCGCGCGAGATCATCGCCGATTCGGTGGAGTACATGGTCAACGCGCATTGCGCCGATGCCATCGTCTGCATCTCCAACTGCGACAAGATCACCCCCGGCATGCTGATGGCCGCCCTGCGCCTGAACATCCCGGTGGTGTTCGTCTCCGGCGGTCCGATGGAAGCCGGCAAGACCAAGCTGGCCAGCCACGGCCTGGACCTGGTCGACGCCATGGTCATCGCTGCTGATGAAAGCGCCTCGGACGAAAAGGTCGCCGAATACGAACGCAGCGCCTGCCCGACCTGTGGCAGCTGCTCCGGCATGTTCACTGCCAACTCGATGAACTGCCTGGCCGAAGCCTTAGGGCTAGCCCTGCCCGGCAACGGCTCGACCCTCGCTACGCACAGCGACCGCGAACAGCTGTTCCTGCGCGCCGGCCGCACCATCGTAGAGCTGTGCCAGCGCTATTACGGCGAGGGCGACGAATCAGTCCTGCCGTGCAACATCGCCAGCCGCCGCGCGTTCGAAAACGCCATGACGCTCGATATCGCCATGGGTGGCTCGACTAACACCATCCTGCATCTGCTGGCCGCCGCTCAGGAAGCCGAGGTCGACTTCGACCTGCGCGCCATCGATGCCCTGTCACGCAAGGTTCCGCAGCTGTGCAAGGTCGCGCCGAACATCCAGAAGTACCACATGGAAGACGTGCACCGCGCCGGCGGCATTTTCTCCATTCTTGGTGAGCTCGCCCGTGGCGGCCTGCTGCACACCGACGTCCCCACCGTGCACAGCCGGACGCTTGCTGAAGGCATCGCGCAGTGGGACATCACCCAGACCCAAGACGAAGCGGTGCACACCTTCTTCAAGGCCGGCCCGGCCGGTATTCCGACGCAGACGGCATTCAGCCAGTCGACCCGCTGGGACACCCTGGACCTCGACCGCGCCGAAGGCTGCATTCGCAGCGTCGAGCATGCCTATTCCCAGGAAGGCGGCCTTGCCGTGCTTTACGGCAACATCGCCCTTGACGGCTGCGTGGTGAAGACCGCCGGCGTGGACGAATCCATCCATGTGTTCGAAGGCACGGCCAAGATCTTTGAAAGCCAGGACAGCGCCGTCAAAGGCATCCTCAATGACGAGGTGAAGGCTGGCGACATCGTCATCATTCGCTACGAAGGCCCGAAAGGCGGCCCGGGCATGCAGGAAATGCTCTATCCGACCTCGTACCTGAAGTCCAAAGGCCTGGGCAAGGAGTGCGCCCTGCTCACCGACGGCCGTTTCTCCGGCGGCACCTCGGGCCTGTCCATCGGCCACGCCTCGCCGGAAGCGGCTGCGGGCGGCGCCATCGGGCTGGTGCAGGACGGCGACAAGGTGCTGATCGACATCCCCAACCGCAGCATCCAGCTGCAGGTCAGCGATGAAGAACTGTCCCACCGCCGCATCGAGCAGGACAAGAAAGGCTGGAAACCCGCCCAGCCGCGCACCCGCAAGGTGACCACGGCACTCAAGGCCTACGCCCTGCTCGCCACCAGCGCTGACAAGGGCGCGGTACGCAACAAGGCGATGCTGGACGGCTGATCAGCTGGTTTACCGCTGAAAAATG
Source organism: Pseudomonas sp. (assembly GCA_007713455.1). GTDB lineage: Bacteria > Pseudomonadota > Gammaproteobacteria > Pseudomonadales > Pseudomonadaceae > Stutzerimonas > Stutzerimonas chloritidismutans. The sequence continues at coordinate 350,540 of VMRT01000009.1, forward strand.
AAAAAGCCCGACCTTCGCGTCGGGCTTTTTCATGCTGAGCAGACTATTCGGTGATTGCCGGCTCCAGCCGAATGCCGTCGATCTCCAGCGCCTTGAAGCGCGGCGCTACCACCTGCAAAGCGCCACGCTCGATCTGCTGCTTGAGGGTCTCGCCGTCGAGGGTTTGCTGATCGGTCGTGCGAAGGTGCCCGATCCATCGCCAGCCACCGGTCGCGTCATGCCCCAGTACCGTCACGATCCGCGGCCGCGCACCGCGTAGCAGCAGCACCTCGGGCTGGCTGTCGTCATCCAGATCGACGGCAAACAGGGCGCAGTCCCCGTCACAGCCCTGAGTCGCGATGGCCTGTGCCAACGCGCCACCGGCATCCTCGAGAGGCTCGCCGATCCAGGGCACAGGTGCGGTGTTGGCCATGTCGTGCTCGTGTCGCCAGTTCCAGTAGCTGTCGGCCTTGTCCAGTCGCTGCAGGTCTGCCTGCAGTTGCTCCCGTCGCGCGTCTGCGAGACCAGGCTCGACCACGCGCTGACGCAGCTTTTCGAGCTGGTCGCGACCGGGTTGCCCCAGCTGAAAGCGCAGTGCGCCGAGATCGGTGCGTTCTGCCGGCACCTGCTCGTCGAGCAGGCGCTGGTACTGGTTGGCTGCGCTGAGCTGCAACGGGCTCAACGGCGGCAGATGCATGAGCAGCAACAGTGCCACCGAAACCAGCGCCAGCAGCGGATTGCTCTGGCGCAGGCCGGCCAGCCATCCATCCCGCCGTTGCAGCACCGCTGCCATCAGCGCCAGCGCATGCAGCAGGGCAACCAGCGTCGCACCGACCGCCACCACCCGATCAGGCGTGAGCCCGTACTGGCCGATCCGCAGCCAGAGCGCGTAAATCGCAAGCCCTGCCAGAAGCGGCAGGCACAAGGAGCTGGCGTCGACCAGCAGGCGCAGCGCTCGCGGGTAATGCACCGCTTGCCGGCCATCCTGAATGACGCCGTTGAGCAGCGCGACATGGGCGAACACCATGGCCAGCAGGATCGGCGTCGCGTGGCGGGTCTCCCACAACGGCTGCAGCCCGGTAAAAGGCAGGCAGACCACGAACAGCAGCAGGATCAGCACCGTCAGCGGCAGCAGGAAGCGACACATGGCCTGCAGCACATTGCGCAGCGCATCGACCAGCTGGCCGCGCTCCAGCCCGATCCAAAGCCCGATGGCGACAACCGTCGCGCTGGCGATCCAGATAAAGCCGGAGGACTCGAACAGCGTTGCGAAGATCCTGATGCCGACCAGCTTGAACAAGCCGGCCCAGAGCCAGATCAGCAACCAGAACGCCGCCAGCATCAGCAGCGCCATGAACAGCAACAGCGCGTTGTTGATGGCATGCCGGTACAGCGCGGCGTAGTCGACACGCCAGCGATGATCGACATCCCGCGCCTGGATGAAGGGTGTCAGCACATAAGCCAGGATCAGGTTGCTCCAGAGCAGCAGGGTGCCGACGGATTCACCCAGGTAATACCAGCGCGGCTGGTCGAACTGCAGCGCGAGGCCGCCCGCCAGCACGGCCGGCAACACGGCAGCGGCAAGCACCAGGCGCCAGCGCCCGGCCGCGCGCAGATCACCCCAGAGCAGCTGCACCTGCCAGCCGCCAATCACCGTGAAGGCCAGCAGTGCCGAGCACAGCACGCGCCAGCCAGCAGCGTGCGGCCACGCCTCGCTGGCCGCCCAGAGCGTCAACCCCTGCAGCAATCCGACCGCCAGATAGACTTTCAGCGGTCGAGCTTCGCCTGTCTGTTCCATGCACATTCCTTTTGCCGGTGATTGCGCCGTCTGATCGCGGCGGGTTGCAGCGTGCTACCCGCCCGGACGGGCCGCAACGCAGGTGCGACAGCACTTGATCAGGTCGCCAATGGCTCAGGGTCGAGCAGCCCGCAGACGTGTCCGGCAATCGCGAGACAGGCGGTCAGTCCCGGCGATTCGATGCCGAACAGATTCACCAGGCCGGCAATGCCGTGCTGCGCCGGGCCATCGATGCGAAAGTCCGCGGCCGCCTCGCCGGGCCCGCTGATCTTCGGGCGGATGCCGGTGTAGGCCGGTTGCAGCGAATCGTCCGGCAGCCCCGGCCAGTAACGGCGGATCGCCGCGTAGAAGCCATTGGCCCGTTCCGGCTCGATGCGGTAGTCCAGGTCCTCGACCCACTGCACATCCGGGCCGAAACGCGCCTGACCCGCCAGGTCCAGGGTCAGGTGCACGCCAAGCCCGCCGGGTTCCGGAAGCGGATAGACCAGATGGCGAAACGGTGTGCGCCCGGCCAGGTTGAAATAACTGCCCTTGGCGAAGTACTGCCGCGGCCGCGCCACCGGGCCCAACCCCAAGGTGTGCGCGGCGAGGATGGGCGCGCCATGCCCGGCGCAGTTCACCACGGTGCGGGCCAGCAGCTGCAGCGGATCGGCGCCGCCAATCCAAACATGCAGCCAGTCGTCACTGGCGGCGATAGCCGTTACCGGCGCGTTCAGCGCCAGCACCGCGCCGTGGCGCTCGGCATCGCCCAGCAGTGCCAGCATCAGCGCGTGGCTGTCGATGATGCCGGTGCTTGGCGAAAGCAGCCCAGCCACCGCATGTAGCTGCTGTTCCAGCGCCAGCACCTCGTGGCCATCCAGACGTTGCAGATCGTCGACCCCATTGGCCTGCGCGTGCCGCTGCAATTGCTCCAGCGCAGCGATCTGGGCCTCGTCGGTGGCGACGATCAGCTTGCCGCAGCGGCGATAGGCCACGCCGTGGCTGTCGCAGAAATCGTAGAGCTGACGGCGCCCGGCGACGCATAGCCGGCCTTTGAGCGAGCCCTGCGGGTAGTAGATGCCGGCGTGGATGACTTCGCTGTTGCGCGCGCTGGTAGCGGTGCCGAAAGCCGCCTCGGCTTCCAGTATCAGCACCTCGCGCCCAGCCAGCGCCAGCTCGCGTGCTACCGCCAGCCCGACCACTCCCGCACCCACCACCACGCAATCCACTCGATCCATGCCAGACTCCTCGACCCGAGGGTCCCAAGCCTGCCGCAACCACAGCGGCCGGCCAAGGGTCGGATGCCCTAACAATGTCTTTTCAAGGGAAAACCGGCATGCGCATCGGCCTGATCTCCGACACTCACGGTCTGCTCCGCCCGGAGGCGTTGGCGGCGCTGCAGGGTTGCGCGCAAATCATTCACGCCGGCGATATCGGCAAACCGCAGGTGCTCGACGGGCTGTGTGCCATCGCGCCGCTGGAGGCGATTCGCGGCAATATCGATACGGCCGAATGGGCACGGGAGCTACCCGAGCGACTGGATCTGCGCATCGGCGGTCTCAGCCTGCACGTGCTGCACGACCTCAGGCAGCTGGATATCGACCCGCTCGCCGCCGGCATCGACGTGGTGATCGCCGGCCACTCGCACAAACCGAAGGTCGAGCGGCGCGACAGCGTGCTCTACATCAACCCTGGCAGCGCCGGTCCGCGACGCTTCAGCCTGCCGATCAGCCTGGCGCTGCTGGAGTTGAACGACGGTGATGCACAGGTCGAGCTGATCAGCCTCAGCTGACGCCCATGTAGCGATCGGCGCGGTGATTGATCGCCAGCACCAGATTCAAAGCCACGGCGCCGAGTACCGACAGCAGCACCTTGTCCGCCGGCACGACGAACACCGCGGCCATGACGATCAGCGCGTCGATACCCATCTGGAAGGTGCCGGCGCGCAGGCCGAAACGCTCCTGCAGGAACAGCGCGAGGATGTTCACCCCACCAAGACTGGCGCGATGGCGGAACAGGATCAGCAGGCCGATGCCGATGGCGAACCCGCCAAACACCGCGGCGTAGACCACATTCAGCTCGGCGAAGCGCACCCATTGCGGGGTCAGTTCGGCGAACAGCGAGACCAGCCCCACCGCGCAGACGGTGCGCAGGGTGAACTGCCAGCCCATGCGCCAGATCGCCAGCGCGTAGAACGGCAGGTTGAGCAGGAAGAACACTGGGCCGAAGGACCAGCCGGCCAGGTACTTGAGCAGGAACGCCAGCCCAACGGTGCCGCCGGTGAGCAGCCCGGCATGGCTGTAGAAGGCAATGCCAAGGGCGACCAGCGCGGTGCCGGTGAGCAGCGCCAGACCATCCTCCCACAGCGGGTGGCGGACGAAGATCGCGGCAACGCGCTCGGCTTCCGGGGCGTCGGATTTGTCAGGTTGCATGAGATTTCTCGTTACGACAGCGACGGGCCAGCATAGAAGCTGCGGCCCGCGAAAGATTTGGCGCCGATCAAGCGAAGAGGGTGCCGGTCAGCTCTGTTTTTGCCAGGTTTCGAAACGGTAGGCTGGTGCCTCGCCCTCAGCCGGATGTGGCTGGCTTTCGACGCACTGCCACTCAGCCTCGTCGAAGACCGGAAAGAACGCATCGCCTTCAGGAGCCGCATCGATACGCGTGAGGTAGAGCCGCTGCGCCTGCCCCAGCGCCTGGGCGTACAGCTGCGCACCGCCGATCAACATCAGCTCGTCGACGCCCTGCTCACGCGCCCACTGCTCGGCACGCACCAGCGCGGCATCCAGGTCGGTGAAGGTTTCCGCGCCGTCGAGCTGCAGATCCGCCTGGCGACTGACCACCAGGTTGAGCCGCCCCGGCAGCGGACGGCCGAGCGAATCCCAGGTCTTGCGGCCCATGATGATCGGTTTGCCGAGGGTCATGGCCTTGAAATGCTTGAGATCGGCGGGCAGGTGCCAGGGCATGCGGTTGTCGAGGCCGATCACGCGGTTCTGCGCGAGGGCGGCAATCATGGCGAGGGGAAGGCGGGTCTGATTCATGGCGGCGAGAATAGCAGAGCGATGCAACTTGCCGAAGCTGCCAGCCGTTCGTCGGCTTCATCGCCTTGCAATACAAGCGGCACCGCAGCGTCAAAGTCCGGTCATGCAAGTGCCTCAGGCTGTGACATCCAAACCGAGGAGATGCCGAAATGGCCCGCAAGACCACCGCTCCCCTTCGCCGCTGGCTCACCGCCTGCACCCTGCTGCTTCCACTGGCCGGCTTCGCTGCGGCGGATGAACACACCGCGAAACACCAGGCCGCGCGCGGCGAGCCGACCCCGCTGGTGATCGCCCACCGCGGCGCCAGCGGCTACCTGCCTGAGCACACCCTGGCCGCCTATGCGCTGGCCGTTTTCCAGGGCGCCGACTATATCGAGCCGGACCTGGTGATGACCCGCGACGGCCAGATCGTCGCCCGACACGACAACGAACTGGGCCTGACCACCGACGTCTCGCAGCGCCCCGAGTTTGCCGATCGCAAGCGCACCCAGCAGGTCGATGGCGTCACCCTTACCGGCTGGTTCAGCGAAGATTTCACCCTCGCCGAACTGAAGACCCTGCGCGCCATCGAGCGCATCCCGGATATCCGCCCGGGCAACGCGCGCCTCGACGGCAGCCTGGAAATCCCGACCCTGCAGGAGATCATCGACCTGGTGAAAACCCTGCAGCTCAGTCAGGGCCGGCGCATCGGTCTGTACCCGGAAACCAAGCATCCGACGCACTTCCAGCAGCTCGGCCTGGCCATGGAAAAGCCGCTGGTGCGCATCCTCACCCGCAACGGCTACGTCGGGCGGCAGGCGCCGGTGTATATCCAGTCGTTCGAAGTGGACAACCTCAAGACCCTCAGCCGCCTGACCCAGCTGCGCCTGGTGCAGCTGTTCAGCTCCGGCCAGCCGTATGATCAGCAGGTACGCGGTAGCAAGCTGACCTATGCGCAGATGGCCACGCCCGCGGGGCTCAAGGACATCTCCCGCTACGCCGCCGGCGTCGGTCCGGAGAAGAGCTACATCATCCCGCGTGATGCCAACGGCAACCTCGGCACGCCGACCGGCTTCGTCGCCGCCGCCCACGCCGCCGGCCTCAAGGTCCACCCGTACACCTTCCGCGCGGAGAACGCCTTCCTCCCGGCCAACCTGCGCAGCAGCGACAAGCGCCATGAGCGCGGCGACAGTGAAACGGAGATTCGCGCCTTCCTCGACGCCGGTATCGATGGCCTATTCATCGACCAGCCGAACATCGCCGTGCGCCTGCGCAACGCCGACTGAGGGCCCCAGCGGGGAGCCGAAACGGCTCCCCGTTTTCCCGTTCCCCACGGCAGCGGTTATCCTCAAGGCACGACCCGCCAGCGAGATGCCGTGTGATAGCCCGCCCCGCCCCTGATCTCGATACGCTCGACCGTCTCTGGCTTACCGAAGCCGTGCGCCTGCGCGAAGAACATGCCGGGCCGCTGGAGGATGACGAAGCCAACCGCCAGGCCCGTGCCCAAGGCGGTGATCTCCCCGTGCTGATCGAGCAGCGTGCACTCTGGCTGGCGCGCCGTGACGGGCTGGTCGAAGCGCTCCTGCACTGGCGCCAGGGCGCACGGCTGGGTGGGTTCGCGCTGGCGCTGCTCGCGGTCTTCACCGGCGCCGGCCTGGCCTTCGCTGCACTGGGCGACGGGCAGCGACCGGTCAATGTGTTCTGGGCGCTGGGCAGCCTGCTCGGGCTGAACCTGCTGACCCTGCTCGGCTGGCTGCTCGGCCTGCTCTTCGCTGGCGACAGCGGTGGTGCGCTGGGACGGCTGTGGCTCTGGCTGAGCGAAAAGCTCGCCCGCGACGCCCGCGCCGCGCAACTGGCACCAGCGCTGCTGAGCGTATTGCACCAGCGCCGGCTCGGTCGCTGGCTGCTGGGTGTCGGCGTACACGGCCTCTGGCTGCTGGCCATGGCCAGCGCCCTGCTTACCTTGCTCGCGCTGCTGGCAACGCGGCGCTACGGCTTCGTCTGGGAGACCACCATTCTCGGTGAAAGCGCCTTCGTCGGCCTGACCCAGGCCCTCGGCGCGCTGCCGGCGCTGCTCGGCTTCAGCGTGCCGGATGTCGAGCAGATCCGCGCCAGTGGCGCACTTGGCGGCGATCTGGAAGGCGCCCGGCAACGCTGGGCCGGCTGGCTGGTTGGCGTGCTGCTGATCTACGGGCTGCTGCCGCGGCTACTGCTCGCGGGGTTCAGTCTGTGGCGCTGGCGCCGCGGCCGTGCCGCGTTGAAGCTCGACCTGAGCCTGCCGGCCTATCGCCTGCTCCGCGAACGCCTGCAGCCGCCCAGCGAGCGACTCGGTATCAGTGATGCAGCACCCGCCCAACTGCACGCTCCCAGCGCCGGCGCTCAGCTCGAGGGCAGCGCTGGCGCCGTACTGGTGGCCATCGAGCTGGACGGCAGCCGCCCCTGGCCACCGGCTCTGTCCAAGGGCATCGCCGATGCCGGCATCCTCGACGATCGCGAGGGGCGCCGACGCCTGCTCGATCAGCTCACCCGTTTTCCGCCGGCGCGCCTGGCCATCGCCTGTGATCCCCGGCGCTCGCCGGATCGCGGCACCCTGGCGCTGATCGGCGAGCTGTCGCGCTGCGCCGCTGCGACCCGCATCTGGCTGCTGCAGGCGCCGCCGGGCGAGGCGCTGGACAGCGCGCGCCTGGATGACTGGCACCAGGCGCTGGACAGCCTGGGCCTGCCCCATTCCACCACGACGCCGCTGGGCTGGCTGGAGAGCGGACATGACTGAAGCCCTGAAGCTCGCCGTGGTCGGCCATACCAATGTCGGCAAGACCTCGCTGCTGCGCACCCTGACCCGTGATGCAGGCTTCGGCGAGGTTTCGCACCGTCCCAGCACCACCCGCCATGTCGAAGGCGCACGGCTGTCGGTGGACGGCGAGGCGCTGCTGGAGTTGTACGACACCCCCGGCCTGGAAGATGCCATCGCCCTGCTCGATTACCTGGAACGCGTGGAGCGCCCCGGCGAACGCCTCGACGGCCCGGCGCGAACCGCGCGCTTTCTCGACGGCAGCGAGGCGCGCCAGCGCTTCGAGCAGGAAGCCAAGGTGCTGCGCCAGCTGCTCGCCAGCGATGCCGGGCTCTACGTGATCGATGCCCGCGAGCCGGTACTGGCCAAGTACAAGGACGAGCTGGCGGTACTCGCCGGCTGCGGCAAGCCACTGCTGCCGGTGCTCAACTTCGTCGCCCAGCCCGGCCATCGCGAGGAGGAATGGCGTCAGGCGCTGGCCCGCCTCGGCCTGCATGCGCTGGTGCGCTTCGACAGCGTGGCGCCGCCCGTGGACGGCGAGCGCCGGCTGTACGAAAGCCTGGCGCTGCTGCTGGAACAGGCGCGGCCCAAGCTGCAGCGGCTGATCGAGGACCATGAAGCACAGGCCGCGGCGCGCCTGGTCAGCGGCCAGCGGCTGATCGCCGAGCTGCTGGTGGACGTCGCCGCCTGCCGACGCAGCGTGGCCGCACAGCCGGAGCTGGAGCGCGGCGCCATACGTGAATTGCACGACGCCGTGCGTGGCCGCGAACAGCGCTGCGTCGAATCCCTGCTGCGCCTGTATGCCTTCCGCAAGGAGCAGGCGGCAGCCAGCGACCTGCCACTGCTCGACGGCCGCTGGGGCGACGACCTGTTCAATCCGGAAACACTCAAGCAGCTGGGCGTGAAGATCGGCAGTGGTATGGCCGCAGGCGCGGCCGCCGGTGCCGGAGTCGATCTGATGGTCGGTGGCATCACCCTCGGCGCGGCGGCGCTGCTCGGCGCCATCGCCGGCGGCGGCGCGCAGACCGCGCGGCACTATGGCAATCGCCTGCTGGGCAAACTAAAGGGCCAGCGTGAACTGAGCGTCGATGACGCCGTGCTGCGCCTGCTCGCCCTGCGACAGCGCCAGCTGCTCGCCGTGCTCGCCACCCGAGGGCACGCTGCCACGGAAGCGATCCGCCTGGCCACTCCGCAGGATCAGGGCTGGCGCGAGGGCAAGCTGCCCGAAGCCCTACAACGCTGTCGCGCGCATCCGGAGTGGTCTTCGCTCAACCCCGGCGCCCGCCTGCAGGACGGCGAGCGCCAGGCGGCGCTGGATGAGCTGCAGGCCGAACTGCGGCAGAGCTGACCGGTCTGCAAGCCCCGCCGTGCGTACGCGCTAGGCACGGGCACGGATCGGTGCACCATCGCCGGCCGTGCTCGGCGCCGGCTGGCGGCCGATGCCCAGGGTGCACAGCGTTGCCAGCATGATCAGCAACCCGCCCGCCCAGCCCATCGGCCCCAGCCGCTCACCCAGCCAGACACCGGCGATGATCGCGCCGAAGAGCGGTTCGGAGCCCATCAGCAGCGACACCCGCGTTGCGCTGCTGCGCCCCAGCGCGCGGTTCTGCGCGAACATGGCGAACAGCGTCGCGAACAGCACCAGATACAGCGTGCCGAACCAGAAGCCCGGCTCCACCGGCAGCGCCGGCAACGACACGCCGAGCAGGATGCAGCCCGCCGCAACGACTCCGCTCTGCACCGCGGTCAGCGCCAGTGCCGGGATTTCCCGGCCGGCCGTCAATCGCCGGGTCAGGCAGACCAGCACCGCGCGCAGCAACGCGGCGGCCAGCATCAGCGCATCGCCGAGATTGAGCGACAGCTGCGGGCCGCCGGTCAGCAGCCAGACGCCCGCCAGCGACATCGCGCAGGCTAGGAACAGCGTGTTGTGCGGCCGCTGGCGCAGCAGCAGCCACTCCATGAACGGCGTGATCACCACGCATAGGCTGATCAGAAACGCCGCATTGCTGGCGCTGGTCAGCATCACGCCCCAGGTCTCGCAGAGAAAGATCGCCAGCATCACCAGCCCCAGCGGCAGACCGGGGCGCAGCGCCCGGCGACCGGCGCCGCGCAGTTGCGGCAGCAGCAGGACGAAGGTCAGGCCGAAGCGGATCGCCAGGAAACCCAGCACCGGATAGAACAGCAGCGCCTGCTTGGCCACTGCATAGCTGCTGCCCCAGATCAGCGCCACCATCAGCAGCATGCCATCGGCCAGCCACAGCCCCTGTCTCAACGTGCCTTTCATGTTCGAATCCCCACACCAGTCAGGCGCTGATTGTCGGGCCTGCCGCCGCGGTCGATAATCCAGCGAAACAGCACAGGACCTGTTCCGCATGGGAACGAATGACAGCGCAGCCCTGCTGCCTTATATGGCCGTGTTCGTGCGGGTGGTCGAGGCCGGCAGCTTCTCCGGCGCCGCGCGGCAGCTGGGCAGCACACCGTCGGCGGTAAGCCGCCAGGTGGCCCGGCTGGAGCAGGCTCTGGCACTGCGCCTGCTGGAACGCACGACGCGCCAGCTGCGGCTGAACGAGGCCGGGGCGGAGTTCTACCAGCATTGCCGGGATATGCTCGATGCGGCCGACGCGGCCGTCGTCATCGGCGAACGGCTGATGCGCAGCCCACGCGGGCTGGTGCGCCTGAGCGTACCCAAGGCCTATGGCAAGTTCGTCGTCGGGCCGTTGATGCCGGCCTTTCTGCAGCGCTACCCCGAGGTCGATGTGCAGCTGCGGATCAGCGACCAGAGCCCGGACCTGATCGAGGACGGCTTCGACCTGCTGGTACTGGTCACCAACAACCCACCCGAAGGCCTGGCCGGCAAACCGCTCGGACCGGTACGCCAGCTGCTCTGCGCCAGCCCCGACTACCTGCAACGCCACGGCGAGCCGCAGCATCCGCAGGACCTGCTGCGCCACAGCTGTCTGTATCTGGGGGAAACGGCCGGGGACAATCGCTGGCACCTGCGCCGCGGCGAGCAGCAGGAAACGGTGACGGTGCGTGGCCGCTACATCAGCAACCACAGCGAAGCGCGGCTGCAGGTAGCGCTGGCGGGTCTTGGCATCACCTGCCTGCCGCACTTCACCGCAGCCCAGGCACTGGCCGAGGGACGCTTGCGCGAAGTGCTGCCGCAGTGGCGCTACACCGGTTCATACCAGGGCGCGGCCTGGCTGCTGTGGCGGCAGAATCATCATCTGCCACCGAAGACGCGGGCACTGATCGACTATCTGAGCGAGGCGCTGATCCGCACCTGAGCGGCATCCGTGCGGGCGAACCGATGCAGGTGGATGGGTCGAGCCTCAACGCCAGCGGCGGCTCTGTCCGCAGATTTTGGCGCCGGGCGGACATCGCTGCCCGCCCCGCGACCGCGAATCAGCGCTCCTTCGAGCCTTCCACTTCCTCGGCCATGCGCGCCAGGCCCAGGTGGCGCACGTCGGTACCGCGCACCAGGTAGATCACCAGTTCGGCGATGTTGCGCGCGTGGTCGCCGATGCGTTCCAGCGAGCGCAGCGCCCAGATCACGCTGAGCACGCGGGAGATCGAGCGCGGGTCTTCCATCATGTAGGTGACCAGTTCGCGCAGGGCGGTCTTGTATTCGCGGTCGACGGTCTTGTCGTACTGCGCCACCGACAGCGCGAGGTCGGCATCGAAGCGGGCAAAGGCGTCGAGCGCTTCCTGCACCATCTTGCGTACCTGGTCGCCGATGTGGCGCACCTCGACATAGCCCTTGGGCGACTCGCCTTCCTCGCACAGCTGGATGGCGCGGCGGGCGATCTTGGTCGCCTCGTCACCGATGCGCTCGAGGTCGATCACCGACTTGGAAATGCTGATGATCAGACGCAGGTCGGAGGCCGCCGGCTGACGGCGGGCGAGGATGCGCACGCACTCCTCGTCGATGTTGCGCTCCATCTGGTTGATCTGGTCATCGACGTCGCGCACCTGCTGAGCGAGGCCCGAATCGGCCTGGATCAGGGCGGTCACCGCGTCATTGACTTGCTTCTCCACCAGCCCGCCCATGGCCAGCAGGTGGCTGCGCACCTCCTCGAGCTCGGCGTTGAACTGCTGGGAAATGTGTTGGGTGTGGCTGTCTTTACTGATCATTGTTCTCGCTCCGAGGAGACTGCCGCTAGGCGGATCTGGTGCGCAGCGCACCTGGAAAAAATGAGTACCACGCAAACCCGTCCGGGCTTTGGCAGAGTGTGTCAGGCAAGGAGGCGGAACGCAGACAGTACGATTTGTACGGCAAGTTCCGCCGACGCCGCCTGGCGCCCTCTGACATGGCCAGACTAGCCGTAGCGGCCCGTGATGTAGTCTTCCGTCTGCTTCTTGGCCGGGTTGGTGAACAGCGTATCGGTATCGCCGTACTCGATCAGTTTGCCCATGTACATGAACGCCGTGTAGTCGGAAACCCGCGCGGCCTGCTGCATGTTGTGGGTGACGATGACGATGGTGTACTTGGCCTTCAGTTCGTAGATCAGTTCTTCGACCTTCAGCGAGGAAATCGGGTCGAGCGCCGAGCTCGGCTCGTCGAGCAGCAGCACTTCCGGCTGCACGGCGATGGTGCGGGCGATGACCAGACGCTGCTGCTGACCGCCGGAGAGGCCGAGCGCCGATTCGTGCAGACGGTCCTTCACCTCGTCCCACAGCGCAGCGCCCTTGAGCGCCCACTCGACGGTCTCGTCGAGCACGCGCTTCTGCTTGATGCCCTGGATGCGCAGGCCGTAGACGACGTTTTCGTAGATGCTCTTGGGGAACGGGTTGGGCTTCTGGAACACCATGCCTACGCGGCGACGCAGGTCGGCCACGTCTTCGCCCTTGCGGTAGATGTTGGTGCCGTCGAGGTTGATCGCACCCTCGATGCGGCAGCCGTCGACCAGGTCGTTCATGCGGTTGAAGCAACGCAGCAGGGTCGACTTGCCACAGCCGGACGGGCCGATGAAGGCAGTCACGCGCTGCTTGGGGATGTTCATCGCGACGTTGAACAGCGCCTGTTTCTGGCCGTAGTACAGGCTCAGATCGGGCACTTCGATGGCGACCTGCTCGTTGGCCAGGCTCAGGCTGCGCTTGTCGCGGCCGAGGGCCGAGATATCGATGGAATGCGTGTTGGTTTGCATGTGCTCGCTCCGTTCGCAGCTGCCAGCTGCAAGCTACAGGCTGCAAGCCCAAGTCAGCGCCTCGTTTCTCCCGAGGCTGGTGGCTTGAGCTTGCCGCTTCAATTAATGATCCAGCGCCTTGTACTTCTCGCGCAGGTGGTTGCGGATGTAGATCGCTGTGAAGTTGAGCGCGGCGATCACCAGCACCAGCAGCAGCGCAGTCGCATACACCAGCGGTCGTGCCGCCTCGACGTTGGGGCTCTGGAAGCCGACGTCGTAGATATGGAAGCCCAGGTGCATGATCTTCTGGTCCAGATGCAGGTAGGGGTAGTTGCCATTGAGCGGCAGGTTCGGTGCCAGCTTGACAACACCGACCAGCATCAGCGGCGCCACTTCACCGGCGGCGCGGGCCACGGCAAGGATCAGGCCGGTCATCATTGCCGGGCTGGCCATTGGCAAAACCACCTTCCACAGCGTCTCCGACTTGGTCGCACCAAGGGCCAGCGAGCCTTCGCGGATCATCCGCGGGATGCGCGCCAGGCCTTCCTCGGTGGCTACGATCACCACCGGCAAGGTGAGGATTGCCAGAGTCAGCGAAGCCCACATCAGGCCCGGCGTGCCAAACACCGGTGCCGGTGCGGCTTCCGGGTAGAACAAGCGGTCCAGCGAACCGCCCAGCACGTAGACGAAGAAGCCCAGACCGAACACGCCGTATACGATCGACGGCACCCCGGCCAGGTTGTTCACCGCGATGCGGATGATCCGGGTCAGCAGGCCCTGCTTGGCGTATTCACGCAGGTAGACCGCTGCGATCACGCCGAACGGGGTGACGATCACCGCCATGATCAGGGTCATCAGCACGGTACCGAAGATCGCCGGAAACACGCCGCCCTCGGTGTTCGCCTCGCGCGGCTCGTCGCTGACGAATTCCCACAGCTTGGCGAAGTAGAACATCAGCTTCTGCGGCGTCGACATGGCATTGGGCTGGAATGCACGCACCACCTTGCCCAGGGTGATCTCCTGCTCGCGGCCGTCGGCCGTGCGCACGGTGATGCTGTCGCGGTTGAACTGCTGCTGCAGGGCGACCAGCTTTTCTTCCAGCACCCGGTACTCGGCATCCCACTGGGCGCGCTCGGCATCCAGATCGGCCTGCGCAGCCGCGTCCAGGCGATCGTTCAGCTCCAGCTGACGGGTCTTCAGGCGCAGACGCTCGAGGCCGTGGTTGATGCGGCCGATCTCCACCTTTTCGATACGTGAGATCTGCGTGTGCAGCTGGTCGACGCGGTCGATGCGTGCCTGCAACTCGTTCCAGGCGCCTTCTCCCTCGGCGACCAGTTGGCCGGCTTCCTTCACGTTGAGCAGGTAGCCATAGAAATTGCCCCACTCACGGCGCTCCAGCACCATCAGCTCGACGGGCGTGCGCTGGTTGCTCAGCCACTCACCGACCACCCAAGAGAAATCCGCGCCGTACACCTCACGGTTGCCGACCTTGAGCAGCTCGCGAGTCATGAACTCGCCGCCTTCGACGTTCACCGGCAGGCCGCTGGCCGCCAGACGCGCGCGCGGCACCTCTTCAGCCTGGACCACCTCACCGGCCAGCACGCGCATCTCGGCGCCCGGCATGCTGTAGTCGGCGACGATCACATCGGCCGGCCAGAAGTGCGCCAGACCGCGCACGGCGATGATCGCCAGCAGCCCCAGGGTCATGATCACGGCGATGGACACCGCGCCGGCGTTCATCCAGATCCAGGGTGTGCCGCTCTTGACCCAGGTGTTCAACGAATCCTTTTTCACGGATCGATACCTTCTGCGAAATCTGGTTTACAGGCTGGCGTACTTGCCACGCAGACGCTGACGAATCAGCTCGGCGAGGGTGTTCATCACGAAGGTGAACATCAGCAGTACCAGCGCGGCGAGGAAGAGCACGCGGTAATGGGTGCCGCCGACCTCGGACTCGGGCATCTCCACGGCGACGTTGGCGGCCAGAGTGCGCATGCCTTCGAAGATGTTGGCTTCCATGATCGGCGTGTTGCCGGTGGCCATCAGCACGATCATGGTTTCGCCCACGGCGCGGCCCATGCCGATCATCAGCGCGGAGAAAATGCCCGGGCTGGCGGTCAGCAGCACCACGCGGGTGAGGGTCTGCCAGGGCGTGGCGCCCAAAGCCAGCGAGCCCAGCGTCAGGCTGCGCGGCACGCTGAACACGGCGTCTTCAGCGATCGAGTAGATGGTCGGGATCACCGCGAAGCCCATCGCCAGGCCGATCACCAGCGCGTTGCGCTGATCGAACGAAATACCCATGTCGTTGGACAGCCACAGGCGCATGTCACCGCCGAAGAACCAGTTTTCCAGGTGACCACTGATTTCCAGCGAGCCGAAGCCGATCAGCAGGATCACCGGGATCAGCAGCACGGCTTCCCAGCCATCCGGCACCGCGAGACGCACGGCCTGCGGCAGGCGGCTCCAGGTCCAGGCGGCGAAGAGAATGCCGACCGGCATCAGCAACAGCAGGCTGAAGATGCCCGGCAGGTGGTTCTCCAGAAATGGCGCGAGGAACAGGCCGGCGAAGAAGCCAAGGATCACCGTCGGCAACGCTTCCATCAGTTCGATGATCGGCTTGACCTTGCTGCGCAGCCTGGGCGCCATGAAGTACGCGGTATAGAACGCCGCACAGATCGCCAGCGGGGCCGCCAGCAGCATCGCGTAGAACGCCGCCTTGAGCGTACCGAAGGCCAGCGGCGCAAGGCTCAGCTTGGGTTCGAAGTCGCCATTGGCCGAGGTCGACTGCCAGACATAGTCCGGTTCCGGATAGCTCTCGTACCAGACCTTGCCCCACAGCGCGCTCCAGGAGATTTCCGGGTGCGGGTTGTCGATCACGAAGCGCTGCAGACCCTGCTCCGACTCCACCAGCAGGCGCGTGGCACGCGGCGACATGGCAGCCAAAGCGGCGCCATCAGCGACCTGTTCCTTGAGCAAGGTGCGATGCGCGGTGCTGTGGAAAATGCCGATGCTGCCGCTGGCATCCAGCGCGAGGAAGCCCTTGCGGCGCTCCTCCGGCAGGATCTGGCGGATCGGGCTGCTGCCCAGCTTGAAGTTGCGTACGTTCTTCAACTCCGCATGGCCGTCGGCGGAGCGCACCATGAACCACTGGCCGATGCCACCCTTGGAGTCGCCGATCATCAGCGATATGCCCGCCAGCAGCGGGCTGATCGTGGTGATCTCGCTGCCGTCGCCAACCAGCTTGTAGCGACCATTGAGCTGCTTGCGGCGCAGATCGAAGACATCCGCGCTGGCCTTGCCGCTGATTGCGTAGAGCCACATATGCCGCGGGTCGAGCAGCAGCTGGCGAATCGGCTCGGCCAGTTGCGGCAGATTGAGGCGTTCCTGCTCCAGCGTCACCTCGCCAGTCATCAGGTTTTCGCTACTGGCGATGCGCTGAGCGTGCAATGCCGTGCCGGTAGCGCCGGCAACGAGCAACGTCTTGCCGTTCAGGCTGATGGCGGCCTGATCGATCGGCCGACCCTCGGGGTCGAGCTGCAGCGGCTCCTCACCGAAGGGATAAGCGAGTTCGGGGGTGATGGTCTTCTTATTGTTTGGGTAGGTGACCTTGTAGTTGTGCTCGAGCACCAGCGCCTGGCCGTTATCCAGGCCCAGCACCAGCCGGCGTGTGCTTGGCGTGTCCTGCCCCACCGAGACGACACGGCTACCGGCTGGCAGCGGCAACGTCTTGCTCGACAGCAGTGCACCGTCGCTCAGCCCGAAGAAGCGCACCTGCCCGTCGGAACCAAGGCGCATTGCGACCTGGTTCTGCTCCTCCACCGCCAGCAGCAGCGGCTCGCCGGCATCGGCCAGCCAGGCCGGTTGCTGCGCCGCGCGGCTTTCCAGCTCGGCGCCCTGGAACATTGGCAGTACGACCTGCGCCAGGTAGAAGAAGATCAGGGTAATGGCGACCAGCACCGCCAGACCGCCGATGGACACGTACCAGCGTGCCAGGTGATCTTTCAGCGCGCGGATGCGGCGCTTGCGTTGCAGCGCCGGCGTGTTGAAGTCCAGCCGTTGCACATCGGAATTCGCGGTCATGTTTTCCATGTCGTTCATGCCAGGGCTCCTGGGCCTGAGCGGCCCTTCGGGGCGCCTAATCTAATGAAGCTGTGTGACAGAAAAATTACAGCCAGGTGACGCGACGAAGCCCGCCAGCGCGTTTCGCGTGGCGGGCATCTGCGCATGACCGGCGCGCTACGTCGCCGGCCGTCACGCGGGTCTTACAGACCCAGGTCCTGCATGGTCTTGTCGACCACCTTCTTCGGCAGCGGGATGTAGCCATCCTTGACCACGACTTCCTGGCCCTGCTTGGAGAGCACCAGCTTGAGGAACTCGGCGTCGATCGGGCTCAGCGGCTTGTTCGGCGCCTTGTTGACGTAGACGTAGAAGAAGCGCGCCAGCGGGAACTTGCCAGCCAGAGCGTTCTCTTCGTTGGCCGCGAAAGCCTCGCCACCCTTGGACAGCGGTACGGCGCGGACGCTGGAGGTCTTGTAGCCGATACCCGAGTAACCAATGGCGTTCAGGGTGCTGGAGATCGACTGCACTACGGAAGCCGAGCCCGGCTGCTCGTTGACGTTCGACTTGAAGTCACCTTTACACAGGGCTTCTTCCTTGAAGTAGCCGTAGGTGCCGGATACCGAGTTGCGACCGAACAGCTGGATCGGCTTGGCCGCCCACTCGCCGGTCATACCCAGGTCGCCCCAGGTCTTGATGTCCTTCTCGCCACCGCACAGGCGAGTGCTGGAGAAGATCGCGTCGACTTGCTCGATGTCCAGCGACTTGATCGGGTTGTCCTTGTGCACGAACACCGCCAGGGCGTCGATGGCCACCGGAACGGCAGTTGGCTTGTAGCCATACTTCTCTTCGAAGGCCTGAATCTCGTTGTCCTTCATCGGGCGGCTCATCGGGCCCATGTTGGAGGTGCCTTCGGTCAGAGCGGGCGGCGCGGTGGAAGAACCGGCAGCCTGGATCTGAATGTTGACGTTCGGATAGCTGCGCTTGAACTCTTCGGCCCACAGGGTCATCAGGTTGGCCAGGGAGTCGGAACCAACGCTGGACAGGTTGCCGGAAACACCGGAGGTCTTCTGGTAGCTCGGCAGGGCCGGGTCTACAGCAGCGACCGCGCTCGCGGCGCCAACGCCAGCGGCTACAAAGGTCAGGGCCGCCATCAAACGATTCAGTTTCATACCTTGCTCCTAGCAGGTGTGTGCTCGAGTGTGTTGGAACGGGGGCCAGTATCTGCAGGCCGTGTGAACACTCTATGAAGCAAGTGTGACAATCTGATTACCAAGCGCACCGTTGACCTGGTTCGGTCGCTGTAGCGCAACACAGCCGCTATACTCGGCGCCGTCGCCCGTGCCAGAGCGGGCATTTCGCGCCAGAACAACAACGCGCCGCGAGTCCGACCGAATGAAAGAATACGAACAGGAAGATCCGATCCCGCAGGGCGACCTGGCCCTGCAGCTCACCGCATTGCCGCGGGAAACCAATGGTTTTGGCGATATCTATGGCGGTTGGCTGGTGTCGCAGATGGATCTGGCCGGCACCGCGATGGCAAGCCGCGTGGCCGCCGGCCGTGTCGCCACGGTCTCCATCGATCGCATGGCGTTCATGGTTCCGGTAGCGGTTGGCGCGCAGCTGTCCTTCTATACCCAGACGCTGGAGGTCGGGCGCAGCTCGATCCGCATGCTGGTGGAAGTCTGGAGCGACGATCCGCTGTCCAGCGAGTGGCGCAAGGTCACCGAAGCCGTCTTCGTATTCGTCGCCATCGACGGCAGCGGCCGCACCCGCTCGGTGCCACCGCGCCGCTAAGCCATCCGCTAGTGAAGCTGTGGCTCGGGTCGCAGTAGCCCGGCCGCGACCGCAAAGCGATTCTTGCCACCACTCTTGGCCTGATACAGCGCGGTATCGGCGCAGTGATAGAGCTGCTCGGCCTGCTGGCCGTCCTGCAACGTGGCGATCCCGATACTGACCCCCACCCGCGCCGCCGAATCATGCGGATGCCTGATATCCAGCGCAGCCAGTGCGGTGATCACCTGACGGGCGATGCGCTGCGCGGCGGCGTTGTCGCAGTTGTACAGCAGCAGTGCGAACTCCTCACCGCCAACCCGTGCCGCCTCGTCCAGCGGTCGCCGCGCGAAGCCGGCGAGCAGCTCGCCGAAGGCGCGGATCAGTGTATCGCCGGCCGGATGGCCGAAGGTGTCGTTATAGGCCTTGAAATCATCCAGATCGAGCAGCAGAAGGCTCAGCGGGCGCCGGTCTCGACGGGCCTGGGCGATCCGCTGGGGCAGCGCGCGATCATGACTGCGCCGGTTGGCCAGACCGCTGAGCGCGTCGTGCTCGGCGACCCAGCCCAGCAGTTGGCGGGTGAGGAACTGGTCGCGCTGCGAGTACTCATGAACATAGCGACTGATCGCGCCGATGATCAGTAACAGCAGGTAGTAGCTGACGGCGATCCAGTGTTCCGGCATCTGCTCGGCCGACAGGATCAGGCTGGCCATGCACACGTCGGCCAGCACGATCAGCACCGCGCACAGCAGCGCCCACCAGAAGGTCACGCCGAGAAAGAAGAACGACGCGACGATCAGCAGCCCGGCGCCGTAACGGAAATTCAGCTCCGCATCGAGCGTTTCGAAGCGGATGTCGATCAGCGCGGCCAGCATGCCGACCATCACCAGCAGCACCGGAAATATGCGGTTGGCCTGCGCGCGAAACCTGCGGCTGTAGAAGGTCAGCACCAGCACGACGACGCCCGGCAGAATCTGCAGGAGGCGCAACAGCGTCAGCGTTGTCAGCCAGCCGGTATCGGCAAGATCGAACAACCGGTGTTCGCAATACAGATAACCGCTGACCGCGAAGATCAACAGCAGGGCGGCGAGGCGTTGCGATAGCCGCGCATGACGATCCAGATAGCGCCGAAACTCCCTCTCCAGCTCCGGCGCAAAGCGCAGCAGACGGAACCCGCCATGCAACTGCCGGCCATAAGGCGTATCGCGGAAATCCTCGGTAGAGGCCTGGGGGGGTATGTGGCGCATCGGAAGCTCGCAGGTTCGACGCGCGATGATATCACCAAGCCACTACGCAACAGACAACCGTCCGACCGACGTAGCACCGCTGCCGCCACGCCAGCTCGAAGATGAAGGTTGCACTGAACGTTGGCAGCATCGAAGATCACGCTACATGCACTGTTGGATGTATCCGTGACCGCCCTGCTACTCGCCCTCTGGCCCCTGTTCGCCCTGATCGTCGCCGGCTATTTCCTGCGCCTGCGCGCCTTTCCCAGCGCCGAATTCTGGCCCGGCGCCGAGCGCATCAACTACTTCATCCTCTTCCCCTCTCTGCTGTTCAGCAGCCTGGCCACCGCGCCGCTGGATAACCCAGCACTGCCGCGCCTGGCCGGTGCCGTGATGCTCGCCCTGGGCCTGGCCTGGATCGGGCTGCTGATCGCCAAGCGGGTGCGCGGCTGGTCTGCCGGCCGCTTCGGCGCCATCACCCAGGGCGTGCTGCGTTTCAACACCTACCTCGGCCTGGCCGCGGTGGGCAGCCTGTTCGGCAAGGAAGGTCTGGCGTTGGCTGCGCTGATGCTGGCGCTGATGGTGCCGACGGTGAACGTGATGTCGGTTTGGGCGCTGACCGCCGAGCGCGGCGTCAGCGTGCGCGGTCTGCTGCTGCCCATCGCAAAGAACCCGCTGATTCTCGCCTGTGTCGCCGGCGCGCTGGTCAACCTGTCGGGCCTGGGTCTGCCCGGCGGCACCGACCGCCTGCTGAGTCTGCTCGCCGCCGCCAGCCTGCCGTTGGGCCTGCTCTGCGTCGGCGCGGCGCTCAAACCCCAGGAGCTGGGCGGGGAAATCCCGGCGCTGGGCTGGAACAGCGCGGTGCGCCTGCTGGCCGTTCCGCTGCTCGCCTACGGCGTGGCGATGGTGCTCGGCCTGCCCGATATGGAAACCACGATCCTGGTGCTGTTCTTCGCCCTGCCCACCGCCCCCACTGCCTACGTGCTCACCCGCCAGCTCGGCGGCGACAGCCATCTGATGGCGGGCATCATCACCTTGCAGACCCTGCTCGCGGCGGCCAGCCTGCCGCTGGTGCTGACGCTGCTCAACGGCTGATCAGCGCGCGACCTGCCCGCGTAGCAGACGCAGCAACATCAGCGCCATGCCGACACCCAGCGCGCCGAGCACCAGCAACGGGCCGAGATAACCGAGGGCGTCCTGCAGCCAACCGAGCAGCAGGTGCAGCCATTCGGTGTGCAACGAGGCTTCGACTGCAACGTAACCGCCCTGCTCCCAGATCTGGTAGGCGGCGTGCAGCGGGATCAGCGTCAGCGGCAGCAGGATCAGGCACAGCCAGTAGCCGCTGCGCCGGTACGCACCCAGCAGCCCCCATGGCAGGTAAGCGGCACGAATCAGCTGGAAGAAGCAGACGATGTAATAGACCACCAGCAGCAGGGCGAAACCGCTGGCCACGGAGGGCGCGAGCCAGAGTTCACGCAGCGCCGCGGTGCTGATGAACAGGCTGAGCGCGCCCCATAGCAGAAGAAAGAAGGTTCTCATCGCAAGTCCCGGTGTCGGCTTTTGGCGAAAGCGCATCGGAACAGAATTCCGAGCGCCATACGCACAACCGCTTCACGAAACAGGCGGCGATGAGCAGCGATCATGCCGGCTTCGAGCAGGCGCGCACGGTTTAGAACAGGCTGAGCTGATCGCTTTTTGGCTCATCTGGCTTGGCCGCCGGCACTGCCTCTGTGGCTCTGGTCTGAGCGCTGGGGAGGGCCAACCGTTCGGCCAATCCCGCGGCGCGCTCGGCGCGGGTATTGACCGCTTCGGCCAGCCGAGTCGGCAGCGCCCAGATCTCCACCTTGCGCTTGGCACGGGTGATGCCTGTGTAGAACAGCGAGCGTGTCAGCAGCGGGCTGGGCTGCTCGGGCAGCGCCAGCAGCACTTCGGCGAATTCCGAGCCCTGGCTCTTGTGCACGGTCATGGCGAAGGCGCTGTCATGGCTCGGCAGCCGCGCCGGGGCGAAGCCGCGATAACCCTCGTCACCTTCGAAGAACACCCGCAGCCCCTGTTCGGTCTTCAGACATAGGCCGATATCGCCGTTGAACAGCCCCAGCGCGTAATCGTTCTGCCGCACCATCACCGCGCGACCGGGATACCAGCGTTCGCGCGCCGGCACACTGAGGCGGCGCTTGAAGCGCGCCTCCAGAGCATCGTTGATACCCGTGACGCCAAAGGCGCCTTCGCGCTGGGCAGTCAGCGCGCGAAAGCCGTTGAAGGTCTCGAAGGCCGCCTCTGGGTCTCCGTGCCGTGCCGCCTGTAGATAGGGCGCATAGCCCTGTTCCAGTCGCTCGATCAGCGAGGTGGGGCTGGGCGCTGCATTCCAGGCGAGGTCCGCACGCCCTTCCTGCAGCAACGCGACGGTGCCCTTGGCATCGCCGCCGTTGATCCGCCGCGCCAGCTCGCCGATGCCGCTGTCACCGGCGAAGCGATGACTGTGGATGAGCAGAACCACCGCATCGCCCAGTTGCGATCGCGGCGTCTCGACGGGTACGTTCTGGCCGGTAATGCGTTGCAGATCGGCCGCAGCTTGGGCATCAAAACCGCGCCCTTCGCAGAGTTCGGCGAACACCGCGCCGGCTTCCACCGCGGCTAATTGGTCCTTGTCGCCGAGCAGGATCAGGCGCGCCTTGGGCGGCAGCGCGGCGACCAGCTTGGCCATCAGCGCCAGGTCGACCATCGATGCCTCGTCCACCACCAGCACATCCAGCGCCAGCGGGTTGGCCGCATCATGCCGTACCTTCGGGCTGTCGCCGCGGCTGCCGAGCAGCCGGTGCAGCGTGCGCGCCTCGTCCGGCAGAGCGTCCTTGACGGCATCACTGACCGGCAGATCGGCCTTGGCGTTGCGGATCGCTTCGGCCATGCGCGCAGCAGCCTTGCCGGTAGGTGCCGCGAGGCCGATGGCCAGGCGTTCGCCGCCGGGCTGCTCGAGCAGCGCCGCCAGCAGGCGTACCACGGTGGTGGTCTTGCCGGTGCCGGGACCGCCGGAGATCACTGCCAGTCGCCGGCGTACCGCCTGAGCCGCGGCGAGGCGCTGCCAATCGGGGCTTTGCTGATTGAAGGCGAACAAGCGCGCCAGGCTATCGCTCAGCTGAGCCTCGTCGACATCGGGTGCGTCCGCTGCACGAGCCAGCAGCTGTTCCGCCAACTGCTGTTCATAGGCCTGGTAACGAGCGAGGTAGAGCCGTTCCCCGACCAGAATCAGCGGTGCGTAATCCCCCGGCGCACCGATCAGCGATGAGGCGTCCAGCTGCGCTCGCCAGGTCGCAAGCGGCGGCAGGCTGAAATCCTGATCCGGCCATGGCCGCTTACCGGCTAACCGACCCAGCGGCAGGCAGACGTCGCCGGAGGACAGGGCTTCACAGCACAGCGCGGCGGCGAGCAGCACCGGCTCGGACGCATGCGGGTCGAGGCGCTGCAGGCTGGCGACGAAGGCGCGCTCCAGTGGGCCGAGGGGCAGATCGGCAAGGGTCATATGTCGCTCCTGAAATGCATGAAGGCGCCGCTAAGCCCACATTCGCGGTCAAGACCGCTAAACCGCGTCATCAATGCCCCTCCTCGAACAATCGATCCAGCGCATCGAGCAGCGCATCGTCCGGCCGCGCGAAATAGACGCCGGCTTCCGGCATGCCGCGCAGGAACAGGTAGAAGGCGCCGCCCAGCTGCTCGTCTTGAAAATCCGCCAGCCGCTGGCGCATGAAGCGCCGCAGCGCCACCAGGTAGATCAGGTATTGCAGGTAGTAATGCTCGCCTGCCAGCGCCTGCAGCAGCCGTTCGCCGCCGTAGTAACTGGCATCCGGACCGAGCCAGTTGGACTTGTAGTCGGCGATGTACCAGCGGCCGTCGTGCTCGAAGGTCAGGTCGATAAAGCCCTTGAGAAAGCCCTTGAGGCTGTCGAACTCCAGCCGCGCCGCCGCTTCGCGCAACGGTTCGGCGAGGCCGTTGGCCGGATCGACCAACAGGCTGCGCAGCCGCGTCACGTCGAGGTCCCGTACCGGAAAGGTGAAGCCGAGTTCGGGCAGGCGTCTGGCCGACTGCAACGCAGCGAGGGTCAGGCCGGCGCCATCCATATCGGTGTCGAGCACCTTTTGCAGATGGCTGATGGCGATTTCCTTCCACTCCAGCGGCAGACCGTAGGCCTGCAAAGCGGGTTCGACCAGCGCCTCCAGCTCGCCTTTGCCGCGCGCCCAGTCTTCGAGGATCGCGTGCAGGCAGGTGCCGGCGCGCGCGCCCCGGGGAAACGCGAAGAAGCCGCTGCCCGGCTCGCCGGCATCGGGGATGGCCAGGGCGTCGCGGTCGGGCGCTTCCATATGCATGCCGGCGGCAAGTCCGGAAAAGCTGCCGATCCGCCAGGCACTGTGCAGGCTGCGATTGAGCTGCGACAGCTGCTGAGGCGGCGCGGCGCGGCCGGGGCCCTGTGCATTGGCTTCGCGCGACTCCAGCGGAAGGCAGGCCATATGACCGTCGCTGCCCTGCACCAGTCGCTCGATGGCCAGGCGAAGGCTGCCGCCGTTGAGATCGGCCAGATGATTGCCCAGCTCACTCAACGGTTGCTCGCCAGGCAGTTCGCGGCCGTGTAGCAGCCAGGCCAGGGCGCTGCTGTGCAGGCCTTCATCGGCCAGACTGCCATCTTTCTTTGGTTTGCACAGATTGACCGGCCCCCAGTGCAGCCAGAGCCGGTCACGTGCGCGGGTCAGTGCGACGTAGGCCAGGCGCAGTTGCTCGGCGAAAACTTCCTCCCGGGCGCGTTCGAGGTTGTCTTGCAGCGCGTCGCTGCCCAGGTCCAGCAGCGGCTGGCCATCGGCGTCGTGGCAACGGGCGCTGTCGCGGTTCTTGCCGAGCAGTTTGCCGTCCCACAGGAAGGGGCAGAACACCAGCGGATATTCCAGGCCCTTGCTGGTGTGGATGGTGACGATCTGCACCCGTTCGGCATCGCTTTCCAGGCGCAGCAGGGCTTCCTCACCCGCGCCTTCGCTGCCGCGCTGGGCATTGAACCAGGCCAGCAGCGGCTCCAGCCCCGGGCGCAGCAGGCTTTCGGCTTGCAGCAATTCGCCAAGGTGCAGCAGATTCGTCAGCCGACGCTCCCCGTCGACACGCGCCAGCAGCCGCTCGGCTATGGCCTGCTCGTCTAGCCAGGCACGGAATACACGCATGAAGCCCTGCTGCTGCCAGAGCTGGTGATAGCGCTCTGCGGCTTCGCGCTCGGCATCCCACTGCTGCTGATCGTCCTGACAGCGGGCAAGATCGGCGGCGCTGCGGCCCAGCAGGCGCGTGGCCAGGGCGTAACGCAGCAGCCCTTCGCGCCCCGGCTCGGCGTAGGCGGCGAGCACCGCCGCGAGCTCCGTGGCCTCCTCGCTGCGCCATACACTGTCGCGCCCACGGCGCACGCTGGGCACGCCGCGGGCAGACAGCTCATCAGCGATCATTCCGGCCTGGCGATGGTTGGCCACCAGCACGGCGATATCGCCACCTTTCAGCGCAGTAAACACGCCGTCCTTGTCGAACCCTGCACGCCCTTCGCCGGCGCCCGCCAGTTGCAGGGCGATGCGCCGTGCGGTGTCGCTCGCCGCCAGCTGCGAGGCCTCGCCTTTGCCCAGCGGATCGTCGCCCAGCCACACGAGCGACAGTGGCGCCGCTTCGCCCTCTTCCACCAGGCGCAGCTTGGCCCGCGGCTTCTCGGCGGCGCCCACCGGCGGGTACTGCAGCTCGCGTTGCGCAAACGGCTGCGGATGCTTGAACAGCTGGTTAAGCGCGGCGATCAGCTCAGGCGTGGAGCGGTAGTTGGTCGGCAGGTTGAAGGGTTCGCGATCAGCCTGCTGCTTGGCGGTCATATAGGTCGCCAAATCCGCGCCGCGGAAGGCATAGATCGCCTGCTTGGGGTCACCCACGAAGCACAGCGAAGCCTCGCTTGACTTGGCATAGATGCGGTTGAAGATGGCGTACTGGATCGGGTCGGTGTCCTGAAACTCGTCGATCAGCGCCAGCGGATAGGTCGCTCGCAACGAGGCCGCCAGGTCCTCGCCGACCGGGCCCTGCAAAGCCAGATCCAGGCGATTGAGCAGATCATCGAAGGCCAGCAGCCGCTGCGCCGCCTTGCGCTCCGGCAGCTCGCGGTTGAGCCGCTCCAGCAACGCGACCTGCAGGGCGATCAGCCGCTGTTTCCCCGCGGGCAGTGCGTCGGCCACCTGATCGGCCAGCTCGTCCAGCGCATGGGCCAACTCGCACACCGGCGCGTCATGGCCCTTCTTGCAGGCCTTGCTCAAGGCGCGCACGCCGAACTTGGCCGCGCCCTCGGGTAGATCGAACATCACGGCCGGGTCGGCAAAATAGGCGTCCAGCTCAGCCTGCCAAGAGGCGAACTTGATGCTCTTGTGGGTGCTCTGGCTGAGCCCACCGTGGGCCTGGAGCTCGGCAACCCAGGTGGTGCCTGCTTCCCTCCACAAATCGGCGGCGCGCTGCCAGGCGCCTTCGACCGGGCGCAGATCGGCGGCGACCGGCGCGCCCTGCGGTTCGACCCGCAGATAAGGCTTTCCCAGATGACTACGCAGCCGCTGGCGCAACCACACCGGTGTGATGCGGCTCTTCGCGAGGAAGCGCGCCCAGGCCGGATCGGCATCGGCCAGCTCGCTACGCCAGGCATCGGCGAGCAGGGCGTCGATGATCTCGCGGTCATCGGCGGTCAGCTCACTGTCGAAATCGCCCCCCGCCTCGAAGGCGGCGTCCTGCAAGGCGCGCTGGCAGAAGCCGTGAATGGTAAAGATCGCCGCCTCGTCAAAACCGTGCACGGCCAGCAACAGGCGCCGCCGCGAGGCTTCGTCGGGATAGCGGGCGTGGAGGCGGTTGAGAAAGTCATCGTCGCTCGGCGTGCCGTCATAAACCGCCAGCAGATCGGCCAGCCGCGCGCGGATGCGCTCGCGCAGTTCAGCAGTGGCGGCGGTGGTGTAGGTGACCACCAGAATCTGCCCCACCGACAGCTGCCGCTCCAGCAGCAGACGGGCATACAGTGCGGTGAGCGTCCAGGTCTTGCCGGTGCCGGCGCTGGCCTCGATCAGCGAGCGGCCGTCGAAGGGCGAGTCGAGCAGGTCGAGTTTCATGCTTCCTCCTCGTCTTGCGCCAAGGCATCCAGCGCAGGGCCGATCAATTCCTGAGCCAGGGTTTCGAAACGCTGGTCCAGCGGATCGCGGTCGCGGAAGGCCAAGGCGTTCCAGGGGTCTTCGGCTTCGGCGGCGATCGGGCTGAACTCGGCACCCAGCCAGGCTTCGCGGGCGCGCTTGCGGGCGCAGTCGAGCGGTTCACTGCCGCGGGCCGGCTTGCGATAGCCCTTGGCGAAGGCATGGCTGCTACGCGGCAGCAACGGCAGCGGTTCGCGGATGGCGCAGCGATAGGCCGCCAGCCAGGGTTCGAGCAGCTGCGCGGCATTGGCCAGCGGCCCCAGCTGCCAGTCACCGGCGGGCGATAGCATCAGGCTGTGGCGCTCGATATCGGGCGTGGCGGACAGGTTGAGCAGCAGATGACGCAGCCAGAATGGTGGCAGGTCCCATTCGCCGAGGCGGCCGAGCTTCCAGCCGAACAGCCCGGCCGGGGTCACGCCGTCGAGCCAGCCATGCACGCGCACGCCGGCCAGGGTGATGTCCACCGGCAGCGGCTCGGGCACGGCGTCCGGGCGCAGTTCGAACAGGCGCGGCGCGAAGGCACGCACCGGCCCGCGCAGCTTGCCCCACAGCGCCTGGCCCAGCTCGCCCGTCGGCAGCCAGCCGGCCGCACAAGCCATGCGCCGTTCGTCTTCATCGCTCCAGCCGTGTTCCATGGCCTGCAGCGACAGGCGCCGCAGGCCGTTCCAGGCTGGCATCTCCAGATCGAACGGCTCATCACTGGCGAGCGACTCCTGGTCGTCGGCCAGACGCAGACCCAGGCGCTGCTCGAGCAGAAAGCGTGCGGGATGGCGGAAGCACTGCAACAGCTGCGACGGCTCGATGGTCAGCCAGGCTTCGTCGGGCTCGGCGAGCAGACTGGCGAATGGCTGCGGCTGGGTTTGCGGTGGCTCGGCCAGACGCCCAGCGGCGCGAAACCAGGGCGAGGAGAAACCGGCGCAGAGCCCGTCGCCGAAATTGCGCGGCGAGAACGGCTGCAGCGGGTGGGCGACGAGAATTTTCTGGCTGGCCGTCTTGGGTGCGGACTCGCCTGCATTCTCGGAAGCCTGCGCGGTAGGCGGCAGCACGGCGGTCATGTCCACTGCCTCCAGCACTTCGCTGAGCAGCACCGACGGCGGCAGCACGGCGTTGTCGCGCGGGTCGCGGCCGACATAGGACAGGTACAACGCTTCGCGCGCCGAGAGGAGGGTTTCCAGCAGCAGGTAGCGATCATCGAGGCGTCGCGCACGGTCGCCGCGGCGCGGATGCCGGCCGATCAAATCGAAGCCCGACGGCGGTGTGCGCCGCGGGAAGGCGCCATCGTCCAGCCCAAGCAGGCAGACCACGCGGAACGGCAGGCTGCGCATCGGCACCATGGTGCAGAAGGTCACCGCACCGGTGAGAAAGCCCGAGGCGCCACCGCCCTGCTGTAAGGCGGCGCTGAGCTGCTGGTGCACCAGTTCCAGTTCGATGGGTCGCGTCAGGTCCGCGGCCTGTGCCTGGTCGCGCAACGCCGCGCAGGCCTGGGACAGCAAGAGCAGCGTGTCGCCGGCCTCGCGCTCGTCGAACAGGGTGTCGATCAGCACCTGCAGGTCGTCCGCCCATTCGCCCAACGGACGCGGCCGCGCCAGCTGGTCGGCCAGTGTGCCGAGACGTTCGACGAAGTCCACCAACCGCCCGAGCAACTGCCCGCGCGCGCCTTCCAGCGCATCCAGCGGCCAGTGCTCGCCGAGCAGCGGCGCGTGATTGTCAGCCAGTTGCGGCGGCGCAGCAAAACCCAGCAGCAGTCGGTCCAGCCCCTGGCGCCAGGTAAAGGCCGATTCGTCCGGCAGCCCCAGGCGAACGCGCTGGCTACCGTCGCGCCCCCAACGCACCCCAGCCTTGCGCAGCCAGTCACGCAGCAGCGGTAGGTCTTCGCTTTCGATCCCGGCTCGACGGGCGATAGCGGGCTGCTCCAACCAGGCGAGGATTTCCTCGGCGGCAAAACGACTCTGCGCCAGCATCAGCAATTCAAGGAAGGCTTCGATCAGCGGCATTTCGGCGCGCAGGCTGCGGTCAGCGAGGCTGTAGGGAATCCGCGGGCTGCCCTCGCGTGGGGCGAACACGGCTTCGATAAAGGGTGCGTAGCGCTCGATATCCGGGGTCAGCACCACCACCTGATCGGGCGTCAGCTCTGGGTTGGCGGCGAAGCGCGCCAGCAACTGGTCGTGGAGGATTTCCACCTCGCGCAGCGGCGAATGGGCGATATGCACTTCCAGCGAGCGGTCGTCCTCGGCGAGCGTGATGCGCTCATCGGGCTGCCGGGTGCGCAGCCGCAGGATGTCGTTCTGCAGCGCGCGCAGCAGGCTGTCATCGCGCAGGTCTTCGTCCTCGGAATAAAGGCCGAACTCCTGGCTGCCCTCGCTGGCGGTCAGGCTGAACAGGGAATCGAAGAAGTCCCGGCCCTGCTTGCCGAGACTGGCCAGCAGCGGATGGCCGACATCGAGATACCAATCATCAGCGCCGCTCTCGGGCTGGCGCGCCAGCTCACGGATATCGCGAATCTCGCCCCAGGCTTCGCGGCTCGGGTTGAGCGCGCAGACCACCACGTCGATATGTCGCGCCAGACCATCGAGCACGCGCAGGTGGTGCGGTGGCAGGCTGCTGATGCCGAACACCAGCAGGCGCTCGGGCAGGCCGGGCAACGGTTGGTCGCTGTAGAGCCGCTGCAGCAGATCGTCGAGCAGCCGCGCGCGGTGCGGATGGCCGTCCTTGGTCAGCTCGCGCCAGAGCAGCGCCTGCCAGGCTTCGTCCGGACCGAGATCGAAGGTTTCGCCACGCTCCCAGGCTGCCAGCCAGTCGTCGCGATAGAGCAGGTATTGGTCGAACACGTCGGCGATCTTCGCCGCCAGCGACAGCCGCCGGCGCTCATCGCCGCCGTCGAGATACTGCGCCAGACGCTGCGCCAGCTCGAGATTGGTTGGCTCGCAAAGCCAGCCATAGAGCCGCCAGGTCAGGGTAGTCGGGGAAAACGCCGACTGCTCGGGCAGGCTGCCAAGCACCGTGCGGCTCAGGTCCCAGACGAACTTGGCCGGCAGCTGAATCTCCAGCTGCATGGCGATGCCCTGCTTGCGTGCCAGCTCAAGCGTCAGCCAGCGCCCCATGCCCTGGCTTGGCACCACCACCAGCGCCGGGGCGAAGGGGTCGGCGAGCGGCTGGGCAAGCAGGCGCGTGGCCAGTTCGCCGAGGGTTTCCAGATCAGGGGCATGGTAGAGGCTGAGCATGAGTGCACCGCGTGAACAGAAGTCGCTAGGTTACAGGCCGCTCTGCAGCGGAGCGAGCCGTGCACTTGAGTCTGTATCCCGGTTGCGACAACTCGTGTCGCGGCGAATCTCCTCCTTTCGCCTTGTCCTTTTGCTCCTCTCGACCAATATCAATTCCGCTGCTGCTGCCTAGCATGGGGATACGGGGCGGCCGCTTAGTCGCCCGCCATCAGGTCAGGAGTCGTTCATGAACCGGAACCGCAAGAAGCTGCTCGCCCTTTCCCTATCCGCCACGCTGGGCGCCGTGCCGCTGCTTCTGCACGCACAGGAGCCAGCCCAGCAGCGAACGCTCGGCTCGGTGGAGCGCAGCCACGCCAGCCAGGCCCGCGGCCTGCTCGACCAGGCCGTGCTGACCTTCCAGGCCAAGGGCCCGGAGCAGGCACTGGCCGCCTTCAACGACCGCAACGGTGAATTCGTCCACGGCCAGTACTACATCTTCGTGCTCGGCGAGGACGGCACCATGCAGGCCAGCAGCGGTCCATCGGCCAGCCTCGTAGGGCTGAACGTCGCTGACCTCAAGGATGCCGCCGGCAAATCGTTCATTCGCGAAATTCTCGACAAGTCGGCCAAGCAGGACAGCGGCGAAGTCGAGTACCAGTGGCTCAACCCGGCCGACAACAAGGTCGAGAACAAAATCAGCCAGTTCCGCAAGATCGGCGACCACGTGCTCTGTGTCGGCTATTACATCCCGCGTGCCACGGCCGAGCACGCCAAGGCGCTGCTCGACCGCGCCGTGCAGCAGGTCAAGGACAAGGGTGCCGAGGCCGCCTTCCGTAACTTCAACGACCCGCGTGGCGGCTTCGTCTTCAACGACGAGTACGTCTTCGC
Source organism: Pseudomonas sp. (assembly GCA_007713455.1). Lineage (GTDB taxonomy): Bacteria > Pseudomonadota > Gammaproteobacteria > Pseudomonadales > Pseudomonadaceae > Stutzerimonas > Stutzerimonas chloritidismutans. The sequence goes on from VMRT01000009.1 coordinate 381,587, forward strand.
CATCGGCCTGGATGACGGTCGCTACCGCGCCAGCGGCAGCTCGCCGAACCTGGTGGGTGTCGATGTGCGCAACGTCAACGATGCCGCCGGCAAGCCGCTGTTCAAGGAGATGATCGAACTGGCCCGCAAGCACGGCTCCGGCAGCGTCGACTACGTTTGGCGCAACCCCGCGACCAACGCGGTCGAGCAGAAGCACACGCTGATCCAGCGGGTCGACGACGTACTGCTCGGTGTCGGCTACTACACCCGCCCCTGAGGATCGGGCGAAACGGGCTTTGTGACGTTTCGGTGAACGGGGCCGGCAGGCCAGGGTCAATCGAGTATCCCCGGTAAAGCGCTGCGTCCTTGTGACGCAGGCTTTCGTCGTTGCTGCTCGCCGGGGCAGGAGCCCGACCGATGCTGACCCTGTTGCACCTGCTGTCGTCCATCGCCCTGCTGGTCTGGGGTACGCATATCGTGCGTACCGGGATCATGCGGGTGTATGGCTCGCACCTGCGACGGGCGCTCGGCCAGAGCATGGGCAACGCGCCGCTGGCCTTCGGCGCCGGCATCGGCGTCACCGCGCTGGTGCAGAGCAGCAATGCCACCGCGCTGCTGGCCATCTCCTTTGTCGCCCAGGGTCTGATGGCGCTGCCCACGGCGCTGGCAATCATGCTCGGCGCGGATGTCGGCACTGCGCTGATGGCCCGCGTGCTGACCCTCGATCTTTCCTGGCTGTCGCCGCTGCTGACGCTGCTCGGCGTCTGCCTGTTCCTCTCGCGCAAACAGACCCGCGTCGGCCAGATCGGCCGCGTGCTGATCGGCCTCGGCCTGATCATTCTCGCCCTGCAGTTGATCGTGCACGCCGCCGAGCCGATCACCGAGGCGCGCGGCATGCAGGTGCTGTTCTCCTCGCTGGCCGGCGACACCCTGCTCGCGGTGCTGGTGGGCGCGCTGTTCGCCGTGCTGTCGTATTCCAGCCTCGCCGCGGTGCTGCTGACCTCGACGCTGGCCGGTGCCGGCCTGATCAGCCTGCCGGTGGCGCTGGGCCTGGTGATCGGCGCCAACATCGGCAGCGGCCTGCTCGCCTGGTTCAACGCCAGCCTGCAGCCGGCTTCGGCACGCCGCGTGGCGCTGGGCAACCTGCTGTACAAGCTGGCCGGGCTGATCGTGCTGCCGTTTCTCGGCATGCTGGTGGCCTGGATGGACACCCTGGGTGTCAGCGCACAAACCCAGGTGATCGGTTTTCACCTGATCTATAACAGCCTGCGCTGCGTGATCCTGCTGCCCACCGTGAAGCCGATGGCGCAGTTGTGTGAATACCTGCTGCCGGAGCGTGCGCTGGACAACGGCGTGGCGCAGCCTCGGCATCTCGACCCCGCCGCGCTGGATACGCCGAGCCTGGCGCTGGCCAATGCGGTCCGCGAAACCCTGCGCATTGGCGACATGGTGGAGCTGATGCTGGCGCGGCTGCTGGAGGTGCTGCGCGAAGACCGACCGGAGCCCGGCGACGAGATTCGCCGCCTGGACGATGACGTCGACGCGCTCTACAGCGGCGTGAAGCTCTACCTGGCGCAGATGCCGCGCGAAGACCTCGCCGAGCAGGAGGGCCGGCGCTGGGCGGAGATCATCGAGCTGGCGATCAACCTGGAACAGGCCGGCGACATCATCGAGCACATGGTGAGCAAGGTGCAGAACCTGAAGACGTCCAAGCGTCGCTCTTTCTCCGATAGCGGTCTGGAGGAGCTCGGCCAGCTGCATGCCCAGCTGAGCACCAACCTGCGGCTGGGGTTGTCGGTCTTCATCTCCGGCGACTCCCATAGCGCCCGCCAGCTGCTGCAGCACAAGCGCCAGTTCCGCAAGCTGGAGCGCGAGCTGGCACACTCCCACGTGCAGCGCCTGCACCAGCAGGTGGTGGAAAGCATCGAGACCAGCGCAGCGCACCTGGAGCTGATAGCCGACATGAAGCGCCTCAATTCACTGTTCTGCAGCGCCGCCTATCCGGCACTGGAAGGCCCAGGCGGCAACAAGGCGCGCACAGCCGGCGAAGCGCCACGGGAGGTGATATCCGGAGAGCCTCACCTGCCAGGACGGCCGGCCTGATCCAGGGCCACGTCGGTCAGCAAGCGCGGCGTTGCCAGCGGCGAAACAGCGGCTCGGCGAGGAACATGACCAGAAACAGCCTGAGCACCTGCACCGCGGTGACCAGCGCCACCGACAGCTGCAGGGCCTCAGCGGTCAGGCACAGCTCGGTGATGCCGCCGGGCATCATGCCGAGCATCAGCGATACCTCGTCCAGCGCCGTCAGCCAACCCAGCGCGCCGCCCAGTGCAGCAGCGACCAGCATCGCCAGCAGGGTGAAAAGCAGGATGCGCAGCAGGAAGGCCGGCGCACTGCGAAAGAACGGCCGGTCGAAATGACAGGCTAGTGAGCAGCCGATCAGCCACTGGCCGAGCGCGCCGGCCCAGCCCGGCAGGCCGATGTGCAGATCGAACGCCACACTGGCCACGGCGCAGGCGGTCAGCGGGCCGAGCATCCAGGGGTTGGGCTGGCCGAGACGCTTCCAGAGCAGCGCCAGCAGACCGCCCGCCGGCAGCAGCACGGCGAGCCAGGGCCAGCTCACCGGCGCTGGCGCTGGCGCCTCCATCGACGGCAGGCCCCAGGTGAACAGCGCCGGCACGATCAGCACCACCAGCAGCAGGCGCAGGCTGTGCGCCGCCGCCACGCGCGCAGGTTCAGCCTGGTGCCGGTTGGCCAGCACCACCATTTCGCTGGCGCCACCCGGCATGCTGGCGAAGAACGCAGTGGCGCGATCGGTGCCGCTGCGCAGCAGGATGAAGAGGCCGATCAGGCCCAGCAGCAGCGTGCCGACCGCACCGGCGAGGATCACGCCGAGATGCGCCAGCACCTGCTGCATGACCTCACTGGTGAAGTGCAGGCCGATGGCGCTGGCGACGATCCATTGCCCGACCTGACGGCCGCGCGGCACCTCGCTCACCAGCCAGCCGCTGCAGCGCACGGCGATCACCGCCAGTAGCGAGCCGATCATCCACGGCAGCGGCCAGTTGGCCAGAGTTGCCAGCCAGCCGCCGACCGCACCGATCAGCGGGGTCGCCCACCAGGCCGGCAGCCGCCGATGCATGTCAGGCCTGCGCCTCGACCACGTTGGCGCGACGGCGCTTGAGGTACCAGCGCAGCGCCGGCATGCCGAGCATCGCCACGGTCAGCGCCCACAGCGCCAGGGTGATCGGGCTACCCCAGAGGATGCCCAGCTCACCGTTGGAGATCGACAGCGCACGGCGCATGTTGTCTTCCATCATCTCGCCGAGCACAAAGCCGAGAATCAGCGCCGACAGCGGGAAGTCCAGCTTGCGCAGCAAGTAGCCGAACACGCCGAGGCCGACCATCAGCACCAGGTCGAAGGTGGTGCTGTGCACCGAATACACGCCGACCATGCTGATCACGGTGATCGCCGGCACGAGCACCCAGTTCGGCACGGCGAGCATGCGCGAGAACAGGCCGACCAGCGGGATGTTCATCACCAGCAGGATCACGTTGCCGATGAACAGCGAAGCGATCAGGCCCCAGACCACGTCCGGCTGCTGTTCGAACAGCAGCGGGCCGGGGGTGATGTTGTACAGCGTCAGCGCGCCGATCATCACCGCGGTGGTGCCCGAACCCGGCACGCCGAGGGTCAGCATGGGGATCAGCGAGCCGCAGGCCGAGGCGTTGTTGGCCGCTTCCGGCGCCGCCAGGCCGCGCAGGTCGCCATCACCGAAGCGGCCCTTGTCGCCGGCCATGCGCTTCTCGCTCATGTAGGTCATGGCGCTGGCGATGGTCGCCCCGGCGCCCGGCAGCGTGCCGATGACGAAGCCGGCCACGGCGCTGCGCACCATGGTCCAGAAGGTCAGGCAGAACTCCTTGAAGTTGAACAGCAACCGGCCGCTGGCCTTCACCGCCTGCTGCCCGCTGTGGGTTTTCTCCAGCATCAGCAGGATCTCGCTGACACTGAAGAAGCCAATCACCACGATGACGAACTGGATACCGTCGGACAGGCTGACGCTGCCGAAGGTGAAGCGGTAGACGCCGGTAGTGGAATCGACACCGACGGTGGCCAGGGCCAGGCCCATCAGCGCGGCCATCAGCGTCTTCACCGGCTTGTCGCCGACCATGCCGCCGAGACAGGCGATGGCGAAGATCATCAGCACGAAGTACTCCGCCGGGCCGAAGGCCACCGCCCACTTGGCCAGCAGCGGGGCGAACAGCACCACGCCGCAGGTGGCGATGATGCTGCCGATAAAGGAGCTGACCGCGGACAGCGACAGCGCGATGCCGGCCTTGCCCTGGCGCGCCAGCGGGTAGCCGTCGAGGGTGGTCATCACCGCGGCCGCATCACCCGGCACGTTGAGCAGGATCGCCGAGATGCGGCCGCCGTACTCGCAGCCCAGGTACACGGCAGCGAGCAGGATCAGTGCGGTCTCCGGCGGCAGGCCGAGGGCGAAGGCCAGCGGCAGCAGCAGCGCCACGCCGTTGATCGGACCGAGGCCCGGCAGCAGGCCGACCACGGTGCCGACGAAGGCGCCGAACAGCGCCACCAGCAGGTTGGTCGGTCGCGTGGCGACATCGAAGCCCTGCATCAAGAAATTCAGTGTTTCCATTTCAGCTCTCCAGCAGACGCAGCAGGCCAAGCGGCAGCGGCACGTCCAGCAGGTAATCGAACAGCCCGTAGAGCAGCACGCCAAGCAGCGCACCGCTGATCACGCTGGGCCACAGGCGACCGTTGAACAGCAGACCGAGGGCGAAACCGGCCAGGGCGGTGCTGATGACGAAACCCAGGGTTTCGAACAGCAGCGCGTAGGCCAGCAGGGCCAGCACGCACAGCACGGCGCGCTGCGCCTTGGGCCGATCGAACGCCGGCGTCGGCTCACCGTGCGGCTTGAACAGCAGCCACGCCGCACCACAGACCATCAGCAACAGCAGCAGCAACGGGTAGGCGCGCGGCCCGACCGGGTCGTAGGCAAAGGGCGCCTCGAAGCCCCAGGCGAGCAGGGCGAGGCCGGCGCAGGCGAGCAGCCACGCCGCGGCGAAGACACGTACGTACATGACGGGATACCTCAGGGATTCGGCGATCCGGCAGCTGCCGGATCGACCGTGCGGCCCGCGAACGCGGGCCGGTTCGCGTTACTTGACCAGGCCGAACTCGCCGGCCAGCGCCTTGTAGTCCTGCACCTGCTTCTTGACGAAGGCCTCCAGCTCATCGCCGGTCATCGACAGCGGGAACAGGTCGCGCTGTTCGCGCAGCTTGGCGAAGTCTTCGTCGGCGAGCAGGGTGTCGAACTGGGTCTTCCACCAGTTGAAGTCCTCGTCAGGCACTTCCGGCCCCATGTAGAAGCCGCGGATCACCGGCCAGCTGATGTCGTAACCCTGTTCCCTGGCAGTAGGAATGTCGGCCAGCTTGCCCGGCAGACGCTCGTCGGAGAGCACGGCGAGGATGCGGATCTTGCCGGCGTCGAGCTGCGGGGTGACTTCGCCGAGGCCGCTGGAAGTGACCTGCACATGGCCGCCGAGCATGGCGGTGAGCGTTTCGCCGCCGCCCTCGAAGGCGACGTAGCGCAGCTTCTTCGGATCGACACCGGCAGCGCGGGCGATCAGCGCGGTCTGCATCCAGTCCTGACCGCCGATGGTGGCGCCGGCGCCGAACACCACGCTGCCCGGGTCCTTCTTCACCGCGGCAATCAGCTCGTCGAGGTTCTTGTACGGCGCGTCGGCACGTACCGAGATGGCGCCGTAATCAGTGCCGACCGCGGCGAGCCAGCGCACGGCGTTCTCGTCGTAGCGACCGAACTTGCCCTGGGCGAGGTTGAGCAGCGAGCCGCTGGAGAAGGCGGTGATGGTGCCGGCTTCCGCCGCACGCTGGGCAACCACCGCGTTATAGGCCACCGCGCCGACGCCGCCGGGCATGTAGGTGACGCGCATCGGAGCTTCGAGCAGGCCGCTGTCCTTCAGGCCGCTCTGGGCCAGCTTGCAGGTCAGGTCGAAACCGCCGCCGGGCTTGGCCGGGGCGATGCACTCGGGGCGCTTGGGTTCGGCCAGCAGCTGGCTCGAGAGCAGCAGGCAGGACGACAGCAGGGCGAAACGGCTGAGTCTGGTTTTCATCGGGTAGTCCTCGCGTTCTTGTTCTGTTTACCAGATCGGCAGGCTGTAGCTGACGATCAGACGGTTCTCGTCGGCGTCGCGGGCGAAATCGGAGCGGTACATCGCGTTACGCCAGCGCAGCGCGACATTTTTCAGCGGGCCGCTCTGCACCACGTACTTGAACTCGAAGTCGCGTTCCCACTCGCTGCCGTTGTTGCCGCCTGAGTACTCGGCGTTGTCGCCGGAGATGTAGCGGGTCAGGAAGGTCAGCCCGGGGATGCCGACAGCGGCGAAGTTGTAGTCGTAACGCGCCTGCCAGGAGCGCTCGTCGGCGTTGGCGAAGTCGTTGATCTGCACGAAGTTGACCAGGAACGGATCACCGCCGTCGATGTAGGCGTAGCCGGTATCGCCGCGCATCTGCTGGTAGCCGACGCTGACCTTGTGCCCGCCCAGGCTGTAGCCGAGCATGCCGTTCCAGGCCTGGTTATCGATCTTGCCGGCATTCGCCGCGCCGGTGTCGTCGCTGAGCATCACGCGCAGGTCCGCACTCAGCGCGGAGTTGTCGCTCAGCGGCTTGTTCGCCAGCAGGCCGAAGAAGTGCTGGCGGTACACGTCATCCAGCTCGCCGTAGTAGTAGCGCCCGGTGAGGTTCTCGTTGAAGGCGTATTCGGCACCGGCGAAGGTCAGGTGGTCGGCCTCGGCGGCGCTGGCGAAGCGGCCGTTCTTGTTGTTCAGCTGCAGGTCCTGGGAGTTGGTCGAGGAGCGGTCGATCACCTTGTCGAGACGGCCGCCGGTGAGGGTCAGGCCATCGATATCGGTCGAGGTGACGGTGGCGCCTTCGAACACCTGCGGCAGCGTGCGGCTGTCACTGGCCTTGACCACCGGCATCTCGGGAATATGCGAGCCGTAGCGCAGCTCGGTGTCGGCGATCTTGGCCTTGGCGGTCAGGCCCAGGCGGCTGAACTCGTCGGGCGTGCTGCCATCGTCGTGCACCGGCAGCAGGTCGGTGCCAGCGCGGCCGCCACCGGAATCCAGCTTGACGCCGAGCATGCCCAGGGCATCGAGGCCGACGCCGACGGTGCCTTCGGTGAAGCCCGACTGGACGTCGAGGATGAAGCCCTGGGTCCATTCTTCACGCTTGGACTGGCCGCTGCCTTCGCGGAAATCGCGGTTCAGGTAGATGTTGTGGGTCTGCAGGGTCGCGCTGCTGTCTTCGATGAATGCGGCCTGGGCCATGGGTGCCAGCGAGGCGGCGGCAATGGCCAAAGCGAGACGGGCAGGAGCGGGTGAACGTCTGACGGCAGTCAGCATCGGGTATCTCCACTATTGTTTTTGTTGTGACGGCGCATGCGCCGCGCGTGGTGGTTCGAGCCACCTGCGAGCGATCCTAGGCGGTCAAGCTTTCGCCAGCCTTTCAGCGCTGAAAGCCAGCAGCGGCGTGAAAGTTCTGCCGCTACACTGGCGCTCCGTCGCCATCGCAGAGGACAGGCAATGCGAATTCTTCTGGTCGAGGACCACCCCCAGCTGGCCGAAAGCGTGGCGCAGGCAATGCGCGCCGCCGGCTGGACCGTGGACCTGCTGCACGATGGCGTCGCCGCCGACCTGGCGCTGGCCAGCGAGGACTACGCGCTGGCGATTCTCGACGTCGGCCTGCCACGGCTCGACGGCTTTCAGGTGCTGGCGCGCCTGCGCGAGCGCGGCAAGACGCTGCCGGTACTGATGCTCACCGCGCGTGGCGAGGTCAGTGATCGCGTGCACGGGCTCAACCTCGGCGCCGACGACTACCTGGCCAAGCCGTTCGAACTGTCCGAGCTGGAAGCGCGGGTCAAGGCGCTGCTGCGACGCAGCGTCGGCGGCGGCGAACGCCAGCAGCGTTGCGGCGCGCTGGTCTACGATCTGGATGCGCGGCGCTTCAGCCTGGCCGACGAGCCACTGACGCTGACCTCCCGCGAGCAGGGCGTGCTGGAAGCGCTGATCGCCCGCCCCGGTCGGGTGATGAGCAAGGATCAGCTGGCCGCCCAGGTATTCGGCCTGGACGAGGACGCCAGCGCCGACGCGATCGAGATCTACATCCACCGTCTGCGCAAGAAGCTTGAGGGCCAGCCGGTACGCATCGTCACCTTCCGCGGCCTCGGCTACCTGCTCGAGGCGCTCGATGGCTGAGGAAGCGCTCGCCGGCAGCCTGCGCGCGCGGCTGCTGCGGCGGCTGGCGATCCTGCTCGCACTGCTGTTGCTGTTCGGCGGCCTGAGCGCCTACTGGAACGGCCGCGCCGCCGCCGATACCGCCTACGACCGCACCCTGCTCGCCTCGGCCCGAGCCATCGCCGATGGACTGGTCACCCATGAAGGCGTGCTGCGCGCCAACGTGCCCTACGTGGCGCTGGACACCTTCGCCTACGACAGCGCCGGGCGCATCTACTACGGGGTGCTGGACATCCAGGGGCGCCTGGTCAGCGGCTACGAGAACCTGCCGGCGCCCGCTGCCGACGTCCCGCGCACCGACGACTACCCTGCGCTGGCGCGCTTCTACGACGGCGAGTTCCAGGGCCAGGGCGTGCGCCTGGTCAGCCTGCTGCAGCCGGTCAGCGAACCGGAGCTCACCGGCATCGCCGAGATCCGCGTGGCCGAAACCCTCGGCGCCCGCGAGCGCATGGCGCGCGGTCTGCTGACCGACACCCTGTGGCGCGTCGGCCTGCTGGCGGTTGCCGCGCTGGTGCTGGTGTGGCTGGCGGTCAGTGCCGCGCTGCGACCGCTGGGCCAGCTCAGCGAGGCGGTGCAGGAACGCGCACCGGATGACCTGCGGCCGCTGCCACTGATCAGCGTGCAACGCGAGCTGAGGCCGCTGGTGGCGGCGCTCAACGGATTCACCGAGCGCCTGCGCGGGCAGTTCGAACGCCAGGCGCGCTTCATCGCCGATGCCTCCCACGAGTTGCGCACGCCGCTGGCGGCGCTCAAGGCGCGGATCGAGCTGGGCCTGCGCGAAGCCGAACCGACGGTCTGGCGCAGCACCCTGGAAGACGCCGGACAGAGCACCGACAAGGTCATCCACCTGGCCAACCAGCTGCTCTCGCTGGCGCGCATCGAAAGCGGCGCGCAATCCATCGCCGAAGGCGGCGCGCAGCGCCTGGACCTGTCGCAGCTGGCCCGCGAGCTGGGCCTGGCGATGGCCGCGCTGGCGCACAAGCGCGGCGTCGCCCTGGCGCTGGAGGCCGAGGCACCGGTATGGATCGACGGCGAGCCGACGCTGATCAGCGAACTGCTGAGCAACCTGCTGGACAACGCGCTGGCGCATACCGGCGACGGCGGCAACGTGGTGCTGCGGGTGCTCGACGGCGCCGTGCTGGAGGTGGAGGACGACGGCCCGGGTATTCCGGCCGCCGAGCGCGATCGCGTCTTCGCGCGCTTCTACCGCCGCGACACCGGCGGCCATGGTGCCGGCCTCGGGCTGGCCATCGTCGGCGAAATCGTCCGCGCCCATCGCGCCGAGATCAGCCTGGATCAGGGCGCTCTCGGCGGCCTGCTGGTGCGGGTGCGTTTCGTACCGGCCGAGAGCTGAGGGGCGGCCGCGCCTCAGGCAAACACGGTCGCGCCATCCGGTCCGAGGTCGGCGGCCTCGACCACGCAATTGCGGCCGCTGCGCTTGGCCTCATAGAGCGCACGGTCTGCTGCACTGAGCAACTCCAGCGGCGCCGCCGTGGCTTGCGGATCGAGCGTAGCCACGCCAAAGCTGATGGTCAGGCTGATGCGCTCGCCATCGCAGTCGAGCTCAAGCCGCTCGACATCCCGCCGCATCCGCTCGGCCAGCAGCACCGCCTGCGGCCCGCCGGTTGCCGGCAGCGTGATGACGAACTCCTCACCACCGTAACGCGCCGCGAGATCACCGGCTCGCTGGCAATGCTGCTGGAGCACCGCCGCGACCTGGCGCAGGCACTCGTCGCCGAACGGATGGCCGTAGCTGTCGTTGACTCGCTTGAAATGATCGATGTCACCCAGCAGGACGGTCAACGGCGTGCCGTTGCGGCGTCCGCGACGGACCTCGTCTTCGAGTAGCTGATCGAACTGGCGGCGATTGGCGAGGTGCGTCAACGGATCGGTGGAGCTCAGTCTGAGCAGCTCGGCATTCGCCAGCTCGAGACCGTGACGGACTTCCTCGAGCGCCTTGGTGCGCGCCACTACGCGCGTTTCCAGCTCTTCATTGGCACGCTGTTGGATCAGCAGTGCCTGTTGCTTGGCCTGCAGGTGCTGCTCGCGTTCGTCGGCCAGGCTGCGCGATGTCTCCAGCGCCAGCTGCTGGGCGGCGATGCGCTGATTGCGCTCCAGGTTGATCCGTTCGGCAAGCGCCATCGATAGCAGCACGAACTCGATGAACATGCCTACCAGCTGGCCATGCAGCGTCAGGCGATTGAGTGGCATGTAGCCCCACAGCGCCAGAAGGTGAATGACGGTGAAACCCAGCAGCGTTATCCAGGCGATGCTGAACAGCCGCGCCGATACGTTGCCACGGGCCCACAACGTGAGCGTCACCGCCAGGCTGATCAGGCAGTAGGGCAGCGCCACGTATTCCATGAACAGCCAGTGTGCATGCTCCGGAATCAGCAGCACCGCCAACAGCACCGTGATCCAGTAGCAGCCCAGCACCCAGGTGATGTGCCAGACCCAGCCGCCGTACTGGCGAACCTGCAGAAAGCGTACGACGAAAAGCAGCGGAGTAAGGAAACACAGGGTTGCCGACAGCGTGTAGAAGCGCGCCGAGAACTGCGGTGCGCCGGGCCACAACACCAGCTGGCCGAATCCGCTCATGGTGCCGACGTAGAACATTGCGCTGAGCAGATACAGCACGTACAGCAGATAGCTGAGGTCGCGGGTGAAAATCAGCAGGCTCAGGTTGTACAGCACGATGACGATCATGCCGCCGAAGAACAGGCTGAACAGCGCCGTATCGAGCACCTTGCCCTCGATGAAGCTCGTCTCATCGACCAGCTCCAGCGGCAGCACCATCAGCTCGCTGGCCTCCAGCTGCAGATAGACCACCGCCTGCTCGCCGGGCTGCAGGTTCAGCGGGAAGACCAGGTTGTGATCGACCACCGGCCGCTGACTGACCGCCAGCGTATCGCCAGCGACCATGGGCTCACCCCATCGGTCCTGCCGCGGGTAGTAGACGCGCAGCGTAACGCGGTCGAGCACGGGCCACTTGAGCAACAGATACCAGCTGCTGGCGTTTGCCTGGAGGTTGTGCACCGGGAATCGTAGCCATGCGCCTGCTGGCTGGCGGAGCAGATTGGGTACCTGTAGCGGCTGCCAACCCCGGTCGTCGCTGCGTGCCTGGTCGAATCCAGCCTCCAGCCGGCCAAGCGCGTACTCCGGTTGGCCAACCTGCAGCCCGGGAGCGTGCCGGCTTTCGATCATCAGGCTGTCTTCGGCCACAGCCCGGCCCGGCGCAGCACCAAGCAGAAGCATGAAGCACAGGATCAGCAGTGCATTGAACGGCATCGATTTCTCATGGCCGGTAGCGCCGCCGGAATCGAGCCGGAAGCGCTTCGGAAGGACGTGGTGGTATCGGCGCGGCCCCGCCGTGCGATCGGAGCCTGAAGCGGGTCATTGTATGTAACTTTTTGTATTTAGGCGCGCAGCGGGCGGTCCCTTTTTCAGGGCATGCCAGCGAGCCGCGCGGACCTCGCGCAGGACCGTTTCATACCGCTCAAGCGTTGAGGGTCGGAGTCTGCTCGCCAGCATTGACCTCAGCGGCCAGAGCCACTTGGTCGCGACCAGCGTTCTTGGCCTGATAGAGCGCCGCATCCGCCGCCGCCAGCAGATCGGCCGGCGCGGCGAGCGAGGGGGTCAGCGTGGCGACGCCAAGGCTGATGGTCAGCGCCACCGGCTGTTCGCCATGCTGCAGCTGCAGGTGCGCGATCGTGCAGCGGATCGATTCCGCCAGGGCGACGGCCTGTTCGGCGTCGAGCCCCGGCAGGAGGACGACGAACTCCTCACCGCCATAGCGCGCCGCGACGTCGCCGGCGCGCTGGCAGTGCGCGGCGAGCACTGCCGCGACCTGGCGCAGGCACTCGTCACCGAAGGGGTGGCCGTAGCTGTCGTTGACCCGCTTGAAGTGATCGATATCGGCGAGTAACACCGACAGTGGGCTGCCGGCGCGCCGCGCGCGGCGGATTTCCTCGTCCAGCAGACGATCGAAACGCCGGCGGTTGGCCAGCTGGGTCAGCGAATCGGTGGTGCTCAAGCGCATCAGTTCGGCATTCGCGGCTTCCAGGCCGTGGCGGACTTCTTCCAGCGCACGGGTGCGTTCGTACACCCGCGCTTCAAGCACCTCGTTGGCGCGCAGTTGCAGATCCAGCGCCTCCTGCTTGGCCTGCAAGCGCAGTGCGCGCTCCTCGGCCAGCGATTCCGAGGCGTGCAATGCCAGTTGCTGCGCGGCGATGCGCCGGTTGCGCTCGACGTTGATGCGCTCGGCCAGCGCCATGGATAGCAGCACGAACTCGGCGAACATGCCGATCAGCTGGCCATTCAGCGTCCAGGCGTTGAGTGGCAAGGTGCCGTTGAGCGCCAGCAGGTTGACCCACGGTGAAGCCGAGCAAGGTGCTCCAGGCGATGCTGAACAGCCGCGCGGACGGATTGCCGCGCATCCACAGGTTGAGCGTCACGGCCATGGTCACGACGCAGTGCAGCAGCGCGACACTGTCCATGAACAGATAGCGCGCCAGGGTTGGTGCCAGCAGCAGCATGAGCACCGCCACACCCCAGTAGCCGGTCAGGCTGACGGACACCGCCCAGACCCAGCCGCCATAGCGGCGTATGCCGAGAAAGCGCAGGGCGAACAGCATCGGCGTGAAGAAGCACAGCGCCGCGGAAAGGCCGTAGAAGCGTGCCGACAGCTCGGGGATTTCCGGCCAGAGGTAGAGCTGGCCGAAGCCGGTAATGGTCAGCACGTAGAACACCGCGCTGAGCAGGTAAAGCACGTAGAGGAAGTAGCTGCCGTCGCGGGTGAAGATCAGCAGGCTGCAGTTGTACAGCACGATCACCAGGATGCCGCCGAAGAACAGACTGACCAGCGTGACGTCGCGAAGCTTGCCCTGGATCAGCTGCTTTTCGTCGATCAGCTCCAGCGGCAGGGCGAGGGTTTCCCTGGCCTGCAGCTGCAGATAGACCACCGCTCGCTCGCCCGCCGGCAGCTCGAGTGGATAGACGAAGTGATGGTCGGCCAGCGGTCGGCTGCTCAGTGCCACGGCATCCCCGGCCAGCATGGATTGACCCCAGCGGTCGCTGTCCGGGTAATACAGGCGCACCGCGACGCGGTCGAGCACCGGCCATTTCAGCAGCAGGTACCAGCGCTTCGCGGCGTCGCCCGTGTTATGCAGCCGGAGGCGCAGCCAGGCACCGTCGCGCTGTTTGCCAAGGTTGGGTTTGTTCAGCCGCTGCCAGGGCAGATCGGCTGCGGCGATCTGGGTGAAATCCGCGTCCGGCCTGCCCAGCAGGTATTCCACTGCGCCGACCTGCAGCGTCGCCGCCCCCCTTGTCTGCAGCACCGGCGATGGCTCAGCCGCCATCGCGTTGCCGGTCCAGGGCAGCAACGTCAGGCAGGCGACCATCAGCAGTAAGGCGCGCATCATGTGGAAATGCCTCGTCGGCGCGGCAATGGCCAGCGAAGTGCCAGCCAACCGGCGTCATTTAATAAGCGCCGACGAGTGCATGATGCCACCCTGATATCAGTCTGTCCCGTGCAAGCGACAGACTGCTGCAATCACGCCCGCCGCCGCGCCCAGAACTGTTGCACCAGCTCGAGCATGCCATCGGCCAACTGGGCGACGCCGCAGGCGCTGCGCTGGCTGTGCAGACCGGTGGCAACGTGATTGTCCGAGCTGCCGCGGATGCTGACGATGCTCTGGGTGATCTCCTCGCTGGCCGAGCTTTGTTGATCCACCGCTGCGGCAATCTGGCTGCTCATGGCGCTGATCTCGTTGACCCGGCTGTTGATGCCGCCGAGCGAATGTTCGGCCTGGTCGGCATGGCTGACGCTGTGCTGCGCCTGCTCGCGGCTACGCTGCATGACGTCCACGGCCTGGCGCGCACCGGCCTGCAGCGAGCCGATCATGCTCTGGATATCGGTGGTCGCGCTGGATGTGCGCGATGCCAGCTGACGCACCTCGTCGGCCACCACGGCGAAGCCGCGGCCCTGATCGCCGGCACGCGCCGCTTCGATGGCGGCATTGAGGGCGAGCAGGTTGGTCTGCTCGGCAATGCTGTGAATCACCTCGAGCACGCGGCTGATTTCCTGGCTGTGGCTTTCGAGCTGGTGAATGACTTCGGCGGCCTGCTGGATGTCACCGGCCAGCCGCGTGATGCTGCTGCCGGTGAGGCCGACGATCTCCCGGCCGCTGGCCGCTTCGCTGTCCGCGCGGGCCGCCACCTCGGCCGTGCGCTGCGCGTTGAGGGCGACTTCCTGCACGCTGGCGGTCATCTGCCGAATCGCCGTGGCGATCAGATCGGTTTCCTGCTGCTGGCGCGAGGCGCTTTCGGTACTGCCATGCATGGCACCGAGCAGGTCGCGGGCGTGGCTGCTGAGCTGGCGGCTGCAGTCGGCGATGCGCCCGACCATGGCGCCGGCTTCGGTTTCCAGCATCTTCATGGCGAAGGCGATCTCGCCGATCTCGTCGCGGCGTCCGGTGTAGATCAACTGGCTGACCGGGTTGTGGCCGATGCGTCGCGCCTGGCGCGCCAGCTGCGTCAGCGGTGCGAGCGCCAGCGCCGCCAACCCAGTGGCCACCGCACCGCCTAGCACGACCGCGGCGGCACCGGCGGCCAGCGGCGCACCGAGCAGCAACGCGCCGAGCGCCGCGCCTGCGGCACTGCCGAGGCCAGCCAGCAGCGCCACGCGGCCACGCAACCCGAGCCGCGAAGCGCGCAATGCGCCTGCGGCACGGCCCTCGCGCAGGCGTGCGTAAAGCGCCTCGGCGGCGCGAATCTGTTCGGGCTGCGCGCGGGTCCGCACCGACTGGTATTCGACGACCTTGCCGTCACGGCCGACGGGTGTGGCGAACGCGCTGACCCAGTAGTGATCGCCGTTCTTGCAGCGGTTCTTGACGATGCCCATCCACGACCTGTTCGCCTGCAGCGTTTGCCAGAGGTCGGCAAAGGCGGCCTCGGGCATGTCGGGGTGGCGCACGAGGTTGTGCGGCTCACCGAGCAGCTCGTCTTCGCTGAAGCCGGAAATCGCCACGAAATCCGGATTGGCGTAAGTGATGGTGCCGTTCAGGTCGGTGGTGGACAGGATGTTCGCCGTCTCGCCGACCGTGATTTCGCGGCCGCTGACGGGAAGGTTGGTGCGCATAAACAGATCTTCCTTGGAAATGGGTTCTGAGTACGCGAGGCAGGTTCGGCGCCGCTTCTGTTGGCAGCGCTCGCATGGATGCGGCGGACATCCTCGTACAGGGGGCCGGTTACGGTTTGGCGATCAGCGCTCGTCCTTCTCTCCCGTGTCGGTTTCCAGTTGCTCGAGCAGTTCAATCAGGCGCCGGCGCAGCTGGCCGAGCTCGCGCGATTTGAACGAGCGTCGCGTGCGTTCCAGTACCTGAATGGTTTCTTCCAGCGCAGTGCGCAGCGTCTCTTCGGTCAGCATTGATTCATCTTTTCGTGCAAGCACATGCAGGTTGAGTGCCGATCTCTGTTAGGGCGCGCCTTGCAGCGAAACGAGCCCAAAAAAAAGGCGCCAGCCGTGGTGCACCCCCAAGGGAATGTCACGGCTGGCGCCTTAGCTATCAGGTCCGGTTGTCCTGAGCGGTAAAGCAGCTTTCGCAGCATGCGAAACTAGTGGCATTTTGCCTTTACGCGCGCGGCGTAACAAGCCCGGCGCAGACGGCGCAGGCAACATGCCGCGCCCTCTCCAGCACGCACCATTTCGGGGCATCGGCAGGCCTTCAGCCGCGCCGCCGCGTCCAGAACTGCTGCACCAACATCTCCATGCTGCTCGCCAGCTCGGCGACGCCCGACGCGCTCTGCCGGCTGCGCAGGCCGCTCTCCACATGCTGATCGGAGCCGCCGCGAATGCTGACGATATTCTGGTTGATGTTCTCGCTGACCGCGCTCTGCTGCTCGACGGCCGCGGCGATCTGTATGCTCATCGCGCTGATCTCGTTGACCCGGCTGTTGATGCCCTGCAGCGAGCGCGCCGCCTGGGCCGCATGTTCGACGCTCTGCATGGCCTGCTCGCGGCTGCGCTGCATGACCTCCACCGCCTGCCGTGCCCCGCCCTGCAGCGCGCCGATCATGCTGTTGATCTCCTGGGTCGACTGCTGGGTCCGCGATGCCAGGCTGCGTACTTCATCGGCGACCACGGCAAAGCCACGGCCCTGCTCGCCGGCCCGCGCCGCCTCGATGGCTGCGTTCAGCGCCAGCAGGTTGGTCTGCTCGGCGATGCCGCGAATGACGTCGAGCACCTTGGTGATGTCATTGCTGTGCGCCTCCAGCTCATGGATCACGTCACCGGCCTGCTGGATGTCCTGCGCCAGCCGGCCGATGGCCGCCCCGGTACGGTTGACCACCTCGGTGCCGGTCGCCGCTTCGCTGTCCGCGCGGCTGGCTGCCTCGGCGGTGCGCTGGGCGTTGCTTGCCACTTCCTGCACGCTGACCGCCATCTGGTTGATCGCCGTGGCGACCTGATCGGTTTCGCTTTGCTGGCGTGCAGCACTCTGCGTGCTGCTGTCCATCGCACCGAGCAGTTCGTGGGCATGCTGGCTGAGTTGACGCGAGGCATCGCCGATACGGCCGACCATGGCGCCGGCCTCGGTTTCCAACATCTTCATGGCAAAGGCGATCTGGCCGAATTCATCACGCCGGCCGGCATAGACCAGCTGCCCCACCGGGTTGTCACCGACCCTGCGTGCCTGCTCGGCGAGGCGCTGCAGCGGTGTCAGCGAGACATAGGCCATAGCACCTGCGCCCAGCACGGCGGCAGCGGCGGTGGCCAGCGCAGCGATCAGACCCGCTCCAGCCAGCAGCGCGCCGACCACGCACGGCGCGGCACCCAGTGCCGCCAGAAGCGCGACGCGACTGCGGGCGCTCAGCGGTGCACGACGCAACGCAGGCGGCGGACGCTTGTTGCGCAACTGCGCGTACAGCTGCTCGGCGGCTGCGATCTGAGCCGGCGCGGGCTTGGTGCGTACCGATTGGTATTCGACGACCCGACCGTTGCGGCTGATCGGCGTGACGAACGCGCTGACCCAGTAGTGATCGCCGTTCTTGCAGCGGTTCTTCACCATACCCATCCATGAGCTGCCGCCCCGTACGCTCGACCACAGGTCGGCGAAGGCCTCGGTGGGCATGTCCGGGTGGCGGACGATGTTGTGGTGCTGACCAAGCAGCTCGCTTTCCTCGAAGCCGCTGATCTTGATGAAGTCCGGATTCACATAGGTGATGTCACCGTTGAGATCCGTGGTGGAGAGAATATTGGCGGTGTCGCTGATGGAAACGTCGCGGCCAGTGACCGGCAGGTTCATGCGCATGGTGGTCTCGTGAACAAGGCAAAGCGTGTTGTTGTTCTCCGCCACGGACGTCTCGGTCGATGCACCTTTTCGGTACCTCGTGCACTCCCTGCCAATATCGCCACCCTGCGATAATCGCTCCTTGCTGCTGACGGCCCAGCGGGTCGTTTGTATCGGTTTTGTAGCGCCGAAGACGGGCACGAAAAAAGCGCCAGCATTGATCCACCTCACTTGGATGACCCCTGATGGCGCTTCAGTCGGCAGGCCCGTGGTCCTGTCCGATCAACAAGTCTCCTCGCCTGGAGACTGATGCCAGATTGATATCATCGGTCTCGACTAGCAATGCGACTGAAGTCCTACTCCGCCGGTCGGCTTTTACAACAGGCATGGCAGTAGGCCACTAAAACTGTACAGATAATACATGCTGTACAGCATGCGTATATAAAAATATGGCACCGCTCGCGCAACCCTTCTGTCGTCATCCGGTCCTAGCATTGGGGCGCAACGCTTGCCCGGATCGACATGGCAGGTCCGCAGGCTGTTACCAACGCGGTCGCCTGCTAGACTCAAGTTCCGCGCAGACTCACAAGGGATGCCGGGAATCCGAAAACAACCAAAAAGGAGTGCATCCATGAAAGGCAAATCCTTGGCATGGATCTTTACCGCTGCTCTGGCGGGAACCGGCCTGAGCGCAGTGGCACAGGCGCAAGAGAAGTTCGTCACCATCGGCACGGGCGGCCAGACCGGCGTTTATTACGTTGCCGGTCAATCGATCTGCCGCTTCGTCAACCGCAACGCGGAAAACATCAAGTGCAACGCGCCGGCGAGCGGCGGCGGCGTGGCCAACGTCAACGGCCTGCGCAGTGGCGAGTTCAACTTCGGCATCATGCAGTCGGACCATCAGTACAAGGCGATGGAAGGCGTGGCGCCGTTCGAGAAAGAAGGCAAGATGGACGACATCCGTGCCGTCTTCTCGCTGCAGAGCGAAGTCTTCACCGTGCTGGCGCGTCGCGACGCCAACATCAAGGGCCTGGATGATCTGAAAGGCAAGCGCGTCAACATCGGCAACCCCGGTTCTGGCCAGCGCGACACCCTCGAAGAAATCATGAAGGAAAAGGGCTGGGACAAGTCGGCCTTCTCCCTCGCCGCCGAACTGAAGCCGGCCGAACAGGCCAGCGCCCTGGGCGACAACAACATCGACGCCATGACCTACTTCGTCGGTCATCCGAATGGCGCCATCCAGGAAGCCACCACCACCGTCGATGCAGTTCTGGTGCCGATCACCGGCCCGGAAATCGACAAGCTGCTGGCTGCCAAGAGCTACTACACCAAGGCTGAGATCCCTGGCGGCCTGTACAAGGGCAACGACCAGCCGACGCAGTCCATCGGTGGCAAGGCCGTGCTGTCCACTACTGCCAAGGTCGATGCGGAAGTGGTCTACCAGCTGGTGAAGTCGGTGTTCGAGAACATCGAGCGCTTCCAGCGTCTGCATCCGGCATTCAAGGATCTCAAGCCGGAAGAGATGATCGAAGTTGGCCTGAGCGCGCCGCTGCATGAAGGCGCCGAGCGTTACTACAAGGAACGCGGCTGGCTGTAAGGCTCAGCGGGGCCGCGTCGCGGATGCGGCCCTGACGTCGATGCCTTAGCCGAAAACCCGTGCGCCCCATGGCCACGGGTTTTCGCGGTTCCGTTACCTGAAAAAACAGGCCTCAATTCATGCAAGACAAACAACTGTCCACCGAGGAACTGATCGCCCAGGATGTCGGTGCGCGCTTGCCCGAAGGCCCGATGGCCGCGGTCATCGCCGGGCTGGCGCTGCTCTGGTCGCTGTTCCAGCTGTGGATCGCCTCGCCGCTGCCCTTCGTACTAGGGTTCGGCGTGCTGAACGACACCGAGACCCGCTCGATCCACCTGGCATTCGCGCTGCTGCTGGCATTTCTGGCCTACCCGGCCTTCAAGAGATCGCCCAGGGACCGCGTACCGCTGTTCGACATCGCCCTGGGGCTGATCGCTGCCTCCACCGCCGCCTACCTGTTCATCGTTTACGAACAACTGGCGCAGCGCCCCGGCAACCTGACCACCATGGACCTGATCACGGCCTGCCTCGGCATTCCGCTGCTGCTGGAAGCCACGCGCCGCGCACTCGGCCCGCCACTGGCAATCATTGCTCTGGTGTTCCTCGTCTATAGCGTCGCCGGCCCCTGGATGCCCGGCCTGCTGGCCCATCGCGGGGTGAGCTTCACCGCCTTGGCCAATCACCAGTGGATCACCACCGAAGGCGTGTTCGGTATCGCCCTGGGGGTTTCCACCAGTTTCGTCTTTCTTTTCGTACTGTTCGGCGCACTGCTCGAACGTGCCGGCGCTGGCCACTATTTCATCCAGCTGGCGTTCAGCATGCTCGGGCATTTCCGCGGCGGTCCGGCCAAGGCCGCGGTCGTGGCCTCCGGTATGACCGGCCTGATTTCCGGCTCGTCGATCGCCAATGTGGTGACCACCGGTACCTTCACCATCCCGATGATGAAGCGCACCGGTTTCTCGGCCGAGAAGGCCGGCGCGGTGGAAGTCGCCTCATCGGTGAACGGCCAGATCATGCCGCCGGTGATGGGCGCCGCGGCATTCCTGATGGTCGAATACGTCGGCATCCCCTATGTCGAGGTGATCAAACACGCGTTCCTTCCCGCGCTGATCTCCTATATCGCGCTGGTCTACATCGTCCATCTCGAGTCGCTCAAACTCGGCCTCACCGCATTGCCGCGGGCTAACGTCGCCAAGCCGTGGATGCAGCGCCTGATTGGTTTCGCCTTCGGCGCGGCGCTGATTTCCGGCCTGTCGCTGGGCGTCTATTACGGTCTTGGCTGGCTGAAACCGGCACTTGGCGATTCCGCGCTTTGGGTCATCGGTGCGTTACTGGCATTGGTCTATCTGGGCCTGCTGAAGATTGCCGCAAGCAATCCGCCACTGCCCCATGAAGACCCTGACGCTCCGCTCGAGCAGCTGCCGGAGACGCGTCCGGTGCTGCTCTCCGGCCTGCACTTCCTGCTGCCGGTGGTGGTGCTGGTCTGGTGCCTTATGATCGAGCGGCTGTCGCCCGGCCTGTCGGCATTCTGGGGCTCGGTGATGCTGGTGATCATCCTGCTCACGCAGCGGCCGCTGCTGTCGATGCTGCGCAAGGACGGCACCCACGAGCACGGCACCTTCATGGATGGCGTCGTCGATCTGCGCGAGGGCCTGATCGCCGGTGCGCGCAACATGATCGGCATCGGTATCGCCACAGCGGCAGCGGGCATCATCGTCGGCGCGGTATCGCAGACTGGAGTCGGTCTGGTGCTGGCCGATCTGGTCGAGCTGCTGTCGATGGGCAACCTGCTGCTGATGCTGTTGCTCACGGCCTTCCTCAGCCTGATCCTCGGCATGGGCCTGCCGACCACCGCCAACTACATCGTGGTGTCCAGCCTGCTGGCACCGGTGATCGTGGCGCTGGGGCAGCAGAATGGTCTGATAGTGCCGCTGATCGCGGTGCACCTGTTCGTCTTCTACTTCGGCATCATGGCCGACGTCACGCCACCGGTGGGCTTGGCATCGTTCGCTGCCGCGGCGGTGTCCAAGGGCGACCCGATCAAGACCGGTATCACCGCCTTCTACTACAGCCTGCGCACGGCGGCTCTGCCGTTCCTGTTCATCTTCAACACCGACCTGCTGCTGATCGACGTGGACTTCTGGCACGGCGTGCTGATCTTTGTCGTGGCGACCATCGCCATGCTGATCTTCGCCGCCGGCACCCAGGGTTACTTCCTGGTGCGCAGCCGCTGGTATGAAAGCCTGTTGCTGCTGCTGGTGGCCTTCACCCTGTTCCGCCCAGGATTCTGGATGGACATCATCCACGACCCCTATCGCGACATCGAGCCAGCCGCGCTGGTCGAGACACTGGAACGGGTGGAGGAAGACAGCCAGCTGCGCCTGCGCGTGCTGGGTGAGGATGACGTGGGCGACCCGCGCGAGTTCGTCGTGCTGCTGGCAATCCCTGACGGCGAAAGCGGTGAGGAAAAGCTCGAGAAGATCGGTCTAATGACTTACGAGGACGATGGCAAGGTGCTGATCGATAGCGTGACCTTCGGCAGCCCGGCCGCCGAGGCGGGCCTGGAGTTCGACCAGCAGATCCTGCGCGTTCGCGCACCGACCGATCGCTGGCCGAAGGAATTCATGTGGATTCCGGGCTTCCTGCTGTTCGGATTGATCGTCTGGATGCAGCGACGACGCCAACGGCGCTGACTGCAGTCGCTGCAAAGAAACCCCCCGGCCACAGGAATGTGGCCGGGGTTTCTTTTTTGATCGCAATAAACGCCAGCCAGGACTCGGCACCGGGCAGGTGCGCGGCTTCGGCTCAGCCGAAGAACCAGTAGCACACGGCAATCGCGGCGATGATGCCGGCCAGATCCGCCACTATCGCGCAACCCACCGCATGGCGCGCGCGCTGGATGCCTACGGCGCCAAAGTATACCGCCAGCACATAGAAGGTCGTCTCGGTACTGCCCTGTACCGTAGCCGCCACCAGTGCCGGGAAGCTGTCCACGCCCTGACTCTGCATGGTCTCGATCAGCATCGCTCGCGCCGCACTGCCGGAAAACGGTTTGACCAGCGCAGTCGGCAGGGCATCGACGAAGCGCGTGTCCCAGCCCAGCGCCTCCACCATCCAGCGAATGCCTTCCAGACCGAAATCCAGCGCGCCGGAGGCGCGCAGAGCGCCGATCGCGCAGAGCATGGCGATCAGGTAGGGCAGCAAGCTCTTGGCGACATCGAAGCCCTCCTGCGCCCCCTCGACGAACGCCTCGTACACCGGCACCTTGCGCAGCGCACCGACGGCCAGAAAGGCGATGATCAGACCGAACAGGGTCAGATTGCCCAGCAACGACGACAACGACGCCAGTGCCGTTGCCGACAGCCCCGCCAGCAGCGCCATGAAGCCACCGAGCAGCAGTGCACCGGGAACGAAGTATGCCAGCACCACCGGATCCCACAGGCGCAGCCGCTGCACCAGTGCCACCGCAAGCAGGCCGGCCAGCGAAGATGCACTGGTCGCCAGGAGGATCGGCAGAAAGACCAGGGTCGGGTCTTCCGCGCCCTGCTGTACGCGGTACATGAAGATCGACACCGGCAATAGCGTCAGCGACGAGGTGTTGAGCACCAGAAACAGGATCTGCGCATTGCTGGCCACGGTCGGCAGCGGATTGAGCTCCTGCAGCGCGCGCATCGCCTTGAGGCCGATTGGCGTCGCGGCGTTGTCCAGTCCCAGGCCGTTGGCGGCGAAGTTCAGGGTGATCAGCCCCAGCGCCGGATGGCCTGCCGGCACTTCGGGCATCAGGCGGCGGAACAATGGCCCGAGCAGACGCGCCAGGAGTTCGATAAGCCCGGCCTTTTCCGCGATGCGCAGAAACCCCAGCCACAGCGTCAAGGTGCCGAACAGCACGATCATCACTTCTACGGCCAGCTTGGCCATGGCGAACAGGCTTTCCACCAGCGCGGCGAACACTGCAGGGTCGCCACCGATCAGCCAGCGCCCGAGGGCGGCAACCGCGGCGATCAGAAAAAAGCCCAGCCAGAGGCCGTTGAGCATGTCGTTCTCCCGTCGAAAGCTGGACGCGATGATAGCGGTGCGCGCGCGCACGGGTCATCCGCAGATCAGTAGACGGCAAGAGGAAAACGATGAGGTAGAGGGACTGCGAGATGAGTGGAGAGACTGCGAAAGACGATGAAGCAGATCGGACATTTGTTGCTGCATGCCGGGCGCGATTGCGCCCCCGGCCGCAGCTTCACAGAACCCGGTCCGATTAGGAGGTACTCCCTGTACCTCTAGGTCGCTCCGCGATGCAGAACAACCCGACCCCCTGGTTCCCCCCGCTGAGGGGTGAAGCGCGCGGAGCGGTTAGGCCCGCGCGCTCTGGATCACCTTCGAAAGCCGAACATGACCCGGCGAAATTGGCTTCCTATGCCACTGAAACTCCTCAATCAGCCGCCCTTGCGGGCGGCCATCGATTGCATCACACGCGTGGTCCGCGGCCGCGGCCAAAGATCAGCGACGCTACGAACAGAACCAGGAAAACCACGAACAGGATCTTGGCGATACCCGTTGCAGTGCCGGCGATACCACCGAAGCCCAGTACCGCAGCGATGATGGCGATGATCAGGAAGGTAATGGCCCAACTCAGCATGGTGTGACTCCTCTTGTTTCAGGAACGGTTCTCAGCGGATCGGTCAGTCCGATCGGCATCGAGTGTGTAAAGCATCCTTGCTGATTCGCTTGCACGTCCCCTTCGTTGCTCAGAATACCCAGCGCTGGTCAGAGGGCGCCTGGCGATAGTCGATGGTCTGCGGCTCTTGGCCGGTCCGCATGAGCTCAATAGGTTGAGCGTCATACATGCCGATTCGTTCCGCTGAATTCTGTTGCGCCTGGCTGAGCGGTTGCGACAGCGGGCGCTCGGCACCCATGATCAGCATGACTACCGCAGCAGAGAGGAACCCCTTGCTGGCCAATGAATAGCGGGCTTGGCGATTCATCCTCAACTCCTTCTAAGCGTGGCGACGTCGTTTCGTTGAAGGGGATATTGCAGGCGCCGTGCCAGCCCGCATTACAATTTAAAATTGTTATAAATCAATTAGTTAGAGATTATGCCCAGCGTCCTGGCAACTCAATTTGCATGAGCGCCCCAGCAATGCCGGGCGTTTTGCACGAACGCTCAATGCCTAGCTTCCTTGAGGTGGCGTATGCGCTCATGACAGGCACGCAGCTTCGGCAGCTCGATGGCGAGCAGCGCTTTGATATCCGGCTCGGCGTCTCCTACAGCACCCTCGAAGGCATGCAGAATGTTCGCTTCCGTCTGCTCCAGCTGGTCGACATAGGCGGTGTCGTGGTCGCCGATGCGTGATCGAGCGTCGGCATAGAGCTCGCGCATCCGGCCGGTCAGCGTCCCGCCCTGCGACGGGTGCTCATGGTTGGCTGCAACCTTCACGCTAAGGGCCTGGATGATCTGCGTCTTGGCCTGCGCCAGATCGCGAAACAGGTGCTGCAGCTCGACGTCCTTTACTTCGTCGGCGGCATGCTGGTAGAAACGCTGCCCGTCGCGGGTGATCTCAATGAGCTCATTGAGCTGATTCATGGACTGATTCATGACACCTCCTGCATGGTTGCAACAGATTCGCCACACGCCCGCTCGGCGAGAAGTGACGCCCTGTGTTCAGGGTCGCAAGCCCCATGCCAGGCCGGCGCAAGCGCCAGCGGTAACCAAATCAGCCACTTGGGCGATGCCATTGCAGGCGTCGGAGTGCAGCATGCAGGAAAGCCGTGCTGATACCGTGCAACTTGCAAGACTTTTCATAGACTAAGGTCTCGCCAGCAACGCAACGGCGCCGCCCGGCGCTCGACACACATAATCCGAGCAATTCAGCGACCGATACGCCTTTTGATGGGGAGCATCCATGGACCAAACGACGGACAACGGCGGGCGCATCCTCCTGGTGGATGACGAAGCGGCGATCCTGCGTACCTTTCGTTACTGCCTGGAGGACCGCGGCTACACGGTCATGACTGCAGCCAGTGCGGCGCAGGCCGAGGCCATTCTGCAGCGTCAGGTATTCGACCTGTGCTTCCTCGACCTGAGACTCGGCGAAGACAATGGCCTGGACGTGCTGCAGCAGATGCGCCTGCTCGCGCCCTGGATGCGCGTGGTGATCGTCACCGCCCATTCGGCCGTGGACACTGCCGTGGACGCCATGCAGGCCGGCGCAGCGGACTACCTGCTCAAGCCATGCAGCCCGGAACAGCTTCGCCTGTCCGCCGCCAAGCAGCTGGAAGTCCGCCAGATGGCGGCCCGACTGGAAGCGCTGGAAGGCGAGATGAAGCAACGCAGCGACGCCCTCGGCTCGCACAGCCCGGCGATGATGGCCGTGCTGGAAACCGCGCGGCAGGTGGCGGACACCGACGCCAATATTCTCATCCTTGGCGAATCGGGTACCGGCAAGGGCGAACTGGCGCGTGCCATCCACACCTGGAGCCGGCGCTCGAAGAAGGCCTTCGTCACCATCAACTGCCCGTCGCTGTCCGCCGACCTGATGGAGAGCGAGCTGTTCGGACACAACCGCGGCGCCTTCACCGGCGCGACGGAGAGCACGCTGGGCCGCGTCAATCAGGCCGACGGCGGCACGCTGTTCCTCGACGAGATCGGTGACTTCCCGCTGGCGCTGCAACCCAAGCTGCTGCGCTTCATCCAGGACAAGGAGTACGAGCGGGTCGGCGACCCGGTCACCCGCCGCGCCGATGTGCGCATCCTCGCGGCGACCAACCTGAACCTCGAAGAAATGGTGCGCGAGGGCAAGTTCCGCGAGGACCTGCTGTATCGCCTCAATGTCATCACCCTCAACCTGCCGCCCATGCGCGAGCGTCCCGAGGACGTGCTGACCCTGGCCGAACGCTTCCTTGCCTCGTTCGTGAAGAACTATGGCCGCCCTGCGCGCGGTTTCAGCGATGCAGCGGTTGCCGCACTGAAGACCTACCGCTGGCCGGGCAACGTGCGTGAACTGCGCAACGTGGTGGAACGGGCGAGCATCATTTGCCCGCAGCAGATGATCGAGGTCAGCCACCTCGGGCTGGGCGAACAGGTAGGCAGCAACGCGCCACGCATCGGTGAGCCGCTCAGCCTGGAGGCGCTGGAGAAAGCGCATATCGCCGGCGTGTTGAGCACCAGCGATACTCTCGATCAGGCCGCGCGCATCCTGGGTATCGACGCCTCGACCCTCTACCGAAAACGCAAGCAGTACGGCCTATGAAACTCCAGATGAAGCTGCGGACCCGCCTGTTTCTCGGCTTCTCCGCGCTGATGACGGTTGCGCTGCTGGGCCTGCTGCTGGCGCTGGTCAGCGTCATGCAGATGGCCAAGAGCCAGGAACAGCTGATCCGCAACAACTTCGCCATCATCGAGATCAACCAGCAGCTGCGGCAGACGCTGGGCAACCACCTGATCGTGATGCTCACCGACAGCGGTCGCAGTGAAGCGCTGGAACCGCTGAGCCAATCGTTTCAGCAGACGCTCGAACGCGGCATCGCCGAAGCCAGCGACGAGACCGATCGGCAGGCATTCCAGGCCGTCGCCAGCGCCTACGCCAGCTTCCTGCAGCAGGTCGATTCCGCCCGCAACCAGAACCTGACGCTGCTGGAGGACAATCCGCTCAGCCAGGCCTTCAATCAGGTGCGCAGCCTGATGACCGACATGCAGCGCACGGCGTACGACAAGATCCGCGATACCGAGCTGCGCAGCCGTGACCGGGCGTCGCTGCTCGCCGGGCTGCTGGGCCTGACGGCGATCGCGGTACTGCTGATCGGCTTCATCACCGCACACAGCTTCGCCCGCCGCTTCGGCGAACCGATCGAACGGCTGTCCGCCGCCGCCGACCAGATCGGCCGCGGCGACTTCAACATTTCCCTGCCGACGCCGCACATCGCGGAGCTGTCCTCGCTGAGCCGCCGCTTCGGCCTGATGGCTCAGGCGTTGCACGAGTTCAAGCAGACCAATGTGGAGGCGCTGGTCAACGGCCAGCAGCGTCTGCAGGCACTGCTCGATAGCATCGACGACGGCCTGCTGATCGTCGACCGCGACGGACGCCTGGAGCACGCCAACCCGGTCGCGCAGCGGCAGCTGGCCTGGGAGAACGAGCACCTCGGCTCGACCCTCGGCGAAGCGCTCGGCTACCCGGACCTGGACAATGCCGCGCGGCAGGTGCTGGACGACAAACCACTGTCCGACCCACCCGAAGACCTGATCATCGAGGCGGACGGCGAACGCCGCCTGCTGGCTTGGCGCATTAGCCCGGTGAGCCACCACGACGGCAGCATCAGCGGTGCGGTCATGGTGCTGCACGACGTCACCGATCAGCGCACCTTCGAACGGGTGCGCAACGAGTTCGTGCTGCGGGCCTCCCATGAGCTGCGCACGCCGGTCACCGGCATGCAGATGGCCTTCAGCCTGCTGCGCGAACGCCTGCGCTACCCGGCCGGCAGCCGCGAGTCGGACCTGTTCGACACCGTACACGAGGAAATGCAGCGACTGGTCCGGCTGATCAATGACCTGCTCAACTTCTCGCGCTATCAGAGTGGCCAGCAGAAGCTGGAGCTGGAGCAGTGCCACATCCCCGAGCTGCTCGAGGCCGCGCGTCAACGCTTCGAGGTCAACGCTGCCGAACAGGAGGTTCAGCTCAAGCTGGAGTTGCAGCAGCCGCTGCCGACGCTGATGCTCGACCGCCAGCAGATCGAGCGGGTGATGGACAACCTGCTGAGCAATGCCCTGCGCCACACGCCCAAGGGCGGCGAGGTTCGGCTGCTGGCGCGGCACCACGGCGAGCGGATGATCCTCAGCGTCGAGGACAACGGCGAAGGCATTCCCTACAGCCAGCAGGCGCGCATCTTCGAGCCGTTCGTGCAGATCGGTCGCCGCCGTGGCGGTGCCGGACTGGGCCTTGCCTTATGCAAGGAAATCGCTCAGTTGCATGGTGGGCGTATTGGCGTGCATTCACGGATCGGCCACGGCACCATCTTCTACGTTGCGCTGCCGATCTGACAGCGCCATCGAGGAGGCCACATGCCGAGCCTGAACCCCAGCCCCGAACAGCTCGCCGACTTCGCTGCGACGATGCCTTCGGGCGTGCCGATCCTGATGCTCAACCTGCTGCGCTATAACGACCAGGCGACCTATCCGTCAGGTAGTCAGCACAGTCCGTGCAGTGGTCGCGAGGCCTACGCCCGCTACAGCCGCGTGGCACTGGCCAAGGTGCAGGCCAGCGGTGGCGCGGTGGAAGTCAGGACCAAGGCCCATGCCGCGCTGATCGCCCCGACGGACGAGCAGTGGGACGACATACTGCTGGTCAGCTATCCATCCAAGGAAGCCTTCCTGGCGATGATCGGCGACAGCGACTATCAGGCTGCAGCCGAGCACCGTAGCGCCGCGCTGGCCGACTCGAGACTGATCGGCACCACCCGCTACTGAGTCAGCGCCCCGCCTGGTTACCGAGCACCTGCAGCATCGCGGCGGTCTCGGCATCGGGTTCGCCGTCGAAGCGAGCCGGGCGGTATTTCATCTGGAACGCAGCGATCACGTTACGCGTCTCGTCGTCCAGATGGCCGTGGCGCGGCACCCGGTAACCCTGCGCCGCCA
Organism: Pseudomonas sp.; assembly: GCA_007713455.1. GTDB lineage: Bacteria > Pseudomonadota > Gammaproteobacteria > Pseudomonadales > Pseudomonadaceae > Stutzerimonas > Stutzerimonas chloritidismutans. Next base: position 410,385 of record VMRT01000009.1, read on the forward strand.
ATGCATCCTGGAACCAGGCGATCGTCGGCAGCCCGGCCGATGCATAGCGCATCCGCTCGGCCGCCACCGCATCGGCGTCGGGCCAGGGCAGCAGCCCCTCCTCGGCCAGGCGTTTCCAGGGGAACAGCGGCCCCGGATCGACCTTGCGCTGCGGGGCGATGTCGCTGTGGCCGATGATGGCGCCCGGCTTGAGGTCGTGACGCGCCATGATGTCCTTGAGCAGCACCACCAGCGCGTCGATCTGCTCCTCGGAGTACGGATACCAGAGCCGGCGCCCGTCGGCGCTTTCCACGTAGCCGCGGTTGACCAGCTCGATGCCGATCGATGTGGCGTTGAGCCAGGTGCGCCCGTTCCACTCACTCTCGCCGGCATGCCAGGCGCGGCGGTTTTCATCCACCAGGCGGTAGATGGTCGCCGGCGATTCGGCGATCAGGTAGTGGCTGCTGACGTCGCGGCCGCTAAGCAGCTGCAGCGAACGGGGCAGGTCGGTCGAGGTGTAATGCAGGATGATGAACTGGGCGCGGCTGTCGTGGCCGGTCGAGCTGTAGCTGGTATCGATGCGCGGACCACTGGCGCAACCGGCCAGCAGCAGGAGCATCAGGACGGCGGGGATGGTTTTCATCGGGACGACCTCTGTGTCGACGGCGAAATGACGCAGATGAGCAGCAGCCCGCTGCGCGGGGCTCCGCTCATGTCGGTGCGGTGAGGGGCGTGATTATACCGGGCGATCGGGACCGGGCCAGGGCAGCCGGTCAGGCCGCCTCGACGCGATTGCGCCCCGAATCCTTGGCCCGGTAGAGCGCGCTGTCGGCACGCTCGAAGGCACGCTCGGTGCTGTCACCTTCGCTGAACGCGGTCAGGCCGGCCGAGAGCGTGATGGCAACGCGCTCGCCCTTGAAATGGAACGGACAGCTGCCGATCGACTCACGCAGCGACTCCATCAGCTGCAGCCCTGCCTCATAGGGCGTGTTGGGCAGCAGCACGACGAACTCCTCGCCACCGAAGCGGGCGATGAAATCGGTCTTGCGCAAACGCTTGTGCAGCTCGGTGCCAATGATCTTCAGCACCCGATCACCAGCCAGGTGACCGTAGCCATCGTTGACCCGCTTGAAGTGATCGACGTCCAGCACGGCCAGCAGCAGGTCGCCGCCGTAACGTTGCCAGCGGGCGAACTCGAGCTCCAGGCGCTCGTTCCATGCCGCCCGGTTGGGCAGGCCGGTCAGCGGATCCTGCAGCGCTTTCTGACGCTGCTCCTCCAGGTGCCCGCGCAGGCCGCGTGCTGCCTGTTCGAGGCTGCCGACCCGGCTGACCAACTGCTGCAGGCGCTCACCGAGCTTCTGTTCCTGCTCGCTACGCTGTTGCCGGTAGGTGTCCACCGTGGTCAGCAGGCCATCCAGGCGCGCCTCGACCACCTGCTTCAGGCTGGTCAGATCCTTGGCCTGGCGCATGCTGTCCTGCAACCCGCCGACCTGTTCTCGCAACTCCGCATCCAGCGCCTGAGCGGCGTCGCGTCCTTCGTTATGCCCCTGGTGCGCGGCGAGGAGATTTTCCTGCATCGCAGTCAGGCGCTCGTTGAGCGTTTGCAGGTAGTTTTCGAAATCCCGCTGGCCCTGGTCGCTAAAGGCGATCATCAGCATCGCGAGATCGTCCAGCACCGGCACCAACTCATACCAGTTCAAGCCGTGCTGGATGCGCGCCCGCAGCGTCTGCAGTTGCGGCTGGTGCTGTTCCGGCAGATGAAGGCTGTCCAGCAGGCTGCCGAGGGTCGCCTCCACGCGGTCCGCGACGACGCTGAACGCGGGCTCCGGCGAATCCGGCAGGGCGTATGCAGCCGCGTTCTGCTCCGCCTCGGTTTCCGCGATAGCTTCTTCGGCGGCCGGTGCCTCGGCCGGCGTCTTGGCAAGCGGCATGTCCTCGAGCAGCGGGGCAGCCTGAACGGCAGGCTTGGGCAGCCCTAGCGCTTCCACTACTACCGGGCCAGCGTCGACCTCATTGACTGCGGCGGGCGGCGGGGTTTCCTCTCCCCGCTCGGCTGCAGGTGGCGCCAGCGGCATGTCCCGCCCGCCAAACAGGCGCTTCAGAAAACCGCTCTGCTGCGGCGCCGCCAGCCCCTGCAGATCCAGCACCTGGCCCTGCAGGTCACTCAGCTCCCCGAGCAGCACCGGCAGCTCACGCAGCCTGGCGGCACGCTGGTCCAGCTCCTTGGCAAATCGCTTGAGCGGCTTGCGCAGCTCCGCCGGCACCGACATGCCCAGTAGCTGGGAGACCAGCCGATGCAAAGCCTCGGTCAGGCGAACGGCCCGCTCCTGGCGGTGGCGTTCGGATTCCAGCACAGCCTTCTCCAGGCGCGGCACCAGCTGGCTGAGCCCCTCATCCAGATCACCGTCGCGGAGGATCTCTCGCATTTCGTGCAGGCAGCGCTCGACCGCGGGATCGGCACCCTCCACCGCCAGGCTGCTACGCACCAGGCTGCGCCGCAGCAGATCGACGCGCTGCTCCCAGCGCGCTTCGAGCTGCTCCTGCCGCTCGGCGAGCTGAAGATACTTTTCCTTCCAGCGTTCGACTTCTTCGCTCATTTCGTTTCTTGTACCTGTACCGGCAGGGAATCGGCCTGAAGCGAGTCCGGCAAACGGATCTCCACTGCCACCGGCAGATGGTCGGAGATCGGCAGCGCCAGCACATCGACGCGCTCCAGCGTCAGGCTCGGGCTTAGCAGAATATGGTCCAGACAGCGTTGCGGTCGCCAGCTCGGGAAGGTCGCTTCGATCTGCGGCGCGAGCAGTCCGAGATCGCGCAGCGGCGAATTTTCCAGCAGATCATTGGCGTGTGTATTCATGTCGCCCATCAACACCTGATGCCGATAGCCGCCAATCAGCTCGCGGATATAGGCCAGCTGGCGCGTCCGCGCCCCGCCTCCCAGGGCCAGGTGCATCATCACCACCACCAGCGCCTCCGGTCCCACGCCGAAACGCAACAGAATCGCCCCGCGCCCCGAAGGGCCAGGCAGCGGGTGATCTTCCAGGCCTTGTGGTTCGAGCCGGCTGAGGACGCCGTTGCTGTGCTGGGCGAAACGCCCGAGATTGCGATTGAGCTGCTGATACCAGTAGGGAAAGGCGCCCAGATGGGCGAGGTGCTCGACCTGATTGACGTAACCGGAGCGCAGGCTGCCACCGTCGGCTTCCTGCAGGGCGACCAGGTCATAGTTACCCAGTACTTCGCCGATGCGCTGCAGGTTGCTGGCGCGACCGGGATGCGGCAGCAAATGCTGCCAGCTGCGCGTCAGGTAGTGGTGGTAGCGCTCGGTGCTGATGCCAACCTGGATGTTGAAGCTAAGCAGCCTTAGCCGCCCATCGGCGGGCAGCCCGCTACTGGCCAGGCACTGCGAATTGACGCGCGCCTTGCCTGGGCCGGCAAGGCGCGGAGCGCTCCAACGGCGCAGCATCGCGGGTTACCGCGCTGCGCGTTCTTTTTCTATGAGGAAGTCCGCCACCTGCAGCGTACGCTCCGGGCCGCCAGACGAGCCGAGGTCGAAGCGGTACTTGCCGTTGACGATCATCACCGGTACGCCGGTGATCTGATAAGCCATGCCGAGCTTCTTCGCCTGCTCAACCCGGCCACGTACACCGAAGGAGTTGTAGGCCTTGAGAAACGCCTGCTTGTCGATGCCCTGACCGGCGAGGAAGTCAGCCATTTCCTCGGGAGTGGCGAGCTTCTTGCGCTCCTGGTGATAGGCGGCAAACACCGCATCATGCACCTTCGGCTCGACACCCATGGATTCCAAAGCGATGAACAGCTGCCCATGCGCATTCCAGATGCCACCGAACATGGCCGGGATACGCTTGAACTGGACGTCATCCGGCAGCTGTTCGGCCCAGGGCTTGATCACCGGTTCGAACTGATAGCAGTGCGGACAGCCATACCAGAACAGCTCGACCACCTCGATCTTGCTCGGGTCGGCAACGGGGACCGGGCTGCTCAGCTCGACATATTCCTTGCCGGCCTGAAACTCCGCTGCCTGGGCTGCGACACCGAACAGGCTCGCAGCAGCAAAAACGGCAGTGAGTAGGAAATTGCGCATGAAATACTCCTGTTTACGACGGACCGATGGCGCAACAGGCTGCAGCAAAACGTCAGGACTCGCCAGCGTTTTTCATCCGCGCGTGTAAAGCCGTGACGAAGATTGTGTAGCCCGGCGTGAAAACGCAAAAGGGCGCCGGAGCCAACGGCCCCGACGCCCTTCTGTTCAACCTGCCGCTGTTATCAGTGCAGGCCCTGGATGTAGCTGGACAGCGCTTCGATGTCCTTGTTGCTCAGCTTGGCGGCGACGCCACGCATGATCATGGTGTCGCCGTCGTTGGTGCGATTGCCTTCGCGGAAGTCGGTCAGCTGCTTGGCGGTGTACGCCGCGTGCTGCCCACCCAGCTTGGGGAAGCCAGCCAGGTCGTTGCCGACGCCGTTGGGTGCGTGGCAACCGGTGCACGCCGGCATGCCCTGATCGAGCTTGCCACCACGGAACAGTTTCTCGCCCTGCTTTGCCAGAGCCGGATCGGCGTAACCAACACTGCCCTTCTGGCTTGAGAAGTAGGCGGCGATGTCTTCCAGATCCTGATCACTCAGCGGGTCCAGCATGCCGGTCATTTCCAACACCTTGCGACCTACGCCTTCCGGGGCACCCGGTGTGCTGCCAGCCTTGATGTCCTGCAGTTGCTTGAGCAGGTAACGCTCACCCTGGCCAGCCAGTTTCGGGAAATTCGGCGCCGGGCTGTTGCCATCGACACCGTGGCACGCACCACACACTGCAACTTTGCCCTGACCAGCTTCGGCGTCTCCAGCCGCGTGGGCCATACCGGTGATGCCAAGGGTCAACAGCAGACTCACGAGTACTTTGTTCATCAGCTAATCCAACTACGGCTAAGGGTTTGAAAGGAATTCATCGGGTCGCGCACGGCCATCGAACCGGGGCGACGCTCGTTATAGTGGCACGCTGGGCATCCGCATTGCGGTGGTAACTACCGCCGCACCGGCGTCCGGATCAGGCTGAACACCACACGTGGCCCGATATCAGGCCAAAGCGCACATAAAAACTGCGGCATTATATACTCCCGTTTCTGAAACGGAAACGAACCATTGCCGCACCCGCGTGCACTCACCGGAACGACCATGCTACCGAAAAACCCGATTCTCGGCCTTTGCCAACAGGCCACCTTCATGATCAGCGCCGCCAAGGTCGATCAGTGCCCGGCCGACGAGGGTCTGGAAGTAGCCTTTGCCGGCCGTTCCAACGCAGGCAAGTCGAGCGCGCTGAACACCCTGACTCATGCCAACCTGGCGCGCACTTCGAAGACCCCGGGCCGCACCCAGCTGCTCAACTTCTTCCGCCTCGATGACGAACGCCGACTGGTCGACCTGCCCGGCTACGGCTACGCCAAGGTGCCGATCCCGCTCAAGCAGCACTGGCAGCGCCACCTGGAAGCCTACCTGGGCAGCCGCGAGAGCCTGGCCGGCGTGTTCCTGATGATGGATATCCGCCATCCGCTGACCGAGTTCGACCGCATGATGCTGGACTGGGCGAGCGCCAGCCAGATGCCCTTGCACATCCTGTTGACCAAGTCCGACAAGCTGGCCTTCGGCGCCGCGAAAAACGCGTTGCTGGCAATCCAGCGCGATATCCACAAAGGCTGGGGCGCCGATGTCAGCGTCCAGCTGTTCTCGGCACCGAAGCGGCAGGGGGTCGAGGAAGCGCAGCTGGTGCTGGCGAACTGGTTGGGAATGCTGGACGAGGCAGCCGAAGACGAGCACGTGCCTGAGGCATAGAGTGGGTCAGGCGTTGCCGACTCCTGCAGCCCTGGGCCGGAACTCCGGTGGATGTAAAAAGCGACATCCACCCTACGAAGTCCGGCACCAATCGCTAAAACCACCCGAATTTCAACGCACCAATCGCCTCGCAGAAGCAGGAAAGGCGCCAGGAATCGACGCCCACCCGGCCCTCAGCGCAACTCAGTCGCGATAGGCATCCACCGGCACGCAGGCGCAGAACAGGTTGCGATCGCCGTAGACGTTGTCCACCCGATTCGCCGCCGGCCAGTACTTGTGGGCACGGGAGTGGGCGCTCGGCGTTACCGCTTCGGCGATGCTGTACGGCCGGTCCCACTCACCGATCACGTCAGCCAGCGTATGCGGCGCGCGCACCAGCGGATTGTTGTCCGCCGGCCACTCACCACCCTGGACCTTGGCGATCTCCGCGCGGATGCTCAGCATCGCTTCGACGAAGCGATCCAGCTCGGCTTTCGACTCGCTCTCGGTGGGCTCGATCATCAACGTGCCGGGCACCGGGAAGGACATGGTCGGCGCGTGGAAGCCGTAGTCCATCAGGCGCTTGGCGACGTCTTCCTCGCTGATTCCGGTCTCGGCCTTGAGCGGGCGCAGGTCGAGGATGCACTCGTGGGCGACGCGGCCGTTGCGCCCGGCGTAGAGCACTGGGAAGGCGTCGCCCAGGCGGTTGGCCAGATAGTTGGCACCGAGGATCGCCACCTCGGTCGCGTCGCGCAGCTGCGGGCCCATCATCGCGATGTACATCCAGCTGATCGGCAGGATGCTCGCGCTGCCCCAGGGCGCCGCGCTGACCGCGCCGTTGCCCGGCTGTGGGCCTTCCAGTTCGACCACTGGGTGATTGGCCACGAATGGCGCCAGGTGCGCCTTCACGCCGATCGGCCCCATGCCTGGGCCGCCGCCGCCATGGGGGATGCAAAAGGTCTTGTGCAGGTTCATGTGCGAGACGTCGGCGCCGATGTCCGCCGGCCGCGCCAGGCCGACCTGGGCGTTGAGGTTGGCGCCGTCCATATAGACCTGGCCGCCCTGGGCGTGGATCGCCGCGCAGATCTCGCGCACGTTTTCTTCGTAGACGCCATGGGTCGACGGATAGGTGATCATCAAACAGGACAGCCGGTCACCGGCTTCGGCGGCCTTGCGCTTGAGGTCTTCCAGATCGACGTTGCCGCCCTTGTCGCACTCGACGATGACCACACGCATGCTGACCATCTGCGCCGAGGCGGGGTTGGTGCCATGGGCCGAGGACGGGATCAGGCAGATGTCGCGCTGCGCTTCGCCACGGCTCTCGTGGTACTTGCGGATCGCGACCAGGCCGGCGTATTCGCCCTGGGCACCGGAGTTCGGCTGCATGCTGATCGCGTCGAAGCCGGTGATCGCACAGAGCCAGGCTTCCAGCTCTTCGATCATCAGCTTGTAACCCTGGGCCTGACCGCGCGGAACGAACGGATGCAGGTTGGCGAATTCGGCCCAGGTGATCGGGATCATCTCGCTGGTGGCGTTGAGCTTCATGGTGCAGGAGCCGAGCGGGATCATCGCCTGGTTCAGCGCCAGGTCCTTGTTTTCCAGCTGCTTGAGGTAGCGCAGCATCTCGGTTTCGCTGTGGTGCGTGTTGAATACCGGGTGGCTGAGGTAGTTGCTCTCGCGCAGCAACGCCTCAGGGATTCCGCCCGGCAGCTCGCTGGCATCCAGCGTAGCGATGTCGAGGCCGTGATCAGCACCGAGGAAAATCGCCAGGAGCTGTTCAACGGTGCGCTCGTCGCAGGTCTCGTCGAGGCTGACGCCCAGCCGGCCGCGGCCGAGGATGCGCAGGTTGATCTGCGCCGCTTCGGCGCTTTCGATGATCGCGGTCTGCGCGCCACCAACCTCAAGGGTCAGGGTGTCGAAGAAATGCTGGTTGAGGCGAACGATGCCCTTCTGTTCCAGGCCGGCAGCGAGAATGGCGGTCAGCCGGTGGACGCGCTGGGCGATGCGCTTGAGGCCCTGCGGGCCGTGATAGACGGCATAGAAGCCGGCGATATTGGCCAGCAGCACCTGGGCGGTGCAGATGTTGGAGTTGGCCTTCTCGCGGCGGATGTGCTGCTCGCGGGTCTGCAGCGCCATGCGCAGCGCGGTGTTGCCGCGGGCGTCCTTGGACACGCCGATGATGCGGCCCGGCATGCCGCGCTTGAACTCGTCGCGGCTGGCGAAATAGGCCGCGTGCGGGCCACCGTAGCCCATCGGCACGCCGAAGCGCTGGGTCGAGCCGAGCACCACGTCGGCGCCCAGTTCGCCCGGCGGGGTCAGCAGCAGAAGGCTGAGCAGATCGGCGGCGACGCAGGCCAGCGCCTGCTGCGCATGCAGCTGCTCAATGGCCGGACGCAGGTCGCGAATCTCGCCATGGGTATCCGGGTACTGCAACAGCGCGCCGAACACTTCCTGTCCGGCCAGCTCGGCCAGCGTGCCGACCACCAGCTCGAAACCGAACGCCTCGGCGCGGGTCTGCACCACGGAGAGCGTCTGCGGATGGCAGTTCTCCTCGACGAAGAAGCGGTTGCTCTTGCTCTTGGCCATGCGCCGGGCCAGGGTCATGGCCTCCGCCGCTGCGGTGCCTTCATCCAGCAGCGAAGCATTGGCCAGATCGAGCCCGGTGAGATCGATGATCATCTGCTGATAGTTGAGCAGCGCTTCCAGACGGCCCTGGGCGATTTCCGGCTGATAGGGCGTGTAGGCGGTGTACCAACCCGGGTTCTCCAGCACGTTGCGCAGGATCACCGGCGGGGTGATGGTGCCGTGGTAACCCATGCCGATCAGGCTGGTCCAGAGCTGATTCTGCTCCGCATACCCACGCAGCTTGGCCAGCGCGGCCTGCTCGTCCAGCGCCGGCGGCAGGTTCAGCTCGGCCTGCAGGCGGATCGCCGGCGGCACGGTCTGCTCGATCAGCTGTTCGCGGCTGCTCAGGCCCAGGGCGTCGAGCATGGCCTGCTGTTCGCCCTGATCCGGGCCGAGGTGACGGCGCAGGAAGGCATCGGGTTGCTGGAGTTGGGAAAGGCTCGGCATATACGGCATGGTCGCTACTCTCGGAAAAACAAAAGCCCCGACAGAGCGGGGCTTTTGCGGATGATGCTTAGGCGTCGGCGTCGCAGGCGGCCTGGTAACCGGCCGCGTCGAGCAGCTTGTCCAGCTCCGACGTATCGCTCGGCTGCAGGCGGAAGAACCAGCTGCCGTAAGGGTCGCTGTTGACCAGCTCGGGCGAATCGGCAAGCGCCTCGTTGGCCGCGATCACCTCGCCGGCCACCGGCGCATAGATGTCGGACGCGGCTTTCACCGATTCGACCACACCGGCTTCCTGGCCGGCATTGAGCTGGCGCCCGACCTCGGGCAGCTCGACGTAGACCACATCCCCCAGCGCTTCCTGGGCGTGATCGGAGATACCGACGGTGATGCTGCCGTCCGCTTCGAGACGGGCCCACTCGTGGCTGGCGGCGTAACGCAGATCGCTGGGGATATTGCTCATTGTTGGGTCCTCAAGGCTGTTGACAGCAGTCGCGCAAAACAGTCGGTCGAATTTACACCAGTACCTTGCCGTGGCGCACGAATGTCGGCTGCACGACCCGCACCGGATACCACTTGCCACGAATCTCCACTTCCGCGCGCTCGGCGGTCCCGGCCGGCACGCGGGCCAGGGCGATGGACTTGCCAAGCGTAGGAGAAAAACTGCCGCTGGTGATCTCGCCGTCGCCGACGCCATTCACCCGCACCACCTGATGAGCACGCAGTACGCCGCGCTCCTCCAGCACCAGGCCGACCAGCTTGGGCAGGTCGTCACGCGCCCGCTGCTGCTCCAAGGCGGCACGGCCGACGAAGGCGCGCTCGGCCGGCTCCCATGCCACAGTCCAGCCCATGTTGGCAGCCAGTGGCGATACGTCTTCAGTCATGTCCTGGCCGTACAGGTTGAGGCCGGCCTCCAGACGCAGGGTGTCGCGCGCACCGAGGCCGATCGGCGGGATGCCGGCGCCGACCAGCTCGCTGAGGAAGTCCGGCGCCTGCTCCGCGGGCAGGATGATTTCCAGGCCATCTTCGCCGGTATAGCCGGTACGCCCGATGAACCAGTCGCCATCGGCCATGCCCTGGAACGGCTTGAGATCATGGATCAGCCCGGCCCGCGCCTGGCTCACCAGCTCGGACGTACGCGCGCGGGCATGCGGTCCCTGGATGGCCAGCATGGCCAGCTCGGGGCGCTCCCTGACCTCGACGGCGAAGCCGGCCGCCTGGGCCTGCATCCACGCCAGATCCTTGTCGCGGGTGCTGGCATTGACCACCAGGCGATAACCCCAGTCGGTCAGGTAGACGATGAGGTCATCGATCACCCCGCCGCGCTCGTTGAGCATCGCGGTGTAAAGCGCCCGACCGATGCTTTTCAGGCGTGCCACGTCGTTGGCCAGCAAGCGCTGCAGATAGTCGCGGGCCTGCTCGCCGGAGACATCAACCACTGTCATGTGCGAGACGTCGAACACCCCGCAGTCACGACGAACCTGATGATGTTCTTCTACTTGGGAGCCGTAATGCAGTGGCATGTCCCAGCCACCGAAGTCGACCATCTTGGCACCGAGCGCAAGGTGCTGATCGTAGAGGGGAGTACGCTGACCCATGGGTTTCTCCTTCCGGGCAGGTCGCCGAATCGGCATTGGAAAAGTCAGTAAAGCCGGGCCCTGCGGGGGTCGGCGACTTTCGAATGGCGCGCATTGTAGCCCCAAGGTCGCAGCAGGTCACGGCAGATCAGGCGGCAGGAGACTGGAGGTCGAATCGCAGCTCGCAGTAGCGCGGCTGCGTCGCTCAGCACCCTGCCGCCAGAGCTGCGTGACTAGCCAGGGCGCCGCGCCGAACGGCGAATCAGCAGCACCACCGGCAGCAGTCCGACCAGCACCAAGGTCAGTGCCGGGAGCGACGCGCGGGCCCATTCGCCTTCACTGGTCATTTCGAAGATGCGCACGGCCAGGGTGTCCCAGCCGAATGGCCGCATCAGCAAGGTCGCCGGCATTTCCTTGAGCACGTCGACGAATACCAGCAGTGCCGCGCTCAGCGTGCCTGGCAGCAGCAACGGCAGGTAGACCCGGAAGAACAGCGCCGGGCCACCGACACCCAGGCTGCGTGATGCCTGCGGCAGCGAGGGGCGAATCCGCGCCAGGGCGTTTTCCAGCGGGCCGAAGGCGACCGCCATGAAGCGGATCAGATAGGCCAGCAGCAAGGCGCCGAGGCTGCCGAGCAGGATCGGCTTGCCGCCAGCGCCCAGCCAGCTCGACAGCGGAATGACCAGGTGCCGGTCGAGGTAACTGAACGCCAGCATGATCGAAACCGCCAGTACCGAACCCGGCAAGGCATAGCCGAGATTGGCCAGGCTCACCGCGCTGCGGATCGAGCGCACCGGCGCCTGACGTCGGGCGAAGGCCAGCAGCAGCGCCACGCTCACAGTGATCAGTGCGGCGATAGCGCCGAGATAGAGCGTGTGCAGGATCATCCCGGCATAGCGCTCGTCGAGGTCGAAGCGGCCGCGCTGCCAGAGCCATACGAGCAGTTGCAGCACAGGTATGACGAACGCGCAGAGAAACACCAGGCCGCACCAGGCGCTGGCGGCAAAGGCCTTCATTCCGGTCAGCCGATACAGTGCCGCCGAGCGCGCACGCTCGTTGGCCGGGCGCGCCGCACCGCGGGCACGACGCTCGCCGTAGAGCACCAGCATCACCGCCAGCAACAGCAGGCTGGCCAGCTGCGTGGCGCTGGTCAGGCTGAAGAAACCGTACCAGGTCTTGTAGATGGCGGTGGTGAAGGTGTCGAAGTTGAATACCGACACCGCACCGAAATCGGCCAGCGTCTCCATCATCGACAGCGCCAGCCCGGCGCCGATGGCCGGCCGCGCCATCGGCAGCGCCACGCGCCAGAAAGCCTGCCAGGGGGACTGGCCGAGCACCCGCGCCGCTTCCATCAGCCCCTTGCCCTGGGCGAGGAACGCCGAACGCGCCAGCAGGTAGACATAGGGGTAGAACACCAACACCAGTACCGTGATGACGCCACCGGTCGAGCGCACTCGCGGAAAGCGGATGCCACTGCCGAACCACTCGCGTGCCAGGGTTTGCACCGGACCGGCGAAATCCAGCAGGCCGATGAAGACGAACGCCAGTACGTAGGCCGGAATCGCGAACGGCAGCATAAGCGCCCAGTCCAGCCAGCGGCGGCCGGGGAACTCGCAGAGCGCCGTGAGCCAGGCGAGGCTGACGCCGAGCACGACCACGCCAACGCTGACGCCAAGCACCAGGGTCAGGGTGTTGCCCAGCAACCGCGGCATCTGTGTATCCCACAGATGCGCCCAGATCTCGGTGTCGATGCTGCTCCAGCTGAACAGCAGAATGCTCAGCGGCAGCAACACCAGTGCGGCGATGGCGAAAGTGATGGGATACCAGCGGCGCTCGACGGGATGGGACACTCAAGCCTCGACAGCAAAAAAGACGACGCCCCGGACCAGGCCGGGGCGCCGAGTATAACCGCAGCGGCTGACGTAGCGGCCGGAGCCGCACGTCAGCGCTGCAAGCGCGAAATGCTGATCAGTTCCAGCCGGCGCGATCCATCAGCTTGATGGCTTCGGCCTGGCGCTTGCCAGCCACTTCCACCGGGATGGTGTCGGCCTTGAACTCACCCCATGCGGCCACTTCAGCAGACGGCTTGACGCTCGGGTTGGCCGGATACTCCATGTTGATGTCAGCGAAGATGCTCTGCGCCTCGGCGCCAGTCATCCACTCCACCAGCTTGCGCGCGGCGTCCGGGTTCGGTGCGTGCTTGGTCAGGCCGATGCCCGACAGATTGACGTGCACGCCGCGATCTTCCTGGTTCGGCCAGAACAGCTTGGCCTTGAGCTGCGGATTCTGCGCATGCAGGCGGCCGAAGTAGTAGGTATTGACGATGCCGACGTCGCACTGCCCGGCATCAACCGCCTGGACCAGCGCGGTATCGTCGGCGAAAACATCGGTAGCGAGGTTGCTGACCCAGCCCTTGATGATCTGTTCGGTCTTCTCGGCACCATGGGTCTCGATCATGGTGGCGGTCAGCGACTGGTTGTAGACCTTCTTGCTGGTACGCAGGCACAGACGGCCGTCCCACTTCTTGTCGGCCAGCGCTTCATAGGTGGTCAGCTCGCCATCCTTGACCCGTTCCGGGGAGTAAACGATGGTCCGCGCGCGCAGCGACAGGCCAGTCCAGGCGTCGCTGGAGGAGCGGTACTGAGCGGGGATGTTGTCCTTCACCACTTGGGAATCGAGCGGCTGTAGCAGGCCCATTTCTTCGGCTTGCCAGAGGTTGCCACCATCGACGGTTAGCAGCAGGTCGGCAGGAGTGTTCTCGCCTTCGGCCTTGATGCGGGCCATCAGCGGAGCTTCCTTGTCGGTGATGAACTTGATAGCGACACCGGTCTTCTCGGTGTATGCGTCGAACACCGGCTTGATCAGCTCGTCGATGCGCGAGGAGTAAACCACCACTTCGTCGGCAGCCTGGACAGCGCCCGACAGCGCCGTAAGCGCCAGGGCGGCGAGTAAACCTTTGCTTGCCTGCATGAAACAGCCTCTTGGTGAGTTGGAACAGAGGCCAAATAATAGTGAATGTTATTTACCTTCTCAATGCGACAAATCGTGCAGGTAATCTTTTGTAAATATCAATCTGATATCAGGGCTTGGCCAGTTCGGGCAGATCACCGCTCAGTCCGAGCGCCTGACGCACGAACAGCGCCTTCGCCTCCGGCAGCGCCTCGACGGCCTTGAGACCGGCATTGCGCAACCAGCGCAGCGGCAGCAGATCAGCCTGGAACAGCCGCTCGAAGCCCTCCATGGCTGCCATCATCGCCAAATTGTGTGGCATGCGCCGACGCTCGAAGCGGCTCAGCACCCGCACATCCGCTACCCGCTCACCGCGGGCAACCGCCGCCTTGAGCACTTCCGCCAGCACCGCGGCATCCAGCAGACCAAGATTCACGCCCTGCCCCGCCAACGGATGAATGGTGTGTGCGGCATCGCCGATCAACGCCAGGCCGGGCTGCACATAGCGTTTGGCATGGCGTTGGCGCAGCGGGATGCACAGCCGCGGATCGACCTCGAGCACTTCGCCCAGGCGCTCCTCGAAGGCTCGCCCAAGCGCCGTTCGGAATGCCGCGTCATCCAGCGCCATGAGCTGCTTGGCTTCAGCTTCAGTAACCGACCAGACAATCGAGCACCAGTGCCGATCGCCATCGCGCTCGAGCGGCAGAAAGGCCAACGGGCCGTCATCGGTGAAGCGTTGCCAGGCAGTACGCTGGTGCGCCTCGCTGCAACGCACGCTGGTAACGATGGCTTGATGCAGATAGTCCCACTCGCGGGTTTCGCAGCCAGCCAGGCGGCGAATCGCCGAGTTGGCGCCGTCCGCGGCGATCATCAGGGGCGTGTGCAACTCGCGACCATCGCCCAGCGTCAGCCGCCAGCCTTCGGCGGTTTGCGTCAGCTGCTCGACACGCGCGTCGCCGATCAACTGCAACCTGCCACCACGCTGCATCGTTTCCAACAGGGCGTCCTGCACCACGCGGTTCTCGACGATGTGCCCGAGCACCTCGGCGTGCACGGTCTCGGCAGAGAAATGAATCTGGCCGGTACCCGAGCCATCCCACACATGCATGTCGGTGTAGGGGCTCGCGCGCCGCGCGGCGATACCCGGCCACGCACCGACCCGCTGCAGGATGCGCTGACTGGCTGCGGACAACGCGCTGACCCGGGGCTCGAAGCCGCCCAGCGGATCGAAGTCGGCGACCTCTAGCGGACTGGCGTCGAGCACGACGATATTCAGTCCGGAGCCTTCGAGCGCCAGTGCCAGCGTGCTGCCGACCATTCCGGCGCCAACGATGATCAGATCCGCTTGCATCACTTCTCTCCTGACTGCCGCGCCCGCGGCTTGAGTCGTATGTAGAGGGTCTTCTGCACCCGTGCCACCAGCGTGCCCTCGCCGTCCCGCACTTCGACATGCATCCTGGGCAAGTACTTGCCGCCGTCGGCGGTGTTCGCGCGGATCTCATCCAGCAACTTGTCGCTGATGGCGAACTCGGCGTAGACCGCACCCCGCCCGGGGCTGACGAATTCTATGTTGGCCGCCTTGTCCCAGACGATGTAGTCGCGCCCGAGATTCTCCATCAGCATCAGCACGAAGAACGGGTCGACCATCGAATACAGCGAGCCGCCGAACTGCGTACCGACATAATTGCGGTTGTACCAGCGCAGCACCATCTTGACCTGAACCAGGCGCATATCCGCACTGATGTGCCGCACCCGAACACCGGCTCCGATGTAGGGCGGATAGAAATTCATGGCCCAGCGCAGAAACCGCGCCTTGCGCGCCAGCCTGGAAGCGCTCATGCCGAATCCTTCGTTGTCGCGCTCAACCCGCGCGCGTACCCAGGCCCATCGCCTGGCGCGCGAACCAGCGCTTGGCAGCGGGAGTCAAGTCCAACCCGAGCAGGCCGAGAGTGCGTCCGGCCGCGACCAGGCGTCCGGAGTCGCCGAACAGTCGGGTCACCTGATCGGAAAAGCCAACGGTGAGCCGTTGATCGAGGCGCTGCCGGCGGGCGTACTCCTGCAGCACCGGCAGATCGCCCAACGGCGCCTCGCTGCGCAGCAACGCGGCACTCAGCGCATCGACATCCCGCAGCGACAGGTTGTAACCCTGCCCGGCTATCGGGTGCAGGCTGTGTGCAGCATTGCCCAGCACCACCAGCCCCGAGCGCACCTGCTCCTCGGCCTCGATCAGCGTCAGCGGATACAGATGCCGGGCACCGACCTGCTGCAAGGCGCCCAGGCGATAGCCGAAGGCCTCCTGCAGCTCCTCAAGGAAGGCCGCCTCGTGGGCCTGCGCCAGGCGCGCGGCATCGACCTGGGAGCGCGTCCATACCAGCGCACAACGATCATCCTGCAGCGGCAGCAGCGCCATCGGGCCATCTTCGGTGAAGCGCTCGAACGCCAGACCGCCGTGCGGTTTGCCTGGCGTGATGTTGGCGATGAGCGCGGTCTGGCCGTACGGCCGGCGCGACACCTGGATGCCAAGCTGCTCGCGCAGCCCGGAGCGGCCACCATCTGCGAGCACGGTGAGGTCGCACTCCAGCTGCTGACCATCGGTAAAACTCAACCGGTAACCGGTGGCGCCGGGCTCCAGTCGCTCGACCTCGGCCGGACAGTGGCGGACCACCACCTGATCATCCAGCGCCTGCCACAGGCAATGCCCGATCCAGGCGTTCTCCACCACGTAACCCAGCGCCTCGACGCCTTCGCGTGTGCAATCGAGGCGTGCCGCCCCGAAACTGCCGCGCTCGGATACATGAATGCGCAGAATCGGCTCGGCGCGCTCGGCGATGTGTTCCCATAGGCCAAGGCGCTGGTAGATCAGCCGAGTGCCGTAGGACAGCGCCGTGGAGCGCGCGTCATAGCTGGGCTGGTACTCGTGGCCGGGCTCGAACGGCTCGATCAGATGGATGCGCCAGCCGCGCGCCCGGGCACCGTCCTGCAAGGCCAGCGCGAGACTGGCACCGACCAGCCCGCCACCGATGATCGCCAGGCTCTGCATGTCAGGCGACCTGCTCGCGAGCGGCGGCCATCAGCGCCTCGATTTCGGCGACGCTCTTCGGCACGCCACCAGTGAGGATTTCGCAGCCGGCCCGGGTCACCACCACGTCGTCCTCGATGCGCACGCCGATGCCGCGCCACTTCTTCGCCACGTTCTGATTGTCCACGGCGATATAGATGCCCGGCTCGACGGTCATCGACATGCCCGGCTCGAGCACGCGCCACTCGCCGCCGATCTTGTAGTCGCCGACGTCATGCACGTCCATGCCCAGCCAGTGCCCGGCGCGGTGCATGTAGAAGGGTTTGTAGGCCTCGCTTGCGATCAGTTCGTCGACCTCGCCCTGCAGCAGGCCCAGCTCGACCAGCCCGGCGGTGATCACCCGTACGGTGGCCTCGTGGGCCTCGTTCCAGTGCTTGCCGGGTGCGATGTGCTTGAAAGCCTCTTCGTTGGCCTTGAGCACCAGTTCGTAAATGGCCTTCTGCTCGGGCGAGAAGCGGCCGTTGACCGGAAAGGTGCGGGTAATGTCGCTGGCGTAGCAGTCGATTTCGCAACCGGCGTCGATCAGCACCAGGTCGCCATCCTTCAGCGGCGCATCGTTCTCGCGGTAATGCAGGATGCAGGCATTGCGACCCGCGGCGACGATGCTGCCGTAAGCGGGCATCTTCGCCCCGCCCTTGCGGAACTCGTAATCCAGCTCGGCTTCCAGGTGGTACTCGAACAGGCCCGCGCGGCTGGCCTGCATGGCACGGATGTGTGCACGGGCGGAAATCTCCGCGGCATGCTTCATCACCTTCACCTCGTTGCTCGACTTGTACAGGCGCATGTCATGCAGCAGGTGATCGAGCGCGACGAACTCGCTGGGCGGCTGCGCGCCCTGGCGCGCCTTGGCGCGAATGGTCTTGATCCACTCCATCAGCCGATGATCGAAGGCCTCGTTGGTGCCGATGGCGTAGTAGACACGGTCGCGGCCTTCGATCAGCCCGGGGAGGATGTCGTCGATGTCGCCGATGGGAAAGGCATCGTCGGCACCGTATTCACTTATCGCGCCGTCCTGCCCGGCACGCAGACCATCCCACAGCTCGCGTTCGGGGTCGCGTTCGCGGCAAAACAGCACGTATTCGCCATGCTCACGCCCGGGAATCAGCGCGATCACCGCCTCCGGTTCGGGGAAGCCGGACAGGTACTGAAAGTCGCTGTCCTGGCGGTAGACATGCTCGACATCACGGTTGCGGATATACATCGGCGCCGCCGGCAAAATGGCGATGCTGTTGGGTTCCATCTGCTCCATCAGCGCCTTGCGCCGACGGGCGTATTCCGATTTCGGGATGCGAGTCATGAGCGGAACGATTTCCTCAATGCAGGGAAGGTTTCGGAGCAGCAGGTACCGGCTTGGCGCACTCGGTGAACAGCAGCAACGGCGCCACGCGCAGGTACTCCATCACTTCCATGTAATCGGTCTCGCCGTCTTCGGACTCTTCCAGCGAGTCCTGAATCTGCGCGATGGCCGAGAGATCCTGCAGTACTTCCATGGCCTCGGTGCTCAGCGCGCGGTCGCCAGCGGTCAGACCGAAGCCGGCGAGAAAGCCCTGGCACCACTGGCCCAGCGCGACAGCGCGCTCGGCCAGCGGCGCATCATCGCTGGGCAGCAGCAGAACGACGGCAATGTCGTCGCCGGCGAGCTCACCCTTGACCATCTCCTGCAGGCCGATCAAGGCCTGACGGATATTGTCCTGCGGCGCTTCGCCAAGTAGGTCCGAAGCATCGGTCAGCCAGGGTTCGACATCGAAGCCGGCACCGGCGCAGCTGCGCCCGAGCAACAGGCCATGCAATTCGGCAGGAGAAACAGTTTGCGGTGCGCCAGCCAGAAGTGTGGCGAAAGCGGCATATGGGGAATTCTGAATGGACATGGCGGCTAGGCGCACGATGGCGCAATGACTAGAATGAAGGCTTCGTATCCTAGCACCGGCGGCCGCGGCAAGACCATCGAAGCCCCCGGGCATCGCCTCCGTCTTCACTCAGTGCCCCAACAGGAATCCCATGGAAGACGCCGATCTGAAAGCGCTGACCACCAAGCTGGAGCAGCTGATTCAGCGCATCGAACAGCTCAAGGCGCAAAACCACCTGCTACTGGCCAACGAGCGGAACTGGCGTGAAGAGCGCGCTCATCTGATCGAAAAGAACGAAATGGCCCGTTTGAAGGTCGAATCAATGATTTCGCGCCTGAAAGCCCTGGAGCAGGACTCATGACCCAGCCGAACACCGTCACCGTGCACATCATGGACAAGGAATATTGCATTGCCTGTCCGCCAGAGGAACGCAGCAATCTGGAAGGCGCGGCCCGCTATCTGGATCGCAAGATGCGCGAGATCCGCAGCAGCGGCAAAGTCATCGGCGCCGACCGCGTTGCGGTGATGGCCGCGCTGAACATCACCCACGAACTGCTACACAAGCATGATCGCCTGGATGCCGAAGCCAACAGCGCGCGCGAGCACGTACGCATGCTGCTGGAGCGCGTCGACAGCGCACTGGCCACCGACCCGAACCCTTCCGGCAACTGATCAACGGCAGCCGGTTTGCGTTATACTCCGCCCAACTCCCTGGCATGTTCGCCAGTCGGCGATGACCCTCTCCCGATAAGCAACACCATGGAGGCTACACGTGGTGCCGGTGTGCATGTCCGCCTGACGGAAAGCCTTAAGGTACTCTGTAGTCGCCACCTTGAACTCTCGGGTTCAAGGGCCTACGCTGGCAGCGGCATGCTGGGGAGCCACTTCTGATGATCGTAGCCGAAGGCCTTTCGCGCCCGGCGCTACGCCGCAAGCTGCGCCACGCTCGACGCCAACTGACACCCGCCCAGCAGCGCCTGGCCGCTCGCCGTCTCTATCGGCAGCTGGCTCAGCATCCCCGGTTTCGGCGCGCGCAGCATATCGCCCTGTACCTGCCCAATGATGGCGAAATCGATCCGCGCCTATTGCTGCAAGCGGCTCAGCGCCGCGGCAAGGCAACCTATATTCCGGTACTCAACCCCTGGCCACGTACGCGCATGGTGTTCCAGCGCATCGAGCCCGGCGAACAGCTGCGCCGCAACCGCTTCGGCATTCTGGAACCCGTGATCCGGACCGCTCGGCAACGCCGCGTCTGGGCGCTGGACCTGCTGCTCATGCCACTGGTGGGCTTCGACGGAAAGGGCGGACGGCTTGGCATGGGTGGCGGCTTCTATGATCGCAGCCTGGCGTATCGCGCCATGCGCAAAAAAAGTCACAAACCGACATTGTTGGGACTGGCTCATGAATGTCAGCGCGTCGATCAACTGCCGCTGGAGAGCTGGGATGTAGCGCTTCAGGCTACGGTGACGGACCAAGGCTGGTACGCCGGGTGATGGAACGCCGCGTCCATGCGGCACGAGGTCATCGCTGCTGAGCCTGCTGCACCTGAATGACCGGGGCCATGCCGGCCGCGCCATCGTGCTGATCCCACAGACTCTGCGTATAGCCCGTGGTGACTACGCCGAGACCAAAGATAAAGACCAAAATCCACAGAATATCGGGCTTACGTTTCATTTATGTTCGCCTCCCCCTACCAGGCGAAATGCTTGCGTCGAGTCGATGTGTTTTCGTTCTAGGACTCGATAGGCCACCTTACAGCTGCGGCATTTTCCGTGAAGCGTCGGCACCGCGCAAACAGGTATTGCAGCCGATTGTCGGAGATTTTGCCATCATGGTCTGATCGAACCGTCTGATAGGAGAGCAAGGTTCATGCCTTACTGGCTGCTGAAGTCCGAACCCGACGAATTTTCCATTCGGGACCTGAAAAAAATGGGTCACGGACGCTGGGATGGTGTACGCAACTACCAGGCGAGAAACTTCATGCGCCAGATGCAGGAAGGCGATCAGTTCTTCTTCTATCACTCCAGTTGCGCCGAGCCAGGAATCGCCGGCATCGGTAGGATCAGTCGCAGCGCCTATCCCGATCCCACTGCCCTCGACCCTGCCAGCCCCTATCACGATGCCAAGGCTCGCGATGATGCAAATCCGTGGAGCGCGGTCGATGTCGAGTTCGTCGATGCCTTTGCGACACCGTTAAAATTGGCGCGTCTGAAAACCGCGCCAGCATTGCACGAACTGGCACTGGTGAAGAAAGGAAGCCGCCTGTCGGTGATGCCGGTCAGCGAAGACGAATGGCAGGCGATCCTGGCGATGCGCTGAGCTACTGGATGATCAGATTGTTGAACAGCAGATCATCCACCAGCGGTTTGCCTTCTTCCTGCTCCAGCACCTCGCGCACCTGGCGCAAGGCTTCCTGACGCAGCTGTTCCTTGGCTTCGGGGCCGCTCAGCGTCTCGTCGGTCTGCTGGGAAAACAGCATCACCAGCTGATGGCGAATCAGCGGCTCGTGATGCTTGACCCGATCCTCCACCTCCTTGCTGGAGATACGCAGCGCAACATCGGCCTTGTAGTACTTCAGTCGCTCGCCGGAGCCGTAGTTGCCAACCATCGCAGGCGTCAGCGCGTAATAGAGTGTCTGCGTGGCGGCGTCTTCGGCCGGCTCCTCAGCCAGCGCGGGCCCAGCAAGGGCGAGGCAGAAAAACATCGAGATGAGGTATTTCACGCGGTACTGCTCCAAGGGATTCCTGCGCCAGCATAACCAGTCGCGGCGGCCCACCCAAGCCTATCGCGCAACCGCCTGCTACTTATACGCAGCCATTACAGTGAACGATGCTGATTGCCTCGCCACGCAGCGCTCCTAGACTGGAAAGTCCTGAGCAGTCGAGCCATCCCATGTCGGGCGGCAAGCGTCCGACCAGTCGAACAAGGAAAAGCGATGAAAGCCGTCCTGTGCAAAAGCTTCGGCCCACCCGAAAGCCTGGTTGTCGAAGATGCCCCCTCCCCTCAGATCAAGCCGAGCGAGATCCTGCTCGACGTGCATGCCGCCGGGGTGAATTTCCCTGACACGCTGATGATCGAGGGCAAGTATCAGTTCAAGCCGCCGTTCCCGTTCTCGCCCGGCGGCGAGGCGGCCGGCGTGATTGCCGCAGTCGGAGAGAAGGTCAGCCACCTCAAGGTCGGCGACCGGGTCATGGCGCTCACCGGCTGGGGCAGCTTTGCCGAACAGGTTGCCGTGGCCGGTACCAACGCACTGCCGATCCCGCCAAGCATGGACTTCGAGACCGCTGCCGCCTTCAGCATGACCTATGGCACCTCGATGCATGCGCTCAAGCAGCGCGCCAATCTGCAACCCGGCGAGACCTTGCTGGTGCTCGGTGCCTCCGGAGGCGTCGGCCTGGCTGCCGTGGAGATCGGCAAGGCCATGGGCGCGCGAGTCATCGCCGCCGCCTCCAGCGCCGAAAAGCTGGAGGTGGCGAAGAATGCCGGCGCCGACGAACTGATCAACTACAGCGAAGTCAGCCTGAAGGAGCGCCTGAAGGAACTCACCGGCGGCCAGGGTGTGGATGTCATCTACGATCCGGTGGGCGGCAAGCTGTTCGAGGAAGCCTTCCGCAGCATCGCCTGGAACGGCCGCATGCTGGTGGTGGGTTTCGCCGCCGGTGGCGACATTCCGGCGTTGCCGGCCAACCTGCCGCTGCTCAAGGGTGCCGCACTGATCGGCGTGTTCTGGGGCGCCTTCGCCCAGCGTCAACCGCAGGACAACGCCGCGAATTTCCGACAGCTGTTCGCCTGGCATGCAGAGGGCAAGCTCAAGCCGCTGGTATCGCAACGCTTTGCGCTGGAAGAGGCTGGCCAGGCTATCGCCACGCTGGGGCAGCGCAAGGCGGTCGGCAAGCTGGTGGTGCAGGTGCGCTAATGCGCAGAAGGGAAATGCAGGAAGCGTCAGACGCTTCCTGCATGATCCGCATGGATCAGTGGGCGGTGCTGGGGGCTTCGCCGGCGCTCTGCATGCGCGCCATTTCCTGGGCGTAGAGCGCGTCGAAGTTCACCGGAGCCAGCATCAGTGCCGGGAACGAGCCGCGGGTTACCAGGCTGTCCAGCGCCTCTCGGGCGTACGGGAAGAGGATGTTCGGGCAGAACGCGCCAAGGGTGTGGCTCATCGCAGCCGCTTCCAGACCCTTGATCAGGAAGATCCCGGCCTGCTGCACTTCGGCAATGAAGGCAACCTCTTCGCCGGTCTTCACGGTGACCGAAAGGGTCAGCACGACTTCATGGAAGTCGCCCTCAAGCGCCTTCTGCTTGGTGTTCAGGTCCAGCGCGACACTCGGATTCCATTCCTGACGGAAAATTTCCGGGCTCTTCGGCGCTTCGAAGGACAGATCGCGGACGTAGATGCGCTGCAGGGAGAACTGCGCGCCCTGTTCGTTCTGCGACGCTGCGCCGCCGTTGTTAGCTTGTTCGGTCATTTCTGCAACCTTCTATCCAGTTGTGCGTGTCGTTTGAATTGTTCGCGGACCCGCGTTGCCGGCCTCAAGCCTGCAGCAACGGGTCGAGACGTCCAGCGCGCTCCAGAGCGTGCAGCTCATCGCAGCCGCCGACGTGCTTGTCGCCGATCCATATCTGCGGCACCGAGGTGCGTCCGGCCTTGCTGGCCATCTCGGCGCGCAGGGACGGGTTGCCATCCACGGAAATTTCCTCGTAGGCGACACCCTTGCGATCGAGCAGCGCCTTGGCGCGGATACAGAACGGGCACCAGGCGGTGGTATAGATGACGACGTTGGGCATGATTACTTGACCACTGGCAGATTGTCGCCGCGCCAGCTGGAAATCCCTCCCGACAACTTGGCGGCGGTGAAGCCTGCCTTCTGCAGCTCACGACAGGCCGTTCCGGCGTGCTGCCCCATGGCGTCGACCACGATGATGGTCTTGGCCTTGTGCTTTTCCAGCTCGCCTGTGCGGCTGACCAGCTTCTCGTAGGGAATGTTCAATGCATCGACGATATGACCGGCGTCGAACTCCTTCTTGACGCGCACGTCCAACACCACGCCCTCGCCACTGTTGACCAGTGCCGTCAGTTCGCGATTGCTCAGGCTCTTGCCACCCTTGCGGGTCTCGGTGATGAACAGAAGGATCAACAGCACCACGAACAGGCTGCTGAGTACATAGTGGTTAGAGACAAATTCAATCAGGTTAGCGAGCATCAACGGGTACCCGGACGATAAAATGCGGGCCAGTATACACAGCCCCTCCTACCGGCTGAACCCTGATGATTCGTGACCTCGCCCCGGCCAGCCAGTAGACTGGCTGCCCTTTTCCGCCCCCGTGCAAGGAGCCCGAAAGCATGTCCGTCGCCCCCACCGCCACGCCCAAACCCCTGGTACTGATCATTCTCGATGGCTTCGGGCACAGCGACAGCCCGGACTTCAACGCCATCCACGCCGCCCGCAAGCCGGTCTACGATCACCTGCTGGCCAGCCAGCCGCACGGATTGATCTCTGGCAGCGGCATGGATGTCGGTCTGCCGGACGGGCAGATGGGCAACTCCGAGGTCGGCCACATGAACCTGGGGGCCGGGCGCGTGGTGTATCAGGACTTCACCCGGGTGACCAAGGCGATCCGTGATGGCGAGTTCTTTGCCAACCCGGCCATCTGTGCCGCCGTCGACAAGGCCGCGGGGGCCGGCAAGGCGGTGCACATCCTCGGCCTGCTCTCCGACGGTGGCGTGCACAGCCATCAGGATCATCTGGTCGCCATGGCCGAGCTGGCGGCCCAGCGCGGCGCCGAGAAGATCTACCTGCATGCCTTCCTCGACGGCCGCGACACCCCACCGAAGAGCGCACAGCACTCCATCGAACTGCTTCAGGCCACCTTCACCCGCCTGGGCAAGGGGCGTATCGCCAGCCTGATCGGCCGCTACTTCGCCATGGACCGCGACAACCGCTGGGACCGCGTGCAGCAGGCCTACGAGCTGATCGTCGACGGCAAGGCGGAGTACCGCTCCGACTACGCCGTGGATGGCCTGATCGCCGCCTACGAGCGTGGCGAAAGCGACGAATTCGTCAAGGCGACCGCCATCGGCGAACCGGTGCGCGTCGAGGATGGCGACGCCGTGGTGTTCATGAACTTCCGTGCCGACCGCGCCCGCGAGCTGACCCGCTGCTTCGTCGAACCCGGCTTCAATGAATTCGAACGCGCCCGGGTGCCGCAACTGGCCGAGTTCGTCATGCTCACCCAGTACGCCGCGAGCATTCCCGCGCCGGCAGCCTTCGCCCCGGAAGCGCTGACCAAAGTGCTCGGCGAGTACCTGGCCAACAACGGCAAGACCCAGCTGCGCATCGCCGAAACCGAGAAATACGCCCACGTCACTTTCTTCTTCTCCGGCGGCCGCGAAGAGCCCTTCCCCGGCGAAGAGCGCATTCTGATCCCCTCGCCTCAGGTCGCCACCTACGACCTGAAACCCGAGATGAGCGCGCCCGAGGTCACCGATCGTATCGTCGATGCCATCGAAAACCAGCGCTACGACGTTATCGTGGTCAACTACGCCAACGGCGACATGGTCGGTCATACCGGCGTGTTCGATGCCGCGGTCAAGGCGGTGGAATGCCTGGACAGCTGCGTCGGGCGGATCGTCGAGGCGCTGGACAAGGTCGGTGGCGAAGCGCTGCTGACCGCCGACCACGGCAACGTCGAACAGATGGAAGACGTCATGACCGGCCAGGCGCACACCGCGCATACCTGTGAGCCAGTGCCTTTCATCTATATAGGCAAGCGCAACGTCTCGATCCGCGAAGGCGGCGTGCTGGCCGATGTCGCGCCAACCATGCTGACCCTGCTCGGCATGCCGGTACCGCCAGAGATGACCGGTCGCTCGATCGTCGAGCTGAGCTGATCGAGCCGGGCGGGAAGCGGCTGGCGCCAGCCGCCGTTTCCCGCTACAGGCTTCAAGCTTCCAGCTTGCTTTTTAGGCATACTACGTCGGTCATAACGCTCGGTTGACGCCCTCCAATGCCTCGTACCTTTCTCGCCCTCGCCTTCCTCTGCCTGCTCGGCCCCGCCGTGGCGGACGAACGTGCCGCAGCGCGGCAGCAGATCGAAGCCGCTCGCCAGGACATTGCCGAACTGCAGAAACTGCTCAAGCAGATCGAGCAGGAGAAATCCGGCGTTCAGAAGCAGCTGAAGACCACCGAAAGCGAGATGGGTCAGCTGGAAAAGCAGGTCGACACCCTGCAGCAGGAGATCGACCGCAGCGAGGCGGAGCTGGAACGCCTGAACGAGGAGAAAACCACCCTCGAAGGCGCACGTCTGGAGCAGCAGCGCCTGATCGGGCTGCAGGCCCGCGCCGCCTATCAGAATGGGAGGCAGGAATACCTCAAGCTGCTGCTCAACCAGCAGAACCCGGAAAAATTCAGCCGCACCATCACCTATTACGACTACCTGAACAAGGCGCGCCTCGAACAGCTCGACAGCTTCAACGAGACCCTGCGCCAACTGGCCGGAGTCGAGACTGACATCGAAGCGCAGCAGAACCTTCTGGCGGAAAAGACGGACGGCCTGCTGGAGCGGCGCGAGCAACTCGCCGAGGTGCGCAAGGAGCGACAGCAAACTCTGGCCAAGCTCAACAGCGACCTGTCCAGCCGCGAACAGAAGCTGCAGGCCCGCCGTCAGGAGCAGGCCCAGTTCGAACGGGTACTCAAGACCATCGAGGAAACTCTGGCGCGCCAGGCTCGCGAAGCCGAGGAAGCCCGGCAACGCGAACTGCTTGCCGAGCGCCAGCGTCAGGAGCAACAACAATCCCGGCCCGGCGCCAGCACTGCGCCGAGCGGCCCATTGGTTTCCAGTGCCGGCGGCAACTTCGGCGGCCCGTTCGCCAAGGCCAAGGGCAAGCTGCCATGGCCGGTGGATGGACGTCTCGTCGCCCGCTATGGCACTCCGCGCGGCGGCGACGCTCGAACCAAGTGGGACGGCGTACTGATCGGCGCCAGCGTCGGTACTCAGGTCCGCGCCGTCCATGGCGGACGCGTAGTGTTCGCCGACTGGCTGCGCGGCGCTGGACTGCTGGTAATCCTCGACCATGGCAATGGTTATCTGAGCCTGTATGGCCACAACCAGAGCCTGCTGCGCGACGCCGGCGATATCGTCAAGGCCGGCGACGCAATTGCCACGGTAGGCACCAGCGGCGGCCAGGAAACTGCCGCACTGTATTTCGCCATTCGCCAGCAGGGGCGCCCCAGCGATCCTGCCCAATGGTGCCGCGCGCAAGGTTAGCGATCAGCGGCGTTCGGTCCTGCCGAGCCGCCCGCACCACCAAGCGCGCCCTCTCATAATTGGAGTTCGACATGTTGCACCTGCGCCGTTTCGCCCGCCCATCCACGCTCGCCCTGGCCGTATTGCTGGGGATGCAGGGCGGCGCATGGGCCCAGCAGCCCATGGAGGAGGCCGCGGCGCCAAGTGCCAGTGCCAAAGCCCCGCTGCCGCTGGAGGAACTGCGCACCTTTGCCGAGGTACTGGATCGCATCAAGGCTGCCTATGTCGAACCAGTCGATGACAAAACCCTGCTGGAAAATGCCATCAAAGGCATGCTCAGCAATCTCGATCCTCATTCCGCCTATCTCGAGCCCGAAGCGTTCGCCGAGCTGCAGGAAAGCACCAGCGGCGAATTCGGTGGTCTCGGCATCGAAGTCGGCATGGAAGACGGCTTCATCAAGGTCGTTTCGCCGATCGACGATACCCCGGCATCGAAGGCCGGCATCGAAGCCGGCGACCTGATCGTCAAGATCGACGGCCAGCCGACCAAGGGGCTGTCGATGATGGACGCCATCGGCAAGATGCGCGGCAAGCCGGGCAGCAGCATCAGCCTGACGCTGGTGCGCGAAGGCGGCCAGCCGTTCGACGTGAAGCTGACCCGCGCGGTCATCAAGGTGCGCAGCGTCCGCAGTCAGATCCTGGAGCCGGGCTACGGCTACCTGCGCGTCACTCAGTTCCAGGTCAACTCCGGCGAGGAAGTGGGCAAGGCGCTGGCGAAGCTGAAGAAGGACAACGACGGCAAGAAGCTCAACGGCCTGGTCCTCGACCTGCGCAACAACCCCGGTGGCGTGCTGCAGGCGGCTGTCGAGATTTCCGACCACTTCCTGACCAAGGGCCTGATCGTCTACACCGAGGGTCGCATCGCCAATTCCGAGCTGCGCTTCAACGCCGACCCGGCCGATGCCAGCGAAGGCGTACCGCTGGTGGTGCTGATCAACGGCGGCAGCGCCTCGGCCTCGGAGATCGTCGCTGGCGCGCT
The DNA here is from genome assembly GCA_007713455.1 of Pseudomonas sp. Lineage (GTDB taxonomy): Bacteria > Pseudomonadota > Gammaproteobacteria > Pseudomonadales > Pseudomonadaceae > Stutzerimonas > Stutzerimonas chloritidismutans. Next base: position 437,979 of record VMRT01000009.1, read on the forward strand.
GCAGGATCACAAGCGCGGTGTGGTGATGGGCACCGACAGCTTCGGCAAGGGCTCGGTACAGACCGTGCTGCCGCTGAACAACGATCGTGCACTGAAGCTGACTACCGCGCTGTACTACACCCCCAACGGCCGCTCGATCCAGGCCCAGGGCATTGAGCCGGACATCAAGGTCGAGCGTGCCAAGCTGACCCGCGAGCAGGCCGCCGATGGCTTCCGCGAGGCCGATCTTGCTGGCCACCTGGGCAACGGCAACGGCGGTCCGGACCGTCCCACCGCCACCCAGATCGCCAGCGACTCGCCGCGCCCGCAGGACGATGACTACCAGCTCGGTCAGGCCCTGAATCTGCTCAAGGGATTGAACCTCACCCGCGGCCAGTGAAGATGTCAGGCTGGATAGCAGGGCTAGCGCTGCTGGTGTTGCTCGCCAGCCCGGCGCTGTATGCCAGCGATCCCGCAGCCACGCCGGACCATGTCCCGCGTCCGCGGTTGACCCTGATAATTGACGACCTCGGGCAGAACCCGGCACGCGACCGCCGCGTGCTGCAACTGCCGGGGCCGGTCGCGCTGGCGATCCTTCCCGACACCCGCCATGCAGCCGACCTGGCCGAGCAGGCCCATCGCGCCGGCAAAACGGTCATGCTGCACATGCCGATGGCGCCTGCCCAAGGCCGTTTCGCCTGGCGTCCCCAACTACCTCATGACGAGCTGGCGCGCCGTCTCGACGCAGCGCTTGCGGCGGTACCGCATGCCAGCGGGCTGAACAACCACATGGGCAGCGCCATGACCGATCAGACACAGGCCATGACCTGGCTGATGGGGGAACTGCAGCGCCGCCACCTGTTCTTTCTCGACAGCCGCACCAGCCCGCGCACCGTGGCCGCCGCCAGCGCCCAACGCACGGCACTGGCCAGCCTGTCGCGGGACATCTTTCTCGATGACGATCCCGCGCCGTCCGCGGTAGCCGAACGCTTTCACGCGGCAGTCGCGCTGGCGCGCAAGCAAGGCTCGGTCGTCATCATCGGTCATCCCCACGAGAGCACGCTGGCCGTGCTCGAACGCGAACTGCCGCGACTCTCGGCGCAGGGCATCGAATGGGTCGATGTCGGGCAGATGATCGCCACCCGCAGCAACCGCGCGATGGCCGCCCATGGTCGTGGCGGCGTCTACCGCTGAGCTTCAGAGATAGCGGCGCAGCATCGCGTCCACCGTGCCGTCGGCACGCATCGCATCCAGCGCCCGCTGCAAACGCTCAACCACCTCGTCCGGTGTCGCCCGGTTGAGCGCGAGGAACAGCCGCGCTTCATTGAAACGCAGCACCGGTTTCAGACCGGTCACACCTTCCTGCTTGGCCAGGTAGGGTCCGACCGGATCGGCGGTGGCCCAGACTTCGATCTGCCCCTTGAGCAGTTTGCCGATGTTCTCCTGATCACGCAGCGAGTTGATCGGCGCCAGGCCCTTGCCCTCCAGATGCTGGCTGACCGCATCGTTCTTGTAGGCACCGATGCGCAGGTCGCGTGCCTGCTCCAGCCCGGTCAGGCGCAGAGGACTGTCGGCGGGCGCCAGCAGCACCCAGCTGATGCTCGCCAACGGGCCGACCCATTTGAACTGCTGCTCGCGCTCGGCAGTAAAGGTGGTGGAGAACAGCCCCTGATCTGGCTGTTCGAGCACCTGCTTGTAGATGCGATCCCAGGGAAAGCGCAGGGTCAGCTCGTAGCGGATATTCGCGCGGCGGAACATCTCGCGCACGATGTCGGCGTTGATGCCGTGGATGCGCGCGTCGGCGGCGTAGTTCTTGCCGTCCTCGGCCATGTTGAATGGCGGAAAATTCTCGGTGAGCAGCACGACTCGGTAATCGTCAGGCAGCGCGGCGTGCGCGTGAGCACAGAGCAGCAGCAAGACGACGGCAATGATTCGCTTGAACATGGATCGCTCCCTTCTTCTCGATTCCCTGGCCCACCCCTCCGCGAGCCAGAGCCGGGGGCTGTCCAAAGCAAGATGCGAACCAGCGAAGCGCCACGGCGCCAGCGGCTGAGCGCCCGCTGAATCAGGGACGCGTGCATGCGCCAGGACGGCGCGAGCAGGGGGATCGGTGCACGCTACTGGCGCACCGCCATCACTCGAGAAAGTCGGCGCAGAAGATGCGCCGACCTGGGAAGGCTCAGAGGTAGCGCGCGTTGATCTCGTCGATCACACCTTCGCTACGCATCTGGTCGAGCGCTTTCTGCAGCTTCTGCACCGTCTCATCGGCGACCTGCTTGTTCAGCGCCAGGTACAGCTCGGCACTGTCGAAACGCAGCACGCGCTTGAGTCCGGTCACGCCGTCCTGGCGGGCGAGGTAGCGGCCAGCGGGATCACCAGTGGCCCACAGGTCGATCTTGCCGTCGATCAGCTTCTTCACGTTCTCCTGATCGCGCAGGGCGAGCTGCGGCTGCAGCCCCTGACCGTCCAGGTGCTCGGCAATGGCATCACCCTTGTAGGCGCCGATGTTGTACTGGCGCGCCTGATCCAGGCTGGTCAGGTTGATCGGACTGTCGCCACGAGCCAGCAACACCCAGTCGTCCGGGCCGATGGGACCAACCCACTTGAACAGCTCTTCGCGCTCGGGCAGGCGCGCCGTGACGAAAACCCCGTAGTTCGGCTGCTCCAGCGCCATGCCGTAGATACGCTCCCAGGGGAAGCGCAGCGTCAAGGTGTAGTCGATGCCGGCACGCTTGAACATCTCGCGCACGATGTCCGCGGCGATCCCGGTGATGTGCTCGTCACGCGCGAAGTTTTTGCCATCGTCCGCCATGTTGTAAGGCGGGAAATTCTCGGTCAGCAGATTGATCTTGTCTGGCACCTGAGCGTGCGCCAGCGTAGCGCCCAGCAGCAAAGCTGCGGCGATGGTAGAGATTGTCTTGCGCATGTGTGTATCCCCTGAGTACTTATCCGCAACAGCCGCGGACGTGTCCATGTTTCGAGAGCGAAGCCTTTCGCTCTGCCGGCAACGCGATCAGCGCATCACGATGCCGCGGGCGGCCAGATAGGCCTTGGCTTCCGGAATGGTGTATTCGCCGAAATGGAAGATGCTGGCGGCCAGCACCGCATCGGCCTTGCCTTCGAGGATGCCATCGGCCAGGTGCTGCAGATTGCCGACGCCACCGGAGGCGATCACCGGGATGCACAGCGCTTCGCTGATGGCCCGGGTGACGCCCAGGTCGTAGCCGCTCTTCACGCCGTCCTGATCCATGCTGGTCAGCAGGATTTCGCCAGCGCCGAGGTCTTCCATCTTCTTCGCCCAGGCCACCGCATCCAGGCCGGTGGGCTTGCGCCCGCCATGGGTGAAGATTTCCCAGCGACCCGGCTCGCCCGGCGCGGAGACCTTCTTCGCATCGATGGCGACGACGATGCATTGCGAGCCGAAGCGGTCCGCGGCCTCGCCGACGAAGTCCGGGTTGAACACCGCGGCGGTGTTGATCGAGACCTTGTCCGCGCCCGCGTTGAGCAGGTTGCGGATGTCCTGCACGCTGCGCACACCACCGCCGACGGTCAGCGGGATGAATACCTGGCTGGCCATGCGCTCGACGGTGTGCAGGGTGGTGTCACGGTTGTCGACGCTGGCGGTGATGTCGAGAAAGGTGATCTCGTCGGCGCCCTGCTCGTCGTAGCGGCGGGCGATTTCCACCGGGTCGCCGGCGTCGCGGATGTTCTCGAACTGGACGCCCTTGACCACGCGGCCGTTGTCCACGTCGAGGCAGGGAATGATGCGTTTGGCCAGGGCCATGGCTTTCTCCGAAAGCGGCTTATTCAAGCCGCAGGCTTCAAGCTGCAGGTAGCGTGTAGGGTGGATCGCGCTTCACCGATCCACCGCAGTTCAGCGAATCACTCGTCCTTGTACTTCAGGTCGCAGAGCGCCTGCGCCTCGGCGACGTCGAGCGTGCCTTCGTAGATCGCCCGGCCGGTGATGGCGCCGACGATGCCCGGTGTGTTGGTATCGAGCAGCTTCTGGATGTCGCCGATGTTGTGGATGCCGCCGGAGGCGATCACCGGGATGCGGCTTGCATTGGCCAGGGCAACGGTGGCCTCGACGTTGCAGCCCTGCATCATGCCGTCCTTGGCGATGTCGGTGTAGACGATCGCCGAGACGCCATCGGCCTCGAAACGGCGCGCCAGGTCGACGGCCTGCACGCTGGAGACTTCGGCCCAGCCATCGGTGGCGACGAAGCCGTCCTTCGCATCCAGGCCAACGATGACCTTGCCCGGGAAGGCGCGGCAGGCCTCGGTGACGAACCCCGGCTCTTTGACCGCCTTGGTACCGATGATCACGTAGCTGACGCCGGCGCGCACGTAGTGCTCGATAGTTTCCAGGGTGCGGATGCCGCCACCGATCTGGATCGGCAGGTCCGGGTAGCGCCTGGCGATGGCGGTGACCACCTCGCCGTTGACCGGCTGGCCTTCGAAGGCGCCGTTGAGGTCGACCAGGTGCAGGCGACGGCAGCCGGCCTCAACCCACTTGGCGGCCATGGCCACCGGGTCGTCGGAAAACACCGTGGCATCGTCCATCAGGCCCTGGCGCAGACGCACGCAGGCGCCGTCCTTCAGATCGATAGCGGGGATAATCAGCATGGCTTGAACCTGTTCAAATCAAGTGTCGGTTAAGGGTCAGCTCTTCTCGAGCGCCCACAAGTCGCTTTCGATGCTCTCGAACCGTTCCTTCAGGTGGCTCTGCACGTCGAAGATCGCCTTGTTGTAATACAGCGGCGCGATTTCCCGGGCGAACAGATCGAGCACTTCCTGCGCCTCGAACGAGCCCAGCTCGAGTTCGAACCGCTCTTCCAGAAAGCGCTTGATGACCTGTTGCGCTGCCTGCTCCTGAGCAGGATCCAGCGTCAGGACCGGTGGCTTGAGCTTGGCCCGGCTCATTTACCAGCGACCATCCCAGGCGGCGAAGTTCTGCAGCAGCTGCAGGCCGTGGGTGTGGCTCTTCTCCGGGTGAAACTGCACGGCAAAGCGCGAGCCATCGGCCAGCGCGGCGGCGAAGTCGTTGCCGTAATGGCCGCGACCGACCACCTGGCGCGGATTGCCGGCCTCGATGTAGTAGCTGTGCACGAAATAGAAGCGCCCATTGTCCGGAATCGCGTGCCAGAGCGGATGGTCGACCACCTGCTTGACCTCGTTCCAGCCCATGTGCGGCACCTTCAGGTGCTCGCCGTCCTCGTGCAGGTCCTTGCCGAAAAAGCGCACCTGACCGGGGAACAGGCCGATGCAATCGACGCCGTCGTTTTCTTCGCTGCGCTCCATCAGCGCCTGCATGCCGACGCAGATGCCGAGAAATGGGCGGTCCTGGCTGACTTCGCGAACCAGTTCGTCGAAGCCCAGCCGGCGGATCTCGGCCATGCAGTCGCGAATCGCGCCGACGCCGGGAAACACCACGCGGTCGGCCTCACGGATGACCTGCGCATCGCTGGTGATCAGCACGCGGCCAGCGCCGACGTGTTCCAGCGCCTTGGCCACCGAGTGCAGGTTGCCCATGCCGTAGTCGATGACGGCGACGGTCTGCATTACAGGCACCCTTTGGTCGACGGCATCTGCCCGGCCATGCGCGGATCGAGCTCGACGGCCATGCGCAGCGCGCGGCCGAAGGCCTTGAACACGGTTTCGATCTGGTGGTGGGTGTTGATGCCGCGCAGGTTGTCGATGTGCAGGGTGACCAGGGCGTGATTGACGAAGCCCTGGAAGAATTCCTGGAACAGGTCGACGTCGAACTTGCCGACCACCGCGCGGGTGTAGGGCACGTTCATGGTCAGCCCCGGGCGCCCGGAGAAGTCGATCACCACGCGCGACAGCGCCTCGTCCAGCGGTACGTAGGAATGCCCGTAGCGGGTCATGCCCTTCTTGTCGCCGATGGCTTTGGTGAAGGCCTGGCCGAGGGTGATGCCGACGTCCTCGACGGTGTGGTGGTCATCGATGTGCAGGTCGCCGTTGCACTCGATATCCAGGTCGATCAGCCCGTGACGGGCGATCTGGTCGAGCATGTGCTCCAGGAAGGGCACGCCGATGGCGAAACGCGCCTTGCCGGTGCCATCCAGATTGATGGTGACCTTGACCTGGGTTTCCAGGGTGTTGCGCTCTACGTAAGCCGTACGTTCGGACATCAACAGCTCCGCTGATCGTGGGCGAAAAGGGGCACATTATAGGCGCAAACGCCGCAGAACGGATACGCGCCGGGCTTACTGGACTGCATCTTGCAGGAACCTGTGCGTCAACCCGCGGAGGTGCCGCCCATGCACGGACGGAAAATGCCTGCGACCCTGCGCTTCATGCTGGCGTCCCGGCGCAGCGAGCTGCTCGGTCTGGAAGATCTGGCGCGCACCTGCGAACTGGTCACCCGCATCAGCCAGCTGGTGCACGCGCTGCAGAAAGAGCGCGGCTACTCGAACATCTACCTCAGCGGCAACGCCCCCCATCAGCGGCAGCAGCTGGACGTGCTCAGCCTGGAAGCCGAGGCGCTGGAGCGCGAGGTGCGCCTGGATCTGGATCGCATCGATCTGGATGCCGTCAGCACTGCGGACAAGACCCGCCTGTTCACTCGCATCGCCTATGCCCTGCACAGCCTCGACGAGCTGCCGGCGCTGCGCCGGCGCATCCGCGAGCACGCCATCAGCATGCAGGACGCCACGGCAACACTGGTGCGGCTGATCGGCGGGCTGCTGGCAGTGGTGTTCGAAGCGGCCGACACCGCCGCCGACCCGGACATCACCCGCTGCCTGGTGGCGCTATTCAATTTCATGCAGGGCAAGGAACTGGCCGGGCAGGAGCGCGCGCTCGGGGTGGTCGGCTTCGCCAGCGGCTATTTCCGCGCGGACATGCTGGAGCGCCTGGAGCACCTGCTCGAAGGCCAGGAGCGCTGCTTCGCCACCTTCAGCCGCTTCGCCAGCCCGGCAGCGCAGGCGCTATGGCAAGCGCTGTGCGCCAGCGAGACGAACATCAACGCCTGCCGCCTGCGTGACATCGCCCGCCGTACCAGCCCCGGCGCGGCGGTCGAACCGCAGCTGTGCGAGCTCTGGTTCGAGCTGCACACGCACCGCATCGACGCGATGAAGCAGGTCGAAACGCGCCTGGAGCAGGATCTGTTGCAACAGTGCCGCTACAGCATCGAGCGCATCCGCAAGGATCTGCAGAGCCATCGCAAGCTGCTCGACGGCATCGCCGACATGCACGCCGCCGCCGAGCAGGCCAAGCTGTTCAGTGTGCAGGCCAGCGATCTCGACGCGCCACCGCCGGACGGCATGACCGCGATGGTGGCGCGCTCGACCCTGGAACTCTTGCTAACCCAGAGCGTGCGCCTGCAGGGTCTCAATGAAGAATTGCGCGAGGCGCGTCAGGCGCTGGACGAGCGCAAACAGGTGGAGCGGGCCAAGCAGCAGCTGATGCGCCAGCAGGGCTTCTCCGAAGGCGAGGCCTACGGCTGGCTGCGTCAGGCGGCAATGAATCAGGGCCTGCGCCTGGAGGAGGTCGCCCAGCGCCTGCTGGCACTGGCACAGCCCGCCGAGCGCGCCCCGGCCCGCACCCTGGGCCAGCGCTCCAGGCACTGAAAACAGGCACGCCGCACCATCAGCACAGCATGCCTGCCCCGCGGATGTGCATGCGCCGCCAGTCCCGCAGGAACGCCAAGCGCAATTCATCTCGAGCAAGCCAATCACGGAACTGGTCGCGCTCTGTTTGCGCCCCGCCGCAAGTGCTTGATTCGATGGAAACCTCCCGGCGATTCGATGCCGCGGCAGCACCCGTTCCGCGCCGCCTGAGCAGTTCTGGCACAGCTTTCGCAAAGCTCAGGCAAGGCCGGATCCTTCGGCTTTCACAACTCCTCATCAGGACAACGGTGTCCACGCTCTCCGGCTCCAGCCGGGCGGTGTGGCGCCGTTTTTTTTCGCCCAAAGGAAAACCCGACCATGACCGACAAGCCGAACAACGACCAGCCCAGCAGCGTAACGCTGGCCTCGCGCCGCAGCTTTCTCAAGCATTCGATCATTGCCGCCAGTGGCGTCGCCCTGTTCGGCGGCATGTCCCTGGGCATGCGTTCGGCCGCCTGGGCGGCAGGTGGTGATGTGGAGACCAGCAAGGCCAAGCTCGGCTTTATCGCCCTGACCGACGCCGCGCCGCTGTTCGTCGCCGCCGAGAAGGGCTTCTTCGCCAAATACGGGATGACCGAGGTCGAGGTACTCAAGCAGTCGTCCTGGGGCACCACCCGCGACAACCTGGTGCTCGGCTCGGCGAAGAACGGTATCGACGGCGCGCACATCCTCACGCCGATGCCCTACCTGATCAGCGCCGGCATCGTCACGCCGAACAACCAGCCGGTGGCCATGTCGATCCTGGCGCGGCTGAACCTGTCCGGTCAGTGCATTTCGGTCGGCGAGGAATATCGCGACCTGAAGATCGGCCTCGACAGCACGCCGTTCAAGGCCGCGCTGGAAGCGAAGAAGGCCAGCGGCAAGAAAGTCAGTGCGGCGATGACCTTCCCCGGCGGCACCCATGATCTGTGGATGCGCTACTGGCTGGCGGCCGGCGGCATCGACCCGAACGCCGATATCAACACCATCGTCGTGCCGCCGGCGCAGATGGTCGCCAACATGAAGGTCGGCAGCATGGACACCTTCTGCGTCTGCGAGCCCTGGAACGCCCAGCTGATCAACCAGAAGATCGGCTACACCGCCAACACCACCGGCGAGCTGTGGCACAACCACCCGGAAAAGGCCTTCGCCCTGCGCAGCGACTACGTGGCTGCCAATCCCAACGCGGCGAAGGCGCTGACCATGGCGATCATGGACGCCCAGCAGTTCTGCGAGAAGCCGGAGAACAAGGAGGAAGTGGCGAAGATCTGCTCGCAGCGCAAGTGGATCGGCGCGCCCTACAAGGACATCGTCGACCGCATGAAAGGCAACTTCGCCTACGGCACCGGCAAGGTCATCGAGAACCATCCCGAACAGATGCGCTACTGGGACGACCACGCCTCCTACCCCTTCCAGAGCCATGACCTCTGGTTCCTGACCGAGAACAAGCGCTGGGGCTACCTGCCGGCCGACTTCGACAGCCAGGCGCTGATCGCCAAGGTCAACCGCGAAGACATCTGGCGCGCCGCCGCCGGCGAGCTGAACCTGCCCGCCGAACTGATCCCGACCTCCACCTCCCGCGGCGTGGAGAAGTTCTTCGACGGCAAGGTGTTCGACCCCGAGAACCCGCAAGCCTATCTGGACAGCCTGACCATCAAGGCCATGGCCTGATAACCGCAACCCGCGAGGAAAAGCCCATGAATGCCAACGTCAAACTGCATCCCGCCACCTCTGAGCCGGTGTCGATCGTCCGCCCTTCCCGGCTCGCCGCCCTGGCTCGACGCAGTGGCCGCTACGCTGTGCAGCAGCTGGTGCCGCCGCTGGTGATCCTGCTGCTGCTCGGCTTGATCTGGGAGATGCTCTGCTCCGGCGCCGATGCCGCGCTGCCGCCGCCCTCGCAGGTAGTCGCGGAAACCTGGGAGCTGATCATCGATCCGTTCTACGACAACGGCGGCAATGACGTGGGCCTGGCCTGGCAGCTGCTGGCGAGCCTGCAGCGGGTTGCGGTGGGTTATATGCTGGCGGTGGTCGCCGGGGTCGGCCTTGGCGTGCTGATCGGCCAGTCGGACTGGGCCATGCGCGGTCTCGATCCAATCTTCCAGGTGCTGCGCACCGTGCCGCCGCTGGCCTGGCTGCCGCTATCGCTGGCGGGCTTCCAGGACAGCCATCCCTCGGCGCTGTTCGTCATCTTCATCACCGCGATCTGGCCGATCATCATCAATACCGCGGTGGGCATCCGCAACATCCCGCAGGACTACCGCAACGTCGCCCAGGTGCTGCAGCTCAACGGCTTCGAGTACTTCAAGACCATCATGCTGCCGGCCGCCGCGCCCTACATCTTCACCGGCCTGCGCATCGGCGTCGGCCTGTCGTGGCTGGCGATCATCGCCGCGGAAATGCTCATCGGCGGCGTCGGCATCGGCTTCTTCATCTGGGATGCGTGGAACGCCTCGCGCATCAGCGACATCATCCTCGCGCTCGTCTACATCGGCGTGGTCGGCTTCGTGCTCGATCGCCTGGTGGCCTTCGTCGGCCAGCGCATCACCCGCGGCATTCCGGCCAACTGAGGAGCAACGCCATGAGCTATCTCTCCATCGAACACCTGGACAAGAGTTTCGTGCGCGGCAACCTTGCCTCGCAGGTGCTCAAGGACATCAACCTGAACATCGCCAAGGGCGAGTTCATCTCCATCATCGGCCACTCCGGCTGCGGCAAGTCAACGGTGCTGAACATCGTCGCCGGGCTGCTCGACCCCAGCCTCGGCGGCGTGATCCTCGACGGCAAGGAAGTCCGCGGCCCTGGCCCGGACCGCAGCATGGTGTTCCAGAACCATTCGCTGCTGCCCTGGCTGACCGTCTACGAGAACGTCGAAGTGGCGGTGAACAAGCTGTTCAAGCGCAGCATGAACAAGCGCGAACGGCGCGACTGGATCGAGCACAACCTGGCGCTGGTGAACATGAGCCACGCGCTGAACAAGTATCCGCAGGAAATCTCCGGCGGCATGAAGCAGCGCGTCGGCATCGCCCGCGCGCTCGCAATGAAGCCCAAGGTGTTGCTGCTCGACGAGCCGTTCGGCGCCCTCGATGCGCTGACCCGCGCGCACCTGCAGGACGAGGTGATGAAGATCCAGAAGGACCTGGGCAACACCATGATGATGATCACCCACGACGTCGACGAAGCCGTGCTGCTCTCCGACCGCATCGTGATGATGACCAACGGCCCCTCGGCGACCATCGGCGAAATCCTCGAGGTGAAACTGCCGCGCCCGCGCGATCGCATCGCCCTGGCCGACGACCCCGAGTACAACCACTACCGCCGTGCGGTGCTGAGCTTCCTTCACGAGCGGCATCGCCTGCACTGAGCGAACGCGCCAACCGCCGCCGTCTCGTGCGCTGGCGGCGGTTCGGCGTATCCTTGCCGGCACTTCTGCTCAGCCGTCGCAAGGTCGCCATGCCCGTCTACGTCGAATCCGTCACCCAGCCCAGCCCGCAGGATTTAACCGATCTGGCGAAAATCTACGCCGACGCCCCCGAATGGCTGCTGACGCCCTATGCCAGCGCCGAAGCGCTGATTGAGGCGGCGCTGGCCGATGGCAGCCTGATCGCAGGCCGCTTCAATGACCGTCTGCTCGGCGCCGCCCTGCTGCGGCGCGGCGACGAAGCCTGGCGCCTGTCGCACCTTTGCGTACGTAAGGTCACCCGCAAGCGCGGCGTCGGCCGCCGGCTGCTCGAAGAAACCCAACGGCTGGCCAGTGAAGCCGGCAAGCCGTTGCGCCTGGCCGCACCCGCCGGTCATCTGGAAGCCAGCGCCCTGGCTGCGCGAACGCATCTGCCGCTGGATTCGCTCTAAGTCGCCCACGCGATATCCGCTGCGCCCTGCCTGATCCGCCGACGGGGCGCGCTTGCCGCCCGCCGCGGCCAGCTGCGGAACCCGCACCCGCAACGGCACTCCAACGCCGACCGCGTTCCCGACAAGTGCAGGCACGGGGCTATACTCGGCACTTTTCAGATCGTTCATCTACAAGGACTCGTCCATGAAATCGCTCGGCAAAATCCTGGGTCTGGTCTTTCTCGGGCTGTTGCTGATCGTCGTGGCGGCGGGCTTCGCCCTGACCCACCTATTCGATCCCAACGACTACAAGGACGAGATCCGCGACCTGGCACGCAGCAAGGCCGGCCTCGAACTGGACATCAAAGGTGACATCGGCTGGAGCCTGTTCCCCTGGCTCGGTCTGGAGCTGCACGAAACCACCCTGGCCAGTGCGCAGACGCCCGAGCAGCCTTTCGCCGACCTGCGCATGCTCGGCCTGTCGGTGCGGGTGATGCCGCTGCTGAGCCGCGAAGTGCAAATGAGCGACATCACCGTCAACGGCCTCAACCTGACCTTGAGCCGTGACGAACAGGGCCGCGGCAACTGGGAGGGGGTTGGCCAGCCGGCCAGGCAGGCCGAACAACCCGCGCCAGCCGCCGAGGCCAGCGAACCACCGGCCGAACCGGATGCAACCCCCGCTTCGCGCAGCAAGCCACTGACCCTGGACATCGACAGCCTGACCGTCAGCGATGCCCGCGTAACCTACAGCGACGCCAAGACCGGCCAGCAGTACAGCGCCGAAAGCATCGAGCTCACGACCGGCGCGATCCGCGAAGGCAGCCCGATCCCGCTCAAGCTCAACGCCTTCTTCGGCAGCAACAAGCCGGTGATGCGCGCGCGCACCGAGCTGCAAGGCGCGTTGCGTTTCGACAACCAGCTCAAGCGCTACCAGTTCGAGGACATGCGCCTGTCCGGCGAGGCCTCCGGCGAGCCGCTGCAAGGGCAGACACTGACCTTCAGCGCCCAGGGCCAGCTGCTGGTCGATCTCGCCGCGCAGATCGCCGAATGGAACAGCCTCAAGTTCACCGCCAACCAGTTGCGCGGGCTGGGCGAGCTGAAGGCACGCGATCTGGACAAGGAACCAAAGATCAGCGGCGCGATGACCGTCGCGCAATTCAACCTGCGTGAATTCCTTCAGGGCACCGGCCAGCAGCTGCCGGCCATGGCTGACGCTGCCGCACTGAGCAAGGCCGAACTGGTCAGTCGTCTGAGCGGTACGCCGAACAGCCTGGCGCTGGAAGAGCTGACTCTGAAGCTCGACGACAGCACCTTCACCGGCCGCCTCGCCGTCAGCGACTTCGCCCGCCAGGCGCTACGCGTCGACCTCAAGGGCGACCGCTTCGATCTGGACCGCTACCTACCGCCGCCGAGCAAGGAGCAGGCGGCCGAGGCAGCGCGCAAGAGCGAGGTCAAGAGCACCCAGGCCAGCGCGATCGGCAGCGGCACCACACCATTGCCCAACGCGCCGACCCAACAGGCCTGGAGCGAGGCCTCAGTGTTGCCGCTGGATCAGCTGCGCAAGCTCGACACCGAGGTCAACCTGGCCATCGGCAGCCTGACCGCAATGAAGATCCCGCTGGACGGTTTCAACCTCAAGGCTCGTACCCGCAACGGCCTGCTGACCCTGCAGGAAGTGCGCGGCGGGCTGTATGGCGGACGCCTGGACGGCTCGGCCAGCCTCGACGTGCGCCCGGCATTGCCATTACTGACCGTGCAGAACCGCTTCAATGGCGTGCCGGTCGAGCGCTTGCTGGAAAGCCAAGGTGAGGACGTGGTGGTCAAGGGGCTGCTCAACCTGGATGCCGACCTGCGCACACAGGGCAACAGCGAGAAGGCCTGGATCGACAACCTCAACGGCAAGGTCGGCTTCATCATCGACAACGGCGTGCTGGTCGATGCCAACCTCGAGCAGCAGCTGTGCCGCGCCATCGCCACGCTCAATCGCAAGCCGCTCGCCAGCGACCCACGCAGCAAGGACACGCCGTTCCGCGAACTCAAAGGCAACCTGACGCTGCGCAACGGCGTGGCCAGCAACCCCGACCTCAAGGCCAGCATTCCGGGCCTGACCGTCAACGGTAACGGCGACGTCGATCTGCGCGTGCTGGGCATGGACTACCGCGTCGGCATCGTCATCGAAGGCGACAAGGGCGCCATGCCGGACCCGGCCTGCCAGGTCAACGAGCGCTACGTCGACATCGAATGGCCGCTGCGCTGCCGCGGCCCGCTGGAGCTGGGCGCCAAGGCCTGCCGCTTCGACAACGACGCCCTGGGCAAGGTCGCAGCGCGGCTGGCCGGCGAGAAGCTCAACGAAAAGATCGAAGAGAAGCTCGGCGACAAGGTCAGCCCCGAGCTCAAGGACGCGCTCAAAGGCCTGTTCAACCGATGAGTCCCGAGCAGTTCGGCGCGGCGGTCCTCGACTGGTTCGACCGCCACGGCCGCAAGGATCTGCCCTGGCAGCAGAACATCACGCCGTACCGGGTGTGGGTGTCGGAGATCATGCTGCAGCAGACCCAGGTCAGCACCGTGCTCGGTTACTTCGACCGCTTCATGGAGGCGCTGCCCAGCGTCGAAGCGCTCGCCGCCGCCGAGGAAGATGAGGTGCTGCACCTGTGGACCGGGCTCGGCTACTACAGTCGCGCACGCAATCTGCACAAGACCGCGAAACTCATCGTGGCCGAATACGGCGGCGTGTTTCCGGCGGATGTCGACCAGCTCGCCGAATTACCGGGCATTGGCCGCTCCACCGCCGGCGCCATCGCCAGCATCAGCCTGGGCCTGCGCGCGCCGATTCTCGACGGCAACGTCAAGCGCGTGCTGGCCCGCTACGTTGCGCAGGACGGCTATCCCGGCGAGCCGAAAGTGGCCCGCCAGCTGTGGGAGGTGGCCGAGCGCTTCACCCCGCAGCAGCGCGTCAACCATTACACCCAGGCGATGATGGATCTCGGCGCAACGCTGTGCACGCGCAGCCGCCCGAGCTGCCTGCTCTGCCCGCTCAGGGACGGCTGCCGCGCCCATCTGCTCGGGCGCGAAACCGACTTCCCGGTACCCAAGCCGCGCAAGGCGCTGCCGCAAAAGCGCACGCTGATGCCGCTGCTGGCCAATCGCGACGGCGCCATCCTGCTCTATCGGCGCCCGTCGACGGGCCTGTGGGGTGGGCTCTGGAGCCTGCCGGAACTGGACGACCTCGCCGCCCTCGACCCACTCGCCGCGCGGCATGCGCTGCAGCTCGAGGATCGCCGCGAGCTGCCAGGCCTAACCCACACATTCAGCCATTTCCAATTGGCTATCGAGCCCTGGCTGATCAGGGTCAAGTCCGCGCCCGACGCCGTGGCCGAGGCCGACTGGCTCTGGTATAACCTCGCCACCCCGCCGCGCCTCGGCCTTGCCGCGCCAGTAAAGACACTGCTCAAGCGCGCCGCCGCTGAATTGAATGCAGGAGAAAACACATGACCCGCACCGTGAACTGCCGCAAGTACAACGAAGAACTCCCCGGCCTCGAGCGCCCGCCGTTTCCAGGCCAGAAAGGCGAGGACATCTACAACAACATTTCCAAACAGGCCTGGGACGACTGGCAGAAGCACCAGACCATGCTGATCAACGAACGCCGGCTGAACATGATGAACGCCGAAGACCGCAAGTTCCTTCAGGGCGAGATGGACAAGTTCTTCTCCGGCGAAGATTACGCCAAGGCCGAAGGCTACGTGCCGCCGAGCGAATGACCGTCGACTGCGCTAAGCGCCCGTCCGGATTAAATATTTTTCCGGACCACGCTTGACAGGCAAAAGCCAAATCCGTCTAATAGCGCCCCGTTGCCCAGGTAGCTCAGTCGGTAGAGCAGGGGATTGAAAATCCCCGTGTCGGCGGTTCGATTCCGTCCCTGGGCACCACTAATACCGAAAAACCCCAAGCGAAATTAATCTCCTTGGGGTTTTTTATTGCCTGCGATTTGTGCCAGCGGCCCGCTATGATCCAGCCGGCACTTCACGGAATAGCTGCCCGCCATGTTTGAACAGGCTTTCAAGAACATCGATGACATCCTGCACAAGGATGCTGGCTGCACCAGCGAGCTCGACTACACCGAGCAAACCTCCTGGTTGCTTTTTCTCAAATATCTCGATGCGCTGGAGCAGGAAAAAGCCCTGGAAGCCGAGCTTGAGGGCAAGTACTACCTCTACATCCTCGACCCTGAATACCGTTGGGAGCGCTGGGCTGCGCCCAAGACAGCGAATGGCCAGATCGACCATAACAGCGCCCTGACCGGCGATGACCTCAAGGATTTCGTCAATACAAAGCTGTTCCCCTACCTGCATGGCTTCAAGCAGAAGGCCGAAGGACCGGACACCATCCAGTACAAGATCGGCGAGATATTCGGCGAGCTGAAGAACCGCATCCAGAGCGGCTACAACCTGCGCGAAGTGCTGGAAATCGTCGACGGCCTGCGCTTCGGGTCGCAGACAGAGAAACACGAGCTCTCGCACCTTTACGAAGTCAAGATCAGAAACATGGGAAACGCCGGGCGCAACGGCGGCGAGTACTACACCCCGCGCCCGCTGATCCGCGCCATGATCAAGGTGGTCAATCCGCACATCGGTCAGCGCATCTACGACGGCGCGGTCGGCTCGGCAGGCTTTCTCTGCGAAGCCTTCGATTACCTGAGCAGCCAGCCGAACCTGACCACTCGCCAGCAGGAAACCCTGCAAAAGCACACCTTCTACGGCAAGGAGAAAAAGAGCCTCGCCTACGTCATCGCCATCATGAACATGATCCTGCATGGCATCGAAGCGCCGAACATCATCCACACCAATACCCTGACGGAAAACCTTAGCGATATTCAGGACAAGGATCGCTTCGACATCGTGCTGGCCAACCCGCCGTTCGGCGGCAAGGAACGCAAGGAAGTCCAGCAGAACTTCCCGATCAAGACCGGCGAAACCGCTTTCCTGTTTCTCCAGCACTTCATCAAGACTCTCAAGGCCGGCGGGCACGGCGCGGTGGTCATCAAGAACACCTTCCTCAGCAACAGCGACAACGCCTCGGTCAGCTTGCGCAAACTGCTGCTGGAAAGCTGCAACCTGCACACCGTACTCGACTGCCCGAGCGGCACCTTCCAGGGCGCGGGCGTCAAGACCGTGGTGCTGTTCTTCACCAAGGGCGCGCCGACGCGCAAGGTCTGGTACTACCAGCTCGACCCCGGCCGCAATCTGGGCAAGACCAACCCGCTGGCTGACACTGACCTGACTGAATTTATCGAACTGCAAAAAACCTTTGCCGATTCGCCGAAGAGCTGGAGTGTCAATGCGACCGACATTGATCAGGCGAGCTACGACCTGTCGGTGAAAAACCCCAATGGCGCTCAAGACGCAGCCTTCCGCAGTCCGCAGGAAATCCTGGACGACATTGCGGTGCTGGATAAAGCGAGCGCGCAAGTGCTGGCGACTATCAGGGGGCTGCTGTGAAAGCAGTTTGGCAAGTTACCCGATTGGCCGAAGTCTGTAAGACAGCGGCCGGCGGTACTCCGCTGAAGTCTAATAAGGAGTTTTACGAAGGAGGAAAAATCCCTTGGCTTCAGAGTGGCGAAGTAAGTCAGGGCGAAATTTCAGCGGCAAAAACCTTTATTACAGAACTCGGATTAAAAAAATCCTCGGCCAAATTATTTCCGGCCAACACAGTCTTGGTTGCCATGTACGGGGCTACAGCTGGACAAGTGGGCATATTGCGCTTTGAATCCGCAACGAATCAGGCGGTATGCGGAATTCTTCCTAATAAAACGTTTATCCCTGAATTTCTTTACTACTTGTTGCTGTCACGAAAGAGGGAACTGGTGGCCCAAGCAGTCGGAAACGCTCAGCCTAATATTTCACAGCAAAAAATCCGGGACATGTATGTCCCTCTTGTGACAATTTCCGAGCAGCGTCGCATCGTCTCCATCCTTGCCCAAGCCTTTGGCAGGATTGCCCAGGCTCGCGCCAATGTTGAAAAAAACCTGCAGAGCGCCCGCACGCTGTTTGAAAGCCATTTACAGTCGGTTTTTTCCCAGAAAGGAGATATCTGGGAAGTCAAAAGAATCAAGGACATCGCAAAGCACTCTCTTGGGAAAATGCTGGACAAAGCAAAAAACAGAGGAGTTTTACAGCCCTATCTGCGTAACTTAAATGTCCGTTGGTTTTTCTTCGATTTATCAGATGTTCTCCAAATGCCGTTCCTTCCAGAGGAGTCGGGCAAGTACACCGCCATAAAAGGTGATGTTCTGATTTGCGAAGGCGGCTACCCTGGCAGAGCAGCAATCTGGAACGAGGACTATCCAATACACTTTCAGAAAGCGCTCCACCGGGTTCGCTTCGATGACCCCGAGCATAACAAGTGGTTTCTGTATTACTTATACAGCCAAGATAAAAGCGGAGAATTGAAAAGGCACTTCAACGGTGCTGGCATTCAGCATTTCACTGGCGAAGCGCTGGCTCGATTCGAATTACCGTTACCGCCCTTGCCTGAGATTCGAAAGGCTGTAGCTAAGATTGAAGCGTTGTCAGCCGAAACCCAACGCCTCGAATCCATCTACAGAGAGAAACTCGCCGCCCTCGACGAACTGAAGCAATCCCTGCTACACCAGGCCTTCAGCGGTCAGCTATAACTGCATCGACGCAAGGCGCACACGATGGATAACACTCAGCAGGAACTGGTGATCTTTCAGGAAGCCGGCCAGCCGGTCGAGGTTCGGCTGGATGCAGGGCGCGATACGGTATGGATGACTCAGCGACAGATGGCTGGGTTGTTCGAGACCTCGAACGACAACATCAGCCTGCACCTGAAGAATATCTTTGCCGATGGCGAATTGGCCGAGGCGGCAACTACCGAGGATTCCTCGGTAGTTCGCCAAGAAGGCAAGCGGCAGGTCAGCCGCGTGGTGAAACACTACAACCTCGACGCCATTATCTCGGTGGGCTATCGGGTCAGCTCCAAGCGCGCCGTGTCGTTCCGCCAATGGGCTACACGCTTGCTGCGCGAACACCTCACCCAGGGCTACACCCTCAATCGCCAACGCTTCGAAGCCAATGCTCTGGAGCTGGAAGCTGCACTACAGCTGGTGAGAAAGGCGGCGCAAAGCCCTGAGTTACTCAGCGACACCGGCCGAGGGCTGGTGGATATCGTTACCCGTTATGCGCAGACCTTCCTCTTGCTTCAGCGGTATGACGAAGGCCTGCTGACCGACCCGCCCACCATCGCCGGCGGCGCGCTGCCTACGCTGGACGAAGCCCGCCAGGCGCTGGCTCGCCTGAAAGCCGAGTTGATGGCTCGCGGCGAAGCCACCGAGCTATTCGCTCTGGAACGCGGCGACGGGCTGGCGGGCCTACTGGGCAACCTGGATCAGACGGTGTTCGGCGAGCCGGCCTACCCCAGCGTGGAGGCCAAGGCTGCGCATCTGCTGTACTTCGTGATCAAGAATCACCCGTTCGCCGACGGCAACAAGCGCAGCGGTGCGTTTCTGTTCGTGGACTTTCTCAACCGCAATGGGCGCTTGCTGGACGCTACCAACCAGCCAGTGATCAACGATATCGGCCTTGCCGCCCTCGCTTTGCTCGTAGCGGAGTCAGACCCGGCGCAGAAAGACACGCTGATTCGCCTGATCATGAACATGCTCGCGGGTTGATTCCGCCTTCTAAACCCACGCCGCCGAGGGTTATGCTCCGGGCATGATGCCGAAGGGATATTGCCGTGAACGAAGCTGAAACCCGCGCCGAACATATCGACCCCGCCTTGCGTGAAGCCGGCTGGAGCGTGGTCGATGGCAGCCGCGTACTACGCGAGTTTCAAATCACTCATGGCCGCATCCAAGGTGCGGGGCAACGCGGCAAGGCGGAGATCGCCGATTACGTATTGGTATACCGCAACACTCAGCTGGCCGTGATCGAGGCGAAAGCCTGGGACAAGCACCACACCGAGGGTGCGGGCCAGGCCAAAAGCTATGCAAAGAAGCTGGCAATCCGCTTCACCTATGCAACCAATGGCCAGCGTATCTACGCCATCGACATGCTCACCGGCGCAGAAGGCGACTTGCTCAGCTTCCCCACGCCGGAAGAACTGTGGAACCTGACCTTCGCCGAGCACAATGAATGGCGCGAGCGCTTCGCCGCCATTCCGTTCGAAGACAAGGGAGGCACCTGGGGTGCGCGCTACTATCAGGACATTGCGATCAAGCGGGTGCTGGAAGCAATCGCAGCACAGCAGTCGCGAATTCTGCTGACGCTGGCGACCGGCACAGGCAAGACATTCATCGCCTTTCAGCTGGCCTGGAAGCTGTTCAAAAGTCGCTGGAACCTCAAGCGCGACGCCCAGCGTCAGCCACGCATTCTGTTCCTGGCGGACCGCAACATCCTTGCGGATCAGGCTTACAACTCGTTTTCGGCCTTCAGCGAAGACGCGCTGGTGCGCATCGCCCCGGACGAAATTCGCAAAAAGGGCAAGGTGCCGAAGAACGGCAGCATCTTTTTCACCATTTTCCAGACCTTCATGAGCGGGCCGAACGGCACGCCTTACTTTGGCGAGTACCCGGCGGATTTCTTCGATTTCATCATCATCGATGAATGCCACCGTGGCGGCGCCAACGACGAGGGCAACTGGCGCAGCATCCTTGAGTATTTCACCCCAGCGGTGCAGCTCGGTCTGACTGCCACGCCCAAGCGCAAGGACAATGTCGACACCTATGCCTACTTCGGCGAGCCGGTGTATGTGTATTCGCTGAAGGAAGGCATCAACGACGGTTTCCTCACGCCGTTCAAGGTCAAGCAGATCGCTACAACGCTTGATGAGTACGTGCATGTGCCAGGCGACGGAATAGTCATCAAAGGCGAGGTTGAGGCGGGACGGCGCTATCTCGAGGCGGACTTCAATCGAGTCATCAAGATCCCGGAGCGGGAGGCCTATCGGGTCAAACTGTTCATGGAGCAGATCGCGCCAAACGAGAAGACGCTGGTGTTCTGCGCCACCCAACAGCATGCGCTGGAAGTACGTGACCTGATCAACCAGATGAAGCGCAGCAGCGAGCCGGACTACTGTGTGCGGGTGACCGCCGATGATGGTGCGCGGGGGGAAGAACACCTGCGGCATTTCCAGGACAACGAGAAGACCATACCGACCGTTCTCACTACCTCGCAGAAGCTCTCCACCGGCGTGGATGCGCGTAACGTCCGCAATATTGTGCTGATGCGGCCGGTGACCAACATGATCGAGTTCAAGCAGATCATCGGTCGCGGTACGCGCTTATTCGACGGCAAGGATTACTTCACGATCTATGACTTCGTGAAAGCTCATCACCTATTCAGCGATCCCGAATGGGATGGCGAACCGATAGAGCCTACCGTGACCGGAGGCGTCGCCACCGGAGAGGACAGAGGCGGCTATGAAAACGAACCCAGGCCGCCCAAGCCACCGCGCGATCCACGCCCGGACGTGATCGAGGTCAGACTCAGCAACGGCTCGGTGCGCCGCATCAAGAGCATGATGGCGACGCTGTACCTCGGCGCCGATGGCAAACCGATGTCTGCTGCGCAGTTCCTGGAAAGCCTGTTCGGTAATCTGCCGGAATTTTTTAAAGATGAGGACCAGCTACGCGGGCTTTGGAGCGCCCCGGATACTCGCACTTCGCTCCTACAGGGCCTGGCTGAACGTGGCTTTAGCAACGAGGTACTGCACGAAATGCAGCGCATCATCGACGCCGAGCATAGTGACCTGTTCGATGTGCTGACGTACGTCGCCTTCTCCATCGAACCGCAGACTCGAGAAGAGCGCGCCAGCAGAGCTCGCAGCACGCTGCATGGGCAATTCACTGACAAGCAAGAAGCCTTTCTTGACTTCGTGCTGTCGCAATACGTGAAGGAGGGTGTGGAGGAATTGGGGCCGGAAAAGCTCTCCCCTTTGCTGAAGCTTCGCTACAAGAATGCGATTAACGATGCAGTTGCAGATCTGGGTAGGCCGGAACTGATCAAGAGTCTGTTTTTCGGCTTCCAGAAGCATCTTTATGATGGTGCGCAAGGGAGCAGTGCCCAAACTTAGCGACGCATCAACGTGATATTCCTCTGCGCTCTCGGCGAGCTGGCAAGCCTCAACGGGGCCACTGCAGAAGTGTCCCTCGGCGAATCGCCGCACGTGCCACGCATGCCCGGCCAGGCCTTATCATTTAATCGCTCCGACTTCATTCTGCGCTAGGCTGATGCTAACGGAGCGGGCTTGAGCGAGATGTTGCCCGGCCGCGTCGAACCGCCAAGGAATGCTGCACAGCGCAAGGAGCCGAACGGTGCACAGGATTCTCTCGATTCTGCTGATATGGCTGTTGTCGAACGCCGCCCCGGCCGGCGCGGCGCAGTGGCGTTTCGTGACCGAAGACTTCCCGCCGTTCACCTATCCGGCTGACGCCCCGGCCAGCGAAACCGCAGGCGTTGGTGCGGCCGGCCCGTTTGTAGAGGTGGTACATGCGATCTGCGCACGCTTGCAGCACCAATGCACGATCACCCTGTATCCCTGGCAGCGCGCATTCCGCCTGGCCGAGCAGGGACAGGTGGACGGAATATTCACTCTCACACCTTCACCGCAACGCGAGCAGATGTTCCACATCAGCCGGATGCTGGTCACTTCTCGCTACAGTGTTTTCGCCCAGACCGAGAGCAGCTTCGTCTTCAACCAGCCAGGTGATGTGGCGGGGCGACTGGTTGGCGTCTATGGCCCATCCGGCACCTCTTACGTGCTGTCCGAGCGCCTCAAGTCGGTGCCCGACGTAAGCCTGCACCTGACTACCGACAATCGCCGACTGCTGCGCATGCTGCAGTCCGGGCGCTTCGGTGTGGACGGCCTGGCGGTGCTCAATCAGGATGTTGCCTGGCACCTGATCGAGGAAGAGCAACTTTCCGATGTGCGCGAGGCTGGCGAAATGGGCCCGATCAGCTATGGCATCGGTCTTTCGCGCAAGACGGTGAGCGCGGCACAGTTCGAAGCGTTCGAGCAGGCGCTGGACGCGGCAATAGCCGATGGCACGGTGCCGAAGATCCTGCGCCGGCACCAACTCGAAGCCGCCTTCTGAGCGTTGCGCGCGCCATGGCAAGGCGGCGGTTCGGCGTATTTCTCGGCATGCGTGACCGGCCGCCATTTCGCCAACGCAGACGGACCATCTGAGACCTGGCGCCGATCAGGGCAGCGACCAGCCTGTTACCCTCGCCCGCCCCGAACCGCATGGATGCCCTCATGCTGCGCTACCTGCTCGCCGCCCTGCTCGTAACTGCCATGCCTGCCTCTGCCGAATCGTTCGACTGCCGGGTGATCGGCATCGCCGATGGCAACACCTTCAGCTGCCGGACCAACGTGGGTGAACGGTTCAGGGTCCGGCTGGCGGAAATCGACACCCCGGAGCTCAAGCAACCCTACGGCAGCCAGGCCCGGCAAGCGCTCTCCGACCACATATTCGGCAAGAACGTGACGCTCGTAGTCAAGGGCCGCGATGACCTGGGACGGACCCTGGCGCGAGTCAGCGTTGGCAACATCGACGTCAATTCGGAGATGGTCAGGTCTGGCACGGCCTGGGCGTATCGCAGTCACCTTGACGACCGCTCGCTGCTCGATCTGGAGGCGGTCGCCCGCGAGTTCCGGCGCGGCCTGTGGTCATTGCACAAGACCGAACAGCAACCGCCATGGGAATGGCGCGAGCAGATGCGAAGAGCGCGATAGCCGGGGGGCTCGCATCGATCGACGTCACTCGCCTGGAAGTCCGGCCTGCTTCGCTGGCTGCCTTATTCGCGGAGTCGGGGTCGCGCCGCGGACGGCGACACGCTAGCCTGCAAGGGCGTGGAGCGTATTGCCGCTCTGCCGATCGCCTGGAGCTTGCAGCATGCCCACTCGATGGATTGCGATAGTCGTCGGCCTGGCACTCATGGGCAATTGCCAAGCCGATGAGCTGCGCTTCGTCACCGAGGACTTCCCGCCGTTCAGCTATGCCACGGCGGCCACCGGCACCGAGGACCGTGCAGCCGGGCCTTTCGTCGAGATCGTTGCAGCCGTCTGCGCGCGACTTCGGATCGACTGTCCGGTGCAGCTGCTGCCCTGGCGACGCGCACTGGCGCTGGCCGAGGACGGTGAAGCGCAGGGGATCTTCACCGTGATCCGCTCACCGGATCGCGAGCGCGCGTTTCACCTCACCCGCATGCTGGTCACCTCCCGCTATGGGGTCTATGCGCGTTCGGCGAGCCGCTTCGTCTTCCATCGCCCCGAGGACCTGGCCGGACGCAGCGTCGCCGTGTACGGGCCCTCCGGAACCTCCTTCGTGCTCGGCCAGCATCTGGCCGAGGTCGGCGACGTGACGCTGATCCTGGAGGCGGATAACCGGCGGCTGCTGCGCATGCTGGAGGCCGGCAGGTTCGGCGAACAGGGCGTCGCCGTGGTCAATCAGGACGTCGCCTGGCACCTGATCGATCAGGAGGGGCATTCCGACATTCACGAGGCGGGTGAGCTGCAACGAGTTTCCTACGCGATCGGCCTTTCCCGCGCCGCGGTCAGCGAAGCCGAATTCGAACGTTTCAACGACGCGCTCGAGGCGCTGATCGCCGACGGCAGCGTTGCGGCCATCCTGCGGCACCATGGCCTGGAGCCCGCGTTTTAGCACTGGCGCTATCGGTCAATCGACACCCAACCCATCTTTTCGCTGAATCATTCTGCGCTTCGGACCGTCTACCCCAAAGGCAGCGTTCGGGCTCTCCGGAGGTTTCGCCGCGTACATCCCGCTCATCACCCATTCGCAAAGGGAGGCTGACCGCCCATGGACGCCGCCAAGAAAATGCCCAAGGCCATCATCCTGTTCCCCGTGTTCATTCCAGCCGTGATCGTCACGCTGCTGCTGGTGATCGGGACGATCAGCAATCCGGAGCTGGCCGGTGAGGTGTTCAGCTCGACGCTGGCGTTCATCACGACCAACTTCGGCTGGTTCTACATGCTCTCGGTGGCCTTTTTCCTGGTGTTTATCGTCGGCATCGCCATGACGCCCTGGGGCAGCATCAAGCTGGGCCCGGATCACGCCGAGCCGCAATATAGCTTTCCAGCCTGGTTCGCCATGCTCTTTTCCGCCGGCTACGGCATCGCCCTGCTGTTCTTCGGCGTGGCCGAACCCGTGCTGCACTACGCCTCGCCACCCGCCGGAGCCGGAGAAACCGTCGACGCGGCCAAGCAGGCGATGCAGATTGCCTTCTTCCACTGGGGCTTTCATATCTGGGCCATCTACGGACTGACCGGTCTGGTGCTGGCGTACTTCTCGTTCCGCCACGGCCTGCCGCTGTCGATGCGCTCGGCGCTGTACCCGATCATCGGCGAACGCATCTACGGGCCGATCGGCCATGTGGTGGATGTCTTCGCGATTCTCGGCACGCTGTTCGGCATCGCCACAACGCTGGGCCTGTCCGTCACCCAGATCAACGCGGGCATCAACTACCTCTGGCCGTCGATACCGATCAGCATCAACGTGCAGATCATCGCCATCGCCATCATCACCGGCCTGGCGATCTGCTCGGTGGTCGCCGGCCTCGACAAGGGCGTGAAAAACCTGTCGCTGTTGAACATGATCCTGGCGATCGGCCTGATGCTCTTCGTGTTTCTGGTCGGGCCTACCATTTTCATCCTCGAAACGTTTCTGCAGAACACCGGCAGCTACCTGAACAACATCATCGAGCGCACCTTCAACCTGCAGGCCTACAGCCGCAGCGACTGGATCGGCAACTGGACGCTGTTCATCTTTGGATGGACCATCGCCTGGTCGCCCTTCGTCGGCCTGTTTATCGCCAAGATCAGCCGCGGCAGGACCATTCGCCAGTTCGTCTTCGGCGTGATGTTCGTCCCGACCATCTTCACCTTCCTCTGGTTCTCGGTATTCGGCGACACCGCGCTGCACATGATCATGGCCGAAGGCTACACCTCGCTGATCTCGGATGTGCAGGCGGACAACGCCATCGCGCTGTTCAAACTGTTCGAACTGCTGCCGATGACGTCCATCGCCTCGTTCCTGGCGGTGGTGCTGATCATCACCTTCTTCGTCACCTCGTCGGACTCCGGCTCCCTGGTCATCGACTCGCTGGCCGCCGGCGGCGCGCTGCACACGCCGGTCTGGCAGCGTGTGTTCTGGGCCAGCATCGAGGGCGTAGTTGCGTCCGCCCTGCTCCTGGCCGGCGGCCTCAGCGCGCTGCAGACCATGACCATCGCCAGCGCGCTGCCCTTCGCAATCATCATGATGATCGCCGCGCTGGGCATGTGGCGCGCTCTGGTGATCGAAGGCCACCACGAAACCAGCCTGCAAAGCCACATGCAGGGCAGCCGGCTAGCGAGCAACGCCGGTCCCGGCCTGTGGAAGAAGCGCCTGGCGGGGATGGTCAGCTTTCCCAGCAGGGAAGAAGTCGACAGCTTCATGAGCACCACGGTGCTCAAGGCGATGCGCCGGGTGCAGCGCGAACTCAGTGGCCAGGAATGGGCTGCCGAAGTGCACACCGATGAAGCCCACTCGCGGCTCTACCTGGAGGTCATCAAGGACGACCAGGTGGACTTCATCTACGAAATCCGTGCGGTCGGTTACGCCATGCCAGCGTTCGCGCTGACCGAAGGGCCGCAGGCCGACGAGCAGTACTACCGCGCCGAAGTGTTCCTGCGCCGCGGCGGCCAGCATTACGACGTCTACGGATACGACCAGGCGGACATCATCAGCGACATACTCGACCAGTTCGAAAAGTACCTGCACTTCCTGCACATCTCGCCGGGCAGCTTGCCGTGGAAGATGGCCGAGCACGACGAAATGCTCTCCGACGACCAAAACACGCCCAAGCCGGAAGCGAGCTGAGACCGTGGCCGCTTCGCGCCGCACGGAAGCGGACCGAGCCTGCCGTTTACGCAAGGTACCGGAGTGTGCCTGCGCGTACAGCGCCGATTTCATCTATATAGATAGGGGCGCATCGGTGGCCAGCGAAACGTGACCGATCGGTCACAGTGCTCAACGCCGCATCGCGCTTGGCGCATGCCGCATCGCATGCTAGGTTTGCGCCTCGCCAGGACGGCGAGCAGTTCGCGCGGAGCGCACCATCAGATATCTAGACCATGGCGGCCTTCGCCGGTCTGTAAGAGGACCCCTCATGGCCGAGGCCATCCCTGCACTGGAAATCCGCAATCTGCACAAGCGCTACGGCGATCTGGAAGTTCTCAAAGGCATTTCGCTGACCGCCCGCGATGGCGATGTGATTTCCATCCTCGGCTCTTCAGGCTCCGGAAAATCCACCTTTCTGCGCTGCATCAACCTGCTGGAAAACCCCCACGAGGGCGAGATTCTGGTGGCCGGCGAGCAGCTCAAGCTCAAGCGCGACAAGCAGGGCGACCTGGTCGCCGCCGACGGTAAGCAGCTCAATCGGATTCGCAGCGAACTGGGTTTTGTGTTCCAGAACTTCAACCTCTGGCCGCACATGACCATCCTCGACAACATCATCGAGGCACCGCGCCGCGTGCTCGGCCAGAGCAAGGCCGAAGCCACCGAGGTGGCCGAGGCGCTGTTGGCCAAGGTCGGAATCGCCGACAAACGCCACGTCTATCCCAATCAGCTTTCCGGCGGTCAACAGCAGCGCGCGGCCATTGCGCGGACGCTGGCGATGCAGCCCAAGGTGATCCTGTTCGACGAGCCGACCTCGGCACTCGATCCGGAAATGGTACAAGAAGTGCTTGCAGTGATCCGGTCGCTCGCCGAAGAAGGCCGCACCATGCTGCTCGTCACCCATGAGATGAATTTCGCCAAGCAGGTATCCAGCGAAGTGGTATTCCTCCACCAGGGCCTGGTCGAGGAGCAAGGAACGCCCGAGCAGGTATTTGACAATCCTCAATCGGCGCGCTGTAAACAATTCATGTCCAGCCATCGCTAATGGAGCAACACCGCATGAAGAGCTATAAGAAGATCCTGCTGACCGCTGCTGCATCGTTGATCATCGGCACCCAGGCATTCGCCGCGGAAAAACTACGGATTGGTACCGAAGGCGCCTACCCGCCCTTCAACCTGATCGATGCCAGCGGCAAGGTGGTCGGTTTCGACCTCGACATCGCCCACGCCCTCTGCGCCAAGATGCAAACTGAATGCGAAGTGGTCACCTCGGACTGGGACGGCATCATCCCGGCGCTGAATGCCGGCAAGTTCGACTTCCTCGCCGCCTCGATGTCGGTGACCGAAGAGCGCAAGAACGCAGTGGACTTCACCGACCACTACTACACCAACAAGCTGCAGTTCGTGGCACCCAAGTCCACCGACTTCAAGACCGACAAGGGCTACCTGGACGGCAAGGTGATCGGCGCCCAGCGCGCGACCATTGCCGGCACCTGGCTGGAAGACAACCTGGACGGCGTGGTCGACATCAAGCTCTACGACACCCAGGAAAACGCCTACCTGGACCTGGCCTCCGGCCGTGTCGATGGCATTCTGGCCGACACCTTCGTGCAGTGGGAATGGCTCAAGAGCGATGCTGGCAAGGGCTTCGAGTTCAAGGGCGAGCCGGTATTCGATGACGACAAGATCGCCATCGCCGTGCGCAAGGGCAACGACGAGCTGCGTGAGAAGCTGAATAAGGCGCTGGCCGAGATCATCGCTGACGGCACCTACAAGCAGATCAACGACAAGTACTTCCCGTTCAGCATTTACTGATCCAACCGAGCCGAAGCCCGGTCGCCTGAAACTGGCCGACCGGGCTTCGGTGTTTGAGCTTCTATGATTCCTGACCTTCACGGATTCGGTCCGGCGCTTATCGCCGGCACCTGGATGACCATCCAACTGGCCCTCACCTCCCTGGCGCTGGGGCTGGTGCTCGGTCTGCTCGGCGCTCTCGCCAAGACCTCGCCCTACAGCGCGCTGCGCTGGCTCGGCGGCACCTATTCAACCATCGTGCGCGGCGTACCCGAACTGCTCTGGGTACTGCTGATCTATTTCGGCACCATCAGCCTGATTCGCGGTATCGGCGAGCTGTTCGGCATCGAGAACCTGGCCCTCAGCCCGTTCGCCGCCGGCACCATCGCCCTTGGTCTGTGCTTCGGCGCCTACGCCACCGAAGTTTTCCGCGGGGCGCTGCTGGCCATTCCCAAGGGACACCGTGAGGCTGGCCTGGCCCTGGGCCTGGGCAAGCGGCGGATCTTCACGCGGCTGATCCTGCCGCAGATGTGGCGCTTGGCGCTGCCGGGTCTGGGCAATCTGTTCATGATCCTGATGAAGGACACGGCACTGGTATCCGTCATCGGCCTGGAAGAGATCATGCGCCGCTCGCAGATCGCCGTGACCGCCAGCAAGGAGCCTTTCACCTTCTTCCTGGTCGCGGCCTTCATCTACCTGTGCCTGACCATCGTCGCCATGATCGGCATGCACTTCCTCGAAAAACGTGCCGGCCGTGGCTTCGTGCGGAGCGCAGCATGACCTGGGAAATCTTCATCAAGTGGCTGCCGAGCTTTATCGAGGGCGCCTGGCTGACCCTGCAACTGGTCGGTGTTTCGGTCGTCGCCGGACTGATCCTCGCCGTGCCGCTGGGCATCGCCCGCTCCTCCCGCCTGCTGGCCATACGCGCGCTGCCCTATGGCTACATCTTCTTCTTCCGCGGCACCCCGCTGCTGGTGCAACTGTTCCTGGTCTACTACGGCATGGCGCAGTTCGAGGTGGTGCGCCAAAGCGTGCTCTGGCCGTACCTGCGTGACCCGTACTGGTGCGCCATCATTACCATGACGTTGCACACCGCCGCCTATATCGCCGAAATCATCCGCGGTGCAATCCAGAACGTGCCGCCGGGTGAAGTCGAAGCCGCACGGGCGCTGGGCATGTCACGCGCCCAGGCGCTGCTGCACATCATCCTGCCGCGCGCGACGCGCATCGGCCTGCCGGCCTACAGCAACGAAGTGATCCTGATGCTCAAGGCCAGCGCCCTGGCCAGCACCATCACGCTGCTGGAACTGACCGGCATGGCGCGCAAGATCGCCGCCCGCACCTACCTGCACGA
This sequence comes from Pseudomonas sp., assembly GCA_007713455.1. Classification (GTDB taxonomy): domain Bacteria; phylum Pseudomonadota; class Gammaproteobacteria; order Pseudomonadales; family Pseudomonadaceae; genus Stutzerimonas; species Stutzerimonas chloritidismutans. The sequence goes on from VMRT01000009.1 coordinate 467,461, forward strand.
GGAAATGTTCCTCACCGCCGGCCTGATCTACCTGCTGATCGCCTTCATCCTGATGCAGGGCTTCAAGCTGCTGGAACGCTGGCTGCGGGTCGACGCCTGCCAGGGTCGCTGACCGCGCGACCTGTAGGGTGGATCGCGCGTCGGCGATCCACCCTGGCGATCCACTGAATGGCGCTCCACCGAACGGAGCCACGTTGGATGTACGCAACATCCACCCCACGCCCGGAGACGGATGAAATCCCGCCTTGCGACCGTTGTCAGACGCAAACCCGAGCCCATCACGAGATTGCCCATGCCTGTCGATATCCAACGCATCGAAATGGACCAGCTCGCCGTCTGGCGAGTCCGCCGCGGCGAGGACGAACTGCTGATCGCCGAACAGGGCGCGCAGATCCTCAGCTATCGCCAGGGCGACGCACCACCGATCATCTGGCTCAGCGAAGAGGCAGCCTTCCAGCAGGGTCAGTCGGTACGCGGCGGCGTGCCGATCTGCTGGCCGTGGTTCGGCGACCTGGCGCGCAACCCGCAGGCCGTGCAGGCGAGCTATCACGGCGAACAACCCGCACCTTTCCATGGTTTGGTACGCGCGCTGCCCTGGCAGTTGCGCGAACAGCGCAGCGATGGCGATGCGGCTATTCTCGAGTTCGACTGTCCGCAGGCGCTCGGCGCGTTGCCGGGCTGGCCGCATCGGGTCGAACTGACGTTGCGGATTCGCCTCGCCGATGATCTCCAGCTCAGCCTCAGCAGCCGCAACGACGGTGACGAAAGCGTTGCCATCAGCCAGGCGCTGCACAGCTACTTCGCCGTCAGCGACATCCGTCAGGTGCGTGTGGAGGGCCTCGCCGGCTGCCCATACATCGACACACTGCTGGACTGGAAAGAATGCCAGCAACAGGACGACCTGCATTTCAGCGGCGAAACCGATCGTGTCTACCAGCAGCTGCCGGCCACCCTGAATCTTGTCGATCCGGCGTGGCAGCGGCGCATCCGATTGACCACCAGCGGGTCGATGTCCGCCGTGTTGTGGAATCCGTGGATCGACAAGGCGCGGCGCCTGACGAGCTTCGCCGACGATGCCTGGCAGCGGATGCTGTGCATCGAAACGGCCAACGTGCTGGACGACGCGGTGGTGCTCCAGCCGGGTCAGCGCCACACCCTGGCTGTGTCCATATCGGCAACTTCCAGCGGCCTATAACATTAATCACTCCCAATTCTGTGACCGGGTAGAAAGTTGCACGTAAGTATTCTCTTACAAGCAACCGGCATATTTCCTACGAAGTAAGTTGCTGTACAAAGGCAACTTAATCGCCCGTTTTGAATTAGTTCAGTCGCCAGCTGGTTAATATTCCCAGCTGCAACGGAGATCACACTTCTCGCCTTGAACGACACATACCCCACGTCTAGGATGCCCACCCCATAAGGCCCTGTGCAATTTGTTGCGCAGGGACGGTGTGCAAGAAGTTGCGCACCCCTTTTCTCGGAAACATTCCGCTTTTGATATTGGCGGCATGTTTCAAAGTTCACGGATCGAACTTGAGCGTCACGGAAGACCCAATGCACGCCAGCGCACTCAGCAAGCATTATCTGGAACTTGCCAGAAAGCCGGTCAATGACAGCAATTTCGCTGGCGACGATATTCGCTACAGCAGCGAATTCGAATTGCTCGAGGCTGAACTTGCCAAGGCCGGGGCACTTCATCAGACCACCGGCATCGACTGGCAGAAGGTCCGCGAAGGCAGCGAAGTGCTGCTCGCTTCGCTGTCCAAGGACCTGCGTGCTGCAGCCTGGCTCACATGGAGCCTGTTCCAACGCGAATCCTTCGCTGGACTGCAGGCTGGCCTGAGCCTGCTGCAATACCTGTGCAGCAATCACTGGGACGAGCTGCACCCACGCAAGCCACGCACCCGCGCCGCCGCGATCAACTGGTTGCTGCCGCGCCTGGAGCAGACCTTTTCCGAAGACGTGCCGGTTGGCGAACAGCTGCCACTGTTTCGCAGCCTCGCCGAGCAATTGCATGCGCTGGAGCAGTGCCTGTCCGGCCATCTGGGCGAAGACGCACCGCTGCTGCTGCCGCTGTGCCGCCAGCTCGACGGCATGGTCAAACGCGCCAGTCAGGGACAGGCGCAGCCAGGTACGGTGGGGGCGGCCATTGCCCAGGTCAAGCAGGTCGCCAGCCAGGTCTTCGCTCCCGGCTCGCCGATAGAGAACGACAAGGAAGCGCTCAAGGCCGTGCGCAACCTGCAGGAGCAGGCGCGCCCGCTGACCGCCTGGTGGCTCAAGCAGCGCACCAGCGATCTGCGCCCCCTGCGCCTGGCGCGTACCCTGCTCTGGCTGAGCATCGACAGCCTGCCGGAGCACAACAGCGAGCAGATCACCGCGCTACGTGGCGTACCCGCCGACAAGCTCGCCAGCTACCGCGAACGCTTCGCTCAAGGGCAGTACGCCGACCTGCTGGTGGACCTGGAAAACAGCACCGCGCGCGCGCCGTTCTGGCTGGACGGCCAGCGCCTGGCCTGGGAGTGCCTGCAGGAGCTGGACGCCGCGCAGGCTATGCGCGAAGTGGAGATCCAGCTCGCGCTGTTCCTGCAACGCGTACCGCGTCTGGAAGAGCTGTACTTTCACGACGGCACCCCGTTTGCCGATGCCGAAACCCGTGCCTGGATCAGTGGCCAGGTCATGCCCCATGTGCAGCCGACAACGGCCGCCAGGCAGGAGGAGCCGCCCGTAGCCGGCACCGTGCAACCGAGCTGGGAGCTCGCGCTGCAGGAAGCTGTGCCGCTACTGCGCAAGGACGGCCTCAAACCAGCCGTGCAGCAGCTCAAACAGGGCCTGGCGCGCGCCCGTGGTGGCCGCGAGCGCTTCTTCTGGCAGCTGAGCCTCGCCCGCCTGTGCTACCAGGCCAAGAAATACGAGCTGGCCAAAACCCAGCTCGAAGCACTCGACCAGCAGCTCGAGGCCAGTGGCCTGGGCAGCTGGGAACCCGATCTCGCCCTCGAGGTACTGCGCCTGCTGCACAGCTGTTGCGAGCTGCTGCCGCAGAACCACGCCGTGCGTGAAAGCAAGGATGAGATTTACCGCAGGCTGTGCCACCTCGATCTCGAAGTGGTGCTGGATTAACCGCAAAGGAGAACACCATGGCCAAAGAAGGCTCGGTTGCACCCAAGGAACGCATCAACGTCACGTTCAAGCCGGCCACCGGCAATGCTCAGGAAGAGGTCGAGCTGCCCCTCAAGCTGATGGTGCTGGGCGATTTCACCCAGCGCGCCGACGATCGCAAGATCGAGGACCGCAAGCCCATCGCCATCGACAAGAACAGCTTCGACGAGGTCCTGGCCAAGCAGGAGCTGAACCTGACCTTCGGCGTGCCGAACCGTCTGCAGGACGAGCAGACCGATGACGAGCTGGCCGTACAGCTGCGTATCAATTCGATGAAGGACTTCAACCCGGCCAATCTGGTCGAGCAGGTCCCGGAGCTGAAGAAACTGATGGAACTGCGTGACGCCCTGGTCGCCCTGAAAGGCCCGCTGGGCAATGCCCCGGCCTTCCGCAAGGCCATCGAAAGCGTACTCGCCGACGACGATTCGCGTGACCGCGTACTCGGCGAACTGGGCCTGGCGGCCAAAGAGAAGCTGGACGCCTGATATCACCGACAAGGAAGCACATCTACATGACCACTAGCGCAGCCGCCGTCGAGCACGGCAACCACCTCGCCGAAGGCGGCATCCTCGACCGCATCATCGCCGAAACCCGCCTGACCCCGGACGACGAGGCCTACGACATCGCCAAGCGCGGCGTCTCGGCCTTCATCGAAGAACTGCTCAAGCCGCAGAACGAAAACGAGCCGGTGAAGAAGGCCATGGTCGACCGCATGATCGCGGAGATCGACGCCAAGCTCAGCCAGCAGATGGACGAAATCCTTCACCACCCGCAGTTCCAGGCCCTGGAATCCTCCTGGCGCGGTCTGAAGCTGCTGGTCGATCGCACCAACTTTCGCGAGAACATCAAGCTCGAGCTGCTCAACGCCTCCAAGCAGGACCTGCTCGACGACTTCGAGGACAGCCCGGAGATCGTTCAGTCCGGCCTGTACAAGCACATCTACACCGCCGAATACGGCCAGTTCGGCGGCCAGCCGGTCGGTGCGCTGATCGCCAACTACTTCTTCGACCCCAGCGCGCCCGACGTGAAGACCATGCAGTACGTTGCCAGCGTCGCCAGCATGTCCCACGCGCCATTCATTGCCGCTGCCGGCCCGAAGTTCTTCGGTCTGGAAAGCTTCACCGGCCTGCCGGACCTGAAGGACCTGAAGGATCACTTCGAGGGCCCGCAGTTCACCAAGTGGCAGAGCTTCCGCGAACAGGAAGATGCCCGCTACGTCGGACTGACCGTACCGCGATTCCTGCTACGCAACCCCTACGATCCGGAAGACAACCCGGTGAAGAGCTTCGTCTACAAGGAAAACGTCGCCGGCAGCCACGAACACTACCTGTGGGGCAACACCGCCTACGCCTTCGCCAGCCGCCTGACCGACAGCTTCGCCAAGTTCCGCTGGTGCCCGAACATCATCGGCCCGCAGAGCGGCGGAGCAGTGGAAGACCTGCCGCTGCACCATTTCGAAAGCATGGGCGAGATCGAAACCAAGATCCCGACCGAAGTGCTGGTTTCCGACCGTCGCGAGTACGAGCTGGCCGAGGAAGGCTTTATCGCCCTGACCATGCGCAAGGGCAGCGACAACGCCGCGTTCTTCTCCGCCAACTCGGCGCAGAAGCCCAAGTTCTTCGGTAATAGCGAGGAAGGCAAGACCGCCGAGCTGAACTACAAGCTCGGCACCCAGCTGCCCTACCTGTTCATCGTCAACCGCCTGGCGCACTACCTGAAGGTGCTGCAGCGCGAGCAGATCGGTGCATGGAAGGAGCGCACCGACCTCGAACTGGAACTCAACAAGTGGATCCGCCAGTTCGTCGCCGACCAGGAGAATCCGAGCTCCGAAGTACGCAGCCGTCGTCCGCTACGCGCCGCCCAGGTCAACGTCAGCGACGTCGAGGGCGAACCGGGCTGGTACCGCGTCAGCCTCAGCGTGCGTCCGCACTTCAAATACATGGGCGCGGATTTCACCCTGTCGCTGGTCGGCAAGCTGGACAAGGAATAAGCACTTGAACGGATACGGCAGCCTCTTCGAACGCCTCGGCGGTGACGCCGCACGGCGCTCTGGCTGGAGCCGCGAAGTCGCGGCGATGGCCTCGGTGGCTGCCCATCTGGCCAAGATGCTCAGCACCCGAGCGGGCAGCGTGCAGACGCTGCCCGACTACGGGTTGCCCGATCTCAACGATATGCGCCTGTCGCTGCACGACTCGCTGCAGCAGGCGCGTATCGCCATCGAACGTTTCATCGAAGCGTACGAACCCAGGCTGACCCAGGTGCGCGTGCTGTCGCTGCCGCGCACCCACGATCCACTGACGCTCGCCTTCACCATCGAAGGCCTGCTGGAGGTGGATGGCCTCAAGCGCCAGGTCAGCTTTTCCGCCAGCCTGGATGGCAGCGGACAGGTCAAGGTCCAGTAAGGAGACAACGGATGTCCGGCAAACCCGCAGCCCGCCTCGGCGACCCTACCGCCTGCCCGAAGACGGGCCACGGCACCAACCCCATCGCCGCCGGCTCGCCCGACGTGCTGTTCGACGGCCTGCCGGCCGCACGCATGGGCGACGCTTCCGCCTGCGGCGGCGCAATGGCCAGCGCCGTGATCCCCAACGTGCTGATCGATGGCAAGCCGGCGGCGGTGGTGGGCAGTGTGGGTGACCATGGCAATGTCGTGACCGCGGGCTCGGGGACGTTGGTTATCGGCACTGGTCACAGCCCGGCGCCCTTCCTCACGCCAGAAGTGCTCGGCATTGCGTCCGCTGCGATTGCTGCGGCAACCAACGCAGTAACGTCCCTACTCCCGACCTCACCGCTGGCCCGAGCCTGGCAGGAAGAGCCGGGGGACCTAGCGCCTTTGGGCCTGGAAGAAGAAGACGAGGAAGAGGAGCTGGTCGAGCAGCCGCAGCAACAGGCGCGCCAGGGCATCACCCTGCGAATCGGCGTGTTCTTCGATGGCACCGGCAACAACCTGGCTAATGCTGCCGTGACCGAAAGGTGTCGCCAGGACGACCTGACCCTGCTGGACGAGCGCACTCTCGGCGAAGTCGTCGAGTATTGTAGGGCGCATGGTTTCGGCGGTAGCGAAGGCAACGGCTTCTTTACCGAGACACCGGACAACAGCTACGGCAACGCGCCGAGCAACGTAGCGCGGTTGTTCGACCTGTACCAGGACGATGCGACCCGGAGCCTGGCTAAGGACGAGCGTAGCGCCAGCATCAAGGCGTATCTCGAAGGCATCGGCACCAGCAGCGGCGAGGAAGATTCGGTATACGGGCAAGCTACTGGGATGGGCGATACCGGCGTAGTAGCCCGGGTGATGCAGAGCCCCAACACGATCAGCCTACAGCTGGGCCTATTTACGGAAAGCAATCCCGAAGTGCAGGTCGACGCGTTGGAATTCGATATCTTCGGATTCAGCCGCGGCGCAGCAGCAGCTCGCCATTTCGCCAATGAATTGCTCAAAGCCAACGGTGGGGTGCTGGCTGGCCTCCTGCGCCCAGGCCAGTTCGGGCTGTCAGAAGACTTCGAATGGAGCGGCCACGCCTGCATCAACTTTATCGGGCTGTTCGATACGGTAGCAGCCGTGGCCGACCCAATGAGGTGGGACTTCAGCCCTGCGGACCACCTAAATCCAGGCGTCAACCTGTACCTGCCTCCGGGTTGCGCACGCAAGGTAGTCCAGCTCACGGCTCGTGATGAGATGCGCTGGAACTTCGCGCTCAATAGCGTGGCTCCGCATCACCAGGAGATAGCCCTTCCCGGCGCGCACTCGGATATCGGTGGTGGCTATCTTCCGATTGCCCGGGAAAAGCTGATCTTGAGTCGTCCTGTCAGCTCCACGGTGCCCGCTGGGACGTCTATTGAAAACACGCACGCCTGGCGTGAAACCAGCCGTCAATACGAGAAGTGGATGGCTCTCGGGCTACCGGAAGATCAGCTTAAAAAAGAGGTTCGCCGCATCCGCAAACTCAACCCCCGCGGCGTCAACCATCCGCCGGAGGACTGGGTATTAGGCCTGGTAACTATTGACCGTCAGATACGCGGCGAGTTGGCGCTGGTGTATTTGCGTGTGATGCGGGAACTAGCAGTGCAGCAAGGAGTTCCTTTCGACTTCATCGATGAAAGGGAAAGAGCAACCGCACTGCCCGAGGAGCTTCAGAAAATTGCCGATAAGCTGATGGCTTTTTCCAAAGGAGGCCGTTACGGCCTGGATAAAAATGAAGAACGCTTGCTTCGGAGAAACTACATCCACCTGTCAGCGAACTGGAAGCCCTCTAGCGGTCTGCTTATCAGCAAACCAGCACCCAACGTCCGTCTGATCTACAACAACCAGCCACAGCAAGGCTATCCCGAATGAAGAGTCTCTTTCTCGCCTGCGCATTCGTCCTGCTCAGTGGATGCGCGAGCAGCCAAGCCCAACCCAGACTGCCGTTTGACACTTGGTATGCAGGCGTTATCGCGCCCGACAATATGGAAGTCTGGGTGGAGAGCGTGGATGTAATCGACCGCCGTGGGCTGGCTTACGAAAGAGTCGGTGGCGGCGTGCCATCCTATGCAAGCGTCGTAACCGGATGGCCATCACATCCGGCCGGAACCGCCGGGAAGGGCCTACGTGGCATCGACCTACCGGAGATCATTTTTGTGCGCTGGCAATCACTGGTCGAACCGCAGACCTATAACGTGCGCATCAATGTTCCCGAATGGGTGCGTGAGGAGATGCTCAAGCCTCAGGCTCCTTACTGCCGTGGCGAGAAAAGAGTCGTCGAAGGGATGTATCGCAGGGTTATAACCATCGGCGTGGCCCCTGGAGGCATCGCCAAGGCCTGGGTAGGCGGACCCTGCCTGCAATCCATCGAAATAGGTCGCTTCGAAGCGGCCATCAGCAAGGTCGGGCCGTACGGCGGGAAATCCAACGGAGAACATCGTCCGCTTTCCGACAAAGCCAAGGCCTATATCGAGCAACACGGGGTGCCCTATGGGTCATGGTAGATCCTCCTCGCCCTACACCCGCCTGGCACTCACCGCCTTCGCGCTGACATTAGCCGCCTGCACCAACACTTCCACGCCGCCACCGCGCGAACTGGCCGGGCGCTACGAACTGGTCGGTGTGATGGAAATGGGCTCACAGCTGCTGCTCCATGAACAGGGCACGTTCGAGGCAGTGCTCTACTACGGCAATCTCGACGTCCAGGGTCGAGGAAGCTGGGCAATGGTGGACGGGCAGATCGAGTTGCACGAACGCGGGCTGATGGCGTTCTTCGACAGGATGAGGCTTGTGCCAAGCGGCAACTGCTTGCTCGTGGACATGGACACCACCACGGGATGCTACCGCCGACGCTAGGAGCCCCGCCGCGCAAGCGTGTCGGACACGAAACGACAAGGATGAATCGTTAGACATGTCTTTCAACCATTACTACCAGAGCGAACTCACCGCCCTGCGCCAGCTCGGCAAGCGCTTCGCAGAGCGCAGTCCGGCGCTGGCGCCGTTTCTCGGGCAAGCCGGGCGCGATCCGGATGTCGAGCGGCTGCTCGAAGGCTTCGCCTTTCTCACCGGGCGGCTGCGGCAGAAGCTCGATGACGAGCTGCCGGAGCTGACCCACTCGCTGATGCACCTGCTGTGGCCAAACTACATGCGCCCGCTGCCGGCTTTCAGCATGCTGCAGTTCGATCCGCTGAAAAGACCCGGCCCGGCGCTGACGGTGCCGCGCAATACGCCGGTGGAATCCAATCCTGTGCAGGGCGTCAGTTGCTGCTTTCGCACCGCCTACGCCACCGAGTTGCTGCCGCTGGCATTGCAGGCGCTGGAGTATTCGGTCAAGGGCACCGGCGCGCTGCTCAGCCTGCGTCTGCAGATGAGCGCCGATGGCCATCTCGGTGAGATCGGACTCAGCCATCTGCGCCTGCACCTGGCTGGCGAGCCGTATATCAGCCAGCTGCTCTACCTCAGCCTGTTGCGCCATCTGGGCGGCATCGAGCTGGTGCCGCTGAACGAGCAGGGCAAACCACTAACCGGAGCCGATGGCCGACCGCTGGCGCCCTTGCAGCTCAACGCCAAGCAGGTCGAACCGGTGGGATTCGCCGAGGATGAGGCGCTGATCCCCTACCCGCTCAATACATTCCGCGGCTATCGCTACCTGCAGGAGTATTTCGCCTTCCCGGACAAGTTTCTCTTCGTCGACCTCAAGGGCCTGGAGATCATTCAGCGCATCCCCGAGGATTTGCTCAAGCAGGCCCGCGGCCTGGAGCTGCGCTTCGACATTCACAAGGCCGGCGTACAGCGCATCCGCCCGACGCTGGACAACGTGCGCCTGTACTGTACGCCGGTGGTCAACCTGTTCCCGCACGATGCCATCCCGATCCGCCTGGACGGCAAGCAGGACCAGTACCTGCTGCTGCCAGCAGAGTATGACTCGCAGCAGTGCGGCGTGTTCTCGGTGGATCGGGTGACCGGCTGGAAACCCGGCGGCATGGGCTACGAAGAATACGTACCGTTCGAGTCCTTCGAGCATGACGCCAGCTTCGATGTGCCGGTGGCGCGCCCGCACTACAGCGTGAGGCAGCAGCCTTCGCTGCTCGGAGAAGGACAGGAAACGTGGCTCAGCTTCGGACTGCGCAACCTCGACCAGCACGAGACGCTGTCCATCGAGCTGACCTGCACCAACCAGAACCTGCCGCGCCAACTGAAGCTCGGCGACATCTGCAAGCCCAGCGAAGACACGCCGGAATTCCTCAGCTTCCGCAACATCTCGGCGGTCACCCCGAGCTACGCGCCGCCGCTGCAGCGTGACTATCTGTGGAAGCTGATCAGCAACATGTCGCTGAACTACCTGTCGCTGGCCAACGTCGAGGCGCTCAAGGTGATCCTCGAGACCTACGACCTGCCGCGCTATTACGACAAGCACGCCGAGAACGTCAGCCGGCGGCGCCTCGGCGGCCTGACTCACATCGCCCACCAGCACGTCGATCGCCTGCATCGCGGGCTGCCGGTGCGCGGCGTACGAACCGAACTGACCATGAACCAGGACGGCTTCATCGGTGAGGGCGACCTGTTCCTCTTCGCCTCGGTGCTCAACGAATTCTTCGCCCTCTACGCCAGCCTCAACTCGTATCACGAGCTGCGCGTGCAGAGCACACAGGGAGAGGTGTACCAATGGACGCCGCGCATGGGTCAGCAACCGCTGCTCTGAAACCGCTCAACCGCGGCATCCGCGAGTACAGCCTGTTCCAGGGCGTGCTGCTGGTGCTCGATCGCCTGCGCCAGCTCAACCCTGGCCTGGACGAAGAATCACTCTACGAGCGCCTGGAGTTCCAGGCCAACCCGAGCCTGGGCTTTCCCGGCAGCGATATCGAGCAGGTGCAGTTCTTCCAGGAGCATGGCGAGTGGTGCGCGCGCCTGCGCATCAACCTGGTCAGCCTGTTCGGCGCCGGCTCGCCGCTGCCGGCCTTCTACGGTGAACAGGCACTTGGCGACAGCGAGGACGGCAACCCGACCCGCGACTTTCTCGACCTGTTCAACAATCGCCTGCAGCGCCTGCTGTTGCCAATCTGGCAGAAATACCGCTACAGGGCCCGCTTCACCAGCGGCGCCCATGACCCCTTTTCGGAGCAGCTGTTCGCCCTGGTCGGGCTCAGCGGCGAGGCCATCCGCAACGCGCCGGAGCTGAACTGGAAGCGCCTGCTGCCCTATCTCGGCCTGCTCAGCCTGCGCGCGCACTCGGCGGCATTGATCGAATCGGTGCTGCGCTACTACTTCAAGCACGCCGAGCTGAACATCGAACAATGCCTGGAGCGCCAGGTGGAAATCCTCGGCGAACAACGCAACCGCCTCGGCCAGGCCAACAGCCAGCTGGGCGAGAGCCTGGTGCTCGGCGAGCGGGTCCGCGACCGCGGCGGCAAGTTCCGCATCCATATCCGCCAGCTGGACTGGAATCGCTTCCACGAATTCCTGCCCATCGGCAGCGGCTACCAGCCGCTCTGTGCGCTGGTGCGCTTCACCCTGCGCGATCCGCTGGATTACGACCTGCGCCTGGAGCTTCGCCCGGACGAGATCCGTGAACTACGCATCGGCGCCGCCAACAACTGCCGCCTCGGCTGGACCAGCTGGCTCGGGCGTGAACGCGCCGACGGCCTAGTCACCCTGGGCAGCAAAACTCATTAAGGAAGATGAAAATGATCAATGTCGACTTGCAACAGCTGGTACTAGCACTAGACGCCGAAACCAAACGCGACTTGGAAGGCGCCGCCGAACGCTGCGTGGTACGTGGCGGCAGCAAGATTCTCGTCGAGGATCTGCTGCTCGGCCTGCTCGAGCGTCCCGATGGATTGCTCAAGCGAGCCTTGCTGGACGCCGAAGTGGATGCCGGCGCACTGGCGCAGGCGCTACAACCGCGAGGCGAGCGCAGCGAATCGCGCAACCCGGTCTTTTCCACCGAACTGGTGCAATGGCTGCAGGATGCCCTGCTGGTGGCCAGCCTGGAACTCGGCCAGAGCCAGATCGACCAGGCCGCGCTGATCCTCGCGCTGCTGCGCAATCCGCTGCGCTATGCCGGCAGCCACTACCAGCCATTGCTGGCCCGGCTGGATGCCGAGCGCCTGCGCGACTTCGTCCTAAGCCAGCAGCCGCAGGCCGCGAACGGCAAGCCGGCAGCCAGTGGCGAATCCAACCTGGCGCGCTTTACCCACAATTTCACCCAGCAGGCCCGCGACGGCAAGCTCGATCCGGTGCTCTGCCGCGACTCGGCGATCCGCCAGATGATCGACATCCTTGCCCGGCGGCGGAAGAACAATCCGATCGTGGTCGGCGAGGCCGGGGTCGGCAAGACTGCCATCGTCGAAGGCCTGGCACTGCGCATCGCCGCCGGCGAAGTGCCGGCGGCACTCAAGGGCGTCGAGCTGCTGTGCCTGGACCTCGGCCTGCTGCAAGCCGGTGCCAGCGTGAAGGGCGAATTCGAACGCCGTCTGCAGGGCGTGATCGACGAAGTGAAGGGCTCAGCCAAGCCGATCATCCTGTTTATCGACGAGGCGCACACGCTGATTGGCGCCGGCGGCCAGGCCGGCAGCGGCGATGCGGCCAACCTGCTCAAGCCGGCACTGGCACGCGGCGAGCTGCGCACCATCGCTGCAACGACCTGGAGCGAGTACAAGAAATACTTCGAGAAGGACCCGGCACTGGCCCGGCGCTTCCAGCCGGTGCAGCTGCACGAGCCGAGCGTTCCGGAAGCCGTCACCATCCTGCGCGGGCTGGCGCCGGTCTACGAAAAGAGTCATGGCATCTACCTGCGCGATGATGCGGTCACGGCCGCCGCCGAGCTGTCGGCACGCTACCTGGCCGGCCGGCAGCTGCCGGACAAGGCCGTCGACGTGCTGGATACCGCCTGCGCGCGGGTGCGCATCAGCCTCGCCGCTGCGCCCGAGGCGCTGGAACGCCTGCGTGGTGAGGTCGCCGAAGGCGAGCGCCAGCGTGAAGCCATGCGCCGCGATCTTGCCGCCGGCCTGCCGGTCGACGCGGCTGTCCTCCAGCGGCTGGAGCAACGTCTGTTCACGGTGGGGGACGAAATAGAGCAGCTCGAATCCCGCTGGACCAGGCAGCGCCAGCTCGCCGAGCGCCTGCTCGACCTGCGCAAGCGCACGGCCGAAGCCCGCGGCGCTGCGATCGAGCACGGCGAGGTCCCATCGCTCGAGGAGCTGGAGACCGAACTGCGCGCCGTACAGGCCGAACTTGCCGCAGCCCAGGCCAAGCAGCGACTGGTCAGCCATGAGGTCTGCCCGCGCCTGGTGGCGGAGGTGATCAGCCACTGGACCGGCGTGCCCCTGGCGCAGCTGGCCCGGGAGCACAGCACACAGGTCGCCAACTTCGCCGCCGATCTGCGCGCCCGGGTGCGCGGGCAGGAGCAGGCCGTGGAAGCGCTGGATCGTGCCATGCGCGCGGCAGCGGCCGGGCTGAACAAACCCGACGCTCCGGTGGGCGTGTTCCTGCTGGTGGGCCCCAGCGGCGTCGGCAAGACCGAAACTGCCTTGGCCCTGGCCGACTTGCTGTACGGCGGCGAGCGCTTCCTCACCGTGATCAACATGTCCGAGTTCCAAGAGAAACACAGCGTTTCCCGCCTGATCGGCGCGCCTCCGGGTTATGTCGGCTACGGCGAAGGCGGCATGCTCACCGAAGCGGTACGGCAGAAACCCTACTCAGTGATCCTGCTCGACGAGGTGGAGAAGGCCGATCCGGATGTGATTAACGTCTTCTATCAGATCTTCGACAAGGGCGTGGCGAATGACGGCGAGGGCCGCGAGATCAACTTCCGCAACACCCTGATCCTGATGACCAGCAACCTTGCCAGCGAGCGCATCGCCAGTTTCTGCAGCGCCGGGCATCGGCCGGCGGCCGAGGATCTGGAACTGGCCATCCGTCCGCAGCTGTCGCAGCACTTCAAGCCGGCCCTGCTCGGGCGCATGCGCGTGGTGCCCTATTACCCGATCGCTGGTGAGGTGCTCGACGAGCTGGTTGCGCTCAAGCTGGCACGCTTCGGTGAGCGGCTGCAGCGTCGCCAGCTGCAGTTCAGCCATTGCCCGGCGCTGGTCACGCACCTCTCCGAGCGCTGCGGCGACAGCGACAGCGGTGCGCGCCTGATCGACCATCTGATCGAGCAGCACCTGCAACCACTGGTGGTGGACCGCCTGCTCGATGCCATGGCCAGTGGCGAGCCGCTGCAGCGGGTGCATGCCACGCTGGATGGCGAGGGTGCCCTGGTTTGTGAGTTCGCCTGAGATGTCCGCGATGTTCAATCAGGTGCCACAGCCGCTGCGCTATGCCGAGGCCCTGCTCGGTCGCTTCGCCGGGCTGGCGCGTGCAGCCAACGCCGACAGCCTGCTCGGAGGGCTGGTGGAAACCGCGGCGCAGCTGAGCGATTGCCAGCTCAGCCAGCTCTATCTGCTGGACGCCACCCATACCCGCCTGACGCTCTCGGCCGAGTGGCATAACGGCCTGCTGCAGCCACGCGCAGCCACCAGCCTGCCGAGTGATTACGACGGCGAGCAGCTGCTGCAATACTGCCTGTGCCAGAACCAAACCCTCTGTCTCAGCGAACTGGACAGCAGCCTGCATGCTTCGGGTTTCCTGCCGGATAGCCCGAAACCGTGGCTTAGCCTGCTCTGCCTGCCGCTGCAGGACGAGCAACAGCGCGTCGCCGGCCTGCTGCTCACGGCCAGTACCGAGTCGCGCGAGCTGCAAGGCTTCAGCGGTTCGCTGGCCCAGCTTGGCGCCTTCGGCCTCGCCCAGCTGCATCTGCTCCAACGCCTGCGCGCGCCCGGCAGCACCACGCCACCTGCCGCGCCAGTCAGCCCCTGCGCCAGCGGTTACGGCCTGATCGGCGACAGCCCGCGCATGCGCGCGGTCTACCAGCTGATCGGCAAGGTGCTGCACAGCCCGGTCAACGTGCTGCTCACGGGAGAAACCGGCACCGGCAAGGAACTGGTGGCGCGCGCCATCCATGACTGCGGTTTCCGCCGTAGCAAGCCCTTCATCGTGCAGAACTGCGCTTCGCTGCCAGAGCAGCTCTTGGAAAGTGAGCTGTTCGGCTACCGCAAGGGCGCCTTCACCGGCGCCGACCGCGACCGCAGCGGCCTGCTCGATGCGGCGAACGGCGGCACGCTATTCCTCGACGAGATCGGTGACATGCCGCTGCTGCTGCAAGCCAAGCTGTTGCGCGTCCTGCAGGAAGGCGAAGTGCGCCCGCTGGGCTCCACCGAGACCCACAAGGTCGACGTGCGCGTCGTTGCCGCCACCCACCGTGACCTGCGCAGCCAGGTGGAGAACGGCCTGTTTCGCGAGGATCTTTTCTACCGCCTCTCGCACTTCCCCATCGAGCTGCCGCCTCTGCGCGAGCGCGACGAGGACATCCTGCGCCTGGCACGGCACTTCGCCGACAAGGCCTGCGCGTTCCTCCAGCGCGATCTGTGTCGCTGGTCCGACGCCGCGCTCGAACGTCTGGCAGGCTATGCCTTCCCCGGCAACGTGCGGGAGTTGAAGGGTCTGGTGGAGCGCGCCGTGCTGCTTTGCGAGGGCGGTGAGCTGCTGCCGGAACACTTCAACCTGCATGTCGAAGCGAGCCTGGACAGCAGCCTGAACCTACGCGAACGCATGGAGCGGGTCGAACGCAGCCTGCTCATGGATTGCCTGCGCAAGAACGGCGGCAACCAGAGCCAGGCCGCCCGCGAACTCGGCCTGCCGCGACGTACGCTGCTGTATCGCATGGAACGGCTGAATATCAGCCCGGCCGATCTCTAAGGAAGGAAAGACGCCATGTTCAACCCAGCCAACCAGGCCCACTTCACGCTTTCCCTCGAAGGCATCGAGCACGACTTCAAGGTGCTCGAATTCCAAGGCCGCGAGGCCATCAGCCAGCCCTATCACTTCGACCTGGAACTGGTCAGCGAACGCCCCGATCTGGATCTGGAAAGCCTGCTGCATCGCCCGGCCTTCCTCGCCTTCGCGCCGGATGGCAGCGGTATTCATGGGCTGGTGCATCAGGCCGCCCAGGGTGAATCCGGCAAGCGCCTGACCCGCTATCGACTGACGCTCGTGCCGCAGCTGGCCTACCTCGCCCATCGCACCAACCAGCGCATCTTCCAGCACCTGAGCGTGCCGCAGATCGTCGCCCAGGTGCTCGAGGAGCACGGCATCCAGGCCGACGCTTACCGCTTCCAGCTCGGCCCGGTGATCTACCCCGCGCGTGAATACTGCGTTCAGTACGACGAATCGGACCTGCATTTCATCCAGCGTTTGTGCGAGGAAGAGGGCATCCACTATCACTTCCAGCACGGTGCGAGCAGTCATGTGCTGGTCTTCTGCGATGACCAGACCGTCTTCCCCAGGCTCGCTGCCACCGCCTATCAGCAGGACAGCGGCCTGGTCGCCGACCAGCCGGTGATCAAGCGCTTCGGC
>VMRT01000023.1 GCA_007713455.1 Pseudomonas sp.
AAAATGGCTGCTGCGAGGTGCTCGCGGCGGCCAAAAACGGAGAACTGAGCGGGTTACCTGGTCGATTTTGATCGGCGGCCCGCTTTCAAAAGCAGCGAGGGCTGAAGTCGACCGGAAATACAGGGTTACTTCAGACCTTCCATAGATTTCATCCGTCATCGCAATCATCTCAAATTGTTTACAAAAAAACCTGTGCATTGGCGCAAGGTTGGATTGAGGCTTTTAATGCATCTTCAGGGACACCTCCTATACATCGACATTACACAAATATGCGGCATCGGCTGTGCCTTCTGTATGTACGCCGACAAGCACAAAGCGGGCATTAGCATGGAGCTATCAACGTTAGCGCGGGAAAACCTTGCTAGGTTGATCAATGCTTCGGAGGTCAAGCGCATCTCCATCAGTGGTGAAGGCGAACCACTCAACAACGCCAAAGTGTTCCACGAGATTCTTGGGTTGTCAGAAGGTGGTAAGTGCTTCGAATTCATCACCAGTGGGTTCTATCCACATGACAAGATGGAGGAGTTCTACGACACGACAAACCGGATTGTCTTGACCAATGGCGACACCTGCAACATCCGCCTCAGTGCAGACAGCCATCATATCGAGAAGGTCAAATGGCGGGCCCATGGTTTCAGCTTGGACTTCCTGCGGCGTCGGCGACCCTCTGGGTTGAGTTTCTCGTTCCGCTCAATCGATACCGATCGCGATTTCACTCGCGAGTACCTAAAGTCTGAACTCGCTTGTTGGGGGCTTGAGGCAACCATCGAGCCGAGGAGCGTGCTGGAAGACGTACTGGCCGCGGGCGGCGATTGCTTCGGTATCGACTACAAGAACCTCGTTCACCCAGCTCTAGGAACCGCCCCCGGTTATCTGGATATGCTGGGCTACATCAAAGCGATCGAGTCCAAGGTCAACAAGCCCTTCACCTTCGGCAGCCTGAACAAACCGCCGCAGGCCAACGGTTTGGATGTCACGGTAAAGCCTAGCGGCGATATATACCTGTATGGCATCGAGAATCAGCGCCTGGGCAACATTCACTTTGACCAGGTCGACTGGCAACGGCTGGTCGACCACGTGCGGGAAACACCGTTAACCCGAGCACTTTATACGCAACCCTTGACCGAGTTGCTGGCGCGCCTTGATAACACAGACCTGCTTCGTTCGATCATCGCCAAGGTGAACAACCCCTACTGGCTGGTGAAGGAGCTGGCAGGTCATGCAGGGTTGCTTGAACAGTGGGACGCTGCATGATCGACTCACACAGCCACACCTTTTATTCGAAGCATGCGATCGGCACTGTCGACGAGTTAGTTCGTGCCTCGATCGCCGCAGGCGTGACCGTCCTAACCATCACCGACCACGCGCCGTTCCCTGTGGATATGGACAATCGTCTGCTCGCGTCCGAACTTGATCGCTATTTCGCTGACATCGAGCGGGCGCGGGAGATTTATCAGGGGCAGATCACCATCCTGTGTGGCCTAGAGCTCGACTACATGCCAGGCACCGACGCCTTCAATCGCGAGCTGCTTGCTCGTTACCCGATGGACTTCGTAATCGGCTCGATTCATTACGTGGAAGTTCCAGATGAAGCGATGGTGAAGGTCTGGGAGCTGCCACGCCTTGCCGGGCAGGCGTTTCTAGATCGCTACTTCGCCAATCTCGAAGGTCTGCTAGACAGTGGATTGTTTGATGCTGTAGGGCACGCTGATACCTTGCTGCGTGGCGTGCCGGAAGACATCTTCCTGCGCCGTTTCGAACCTTTGCTGGCGCCGCTCGCCAGAAGCGGCATTGCATTCGAGCTCAATGCCTCAGGTCTTCGAAAGTCGAGCCTGGACCCTGCAACGGGCAGGGAGATTCAGGGATTTTGGTCTTATCCATCTCGGGAATTGGTGGCACAGCTTATCGCACATGGGGTGCCTTTCACGGTTGGGTCTGATACCCATGCCTCGAGCGATGCTGGTGCGGGCATTTCTGAACTGCTTGAGGCCCTGAGGCCTTTGGGGCTGAAGAGCATTAGTTACTACGAGAGGCGCCGACGAATCGATGTCTCCCTCGACAGCCTGACGTTACCGGGCACACCGGCAACTTTGACAGCAGGACTTGAACGGCCTTGAACATGATTTACCCCGAAAATTCTCCGCCATGGTTCGAGGTACTTAAGAGCCCGATTGATGTCCAGTTGGCGATGTTCCGTCAGGCTTCCGCTCAGCCCCGTGCGAATGATGTGAAAACTGGATTCCGCGCGTTCGCTGCCGAGCTGTTTGCACGTGACCTGATCAGCATGACCGAGTATGTTTCGATTTTTGGCGGTACTGCCCTGCACTGCCTTACACCTGCCGAGTCGGGGGTGTTTCGCGACATGGCCACGGGCAGCGATGCCTCAGCACTGGCGGGGATCTACAGCCGTGCAAAATACGGCGGTGTGCATGACATCCGGTATCTCGCAAGACAACTGATCGACTACCTCTGTGGTGAGCTGGATAGGCCAGACTCGCAGTGGTCATACCTGTTCCAGAACGCCAAGGTCCGTGGTGACAACGTGGTGATGATGACCACTGGTTGGCGCAACGTGCCGTCCACGGCGAACGTGCTCTATGAGTTCGTGGTCGAGGAGGTCAACGTCAAACTGGCGCATATGGCGTTGCCGACCATCATCAACGTCAAGCTACCCAGGATTGCGCCGCCCTGCGAGGACTACGCCAGCCTCAGTACCGAGGAGCGGGAGCGCGTCAATCTGGTCCAAGACCACGTCATTCCGGCTGAAAATTTCTATCGATGGAGCGGTGTGCATGTGATCTTCGGCGACGATGTGTTGGTTACCGGATCTACTGCCGACAAAGTGCTTTATGAATCCATGCGTAACGGTGCAAAGTCGTTCCGCGCAATCTATCCGGTGGCGATCGACCCCCGGGTGGCGCTAGGCGACGCCTCGGTTGAGGATCGGCTGAATAGTGTGGTGGTCGAGCAACGGCTGGACGATACCGTTGCGGAGCTGTTGTCTGCGCGGGACTACCAGCCAATCCTGCGCACCCTGCGCTTGTTGTTCGGGGAGGGAAACCGAGAGTCGCTCGCCGCCTTCCTGCCGAAGGTGCCTGCGTCGACCTGGCTGCGCCTGTACAAGTCTGCCTTGGGCAACGAGTTTCTAGGCCAGCCGCAATGTGCTCCTTCCTTGGTGCTGCTGAGGGAGTACCTGACAAATGCCGGGTTGTTAAGTACCAATGGCAGGGCTATTTACCCGTGAGCAGCCAGCCTTGAGGCTTCGTTTGTGAATGTGTGGGTGTCAGTGTTACTGCGCTTGCGCGCAGATGAATTTGGCACTCACTGACCTCACTCAGGTTTAACTGCTGAGTTATCACCTCATGAACGGTCGGGGTGCCACGGTGAGGGGATGCGTGGGCAACGTACAACCAAGCGGGCACACGCGTCGGTAGTGGGCCGAACTCGAGCTCAATACGTACTAGGTCGAATACTTCAGTCGTTCGTCCGCTCGGAGTCCAGGCGAGCGGAGGAGTGCGATGATCGGGCTGCGTCACTTCGAGAGGACATTCGAGCTCCATATTTATGGTCCCAGGGTAACAGTCTACGACCTCGGGGAAGCCTTGGCTGATCAGTGGCAACTGGCGAGCGAGAGTTCCCTGCGCCACGCCTAGGCCGGGCACTATCCGTGCTTTAAGCGAATGGATTCGCTCAGCATCGGGCATTGTGGCTAACAACTCATGAAGATTGTCCAATAGAACCTCTGTCGATAACGCATTCATATCCTTCTGCCGGTACGCCGAATTTGACCAGCGTCTTGCCGACGATAGACGATCCTGGCCAAAGGCGGGGTCTAGTTCCGTATGATCACATTTATCACCGCATCCTGAAACTTGCAACGGCACGCGAGATTTTGTTAAAGGTAATCTTCTGGCAAACCTCAAGGTCAAGGAGTCGTCCGGGATTGGACAGCCACCCGCAGGCGTCCAATTATCGGTCAGGAAAAACTGTCCAAACAACCGGAGCCAGCTCTAAATGAAGACTCTATTTCCTGTGCTTAGTGAGCTCCTGATACGGCTTCTTGATTGGTCATTTGTACTCATCAAGCGGTTTACGAAAAAAAATAGCAACGTCAGGCATATTGTTTTCGTTAACTGGAATGGTAAGTACGGTGACGCTATCGCTTCGGCCCCCATCATCGAATTCCTAACTTCTCACTGCGGTGTAAGAGTTAGTGTAATTACCAACGAACCACTGCGTGCGCTCTATTGCTCGGTGATACAAGTAGATTCAGTTCACGTACTTGAGAAGAATTTTGGATGGTTTGATCTAGTTAATATCGCATTCAATGTAAAAAGGTGTGATGCAATCGTCCCACTCTTTGGCAAGCTTGGAGTTAAGGATGTTCTGTGTGTTTTTCTCTTGAACCCTCGAGTCATTTTTAGCACAGATAGCGCCTTAAAGATGTCAAGTAAGGAATTCATAGATAAGTCGAAAAACAATGATATCTACGGAATCTACCAGTCGATTGTCGATATGGCAATTAGCGGGAACAATACTTTGACTGGAGCTTCATTTTGTGTAGAGAACGACTGTTTTTCAAAAAGTTATGATTTTCTGATCAACCCTTACGGGAGTCGGGAAGATAAGTCACTTTCTATCGAAAAAACTAAGTCTCTTATAAGACACCTAGCTACGTATCATCGTGATAGTAGATTTGGCGTTATGCACTCTCCTAATTCTTTACTGTCAGCCTCACAGTTGGTTGACGACTTGAGCTTGCCTAATGTTGAGCTGGTAAAAGGAATAACAAATTTTGAAAGTGTTATTCCGATCATTCGCAAATCAGGACTATTGATCTCAGTAGACACATCTCTTGTCCATGTTTCTAAGGTACTAAATAAAGGTGTTGTCGCTATCTACCCTGAGACTAGGTATTTTAATATTTGGCAACCGACAACAAGTCGAAACTTTGAAGTTGTTCAGAGCAAAGGTCTGGTTGACTTTGGAGGCATTAAGGATATGAATCAATTCGAAAACGCAGACGTCGATTATGCGTTAAACCGAATTAAGAAACAGTGATAGATTGGAAAATAAAAAAGTGGTTTTCTTGTACTGGCACTCTTCTAAAGAGGACATGCCTATCGGCCATGCCTTAAACATAAGAAATTTAGAGACTAGGCTAAGTAACAGTGATTGGATTGTTATCGTTACTACGTTAGACAAGCGCGCGCCTGATTACATTGAAAACTACATACCCCTCCCGCCGTACTTTCATCAACTGATAGAGAAGGCTGGCGATCCTAGCGTTCAGCATGGAAATCATAGTGACATTATCAGGCTTAGGCTTTTGGAAAGATATGGTGGTGTTTATCTAGATACGAGCACTATTTTTCTCAGGAATAACTTTGACGAAGTGTCCTTGTACAAGAATCTTATTTATTCAACGAGTGCTTCGCTGGCTGGCTATGCAAACGTGACATTTACTCGCAAGGATGAAAAAGGGCGTAATTACTTTAAAGAGGCAAAAGATGGTATTGAATTAGGCGTTTTGTACGCAAAACAAAAGTCTAATATCCTGCGGATTTTTAACTGTGAAATCGACAAGTACTGGAAGTGGAAAACATCCGATAAAGACTACAAGGATTATCCGCCATTTATAGAGTATGGCTTAGGTAAAATAAGTTTCCTGAATGAGTATCATGTCCATTACTCTATCTACCATATTATCATTACCAGGCAACCAGAATTGCTTGGAGAGGTTGTAGTGCAGAGCATACATAGAAGTGGTAAGGAAACCGCGCTTGCGCATGGCCCTTATGCTATCTCCGACATATTCTGCCGTGGAAAAACTTCTTATGAGCCAGCTTCACCTAGAAAGATGTTGCAATGTTTTATTGAGGGGGAGATGGATACGTGGGATGGCATTTCAACCTCACTAGATGGGCGTATTGATATCTGTCGAGAAGTAGATTTGTTGGTAATCCCAGGGTATTTGAGAAAGGATTTGGAGCAAGAGTTTACTTGTCTAGGCGACTATTTAAACAAGAAAAGTCTCTACCACGCATTCTATGGTTTTTTAGCTGCTGAGGCCGAGCAGGCCTGTTTATTGACAGGCCGATGAATTATGACAACATGGGCAAACCCGATTGATCCGGGGCTGGTCTCGATGCAGCGGGCGCTGGGGGACTATTTCACCCTGCTAACCCCGGACAGCCTGGAGCATTGCATAGATGCTTCTATCCTCGGCTGTCACCGCGTTACCTTGTTGACTCCCGATGAGGTACCGTCCTTCGCTTCTTTTGATCCCGTCGCCAGATTCTGTGCAAGCGCACCGGCTCTAACGCCTGCCCATCCCAGGGCTGCGACCCAAAAGGTCGGCAAAACCAGGAACATCGTCCCCATGACGAACATCAGAAGCATGTCGCCAAAGGCGTTGTTCAGCCCCACCAGCGGGTCGAAGTTGCTGTGTGGCCGGTTCCAGCCGAAGCCCCAGCCGTAGAGCGCATTGAGGATGGTGCTGTCGATCCAGCGCGCGAGCTGGAACCAGAAATCGACGAAGAACAGCGCGAACTGCACGACGCTCACGGTAACGACGGTCTTCAGGTCGTAGGTGCCCACGACCAGCACCAGCGGGATGCAGATGACCAGCGCCATCTTGAGCAAGGCGAGCACCATAGGCAGCGCCTGGCGCACCACGTCCATGGCGGGAAACGCGGCAATCGCGCCGACAGCCATGCCGACGTCGCCCGTGGCCCGCGTCACGATGTTCGGCAGGGTCTTGTCGATCTGGCCGCCGTAGTCCGTATAGACGCTGCCCTGGTTCAGTTTCTGCTGCCTCGGCGAGGCGATGGTGCGGATCACCGAGTCGTCCACATCGGCTCGGCTCAAAAAGCCGGCCCAGCCCGCCAATCGATTCAGCAGGCTTGGGTCTACCTGCCCCAGCAGGCGTGCGCGCAGGCCATTGCTGCCATCGGCCCACCACTGCCTGCAGGACGGATAGCCGCCACCGCTGGCCACCTGCGCAAGCCCGGCATCACGGTTGCTGTCGTAAGGCCAGTCATCGCGTGGTGTGCTGGAGCGGTAGGTGTCGTAGTAGCCGCCCGTGTCCGTGAAGAAGCGCGAGCCGATCCAGGTCACGTCGTGCATCTGCGCCTCATCGAGGTTCGGGCGCTGCATGAAGAGCTTGGCGCGCGCCGGTCCGTAGCAGTCGCGCGAGAAATCCGCCACTTCCTGAGCCAGCACCGGGTCGTCGATGCGCGTCGCGTCGATCTCCATGCGCATCTGCCGCAGATCGGTCCCGCAAGGGATCGCCGCCACCGAGGC
Organism: Pseudomonas sp.; assembly: GCA_007713455.1. Taxonomy (GTDB): domain Bacteria; phylum Pseudomonadota; class Gammaproteobacteria; order Pseudomonadales; family Pseudomonadaceae; genus Stutzerimonas; species Stutzerimonas chloritidismutans. Next base: position 7,306 of record VMRT01000023.1, read on the forward strand.
ACCGGTCACTGCTCGCGAGAGTGTGTGCATAAAGGCCCACCAGACGGGCACCTTCGCCGATTGGTTGTTGATGGTGCTGAAGGACTGTGACCAGCCGGTATCGGTGGGTTGCGGCACGCTGACCTGGCATTGGGCCGAGCGTGCGCTGTCGTAGCGGATGGTGTTGAGATCCACGTCGATGAAGGGGATGCCGGCGAACATCACCACCACGATGGCGACGAACACCCGGTTCTCGATGCGCGCAGCCGAAAGCACGCCCTTGTTGCCTTCGTCGGCACCCTCCGCACGGGCCTTCAGCCATTCCTGCACGATGATGGCGACGAAAGGCAGCGCGAATACACCGCTCGCCACCAGCACGGCCCATATGCCGTTGTGGACGACCCACGACACCAGCGTCAGGTAGTACTCCAAGTAGTCGGTGGTGAAAAGCGTCATGTCCTCGCCCCCTCAAGCGGCCTGCATCAACAGGCTGGCTTCCAGCGCCACAATGGCGGCGACGCCGGCGATCTCGCTGCGCAGCAGGCGCCGTCGCGCCTGCCTATCCGCTCCGCGCTGGGCCTCGCGCGCCAGCAGTCGGCGACGCATCCAGACCCAGCCATAGGCTGTTGCGCCGTACAGGCACAGACGCCACACAAGGAAGTAACCCGCCGTGGCCGTCAGCCACAGTTCCCAGCTGGCGACGCTGCCGACGAGGTAAATGCCGACGACGTTGGCACCCACGGCGGCAGCAACGAGCACCACCGTCCACAGCAACGCCTTCGCCGCGCGCCGATTCAGCAGCCAGCGCGGGCGCAGCCAACTGGCACGCGGCGGGTTCATGGGTTGCCTCCCGGATTGCCCTTCTGAAGCCGGTCGAGGCGGTCGGGAATGGGATCGCCTTCGTAGATGCCACGTGAGCCAGCCGCGCGCGTGCCGTGGCGTTGGATGATGGCCATGGGCGAGTTGTTCGCCAGCTCGCGGCGCAGCTCCAGCTCGGTCTTGAGGTTGCGGATTTCCTGGTCGAGCGTGTCGCTCTCGTGGTTCACGGCCTCGACCGCCAACTGGTTCGCCGCCACGTTGGGCTCCTTCTTGCCGGTCAGCAGGGTGCGCTGGAGCAGCAATGCCTTCTCCAGCACCGACGCCAGCGCGACCTCCGAGGCCAGGCGCCGCGCCAGCAGGTCCTGATCCGGCTCGTCGCGCAGCGCCTCGATGACGCCGCGCGTGATGGGCAGCGAGTTGCTGCCAGCCGCGCGCAGGTTCTCGAAGGTGGTGTTGCGAGTTCCCGAGACCAGTTCCTGCAAGGCTTCCAGCTTTGCCTCGTACTCCTCCTGGATCAGCGGCGTCAGCCCGACGCCGGGCACCGTTTCGGTCTTGGTGCAGGCATCGCAGGTACGCTGCACCTGTTCCCCAAGAACCCGTGTGGCCCATTCGGTCGCCTGCTGTGGCGACGTCCAGGTCTGGCAGGACAGGCTCGCGCAACTGGCGGGGGCAATGGACGACGTGTCGGTCACGCTGCGACCGTTGACTAGGTTGTAGCCCGCGCGGGTGACGTCGCCGACCACGCGGATCGCGGACTGACCTGCTCCCCCCGCATTGCTGCCGCCCACCCAAGGCACGCCGTCGTTGCCCCGGCGCGTCTCCGCCTGTTCGATCGCCGACACGGCATCCGTGCTCGACACCGCATCGCGCAGTGCCATGCCTTCGGCCATCTGGCTCCAGCCGAGCTGTCCGCCCGCCATGTCGGCCATCTTCTCGGCCATGGCGCGGCACGTCAGCTTGGAGCGGTCGAAATCCAGCCGCGCCTGCAGCACGCCGTTGGTCAGCAGGTTGTACAGGCCGGGATCGGCGCGCTGGATGATCAGCGCCGGCAGCGATGCCACCGCGCTGGTGGCGCTCTGGATCACGTTGCTCATGATCTGCTGAAAGCCGTTGGTGACGCCGTTGAGCTGGTTGCGCAGCGTGGTCTGGATGCTCATGTCGCCGCAGATCAGGTTGCTGTTCCAGCCCACGCCGACGCCGATCGAGCGCATGCCGGCAGCGCGGCCCATGGACACTGCGCTGCCGCCGCCAATCGAATACATCACCTCGTCGCCGATGACGGAGCCGCCGGTTTGAAAACCGGTCTGCGCCCACGCCAGGCCGCCGCCAAGAACGAGCGCGCCAGCCAGCACCCCAGCCAATACCGTTGGGCGCAGCAGGCGGCGTGCCTTTGGGGAGAGGTTCATCAGTTCAGGACGCTTCATCGCCGTACCCTCATTGGAAATCGACGCTGCCGAGGAACACTTGCCCCCGGCGTTCGCAGCACGCATAGGGCCGCCACAGCGCCCAGGCGTAGTCGCCTTGCTGCGCCTGGGTCAGAAAGCCGCTGCGCGGGAAAACCGTGCAGGACGAGGACAGGACGGGCGTGAGTTCCTGCCATTTGCCCGTCGAGGCATCGCCTTCCATCAGCGCGCCGGCAGGCCAGTAGCCGGGCCGCGAGTTGGCGAGCAGCGGCTGATAGACGTGGATTTGCCCACGGCGCGTGACGACATCGCCGGCGCGCTGGGCCACTACGGCGCCGGCCTTGTGGTCGTCGGCCTGGTGCAGGAAGCCGCCGCGCGGATACACGTTGCCCCAGAGGTTCAGCGTGGTGCGCGCGCCGACCTCGCGCCTGCCCGGAATCAGCGCCTCCGGGTAGGCCATCTCGGGCACGTTGTAGCGCCAGGCCAGCGTGTCCAGGGTGCTGAGCAGATACGGCATGAACGCTGTGCCTGCGCCCTCGCAGAAATAGCCCGAGGACGAGACGAACTGGTTGAACACCTCGACGCCGGGATGGCCGATCACGTCTGCATTCTTGAACTTGGCGAGATTGTTCTCGTGATCCTCGTTGGTGGTGCCATCTCCGCCCGCTTGGGCGGACGGGTTGGGCGCGCTCATCGCCCGGACTTCGACCCAGGGGTTCTCGCCGGTGTTGCTGTAGCTGGAGACGACCGCATCGGGGATGTAGTGGCGCACCTTGATCGACGTGCGCACCGTGCAGCCTGTCCAGGTGCAGTAGAGCCAGTAGCAGATGCCGACGACGCGGTATTCGAGGCAGTCTGGCGAGGCCACTGAACCAACGATGGTTGCGGTGTTGAGGGCGTAGCTGCCCGTGGCGCTGAGCAGCAGCACTGAGGCCACGCCAGCACGCAGGCGACGCATCCGCTCGAAGGGTCGGGTCATGGCTGCGGCCTCCGGTGTTGCGCAATGCGCGCGACGGCACGGGCCACGTCCGGCTCGCCATAGACCACGTAACGCTGATCCACCACGACCGCCGGGATGCTGGTGACGCCCAGGCTCCATGCGTCGGCGACGCCCTGGTATGCGGCAGCGATGCGGCGCTGGAGGTCGGCACCACCGTTGTTCAGGCGGCGCTTGACGATGGCCGTGGCCTGCTCAGGATCGGCGGGCAGCTGTGCGGAAAGCTCGGCTTCGATGCGCGCGCCTTCATCCAGCTCGATCAACCGCTCTCCACCCATGGCCTTGACCGGGTGACGGCTGTCGGTGACGACCACCACATCGGCGGCGAAGGCGGCGGGGCTGAAAACGGCCAAGGATGCCGGCAGTGCAACGGCCAGGCCAAGGGTTCGCCAGCCGGATGCGAAGCGGAATAAAGATGCTGGCATGTCGCGTGCCCTGGAAGTTGATCAGAGCCATAGTCGAACGCGAACCCGCTGCCGCCCCAACAAACAATGCGCATCGCGGGCACCCCGCATACCTGTTCGGTGCTGCCGCATGGAAAAAAGCGGAGGCCGAAGCCCCCGCTGTGATTACAAAAGACCAGACTCGGCGAATGAGTACGGTGCGCCCTGACCAATCACAAAATGGTCGAGTACCCGCACGTCGATAAGCGCCAAGGCCGTCTTCAACTGCTCTGTCAGCAAGCGATCCGCATTGGATGGCTCGGTGGTGCCCGAGGGGTGCTGATGGGCGAAGATGACCGCAGCGGCGTTCAGTTGCAACGCTCGCTGCAGCACGACACGCGGATAAACCGAGGTCGCATTGATCGTTCCATGGAACATCGGCTCCACGGCCAGCACGTCGTGCATGCTGTTCATGAACACGACGACGAATATCTCATTGGGCTCGGCGACCAGCTTCAAGCGAAGGTAGTCCCTGACCGCAGCGGGCCGTTCAAGACGTGGCCCTGCTTTGAAAACCCGTCGCTCCAGCAACACGATGGCTTGCTGAACGATCCAGTCCTCGTTCTGAACAGAAATATCGGAAAGCGACTCCAGGCAGGAGTCATTGATGACGACAGACATGGCGAACCTCCAGGCAGGGAAATCGGAGGGCACACATGCCCCAGGAGGGCAGGCCCTCCTGGGAATGGAACAAGGGAACAAGGTGCATCCATCACCACAGCAGCGGTGATCGTTCGCGGCCAGGATGCGAGGCGAACGGGTAGCGGTCAGCGCAGCGTGCTGCGCCGTAGCCTCAATGACCGCGGGCTACCTGGGCATGTCGCCGACGACGTCGGCAGGCATTTCGGTGACAGGTGCAGCGGCGGCATCCTCAACCGCCAGCATGTCCATGGCCGACAGCAGTGCATCGCCTTCGATCGGCCCCTGCAGCAGGATCGCCTGGCCGGTCTGACGATCATGCAGCCGAAGCGATGGCGTCGCGGTCACGCCGCCCTTGGTGGCTTCCTCGGCCTGAGCGCGAATCACCCTTTCGGGCCGCTCGCTGGCCAAACACTGCTCGACGGCTGGGTTGAGGCCGGGATAGCGCAGGCCCTCGGGCAAGCCCAGGCCGTCACTACGCGTGTGCGCATAGACCCATTCGATGGCCTGCCAGAAGGCCGCATGCCCGCCACTTTCGGCGGCGCACTCGGCCAGGCGTGCTTCGGCGGAGGCGGCCGGTTCGTGCGCGGCCAGCGGCTGGTGGTGCCATTGCAGGGCTACGTCCGCGTTGGCGCCCACCCAGCGTTTGAGCTTCGGGAAGTACGCTCGGCAGAACGGACATTCGAGGTCGGCATAGAGCGTCAGCGTGAATCGGCCCTGCGCGTTGCCCATCTGCCAGGGCGGCCCGGCCACCTGCGCTGTACTGACCGGCGCGGGAGCCAACGACGCGGGTTCGCCGGGTGCGCGGGACACGAGCCAGATCAGCAGCAGCGTGATCAATCCAGCGGCCACGACCCAGGGCCAGCGCTTGCGCGAGCGCCGACGGAGGGACGCCTGCACCGGCATAGGAACGAAAGGACGTTTCGGTTTCACGGCAGTCTCCGGCGGCTATTGCGGCAGGCCCAAGGCTGGCGACTCGATGCCGCGCGCCTGGTCGATCTTCTCGGCCACCTTGAAGGCCGCGTCGAGTTCACTGATGCCGTGCTGCTGCATGAGTTGGTAACGCTCGGCTTTCTCCTCGGGTTCGGTCTGCGCGAGCGCGAGATACAGGCTCGGTGGCACGGCCCGGAACAGCACTTCCAGGCTCTTGGAGAGGATGACACCCTCGGTGAACTTCCCGGCTTCCTTGCGCGCCGAAAGCATCAATGCTTTCTGAGCGGGTGACAGTTCGCGAAACCGGGCGATCTTCTCCACCTCATCGGGTGGCATCGACAGGCAGATCCACCACTCGATCATGTTGAGCATGGGCTCTGCGGCGCGCGGCAGATCGTCGATGTTTTGTGTGGCGAGCCAGAACCAGGCTCCCAACTTGCGCCACATCTTGGTGATCTTCACCACGTAGGGGGCGAGCAGCGGGTTCTTGGTGATGATGTGCCCTTCGTCGGTGACGTTGATGATCGGGCGGCCCAGGTACTGATCGCGCTCGGCGATGTTGTTCACCGTGCTGATCAGGCTGATGTAGGCAATGGAGAGCTGCGCGTTGTAGCCCTCGCGAGCATAGGTCGCCAGATCGACCAGGGTGATGTCGGCTTCGGGCCACGGCGAACCGTCGCGATCGAACATTTCACCGTCCGTGCCTTGGCAGAACATGTCCATGGCGTCGGCCATCTCCAGCAGTCGCACACGCCGCATTTCCGGCAGCGTCGGGTCCTGGCTGCGCGTGCGCAGCGCATTGCGCACATCGCGCGTGAGCACGGTGCGCTTCTCGCCATCCTTGCTGTGGCAGTGCTCAGCGGCATCAAGGATGCACTGACGGATCAGCGAGCGGTCGGCCCGCGTCATCCGGGCTTCTTCCTTGTCTTCGCCACCGGTGATCATCAGCCTCGCGGTGATCTCCAATTCGCCCAGCACGTCGCGCTGCTCATCCGCCTCCATGGCCACAGCATCGGGTGGAAGGTCTTCGTCCAGCGCATCGGCGTCGAGCGTCTGCACGTCGCTGGGCGTCTCAATCAGCCGGCGCGCATCCGCGAACGGCGCCAGGGTAACGCCCGAGCCCGGCGCGAGCTTGACCCGGTTCACGGTCAGGCCCAGGCGCCGGGCAAAGTCGCTGAACAAGCCAAAGCTGTTGCCGGCCTCGACAATGAACAGGCGGGGACGGTAGATCGCCGTGACCTGATTCAAGAGGTTATTGAGGGTCGCCGACTTGCCCGAACCTGTCGGGCCGAACAGGAACAGATGGGCATTCATCTGCCGATCCAGGCGGTTGAGCGGATCAAAGGTGATCGGCCCGCCGCCGCGGTTGAACATCGTGATGCCGGGGTGCCCCGTACCCTGGGCGCGGCCCCACACGGGCGAGAGGTTCGCCGCGTGCTGGGCGAACATCAGTTGGGTGTACCACTTGCGCCGATCCTGGCCGGGGTTGTAGCAGCACGGCAGCCAGCGCAAATAGCTGTTCAGCGGCGCCACCTCGTCGTCCTCACGCACCGGCTGCAGGCCGGCGTTGAGCATGACGTTCGCCAGGTCGAGGCCGCGCCGGTCCAGTTCCGCCTCGTCGCGCCCGCGCAGGTAGAACGCCAGCGTGCCGCGATAGAGCTTGTGCGCGCTGCCGATCAGGGAGCGGGCCTCATGCACGTCCTTGAGCGTCTGTTCCGACGCCAGGGTTTCGCCCACGGCCTTCTTCGCCAGATGATTGAGATCCGCTTCAAGGACATCCTGCGGCGTGGCGACCAGCGTCAGGCAAAGGGTGGTGTCCTCGGGCATCTGGTCGAACAGCGTGTTGATGGCGTCCCCTTTGCGGGTTTCGCCGGTCAGGTGCCCCGTGCCCGGCGGCATGCGCAGGCGGTCGGTGATCAGCACGCGGTGCGGCATGCCGTCGAAATGCCAGGTGCCGTGCGCCACGTCGGAACGCGGCTGGCCAAAGAACAGCCGTTGGCTGAAATCCCGCCCGCTCGCCAATTCGATCTCGCCGTCTTCGCCGGCCTCCGTACTTTCGGGGTAGCGCGCCAGCGCATAGAAGCGCTCCCTGTCTTCGGCCACAGGCCCAAGCAACGTGGGACGCGGGTTGAACCAGCGCAGCAGCCAGTCGTGAACATCCGCAGCCACCATGCGCCGGGCCTGAATGCCGGCGTTCGCCAGTCCGCCACACAGGCGGTCGCAGACGATATTGAGCATCTGCTCGGGTGTCTGGCTGCGGCGGCTGTTTTGCCCTTGGCCGGTCACGCGGCGATAGACCACCATGCGCACGCGCCGGGTCTGGCCGCGCCAGCGCAGCCGTGTGACCACCGTGTCCTCGAACACGCCGCCCGGCTTGGCCACCGCGCGCAGGTGGTGGCCGAAGAAGCGCAGGTAGAACTCGCTGAACGCCGTATCACGGGCGCGCGGCTGCACATAGTCGCGCAGGGTCTGCATGTACTGGTCGAAACTGGGCTCGTCCTGAGCGTAGAGCTGCAGCACCCAGGGGTTCTCGTCCAGTTCATCGAAACTGTCCTGCAGCGCGTTCTCCAAGGCATCGCGGGCCTGTGCGAGCCAGCCGGGTTCCCGGCCTTCGGTGCCCAGCGGCACCAGCTCGTAGAAGGCCGCCACCGATTGCCCGTCCTCCAGCAACATGGCTTTCGACTGCGGCAGGAACTCCACCCAGGGCAACAGTTCCACGAACGACGTCGCGACCTCGTACAGCGCCTGCTCGTCTGCCATGGTCGCCGGCCTGCGACCTTGCACCACCGCGCCGGGTTCGGGGAGGCCGGCCTGGTGCAGTGCCTCGACGTGGCGCTGCCAGCCGTCCGGCTGCTCGTCATCGGCAGCGCCGGACGCGGCCAGCTTCGGCCAGGAGAGTTTCCAGCGCATCAGTAGTCCTCCACGCGCTCGCCTGGCATGGCGTACTGCACGCGCTGGTACAGCGGGAACACGGTCGTATAGCCCGGAATCGGCACCGGGTCGGTGCCCGCCAAATGGGGATACACGTACATGACGAGGTCGGGGTTGGGCAGGCGCTGGAACTGGCGATAGACCTCGTTGCGCGCCGTGCGCGTGTAGCGCATCTGCTCGGCAGGTGCGGCCTGCACATCCATCTCGGTCAGCGGCCTGCGCAGGCTCTGGCGTACATCGAGCAACTGCCTGCGCGCCACCTGGCCGGCGCCACCGCCGCCGTCACCGGCGTTCTGTTGCCAGATGTCCATCATCGTGCTGTCGCCGTGGGTCAGCAGCTTCTCCTTGCTGGTGGCGCAGCCGCCGAGCAGCGCGACGGCCAAGGCCAGCGCCAGGCCTTGAGCCCAGCTATTCAAGTTCGAGAGCATGGCTTTCTCCTGCACGGTGATCGACCTTGCGGCCTTCTGGGTCGAAGTCGATGGCGAGCGGCTTTTCGAGGTGGACGGCGACCTTGGCACCGGGCTGCACATAAACGGCAGCGAAGGCCTGGCCGTAGAGCTTGTTGACCCAGCTCGACATGTCCTGAACGCCGCTGGCGAGAATCCGCCCCACGGCTTCCTGGCCGCTGATGCCCACGCTGCCGATGGAGCCGTCGGCGCCGACATAGGACGCCCTGCCGCTGTCGGATTCGATCAGTGAGGCCACGCCAGCGCCAGCCGCCGTGATCAGCGCCTGGGTGCCGAGGTACTGCTGCGCATTGCTGCGCCGCTCGCCGCTGACACAGGGAATGCCGTGCGGATCGCTGATCCAGCCCAGGCCGTCACGTTGTTGGTTGTTCTGCTGGTTGCCCTCGCGGTCCTCGGGAATGGTGCGGATGGTCCCGTCATGGAACACGAAGGTGATGCTGCGCACCTGGCCGCGCACACACGAAAGCGTCCAGTCGCCCGATGCGGTGCCGGAGAACACGGCTCCGGCCACATCGGGAATGTCGATGCCGTTCGCGGTCAAATTGTCAGGCCCGACCAAGACCTTGAAGGGGTATGGATCGTTCACCGTGCCGTCGATCGGCACGCGGCCAATCAGCGCCGTCATTGCCACCGACCCCATCAGCGTCGAGTTGGTCGGCACGGTATAGACGAGCGTCGCGGTCTTGACGCCAGCGGCGCGTGCGCCCGCGTTCGTCACGGTTTGCGCTGTGGTTTCCAGCGAGCTCTGTGCGGAACCGAAGCTGGTGGGGAAGCTTATGCCGCCATTCGACCTGCCGCGCCCGTCGCTTTGTTTCGCGTCATCAGGCTCCACCCAGCGCATACCGCCTTCCATGCCAGCCTCGTCGCCGTCACGTAGGCCCAGCCCCACCGGCAAATCGGCATGGCCACCGCCACGTCCGCCGATGCTGTCCAGGCGCTGCTGCAGGTCGGCGAGCAGCCCCTCGGTCTGCTGGCGCGTGCTGGCCGCCTGCTGCTGGTCACGGCGCAAGTTGGATCGCTCGGATTCGAGGGCCGAGCTGATGCGCTGGTCGATGGCGTTCTCGCGCTGGCGCAGTCGCTGATTCTCCTCACGCTGCGACCTGTTGTCGGACAGCGCGGTTTGAAGCTCGGTGCGCAATTGCTTCACCTGGGCAACGAGTGTTGCCACGGTGTCGCGTGGGGTATCGCCTTCGATGCCCAGCGCCTTCATTTCCTCCGGCGTGAGCCTGCTGCTGCCATCTGCGGTGGGCGGCGCCGACGCACCGCCACCGGAGAACAACCGGATGGCGACGAACAGCACCAGCAGGGCCACGGGGATCAGCAGCCACTTCAGGAGTCCGTTACTGCGCATGGCGGGCCTCCCTGTCGTGGCTGGCTGCTGCTTTGGGCTGCGGGAGATGCACAGCGGGGTCGAAGCGATGGATCGCCGGCAGCAGCGACTGCGCGAGGCCGTGCCCGCGCGTCACCAGGTACAGGACGGTGGTGTCCTCGGGGGTTCCACTCGGGCCAAGCGCTTCGTGCTGGAAGGTGGCGGTGAGGAAATCCCCTTGCAGCACGCGCGGGTCGAGGCTGATCCAGTCGCTGCTGTTGTTGGTCAGGCGCACGGCAGTGACCCACTGGTCTTCCAGCCGCCACGAGGCGAGCGCGACCGCGCGTGCCGGCAAGGTCGGCATCAGCGTGCCGAGGTCGAGGTCGCGGCGCAGGTTGACCCGCATGACGCCTGGCAAGGGTTCCACTGTGCGCAGCGGCGCATAGAGGTTCTGTGCCGCGAAGCGTGTCAGCACGACGGGAATTGGCGTTTCGCGCCGCGCCATACGGGTGCCCGCCTGATCCTGGGTGCGCGCCTGGGGCGCATCGGCACGGTCAGGTTGATCGCCATAGCGCGCTGCTGAGTTGTTGCCCTCGACGATTCGCACCGGTTCCAGCTCGGCTTCGCCGTCCTTGGGCGGATCGGCCGCAATGTCGAGCAGGATCAGCGTGCCCGTGTCGGCGTCCTGCAGTTGCAGCCGCGTGGGCTCTATCGGCTCGCTGGCACGCAGGTACACCGCGCCGCCCGCGCTCTGCACGCGCAAGCGCTCACCGACGCCTGCGGGAACACCCACGCGGACGTTTCGGTCGATGAACACGATGCGCTCCTGGCCGACCTTCAACGGCACCGCCAGCGGCATGCGCTTCCACCGCAGGATCTCCACAGCATGGGCTACAGGTGCTGCGGCCACGGCCAGCAACCCCAGCAGCGCGAGTACGGGATGCTTCATGGGCTTCATGGGGAATTACCTCCTTGAGGCGCTTGCGGCGTCAGGCCTCCAGGCACCGGGCGCGTCGGCTCCGGTGCGCTGATGCGCTGGGGCGTGCCTTCGTAGCAGTCGAGCACCAGGCCGAAGGGGTTGCGTGCTGGATCGACGTCCACCCGCGTGACCTTCACGGGGTAGCGCACCAGGGCGCGCTTGACCTGCTCGGCGCCGTAGTACTCGTCGGCGCTGATGTCCAATGTCACCACCCAGTCGCGGTCGGAAATCACACGCACGCGCGCCGTGGGGTTGTCGCCATAACTGCGGCCGGGGATTTCGTAGATGCCACGCACACGCTGGCGCAGTTCGCCCGTGCTGCGGCGATAGTCGTAGTCCGCCTTGAGGAACGCCTGGCAGGACGGGGTGAGGTACGGCGAGAGCGTATGGAGGTTACGCGGGTAGTCCTCTTCGCCATTTGTGGGCCAGCGATTGAGGGTCTGGAACACGTAGAACGTGAACGCATAGACCGATTCAGGCGGTACTTCCCACCACTTGCGGGTACTGCCGGAGCGCAGGTCAGGCGGGACGTGGATGGTCAGGTCGCGCGGCGCACTCCACCAACCTCCGCCCATGACCAGGGCGACGACGACCAGCGCACCCGCGCCGAGGCGTAGCGTCTTAATGTGCGCCTGCAGGTGGGTGATCTCGTTCTTGAAACGGCTCATCGTGCGCCCCTGTGCGTGCCTCTGCGGGTAGTCCAGAAGCCAGAGCGCGAGATCAACACATGGCCGCCCACCCAAGCGGCCATCAGCGGATGGCGCGTGGCGATGCGCCACTGCAATTGCCGGTACAGCCAGGTGTCGGGACGCCCACGCTTGAGGCGGCGCAGGATGCCGCCGCCAATGAACACGCCCAGGGCCACGCCCAGGACAACAAAGGTCGGCGCGATGGCAATGGTGCGTAACACCCAGGACAACGGCGCGCCGACCACCAGGCCGGCAGCGCCGGATAGGCCGCAGCAGATCCACAGCTCGTCGGCGGTGAGTCCGCGCACGACCACCGGGTGCCTGTTGAGCCGGTGTGGAAGGAACGTGACCGTTCCATCGGCACGGACATGCTGTTGCTCGGACATGGCCCGTCCTCGCTTACAGGATGCCGGTGGCTTCGGTGAGCAGCCAGATGCCGATCACGAGCAGGACAGCGCCAATGGCGACCGTGAGGCCGAACTGGCCCCAGGTCTTGCGCCCGGTGTGGATTTCCGCGTAGGTGCCGTAGGCGTGGTAGCACACGCCAATGAACATCGACGCCACCACCAGGAGGGCCACGAGCATGATGATGTCGTAGCCGTAGTTCCTGATCGTGTCCATGATGCCGCTGCCGGCGCCGCGGGTCGGGTTTTCCAACTGGGGCAGGCCCTGCGCGAACGACAGCGCGGGCAGCGCGGCGGCACCCAGGGCGACGGCGGCGCGTTGGACAAAACGAGTAATGAGGATGCGGTTTTGCATGGTCAATCCCTTCAGGTCAGGAGAGGAGGAAGAAAGTCAGCACGAGGTACATCGCGACGAAGCGGATGCAGACACCGAGGAACTGGCGCTGGTTGAGGCGGTTCTCGGCCCACCCCACGTAGGCCGTTCGGATGGCCCAGACGCCCCAGACGAGCAGAACCGCGAACACGACGCCGACCAGGACGGTCGCCATTGCGGACGGCGCGATGCCGCTGTTGGCTTGAAATGCCGAGACCTGGGCACCGTTCATGGCTTGCCCTGCGCAGTCGTCGGCAGCGATGGCGGGGTGACCAGCTCGGTGCGGTACTCGCCAGCCAGTTCGGAAAGGTCGCGCGGCTGGGCGCGCGAAGGGTTGAGATGGGCCTGGATGCCGGCGCGCACACGCGCCAGATCAGCCAGCAGTCGTGGGTAATCGAAGTGGTAGCGCTCGCCCGGCTGGATGGGGTCATGCGCGGCGCCACCCGCGACGGTGCGCTCCAGCGCATCGAGCTGGCGCAGCGCAGCGACCAGCTCCTGGCGCTGTGCCGGGGATTCGGCCAACGCCATCGAAGACTGCCCCAGCAGCAGGGCCGTCACGAGAAAAGTGGGCACGCCGCGATGCGCGGCGCGCAGCCAGATCGGAGCCAACATCGCGCCATTCCTGTGTGATCAGCAATGGCTTGATCGTGGAGATCAGAGGCATTTCAGGCCGCAAACAATAAGAACCTGCGGATGACCGGATTGATGGGAGAGGCACTTCCCAGATATGAATAAGCCCAATTGATGTACGATTGACGTACATCGTCAACTCCCTTATCTTTGGAGGGATATAGCCTGTCCATTCCGAGGCGCAATATGACCGCAGCAGCCCATCATCCGGGAGGAGTTCTCGCCCAGCGTCTTGAGGCTGTTGGTGTGTCGCCGACTGAGTTGGCGCGTCAGCTTGGCGTCCCTGCTAATAGGGTCACCCAGATAATCAACGGCAAACGTGGGGTCACTGGTGACTCGGCGCTACGGTTTGCTCATTGGTTCGGTGACGCCCCAGAGTTCTGGATGAACTTGCAATCGCGGTACGACTTGGAACTTGCAGAGGCTGAATCGGGACGAGCTATCAGGTCGCTCCCTACTGGCCCAGCCGTTCGCGGCCATAAGCCTAACAGGCATGTGAAATCTACGTAGGAAAGGTCTTTTATGAAAAAAGGCAGAAAAGCCTTTTCTCACTGTAGTGAGGGTGCTTGGAGAGGGGCAGCGTATGACTGATGATGCACCAACAGACATCACATTCCACTATCCACCGGAGCTGTTTAATCTACTGGTGGATGTTGTGCCGCTACTCAATCGTTCGAAGCAGGATGTGCTGGTGTTCTTCCGGGGTGCAGGGGTGCCTGACAACATGACTTCTGACGTTGCCGCTCACTTGAGGGTCACACCGAAGGATGTCAACAAGTACCAGATGGTTCGCACGGTGCTTGAACGCCTCAACGCAAAGGGGGAACACGCTCTCCGTGAACGGCGCGAAGTACTGCGGCGCGTGGTGGACTTTGCGAACTTCGATTCGTGCTGGCCCGCCGACCAGCTCAAGGCCAAGGGCCTTGTCGCTAGTATCCGCGAAGTCGTTAACCAGAAAGACGCTTTCACGCGCATGAACAATGCCCGCGAAGAAGAACGACAAGCTCGCCTCGCCGAGTCGAAGCGGATCGCAGCAGAAAATCGCGAGCGCAGTTCCAGGATCGAAAATGCCAAGCAGGGTTTGTATGCATTGTTTGGCACTGCCGCGACGGCGCAGGAACGCGGGAAAATGCTGGAAACGGCCCTCAATAATCTATTCCAAGCCTACGGCGTCCTCATTCATAAAGCCTTCCACTTGGTTGGTGAGGCTGGTGAAGGGATTGTCGAGCAAATTGATGGGGTTATTGAACTCGGCGGTGTTCTGTACTTCGTAGAAATGAAGTGGTATCGCAATCCGGTGGGAAAGCCAGAGATTGCAGAGCATCTTGTACGTCTCATGTCGCGGGCCGAAGTTCGAGGTATCTTCATCTCTGCCAGTGACTACACGGAACCTGCGATTCACACGGTACGAGAGTTCCTGCAACACAAAGTGTTGGTTCTTTCGACGCTTCAGGAGGTCGTGCGCCTGCTTGAGCAACAGGACGACCTCACGGAATTTTTCACGAAAAAAGTCCAGGCAGCACAGATACACAAAAACCCGTACTTCTGCCCTCATGGTAGCCAGGGACAAGGTGCGTCATGACAGCGAGTTGGAAGGATATCAATAAGCCGCCGATCCCCGCGACCGTCGTTACGGCCGCACAGGTGGCGAATGGCCCTGTGATGCCGCCGCAGCAAAGGCTACTGACCTACTCGCCGGGAGAGTGGGAGGGGTTCGTCGAGGAGTGGGCTTATTACTGCCTCACGACGAAGTACGAACACGTTCAGCGCTTCTCAGGTGCTGGTGATATGGGTATCGACGTCGCCGGGTTCGCTGACGGAAAACGCCTTCAGGGTGTATGGGAAAACTTCCAGTGTAAGCACTACGACCATGCCATCAGGCCCAGCGATGTATGGACTGAGTTCGGTAAGGTCATCTGGTACTCGTACAAAGGTGAATACGCGGCCCCCCGTCGCTACTATTTTGTTTCGCCGCTCGGTGCTGGCACGTCGCTTAGTCGCCTATTCTCGAATGCAACGAAGTTGCGCGAGGAATTGTTTGCGAACTGGGATAAGCATGTGAAAGGTGCGATCACTAGCACGCAAGAAGTGCTGCTCGATGCGGAACTCCGAGCCTATGTGGACACCTTCGATTTCTCCATCTTCGACGCCAAGACTGCGCTCCAGCTTGTTGACGATCATCGTGCCACACCGGTTCACACAGCGCGCTTCGGTGGTGGACTGCCAACGCGGCCTGCATCCGAAAAACCTCCCCAAGAAGTCGCTGTCACCGAGAGTCGCTATGTGACGCAGTTATTCGGTGCATACAGCGAGCACACGGGGACAATCGTGACTGATTCCTCGGCTCTGCCCATAGCGAAACTCAAAGATCATTTCCGCCGCCAACGAGAGGCGTTCTATGAGGCCGAGTCGCTGCGCGTCTTCGCACGCGACAGTGTGCCGCCCGGCACATTCGAGTCCTTGCTGGATGATATTCACGATGGCGTTATCGACACACATGACGGGAACCATGGCGATGTGAACCGCCCCGGCTTCCCCGGAGGCTCCAACTCTTGAGAGGATGGAGCCATGAAATCATCGACGAAGTATTCCCCTGAAGTCCGTGAGCGGGCGGTTCGGCTTGTAGTGGAGCACCAGGACGACCATGAGTCGGAGTGGG
>VMRT01000019.1 GCA_007713455.1 Pseudomonas sp.
CGACCCATTTAGCCCGGAGGTGTGGTGGGGGGACTTCGGCGCGCGCCGGCAGAAGCCCCCGCAATTCACCGCCGCAGGCCGCCGCAGCGCACGCAGGCGCAACGAACGGCGCGAATCAGGGGCAAACCACGGGCAAAAAGAAAGCCGCACAGGGCGGCTTTCTGGGGCGCTGAGAGGGCGTCAAACGAACTCGATGTTCTCCGCCAGCGCGACCAGCTCGAAGTCCTCGACCACATAGGCTTCGTTCAGCGACTGGAAGTCCTCAACCTGGTTGATCATCGGCTCGTCTCTGATGAAGCGGCGCAGGCTGGATTTCTGGTAGTAGATCGAGAGGTTGCTCAGGCTGGTGACCAGCACCGTGGCATCCGGGAAACTCGGCGCGTCGCGGTGCGGGATGCCGGCGATCAGGCCGCTGGCCAGGATGCGATTCAACGCCAGCTCGGATGCGTTATCGGTCGCGTCCGCTACGTTCGCCAGCAGCTTGGTATGCAGCAGGTCGCGATCAACCAGCACGACCAGATCCGGGCGCTTGCGGTGGTGAGGGGCCAGCTTCTGGATCAGGGCAAACACCAGGGCGTCCAGGCTCCGGTAGTCGCCGGTGAGGCCGATGGTCACCTTTCCAACAGTGGCGCCCGAGCTTGTGACTTGAGCCGGTGCCTTCGTGCGGATCTTCTCCAGCCAGCCGATGTTGACGTCCTGGAGCATGGGGTATGCCTCCCGGTCGGTAGCCTCCGCCGCGTGAGTGCCGTTGAAGCCGATCATCAGTCGGTCGAGGGCCTGCCGCTTGCCGATTGCGCGATCGATCCGCTCTTGGAAGTCGGGGAACTTGGCCCAGCCGTCCATCATCGGGTAGGGCAGCGCCACATCGAATTCGGTCTTTTCACATGTATAAACATCCAGCCCTGCCAGATTGATGACGTTGCGCGGCTGACGGGGCCCCGTGCTCGTGTTGGTGCGCCCGGCCAGCGGCTCGTTGATCGAGACCCCGACCGCCTGCCCATCAGGCGACTCGACAGGGACAAGGTTGATTTCGGCCAATAGCTCGTGCGACTCCTGAGCGGTGGCAATGGCGCGCTGCTCGGTGGCTGGCTTTGCCGTGAAGGTGCCCTTGACTGACGTGACGTCGTTTTCCTGGGCCAGCTTGTTGGTATAGGCGTTGTAAAGCGCGCGGGTTTCGTTCTGCATGATGTGCTCCTGAATGGTCGTTGGATCGGATTAGTGCGCGGCGGCAGCGGCCATGCGTTCGCGGTGCTTTTCAACTGGCGTTTTCGGCTTGTGCTCAGCCTCGGCGTGGATTGGCGCGGGTAGGCTGATCTGATTCAGCAAGGAGCGATCAGGCGCAGCGGCTTGGCCAGCAATCTGGGAAACCATCCCATCGAAGGCGTCTCCGGCCAGCTCCCGCAGCTCGCGCAGCAGCTCGGGCAGGCCTTCGGTGCCCTTCAGGGCCTCAAATAGCGCTGCGCTGCGCTGCTCGCGGTAGAGCCCATGCAGAGCAAGGCGTGCCGCCGTCGCTTCGCCGCGGGCCTCGATCACCCGCAGCAGCATCTCCTCGCGCAGCTCGGCGCGGACGGCAGCAATGCGGCGTAGCTTCTCGGCTTCCATCTTGAGTTCTACGGCGCGTTCAACGGTCTGGTTGATCTTGCGCTGATCGGCGCGGCGGGCCTTGGCCTGCTCTTTCCAGTCGGCGTCCGTTTCCGCTGCCTCGGCGTCCAGCGCCTGAGCGGCCATCTCTAGTCGCTCGGTTTCCTTGGTGACTTCCAGGAAAGCGGTCTGGCTGTCGAGGTAAGCAGCGCGCGTCTCGATGAAGGCGGCGTGCCGCTCCTGGAACAGGGGCGAGAAATCGGAAACGGTTGGTGATGTGGTCAGCATTGGTTTTTCCTCTGGTTACCCATAACGGGCGTCGTCGTCTGCTGGTTTTGGCGTCAGGTCGACGCCCTTGAATCCGCGCTCACCGGCTGCCCGGTAAGCCTCGAAGCCCCGCTTTCGCATGGTCTGGCTGAATGACTTGGCGCTGCCGGCGTCCTCTCCAGCGGCTTCGGCGTAGCGCCGCCAGCTGGCGAAAAGACGGGCGCTTGTGCCGCGATGAATCAGGCCCAGGTCGCAGCACTCGTCGAGCCACTGGCCGAACACGTCCTGGTCATCGAAGTACTCTTCCGTGGCCTGCCGCACGACTTCAGGCCTGATCAACCCGTTCTGCTTCCAGTCGAGGAAGCCCTCGATCATCCAGCGCAGGATCTGCGGCCACTCCTCGCGCAGGTCGGCCTCCAATTCGGGATTGGGCACGGCTGGCCGGTGGATGAAGGGGATGATGTTGAAGCGGCGCCGCGTGGCGTCGTCGACGTTGTTCAGGCGGGGCTTGTGGTTGCCGACAATGACCAGCTTGAATTCGGGCGTGTAGGTGAAGAAGTCGCGGCGCATGAAGCGGGCGGTGATCGGGTCGCCCCCGGTCATCTGCTTGATCTTGGCCTCTGCCCAGGTGCGCCCGTCTTCGGTCTCGCTGGCTGTGACCAGGCGCGCGCCCTTGAGCATCGCGAGGTCTGCCGGGTGCTTGTCGTACTTGCTCGCCGCGAAGGTCTCCATCGCCGCCGTGGTGGCGTACTCGCCGAGGATCCCGGTCAGCGTGTTGAGCCAGACGGACTTGCCATTGCCGCCAGCGCCGTAGATGAAAAACAGGGCATGCTCGCTGGTCTCGCCGCTCAGGGCATAGCCGGCGATCTGTTGCAGGAAGCGGATCAGCCCGGCATCGCCGCGCGTTGCATCGTTCAGGAACGCCATCCAGCGCTTGGGCACGCCCGGCAACGGCGTCGTAGCTGCCGTCCTGGTGATCATGTCCGCTTGCTTCGCGGGCCGGAGCTTCCCCGTATCGAGCTCGACCGTTCCCCCCGGCGTTCCCAGCAATCGCGGCGCTCGATCCCACACTTCAGCGCTCACCGCAAAGCAGCGCGCTGCCGAGGCAAAACGCTCGACGGCGGCGGCGGTGTTGGCCTTGGAAAACTTCGCCTCGCCGTTGCTCAACTGCCGGCAGATCTCCCGCGCCCAGGTGAACGCCAGGCGCGTGCCCTCCTGCTTCCAGCGCGAGCCATCCCAGACGTACCAGGCCCCCGCCGTGTGGCAGTAGCGCAGGTCATTGGCGTGGCGCCGCTCGAACTCAAGCGACAGGCTGTCTTCGCTGAGTTCCTGGCCCTTCTTCAGCTTTAGGGGCGTCGGGGCTGTCCACTCCTGTGCGTAGGGGTCGGCCTGCATCACGCCACCCCCAGCCGCTGCCGCGCGAGCTCATAGCGCGCCTGATCTTCTGCACTCAGGGGCAAGCCCTGGAGCAGCTGAGCCTCGGCGATTCGGACAATGGTGGCTTCGTGCAGGATGGCCTTCGGGCTTGGCCCTCGGGCCCCGCGCCGCCTGCTTTTGCTCAGGAACAGGTCACGCAGCTCAAGGCCTACGGCAGCGCAAATTTCCTCAGTGGTACAGCCTCCCCAGCACTTGAGCAGCGCGCGCCCGTCATCGGCCTCAGTGACGTAAAGGCTCGGCGACTTGTCGTCATGGGCTGGGCAGCAAGCCACCCAGCTCCCCGGCTTGCGCTGGCGAACCTTGCTCAGGCGCGATAGCAGATTGTCGACCGGGTTCATTTGCGCACCCCGCCGAGCAGCGTGATGCCTTCCACCAGCGCCATCAGCTCCAACACACGCTGCGCGCCCTGAGCAGTGGTCGGCTCGATGTCGCCGGTCTCGATGAGCGCAACGGTCTGGCGCAGCTGCTCGAGCATGCGATTCATCGTGCTGTTGCCCAGCACGACCATGGCCGCTTTGCTGGCGGCGCTTCGGTGCTGGCCACCCAGGTCGGAGCGCAGGCGCTGATCAATACGCGCCAGAAAGCCCGCCTGAAGGTCGGGCCAGTACTTCGGTGGGGTTTCATGGCTCAAGCGGGCCATGTAGACGTGCAGCGGTTCGCTTTGGGTGGAATCCAACCAGCTCGCGGCGAGGTCGACGCCCAGGCGCATGGCCTCCTGGCTGAAAACCTCCAGATCGATTGCTTGAACGCCATCGGCAGGCGGTACAGCTGAGATTTTCCGGGCATGGCTTGCCCGATACCCCAGGCTTTGGGGCGTGTTATGATGGGTCTTCATTTGGTGTCCTCGAAGCCCTGCCGAGCTGCTCTCTCGTCGGGGCTTTTTCATGGCTGACGGTCAGCAGTCGGTCAGCTGATCGCCATTCGGCGGCTGGCTAGAGAACGTCTGCGTGCCCGCAGCTCGCCTGCTGCCCAGCTCGCCTGCCTGAATGCATCCGAAGGTCTTCGACCCGACGCCACCCCCAAGGCAATACTCCAGCGCCTTGATCAGGTCGCTGATTTCAGTTGCGCCATTGAGGCAAATTGCCTGCCCTTTCACGTTCAGATTGATATTCATCCAGCGCACCTCTTCCGGTTGATAAAGGCGTCCCCACGCACTCACTTCCCAACCAGGTACATCACCGCCAGCCGCCGCACTGATCCGGCAAGATGGATTGCCGACTGACGGGCAATGCTCAGTCGCCTGGCCCTCGATGGGCCTCGGCTTGATTCGTTGCCATTTCCTCTAGGTACTGATCGTTGACCAATCGGGGGCGGGGCCTTCCGCACATAACGGGCCCCACCCTGCATGACCCAATCACTGTCCCCGGCTTATCGAAGCGATCTGAATTGACGTACTGAAGCCCGAGCAACAGATCCATGAGCTCGTCTTCGGTAAGCTCGATGACAACACCGTTCTTGTTGATGATTAGTGCGCCTTCGTTGTCGCGACTAAACATTGGCCGAACTCCCCGCCGATTCGCTCACCGCTGGCAGGTTGGCCAGGAACGCCTCCACATCCGCGCGGCGGTAACGGCATCCACCAGAAGGAAGGCGCACGGGCGCTGCAAGCTGCCCGCTCTTGAGGATCTGCCGCAGGGTCGGCTCGCTTACCCCGAGGATTTCAAGCACCTCGGCTCTCTTGAGTAGAACTGCCGTCCGGGTCATTTCCGCATTGCTCCTGGCTTCACTCCGCCTGTCTGGCTTTTCGCTACTTTGTGCGCTTTTGCGTGGTCTTTCATTCCCCGCCCCCTGTAGCTGCGCGCGCTACAGGGGGCGGCATTCATTCCAGATCGTGGAAGGAGCTCCGCCGCCGTGCAGCCGCCTCGCGCTGAATGCTTTCGAACTCGCGCCGCACCGCCGCCGCGATGGCGTTCGGGTCACCTCCGCCCTGCACCTGGACGGTCACGCTGACGTTGAAAACATCCCCGCCGCGCGCGGCTGAGGCGGCGCTTGAGGTCGCCAGCGGCGGGCGCGTGTCGATGCTGATTGGCTCGCCTGCTGCCGCAGGGAATGCGCCTGTCGCCGCACTGAGCCCAACCACCCCCGCCGCCGTCAGGCGCTTCACGGTGCCGGTGATCTGCTTCAAGGGCCCATCCTCGCCACCCGCCAAACCCTGCGCCAGACCGGCCATGGTGAAGCCGCCCAGCTCGGCGAAGACGCGCGACGGGCTATGGATGCCGAGCTTTTCCTTGAACCAACCGATACTGCTGTCAGCGGCGCCCACAACGGCGCCCTTGACCGCCCCGGCCATGTTCTTGATGCCGTTGGCCAGGCCCTGCATGAGCATCCCGCCGAACTCGGTGAAACGCCCTGGCAGGTCAACGCCCAGGTAGCTGAGCACCCCGGCAAAGGCCTTGTAGAACAGCCCGAGCGGGCTGAAGTTGACGATGGTCGCGGCGATGCCCGCAAAGCCACCGCTGAAGCCCAGCTTGATCTCATCCCACATGCCCAGGGCGCCGGTCTTGATGCCGCTCCACATGCCCAGGAAGAAGGTCTTGATCGGCTCCCAGTTGCGATAGATCAGGTACGCGGCGCCGGCCAGCAGCGCCACGCCCCCGCCGATCAACAGCAGCGGCTTGAGTGCCAGACCCGTGGTGATGCCGAACGTCGCCATAGCGAACTTGGCGGCGGCCAGCGGGCCGATCAGGCCGGCGATGGTCAATGCCAGCGTTCCGCCCGCTACGGCGGCAGCGGCGAGCGCTCCGGCGCCCTTGACCAGGGCACTGGTAAAGCCGGGGTGATCCTGAGTGAACTTGCCCACCCAGCGGACAGCAGAGGTCAGATCAGCGGTCAGGCCGCGTAGCCCGACGTTCTGCCCCTCGAAGATCCCGATCTGTACGTCAGCCCAGGCCGATGACAGCCCGTCAATGTCGCCTTTCAAGTTGTCGCCAATGGTCGCGGCGGTCTTCAGGGCGGCGCCCTGACTATCGCGCACCACGTCCAGGTACTTGAGGATCCCGCCGCTGCCTGATTGCTTCAGCAGCTCGGACATGCCCGCCGCTGGCTCCTCGCCGAAGATATCCTTCAGGTACTTCAGCTGATCGCCTGTCCCCATCTTCTCGGTGGCCTTGGCTACCTCGCCCAGGATCGTGGTGATCGGCCTGACGTTGCCCGCTGCATCCTTCGACGCCACGCCAAGCTTCTTCATCGCTTTCGCAGCGGGGCCAGCCGGAGCAGCCAAACGCAACAGCATGGCGCGCAGCGTGGTGCCTGCCTGTGACGACTGGATGCCCACGTTGCCCAGCAGACCGGCCATCGCGGCGGCGTCTTCCAGGCCCATGCCAGAGGCGCGCGCCACCGGCCCGACATACTTCATCGTCTCGCCCAGCATGCCGAGCGACGTGTTACTGGTGGTGAAGGCCTTGGTCAGCACGTCAGCGACGCGCGTCATCTGGCTGGCTTCAAGTCCGAAGCCGCCCAGGATGTTGGAGGCAATATCCGAAGTGGCGGCCAGGTCAGTGGCGCCGGCCTTGGCCATCGACAGAAGGCCCGGCATTGCGTCCTGGATGGCTTTAGGGTCGAAGCCACCCATAGCCAGGAACGATTGCCCTTCGGCCACATCGTTGGCGCTGAAGGAGGTCGACGCACCCAGCTGGCGAGCCTGCGCGCGCAACTGCGCCATTTCTACCGACTCCTTGTCCAGGCGGGCCAGCGCCTGCACCTTGGACATGGTGGCGTCGAAGGTGGCGCCCTCCTCCAGGAACCGAACGCCCCCGTAGATCATGCCGCCGCCCACCGCCGCCGCCTTGGCGCCGCCCGCGGCGATGTTGCCTTGCAGTTCTCGGGACTTGTCGTAAGACGCGCGGGCCTTCGCCAGCGCGCGCTGCTTGTCCGCCAGGCGCTTGAGCTGCTGCTCCTGCTTGCCCATGGTGTCGGTGGCCTGGCTGATCTTTCGCTTCAGATCCGCTTCATGGGTGGCCAGATTGCGGGTGCTGATCCCGGCTTGCCCGAGCTTGCCATGGAGCCCCTGGAGCGTCCTCAGCTGCTCGTTGTGTTTCTGCTTCAGCGCCTCACCTTGGCGCGTTGCGCTCTGGAATTCACGGGTGAGCGCCTTGCTCGGCGTGGCTGTGCTCGCCATCTCGCGTGATAGCGCCTGGAGACGGTCGCGGTTGGCAACCATCGCCGCGCCGTTCTGCACAAGCGAGTCTTTCACTTCGCGGAAGCTGGAAATGTCCTTCTGTTGGGCCTGAAGGCCCTTCAGGTTTTCGCGCGTCTTCTTGAACTGCTCACCGAGCGAGCCGGCGCCGCGCCCGATGTTCTTGAACGTGCCGGTGGCCTTGTCGACGGCGCCGAGCGTGACCTTTAGATTCAAGTCCTTGGCCATGCTCAAGCCTCCTGCCGCTGGGCAGCGGAGTCGCGGGCGTTGATGCACTTTTCAACCCAGGCATCGATCTCCGACTCAAGCCAGGCAACAGCCTGCTTGCCGATAGGAACAGGGCGGGGGAACGCATCAGCAGCAATTTGCTTGTACAGCGAGGCGCGGGGCATTCCTGTGCGCTCCAGGACTTCCGGGCAGCGCAACAGGCGAGGGGGGCGGGACATGGCGTGTCACCTGATATCGACCTTAGACAGGCTGATAATCGGTGACGCGCCCGGATACAGCCTTAGGCGTGCTGTGTATCGGCGCAGGGTACAGCGGGCCAATAGGCCGAAAAGGTCTTGCGGTCACACTTTACCAGGCGGCGGGCGTCGTCGCGGGTCATGCCAGCAGCGCGGCAGGCCTCGATCTTGCGGCGCACCGGGGCCACGCGCTCCGGCCAGATCTTGCGGAGCTGAATCGGGGTACATCCGGTTTCGATAAGCGTCTCTCGCCTGGTCATGCCATTGGCACGACAGGCCTCAATCCTCTTGAGCATTTCTTCGTTTTGTTCTGCGGCTGCTCGCTTGGTGCGGGCGGCCTCTTTTTTTGCTTCAGCTTGAGCTTGAGTGGATCGAAGCAAATAAGGCGATAGAGGCAATTGGCACTTGGACTCTGGCAGCTGTGACGGCTTCAGTACATGTGTCCAAGCTATCTCACCGGCCACGGAAAGGCTGCAACCAAAATTACGACATTGCCCATAGAGCGCCGTCGCAAACTTTTTCTCGGTCACCGTAATGTCCGTGCCGCTCAAGATCCGCATGGGCGAGCCGCACGAAGGACATCCACATTTGTACCCGCCGTTATTCCCGCCCATGGATTAATCCCCCTCAAAAAAAGGCATGGTAATCCATACAGTGTATTAGCCCAACCCAGCCAGCAGATCCGCGAAACTCTTTGGTTCGGGCTGTTCAACTGGACGCTGAGGAATGAAGTCCGGTGCAGGCTTGTGCTCCAGGAGCATCATCGCTTGGCGCAGTTGGGCCACCTCTTCGCGGAGCAGGCGCAGCTCTTCCAGGAGCGGCTGGAGGGTGTCTGTCGGGGGTGTCGGGTCAGGCGCTGCCGCAGGGTGTCGGGTGTCGGGTTTTGCTGTCGGGTCAGACGGTGGCTCACCCCATACGCGGATCGCCTCGGACAGCTCGACAACCTTCTGATTCTGGCCGTTCAGCCCAGCCGATACGCGGCCTCGCTCCACGGCCTCATAGACCGTAGAGCGGTGCATTCCGTAGAGTTTGGCGAGCTTTCCAAGGGTAAAGGCAGGCATGTCGGGCGCTGTAGGGTCTGGCTGTCTGGTTACCCGACACTCTAGCAGTTCAAGGGCTGAATTCTAGGACGCTCCGCCGTTTCGGTGACCGCCGCGCCGATTCCTGGACGGCCTGCTCCTGGTCGTGGGCATTCTGCTTGCGCAGGGTGCCGGCGTGCTCGATGACGGCCTGCTGCTGATCCGGGCTCAGGCCGTCCAGGAACAGCGCCTGGTAGGCCTTCAGCTGCCGTTCAACCTCCTCCAGGCGCTCGCGCAGCGACTGCGCCTCCAGCGCCTTGCGCTTGGCCGTCGCGGCCATCTCGCGCGCCCGCTTGTGCTCCAGGGTGGCGGTGCTGGCCTGCTGAAGCGCCGGGCCATAGTAGCGTTGCACGCTGCGCGTCACCCGGTCGGCGATCTGCTCCGGGCTTTCCACGGTTTTGGACAGCAACCGCTTCTCCAGCACCTTCGGGGCCAGCTGGGCCGGGGAAAGGCGTCCGTGCGTGAAATCTGGCTGACTCAGCGCCCGGTAGTACTGTCGAATCGTCGTGTGGGTGGCCTTGCTGCCCTCGATGCCACGCTCAAGCCCGACAGACGCCCCGACATTGGCGGCAAAATCGGTCTGCATCTTCGACAGCTTCGAGCGCCCCCCGAGGAAGTGCTTGGCGTTCAGCTTGCCGCGATCATCGATCGGCACCACGTAGGCGATCAGGTGCGGGCTGGTTTCGTCACGATGCACCGACACGCCCACCACGTTCTCCGCGCCATGGCGTTGCTTCAGCCAGGCCGTGGCGCGCTCGAAGTAGCGGCTGCCGTCTTCACCAGGGCCGAAGAACTCCGGGCTGGCCCCGATGAAGTACTCAACGCACAGCACGGCATCAGCGCGCCGCGTGTCGGGCAGGCGTGCCCGTATGGCAGCGCTGACCGCCTGCGCCGATTCGCCCTGGTGCTCGTTGAGGTGAGCGCGTGTCGGGTCGGCGTTGGGTGTCTGTCGGGTTCGGTAGGTGTGCGCGAGTGAACCCCCGATCTCGCCGAAGCTCTTGAGCTTGGCAGTGCGCAGGATGGCGTATGGCATGCTTTCAGCGTGCAGGTGGAGCAAAAGCCAGCGCAAGCCCTGAAGCGTAGCGAGAGGGGGCGCAGAGCGGAGCGGCGCATGGTGTACTCACTACACCTTGTGCCAAGGTTGTTCGCCCTTCGGGAAGAGCAAGAGCATTCGCTGCGCTCACTCGCTCAACCCCGCAAGCGGGGGCCCCTTTCGCTCGAACAGCCAAAGCGGATTATTGCTTCGGAGGCAAAAGCGGGGCCTAAAGGAGGTCGGCCAAAGGCCTCCGCGCTGCCGTCTTGCCTGCCCTTCGCTGCGCTTCAGGGCAGGCAAGACCCCCCGTAGTTAAACGAGTGATCCGCCTTGCTACCCACTTTAAGTCCGGTTGGCTCCGGTCTCCCCTCAGCCCGCTGGGTAGACACGTCCTAGACCTGCTGCTCTGACCGGGCCTGCCCTGCTGGGTGCCCCCTCGGCGTTTTTAGAGTGGTGCCGGTGTAAATCCCCTTGCCCACTGTCAGTGCCCCAGGAGTGCGAGTCCTGGAAGGTATGACGCGCGTCGTGCGGTTAGCCGTTCGCTGAGTTCCCCCGTTCGGCTAAACCGTTGCGGCGGATGGGTAACAGACTCTTGAAGGCCAACCCCATCGACCACGCCATTCGGCGCCAAAGCAACGGCAATCGGTTCGAGGGAAGTCCTGGGAGCTTGAAAGCCTTATCAGATAAGGCCAAAATGAAGGCTACCAGGTCTCGTTCCCCCGCCCGCTAAAGCAGAGAATTCCCCGAGACCTTGGTACGGAGCGCCTGCAAGCGCCGCCGTACCGCTTCAAAGCCCGCTTTACGCGGGCTTTGTCGTTTCTGTTACCAAGATATTGCGCTTCGGTGCGCCGTGCAACTCAACATCTTCGGTAAGTCCGTGTTATTTCGCGGAAAATTGAACGCTTTTGAACACTAAGTCCCGGCATCTGCCGAGGCTCACTGGTCAAGATCGCCCGTAAACAAAGGAACTTCTGTCAATTTGCTCACCACATCAGACGCCCCCGAGAAAGAGCGTCTGATGTACTAACTAGACGTGCGACATATTGCCGCACCCGCTAACCGGCAGCGGATCCGGCGAGCACTTGAGCGAAGCGCGACAGGTGCGCCCGATCACCGGTTTCCATCTTGCGGAAGTGCTCGATGAGCTGCCGCTCGGCCTCGTCCAGGGGCGCGGCGTGCTCTTTCGCGGGGCGGTCGGCCTCCAGCCAACTGGAGTACTCCAGGCGCTTCAGCGGATCCCGCGTGTGCGAGAGCAGCAGCTGGAGAAAGCCGGCGAGGTCTTCCATGTCCACTTCGGCGCGGTGCGGCGAGTTGCTTGCCGAGGTGGCGAGCCCTTCCAGGAAGCGCAGCGTGTCCAGGCCGCGCATGACCTGATTGTGGGAGTCTTCGCAGAGCAGGTAGCCCGTGCGTGGCGCGATTGCTTGGCTGGTCATGCCCGCACCTCCACGCGCACGGCGCCCAAGGTGCGCAGCGCTTCCAGGCTGGCCAGCGGCGCGGAGGCCGGCAAGCGCAGTTCGCCCAGGACTTGCCCGGCGCGGTTAAACAGACGGACGGTGGTACTCTTTACGTGTTGCATGGCGTTCTCCTTAGTCGGTCGCCGTGTGATTCCCGGGTGCTCGAACACCTTCGGGGGTTCCACTCTCCCGGCGCTCGAACGCCGGGAGAGTGGTTATTTCTTCAAGTACTTCGCTTTCACCCAGCCTATGGCCCAACTCAGCGGGTCGTGCTGGTTGCTTCCCGGCTCACAAGGTGCACCTTTGTCGGCTGCGGTGGCGCCGGCCTCTTCGCTGTCCTGGTGGATCCACACAGCAACCTGCCGGTAGCCTTCAGCCTCGCGCCTCTCTCTGTAGCGTGCCTGCCGTGACGCCTGAGGTTTACACAGCATGTCTCCGGTCTGCTTGTCCTGCGGATCTTTCATGAGCAGCGCTCGTTTATGCACTCCAGCGCCTCGGCCAGTGTGCCGAACATTCCCCAGCCGGTTGACCGATCCCACGCGCCACCATCCAGGCAGCGCGCCTCATAGCGCTTACCCTCTGGCCAGGCGGCGAACCAGGATGAACGCTGCTCCTGGATGTACGCCTCCAGGTCAGGGCGACACAACTCCTCATTGCCGCTGATCTTCAGGTACTCCTGGTGGCGTCGGATCAGGCGCTCCTGATCTTCCCAGCTCTCGGCTTGAATGAACGGGCGTTGCCACCAGCGGGCGCGTTCCTCGGTGCTGCGCTGCTCGTTGTCGGTGCAATCGAATTCAGCCGGCAATGCCGGATTGATCAGCACGCCATCCTCGACGGCCTCGGCGTAAAAGATCGGGCCTTCGTCCCTAAATTTGACCGGGCTCAGCTTCGCGTTAGGGGGTGAGTTCCACCACTCAAGATGCTGCGCGATTCCGTCCAGGAGGCGCCGTGCCGAGTCGCGCAGTTCCTCTAACTGGTCTGCATCCAGGGTCGATAGGTCGATGCTGCTCAGGTTAATCATGGGTTTCTCCCGTGGGTTATGCGTAACTAGTGACACTATAGCTAAGCGTAACTAGTGACGCAAGCAAATTATGCAACCTCGGCCCAGTGCCTTTTCACAGTGCGCACCGATAGTCCGAGGATCAGCGCGGCCTGGCTTTGGGACTGCCCTGCCGCCTTGCAGCGCTGCACCTTGTCGCGCGTGGCGGTCGCCTCTGGTCGCCCAAGGCGCTTGCCCTCGCGGCGAGCTCGCTCGAGACCTGCCTGCGTCCGCTCGATCAGCAGATCCCGCTCGAACTCCGCCACGGCGGCCAGCACACCCATGGTCATCTTCCCGGCGGGGCTGGCCAGATCCATCCCGCCCAGGGCGAGGCAATGAACCCGAATCCCAAGCGCGGCCAGGTGCTCGACCGTCGCCCGAACGTCCATCGCATTACGTCCCAGGCGGTCGAGCTTGGTGGTTATCAGGACGTCGCCCGGCTCCATTCGCTCCAGGAGCTTGGCGAAGCCGGGGCGCTCCTTGGCGGCCAGGCTGCCGGAGACGGTCTCCGAAATGATTCGCTGCGGCTCCACGGCAAACCCTGCGGCGCGGATCTCGCCGGCCTGGTTGCTGGCGTCTTGGTCGGCGGTGCTAACTCGGCAATAGGCGAAAACGCGGCTCATGGGGCGCTCCTTGGTGACGTTATCTGTGGCGACAGTTTGTCGAAGGTGACAGAAAGTCGGCAAGGTGCTTTTACGGCCCCATCAGGACGCTATGCGCGAGCGGGCATTAACCGGTCGGTTTAGAACCCCCAAAAACGCCGAAATGACACATCCGCCGCACAATGTGTCATCGCCCTGTAAGCCAAGCACCACGTGGCCTCCAGCGGAGCGACTTAGCAACAAATGACAGATGTCGGTTTTTTTTCCGGTTCCCCTGCCGTGCGTGCGCGCGCGCATAAGCCTTGAATAGCCCTCAAATGTGTCACATGTGTCATCAGAAACCTGTAACCCAGCAACCACGGGGCCTCCGGCGATGACACATTGCTAAAACATCCGTCACCAATGTGTCACTAAAGGCCAACATGTGTCATCGCGCCGACGCCCTGAGACGCCCTGAGACATGGCATAAAGCCTGCTGCATGGCTGAAAACGGCGGCGCCGAGGATTCGGGTTTACGAGGGCACGCGGAAAAGGGCATCGGCGCAGGGATTCGCAGGGAAAACAGGCACCCGCCTGCCTGCGCGCGGCCCAGCGCCGCCGTGGGCTTGGCCAAAGTGCAGGGGGTGCAGGAAAACCGACCCATTTAGCCCGGAGGTGTGGTGGGGGGACTTCGGCGCGCGCCGGCAGAAGCCCCCGCAATTCACCGCCGCAGGCCGCCGCAGCGCACGCAGGCGCAACGAACGGCGCGAATCAGGGGCAAACCACGGGCAAAAAGA
>VMRT01000002.1 GCA_007713455.1 Pseudomonas sp.
GACCGACCTGCTGATCCTCGACGACTGGGGCCTGGCCCCGTTCACCGGCGAGCAACGGCGCGACATGCTGGAGCTACTGGACGACCGTTACGGCCAGCGCTCGACCATCGTCACCAGCCAGATGCCGGTGGACAACTGGCATGAACTGATCGGCGATCCGACCCTGGCCGATGCCATCCTCGACCGCCTAGTGCACAACGCTTATCGGATCAATCTCAAGGGCGAGTCGATGCGCAAACGGACGAGGAAATTGACGACATCGGGCACATCAGATTAACAATGCCACTCTGCGTCGCTGCGCTCCGACTGCCCGGCCGGATGGCCGTGGAACAGGTGGCCAGATGGCCGTGGAATGCCTGGCCAGATGAGCGTGGACTGGGTGGCCGGATGGCGTGGAATCCGCACGCAGTGCGCAGTGCTCATGGAAAGGCGTCGTTTCGCGGGTTTTCAGAAAGCTAATCCAAGCGAGATCCTCAGCAACATATCCGAAATGTCGTGTTTGATTTTGTGCCTTTTCCGACACTTGAATAAAAAGTTCCAGGTAGCTAGGTAATCCCCCCGGGGTGAGCACAGCAGCGCTGGTAAGGGAACGACGTCTCCCTATTTCAGCAGCTGGCTTTAAGATTCAACTCAGAACTGTAATAGAGCTGCTGGTTCAGGCCGGTCTCGACAGGCTCTTGGCCGGTTAGCGACCACTGCTCTGGCTAGCCATGCTTGTCCTCCCACATGTGGAGGACTTGTCATGAACATCATTGCTACCTGCAGCCGCCGGCCTTGGAACAAAGGAAAGTTGGTCGGGCAGAAAACCCCGCTCCGGCTGAGAGATATATGGGCCATCCGAGTAAGACTTCAACTTGCAGAGCGAACCCGTGATCTGGCTCTGTTCGATCTGGCTATCGACAGCAAGCTTCGAGCCTGCGACTTAACCAAGCTTCGTGTATGCGACGTTGCTCATGGCGAGCATGTGTCATCACGAGCAATGGTTATGCAGCAGAAAACGAAGCGGCCAGTGCAGTTCGAAATTACTGAGCAAACACGGTCTGCTCTCGCGGCCTGGATACACCAAGCCCAGCTCCGTAACCAGGACTGCCTTTTCCCGAGCAGGCTGCACACCTCAGACCATCTATCCACTCGTCAATACGCTCGTATCGTCAAAGGCTGGGTAAAAGCCATTGGCCTTGATCCGGCCATGTATGGCACTCACACAATGAGACGTACGAAGGCATCACTGATCTATCGCCGGACGAAGAACCTGCGTGCAGTTCAATTGCTGCTCGGCCATACGAAGCTGGAGAGCACCGTTCGATATCTTGGGATTGAGGTCGACGACGCCTTGGAAATGGCGGAGCAGACCGAGGTTTGACCATGTATAGCGACGGTCGAAGTCAGGCCGTCGCTAACCGGCCAAAAGCGCCCATTAGATCAGGTCCCGCCATACAGTAAATTTGTCTGCAATTGGAGGTCATGCAGTCTGTCAGCTACTAGGAGAGATAGAGCTAGCCCAGCGGTGAACCGTTACTTCAAGAAGTCAGTCTTGCGCCCGTGTGAATCGGTAAAACAGATTCGGTTCGCTGACGATGTATAAATAGCCGTCCGTGTCGGTCGTTACACCCTCGGCCTGGGGAATACCTTTCTGCAATCCAGCAAAACCGGTGGCCAAGGAGCGAAAACTCACGACTTTCCCCACATCTGTCATTTCAATCAGCAGCTTCGACTCGTCGCTGAGTAGTAGTAGATGACCGCTTCGTTGATCGAATACGACCGAAGATAAGTCAGTCGCGAAAATCTTGCTATTTACTAAGTCCGACATGTCGCGCACATGAAGGGAAAGGCCGCCTTCAAGACTTGCACGTAGGCCGCTCACCTCCAGCAGCTGGCGGGGGTCACGCTCCCGCGTGAGAAATAAACGGTCTCGTTTCAGATCGTACGCAAGCCCCTCAAGACTTTTGTTGTCCTGGTTGCCCAGCGCCACGGTGAGCGCTGGATACTTCTCGCGGCTTATCGAGCGATTTGAAGAAAGCTCACCATTTTCTTCCAAGGGCACATCCACGATGACCAGACTCTGACGACGCTCCTCAGCGATTGCCAGCTGGCCGTTACCAACGTAGGACACCGCCTCAACATCATGGAACCCGTCCAGGCTGTAGCGTCTCAGCAAATCACCTTCGCGACTTAGGGCCAGCAGTTCATTAGGTCCGTTGGTAACTGCCCACAACAGATTCTGGTCAGGGTCGAACGTCAGTCCGGAAAGGTTGTTCTCTACACCAGGAACCGGCTTAGCATCCAGCTCGACCTGATAAGCCGGCAGCCATACTGAGCGCTCATTCCAGTCGTCGGTGTGCCAGTAGGTCTTTACCCAAAAATACAAGCGGTCATCAAGATGCTTGGTACGGATTTGAAATATGGCGAAAATTACTAGGAACAGCACCACCCAGAGCCAGACGTGGGTTTTTCGCGTTTTAGTGGATCCTTTTTTCTTGCCTATCGACATTCAAATTCTCAATTGATGGGATTGACGAGTCAGGAGATTTCAACCTGACTCACCGAGACTGGCGCAACTAATACATAGGGATGCAGCCGGGTCGAACTCCAGGCGGCCCGGAGCAATAGGCTCACCGCACTGAGCGCACCAGCCATACTCACCCTCATGCCAGCGTTTTAGCGCCAGTTGTAGCCGCACCCGTTCCTGCTTTGTGCGGCTTCGGATGGCATCGTTCATCGCTTGCTGTTGGAGTGCATCCATTCTCGAAATACGACCTACTTTGCTCTGATCAAGCTCCACCGACTGTGACCGTGTTTCGGCGCCCTCCAACAGGCGCTCCAGCTCGGCTGCCCTTCGATCCAGCAGTGCTTTGAAATAGGCGAGATCCAGCGCTTTATCCATAACCAATCAGCGCAGCAGAAGCAGCGGACTTGTGGTGGAACGCAACATACTTGTTGTGGTGCTGCCGACCAGGAACTGGCGAATACGGGAATGGCCGTATGCGCCCATCACAAGTAGGTCGATGGCATGCTCGTTCTGATAGGCATGCAGGGTGGGCTCAACTTCACCGCTACGGATCGCGGCATGAACGGTGAACCCTGAGTCGAGCAGGGCTTTTTGTGCCCAGCCAAGCTGCGATACCGATTCTTCGTTTTCCGATCCGACCATAACAATGTGGACTGGCAGCCCCCTGAGCAGAGGGCTGGACGCCAGCATCTCCACGCCTTTTCGCGTGGTAGCGCTGCCATCAAAGGCCACCAACGCGCTTTTGGGCTCCTTGAATGCTGTCGGAGTAACGAGAACGGGCCGACGCATGATTCGAATCACGCTTTCCAGCTGGCTTCCGACGTGCTGACTCAGACTACCGCTGGATTCGCCCTGGCGGCCGATGACCAGCAACCGTATCTCGTCTTCCAATGCCTGAAGGCTTTCCAACAACTCGCCGTGGCGCTGCTTGGATTCCGGTGAGGTCACACCGTTTCCAATCGCGCGCTCTTTGGCGTTCGCTAGCATGATTCGACCTTGTTCAAGCGCCAATTTGCTGCGCTGTTCATCCAGAGAGGCAAGTTCATCGAGGAGATGCTCGCGGCTGCCGAGTCCGATATTGCCGCTCAGGTTCGCTGCAACAGGATATTGTCGTTGATCTAATACGTGCAGAAAGGTCAGTGGAGCTTGCAAGCTCAGGCTGGCCCAGGCTGCGTAGTCGCAAACCGCTGGAGCCGACGCGGAACCGTCGATGCAGGCGATTACATTGGTCATTGTTGTTCTCCTGTTAGTGACCCATTAGTTGATCAATGGCGTCCGGCTTATCGTGCACGCCAAAGCGGTCAACGATAGTGGCGCTCGCTTCGTTGAGCCCCAGCACCTCAACCTCGGTCCCCTCACGGCGGAACTTGATGACTACCTTGTCCAGCGCGGCAACTGCGGTGATATCCCAGAAGTGAGCACGGCTCAGATCGATGGTTACCTTGTCTACTGCTTCCTTGAAATCGAATGCAGCGATGAACTTGTCAGCGGAGCTGAAGAACACCTGCCCGATGACGGTATAGCTTCGGTGTTCACCTGCCTCGTCCAAAGACGAAGCGATATCCATGTAATGGCCAACCTTGTTGGCGAAGAACATCGCGGCTAGCAATACGCCGGCGAGTACGCCGTAGGCCAGGTTGTGGGTTGCCACCACGACCACCACGGTTACGACCATGACAATGTTGGTCGACAACGGATGTTTCTTCAGATTGCGCAGCGAGTCCCAGCTGAAGGTTCCGATCGCAACCATGATCATCACTGCCACGAGCGCGGCCATTGGAATCTGCTTCAGCCAATCGCCGAGAAAGACCACCATCAGCAAAAGGAAAACGCCCGCAGCCAAGGAAGAAAGGCGAGTACGTCCACCGGACTTAACATTGATGATGGACTGACCAATCATCGCGCAACCAGCCATACCGCCGATCAGACCCGACGCGATGTTGGCCACGCCTTGACCCTTGCACTCACGGTTCTTATTGCTGGGTGTGTCGGTCAAATCGTCGACAATGGTCGCAGTCATCATTGACTCCAGTAATCCAACGACGGCCAGGGCTGCCGAGTACGGGAAGATGATTACGAGCGTCTCGAACGTCAGCGGCACGTCTGGCCAGAGAAAGACTGGCAGTGTATCGGGCAATTGCCCCATATCACCTACAGTCCGAATATCCAATCCAACTGCAATGGCAACAGCTGTCAGCACGATGATGCATACCAGGGGCGATGGGATGAGCTTTCCAATCTTCGGGAGATACGGAAAGAGATAGATGATCCCTAGGCCTGCGGCTGTCATTGCATAGACGTGCCATGTGACGTTCGTCAGTTCGGGCAGCTGCGCCATGAAGATCAGGATTGCCAGAGCATTGACGAAGCCTGTAACCACTGAGCGTGAGACGAATCGCATCAGCGAGCCGAGTTTCAGGTAGCCAGCAAAGATCTGCAGCACGCCACACAGCAAGGTGGCAGCAAGGAGATATTCGAGGCCGTGGTTTTTCACCAGTGTGACCATCAGCAGTGCCATAGCGCCTGTGGCTGCCGAAATCATACCCGGGCGCCCCCCTACGAAAGCGATAACCACAGCGATGCAGAAAGAGGCGTAGAGCCCAACCTTAGGATCAACTCCGGCGATGATCGAAAAGGCGATGGCCTCCGGGATCAGAGCCAGTGCCACGACGAGGCCGGCGAGAATGTCGCCACGTATATTGGGGTCGCCTCAGAAAACGGAAAATAAAGCACGCTAAGCCGGTTGCAGCGGTCGTAGCGGCCTGAACTTGCCCGCGCCGATCTTGGCGCTGCTGCGCCAGAGGTAATCGCCGGTGAGGTTGATGTGCTCCCAACCGAGCGGCGACAGGTACTGCAACAGCGCGTCATCAACGGCATGGCCGTTGCCACGCAGCGCGTGCGCAGCCCGTTCCAGATAGACCGTGTTCCACAACACGACGGCAGCCGTTACCAGATTGAGGCCGCTAGCCCGGTAGCGCTGCTGCTCGAAACTGCGGTCGCGGATTTCACCCAGGCGGTTGAAAAACACTGCCCTGGCCAGCGCATTGCGCGCCTCGCCCTTGTTCAGGCCGGCATGCACGCGGCGGCGCAGTTCCACGCTTTGCAGCCAGTCCAGGATGAACAGCGTGCGCTCGATGCGGCCCAGCTCGCGGAGCGCCACGGCCAGGCCGTTCTGGCGTGGGTAGCTGCCGAGCTTTCGGAGCATCAGGGAGGCCGTCACCGTGCCCTGCTTGATCGAGGTGGCCAGCCGCAGGATTTCGTCCCAATGGGCGCGGACGTGCTTGATGTTGAGCGTGCCGCCGATCATGGGTTTCAGCGCGTCATAGGCGGCGTCGCCCTTCGGGATGTAGAGCTTGGTGTCGCCCAGGTCGCGGATGCGCGGCGCGAAGCGGAAGCCCAGGAGGTGCATCAGGGCGAAGACGTGATCGGTGAAGCCCGCCGTGTCGGTGTAATGCTCCTCGATCCGCAAGTCGGACTCGTGGTACAGCAGGCCGTCGAGCACGTAGGTCGAATCGCGCACGCCGACGTTCACGACCTTGGTGTGAAATGGCGCGTACTGGTCAGAAATGTGGGTGTAGAACGTCCGCCCTGGGCTGCTCCCGTATTTCGGGTTGATGTGGCCGGTGCTCTCGGCCTTGCTGCCGGTGCGGAAGTTCTGGCCGTCCGACGATGAGGTGGTGCCGTCGCCCCAGTGCTCGGCGAAGGGATGGCGGAACTGTGCGTTGACCAGATCGGCCAGCGCCGCCCCGTAGGTTTCGTCGCGGATGTGCCAGGCTTGCAGCCAAGCCAGCTTGGCGTAGGTCGTGCCGGGGCAAGACTCCGCCATCTTGGTCAGGCCCAGGTTGATCGCGTCGGCGAGGATCGTGGTCAGCAACAGGTTCTTGTCTTTGGCCGGGTCGCCCGATTTCAGATGCGCGAAATGCCGAGTGAAGCCCGTCCATTCGTCCACCTCCAGCAGCAGTTCGGTGATCTTGACGTGCGGCAGGATCATTGCCGTCTGGTCGATCAGCGCTTGGGCGGTGTCGGGTACCGCCGCGTCGAGCGGCGTGATCTTCAAGCCTGACTCGGTGATGATGGCGTCCGGCAGCTCGTTGGCCGTCGCCATACGGTTGACGGTGGCAAGCTGTGTTTCCAGCAGCGTCAGCCGGTCGTTCAGGTACCGGTTGCAGTCGGTGGCCACGGCCAGCGGCAATTCGCTGGCCTGCTTGAGGCTGGCGAATTTCGCGGGCGGCACCAGGTAGTCCTCGAAGTCCTTGAACTGGCGCGACCCCTGCACCCAGATGTCGCCGGAACGCAACGCGTTCTTCATCTCCGACAGCGCGCACAGTTCGTAGTAGCGCCGGTCGATGCCGGTGTCGGTCATGACCAGCTTCTGCCAGCGCGGCTTGATGAACTCGGTCGGCGCGTCGGCGGGCACCTTGCGGGCGTTGTCGCTGTTCATGCCGCGCAGCACCTCGATGGCGTCGAGCACGTCCTTCGCGGCGGGAGCGGCCCGCAGCTTGAGCACGGCAAGGAATTCCGGCGCGTAGCGGCGCAGCGTGGCGTAGCTTTCGCCGATGCGGTGCAGGAAATCGAAGTCCTCGGGCTGCGCAAGCTTCTGCGCTTCGGTGACGCTCTCGGCGAAGGCATCCCAGGACATGACGGCCTCGATGGCGGCGAACGGATCGCGGCCCGCCTGCTTGGCCTCGATCAGCGCCTGGCCGATGCGGCCGAACAACCGCACCTTGGCGTTGATCGCCTTGCCGGACGCCTGGAATTGCTGCTGATGCTTGTTCTTGGCGGCGTTGAACAGCTTGCCCAGGATGCGGTCGTGCAGGTCGATGATTTCGTCGGTGACGGTGGCCATGCCCTCGATGGCAAGCGCCACCAGGGTGGCATAGCGTCGCTGCGCCTCGAACTTGGCCAGGTCGGCGGGCGTCATCTGGCCACCCTCACGGGCGATCTTGAGCAGGCGGTTCTGGTGCACCGACCGCTCGATGCCAGAAGGCAGGTCGAGCGCCTGCCACGCTTTGAGGCGTTCGATGTGTTCCAGCATGTGCCGCGAATTCGGTTTGACGGGCGATTGGCGCAGCCAGGCCAGCCAGGTCGTTTTGCCGTTGTCCCGACGCTTGAGCAGATCGTCGAGGCGGCGGCGATGCGCGTCCGACAGCGGTTCGGCCAAGGCATCGTAGATGCGCCGGTTGGCGCGGGTGATTGCTTCGGCGCTCGCCCGCTCGACGGCGTTGAGGGCAGGCAGAATGACCGACTGCTGCCGCAGGTGCTCGATCAAGGTGCTGGCCAGCACGATGCCCTTGTCGGTCTGCAAGGCCATCTCGGTCAGCAACTGGACGGCCTGCCGGTAGTGGCCCATGGTAAAGGGCTGGAAGCCGAACACCGTTTGCAGTTCGACCAGGTGCTCGCGCCGGGTCTGCTCCCGCTGCCCGTATTCGTCCCAGCTTTCGACGCTGACCTTGAGCTGGTCGGCGACCAGTTTCAACAAGGGCGGAAACGGCGGCTCATCGACGCCCAGGATGACACCAGGAAAGCGCAGGTAACAGAGCTGCACGGCGAAGCCCAGCCGGTTGGCCGGGCCGCGCCGCTGCCGGATGATGGAGAGGTCGGTTTCGCTGAACGTGTAGTGACGGATCAACTCATCCTTGGTGTCCGGCAACGCCAGCAGGCTTTCGCGCTCGGCGGCGGACAGGATTGAACGACGTGGCATATTTACTGATCCGTTCTCAAGTATTGATACAGGGTTTCGCGACTGATTCCGAATTCACGAGCCAGCTTGGTCTTTTGCTCGCCAGCCTCGACACGTTGGCGCAGTTCGGCAATACGCTCAGACGACAGGGATTTCTTCCTGCCACGGTAGGCCCCGCGCTGCTTGGCGAGCGCGATGCCCTCGCGCTGCCGCTCGCGGATCAAGGCGCGTTCGAACTCGGCGAACGCGCCCATTACCGACAGCATCAGGTTCGCCATCGGCGAGTCCTCGCCGGTGAAGGTCAAATGCTCCTTAAGGAACTCGATGCGTACGCCGCGCTGGGTGAGGCCCTGCACCAGGCGGCGCAGGTCGTCGAGGTTGCGCGCCAGACGATCCATGCTGTGCACCACGACCGTGTCGCCTTCGCGCACGAAGGCGAGCAGCCGTTCCAGTTCGGGCCGCCGTGTGTCCTTGCCCGACGCCTTGTCGGTGAACACTTTATCCACCTGGATCTGTTCGAGCTGCCGTTCTGGGTTCTGGTCGAAGCTGCTGACGCGGACGTAACCGATGCGCTGACCGTGCAAGGTATCCTCCTGAGGGAAATGTGTCAGGAAGAAATCTATGACCCTTGACGGCGTATGTCAATCAATTCGGAAGGCAACTCTATTCTGACGATTTAGCGCCGGATGGTCTGACGCCAAGTTAGGGTATACCTCAAATTGACACTGCGTATTCCAGAGAACGTGATGACGGAAGGTTGAACCTTCCGTCATAGCGCATCTGGTTTGGCCTCCCGTCAGCCAACCACGGGAAACACTGACTCGATCATTGGAGAATGGTCAGCTTGGCCTTGAGATCAATGGCTCTCGCGAAGTTGTGGTAATTCGGCGATGTTCGCTGCACCTGCGCGTGCAATGCTTTCAGCGCCGCCGAATCCGCCGACGACTCCATTTCGACCTCATACTCGACCTGGTCGTACCCTGGATTGATCCCAGGATCGATTCCAAGAAAACCTCTCAGATCGAGGCTTCCCTTCGTGCGGATAGTCAGCGAT
Source organism: Pseudomonas sp. (assembly GCA_007713455.1). Taxonomy (GTDB): domain Bacteria; phylum Pseudomonadota; class Gammaproteobacteria; order Pseudomonadales; family Pseudomonadaceae; genus Stutzerimonas; species Stutzerimonas chloritidismutans. The sequence continues at coordinate 9,244 of VMRT01000002.1, forward strand.
TGCAACTCGATGTTCATTGCCGCCGCATTTGCCGCGTAGGTTGCAGTCATGCATGCGTTCAACGCAGCCAGGATCAATTCTTGTGGATTAGCGGCCGTGTCGGTACCGAGCAATTCTGCCGGTTCGTCCGCGTCGATGACAAAGCCGCGCGCCAAGGCCGTGTCACCTAGTACGAGCGGCATGGTTCGCGCACGCGTCCGGGTGCCACCCTCCCAGGTTGTCACGACGCCGAACGTCGCGATGCCTGCGGCGGGCTTTGCTGCGACCTGATCTGCAAACTCACGCAATGCGCCGACGTTGATCCCGTTGCCGGGAGTTCCTTTAATGTTTGTGTTCATTTCTCGTTCCCCCATTATGTGTTACGCCCGGCCATCACGCCGCCGTCAACGTCCCAGATTGCGCCCGTCACCCATGCTGCCTTGTCCGACAACAGGAAGAGGATGACCTCGGCGACGTCTTGTGGCGTCCCAACCCTGCCGATTGGGTGGAAGCTGTTGAATCCCTGTAAGGCGCCATGAACCTCGGCCTTGGGTATGAATCCCTCGTAAATCGGCGTTTCGACAACCGCCGGAGAAACGGCATTGACCCTGATTTGTTTGGATGCCAGCTCCATCGCAAGGTGCTGGGTCAGCGAATGCAAACCTGCTTTTGCCATCGAATACGCGGACGACGGCGTAGCCGCAATCGCCTGCTTGCCCCACATCGAGCCGATGTTCACAATGGCGCCGGGACGCTCGCTGGCCACGAGATTGGCCACGACTTTTTGTGTGATGAAGAAGAACGCTTTATTCAACGTCAAATATTGTTCGTAATCACTTTCCGTGTGCTCAAGAAACGCCTTCGGGAAGAACACCCCAGCCGCGTTGACCAGAAGATTGATGTCCTTGTGGTGTTCATCGATGGTATGCAGGAGTCGCTTCACATCTTCGGCTCGCGAGAGATCGGCAGTCAGGGCGGTCACGGTGCCCAACGACGACAGCGCCTTGCGGGCCTCTTCGGCCTTGTCTTCACGGTGACCGACGATGACGACGCTTCCGCCTTGCTCAAGAACCATGCGGGCAGTTTGCAGTCCCATCCCGCTAGTGCCGCCGATGACCAACAACTTCTTGCCATTAAATTCAGTACTCATAATAATCTCCTTAACTACCAACTAAATGGTAGGGTTGTGTTGCAAAAAAAGTGCCGACCTCAGGTCAACACGGTGGAAAGAAAAGTGTTTCCAACTTCGGCCGGTCCGCGTGACGACCGCATGCCACGGCCCACCATCATCGAGCCTTCCAACGCGCACAAGAATGCCTCTGCGAGAGCCTCTGGGGTGGAATTCGAGGTGATCAGCGCGGCACGCTGACCATCGGCAACGACAAGAGTCAACCAGTCGAGATTGACTTTAAAGAATCGCTCGACCTCGCTCACAACGGCGTCCGGCAGCGAGTCCGACTCGGCACCCAACATGCCGCAGACACAAAGGCGCCGATCCTTGGCGAAGGTGCGTTCGAAAAGTGCCGCATACGCAGTTAGCCTGTCAGGCGCTTTCGCATGCTGCCCTTCGATGCTCAGCAACTCCTCACGAAACCGGTGCGTGTAGCGCTGTGCGACCACGGCCACGAGTTCACCCTTCTTGGGAAAGTGGTGGTGGATACTTGGTTTTTTGATGCCTACCAACTGGGCCACGTCGTCGTATGAGAAGCCGTTGTAGCCGTGCTGCTGTACCAACCCTTCAGCGGCATCGACCACCCGCTCGGCGGTCGGCGAGATTTCGGAGAAATGCTTCATGCAAGCGCCTCATTTGATTCGGCGACTGGCAGGTGGCCTGTCTTGACCAGGATGGTGCAGCCTGTATTGCTGAAGGGACGGTGAGCACTCAAATGCGGACTGCGCATCCATGTGCCGGTAGGGTAGCTTCCGAACTCATCCTCAAAGACGCCTTCCAACACATAGATTTCTTCACCGCCGTAGTGACGATGCGAATTGAATCGTGTCCCCGGGGCCCAGCGCACCAAAGCCGTATGTTGTGTGTCGAACTCAGAAAGTGGCATCACCGACAGACCCGGCACGAGGCCTGGAAACCAGGGGCCGTTACGGGTGTCGACCACGGTGCGTTGGCTGTCGGCTAGATCAAGATGGCGCAGCTTGACGAACAACGTGCAACCCGTCGCGGAGCTCGGTGCATGCGAAGAACCTGGTGGATTCTTGATGTAAGTCCCAGGCCCGAAGGTCCCGGATTCGTCGCTGAATTCGCCGTCCAGGACCAGAATCTCCTCGCCCAAGTCGTGCTTATGATTTTCAAAAGCGGAGCCCGGCGCGTATCGCACGATCGAGGTGGCACGCGCCACTTCGTCGCCATCACGCTCCAGTAACTGGCGTTGAATCCCGGTCGCTGGCGAATCGACCCACTGTAAGCTTGAAGGCTCGACGACAACACGCTGCGAAAGATCTGAATTGAGTTTCATGGCTTTATTTCATCTACCGACTACTTGGTAGGTAAGTTATAAGATCCCGATTTGTTTGTCAAATAGCTTTCGCCATTTTCTTTCATCCATTGAAAAAACAATGAATTGGTTACAAGAACTCGCGAAGCTTAGCGTACGATTTTTTCCGAATTCTCTATCGTCCCCATATTGGTCAGCCAGTTTTGCTTGATTGTTTGCAGCATCAGTAAATCCAAGGCAATGGACGCAACGGCACCGTGCCGTAGTGGCGTGCCGAGTGTGTCGAGTCGAGTTGTAGGTATCGAGTGACCATTCTTTCGAATGGTCGGATTGCTGCAGGCGCAGCAAGACGAATCAGCTATCAGCAGGCTGATTCAAGGGAGGGGGCGTTGCGCTATGGTGGCGTAGGCAGCCAGATAGAAATTTTCAAAACGTTCATTCTGTCAGTGATTTTCAACAGTCAGAGCTGAATAAGACCGCAGACCATACCATAGAGCGCCTGATGATGCGACTTGGTGGACAAGGCCGAACCTCAATGGGGTCTCGCTTATCTAGCATTATCGAGAATCATGGTGCGCCGTAGGCATCGTTGCCGGCGAGCACGGAATTCTGGAGTCTGGCCTGATCCCACGCTCGCAGTTGCTCGGCCAGCGCCACGGAAAAGCCCTGCACGGCTGACCAACGCAGGTGGATGGCGTCGACGAAGGCAGCCGGTGGAGCGACCCATTCGCGATCGGCGTTCCAGTATTGCGCGCCGCCGTTGCCTGCGATGGCAGCCGTTAGCTTCTCGTCGAAACGGGTGAGGAAGCTGCCGTCGGCATCGACCTTTGCCTTCCACTGCGGGTGCAGTGGTGTGGATACGACGAGCAGCTGGCGTTGCTCCGCCTGCAGGCGGTCGGACAGCTTGCCCAGCGCAGCGAAGCAGCTGTTATCCAGCGGGTCGGGCTTGCCATAGAACAGGCCGCGATCACCCTGCGGTTCCAGCGGTCCGTCGCCATGGCGGGTGAATACCAGCGGGTCCCATTCGATCTCGTTGGCCCGTTGCGCCTTGACCGTCTGCGCATTGCGCAGCAGCGAACGCGGCGAGAAGTAGCGCATGTAGTAGCCCCAGCGCGAGGTCCGCTGATAGACGTACTGGTCCGCGTGCTTGCGGTTGAACACGTCATCTGGCACTTTCCAGCAGCCGGCAAAATCCAGTGGATCGACGATCATCACCACCCGGCGCACGGTCGGTTCGCGGTCCAGTAGCCAGTTGGCGACGTAGGTCGACTGATTTGCGTGCAGGCCGCAGAACGCACCGTTGAGCGGCCGCACACCCGGCGCCTCTTCAATCAGCACATCACCATCGACATGGCGCCAGGCGACCGATGAACCAATGACCAGCAGGTTCGGATCGTCGATGGGATTGTGCCGCAGAAAATGCAGCTTTTCGTCCACGCACAGGCTGTTGGAGAAGGCTGGCGGCGGCAGATTGTCGGTGTGATTGAGCCAGGCGAGCAGGGCGGCAAAGCCGCCGAGCATCCCGATAAGGCCGGCGAACATGCCCAGTAGGTAACCGGCACGCACCGGCCGCTGCTCTGCTTCGTCCGGACAGGTGTCAACGGATCTGGCCATTGCTTACCGCCCTCCGAGCTTGGTCTGAATAAGCTGGGCGAAGTGCCCCACGTTCTTCAGCGACTCCAGTTCGGCGGTACGAAACTTGATGCTGAAGCGTTGCTCGGCGGCCACGATCAGCAGGACATGGGCCTGGCTGTCCCAGCCATCGATGTCGTCGGCGGTGGTTTCGGGTGTGAGGACAATGTCGTCATCATCGAACACGTCGTGGAAGACCTGGGTCAGCGCCTGGAGAATGTCCTTTTCGTTCATGCTTGCACCTGGATGTGATGGTTGATGGGAGTGCGCGAGGCCAGTTCGTAGCGCCAGAAACTTGCATCGGTAGGGGCGTTGGCAGGCGCTGGGCGCTGCTCGAAGCCCAACCGCGGATAGTGTTCGGCAACCATGCCGTTGCGTTCGGTGGGACGGTATTCGCCAACCAGGGCGCCCCAGCCGGCGGCCGCTGCCGCATCGGCCAGCACCTCCAGCACGGCCATCTCGACTTCACGCCCCAGCACGCGGCAGCTCATCAGCCAGCTGTCGATCAGCAGCTCGTCAGCCTCGATGGCCGCATCCGGTCGCGCCAGCACCACGCTGATCAGGCCGTTATCGCCGAACTTGTCTTCCAGCCGCAGGGCCAACGCGATGGTTTGCGGATCGCTGGCCATGCGCTCGACTTCGGCTTCGGTATAGCGGCGGGTGGTGAGGTTGAACTGATTGGTCTTGTTGATCAGCTGGGTGGCACGGGCCAGCTCGGCGGTGCCGATGCGGCTGACGCGCAGCACCATCTGCAGCCCGCGCAGGTAGCCGTCCATGTCCGTGGCCTGACCCAGCGCGGCCTTGCGTTCGGCATTCAGCGCATAGCTGCGGCCACGTTCGGCGTCATCGGAGGTAAAGGATACGGCCTCGAAATAGCCCGCCGCGGCGATGCGCGCGGGGTAGTCGGCGACATCCTCGGGCAGTTCCGGTACGGCGACTTCCGGCAGCTCGCGGCGCACGATGTCGCGCTCGGCGGGGTTGTCGTCGACGAACACCAGGCTGTCCAGACCGATATCGAGCATGCTCGCGATGCGCCGCAGGTTGCCGGCCTTGTCTTCCCAGTTGGCGACGAATGCCGCGATATCGCTGCGCTTGAGCGCCATTTCCGGATGTGCGAATGCCGCCTCGGCAATGTGCAGGTCGTTCTTGCTGCACACCGCAAGAATCACCCCGCGGCGCGCCAGTTGCGCGGCATAACGCTGGAAGGCGAGAAACGCCTCGCCGCTGGGGCTGCCCTGGCCGAGCTGGATACCGTCGATGCCGTCATCACCGATCACGCCGCCCCAAAGGGTGTTGTCCAGATCGAGTACCAGGCATTTGCGCGAAAGCCCGGCAGTGGCCGCTGCGATCCGCGCAAAGTGCTCGCCATATAGCGGTGCCAGGGTCGGGCTGACCAGCTGCTTGGCCTGGTGCCAGCGCACCGGCTCGGCCAGGCCGTCGCCATAGGCGGCTGCGTGCCAGGCCAGATCGAGCAGCAGCACGCCTTCCTCGCGGGCAGCGGCTCGGATGGCGCCATTCAACCGTTCGATGACTGCCCGCGGTGAAGCCGGCACCAGTGCTTCGTAAGAGCCGAACAATGGCGGCGCGACTGGCACCAGGGTTTGCTGCACCACCTGCGCGGCATAGCGCTCGCGGGCCCGGCGCCAGAGCATGCGCAGCTCATCGACGCGCTCCGCGACGGCGGCATCCACCTCCGCCTGGCTTGCCTGCAGGGGCAGTTGCAGCGGCGCGTCATGGGCGTCCAGCGCCAGCAGCACCAGTTGTGGGGCGAAGGCGTTCAGCGCCGGATCATCGGCCAACAATGCCTGGCGGTACATGCCGTAGGGCGCAACATGCAGCGACAGCGCCAGGCGCCGTTGCAGTCCGGCCACGCGGATGGCCGGCAGCAGGTGATCGACCGTATGCGAGGACAGCAGTGCCACCCGCAGTGGCGTCAGGCGTGCCGCCGCGGCGTGCTGCGCGATGCCGGTGGCAGCCAGCTTGTCCAGTCGCGCGGTGAGGGTGAAATCCCGTTGATGAGCGGCCAGCTTGACGGCTTCATGCAGCCGCTGCAGCGGATCTTCGATGCGTTTGGCTTGGCCGATGGCACCGGAGAGGTCCGGGTGTGTCGGCAGCCAGGAGAGCTGTTGCATACCTGAGACTCCTTGTCGTGGTCAGAACTGGAAGTAGAGGAACTCCGTCGGTGCCATGGAGAAGGCGATCGCCAGGGCGAAGAAACCGAGCACGCCTACTGCCATGCCGTGGATCGCCGTCGGCCGCCAGGCGCTGACCGGCAGCAGCCGTTCGGTCCAGTGCGGCTGGGGCTGGAAGTTGAGCGCGGTACGGAAGTGGCCCATCCACTGCTGCACGTTGGGCATGCCCCACACGAACACAAGCAGCGCCGCGATGTAGACGAAGTCGGAGCGATCCATCGCCGTGCTGGTCGGGCTCAGGCCGAGCATGCCGGCAAGGATCGCCGTGGCGGTTGGCACGTCGCTGGCGCGGAAAAACACCATCGCCACCACCACGCACTGGAAGGTCAGCAGTACGGCCAGTACCTTGTGCCACCAGACCTCGCTGTCCAGCTTCCAACCCTGCCGGACCTTCCAGGCACGCCAGCCGTGGGCGACCACGAGATAGAAGCCGTGCAGCAGGCCGAAGGCGACGAAGTGCCAGCCGGCGCCGTGCCAGATGCCGGAGATGAACATGGTGAAGACGGTGGGGTAGGCGACCAGCGCAAAGAAAGTGCCGGCGGTCATCTTGCCCCGCCGCGGCTGCGGCTTGCCGGCCGCCATGCGCGCGCGGGTCACGCGCAGCACGATGGGGTTGTAGATGTAGGCGGTGAGAAAACGCGTCAGAGTCATGTGCCAGCGCGACCAGTAGTCGATGACGTTGCGCGCCTTGAACGGGCTGTTGAAGTTGGCCGGCAGGCTGATGCCGAACAGCAGCGCCAGGCCGATGGCCATGTCGCTGTAGCCGGAGAAGTCGAAATAGATCTGCAGCGTGTAGGTCAGCGCGCCGGTCCATGCGTCGTAGAACGCCGGAATGGTGCCGTCGGCGGCCAGGCTGAAGACCGGCGTGGCTTTCAGCGCGAGGGTGTCGGCGATAACCACCTTCTTGAACAGGCCGAGCAGAAACACCGTGGCACCCAGCGACAGGTTGTCGATGCGCGCGCGAAAGCTGTCGCGGTCACGAAACTGCGCGAGCATCTCACCGTGGTGGGTGATCGGCCCGGCGATCAGTTGAGGAAAGAAACTGATGAACAGGCAGTAGTTGGCGAAGTCGTGTTCTTCCACCACGCCATCGTGGGCGTCGACCAGGTAGGCGATCTGTTGGAAGGTGAAGAAGGAGATCGCCAGCGGCAGGATGATGTCTTCCACCCGCCAACCGAGATCCAGCGCTGTGTCCAGCGTGCCGAGCAGAAAGCCGGTGTACTTGTAGTAGACCAGCAGCAGCACGTTGGCCGCGACCGCCAGCCCGAGCACCAGGCGTGAGGGGTGCCGGCGCAGGTAGCCACCGAGCAGATAGTTGACCAGCATGCTGCCGACCAGCAGTGGCACATAGACCGGGTTCCACCAGCCGTAGAACACCAACGAGACGACGGTCAGCCAGATCACCGCAAGCCGTTGTCGGCCTGAGCCGGTCAGCACGAAAAATCCAATCAACACCAGCGGTAGAAAGCCGGCGATGAATTCCATCGAATTGAAAAGCATCTTTCCCTATCCCTGCTCAGCGTACGTGCATCGCTGCCCAGGCCGCCGGCAAGGCGGGGCGAGTCATCCATAAAGTCCTAGCGCCACGCGACCGACGATCCATCCTGGTCGGCGTTGCGACATCCTCGGTCCATCAGTGGGTGCTCGCTCGGGTTTCGGCCACCTTGGCCGACTTCCCCTGAGCTCCTATGGCTCGGACGTGAAGGTGTAAAAAAAAGTTTCAGCGTTTGTTGCGCCGCCGAGCGTTTTATTGCCGCAGGTCAAAAGAGCCCCGGCGGACGCGGCCTGCAGCCCATTTCCGTCGGTCGGGAAAGTTCCCGGCATTTTTCAAGGCTCTGAAGGTTGAGCGCGAACGAGCTGCTGGCGTGTTCGCCCGACTGTGGTGAGATGCCGGTCCGCTCAGCGGACGCTGCTCAACCCTGCGCTGCTGCGCGCGCGCTGAACGCTTCTCGACGCGGCGGCAGGCGGTTCGACCTTGCGCTGCAGGTGCCGCACGGTGCGCTTTAGCCGCTGCACCTTGTCTTCCAGTTGGAAGACCTTGCGGTTGTTGTAGAACATGCCCAGCACGAACCCCACCGAAGTGAAGACCAGGCCATAGATGAGTGCGGCTTCATAGAGATAGCTGGAAAACATCCTGTCGTCCTCTGCGGGTAATGGCCCACGCTCGTCGAGCGAATCAACCCGGAATGGGTTGATGCCAATCTGCCTTTATGTGACAGGACGCACATTGAAAACGTTCCCAGTGCGATGGCTGCGCTTGTCGTACGGTCAGCGAGCGCCGGCGGACATGGCGATGGCCGCGGCTGCGGTCCGGGTCTCCACACCGAGCTTCACGTAGACGTGCTCCAAATGCTTGTTCACCGTGCGCGGGCTGAGCCCGAGGATGTCGCCTATATCGCGGTTGGTCTTGCCGCAGGATACCCAGTGCAGCACCTCGACCTCGCGCCCGGTCAGCTGGAAGCGCTCGGTCAGGGTAGCCTGGATCTGCTTCTCATCGGCCGGAGCCTGGGCCTGGCGAGCGCTCTGCAGCGTGCGCGCGGTGCGCAGATGTGCGGCGACGCGGGCCAACACCTGTTCCGGGTGGATTGGCTTGGTCACGTAGTCGATGCCGCCGGCCTCGAAGCCGGCGAGTACATGCTCGCTTTCGGTCAGGGCTGTCATGAACAGCACCGGCACGTCTTCCAGCTCGGCCTGCGCCTTGATCCGGCGGCAGGTATCGAAGCCGTTCAGCCCGGGCATCATGGCGTCGAGCAGAACGATGTCCGGCTTCAGCCGCTGCATTCGCTCCAGCGCGCTGAGGCCGTCCAGCGCCACCAGCACCATGTAGCCGGCCTGGTCGAGTGCGCCGGAGAGCAAGGCGAGGTTGTCGGGCACGTCATCGACGATCATCACGATGCTCTGGTTCTGCGGATGATCAGTTGGATGCATGGGTGTCCTCCATGGGCGTCTGAATCTCGTTGTTCATGGCCTGGTCCAGGCGCTGGCCCAGTTCGTTCAGCTGGAAGCGCCTGGCTAGCTGGCGCAGTTCGTGGAGTTGCGCGGCGGCGGCCGGCAGGTCGCGCTCGAGCTGGTCGAGCAGTTCGAGTACGCCGCGCACATACCCGAGCGAGGCTTGTTGCTGCAGCGCATGCAGGGCATTGAGCGGCAGGCCTGCGGCGGTCGAAGTGGTGGCCGCCGCATCGCGTCTGAGCCAGTCCAGCCCCAGATGCTGGCGAATCTTGTCCAGCAGCACCGGGGCATGCACCGGCTTGGGCAGGTAGTCACTGCAATCGGCGGCGACGCTAGCGCCGTCGACGAAGGCATTGGCGGAAATGACGATGATCGGCGCCTTCGAACCCACCGAGCGGCGAATCAGCCTGGCGGTCTGCCAGCCGTCGAGCTGCGGCATGGAAAGGTCCATCAGGATCAGGTCGGGGTTGTGCAGCGAAACCTGGCTGAGCGCTTCCTGGCCGTTGCTGGCCATGAGTATCTCGAAGCCCAGTGGTTCGAGCATGCCGGCCAGCACCTTGCGGTGTTCGATGTGGTCGTCGACCACCAGCACGCGGCGGCGCGGGCCGTGGTAGCCGATGATGTCGTGTTCGACATGGACCACCGCCTGCGGCACGCGCACTTCGGAGAGGAACAGGCGCAGCTGGAAAACGCTGCCGCGACCTTGCTCGCTCTTCATCGACAGCTCGCCGCCCATCAACGCGGTGAGCATGCGGGTGATGGTCAGGCCGAGGCCCAGGCCGCTGTCCTGGCGCAACGGATTACCGCGCTCGAACGGCTGGAACAGTCGCTCCACCTGTTCGGGGGCGATGCCGATACCGGTGTCGGCGATCTCGAAGGTCGCGGTTTCACGCAGGTAGCTGGCGCGCAGGGTGATGCTGCCGGCGTCGGTGTAGCGCACCGCATTGCCGAGCAGGTTGATGAGAATCTGCCGTACGCGCTTCTCGTCGCCGCGCACAACGGCCGGGATGCGGCCCTGGCAACCGGGGCTTCGATCTCGAACTGGGCCTTTTCCGACATGACCTCGGCGACCAGGTCACCGGCGGCCACTTCGGCGCCGTCGCTGACCAGCCAGGAGGTGATCACCGCTTCGGCGTCGCCTTCCCAGAGGTCGTCTGCAATCACGATGGGGGTACTCATAAACGTCATTCCTTATGCATGGCGTGGTAGGCGGCCACGATCTTGTCGGCGTTGGGCAGGGCCCATTGCTCCATGACCGGGGTGAAGGGGATGGGGATGTCGGGGAAGGCCACCCGCTGCGGGCGCGCCTTGAGCATGCCGATGTCGTGCTCGACGACGCTGGCGATGATTTCGCCGCTGACGCCGAAGCTCTGGTAGTCCTCGTCGATCACGATCAGCCGGCCGGTTTTGCGTACCGAAGCGATGACGTGCTCGCGGTCCAGCGGCACCAGGCTGCGCAGGTCGATGACCTCGGCGCTGACGCCGTCCTTCTTCAGCTGCGCGGCAGCGCGCAGGGCGTGGTGTACGCCGGCGCCGAGGCTGACCAGGCTGACGTCGCGGCCCTCGCGCACGGTCTTGGCCTTGCCGATCTCGACGATGTAGGGCTCCTCTGGCACCGGCACCGTGGCGCCTTTCTCGGTGCCCAGCCAGCCCATGCCCTGCAGCGCCTTGTGGAAGAGGTAGACCACCGGGTTGTCGTCACGGATGGCCGCGGTCATCAGGCCCTTGGCGTCGTAAGCATTGCTCGGCACCACCACCTTCATGCCCGGCAGGTGGGCGAAGGTGCCGTAGAGGCACTGCGAGTGCTGGCCGGCGTCCGAGTAGCCGGCGCCGGTGGAGGCCATCAGCACCATGGGCACCGGCACTTTGCCGCCGGAGAAGTAGGTGTTTTTGGCCATCAGGTTGTAGATGGCGTCCATGCAGACGCCGAAGAAGTCGACGAACATCAGCTCGACGATCGGTCGCATGCCGTCCGAGGCGGCGCCGACCGCGGCGCCGATGAAGGCCGTTTCGGAGATCGGCGTGTCGCGGATGCGCTCCTTGCCGAATTCCTCGTAGAGCCCGCGGGTGTTGCCAAATACGCCGCCGAGCTGGCCGATGTCCTCGCCCATCACGAACACCTTCGGGTCCAGGCGCATCTCCTGCGCTACGGCGGCCGCCATGGCGCGGGCGACGGTGAGTTTTTTCTCGCTTGTGGCAGTGGTCATTGGGTTTCTCCTATTCAGCCGGCCAGTGCGCTGGGGCTGACGATGATCTTGACGTTGCGGTCCTTGTGGTTGGCCAGCTCCTCGAAACCCTGCTCGAGGATGCTGTCCAGCCCGATGCGCCCGGTGATCAGCGGGGTGACGTCCATGCGGCCGTCGGCGATCAGGGCGATGACGTCGGCGAATTCGCCGGCGTAGGCGAGCGAGCCGATCACCTGTTTCTCGGTGGCGACGATCTCGAAGAAGTTGAATTCCGAGGGCTCCTCGAAGATGCCCACCATCACGCAGCGGCCGGCCTTGCGGATCACGTCGATGGCCAGCTTGGCGGTGGCCTTGTGGCCGATGCACTCGAAGGAGGTGTCGGCGCCATAGCCGCCGGTGAGTGCCTTGATCTCGGCGATGGCGTCGCACTCGCTGGGGTCGATGACCCGCGTGGCGCCGACTTCCAGCGCCTTGGCCTTGCGCGCGGCGGACATCTCCAGGGCGATGACCTGGCCGGCGCCGGCGGCCTTGGCGCACATGATGGTGCACAGGCCGATGGTGCCGGCACCGACCACCACCACCGTCTCGCCGAGCAGGCTGCCGGCCTTTTTCACCGCGTGCATGCCGACCGCCAGCGGTTCGATCAGCGCGCCGGCCTCCAGCGGAAAGCCTTCGGGCAGGCGGTAGAGCAGCTCGGCGGGTACGTTGACGAATTCGGCGAAGGCGCCGTTGTTCATCAAGCCGGTAAAGGCCAGCTGCTCGCAGAGATTGTACTGGCCGGTCTTGCAGAAGCGGCACTGGCCGCAGTGCTGGCAGGCATCGGCGGCGACCTTGTCGCCCGGCGTGTAGCCCTCGACGCCTTCACCGGTGGCGACGATCTCGCCGCAGAACTCGTGGCCGAGGATGCACTGGCCCTTGATGCCGGTGAGCGGGTGCGGCGCATCCACCGGAATGAACACCGGGCCGGCGAGGTATTCGTGCAGGTCGGAGCCACAGATGCCGCACCAGTGCACGCGAATCTGTACCCAACCCGGTTGCGGCGCGCCGGGCAGCGGGACCTGTTCCAGGCGGATGTCCTTGCGGCCGTGCCAGACGGCGGCGATCATGGTGGCTTGGCTGTTCATGGTGGTGTTCCTCTTGTTGTTCTGCTGGTGTCCGCGTTTCGCGAGCAGGCTCGCTTCTGCGGTCTTCGGGACTGACCTGTGCTACACGAAGACCTGCTCCAGCGCCTCTTCCGGCCGCGGGTACGGGCTTTCGCGGGCGAACTGCACGGCCTCGTCGATGCGGCCGCGGGCGCGTGCGGCGATGTCTTCGGCCTGCGCTTCGCTCATCACGCCTTCGTCGATCAGGCGTTGGCGGTAACCGGGGATCGGGTCCTTTTTCATCAGGCCGTCCTTCTCGCCCTCGGGGCGGTAGGTTTCGCCGTCGCCCATGAAGTGGCCGGCCAGGCGGTAGGTCTCGATCTCGATCAGGGTCGGGCCGCCACCGGCGCGGGCGCGCTCGATGGCTTCACCGGCGGCGCGGAACACGCCGTCCGGGTCGTTGTTCTCGACGAACACGCCGGGCATGCCGTAGGCCGCGGCGCGTACGTGGTGCTGCTCGATGCAGGTGGCGCTGGCCTTGGCCACCGAGATGCCCCAGGCGTTGTCCTCGATGACGAACACCACCGGCAGCTTCCACAGCGCGGCGAGGTTCAGCGTTTCGTGGAAGGCGCCCTGGTTGGCCGCGCCCTCGCCGATGAAGGAGACAGCCACGCCGGGCTTGCCCTGCATCTGCCGCGACAGCGCCGCGCCGACCGCCGGGCCCATGCCCTCGGCGATGATCCCCGAGCAGGAGAAATTCACCCGGCCATCGAACAGGTGCATGTGCCCGCCGCGGCCGCCGGACAGGCCGGTGGCTTTGCCGAAGATCTCGGCCATCATCTCGTTGAGGTTGACGCCCTTGGCCACGGCGATGTGGTGCGGGCGGTGGGTGGCGGTGACGATGTCCGCAGCCTCGAGGTGGGCGCAGACGCCCACGGCGCAGGGCTCCTGGCCGTTGGAGAGGTGCATCTCGCCGGGGATCGGCCCCTTGGCCATGTTGAACACCGGGGTCTTGCCTTCCATGTAGATGCGCTCGATGGATTCCTCCATGTAGCGGCTGGTCAGCATCTGCTCGTACATCCACAGGCGCTGCGAGTTGCTGGGCTGGGTCATGGGTGGACTCCCTTGTAGTGGCGGGTCAGATTGCGCGTTCGTTGAGCAGCCGGCCGATCTGCTCGGCCTGGCGCAGGGCCAGCGCGACGATGGTGAGGGTGGGGTTCTGGCCGCCGCTGGTGGTGAACTGGCTGCCATCGGAGACGAACAGGTTGGGGATGTCATGGCTCTGGCCCCACTTGTTGACCACGCCGTCACGCGCCTTCGCGCTCATGCGGTTGGTGCCCATGTTGTGGCTGGCCGGGTAGGGCGGCAGCTCGATGATGTCGGTGGCGCCGGCGGCCTCGTAGCACCTGGCGGTGGCGGCAACGCCGTGCTTGCGCATGGCGGCATCCATCGGGTGATCGCTCTTGGTCACTACCGGAATCGGCAGGCCGTACTGGTCCTTCTCGGTGGCGTGCAGGGTGATGCGGTTGTTCTCCAGCGGCAGGTCTTCGCCGCACAGCCAGACGCCGGACATGTGGTTGTACTTTTCCATCCGCGACGTGAACTGCTTGCCCCAGCCCTTGGGCGTCGGGTCGAGGAAGGCGGAGAGGAAGGGCAGGCCGAGGGCAAGGATTTCCAGCCGGTAACCGCCGACGAAGCCGCGCGACGGGTCGTTGTAGGACTCGTCGGAGATGACCCCGGCGCAGGTGGTGCCGCGGTGCATGTTCACCGGCTTGGGCATCACCGCGAAAATGCCGGCGGTGGTGTGGGTCATGTAGTTGCGCCCGACCTGGCCGGAGGAGTTGGCCAGCCCGTCGGGGAACATCGCCGAGGCGGAGTTGAGCAACAGCCGCGGCGACTCGATGGAGTTGCCCGCCACGCAGACCACCCGGGCCTTCTGCCGCTGGATGGTGCCGCTGGCATCGGCGTAGACCACGGCATTGGCGCGGCCCTTGGCGTCATGCTCGATGCGCAGCACCATCGACTGCGGGCGCACTTCGCAATAACCGCTGGCTTCGGCGCGGGGAATGTCGGTGTAGAGCGTCGACCACTTCGCGCCCATCTTGCAGCCCTGCATGCAGAAGCCGAGCTGCTGGCAGGCGGCGCGGTCGTCATAGGGCTCGGTGTTGATCGCCATCGGCCCGGAGAGGATCTCCTTGTAGCCGACCCGCTTGGCGCCGGTGGCCAGCACCTTGAAGGAGTTGTGCCACGGGTGATAGGCCATGCCGGTGCTCGGCCCGGTCACGCCCATGTGCTTCTCGGCCTTCTCGTACCAGGGCGCCATCTCGTCCAGCGTCACCGGCCAGTCGAGCAGGTTGGCGCCGGCGATGACGCCATTGATGCTCTGCATCTTGAATTCGAAGTCGCGAAAGCGCAGGGCGATGCCGGCCCAGTGCACCGTGCTGCCGCCGACGCCCTTGACGATCCACGCGGGCAGGGTCGGGTTGTTCTCGGTCAGGTGCCAGCCACCGGCGGCCTGGCGTTTGTCGAGCCAGGAGATCTTCTTGAACATCGCCCACTCGTCGTTCTCGATGTCCTCCAGCGTGTGGCGCTTGCCGGCTTCCAGCACCACGCTGCGAATCTTCTGCTTGGCCAGCGCGTTGGCGAGCGTCCCGCCGCCGGCGCCGGAGCCGATGATCACCACGACGCCATCGTCATCCTGGGCAAAAATTGCCATGGGGTATTCCTCGTCTTGTTCTTGTTGTTATCCCGTGTGCACGGAGTGCTCAGAGCCAGTTCAGATCGTTGAAGCCGCGGTTGACGTAGCCGCCGTATTCCCAGGACGAACCCTCGTAGCCGAACAGCGGGAACAGCGCCTTGTTGTCGTACAGGCCGAACATCAGGCTGCTGCGCACGGCCTTGAAGAAGGGGTGTTTTCGATCTCGGTCAGCAGGGCCACGCGCTCTGCTTCGTCGAGCTGTTCGAATGGCGAGCCATAGGCCAGGCGCGCCTGCTGTTGCAGGTCGTCCAGGCCGCTAGCGACCAGGGCCGGCTGCTCGTCCACCAGGCCGAGCAGGGGCTGCACGTAGTGGTGGTCGCTGATGAAGGCGTGGGGAAAGACGTCACGGCCCATGCGCAGAAGGCCATCGGGCAGGTCTGGCAGGCGTTCCTCGGCGAGCAGGTTCACCGGGATCAGTTGCGACAGGCTGAATGCCAGCAAGGACTGGCCGGAAATGGAAAGAAAACGTCGCCGGTTTAGCGTGCCGTGCGGGCGAGCTGAATCGTGCATGACATGGCTCCTGATTATTACCGGCGGTTCCGTGGTGCTCGGAATGCTGGCGATCTTGTTATGCGAAGAGTTTGTTCCGCAAAACAGTAGGAGCAGTTGTCATGCCAACTTTTAGTGAGAGCTTCAGATGTTGGTAGTAGATTGATAAATATGGTTTTTTGGTAACTTTACGGTGCTTATGTATTTAATGTGTAAAGCGCTTTAGGCGTTACACCTGTAAAGCGCTGTAAAGCGTTTTACAGTACGGCGACAAACAATATGAATAGAAAAAGTGCTTCTAAAGTTCAGGCTGGTCTGTCCGGGTCAATGGTTTATCCTTCGTTTATTGCAAAACAATAAAGCGTTTCACTGGAGTCGCCTGCGCTCGGTCTGGCGCGAGCACTTCGAGGAGGATGCATGAATCTGCTATCCGGTCCGGTCAGCCATATCGACGCGGTGCTATCGCTGGCCAATGCGCCGCACCTGCCCGGTGATCGTGATCCGATCATCGCGCGCTCCTGGCACCGCTGTGTGCACGACTACGGCCTGGATCCGGCGCGGCCTGCCGAAGCCCGCTTCGTCCCGCGGCAGGTGCTGCGCGAACATCAGGATCAGGCCGACGAGCTGATCAATGTCGCCCGCGCCGGCGTCGAGCAGCTCTACCGGCAGATCGCCGAGCTGGGTTACGTGATCCTGCTGACCGACAACCGCGGTATCGCAGTGCAGTTTCTCGGCGACCCGGCAGACGAAAAGGCGCATCGCAAGACCGGCCTGTTCCTCGGTTCGGACTGGGGCGAAGACCATGCCGGCACCTGCGCAGTCGGCACCTGCATCAAGGAGCAGCAGGCGCTCACCTGTCACCAGCAGGATCATTTCAGCGTCTGGCATACCAACCTCACCTGCACCGCGGTGCCCATGTTCAACCCGCACGGCCAGCTGCTGGCAGTGCTGGATATCTCCGCGCTGCATTCACCACCGACCAAGGATTCCCAGACCTTCGCCCTGCAGCTGGTCAAGCAGTACGCGCGGATGATCGAGGATGCCTATTTCATGCGCGTCTATCGCGAGCGGCCGATCCTCTGTTTCGACGGCTCCCGAGAGTTCGTCCTGATCAACCGCCGCTACCTGCTGGCACTGGGAGACGATGGCGAGCTGCTCGCCGGCAACACCGCCGCCCGGGGTCTGCTGGCCGAACACGGGTTGATGATGCCGGGCCCCTTTGGCACCCCGGCGCAGGCGCGCATCGATCAGCTGTTCGATTGCGAACTGAGCGATGTGCTGAGCATTCCCTACGCCAGCCATGACCAGGTTCGCGCCTTTCGCACCCATCGCCACCAGTTGTTCTTCGCCGCCTTGATGGAGCCGCGTCGCCGTGCACCGGAGCCGGCCGAACGCAGCGCGCCCGGTGGGCATGCCGCGCTCGATGCCCTGGCCGACGATGACCCGGTGATGCGCAAGATGCTGGCCCGCGCCAAGCGTCTATGCAGCGAGCCGCTGAACGTACTGCTCAATGGCGAGACCGGCACCGGCAAGGAACGCTTGGCCAAAGCGCTGCACGAAAGCGGTTGCCGGCGCAGCAAACCTTTCGTGGCGATCAACTGCGGCGCCATGCCCGAGTCGCTGATCGAAAGCGAGCTGTTTGGCTACGCCCCTGGCACCTTTACCGGCGCCCGTAGCAAGGGCATGCGCGGGCTGATCCAGCAGGCCGACGGCGGCACGCTGTTCCTCGATGAAATCGGCGACATGCCGCTGCACTTGCAGACCCGGCTGTTACGGGTGCTGGCCGAGCAGGAAGTGATGCCGCTGGGTGCCGAGAAACCGGTGAAGGTGGATATCCGCGTGGTGGCCGCCAGCCACCGCGACCTGCGGCAGATGGTAGAGAGCGGGGCGTTTCGCGAGGACCTGTTCTACCGCCTGAACGGCGCGTCGCTGAAGCTGCCTCCGCTGCGCGAGCGCGCCGACAAGGGCTTCCTCATCGAGCGGGTGTTCGCCGAACTCGCCGAGGGCCGGCCGGGCAATCCGCACCTGCGTGGCGATGCCATGAGTGCGCTGCTGGCCTATCCCTGGCCGGGCAACATCCGCGAGCTGCGCAACGTATTGCAGTACGCACTGGCGACCTGTGAGGGTGATGAGATCACCGTGCAGGATCTGCCGGACGAGTGCCTGCCACCGATTCTGGCGCGCTGTCGTCAGTCGTCGGCCCCGTCCGAACCCGAGTCGGCGTCGGCACTGCGCGACCAGCTGCGCCGGCATCGCTGGAACGTCAGCGCCGTCGCGAGGGAACTAGGCGTGTCGCGCCCGACGGTGTACCGGCGCATGCGCGTGCTGGGTATCGAAGCGCCGGTATGACCGGCGCCAGGGCTCTACTCGCTGACCGGCTGTTCCGCCGGCGAGGCTTTTTCAGCGGCGATATCGAAGGCAATGCTCCAGTTGTGCAGTGGGTAGGGCTGGTGCACCAGTGCCTTGATGTTGGCTTCGGCAGGCATGAGGTCGGGCAGGTATTCGTAGGTGGCGTCGGCGCGCATCGGGTCGCTGTCGCGCAGCTGGCCAGCGCCGCCGACCTGGTGGCTGGCGTAGCTGATGCGTGGCTGGCCGCTGAAGCCGCGACTGGCACGCAGCCGCACGACGGTGTCGGCGACGATGTCGACGGCTTCGATGGGCACTTCGCCGTTGTCGTCACGCAGCACGAAACCCTTGTTCTTCACGTCGCGGGCCTGGTGGCCGAGGTACGGCTGGTCGAACGCCAATGGCGGGTGCGGCACGTGGTAATCGATCAGCACGTCGCGGCCGTCCACCGTGGCCTGGCGCGGTGCGAGCGGGGTCCAGCCCTTACGCTCGATGACGACGCGATGGTAGACCTTGCCGAGCATTTGGCCGAACCAGCGATAGCCGTTCGCCGACAGGTGCACGCCCTTGTCGGTGTAGGGGTAGACCGGGCCGACCAGGTACCAGCCGGGTTCTTCCTGGGCCAGTTCCCATTGCGCCATGCCGACCGCGAGCGAACCGTCTTTGACCGAGGATTTGGCGTCGGTCTGGTAGCTGAAGAAGGCCGGCATCTTTTCCTGCCCGGCGATGGCCTTGGCGGCGTCGGCGTAGAGGTCGTCGCGCAGCTCGCGCAGTTTGGCCTTGTAGTACGCCTGATCGTTCTTGCCGCCGTTGGTGTGGGAATAGTCGTACTCGCCCTGCAACCAGAAGAACGCGCTGAGGCTGTAACTGGCCTGCTGCGCATCGGCCAGCGCCTTGGCCTGATCGACCGCCTGGGTCACGCGCAGGTATTCGTTGGTGCCGCCGGTTTTCGAGAGCTGGGCAATGGAGCGGCCCGAGGTCGAGGCGTTGCTGGCGACGAACAGGTGATCCGGATCGGTGTCGCGGCCGAGGTGATGCAGATAGAGCCGGCGTGCCATGTTCAGCGCGCCGACTTCCACCGATTCGCCTTCTTCCTGCGCCTGCGGCGCGAGCTTGCCGACCTTTTCTGCATCGAGCACCACGGCCGCGTTGCTCTTCTGCTGAACCACGGCGCGCAACGGCGTGAAGGCCGCTTCGCCCACCGGTTTGAACGCCGCGCCGCTGAACGCAGCCGAGCGTGGCGACTGGCCGAGCATGAGGTTGTCGTAGCGCGGTGCCACCGAGAGCGCTGGCCAGCCTTCGGCGGCGGAGGCGAGCGACTGGCCGTAGGTGATGATGTGGTTGTATTTGCTCTCCAGCGGCTGGGTCAGCTCGTTCGGCTTGGCCAGGAGCTCGGCGGTCAGGCGCTTGTTCTCGGCGTCGCGCGCGGCCAGCTGCGCCTCTGTTTCGGCCGCCAGGCTGGGCGTGGCCAGGGCGAGCAGGAGTGCGGCGGCGAGGGTGCTGAGCAGGATCGTCGGTTGATCAGGGCGATGGGGCATGAAGTTGTTCCGGATGCGCTGGGCAGTTTCGTGCGGCTGCCTGCGGGCGAGCCGTGGACAATTGGCGAACGCGCTTTCGACGATGGCGAAGGAGGTAAGTTCGCGGCCGCCATGTCGATGGCGGATTGGCTATGCTGTCGCGCATTCGAACAGCGATGCGCAGCAGGCTTCGGCAGGTCGAACGATGCCGCTGCCGGCCGTTCCCATGCACGTCATCCCGTTACCAGAGGAGAATTCCAATGAGCCACAAAGCCATATTCGTACAGCCCGGCGGCGGTTATGACCGGGTCATCGTTGGCACCAGCGAGGCCCCCAGGCCGGAGGCCGGCGAGATCACCGTGCGCCTGCGCGCCAACTCGCTCAACTACCACGATTTCGCGGTGGTCAGCGGCATGTGGGGCCCCAGCGAGCCGCGCATTCCCATGGCCGATGGTGCCGGTGAAGTGGTGGCGGTGGGTTCGGGCGTGACTGAATTCGCCGTTGGCGATGCGGTGGTCAGCACCTTCTTCCCCGACTGGCTGGCCGGTGAGCCGCTGATCGAGGGTTTCGCCACGGTGCCGGGCGATGGCGTCGATGGTTATGCACGGGAAATGGTCACCGCGCGCGCCACCTCGTTCACCCACGCACCCAAGGGCTACAGCCATGCCGAGGCGTCTACCCTGACCACCGCCGGCCTCACTGCCTGGCGTGCGCTTATGGCCGACGGCAAGCTGAAACCCGGCGACAGCGTGCTGATCCAGGGCACCGGCGGCGTTTCCATCTTTGCCCTGCAGTTCGCCAAGATGGCCGGCGCCACGGTCATCGCCACCTCGTCCAGCGATGCCAAGCTGGAGCGCCTGCGCGAGATGGGCGCCGATCACCTGATCAACTACCGCAGCACGCCGGCCTGGGGCGAGACGGTGCGCAAGATGACCGACGGCCGCGGCGTCGACCATGTGATCGAAGTCGGTGGGCCGGCGACGCTGGAGCAGTCGATGGTGGCGGCGCGCATCGGTGGGCATATCTCGGTGATCGGCATCCTCACCGGGGTTGCCGGCGAGCTGCCGCTGGTACCGGCGCTGGTGCGCCAGCTGCGTCTGCAGGGCGTGCTGGTGGGCAGCCGCGCGCAGCAGCAGGAGATGATCCGCGCCATCGATGCCAACGGCATCCGCCCGGTAATCGACAAGCACTTCGCCGTGGACGCTATCGTCGAGGCGTTCCGCTACCAGGAAACCAACCAGCACTTCGGCAAGATCTGCCTGGATATCTGAAGCCTGGCGTCGGCGGCGGCTGCGTTTAGAATGCGCGGCCACGCTGCCGACGATGCCCGCCCATGACGCCCGAACACCTCACCACCCTGCAAAATCGCCTGCTCGACGCATTGGCCAATGTGCCCGACGAGACGCGACGACTGTTCCATGGTCGCGGCCGCTGCTATCCGGGGCTCGAACAGCTGACCGTCGACTGGCTGCAGGGCGTGGTGCTGGTGGCGCTGTTCCGTGATCCGGGCGAGGCGGAACGGGCGGCGCTAGAGCAGATGCTCATGGCGCTGACGGAATCCCCGGCCTGGCAGCAGAGCCAGGCACAGCGCTTGCTCCTGCAGCATCGCTATCTGCCGGACGCGCCGACCGAGGCGTTACTGGGAGATGTGCCCGCCGAGTGGCAGATCAGCGAGAACGGCCTGCACTACAAGCTCGATCTCGGGCGCAAGCAGAACAACGGCCTGTTTCTCGACATGCGCTACGGCCGATGCTGGGTGCAGGAAAATGCGCAGGGCAAGCGGGTGCTCAATCTGTTTGCCTACACCTGCGGCTTCTCGGTCGCGGCGATTGCCGGTGGCGCCGAGCATGTGGTGAATCTGGATATGGCCAGCGCGGCGCTGACCCGTGGGCGGGAGAACCACCGCCTGAATGGCCACGATCTCGGCAGGGTGAGCTTTCTCGGTCACGAGCTGTTCAAATCCTGGGGCAAGGTGCGCAAGCTCGGGCCGTATGACCTGATCATCATCGACCCGCCTTCCTTCCAGAAGGGCAGCTTCGCCCTGACCCGCGATTACCAGAAGATCCTGCGCAAGCTGCCGGAGTTGCTGAACGGCGGCGGCCAGGTGCTGGCCTGCGTGAATGACCCGGATATCGGCGCGGACTTCCTGATCCAGGGCATGGCTGCCGAGGCGCCGCAGCTGCGCTTCGAGCAGCGCCTGGAGAACCCGCCGGAGTTTCCTGACATCAGCCCCGAGAGCGGGCTCAAGGCACTGCTGTTTTCGGCATGACGCTGGGTCGAGTCAGTCCCTTGTGACCGGCTCTGCATCGGCCTTGCCGAGCAAGCTCTCGACGTCCTCGATCACCTGCAGTGCCGCCAGCGGACCGCCGACGGACGTCCACAGCGAGCCGTCGACAGCGCCGAAGCGTTTGCTCTGCAGCGCGGAGAGCTGGCCGAACGCCGGGGTCTGTTCGGCCTGACGCATGGCCTCGACCGCCTCGCCGCTGGTAGCCAGGGTGCCGATCACCAGCCAGTCGGCATCCAGCAGTTCCAGTGACTCCAGGCTCAGTGCCATCGAGTGGGTGTGGCCGGGGTCCTGCTGATGGGCGGGGCGGGTGAGGCCGAGGTCTTCGACGACCGTGCTGGCGAAGGCGTCCTTGAACATGTACGAGGGGCCCTTGGGATTCCAGCGCACGATGCTGAGGGTTTCGCCCTGATGCGTGCTCAGCCGCTCGCGCGCCTGCTCGACCCGGGCGCGGTAGCGGTCCAGCACGGCGTTGGCTTCGGCGTTCTTGTTCAGGATCTGCGCGGTGCGCTGCATGGATTCCTGCCAGGGGCGACCCCAGCGGTAGGTGATGACGGTCGGTGCGATCTCGTTGAGGATCGCCAGCTGCTCCGGCTTTACCGGGCCGGTGAGGATCAGATCGGGCTCCAGTTCGAGCAGGGTTTCCAGATTCGGATTGTCCAGATCACCGACCACCGGGACGTCGGCCGGCAGCTTGCCCTCGAGGTAGCGCGGCGGTGCGGCCTGGCCGCGGCCGTTGATGGTGCCGACCGGGGTGACGCCAAGTGCGAGTGCGGTATCCAGATCGATTTCGCTGAGGGTGATCACCCGCTTCGGCGTTTCCGGCACGTTGACGGTGTTGCCCATGGCATCGCTCACCTGGCGCGTATCGGCCAGGGCGGGCAGGGCGGGCAGGGCGAGCAGGCTGGCCAGCAGAGCGGCGGCCAGGGGACGTGGGGTCTTGAGGGTCATTGCATACCTTCCGTTTCGGGGTGTTCTCGGAGAGTGGGTTGCTGGAGGGCACGGGTACGGCGGCGCGGCACGATCACCGGCGCGCCGTCGCCGGGGGCCGGAAGGATGTCGACGTCGGTGTCGTAAAGGCGGTCGACCAGGGCCTTGGTCATCACCTGCCGCGCCGGGCCGATGGCCTGCACCCGGCCGTCGGCCAGGGCGATCAGCTCATCGCAGTAACGGGCGGCCACGCCGAGGTCATGGATCACGATCAGCACTGTGCGCCCGGCTGCGGCGATCTGGTGCACGGCTTCCATCACTTCGGCCTGGTGGCCGATGTCCAGCGCGCTGGTGGGTTCGTCGAGCAGGATCAGGTCGGTGTTCTGCGCCAGGATCATGCCGAGCCAGGCCCGTTGCGCCTGGCCACCCGAGAGCGAGGCGGCGCTGCGTTGCCAGATCGCATCGAGCTGCATCACCTCGCGGGCGCGTGCAACCTGGCGGGCGTCTTCCGCGCTCCACTGGTTGAACCAGCCTTGATACGGATGGCGGCCGTACTGCACCAGCTGTTCCACGCGGATGCCTTCGGCCAGCATCGGCCGTTGCGGCAGAAAGGCCAGCTCTCGCGCCAGCGCCTTGAGCGAGTAGCCCAGCAGCGGCTTGCCGTGGATCTCCACGGTGCCGCGTTGCAGCGGCAGCTGGCGGGCGAGCAGTTTGAGCAGCGTGGATTTGCCGCTGCCATTGGGGCCGACGATGCCGATCAGTTTGCCTCTGGGCAGGCTGAAGGAGACGTCGTCGAGCACGACCTTGTCCTGATAGGCGAAGTGCAGGTTTTCCGCGTGCAGGGCAGTCATCAGTCAGCTCCTCGTCTGTCCTTGAGCAGCAGGCCGAGCAGCAGGATGCCGCCGAGCAGCCGCGTCATGATGCCGGTTGGGATTTCCTCGGGCTGTGCGAGCACCCGCACCAGGGTGTCGCTGCCGAGCAGCAATACCGCGCCGCACAGTGCCGACAGCCACAGCGGGGCGAGGTTGTCGCGGGCCAGCCAGGAGGCGAGGATCGGTGCGGCCATGGCGATGAACACCACCGGTCCGCCGATCGCCGTACCCAGCGCGGCCACCACGATTGCCAGGGCGAGCACGCCGAGCTGGACCAGCGGCACCTTCACCCCGAGGTTCTGCGCCGTGGCGTCGCCGAAGCGCAGCAGCGCCAGCGGCCGATTGACCAACGCCATCAGCGGGCAGAGCAGCAACAGCAGCAGTGCGACGGGCTTGACCGTCTGATAGCTGACACCGGCGAAGTGGCCCATGGTCCACAGGTAGATGCTGCCCAAGTGAGCGAGGGGTTGCGTCGACATGGCGAAGTCGCCGAGGGCGCCGAGCAGTTCCGACAGCGCAATGCCGATGACGATGAACAGGTAGCCCTGCTCGCCGGGGCGTCGGCACAGGGCGAACAATGCGGCGGCCGCCAGCGCGGCTCCGAGTGGCGACGCCCACCATGGCCAGTTGCCGAGGGTCAGGTAGAGAGCGAAGACGACCACTGCCAGCGAGGCGCCCTCATTCACCCCGATCATGTCCGGTGTCGCCAGGCGGTTGCGTACCAGGGTCTGGATCAGGCAGCCGGCCATGCCCATGGCCAGCCCGGCGATGATCGCGGCGGCGACCCGCGGCAGGCGAATCTTGAAGACCATGATTTCCTGCAGCCTGCTGCCATTTCCGGTGAGGGTGGCGATGACGTCGCGCACGCCCAGATGGCCGCTGCCGAGGCTGGTCGCCAGGACGGTCAAGCCCAGCAGCACCAGCACGAGCAGGGTGAACATCAACCAACTGCGCCGATGCAGCAGCAGGCTGATGCCACCGAGGCGCAGCGTCCAGACGCCGGAAGGTGTGGGGATGGAGGTCATGGCTACCTCACCGTCAACAGGGAACGAAAGCCGCCGCGCAACACGATGGCGATCAGCGCCGGCGCGCCGAGCGCGGCCAGCAGGGTGCCGACCGGCAGTTCGTACGGCTGCAGCAGCCAGCGCGAGAGTACGTCGGCGGCGAGCAGGAAGAGCATGCCGAACAGCGTGGAAAACAGCAGTTGCCGCAGCAGTGCCACCGGCTCGATGCGGCGCGCGCAATAGGCGGCGAGAAAACCGAGAAAGCCGATCGGCCCGGCCAGCGAGATGGCGCAGGCGGTGAGCAGGGTGGATGCCGCCAGCACGCCGAGGCGCACCCAACCGGTATGGATGCCCAGCGCGCGGGCCTGGCTGTCGCCCATCTGCATCAGCGTCAGCTGACGGCAGAGCAGCGTCGCCAGCACCAGTCCGAGCACGGCCAGCGGGCTGACCGTGCCGACCGCATCGAGGCTGGAGGCCGACAGCGAGCCGAGGTTCCAGAAGCGGAATTGCTCCAGCGCCACCCGAGTGGAGAGCAGCAGGAAATTCGCCAGACCGCCGAAGATCGCGCCGAGCGCCACCCCGGCAAGGATCAGCTTCAGCGGGCTGGCCTGACCCAGCATCAGGCCGACGCCCAGCACCAGCAGATTGCCCAGCAGGGCGCCGGCGCCGGACCAGAGCAGGTAGCCCCGGGTCGACTCGACGCCGAAATAGATCAGGCCGATCACCAGCCCGAGCACCGCGCCGGCATTGACACCGAGCAGGCCGGGTTCGGCCAGGGGATTACGTGTCGCGCTCTGCAGCAGCGAGGCGGCGATTGCGAGGCTGGCGCCCACCACCAGCGCGGCGAGGGTGCGCGGCAGCCGCAGGGTATCGACGACCATGGCCAGTTTGTCGTCGGCCACATAGTCGGGCTGGCCGAGCAGATAGCCGAACACGGCGTCGGCACCATACACGCCGGCACCGGTGGCCAGGGACAGAGTCAGCAGCACGAGCAGAAGCCCGCCGCCGGCAATCAGCGTGGCCTTCTGCAACGCTGGCATCGTTGGATCGGTCCGCATGGTTCACTTCGCGTCTCCAGGTGAACCCGGCGGCTCGCGCCGCCGGGTGGGGCGTCAGATGTCGTAGGCGAAACCGACGAACAGCGTGCGACCCATGAGGATGTTGTCGACGGCCTGAGCCACCTCGTCGCGCTTCTCGTTGGTCAGGTTGTTGAGCCCGCCGTTGAGTGTCAGCTGCTTGGTGGCCTGGTAGCGGGCACCGAGGCTCAGGGTGTGGAAGGCACCGGTCTCGAACGCCCCGGAGCGCGCCACGTCGTACAGGTACTGGCTGCCGGTGTACTGGTAATCCAGGTTCAGGCCGAGCTTTGGCAGCGCCTGCCAGTCGGCACCCAGGTTGGCGATATGCTGCGGCGAGTTGCGGATCGGCTCGTCGGTGTCGCGATCCCTGGCGTCGGAGTAGGTGTAGTTCGCGCGCAGGCCGATGCGGTCGCTCAGCAGGTAGTTGCCCTGCAGCTCGTAACCCTTGATCCGCACATGGGGCTGGTTGTAGGTGGTCAGCACCGGGTCGGCGGCGACGATCTGGCCGTTTACGCGAATCAGCCGCGTCGTTTCGGTGCTGATCATGTCTTCGATGTCGGTCTGGAAGAACATGATGCCGGCCTGCAGGCGGTCATTCTGGTAGAAGGTGCCGAGCTCGTAGCTGGTGGCGGTTTCCGGCTTGAGATCCTCGTTGCCGACCGTCACGCAGTAGCCACGGCAGGCGATTTCCACGTAGGTGGGATCGGATTGGGCAATGCTCGGCGCCTTGAACGACTTGCCCACGCCGCCCTTTATTACCCAGCTGTCGCTGAGGTTGTACACGCCGTAGGCCCGCGGGCTGAATTCGCTGCCGTAGCTTTCGTGATCATCCCAGCGGGCGCCGAGGGTGATATCCAGCTGTCCCAGGGAGAACTCGTCCTGCAGGTAGAGCGCCTGCTGATCGATCTCTATCTCCGAACCGAGGTTGTTGCTGTGGCTGAGTTCGGTGCGGCGCAGTTCGCTGCCCAGGGTCAGCAGGTGGTTGCCGAGGAACGCGGTCACCTGGCCGTCGACCGTATGGTTGGTCTGGTTGACGTTGCTGAAGCGGCCGCCGCGCAGATCGGTCATGACCTCGGAGTCGTCCATCAGGTCGACGTCTTCGTAGTAGTAGCGGACCCGCGAGTTGAAGCCGTCCCAGGTGCCGTTGTGGGTCAGGCCGAAGGCGCTGCGTTCCATCTCCTGAACGTTGGTCGGAAAGGCGAAGCCCGAGTTGCTCCAGGTGCCCTTGCGGTCGTCCTCACGATAGCTCAGGTCGAGGTCGATGCTCTGGCGCTCGTCTAGCAGCCAGCTCAGGCTGCCGTAGGCGCTGGCGTTCTGGCGTTTTTCGGCGGCATCGATCAGGGGCGACGTAGTCTGGTCCGAACCCCAGGCAGCCTGGTCGGTGCCCTCGACGATCAGGTTGCCGAGCAGCCTGTCCTCGATCAGCGCGCCGCTGATGTAGCCGCTGGTCTTGTGGCTGTCACCGGAATCACCCTCGGTCGGGTGCTCGTAGCCGTAGGCGATGCCGGCCCTGGTGTCGGCGGTCGGTTTACGCAGGATCACGTTGACCACGCCACCGATGGCATCGGCGCCGTACAGCGAGGACATCGGCCCGCGGATCACCTCGATGCGCTCGATGGCGGCCATCGGGATCGAGGACAGATCGAAGTCGTTGGCATAGTTGGAGACCAGGGCTTCACGCGAGTTGATGCGGCGGCCGTTGACCAACAGCAGGGTGTAGTCCGAATCCATCCCGCGCAGTTTGATTTCCTTGCGGCCGTAGGTCGAAGACGGGCTGATGTACACCCCCGGCAGGTATTTCACCGCATCGGCGAGGTTGTACGCCGGCAGCTTGTCGAGGTCGTCACGGGTGACCACCGACACGCTCGCCGGCGCGCTGAGTTCGCTGTGGGCGGTCTGGGTGGCGGTGATGACTTCGTTCTGCAGCGTGACCGGCTCTTTGGCGATGGCGAGCATCGGAACGAGTGCGCCGAGCAGCGTGAGCGGCAGGTGACGGGGACGACTGATGGTTCTTACAGAAGGCATTGCAGGCTCCATTGCGATTTGATCGATGCGGGATGTAAGTCTCATCAGGCGTGCGGCTGCAGGTTCAGGCCCTGCTTGTGGTTGTAGGTGTTGGCAGGTGTCCATGGCGACGCAGGGCGGCGAGCAGTAACAGCAGGGTTGCGCCTGCGGTCAGGGTGAGGACCACGTGGAAACCTGCGAGGTGTTCGAAACCCGTCAGCTCGCCATCGGCAGCTGTACCCAGGTAGGCGGCGGAGGCCAGGCTGCCGAGGCCGGCGGCAACGTTGCTGACGGACCCGTGCAGCGCCATGAACGCGGCGCGTTGATGGGGCGCCGGAATGCTCGCGGCGACCGTCGTGGTGCTGCTGGTGCGCAATGTGCTGAGTGCCATGAACAGGCTGAACACCAGCAACAGCGGCAGTGGAACCAGCAGGGCGAAGCCGAGCAGCGTGATCAGTGCCAGCAGACCGCTGCTGCTCAGGACCAGCCGGCGGGCGTGGCCGCGATCGATCCAGCTGCCGCCCAGGCGCACGGCGGCCAGGCTGGCCAGCCCACCGCACAGGTAGAGCACGCCGATGTGTTCGCGGGCGAAGCCGAGATTGAACTGGAAGAATGCGGAAAAGTGCGGCACCAGCAGGAAGTGGCTGAACATCTGCAATGCGACAAGCGCCAGTGCCCCCAGGCACAGCGGTGAGCGCAACAGCGGGCGCAGCGCTCCTGGCGGGCGTGGGTGTGGTTGCGGACTGGGGAAGATGATGTGGCAGCCAAACGCGAGCGCCAGGCCAACCGCGGCAAACCCCAGCATCGGCGCGCGCCAGCCCAGCCAGCGCGCCAGTTCCAGCGCCAGAGGCGTGACGACGATGGCGGCGAGGGAGAAACCCATCGCTAGGCGGGCGAGCTGCCGGCCCCGTTCGGCTGGCGGGATCAGATCAAGCAGGCTCGCCATCAGCACCGCGCCCAGGGGGCCGGCGATGAATGCGCTGAGCACGAAGAGCCAGGTCAACTGGTGCGCGTCGGAGGCACCTGCGCAGGCACCGAGCAGGGCGAAGCGCAGGACGAGCAGGGCGAGCAGCACCGGCTTGCGCTCGAAGCGGTCCAGCCAGGCTGCACTGAGCGCCGAGCCGAGGGCGGCTGCCAAGGTCGCGGCGCCAGCCAGATACCCTATGCGGTCGGCAGGCATGTCCAGTTCGCGGACGAAATCCGGGCCGAGCGGCATGATCATCATCAGGCTGCCGATCGATAGCATGCTAATCAGTGTGGCCAGCTGAATAGCCGTTTTTGTTTGTCGATCTGCATCCATGTACATAACGCCGCTGGGTGAGGCGGTGCATCTTATGCAGCTATAAACTCGAATTCAAATGCAAATCGTTATTGTTTGTCTGTGGTGCGAGAGATTGCATTGGATGGCGGCGCGTTATGGGGCGGAATAGCGGAGATGGCGCGCGGGGCTTCGATACCATAAGACCGCGCGAAAGCTCCCGAGATGAACTTATATCGGAGGTCGGCTGCGCCGCCTGAGCAGGCGGCGCCAGCGATCCGTGCTGTACGACCTGCCCTGGTTCAGTCGCGTGCCTCGAGGTCCTTGATCAGCGCCTTCATCTCGTCGATCTCACGGCGTTGCGCCTCGATGATGCTGTCCGCCAGCTCGCGCACCCTCGGGTCCTGGATATCCGCCCGCTCGCTGGTGAGGATGGCGATGGAGTGGTGCGGAATCATCGCCTTCATCCACGACACCTGGTCCACCGTCGCCTGGCTACGCACCAGCCACAAGGACACTACGAACACCAGCGCGCTGCCGGCGAAAATGGCGATGTTCACCCCACGCCGCGGATACATCTTCAGCATGAACGCCAGCATGACGATTGCCATGGTCGCGCCCATGATCAGCGCCATGTAGGCGCGGGTTTCGCTGAACAGGATGTGGTCGGTCTGGAACACGTTCAGGTACATCAGGCCGAACATGACCAGCGTCGAGGTGGCAATCATTGCGCCGAATTTGGCGTAGGGCTGCATAGGCGTGCTCTCCTCTCGCGATGACTGGTGGGGCGGCAGATTGCCAGCCCACTCCGTCATCTCGACAGCCCTCGGTCGGTGCCGTTCACGTTTCTCGGCCACGCCAGCGGCACGCACTGGCCGACTTCGATGGCCTCGCCGCGCTGACCGCAGCGCAATGCGCAGCCGACCCTACTCACCGTTACGGACCTTCGAGGCGCCGCGGCTCAGCGAGTGGCCAGCTCTTCGCAGCTGGGCTCGATGGTGAACGTGCGCGCCGAGTCGACCGGGCCGAGCTTCTCCAGGGTGCGGCGGCCGAGCAGTACGGGGTAGTGCATTTCATCGCGATCCCTGAGCGAGAACTGCTCCTCGAGGAGGCGATCGCCGATGCACACCTTCATCAGCACCACCGGACGATCCTCTTTGCCGCCGGCGCCGCGGACGGTCAGTTCGCGATGCAGTTTGCGCTCGATGCGCGATTTGACTAGCTTGTCTCGTTCGATGTCCTCAAGGTCCAGATCGAAGCGGACCCACTCGTCACCGTCCCGCTCGAAATACTCGATGTCTTCGGCATGCATCGACGAAGTCAGCGCGCCAGTGTCGAGCTTGAACTTCACAGTGACTTCCTCGGGAAGCACCTTGCCACGCTCCACCCAGCCGAGCGGTGTGCCGTCGGCGGCGAGGGAAGGGAGGGTATGCAGGGACAGCAGCACAGCGACGGGTATGGCCAGTAGTCGTGACGATTTCAATGGCAACTCCGGGGGTAGTGGCTTCGCTCAATAGAGCGAAATCTGCCGCGGACGTTCAGCGCACCGTGGATTCGCCGCTGCGACCGGTCGGCGATCGACTACCTTGAGCCGCTTCGCGTTCGCCGATCTGTTCGCTCAGTGCACGAACGAAGGCGTCCACCGCGACCGGCAGGTAACGCGAGCTGCGCACGTACACGCCGAGGTCGCTGAACACCGCGCCGCCATCGTTCAGCGGTACGTGCACGAGCGTCCCGCCGGCCAGCTCGGCTTCGATGCCGATGCGTGTCTGGAAGGCGACCCCGGCACCGCGCTTGGCCATCTGCAGGGCCAGCTCCACGGAGCTGGTTTCCAGCGGCGCCTTGTGCCGCGGGCGAGTGCGCGCCAGCAACGGTGCCAGCAGGTGATGGATGGACAGATCGCTCTTGGCCAGGATCAGCGGGTATTCGGCGCAGGTGGCGAAGCTCACCTCGGCGCGTTCGGCCAGCGGATGCGAGGGGGGAACGATTGCGCCGAGACGGAAGTGGCCGACGCCCAGCTGCTGCAAGTCAGCGGTACGCGGCAGGGCAAAGGCCAGGCCGATGTCCGCCTGGCCGCTGATGACAGCCTCGGGAATCGCCTGCGAGCCAAGGCTGGTGACGCCCACGGTAACCCGCGGATAGCGTTCGCGCAGCTGCTCCAGCACGCCAGGTAGAAGATCGGTGGTGACGCCGGATACCGTGGCGATTTCCACATGGCCGGTGCGTAGGCCCTGCAGTGCGTCCAGTTCGGAGCGCACACGCTCGGCGTCCTGCAGCACGACGATGACATGGCGGGCGAAGATCTCGCCGGCGGCGGTTAGCCGCAGTCCGCCGGGCAGGCGTTCGAAAAGGGGCGCGCCGATCTCGTCTTCGAGCTTGAGAATCTGCCGGTTTACCGCCGACGAGGCGACGTTGAGCCGGCGCGACGCCTCGCGAATCGACTGGCAGCGCCGCACCATGTCGAAGTAATGGATGGCCGGGGAATGGATGCGCAGTTTGCGGGCCACGGTCGGTCAGCGATCCACGGGCGGAGGTGGCGTCAGTCCGCAGCCCTTGAGGATGATGGCGATCAGGTTGTCGCTGGCGTGGGCGAAATCGGCGCGGGTCATGCGCTTGCCGTTGATGCGGCGGATCTGATCGGAGAAGTCGGCATAGTGTTGGGTGCTGCTCCAGATCATGAAGATCAGGTGCATTGGGTCGACCGGGGCCATCTTGCCGGCGGCGATCCAGGCGTCGAACACCGCGGCGCGGCCGCGGAACCAGTTGCGGTAGTCCTGGTTGAAGTGCTCGGAGAGGCACTCGCAGCCGCTGATGACTTCCATGGCGAAAATCTTCGAGGCCTGCGGGTGGCGTCGCGAGAATTCCATCTTGATGCGGATGTATTCGGCCAGTGCGACGGCGGGGTCATCGTCGACGGTCACATCGTCGAAGGCGGTATCCCAGAGCTCGAGAATATGCCGCATGACCTCGACATACAGCCCCAGCTTGCTGTTGAAGTAATAGTGCACGTTCGCCTTGGGCAACCCGGCACGGGTGGCGATGGCGTTCATGCTGGTGCCCTTGAAGCCGTAGCGGGCGAACTCTTCGGCAGCTGCCGCGAGGATGGTTTCCTCGTTCTTCTGCCGAATGCGGCCAGCGGGCTTGCCCTGGGCGGTGTAGAGCGGCTGGGGTGCGTTGTTCTTGTCCATGTTCCCTGTCCGTGAGCGCGCTGGCGGTTGGCCTGGTCCACTATGCGGAGCGGGCCTGCTGCGTGTTGAGGATGATGGCCTATGCGCTGCGTTCATTCGCCTCGCAGCCCCCGGGAAAGGGTGTCGGACCGCCCGGGGTGATGGTCGAGCCGAGCTGATTCTGCACGAGTTTCGCTGTTCGATGCAGCCGTTGCGCTTGTGACGGCGAGGATCGCGGCCGGCACCGAACGAGAGCCGCCCGGTTTGCGGGCGGCGAGGCGCATCAGAAGTGCGCCTTGACGATGAAGTTGGTGACGTTGTTGTCGGTGTTGAAGGCGTCGGAATCTTCGATGCCGTACTTGTTCGACCAGTAGTCGTATTCGATACCGACGTAGAGCTTGCCAGGCGTGTAGTCCAGCGCCTTGCCGAGGTCGTACTTGACCTGCGGGTTGAAGTGGAAGTTCTTCTTCAGCTCGGTGTTGCCATTCTTCTTGTCGTTGACGACCCAGTCGATATAGCCGTCGAAGAGGATGTCCGACTTGCCCACCGGGAAGGTCATGGCCCAGGTCGGAGTGATCTGCCACTGGCCGCCAGGCTTGCCGGTGATGCCGTCGGGCTTGCGGTAGTAGGTGTTCAGGGAGAAGCGGTCGAAACCTGGAATAGCCAGATCCACGGCCGGGCCGAGCAGATAGTTGCGATTACGGCCTTCGCCGCGTTCGTAGGTCGCGGAGATCAGCACATCCTTGATCGGGCCGAAGGACAGGTCTGCGCCGCTGATTTTGCCCAGCGACAGGCGCGGGCTGAATTCGCCGTAGTAGGTGTGGCCATCGCTGCCGGAAATGCCGTTGTACCACTTGTTATCGACAAACAGGAACATGTCCCCCCAGGTCCAGCCGCTGGCATGTTCGAAGGTAATGGTCTGTTGGATGTCGCCTTCCTTACCACCTGCGGAGTCGACGGCGAAGTTCTTGCCGTACAGGTAGGTGAGGCTGTTGTTCTGCCAGAGCATTGGGCTGGCCATGGCTTGGCTGCTGAGGATGAACCCGGCCGCGAGGGCTGCGGTGGTCAGGCTGCGCTTCATTGAGTGTGTCTCCGTATTGGCATTTGAATGAGCTTGTAAGTTGTCCAAGCGGTCAGGCTTTGGTCACAAAGCAAGCGTCGCGCCAATACCGAAGATCCCATTGAGGTTCTTGTTAAATCATTGATAGAAAAGAATTTATTTTTAGAAGGCGAAACGTTTTAACTGATGGCAGGGTTGCCGGATGGGAGGTGAGCGCGTTGGCGTGACCTGACCGATGCGTCAGCTTGCTTCAGTTTGGGGCGCTGCGATGGCCGATCGCCAGGCTTGCCACCGAAACGGTGCGTCGACTGGTCAAGGCGAAGTGAGGTGGGGTTCGCGGAGGGACGAAACGCGACTGCCGGCAAGGCGCCGGCAGTCGGGTGTAGCGAACGAACTTACTGCTGGGTAACCAGGGCGGTGTTGTTCCAGCCGCTCTGATTGATGTAGGCCGTGTTGCCGTAGCCGGCCTGGCTGGCGATGGCGTCGTTGCCGAAGCCGTTCTGAGTCACCTTGATCAGGTGATCGGCGCCGCTCTCGCTCAGCATCACGTCGTTGAACGAGCCTTCCTGGCGAACGGTGGCCAGGTTGTCGCGGCCGTCCTGTTCGATATCGGCACTGTTGTTCCAGCCATAGCTGACGCCGACGATTTCGTTGTCGCTACCATGCTGCACGGCGTTCAGCTCGTTACCGGTTCCGTCCTGGTGGAAGTGCAGATCGTTGCCTCGGCCCTGCTGCTCCACCGAGGCAACGTTGAAACCGCCTTCCTGGATGGTCTTGGCAGTCTGGTTGCGGCCGTCCTGATACACGTCGGCTTCGTTGCCGATGCCGGACTGCTCGGTAGTGGCGGTGTTGTTGCCACCGAACCAGCCGTTGGTCTGAGTGATGCTCGAGTCGTTGCCGACGCCGTGCTGCACGACGAAGGCGTTCTGCGCATTGCCGCTCTGGTCCACATCGACGCGGTTGTTGCTGCCGTGGGACTCGACGTATGCCTCGTGCTGCAGGCCGGTCTGCGAAACCATCGCATCGTTGCGCCAGCCGCTCTGCTCGACTTCGGCGATGGAGCCGCTGCTGGCGACCTGCATCACTTGCGCATCGTTGTCGACGCCCTGCTGGGTGACGGTTGCGCGGTCGTGGTTGCTGAGGAACTGAGTGATGCTGGCGCTGTTCAGGTCGCCGTTCTGGTTGATCACCGCCTGGCTGCCACCGGTGAAGGTCTGGGAGATCAGGCCGTAGTTGTCCTTGCCGTCCTGGTTGGTGGTGGCGTTGGTCATGGTCGCGCCGGACTGGAACGTTTCGGCGACGTTGTTGACGCCTTTCTGGTTCTGCGTGGCGCCAGTCTTGTAGGTGCCGGTCTGCTCAACCAGCGCATCGTTGCCCCAGCCGCTCTGGGTCTGGGTCGAGCCGGTCATCACGGTGCCGCTCTGGCGGGATACGGCATCGTTGAAGTTGCCGGTCTGGGTCTGGGTGGCGGTGCTGTCTTGCGCGTGAGTCTGCTCGACATTCGCGTCGTTGCTGTAGCCGCTCTGGTTTTGTGTGGCGAAGTTGCCCGAACCGCCGCTTTGCAGCACTTCCGCGAGGTTGTTGATGCCGTGCTGGTTCTGCTCCGAAGTGTTCTCGGCGGCAAAAGCCTGGGCAGTGGCGACGGTCAGAATGGCTGCTACAAGAGGTTTGAACTTAAACATTTTTGTCACTCCATGGATGTTTTAAGTACAGCGGTATTTCCTTGGGATTAGCGGTACTGGCGAACCACTACCGTCAGACCTCGGCCGCTCTGGCTGACATTGCTGCTATGCCCGCTGCCGGTCTGTTCGATGAGAGCCCGATTGCTCGAGCCCCGCTGTGCGATGGCGGCGCGGTTGTCCGAGCCGTTCTGTTCGATGTGGGCGTCGTTGTCGAAGCCGTTCTGGCTGATCAGTGCCGCATTGCCTTGGCCGATCTGCTCGATGCTGGCGCCGTTGGCGTAACCGCTCTGGATGATGTAGGCCTCCAGCTCGGAGCCGGCCTGGGCGATGCGGCCGGTCATGCTCTCGCCGGACTGCTGGATCAGCGCCACGGCGCCCTGGCCGCCGATGCCGGCATGGGCGGACGGATCGGCCGTGAAGTGGGCCAGCTCATTGGGGGCGAGATCGATCGAGGCGGGGATGTCGGCGTGGCTGGCGGTCGCCAGTAGCAGAACTGCGGGTAGCAGCAGGTCATGCGCAATCCGTTGCGTGCGTGTCATGGCGTCCTGTCCTGATGGGCTCTGATGTCGACATACTTGCCCTTAATCGGGGCGGCGAACATCCATCCAATGATTGAAAATGCTGCGATCCGGTGCGTAACAGGTGGTGATCAGGGATGCACGCTGCTGCCTCTGGGTGCGCTGCCCGGAAGCTCATGCGCAACGGCCGGGCAGACGGCATCGCCATTGAGCGTGCAGTCAGCCGGGAAGGGGATTGCTAGGAAAGCTGAAGCGTCGTCGGCGTTGCGCCGACGACTTGGATCTCAGTCCAGCTTGCTCAGGTACTTGCTCAGCGCCGGATGCTCGCCACCGCTGCCTTCGGCGGTCTGCCAGAGGCGCCGGTCGACGCCCTGGGCGATCAGGTGCGCCACGGCAGCCTCGATCGCCGAAAGCACACAGAGCTGTGCCGGCTCGTTGGTGGTGTAACCCGCCTCCGCTTCGAGCAGTTCCTTGAACTCGATGAACTTGTAGACGTTGGCGCTACGGCCGACGGAGAAGATCGTCTTGGTGGTCATCACGTTCGACAGCACCCTGCCGCTGCGCACGTCGATGGCCCGCAGGTTCACCGTGACCTGATCAACGCGGTATTCCTGCGACAGTCCGATGCCCAAATAGCGCGCACCCTGGCCGCCACTGCGCACGTTGGTTTCGTAGGCGACGATGGCACCTTCCATGATGATGTTGGCCGCCAGCAGCGACGGCAGCTCGGACTGGATATTGGGTGCCACGTCCGGCTTGGCCTGCGAGGCGCGGATGATCTTGCGCTCGGTCAGCACGTTCTGCAGGCCTTCACGCTCGAGCACCACGAACCAGCCACTGGCCTGCATGGCATCGACCAGCATGCTGGCCGCGCCTTGGGTCACCGCGGTGGAGAAGGAACTGGCCGGAGTGGGCTTGTACTGGCCGGTCTGGTCGCGAAAGCCGTACACCGCAGCCACCAGCGGACCTTTCGGGCGCGGTAGCGCCAGCAGATCCTGGTAGGTCGAGGTACGTGGGGTCAGGGTTGGCGGGTGCTGGTCGGCAGACATGGGCTCGCGAACGGCGCAACCCTGCAGTACAGCCATCATCCCTATGGCTACGAATAGGCTTCTCATGGCCTTTGTTTCTCCTTGGGTCAGTTGCCAACGATTATTTCGGATATCTCGCCGGTGAGGCGGTCTTTGATTTCCACGATCAGCACGCCGTCGTCGCCGTTGTAGACGCGTACGAAGAAATCGTCGGTGGTTATCGCGCCGGTCTTGCCGTCTCTTGCGTCGTTGAGCAGATCGCCCAGCAGGCGCGACTCCAGCTGGCTGGTGAAACGGTCCAGGGCGGACTGGTCTTCCAGTAGTGAGGAGCGATCGATGGCATCCGGGTCCTTCTTGCTGTTCTGCGCCTGCGCGTTGCCGAGCAGCCAGGCACCGTTGAGCGGGCTACCGCCGAAGGATGGGTTGACGGGGGTGTACACCAGCTCGGTGGCGCTGGCGCCAGTGCTGAGCAGCAGGCTGGCGAGCAGCGAGCCGAGCGCCTTGTGGATGTGCTGTTTCATAGTTCGTCCTTGGCCATGTCAATGTTGTCTTCGAACAACGCTTCAATCTTGCGCCGGTTGATTTCCTGCACCACGAAATCGGCAGCCTCGTAGGCCGGTTCCTTCATGTCCGCCACGTTGGGCTGCAGGAAGCGGCGATACAGGGTCTGGTTCTCGTGCTCTACCCAGACCAGAACCCCCCAGCGCGCCGAGGGCCTTTCCTTGATGGCAAGGTTGAAGTCCAGGGTGCTGATGTCGTTCAGGCGTTCGCAGAAACGCAGGTAGAACTCGTGACCGGAGCGGGAAACCGTGTTGTTGGTGATGAATCCTTGCAGCTCGGCTTCGTCGGCCTGAGCGGTCAGGCTCAACAGCAGCAGAAGCAACGCGGCGGTGCGTTTCACGACACCGCCTCACCAACGTGCGCCAGCACCAGCGAGGCACCCTGGGCGCGATTGCTGGCGCCGAGCTTGCGCAGGGCGTTGTGCACATGGCTCTTGATGGTGTGGATGCTCAGGTGCAGCCTTTCACCGATGGCCGCGTTGGACAGGCCCTGGCCGGCGAGCGCGAGGATCTGCTTTTCGCGCAGGGTCAGCTCGTCGATGACCTGATGTGCGTTGCTGAGCTGCCGGTAGCGACAGAGCAGCGTTTCCATCAGTTCCCTCGGTAGCCAGTCGCCCCCGGCGAGCATGGTCTGGATACCGCGGACAAACATGGCGCGTGGCGTCGCGCGGTAGAAGACCCCGCGGATCCAGGGGTGCGTTTCAACCAGTCTGCGCGCCTGATCGGGCTGGGCGTTGATCAATGCTAGCGGTGTGTCGCCGAACTGGCGGAGCAGGTGCACGCAATCGTTGCGGTCGTAGCTGGCGACATCGAGCAGCACCAGCGCGGAATCGATCTGTTCGGATCGCGGCGCGACCATATGCACCAGTGTGCAGCTGGGGCAGTCGTACAGGTGCTGGCGCAGCGTGCTATCGAGCAGCTTGCTGGCGGAGAGAAGTGTTATGCGGAATTGGGCGGGCTGGAAAGCCGGCGCGACATCGTCTTTCATTCGCATGTCCTTTGCTGAATGTTGATGGGCAGTCCTTGATTGCGTGACGCGCAGAGAGCGGTCCCGTCTGGCAATAGAAAGTAGTTCAGCTTTGCGACAAAAAAAAGTCAAAAGTTAAATTTTGCGTCAGCATCCCGACGAAAAGGCGATTAAAAAGAATCTTCTGGCTCCGGGGAGGGCTTCTCTCCTAGAGTCCGATCTATTGAGTGACGGCTTTGGTTCGGTCGCATAGATGGAGATGGAGCGATGGTTGATCCCGTGTTCTGGCTGGTGTTCTTCTCGGCGGCGCTGGCACTGAATCTGTCGCCCGGGCCGGATCTGCTCTACGTGATTTCACGCACCCTGAGTGGCGGCCGCCGTATCGGCGTGATTTCCGCCTGCGGTGTATGCAGCGGGGCGCTGGTGCATGTGGCGTTCGCCGCGCTGGGCATCTCGGCGATCCTCGCCACATCGGCGCTGGCGTTTACGGTGGTCAAGTACGTCGGTGCTGCCTATCTGCTTTATCTCGGCTATCAGGCACTGCGCTCGGCCGGCGGCGGAACCGTGCTGGCCCTCAAGGCAGCACCGCAAGCGTCCGCCTGGAAAGCCTATCGCCAGGGCGTGCTGGTCGATCTGCTGAACCCCAAGGCGGCGATTTTCTTCATGGCTTTCCTGCCTCAGTTCGTCCGCCCCGAGCATGGCTCCGTACCGCTGCAGCTGCTGGTTCTCGGCGTGCTGGTGGTTGTGGTGGCGATCATCATCGAGTGCGCTGTGGTGCTGCTGGCGGCCCGCGCCACCCAGGCGTTGCGCGACAATCCAGCCATAAGCCAGTGGTTGGACCGGGCGCTGGGCTCGATGCTCATCGCCCTGGGTATTCGCCTGGGCTTGAGCGAACGCCTCTGAAAGGGAATTGATCGCCACGGTGTGGCTCTCATGAACAAGGGCAGCCCTTCGGCAGCCCATGATGGGAGCTGTGTATGTCTCAGCAGAGCAAGAACACCTCGGCCAGCCTGATCCCCTGCCTGCGCTATCGCGATGTGGCCAGCGCCATCGACTGGCTGAGTCGGGCCTTCGGTTTCGAATGCCAGCGCCAGTACCGCGACGACCTGGTGGGCATCACTCATGCACAACTGGCTTTCGGCAACGGCATGCTGATGGTCGGGCCGGTAGTGGATTCCGAGTACGGCCAGCAGCTGCGCCAGCCCGATGAGATTGGCGGCGCATCGACCCAGGGCATCTACGTGATCGTCAACAGCGCCGATGCGCTCTACGCCCAGGCCAAGGCGGCCGGGGCGCAGATCGTCGTCGAGCTCAAGGACGAGGATTACGGCGGTCGCGGCTTCACCTGCCGCGATATCGAAGGGCATCTGTGGAGCTTCGGCACCTACGACCCCTGGGCGGACGAAGCGGCGGGAAGCGTCGCCCAGGCTTGAGTACGTTCCTGCGCGCGGGGCATCGCGCCGACCATCGGGGGGAATGTTCGGCGCAGCGTCGCTGTCAGCTTAACTACGACAGCAGACTGCGGAGGAACGACGATGGCCTACGGAAAACTCTACGGCGCCCTGGTGGTGCTGACCGGTGCGTCCAGCGGCATCGGTCGCGCCGCTGCCCAGGCTTTCGCCCGCCAGGGCGCGCGGCTGGTGCTTGCCGCGCGCGACGCCGAAGCGCTGACGGAAACCGCCGATGAATGCCGCGCGCTCGGTGGCGAAGTCCTGGTGGTGCCCACTGACGTCACCCACAGCGACGAGGTCGAAGCACTGGCCAGCGCCGCGGCGGAGTTCGGTCAGGGGCGCATCGATGTGTGGATCAACAATGCCGGCATCGGCGCGGTCGGCGCGTTCGACGAGACGCCACTGGATGCCCATGAACAGGTGGTGCAGACCGATCTGCTCGGCTATCTGCGTGGCGCCCATGTGGTGCTGCCGTACTTCAAGCAGCAAAAGAGCGGTGTGCTGATCAATACGCTGTCGGTTGGCAGCTGGGTAGCGCAACCGTTCGCGGCGGCCTATTCGGCCAGCAAGTTCGGCCTGCGCGGCCTGTCCCAGGCGCTGCGCGGCGAACTGGGAGCCTGGCCGGGGATTCACATCTGCGATGTGTATCCCGGCATTGTCGATACCCCCGGATTTCGCGACGGCGGCAACTACGCCGGGCGCTCGTTGCAGCCGCCGCCACCGCTGCTCGATCCGCGTCAGGTGGCCAATGCCATGGTCAGTCTGGCCCTGCATCCGCGCCACACCACGTCGGTCGGGGCCACCGCCACATTGCTGCGCCTGGCGCATTTCCTCACCCCGGGCTTTGATCGACTCAATGGACTGCTGACCGGCTTCGCGCTTGGCCGCGCGCAGCGAGTGGCGCCCTCGTCAGGCAATCTCTTTCATCCGCCGCTGGGGCAGCGGCGCATCGATGGTGGCTGGCGCTCGTCGTCGGATGATGACAAGCGCTGGCTGTTGATCGGCGGCGTGGCAGCCGGGTTGATCGGTCTTGGCGTATGCCTGGCGCGGCGGCGCTGACCCGCTGTCAGCGCACCTTCGGCGCAGCACTGACGCCTTCGAGCGTGGCGAAGGAGGTGTCCTTGGCGGTCAACAGGAAGTCGCGCATGAAGGGTGAGTCGAGCATGTCGGCGCGGATGCCCGCATAAAGCGTGGCGAACAGACCCTTGTCACCCAGCCGTTTGGCGGTGACGTAGCCGCGCGAGCTGTACTCATGCAGCGCCCAGTTCGGCAGCGAGCAGACACCGCGCCCTGACGCCACCAGCTGCATCATCATCACGGTGAGTTCCGAGGTGCGTACCTGCGCCGGTTCGATATCGGCCGGTTCGAGGAAACGGGTAAAGATATCCAGACGGTCGCGTTCGATGGGGTAGGTAATCAACGTCTCGCTGGCCAGGTCTTCCGGGCGGATGTGCGGCCGCGCGGCCAGTGCATGCTGGTTCGCCACCGCCAGCAGGGCCTCGTAGGTGAACAGCGGCACGTAGGTGATGCCAGGCAGCTCCAGCGGATCGGAGGTGACCACCAGATCGAGATCACCGCGCGCCAAGGCCGGTAGCGGGGCGAAGGAGAAGCCCGAGGCCAGATCCAGCTCGACCTCGGGCCAGGCATCGCGGAACTGGTCGATGGTCGGCATCAGCCACTGGAAGCAGCTATGGCATTCGATGGCCATGTGCAGGCGCCCGGCGGTGCCACCGGCCAGGCGGGCGAGGTCACGTTCGGCACTGCGCAGTTGCGGGAGCATCAGATCCGCCAGTTGCAGCAGACGCAGGCCGGCACTGGTGAAGCGCACCGGGCGGGTCTTGCGCACGAACAGCTGCAGGCCGAGGCGTTCTTCCAGTTCCTTGAATTGATGCGACAGCGCCGATTGCGTCAGGTGCAGGCGCTCGGCGGCTTCGACGAGACTGTCGGTTTCCCGAAGTGCATGAAGCGTCTTCAGGTGGCGAATTTCCAGCATGCCGAACTACCTTGCGAAGCGGGATCAGCACGGCCTTGAGCGGCAGGCCCGATGTTCCCTGAATGAATAATCAGATGAGCAACGCTCATCCGCCGCAAGTGTGTCCCAGCATCTGGATGCTGTCGAGTGGCCGCTACGCAATCGGCCGGGCCATTCAGAACCAGAGCCGCGAAACCATGTAGGCCAGACCAAAGAAGAACAGCAGCGCGGCAACGATCATCGCGCCGTCGCGGGCCATCATGCCCAGCCCCAGCACGCTCAAGGCGGCGCCGGCAGTGGAGTTACCGAACGGGATCAGCTCCAGCGGCGGCATGGTGGCGGCGATTGCCAGGCACAGCACGGCATTCAGCCGATTCGCCAGGCCGTTGGTAAGGAAGGTCAGCCGCCGCTTGAGCAGGCGGTCGACGAAGCCGGCAATGCGATGCAGGAAGGCTATGGCCTTGTCGTACTTGCTGCGCGAGGCGCTACGTCGCAGCAGCCATTTGGGTAGCCAGAAGTGCTTCCGGCCGATCAGCAGCTGAATCGCGATCAACGAAACCATCACCGCGAACACGCTGGGCAATCCGGGAATTCCCGACAGCGGCGAGAACACCAGCAGGCCTGGTACGAGCAGCAGGGCACCGAAGCTGCGCTCATCGGTGGCTTGCAGCATGCACTCGATGGTCACCGGCTGGTCGGCTTCGCCGGCCTGTTCGAGACGCTGCAGCAAACTTTCGAGATTCTGCGGTGGCTGATCCGGATTCATGAATGCGCCTGATAGGGAAGGTCTTCTTTTAGAGGCTCGAGGCCCCGAAATGCTCCTGCATGAATATTTCTATATTTCAAATGTAATTACGTGAGTTTGTTTCATGCGGTCATGGCGCGGACAATCAGTGCATTCATGCAGAACGACATTTGGAGTGAGAAATGGCTGTAGCGCACAACCTCGGTTTTCCACGTATCGGTGCGGACCGCGAGCTGAAGAAAGCCCTGGAGGCATATTGGAAGGGCGAGCTGGACGAGCAGGGGCTGCGCCAGGTTGGTCGCCAGCTGCGTGCACAGCACTGGCAAGCCCAGGCCGATGCCGGTATCCAGTTGCTGCCGGTGGGCGACTTCGCCTGGTACGACCAGGTTCTTACGCACTCGCTAATGTTCGGCGTGGTGCCGCAGCGCTTCCGCCCGGCCGACGGCCGGCCGACGCTGGACACGCTGTTTGCCATGGCCCGTGGCGTGACCAACAGCTGCTGCGGTGGCGGCCAGGCCCAGGAGATGACCAAGTGGTTCGATACCAACTATCACTATCTGGTGCCGGAGTTCAGCGCCGATCAGCAGTTCCAGCTGTCCTGGTCGCAACTGTTCGAGGAAGTCGAAGAAGCGCTGGCGCTCGGCCATGCGGTCAAGCCGGTGCTGATCGGCCCGCTGACCTACCTGTGGCTGGGCAAGGCCAAGGGCGAGGCGTTCGACAAGCTCGAGCTGCTCGAACGACTCTTGCCGGTCTACGGCGAGGTGCTCGACCGGCTGGCGGCGCAGGGCGTCGAGTGGGTGCAGATCGACGAGCCGATCCTTGCCCTCGACCTGCCGCAGGACTGGAAGAACGCCTTCGAGCGCGCCTACAACCTGTTGCAGCGCGCCCCGCTGAAGAAGCTGGTCGCCACCTACTTTGGCGGACTGGAAGACAACCTCAGCCTGGCGGCGGCGCTGCCGGTGGACGGCCTGCACATCGATCTGGTGCGTGCGCCGGAGCAGTACCCGCTGATTCTCGACTGGTTGCCGACCTACAAGGTGCTGTCGCTGGGGTTGGTCAATGGGCGCAACGTCTGGCGCTGCGATCTGGAGAAGGCTCTGGAGGTGGCGCGGCATGCCGCCGAGCGGCTGGGTGATCGTCTCTGGCTGGCGCCGTCCTGCTCCCTGCTGCACAGCCCGGTGGACCTCGAGCGGGAAGATCGGCTCGATCATGAGCTGAAAGGCTGGTTGGCCTTTGCCGTACAGAAATGCGCCGAAGTGGCGACCCTGGCCCGAGCCATCAACGAGCCGACGAACGAGGATGTCGCGGTCGAGCTGGCGCGCAGCCGTGCGGTGCAGGCGGCACGTCAGCACTCGCCACGCATCCACAAACCGCAGGTCCAGGCACGCCTGAGTGCGATCCAGCCGCAGGACAGCCAGCGTACCTCGGTGTTCGCTGCGCGAATCGAACAGCAGCGTGCGCGGCTCGACCTGCCGGCGTTCCCGACCACGACCATCGGCTCGTTCCCGCAGACGCCGGCCATCCGCCTGGCGCGGCAGGCCTATAAGCAGGGCCGGTTGTCGCTCGGCGATTACACCGAGGCGATGCAGGCCGAGATCCGCCATGCGGTGGCGGTGCAGGAGCAGATCGGCTTGGACGTGCTGGTACACGGCGAAGCGGAGCGCAACGACATGGTCGAGTACTTCGCCGAGCAGCTCGATGGCTATGCGTTCACCCGTTTCGGCTGGGTGCAGAGCTATGGCTCGCGTTGCGTGAAGCCGGCGGTGATCTACGGCGACCTCAGCCGACCGCAGCCGATGACCGTCGACTGGATTCGCTATGCACAGCAGCAGACCGACCGGGTGATGAAGGGCATGCTCACCGGGCCGGTGACCATGCTCATGTGGTCGTTCGCTCGCGAGGATGTGTCGCGTGAGGTCCAGGTGCGGCAGCTGGCGCTGGCGATCCGCGATGAGGTCTGCGACCTGGAAGCCGCCGGCATCCGCATCATCCAGATCGACGAGGCAGCTTTCCGCGAGGGCTTGCCGCTGCGTCGCGCGCAGTGGCAGCACTATCTGGACTGGGCGGTCGAGGCGTTTCGTCTGTGCGCCAGTGGCGTGCGCGACGAGACGCAGATCCACACGCACATGTGCTACAGCGAGTTCAACGACGTCATCGAGTCCATCGCGGCGATGGATGCCGATGTCATCACCATCGAGACCTCGCGTTCGCAGATGGAGCTGCTCGAAGCCTTCCGCGCCTTCGACTATCCCAACGATATCGGCCCGGGGGTCTACGACATCCACTCGCCACGCGTGCCGGATACGGCCGAAATGGTGCAGCTGCTGGAGAAGGCCGCCGAGTGCATCCCTGCCGAGCGGCTTTGGGTGAACCCGGATTGCGGGCTGAAGACCCGCGCCTGGCCGGAGACCGAAGCGGCGCTGGTGAACATGGTGGCGGCTGCCCGTCAGCTGCGTGCCTCGCGCAACGCCAAGGTGGCCTGAGGCCGACGCCGGTGCAGCGCTCCATGCGGGCGCTGCACCGGGGCGTCAGCCCTGGGCGACGTGGTCGAAGTGGGTCAGTCGCGCGGCGGTTCGGCTGTCCAGATAGCGCTGTAGCAGCGCCACCTCCGCGGGCTGCATGAACAGGCCAAGCTTGGTGCGGCGCCAGAGGATGTCTTCTGCCGTCTGCGCCCATTCCTCGACCATCAGGTAGTCCACCTCGCGCGCGTGCAGGCCGGCGCCAAAACACTCGCCGAGGTCCTGCAGTGAATCTGTGCCCTTGAGC
Source organism: Pseudomonas sp. (assembly GCA_007713455.1). GTDB lineage: Bacteria > Pseudomonadota > Gammaproteobacteria > Pseudomonadales > Pseudomonadaceae > Stutzerimonas > Stutzerimonas chloritidismutans. Next base: position 54,168 of record VMRT01000002.1, read on the forward strand.
AGCAGCCAGCTGCGGCTGCCGTAGGTGCGTGCCCAACGCCGGGCAATCGGACCGGGCAACCATGGATAGCTGGCGCAGAGCGCGTGGGCCAACGCCGATGGCTCGTCCAGATGCTCACCGCCAGGCAGGGCGGCGTCATGCGTCCAGGGCTGTTTCATTTCGGGAAACAGCGTCGCCAGCTGTGCCAGTGCCGCTTCGGCGAGCTTGCGATAGGTGGTCAGCTTGCCGCCGAACACCGAGAGCAGCGGCCCCTCGCTGGCGCTATCGCTGAGTGTCAGCGTGTAGTCGCGGGTGATCGCCGAGGGCTGGTCGGACTCGTCATCGCAAAGCGGCCTGACGCCTGCATAGCTGTAGCGGATGTCGGTGCGGCTCAGCTGATGCTTGAAGTGCGTGTTGACGATGGCTAGCAGGTAGTCGATCTCCGCGTCGGTGATCTGCACTTGCGCCGGGTCGCCGTGGTACTCGTGATCGGTGGTGCCGATCAGGCTGAACTGGCCGACGTACGGCGTGATGAACACGATGCGCCGGTCCTCGTTCTGCAGGATGTAGGCGTGATCGCCCTCATAGAGTTTCGGCACGACGATGTGGCTGCCCTGGGTCAGGCGCATGCCGTGAGGCGAAGTCTGCCGGAGCTGCTCCTGGATGAACGAGGCTACCCACGGTCCGGTGGCGTTGACCAGCGCGCGGGCGCGGATCGAAAACCGGCTGCCGTCCTGACGCTCCAGATGCAGATGCCAGAGCCCCTTGCTGCTGCGCGCGCTGACGCAGCGAGTGCGGGTGTGGATATGCGCGCCCAGTTCGCGTGCGGCCATGGCATTGAGTACCACCAGCCGCGCATCGTCGACCCAGCAATCGGAATATTCGAAGCCGTGGGTGATCTCGTCCTTGAGCGGGCTGTCGGCACCGAAACGCAGGCTGCGCGAACCGCCGAGCTTTTCGCGCTTGCCGAGGTGATCGTAGAGAAACAGGCCGGTGCGGATCATCCACGACGGGCGCAGATGCGGACGGTAGGGCAGCACGAAGCGTAGCGGGGTGATGATGTGTGGCGCCTTGGCCAGCAGCACTTCGCGCTCGGCCAGCGCTTCGCGAACCAGGCGCAGCTCGTAATGCTCGAGATAGCGCAGCCCGCCATGCACCAGCTTGCTGCTGGCTGAGGAGGTGTGTTCGCCCAAGTCGCCCTGTTCGCAGAGAAACACCGACAGGCCGCGCCCGACGGCATCGGCGGCGATACCTGCGCCATTGATGCCGCCGCCAACCACGGCCAGGTCGTAGACTTCCGCGAGCGGTGCAAGAAGAGGATGATTCATGGGCGCTTATAACTACCGATTCTTTGTCGCCTTACGTTACCGCCATTCATCAATCATTAGCACTACAAAGCCATGACACCTGCCATCGACCTGTTGAAAAAAGCCCGAGCCGAGCACGCCGTACACAGTTACGAGCACGATCCCAAGTCTGCGTCCTATGGACTGGAGGCGGCGGAAAAGCTCGGGCTTGATCCGGCGCGGGTATTCAAGACGCTGCTCGCCTGTAGCGAGAAGAACGAGCTACTGGTCGCGGTGGTGCCCGTCGCCGGCACCCTCGATCTCAAGGCGCTGGCCCAGGCGGCCGGCGTGAAGAAGGTGGAGATGGCCGATCCGATGGCAGCCCAGCGGGCCACCGGTTACCTGGTCGGTGGCATCAGTCCGCTGGGGCAGAAGAAGCGTCTGCGTACCTTTATCGACAGTTCTGCGCAGGCGCAGGCGAGCGTCTACGTGAGCGCAGGTCGTCGCGGGTTGGAAGTCGAGCTGGCCCCCGCCGTGCTGGCTGAGCACAGCAAGGCTGTTTTTGCGTCGATCGGGCGCGGCTGATAGCTGATAGTTGCGAGGGCCCGGTCAAGCGACGTGAAAATTTGCACTGCGCCGAAACATCGGTGCGTCAGCTGGAGACCAGGCTTCGCAACAACGCCTGGGCGTCCTGAGCACCCATCATGGCTGCGGCGACCAGTGCTGTGGCGCCATTGGCGTCGACGGCTTGCGGGTTGGCACCCCGGGCGATCAGGTGTTCGATGATTTCGGTACGGTTGAACATGGCTGCCATCATCAGAGCGGTTTTGCCGTCCTCGCAGGGGCTCTCGACATCGGCGCCGTGCGCCAGCAGCAACTCGATCATGTTCAGGTCGCCCTTGAAGGCTGCGCCCGCCAGCGGCGTATGACCGCGAATATTGCGCAGCTGCGGATCGGCGCCATGCTCGAGCAGCACACGACTGGCTTCGAGGTGGCCGTGGTAGCTGGCGAGCATCAGCAGGCTGTCACCGGCGTGATTGCGAAGATCGGCTGGCATGCCCTGACTGAGCAGTTCACCAAGGCGCGAGCTGTCGCCGTTGCGAGCGCTGTCGAACACCTGCTCGGCGAAGGCGAGGGTGGCGTCATCCAGTTCTGGCAGTTGTCTGGGCGTTTGCATCGCGGTTCTCCATGGCTGTCAGCAGTTCGCCTGCCGTGTCGAGAGCCATTGTGGTTATCGGGCTGGCGATGCGCCAACCAAGGCTTTCTATCCTGCGGATAGGCGCTCTGTATGTGCGCCCAGTTAGAGGCGATGGCCAGCCCGAAGGAATATCGGAACGCCATCGGATCAGGCTCGCGTGTCAGAAGCCGGTGCGGTTGTGGCAGTATTCGACGGCCCGACACTCCGATGCCCGAAGCGATGAAGCCTGAAGATCTCGAACGCCTGGTGACCCAGACGATGCCCTACGGTAAGTACAAGGGCCGGTTGATAGCCGACCTGCCGGGTAATTACCTCAACTGGTTCGCCCGCGTCGGCTTCCCGCCTGGCAGCCTCGGCCAGCTGCTGGAGCTGATGCACGAGATCGACCACAACGGGATTTCAGCCCTGTTGGAACCCTTGCGCCGCCGCAACGCCTCGCGCGGCTGATCGCCGGCGAAGTGCCTACCGTCACGGTTGCTCGGTTTGCTCGCGCAACACCTCCAGGGCCGGCGCGGCATAGATGCCTACTTCCACCGCCAGCGCCATCAGTCGTGGCACATCGCAGGTGTAGACCAGCACCGCCTGCAGCTCATCGTCCAGCGGCTCGCTGAAGTCCACCAGCACGTAGCCACCTTTCTCCGGATACAGGCTGCTCAGCTGCACCTGAATGCGGTTCAGCGCTGTCAGCGGCTCGGTCTTGGCGAGCTGCTTGGGCTTGAGGACGAAGGTCACGCTGTCGCCGAAGGAGGCGACAATCTGCGTAAACAGCTCCTGATAGTCGTCCGCCTGAAACAAGACCGTCTCCGGCAGGCTGCCGACCACTACCCATTCGCCGAGAGGAATGGGAAAGCTGTCGTCGTAATTGATGTCCGGGTTGGCCTGTAGAAATGCCTGCGGATCGGCGTACGCCTCCGCGGCTTCTGCCGCGACGCGGCCAATTTCGTCGTCGTTCATGCAGCCGGAGCTGATAAGGCTGATCAGTGCGGCAAGTTGGTCTTTCATGGGGGTTCCTGCGCGAGTGAGCACGCAAGGATAACCAAGGTCGTTGTCTCGTGTGCACCGCTGGTTGCACAGCGGGCCGCTGTGTCTGGTATATGCAAAGCAGTTCTAAGCTTATTCTGTTTCTGGAGGGCCGCCGTGGCGATGTGGTAGCGTCGCTTCTGCGACAAGCTGCCGCACGCCATCGATAGAACCCGAGCGTCGGCGAAGACCACGCAGGTGGCGGCAAGCATAACTACAACCGCTGATGAGGCCCTTTCATGAAACTCACTCACTGGCCCCTGGCCGGTGTGGCTGCGTTGTTACTGACGATGCAGGCACAGGCTGCCGATGGGCAAAAGATCTACGCGCAGGGCGGCGCCAACCCTGCGGCGATGGCGTGTGGCACGTGCCACGGTGCCGATGCGATGGGGATGGCGGCGGCCGGCTTTCCACGCCTCGCCGGGATATCCGCCGGATATACGCGCAAGCAGCTCGAGGACTTCCGCTCCGGTGCCAGAAGCAATCCGGTCATGCAGCCGATTGCTGCGGGCTTGAGCGACGAAGAGATGGATGCCGTGGCGGCCATGCTCGAAGCCAGGCCAGCGCCGGTTTTCGCCAGTATCGGTCGGGCGGAAAAGGCGGAAGGTGTGGGGCCGCGCCTTGCCCTTCGTGGTGCCTGGGAACGCAACATTCCCGAGTGCGTGGCCTGCCATGGCCCCGCTGGCATTGGGGTCGGTGAGAGCTTCCCGCCGCTGGCCGGGCAGTCGACGCAATACCTCAGCGCGCAGCTCAATGCCTGGCGTCAGGGTACGCGCAAGAACGATCCGAACGATCTGATGGGCCATATCGCCCGCGCGATGACCGACGACGAAGTGCAGGCCGTCGCCGAGTACTTTGCCGGCCTGGAGCACAAGGGGGGCAGCCAATGAGAACCTACTGGTTAACGATGCTGGCCATGGCGGTCAGCGGTGCGTCGCTGGCGGCCGAGATCAAGATGGACGACCAGTCCCAGCTGACACAGAAAGCCGCCAAGGGCGCAGGTGAGAACTTCTTCCAGCCACCGCAGGAAAAGGATCTGCCGGCCAACGCCTATGGCGAGCTGGTGCAGCACGGCCGGGCGATCTTCGTCGACACGCAGAAGTACGCCGCCGAATACGTCGGCAACGGCATGAATTGCACCAACTGCCATCTTGATCAGGGGCGCAAGGCCAACTCAGCGCCGCTGTGGGGCGCGTATCCGATGTATCCGGCTTACCGGAAGAAGAATGACAAGGTCAACAGCTACGCCGAGCGGATACAGGGCTGTTTCCAGTTCAGCATGAACGGCAAGCCGCCGGCAGCCGATAGCCATGTGATCAATGCCCTGACGGCCTATTCCTACTGGCTTTCCACTGGTGCTCCGACAGGCCAGGAGCTGCCGGGGCGGGCCTATCCTGAAGTCCCACAGCCCAAAGGTGGTTTCGATATTGCCAAGGGCAAGCAGATCTATGCCGAGCAGTGCGCGGTCTGTCACAGCGACAACGGCCAGGGCCAGCAGGCGGGTGGCGCGTATGTGTTTCCACCGTTATGGGGCAAGGACTCGTTCAACTGGGGTGCCGGCATGCACCGGATCAACACCGCCGCGGCCTTCATCAAGGAGAGCATGCCGCTGGGCAAGGGTGGTTCGCTCAGCGACGAGGATGCCTGGCACGTGGCCGCATACATGAACAGCCATGAGCGGCCGCAGGACCCGCGTCTGGTCGAAGGCTCGGTAGAAAAGACGCGAGTTCGCTACCACGCCAACGACGGTGTGAATCTCTATGGACAGGAGGTGGATGGCGTCGTACTTGGACAGGGCATCAAATAGGGACTTAAGTACATCATTGAGGACAGAAGAGGGCGCCATTCGGCGCTCTCTTCATTTTCGGACTGAGCGGTCGCATCCGGATGTGACAAAAGACTTAATTACCTAGCCGTTATAAGCGCAATGTTACGGATTCTTTCAGATTTTCATGCACAATAGCCGCCATAAGAGGCGCTGGAATGATCGTGACTGGCCGAGTCCTGTTGCTGCCGTCCCAACGTCAGAAAACGATCAAGCCATTCGAGAGGAACGACCGTGTATAACGTCGTCATCAGCGGTACCGGCCTTTATACCCCTGCCAACAGCATTTCCAACGATGAACTAGTGGAGTCCTTCAACACCTACGTTCATCGCTTCAACAGCGAGAATGCCGCTGCCATCGAGGCCGGCGAGATCCAGCCGCTGCCCGAGTCCAGCTCCGCCTTCATCGAAAAGGCTTCCGGCATCAAGAGCCGCTACGTTACCGACAAGGCTGGCATCCTCGATCCCGAGCGCATGGTTCCGCGCATTCCCGAGCGCAGCAATGACGAGTGGTCGATTCTCTGCGAGATGTCGGTCAAGGCAGCCGAAGAAGCGCTGGCCCGCGCCGGCAAGACCGCTGCGGACATCGACGGCGTGATCGTCGCCTGCTCCAACCTGCAGCGCGCCTATCCGGCAGTCGCCATCGAAGTGCAGGCGGCACTGGGGATCAAGGGTTTCGGCTTCGACATGAACGTGGCGTGCTCGTCGGCCACGTTCGGCATCCAGAACGCGGTCAACAGCATCAAGCTGGGCCAGGCGCGCGCGATCCTGATGGTCAACCCCGAGATCTGTACCGGGCATATGAACTTCCGCGACCGCGACAGCCATTTCATCTTCGGCGACGCCTGCACCGCGGTAATCATCGAGCGCGAAGATCTGGCGACCTCGGCGCAGCAGTGGGACGTCATCAGTACCAAGCTGGTGACCGAGTTTTCCAACAACATCCGCAACAACTTCGGCTTTCTCAACCGTGCTGCCGAAGAGCACATGAACGATCCGGACAAGCTGTTCATCCAGGAAGGTCGCAAGGTGTTCAAGGAAGTCTGTCCGATGGTGGCGGAGCTGATCGGTGAGCACCTGGCGGAGAACGACATCGCTGTGGAATCGGTGAAGCGTTTCTGGCTGCACCAGGCCAACCTGAACATGAACCACCTGATCGTGCGCCGCCTACTGGGCCGCGACGCCACCGAGGAAGAGGCGCCGGTGATCCTCGATACCTACGCCAATACCAGTTCGGCCGGCTCGGTGATCGCCTTCCACAAGCACCAGGACGACCTGCCCAGCGGCAGCCTCGGTGTGCTCAGCTCGTTCGGTGCGGGCTACTCGATCGGCAGCGTGATCCTGCGCAAGCGCTGATTCGCCCTGGCCGGCTCAGCCGGTCAGCTCACACATTCGCTGCAGCACGGCATTCATGCCATTGCTGCGCGAAGGCGACAATTGCCGCGAAAGGCCAAGACGGGCGAACCAGTCGGCCATGTCCACTTCGGCCAGATCGGCAGCTTCCAGGCCATTGACTCTAGCCAGCAGCACCGCCAACAGGCCGCGGATGAGCCGGGCATCACTGCCGGCACGAAAATGCCAGCAGCCGTCCTGTCGTTCGCCGACCAGCCACACGCGGCTTTCGCAGCCCGATACCTGATTCGTTTCGCTGCGTTCATCTTCATCCAACGGTGCCAGCCGCTCACCCCATTGCATCAGCAAACGTGCGCGCTGCTCCCAGCCGGGCGCCTGGCTGAATGCCTCCAGCGCTTCGCCAGCGGCTTGCGGCAAGTCGCTCATCGCAGTAACTCCAGGGCCTGATCGATGGCGCTAAAGAAGCGCTCGAGGTCGGCACTGTCGTTGTACAGCCCGAGCGAGACGCGTGTCGCGCCATCCAGACCAAGGTGTTTCATCAGCGGCATGGCGCAGTGATTGCCGCTGCGCACCGCGATGCCCTGTTCGGTGAGCAGATGCCCCAGGTCGGAATGATGCACGCCTTCGACAACGAAGCTGGCCAGCGCAACCTGCGGCGAGCCGAGCAGGCGAACGCCGTTGCGTGCGACAAGCCCGGCGAGCAGCTGGTCGTGCAATGCCTGCTCGTGGCGCTCGACCGCCGCAACGTCGAGTCCAGCCAGATAGTCCAGCGTGGCGCCGAGACCGATGACGCCGGAGATCGGCGGCGTGCCGGCCTCGAAGCCCAGGGGCGCCGCATGGAACTCGGCGTGTTGATAATCGGCGATGCGCACCATCTCGCCGCCGAACTGCCAGTGACGCACCTGCAGCAGCGATTCGCCGCGGCCATACAGTACGCCGACGCCATCCGGCCCGTAGAGCTTATGGCTGGAGAGCACGTAGAAATCGCAACCCAGCGTGGTCATGTCGTGACGGCCGTGCACCACGCCCTGCGCGCCGTCGACGATGGTAAGCGCACCTTGGGTCTTGGCCAGGTGCAGCAGGTCGTCCAGCGGTTGCCAGCCACCCAGCACGTTGGACAGCTGACTCACCGCCAGCAGTCGGGTGCGCGGCCCGATCAGTTCTGTAGCTGCGGCCAGGTCGATGCGGCCAGCGGCATCAATGGGAAGGATCTGCAGTCGGGCATCGCGCCGTTTGGCCAGCTGTTGCCAGGGCAGCAGGTTGGCGTGATGTTCGAGGGCGCTGATGACGATCTCGTCACCGGCTCCGATCAGATGTTCCAGTCCATAGGCGAGCAGATTCAGCGCTTCCGTCGCGCCGCGGGTGAAGACGATTTCAGTGGGCGAAGCCGCGTTCAGCCATTTCGCCACCTTGATGCGCGAGTCTTCGTAAGCGCGAGTCGCGCGTTCGGCGGGCTGGTGCTGGGCGCGGTGCACATTGGCGGCGCCGCAGGTGTAGTAGCCGCTGAGAGCATCGATCAGTGCCTGCGGCTTCTGTGCCGTGGCGGCGCTGTCGAGATAGGTCTGGCCTTGCGCTTCAAGCACCGCCAGGGCAGGGAAGTCAGCGCGCCAGGGAGAAAACAGGGCCATAAGCGGCAAACCTCCAGCTGCAGGGGATGCGGCAAGGCAGGCGCTCATGGCTCGCAGCTTGCCGCTGCTCCTGCTCAGTTATGCGCGTGCAGCGCCTCGTTCAGCTCGATGGCCGACTTGTGGGTCTTGCACTCCACCGCGCCGGTCTGCGAGTTGCGACGGAACAGCAGGTCGCTCTGGCCGGCCAGCTCGCGCGCCTTGACCACTTTGACCAGTTGATCGCCGTCGTCGAGCAGGCTGACCTTGGTACCAGCCGTGATGTACAGGCCCGACTCCACGGTGTTGCGGTCGCCCAGCGGGATGCCGATGCCGGCATTCGCGCCGATCAGGCAGCCTTCGCCGACGGAGATGACGATGTTGCCGCCACCGGACAGGGTGCCCATGGTCGAGCAGCCGCCGCCGAGGTCCGAACCCTTGCCGACGAACACGCCAGCGGAGACGCGGCCTTCGATCATGCCCGGGCCGGCGGTACCGGCGTTGAAGTTGATGAAGCCCTCGTGCATCACGGTTGTGCCTTCACCCACATAGGCACCGAGGCGAATGCGCGCGCTGTCGGCGATACGCACGCCGGCAGGGACCACGTAATCGGTCATCTTCGGGAACTTGTCCACCGAGAAGACTTCCAGCAGATCGCCCTTCAAGCGTGCTTCCAGCTGGCGCTCGGCCAGTTCGCTCAGGTCCACCGCGCCCTGGTTGGTCCAGGCGACGTTGGGCAGCAGCGGGAAGATGCCGGTCAGGTTCAGACCATGCGGCTTGGCCAGCCGGTGTGAAAGCAGGTGCAGCTTGAGGTAGGCCTCGGGGGTCGAGGTAAGCGGCGCGTCTTCGGCGAGCAGAGTGGCGACCAGCGGGCGCTGGCTTTCGGCCAGGCGGGTCAGCAGCGCGTACTGGGTAGCGTCGAGCGGCTTCAGGGCATCGGCCAGCTGTGCAGCCTGGGTAGTGGTGATGCTGATTGCCTGATTGCCGCCGGCATAGCCGAGCAGCGGGGCGACGGCAGCTACCAGCTCGCCGGCAGGTTGCAGCAGCGGCTGTGCGTAGAAGACTTCCAGCCAGTCGCCTTGACGGTTCTGGGTGCCAACGCCAAAGGCGAGGCTGAATAGGGTTGCGGACATAGAATTTCCTTTTTGTCGGCCGCGCCGTCTGTTGGGCGGCTATCAGTTCGGCGCTGCCACTTCGGCAGCGTAACGATCGGGCTTGAAGCCAATCAGGGTCTTACCGCCCAAGTCGAGTACAGGGCGTTTGATCATCGACGGTTGGGCCAACATCAGCTCGATGGCCCGGGCCTGGTCAAGATCGGCCTTTGCAGCGTCGTCCAGCTTGCGGAAGGTGGTGCCTGCACGGTTGAGAACGGTCTGCCAGCCGTGTTCATTGCACCAGGCTTCCAGGTGGGTGCGGTCTATGCCGACGCTCTTGTAGTCGTGGAAGTCGTAGTCCAGTCCGTGTTCGTCGAGCCAGGTACGGGCCTTTTTCATCGTGTCGCAGGCTTTGATTCCGTATAGGCACAACCGCTGATCTGATTCGGACATAAACGACTCTCCAAGACTCCTGCAAAACTGGACGGCGGATTATGCCACGCCTCGCCGGGCTATGGAGGCGAGCATGCCTTCTCGCCTCGAAGAGCGCTGCGCGGCAGGTGGCTCGCGAACTGTCTCTCTCATCCCTTCCCCGTCTCGCCTAGTGCCTGCTCGATCGCCTGCTCGTTCAGCGGGCGCACGACGCGCGCGAGCTCCTGGCCATTCTTCAGCAGGATCAGGGTCGGCCAGAGCTTGACCCGAAACGAGCGTCCCAGCGGGCGGCCCGGGCCGTCCTCGATCTTCAGATGACAAATGCCGCTGCGCTCAGCCAGGGCCTTTGCCAGTAGTGGCTGAGCTGCTCGGCAGTGGCCGCACCAGGCAGTGCCGAACTCCAGCAGCAGCGGGCCCTGCATGGCGTCGACCTCTGTACGGCTGGGCTCGTTTTGTACGTAGTGTTCAGTCATGTTCATGGCAGGTTCTCCGTGTGCCTTCCAACGTTCGAACTTGCCGCCGGGCCGTCGTTCGGCGAGGGCTCTCGACCTTTTACACCGATGGTGTTGTCCATTGATGACAATCGCAACCGTGAGGTGACGAGTAATGGCACGCAAGCATTTCGAGAATTTCGAAGCGATTTCTTCGGCGGTGCCTGCCGAGGATGCGTTCGAAGCGGTTATCGCCATCAAACGGCGCGGCAGCGACGAGCATGTACACGTATTCAAGATCGCAGATGGCCGTCGCTACGACCTGGCCTCCGAAGCCGACGCGATTGCCGAGGCAGCTTTGACTAAAGTTATAGAGGTCAGCGACGAAGGCGAGCTGATCTGGGAAGAACACGCCATCTGAACAGGAGGCAGCATATGAGCGATCACGACGAGCGTACCGAGGAGGCGCTTGATAAGGCCAATCCCACATCCCGCGACGAGCATCAGGGCGCAGACATACCCGAGCACATGAAGCCGGAGAATCTGGAAAAACTGCGCGACTATGGCAAGGATGCGATCCCGCCGGGCGTTGCCTGAACCTCGTCAAGCCGGGCGGCCAAGCCGCCCGGTGCGCAATCAGAGCGTTTCGATGAAGTGGCGAATGCGTTGCGCCGCCTCGATGCATTCGGCCAGCGGCGCAACCAGTGCCATACGCACGCGGCCGACGCCGGGGGACATGCCGTCCACTTCGCGCGACAGGTAGGAACCCGGCACCACGGTGACATGCTCGCGGGCGAACAGCTCGCGGGTGAACTGTTGATCGTCCATCGGCGTTTTCGGCCACAGATAAAAGCCACCATCGGGGCGTTGCACGTCCATGACCGGCGCGAGTATTTCCAGCACGGCATCGAACTTGGCGCGATACAGCTCGCGGTTGGCGCGCACGTGAATCTCGTCGTTCCAGGCAGCGATGCTCGCCAGCTGGGTCTGCACGGGCATGGCGCAGCCATGATAGGTGCGGTAGAGCAGGAAGGACTTGAGGATCTCGGCATCACCGGCGACGAAGCCCGAACGCAGCCCCGGCAGGTTCGAGCGCTTCGACAGGCTATGAAACACCACGCAGCGCTTGTAATCGGTGCGGCCCAGTGCTGCACAGGCGGTAAGCAGCCCTGCAGGTGGACTGGCCTCGTCGAAGTACAGCTCGCTGTAGCACTCGTCGGCGGCAATGACGAAGTCGTACTGGTCGGCCAGCGCGATCAGCTTTTTCAGCGTCTCCAGCGGCACCAGCGCACCGGTCGGGTTGCCCGGAGAACAGAGGAAGAGAATCTGGCAGCGCTGCCAGACATCCACCGGCACGGCATCGAAGTCCGGGTTGAAGCCGTTCTGCTCGAGGCATGGCAGGTAATGAGGCGTGGCGCCGGCGAGCAGGGCTGCGCCTTCGTAGATCTGATAGAACGGATTCGGGCTGACCACCAGACCGTCCGCTGAGCGATCCACCACGGCCTGGGTGAAGGCGAACAGTGCCTCGCGCGTACCGTTGACCGGCAACACGTGCTGCGCCGGGTCCAGTGCATCTGCGGCGAGGCCGAAGCGCCGCTCGCACCAGCGCGCGATGGCTTCGCGCAGCGCCGGAATGCCGAGTGTGGTCGGATAAACCGCCAGCTGATCAAGGTTGTCCGCCAGTGCCTGGGCAACGAAGTCCGGCGAGCGATGCTTCGGCTCGCCAATCGACAGCGCGATGGCACGCTTGTCGGCAGGCGGCTGTGCGCCAGCGAGCAGGCCACGCAGCTTCTCGAAGGGGTATGGGTGCAGCAGATTCAGGGCGTTGTTCATGGATGCAGTTCTTTCAGGATGAGCGCGGCGAACGCCCCGCATTCGTGAGATCAGTCGTCGCGTGCGCCACCGTAGTAGGCGCAACCGCGCAATGTCTGGCCGTCCAGACGGAGCTCCGCACTGAGGTGGCTGACCGTGCCGCTGGCACTGTCGACACAGCGCTGCGGTGCAACCCACAGGTCAAGGCGCTGCTGGTTGGCCTCGCTGGTGAAACTGAACTGGCCACCGGGAAGCCGCTCTTCCAGATAAGGCAGGGCGATCGGTGATTGCCCCGGCCGAACGAGCAGCATGCCGCGGGTGGTCACGGTCAGCATCCAGCCTGGTTCATGACCGCTGGCGCGCAGGATCATCTGCTTGAAGTTCTCCTCGCCACAGCCGTGGCCTTCGCGCTGCAGGCGATAGATGCGGGTCAACGCGAGTTGGCCAGTACCGTCCGGTTCGGCCTGACTGAGGGTGCCACGCAGGTCGGCGAACAGTGCATCCTGATCATCGGTCAGCAGCACCTGCACGTCGTCCTGCAACCCGGTGTCCTTGCTCAGCAGTTTCAACGTCCGTTGCCCCTGGCAGCTCTGCAACTGAAGCTGGCCGTCGACTTGTCGAACTTCACCCTGCAGGCGTTCGGTTGCTGCCTTGGCCGGAGGGCGCTCGGCGAAGAATGACTGGCAACCGGCCAGGGACAGGAGCAGTGCAATCAGCAGGGGGCGTGAAGAGGTCATCGGAAAACTCGAAGCAGGTGGGAGGCGGCGGTCGCGAAGGCCCGCCGCGATGACTCAGTTGCCTTTGACGGTCTTGCCGCCGACACGGCCTTCTTCGAGCATGATCTGGTATTCCTTGCCGTCCGTCTCGACCTGATGCAGGCGGACCAGCAGGTAGTCCCAGTCCTTGGCGAACCAGAGGATGGTTTCACGCTTGCTCTGCGTTGGGTCGCGCACGCGTTCGACCTTGATGGCATCGACCTGGCCGGCTTTGGTGCTGACCTTGTCTTCGCCCAGTACGCGGAAATCGTAGGTTTCGATCTCGTCGCCATCCACCACCTGATAGCTCATGCTCTGCTTGCCGGCCGCGACTTCGTGCTGCAGCGCCAGTTGGTAGGTGGATTTGTCCAGCAAACCGCGATGCAGCGGCAGCTTGACCGGATCACCCCGGTCACTGCCTTCGACCTGCTTGTTGTCCCAGTCGAAGCGGTGCTCGACACGCTTGCCCTTGCCCAGGCCGCTGCGCTTGAGGCGATAGGTCTGTGGCAGGAAGGTATCGCCCTCGGTGCGGAACGTGCTGCGCTCGTTGAGACTGGCGACCAGCATGGAGGCCTCGAAATCCAGCCTCCAGTTGCCATCGTCCAGCTGCTCGAGGCTGCGCTGAGCTGTGCCACTGACCGGAACCTGCTTCCAGTCGGCGGTGTAGCTAGCGGAGAAGGGCTTGAGCTCCAGGGCTTGGACCGGCAGGGTCAGCACGGCGAGAGCGAGCAGCAAAGCGCGACGCATGGTATCTCCTAGATTCTGATCTGATAGCCGGAGGTCGGCAGGTTGACGTCGTCCAGCATCGCGCCTTGTTCGGCGAGGCGCAAGCGCCCTTCGGCGAACCAGCGCATGGCCAGCGGGTAGATCTGGTGCTCGGCCGAATGCACGCGCTGCGTCAGCTGCTCGATGTTTTCACCAGGCTCCACCGCCAGCGCCGCCTGGATAGCGACCGGGCCGCCGTCCAGCTCCTCGGTGACAAAATGCACGCTGCAACCGTGTTCGCTGTCGCCCGCTTCCAGTGCTCTGCGATGGGTATCGAGGCCCTTGTACTTGGGAAGTAGCGAAGGATGGATGTTCAGCAGGCGGCCCTGGTAGTGGCGGACGAAGCCTGGCGTGAGAATGCGCATGAACCCGGCGAGGATCACCAGATCCGGCGCATGTTCGTCGATTACTACCATCAGTGCGGCGTCGAACGACTCACGGCCATCGAAGGCCTTGTGATCGAGCACTGCTGTGGGGATGTCGGCGTCTTGCGCCCGCGTCAGGCCGAATGCATCGGCCCGGTTGGAAATCACGGCGCGGATACGCGCCGGATTGTCTTCGGCCTGGCTGTCGATCAGCGCCTGCAGATTGCTGCCGGACCCTGAAATCAGCACCACCACATTGCAGCTTGCGGTCATCAGTGCTGTTTCAGGTTGTTCAGCTGGACTCGTTCGGCATCTTGCGCCGCGGTGGCGATCGTCCCGATTACCCAGGGCGATTCGCCGGATGCGCGCAGATTGGCCAGAGCCGGCTCGACCTGATCCTGGGCGACGCAGATGACCATGCCGACGCCACAGTTGAGCACGCGGTGCATCTCGTGTTCGTCGACGTTGCCTTTTTCCTGCAGGAAGTCGAACACTGCCGGGCGCTGCCAGCTGGCGACGTCGATGATCGCCTGGGCGTTGTCAGGCAGTACCCGTGGGATGTTGTCGAGCAGGCCGCCGCCGGTGATGTGGGCCATGGCCTTGACCGCACCGGTGTCCTTGATCAGCTTGAGCAGCGGCTTGACGTAGATGCGCGTCGGCGCCATCAGCAGGTCGGCCAGCGGCTTGCCGTCCAGCTGGGTGTTCTCGATGTCGGTGCCCGATACTTCGAGGATCTTGCGAATCAGTGAGTAGCCGTTGGAGTGCGGGCCCGAGGAGGGCAGGGCGATCAGCGCGTCGCCCGCCGCGACTTTCGAGCCGTCGATGATCTCGCTCTTCTCCACAACGCCGACGCAGAAGCCGGCCAGGTCGTAGTCTTCACCCTCGTACATGCCGGGCATCTCGGCGGTTTCGCCGCCTACCAGCGAACAGCCGGCCAGTTCGCAGCCGGCACCGATGCCGGTCACCACGGTGGCGGCCACGTCGACGTTGAGCTTGCCGGTGGCGTAGTAGTCGAGGAAGAACAGCGGCTCGGCGCCACAGACCACTAGATCGTTGACGCACATGGCGACCAGATCCTGGCCGATGCTGTCGTGCTTGTTCAGGTTCAGTGCCAGGCGCAGCTTGGTGCCGACGCCGTCGGTGCCGGAGACCAGCACCGGCTGCTTGTAGCCTGCCGGGATTTCGCACAGGGCGCCGAAGCCGCCCAGGCCGCCCATTACCTCAGGTCGTGCGGTGCGCTTGGCCACGCCTTTGATGCGTTCGACCAGCGCTTCGCCTGCATCGATATCGACGCCAGCGTCCTTGTAGCTGAGGGAGGGTTGCTTGCTCATAGAATCCGGACCTGTGAAAGGAGTGCGGGTGTCGACCGGTCAGGTGCTGCATCCACGCCAGGGCTAACCGTTTCCGGCGACTGGTGTTGTCACCAGAGTGGCCGGTTGACGCCGGGGCTGCATCCTCCTGCGTCGCGTTTGCCTGGGTACTGAATGCCGGGCTCGTACAAGCGCCGGAACCGGTCTGCGGAAAGCGCGCGATTTTATCAGGCTTGCCGCGCAGCGGCCATCCCGGCAGCTGCGATGGCGCGGGGGGCGCATTTTGAGTCGGGCATCTGTGAGGTAGGCGGTTGCCGGCTCTGGGCCGGCTGTTTAAGGTGTAGCGTCCTGTTTCCTCTACTTCCTGCCCCGGGGTCCGGCGGCCTGCGAGAATCAATCATGCGCCTTGTCTACCGCTTACTCATTCTGTGCCTTGCGCTGGGGGCGTCATTGCCCGGTCAGGCCGAACAGCTCAAGGGTCTGTATCAGGTGCGTGAGCCTGTTTCCGGCGAGCAGAGCGAGGAGCGCGCAGCTGCGTTGCAGCGGGCTTTCGATACCTTGCTGTTGCGCCTGACCGGCGATGCGCAGGCAAGCAAGCGCGAGGCCGTCGCTGAGCTGCGCAAGGACCCGCAGCAACTGCTCAGCAAGTATGGTTACGAGCACGACCATATCGTCGTCGACTTCGATCCAGGTACCACGGAGCGCAGCCTGCGTAGTGCCGGCTTGTCGCTGTGGGGTGCGAACCGACCGACGCTTCTGGTCTGGTGGCTGAACGAGCGGGTCGAGGGCACCCAGTTGCTTGGCGACGATCAGCGCAGCGCTGCGCCAGTGCGTGCCGCCGCGCAGCACCGTGGCCTGCCGTTGCGCCTGCCGCTGGCGGATCTGTCCGAACAGCTGCTGGCAACACCGGACGCATTTGGCGCGAACAGCCGGGAGACGCTGGGCGAGGCGTCCGAGCGCTACGATGCCGACGTACTGCTGGCGGTCCATGCGCGAGAAGCCGATTCCCGCTGGCAGGCGCAGTGGAACGCCTGGCTCGACGACGAGCAGCGCGACGGCAAGGCTGAGGCGGAAACCCTCGAGGGACTGGCGGACGCGGTAATGCTGTCCGTCAGTGAGTACCTGGCGCCACGCTATGTGGTTGCGCCAGGCGCCGCGTCGGACATCACCCTGGAGATCCTGGGGGCCGATGTCGCGAGATTCGCGGAGCTGGATCGCTTGCTCGAACCCTTTGGTGGCAACCTGCTGCGGGTGGAAAGTGATCGCTTGGTCTATCGCGTCAACGCCAGTCCGGAGCAGTTGCGTGCTCAGCTGGCGCTGGCGCGTTTGCAGGAAGTCGCCGAAGACGAGGCGCCACTGGATGCACGGCAGCCGATGGATGAGGGCGGTGTGGTTGGCGAGCCCGACAATGCGCCTGCGTCGCCCGAGAGCGGCACGGTGATGCGTTACCGCTGGTGATGACGCAATTTCTATATCGGCGACTGTCCTGCACGGAAGGCATAGAGTGACCATGAACGATTCGAACCGCTGGCTCTGGCTGGCAGGCGTGCTCTTGTGCGCCTGGCTGGTATATCTGCTGACGCCGATCCTCACCCCTTTTCTCATCGGCATCCTGCTGGCCTATCTCGGAGATCCGCTGGTCGATCGCCTGGAGCGCTGGGGGCTGTCGCGTACCTGGGGGGTGATCGTCGTATTCGCCCTGTTCAGTCTACTGATGTTGCTGATGTTGCTGGTGTTGCTGCCTATGCTCGGCAAGCAGCTGGTGAAGCTCTACCAGCTGGCGCCGCTGGCGCTGGACTGGTTGCAGCATCAGGCGTTGCCCTGGGTGCAGGCGCAGTTCGGGCTGGAAGACAACTTCTGGCGTCTCGATCAACTGAAGGCCGCACTCGCTGCACACCTGGGCAGCACCACTGACGTCCTCGGCATGGTGTTGAGCCGAGCCACCGCGTCGGGGCTGGCTCTGCTGGCATGGATCGGCAACCTGCTGCTCATACCGGTGGTGAGCTTTTATCTGATGCGCGACTGGGATTTGATCATGCTCAAGCTGCGCAGCCTGCTGCCGCGCCGCGGTGAGGGCATGGTGGTGCGTCTGATGAGCGAGTGCCATGAGGTGATCGGCGCATTCCTCCGCGGCCAGTTGCTGGTCATGCTGGCATTGGCAATCATCTATGCGTCCGGCCTCATGCTGGTCGGGCTCGAACTGGGGCTGTTGATAGGCGTTCTTGCCGGCCTCGCCAGCATCGTGCCCTATATGGGCTTCGTCGTCGGCATCGGTGCGGCGGTGGTCGCTGTGCTCTTTCAGTTCGGGCTGGCACCTTATCCCCTGCTGGGCGTGGCGGCGGTATTCACGGTAGGACAGATGCTCGAGGGAATGCTGCTGACGCCGTTACTGGTCGGCGACCGCATTGGGCTGCATCCGGTGGCGGTGATTTTTGCGGTGCTCGCCGGTGGTCAGCTGTTCGGTTTTACCGGTGTGCTGCTGGCGCTTCCGGTGGCGGCGGTGATCATGGTTCTGCTGCGCCACGTGCACGATCTCTATAAACTCTCGGACCTTTACGCCGAGCCCGCCGGTGCACCGGCCGAACCACCCAGCCAGCCATGAAACCCATCCAGCTCCCCCTGGGCGTCCGTCTGCGCGACGACGCCACCTTCGCCAACTTCTACCCTGGCGCCAATGCAGCCGCACTCGGCTATGTCGAGCGGCTGTGTTCGCCTGCTGCGGGCTGGTCCGATGAGTTGATCTATCTCTGGGGGCAGGCCGGTGTCGGTCGTAGTCATCTGCTGCAAGCTGCCTGCCTGCGGGTGGAGGAGCGCGGAGAGTTGGCTGTTTATCTGCCGTTGGCGGAAGTGGCCGAATATGGTCCGGCCTTGCTCGACAACCTCGAGCAGAGCGAGCTGGTCTGCCTGGACGATCTCGATGCGGTGGCCGGGGACGCGGTATGGGAGGAGGCGTTGTTCCATCTGTTCAACCGCCTGCGTGACGCCGGCCGACGTTTATTGCTGGCGGCGGACGCCTCGCCGCGCGAGTTGTCGATCGCGCTGCCCGACCTCAAATCTCGTTTGAGTCTGGCGCTGGTTTTCCAGCTGCAACAGCTGTCCGACGAGGACAAGCTACGCGCCCTGCAGCTGCGAGCCTCGCGTCGTGGGCTGAATCTGCCGGATGACGTTGGTCGCTTCATCCTGACCCGTGGCTCACGCAGCATGAGCGCGCTGTTTGAGTTGCTCGATCAGCTGGATCAAGCCTCGCTGCAGGCGCAACGCAAACTGACCATCCCTTTCCTCAAGGAAACGCTCGGCTGGTAGCCAGTGGCCTGTTTGGTAAGTTTAGCTGGTCAATTTCGGCGCCCATGGCCCCGATACTGCGTTGCTGCTCCTTACCATAGCCCCGCTATGGCTCGTCGCAGCGTCTTGTCTCGCAGCCACGTTCATCCGAACTTGCCTCAACCAACTCACCGCACGGCGAAAACATTGAAGCAGTTTTCGCCGTGATCAGCTGCACTCACGCCTCGCCCGCGGCCTTGCGTTCGTACTGATAGCTCCAGCGGGTGTAGAGCAGCGCCGCGACGAACAATGTCAGGCTCAGTCCGGCCTCCAGCAGGCCGTAGATCATCCGCGCCGGGTCGATCGCCGCGAGCACGCCCTGAATGAAGTACAGGTTGACGATAAAGCAGAGCCAGGCGTGCGCCCTCGGGCTGCCAGCGATCATCCCTGGTGCAACCAGCAATAGTGGAATGAGCTGGATGCTGACGACAACCCAGGTTCTGGCTCCGTGCAGGTCGGCAAAGGCCAGGTTCCAAACGACCAGCAGCACTGCAAGGCCGATGAAGCTGGCAAGGCTTATTGCTCGGCTGGATTTGACCCGCGGGGTCAGCCACTCCAGTGATGGCAGCGGTTTACGCTTCTTAGCCAAGGGACATCTCCAGCCGCTGTGCCGTGTGTGCCAGGCGCTGCCCGAGGGCGCGACAGAGGGCGATTTCATGTTCGTCGAGCAAACGCTTGCCGTCCGCACCGGCATGGTGACTAGGGCCGTAAGGCGTGCCACCACCGCGGGTTTCCAGCAGCCCGTTCTCGCTGTAAGGCAGGCCGAGCACCAGCATTCCGTGGTGCAGCAGCGGCAGCAGCATCGACAGCAGCGTGCTTTCCTGTCCGCCGTGCAAGCTGGAGGTCGAGGTGAACACGCCGGCTGGCTTGCCGACCAACTCACCGGTCAGCCACAGGCCGCTGGTGCCGTCGAGGAAGTATTTCAGCGGCGCCGCCATATTGCCGAAGCGAGTGGGGCTACCTAGCGCAAGGCCGGAGCAATTCTTCAGGTCTTCGAGGGTCGCATACAGTGCACCGGCGTCGGGAATGGTGGGCGCGACCGCTTCGCACTCGGTGGACACGGCAGGTACGGTGCGCAGACGCGCTTCCAGCCCGGCCATTTCCACGCCGCGAGCAATTTGTCTGGCCATTTCGGCTGTAGCGCCGTGGCGGCTGTAGTACAGCACCAGAATGTAGGGCGTGCTCACGGCAAGATCTCCAGCACTTTTTCCGGCGGGCGGCCGATGATCGCCTTGTCGCCCGCGACCAGGATCGGGCGTTCGATCAGGCGAGGGTGCTCGATCATGGCGTCGATCAGTTCTGCTTCGCTAAGTTCAGGATTGGCCAAGTCGAGGCTTTTGTACTCTTCTTCGCCTGTACGCAGCAGTTGCCGGGCGGTGAGCCCGAGCTTGTCCAGCAGAGCACAGAGTTGGGCTGCGGTGGGGGGCGCTTCCAGGTAGCGCACGATTTCGGGCGTCAGACCGCGGGCCTCAAGCAGCTCCAGGGCGCCGCGCGATTTGGAGCAGCGAGGGTTGTGATACAGCGTGAGTTCGGTCATTTGTGGTTGCGTCTCGCCGGATGAGGTGGCCATTCTAACCCCCAACGTGGCGCTCGCCGAAATGTGCAGCGCGGGTGATCCGGGCAGACTTTCGGTCTGATCCGGGTCTTTTGACGATGAGCACTGTTGAGCCAACGGCTCCAGGCAGCTGTAACAAGGAGAAGGGATGCATCAGCGCATCGACAATGCCCTCGAGTTCGGTCGCTTCCTGGTTCGGCGCTTTTTGTCCGATCAAGGTCCGCATAGCGCGGCGGCCTTGACCTACACCACCCTGTTCGCCGTGGTGCCGATGATGACCGTCACGTTCGCCATGCTGTCGGCGATTCCCGCTTTCAAAGGTGTTGGCGAGCAGATCCAGTTCTACATATTCAACAATTTCATCCCGTCCACCGGCGCGACCATCCAGGAATATCTGCTTGCGTTCACCAGCCAGGCGCGGCAACTCACCTGGTTCGGGGTCGGGTTTCTCATGGCTACCGCGTTGATGATGCTGCTGACCATCGAGAAGGCCTTCAATACCATTTGGCGCGTACGACAGCCACGACGGGGGGTGTCCAGTTTTCTGCTGTATTGGGCGATTCTCAGTCTCGGGCCGCTGCTGCTCGGCGCAGGGTTTGCCACCAGTACCTACATCGCCTCGCTTTCGCTGATTTCGGGGCCGTATGCGCTCATTGGCGTCGGCACGCTGATCAAGGTCATGCCATTGCTGCTCAGCGTGGCGGCCTTCACTCTGATCTACGCCGCGGTGCCCAATACCCGTGTCCCGTTACGGCATGCGTTGGTGGGCGGTGTATTCACCGCAGTGTTGTTCGAGGCGGCCAAGCAGCTGTTCGGCCTGTACGTCAGCTATTTCCCGAGCTATCAGCTGATCTACGGCGCTTTCGCGGCTGTCCCGCTGTTTCTGTTATGGGTCTATCTGTCCTGGATGATCGTGCTGTTCGGCGCCGAGCTGGTCTGCGGCCTGTCGTCGTCGCAGCAATGGCGCCGTCGACCGCTGCCACGCCTGCTGGTCATGCTAATGCTGCTGCGCAACCTGCACCAGCGTCAGCAGGAGGGACGGGAGCTACGCCTGCGTGATCTGCACAGGGCCGGCCTGCGCCTTCCCGAGGATGAGTGGGACGACATACTCGGGTTCTTCGAACAGGAGCAGCTGGTCTGCCGGACGGGCTCCGGGGGCTGGGTGCTTTGTCGGGACCTGAACCACTACAGTCTGGATCAACTGTTGCGCTGCAATCCCTGGCCGCTGTCGGCACGTGTAGCGTTGCCCGAGCAGCTGGACGAACCCTGGTATCCGACGTTGCGCCAGTCATTGGAGCTGCTGCAGCAGGAGCAGGCCAGCCTGTTCGGTGGCAGCCTCGCCGACTGGCTGCAATCAGGTGGTGACAAAAATCGTCAGTAAGGGAGTGTTTGCGTGGAGACGCTGCGCTTAGTGGCAGGTTGTTCGAGCGATCGGATGCGTAAGTACAGGCCGTGGCGGCGCTTTCGAGGCGATGGCACGCTTCTGGCTATGGCTCGGAGTAGTTGAGGGGAAGACCTAATGGACGGCAAGCGCAGCACCATCCTGTATCTGCACCAGAGAGCGCCAGACGCGGCGCTCGAGGCATTGAACCGTCTTACCGGTCTTCGCTTTACGCAATGGCCTGAATCCCTGGTTGTCAGGGACGGGGAATCAACCGACGCCCCGCGCGCCGCATCGGCAAGCGAGCAGTTGGAGCCGAAAAAAGTCAGTGGCTGATTCAGGCCTGGACGGCTTTCATTTCGGCAGCTACGGGCTCGACCGGGTGGGCGAACAGCTCTTCGACGGTGATCGCAGCTACCGTGGCGGCTGGGCGCAGATGAATCTGCAACTCCTCGATCTTGTACCGGACTGGTAGCCGCGCGACGCCGGACAGCAGGATCTTGCCTGCGCCATCGGTGCGGCCGTGATCGATGATCGCTTCTCGCTGCTGCTGTCCATCACGGTATTTGGCGACGAGAGACACCATGAGCCCTGCGTGGCTCTGTAGCTGCAGCCAGGCGGCGACATTGAATTCAGCTACGCGCCCGTCATAGGTAGTGAGGGCGATGGCAGCTTGCTCGACGATGCGTGAGGGTACTGTGCCGATCAGTTTGTCGTGGAGTTGGGACATGGCTTCGCTACTGGCATACGGTGGTGGGTGCGGAATTATAGGCAGTGCAGGTCCGACAAAACTGTGCACTTGAGCGCCGCCGCGCGTGATCGGACTCGCATAACGGCAAAAAGCGCGACGGTTACTTGGCGCCGCCACGGCCTGCGTCAGGATCGGGTCGTTCCAGGCGTGCCTTGACTGCAACGCAGCGGTATCCTCGGGCCGTATACGTTAAGGAATAAGCACCATGACCAAGCCGATCGTCTCGTTGCTGCTCCTGCTGAGCTGCCTGTTCCTGTCTGCCTGCGAAAAGGATTGGGGGATCGACCAGCATGGGGAGGAAGTGACTGCGGCACAGCTGCAGGGGCAGTGGCTGCTGATCAATTACTGGGCCGAATGGTGCGGTCCCTGCCGCACCGAGATTCCGGAGCTGAACGCCTTGGCCGAAACCGAGCAGGGACTGGCAGTGTTGGGTGTGAATTTCGACGAGTTGCGCGGCGAAGAGCTCGCTCAAGCCGCCAAGGCGCTGGGTATCGACTTCCGTGTGCTCAGTGATGATCCCGCCGAGCGTCTGCAATTGCCGCGTAGCGAGGTGCTGCCGGTGACCTATCTGGTTGACGACCAGGGGAAGGTGCGCGAGCGCCTGGTTGGCGAACAGACTGCCGAGGGCATCCTTGTGCATCTGGCGCGGCTGAAGGGCGAGTAGCCCGCCTGGTGACTCAGGGTTTGACGTACCAGAAATCCTGCCAGAAGCCGATCACCTTGGCCGGATAGCGATTCTGCCCGAGGGTGCCGTTGTAGCGCGCGAGCGCCCGGTTGATGTCGCCATTTTCCTTGTTCAGGTAATAGCTGAGGATGGTGCAGCCATAGCGAAGATTGGTGGCGTTGTCGGTGAGGTTGTCTTGCGGTCGACCCAGTTCCGCTTTCCAGAATGGCATCACCTGCATCATGCCCTGAGCGCCAACGCTGGAGATTGCAAATCGGTCGAATAGGCTTTCGGCATGGATCAGCGCCAACACCAGTTCTGGCTTCAGGCCCGCCTTGCTCGCCTCGCGATGCACCAGCCGGAGCAGCGACAGCCGCTCTTCGGCATCGGGGATGTAGCGCTTGAGTCGGCCGGACATGTCGACCAGCCAGACCTCTGCATCGAAGCGATCCTGAAAGCTGTCCGCCTCAGCGACTGTCCTCTGCATGAGGTCGCGGAGTTCGGGTTCGGGCGCTTGACGGATATTGGCTGCTGCCGGCAGGGCGC
Source organism: Pseudomonas sp. (assembly GCA_007713455.1). Classification (GTDB taxonomy): domain Bacteria; phylum Pseudomonadota; class Gammaproteobacteria; order Pseudomonadales; family Pseudomonadaceae; genus Stutzerimonas; species Stutzerimonas chloritidismutans. Next base: position 77,615 of record VMRT01000002.1, read on the forward strand.
TCACCAGCAGCAATGCGAGAAGAAGAGCAGGCGTCTTCATCGGCTTCAGTTTCCGTTGCTGCCTTCGATCAGACTTTGCAGAAAGTGCTGTTGCAGTTCGGGATCGTTGCGCGTCAGCTCGATCAGGCTCTGCTCCAGTTCGCTGGCTTCTTCTTCCAGACCAAGTTCGGACAGGCGCCGGACGCGATGCACCCATTGCGCGACGTCGTCGCCTTCCAGGTCATCGAAGATCAGGTCGTAAGCTTCTTGCAGCTTGCCGCGCAGCTTGTGACTGACCAACAGCGTGGCCTCGGCCCGGGTGCCATCCTGTTCATCCTCAACCGACAGCTGCAACTTGCCGATCTGCGTGACGTCCTGATCAGCGAACGGCCCGTCGAGAAGATTCAGGCGCAAGACGCCGTGACGATCGGTCGACAGCTCGTGAGTGTGCGGACCGGCGCTGACGAGCACCGGACGCTCCGCCCAAGGCAGGCTGGTGTACTCGAGCCGCGCATCTCGGCGTTGCTCGTCGAGGCTGGCCAGGTTCTGCTGCGAGCGGCCATTGGACTCGGCGTTCATGAACGGGTTGATGCCGGCGAAGCCGTAGCTGATCCAGTCGCGGGTCGCGCTCTCTGGCATGTTGCCGAGCATCACCACGTTGAGCACGTTTGCGCCTACGCCGGCGACCACTGCGACGACGCCCAGCGGAATCTCGTACAGCTCTCGCCAGGGCTGGTAAGGCGTATAGCGATCGTAACGGCGGGTTACTTCGAAATCGGTGACTTCGAATGTCATCTGCTCTTGCACGCGGATACGCCGCTGCGGCAGTTCGAGCACCTGGGGTTCACCGAGTTCGATGCGCAGGCTGTGGTCGAGCAGTTTGCGCTCGACACGCGCCTCGTGCTCGCTGCGCTGCGGCAAGTGATTGGCGCAGCCGCCAAGGAGCAACGCCGCGCAAAGCGCGGCGCTGGTTGAAACGACAATACGTCGGTTGAGCATGATTTCCGATCAGCGATGAGCACGCGAGTTGATGAAGGACAGGATGTCAGCAGTCGCGACCGGCTGAGGCTGCGCGTCGCGGCGGTGCTTGTATTCCAGGGTGCCGTCGGCCAGCCCGCGATCGCTGATGACAATGCGGTGCGGGATGCCGATCAGCTCCATATCGGCGAATTTGACGCCGGGGCTGGTCTTTTTGTCACGGTCATCGAGCAGCACTTCGTAACCTGCTGCCGTGAGTTCGGCGTAGAGTCGGTCGGTAGCCTCACGAACCGCTTCATTTTCGTACTTCATCGGTACCAGGGCGATCTGGAAAGGCGCGAGCGCGTCTGGCCAGAGAATGCCGCGGTCGTCGTAGTTCTGCTCGATCGCCGCCGCAACCACGCGGGATACGCCGATGCCGTAGCAGCCCATGATCAGAGTGGCCGGTTTGCCGTTCTCGCCCATCACCCGGCAGTTCATCGCCTCGCTGTACTTGGTGCCCAGCTGGAAGATATGGCCGACCTCGATACCGCGTTTGATTACCAGATTCCCCTGTCCGTCCGGGCTCGGATCACCGGCAACCACATTACGCAGATCGGCGATCTGCGGTAGCGGCAGGTCCCGCTCCCAGTTCAGGCCGAAGTAGTGCTTGTCGTCGACGTTGGCGCCGGCACCAAAATCGCTCATCAGCGCGACAGAACGGTCGATCACACAGGGAATCGTCAGGTTCAGTGGGCCCAGCGAGCCGGGACCCGCGCCAATGGCAGTACGGATTTCCGCTTCCGAGGCGAATACCAGCGGGCTGGCAACCTGCTCCAGGTTGGCGGCCTTGATCTCGTTGAGTTCGTGGTCGCCGCGTACGATGAGGGCGATCAGTTGGCCTTCTTCGACGCCATGAACGACCAGCGTTTTTACCGTTTTCTCGATGGCGAGGCCGAACTGCTCGACGAGTTCGATGATCGTCTTGGCATTCGGTGTGTCTACCAGGCGCATTTCTTCGCTTGGTGCCGCACGATCGGTTTCGCGCGGAATCGCTTCGGCCTTCTCGATGTTGGCGGCGTAGTCGGAGGTGTCGCTGAACGCGATGTCGTCTTCGCCAGACTCGGCCAGTACGTGGAACTCGTGCGAGCCGGTTCCGCCGATGGAGCCGGTGTCGGCTTGCACCGGACGGAAGTCGAGCCCGAGGCGAGTGAAGACATTGCAGTACGCCTCGTGCATGCGGTCGTAGGTTTCCTGCAGCGATTCCTGGGACAGGTGGAAGGAGTAGGCGTCCTTCATCAGGAACTCGCGGCCGCGCATGAGGCCGAAGCGCGGACGGATTTCGTCGCGGAACTTGGTCTGGATCTGATAGAAGTTGATCGGCAGCTGCTTGTAGCTGTGAAGCTCGTTGCGTGCCAGGTCGGTGATGACCTCTTCGTGGGTCGGGCCGACACAGAATTCGCGATCGTGGCGGTCCTTCAGACGCAGCAGCTCCGGGCCGTACTGCTCCCAGCGGCCGGACTCCTGCCAGAGCTCGGCTGGCTGAATGGCCGGCATCAGTACTTCCAGGGCGCCTGCCTTGTTCATTTCCTCGCGAACGATGGCCTCGGCCTTTCGCAGCGCACGCAGCCCCATCGGCATCCAGGTGTAGAGACCGGACGCCAGCTTGCGAATCATCCCGGCACGCATCATCAGTTGGTGACTGATGACCACTGCATCGGATGGGGTTTCTTTGAGGGTCGAGAGCAGGAACTGACTGGTGCGCATGTGGCCGTTGTGTCCTTGCAGAAGAGGCTGGAATTTGGCTCGGCATTGTACGGCGCGCGCATTGCGGCGTACAGGACGGGGCGCCGCGCTGGATGTGCGGCGAAACGAAAGAGCCCGGCTTTCGCCGGGCTCCGTTTGCATCGAATGGTCCGAGCGCCTGGGTTACAGGATGCTCAGCGGGTATTCGATGAATGCACGGATCTCGTTGAGGTCCGGGCTGTAGTAGTCACGCATGTCGCTGTTGGAACGGTAGATCGAGTTGCGTAGCTTCAGCGACAGATCTTTTGCCGGGCCGCTCTGTACGACGTACTGGACCTGGTTGAAGAACTCGCGTTCCTTACCTTCGCCAGTGCCGGTGTCTACGTTGTCGCCGTAGACATAAGCGGTTTTCCAGAACAGGCCGGGAACGCCGTAACCGCCGAAGTCCAGCTCATAGCTCGCCTGCCAGGAACGCTCGTCCTTGGAGTTGAAGTCGGAGTAGTAGGAGTTAGCTACCCAAATGGAGCTGCCGCCGTCGCCGATGTCGTAGTCGTAACCGCGGTCACCACTAACGCGCTGGTGAGCGAGGATAAACGCATGCGCACCGACAGAATACTTGGCTGCAAGGCTCCAAATGGTGTTGTCGTGTGACTCGCGTGCGCCAAGCTCATCAACCGAACCGTCGTTGTTGAAAGTGGTGTCCGCAGCTTGGACATAGTCCTTGTCATAATCGGAACGGTAGATATTGAAGTCAAAGCTCAGCGACTGGTCGTCACTAAAGGGCATAACGTAATTGACGTTAGCGTACTTCTTCTTGGCAACATCTTCGTTGTCTGCGTAGTAAAGCGACGCGCTCAGGTTCTCGTTGAATGCATAGGTACCGCCTACGACATCAATGCTCTTCAGGCCTACGTCATCGCGGCTGGAAGATGGCATGGAGCTATCTGCGGTGAAGCGACCGGCATTCAGCTCGAGGCCTTCGATCTCATTGCTGGTGATCAAGGTGCCAGTAAACGACTCTGGCAGCAGGCGCGAGTCGTCATAGGCGAGCACCGGCATCATCGGCATCTGGTTGCCGTACTTGATCACGGTGTTGGAGAACTGGGCTTTGATAGCTGCGCCGGCCTGGGAAAGGTCGCGTTCCGGCTCGTTGTTGGAGTCACGCTCGAACATGGCGGTATAACTATAGCCCTGGCCGCCATCAAGGCGAACGCCCAGCAGGCCATAGGCGTCGACGCCTACTCCGATGGTGCCTTGGGTGAAACCGGACTCGAAGGTAGTGATAAAGCCCTGGCCCCAGCTCCGTACGTCGTCGGCACCATCCTTGTAATCACGGTTGTAGTAAGTGTTGCGCAGCAACAGATCTAGGCTCGCATCTTCGACGAATCCCTTGGACTCCGACTGCTGGCTGGCCAACGCCATCTGGGAGGTGCCCGCCGATACGGCCAGGGCGATTATGCTCCACTTCATCACTTTCATTGTGATTGCTCCTTTGGTTTAAAAACGGTGCTTACCTTGCCGCGCATGGGCGGAAAGGGTGCAACTTCTTAGTCCCGCATCAGGCTTGAGCCAATTTTGGCTGCTCTCGCGAAAAGCCATCCAGAGAATGTACTGTTTAGCTCTAGTGCAGCGCTAGAGCAAGCTGTGTGACGCTGATTGCGGTGTTTTGAAGCCGCCCCCCAGCGTTCGCATAGTTCGTCCAGCAAGAATCGTACTCAGAATTCATGATCGAGCTAATCGGGCGTTGCGGAGAAATATTGGGGCCGCATTGCACTGAAAGGCGGCGCGTTTTCTCAGGTCAGGCACCAATCTTGTGCGCGCTTGCCAGGTTGTCGTCTGGGATGTCTGAGGTATCCTTTTTACCTGTTTCCTACGGCGCATTCGCGCGGGGTTTGCTTCGCAAGGGGAGTCTTATGTTTGTACTTGATTCACGTCTGGAGCAGGACACGTTGCTGCTTGGTGACTTCCCGCTCTGCCGGTTGCTGTTGATGAACGACGCCCAGTATCCCTGGTTCATTCTGGTGCCGCGTCGCGATGAGATTAGTGAGTTGTTTCAGCTGGATGCGGCTGATCAGCTGGCGCTGTGGAAGGAGGCCACTGCGCTGGCCGAGACCGTCAAGGACACCTTCGGCGCCGACAAGATGAATGTCGCCACGCTTGGTAATGTCGTCGGGCAGCTGCATATGCATGTCATTGCGCGGCGACGCGATGATGCTGCCTGGCCAGCGCCGGTGTGGGGCAGGCATCCGGCGAAGCCTTACAGCGACGAGCAGGTGGCAGCCATCAGGGACAAGCTAAAGTTGGTGCTGACCGATCACTTTCGTTTTGGAGTATGACTGTGGACCTTGAATCGAGAGTGATGGATCTGGAAACGCGTCTGGCGTTTCAGGACGATACGATCCAGACGCTGAACGATGTGCTCGTCGAGCAACAGCGGATCATGGAGCGTCTGCAGCTTCAGCTGCGCGCACTGGCAAAACGTCAGGAGGAAATGCAGGTTCCAATGGACGTTGGTGAGGACGAGGCGCCTCCACCTCATTATTGAATTGTGAAACGGGGCGGCGTGGTGACTTCGCCCCGTGGCAGCTCGCTCGGTCGTCCTACTCGATCGGGACGACGTCTTCGGCCTGCAGTCCCTTGTCCCGCATCATGATGGTGAACTCCACGCGCTGGCCCTCGACCAGGATGCGGTGCCCTTCGCCGCGGATGGCGCGAAAGTGGACGAATACGTCATCTCCGCTGTCCCGGGAAATGAATCCGAACCCCTTGGATGTGTTGAACCATTTTACGGTGCCAGCCTCGCGCCCTGCTGCCGATGGTGCGCGGGTGTGTGTGCGAGACGGTTTTGCCTGCTTGCTCAGGCCGCGTGGCGTGGCGAGGTGCAGCAGCACGGCCGCAAGGGCGAGCAGCAGGCTGGCGAGTGTTGCGGGCTGGCCGGCGATCTGCGGCAAAGCTACAAGTACGATGACGGCCTGCAGCGCGATAGACAGGAGTAGCAGCGCTGACGCAGCGATTATGACTGGCCGGGTGCGGCTGTCGATCAACTGGGCAGATGGGGCGAATTGAACGTTCAGCAGGCCGAGCATCAGCAGGCACAAGGCGTCGGGTTGCAGCAGTAGTGGCATTGCGCCGCGCAGGCTTGGAACAAAGGACAGCAGCAGGGCAATGACACCCGCCAGGACATGGACGATCTTTAACATTCTTGTATGGCTCACGGTTGATAACACGACAGAGAAGCCGCAGGCCTGGAGTTCGTGGAAAACGTTCGTCGGTCAGGGCTGAACACTGGTCGAGAAACCGCGCGGGTCCGGGCTGCAGCGCGGCGTATTTAACAGGAAAGGAGGAGGGGGCTCAAATGAGCGTGTTCGCCGTCGTGGCTTCGGGTGCGGAGAATGCTCGAAGACGGGCTGTTTCGTAGCAGATGTGTTGCGATCTGGGCAGAGCGCATGTGGCGCTCCGCCCAGTAGCGAAACTTAGGCCGAAAGCAGGCTGCGCAGCATCCATGCAGTTTTTTCGTGGCTCTGCATGCGTTGAGTCAGGAGGTCGGCGGTCGGCTCGTCGTTGACCTTGTCCAGTAGCGGGAAGATACCGCGGGCGGTTCGTACAACGGCTTCCTGGCCTTCGACCAACAGCTTGATCATCTCTTCGGCGGAGGGGACGCCTTCCTCTTCCTTGATCGAGCTCAGGCGGGCGTATGCCGCGTAGGTGCCCGGCGCCGGGAATCCCAGCGTGCGGATGCGTTCGGCAATATCGTCCACGGCGATGGCGAGTTCGGTGTACTGGGTTTCGAACATGGTGTGCAGCGTGTTGAACATCGGCCCCGTGACGTTCCAATGGAAGTTATGGGTCTTCAGATACAGGGTGTAGGTGTCGGCGAGCAGGCGCGACAGGCCTTCGGCGATGGCTGCACGGTCCTGTTCGGCGATGCCAATGTTGATTTCCATGTTTTTCTCCTGGTGGATGGTTCAGCCGTTAGTTATGCCAGAAAAATGCGTGGTGTTGTAAAGCGATACGTTTCTGGTCGAATGCTCACCGTTGGAAGGCTCTGATCGATTCAGGGTTCCATCAATGGCCCGATTTCGAGTTGGCGAGGGCAACGGCTGCGCCGCGGTGATTATGTCGATATAATCCCGCGCTTGTGCCTGGCGGTCCCAGTGCGTGCTGCGGCGCCCGGCGTCAATGCGGTATCGCGTACGGTACATGCCGCTTGCGCAGAGCAGTCACGGTCTTGTCAGTCTGTCGCGGCTCTGGCGCCCCATCGAATTCAAGATACGAGAAGCGAACTTCACCATGATGCGCAGCCACTATTGCGGCCAATTGAACGAAAGCCTGGACGGCCAGGAAATCACTCTTTGCGGCTGGGTACATCGCCGTCGTGACCACGGCGGGGTGATCTTCCTCGATGTGCGTGATCGTGAGGGCCTGGCTCAGGTGGTCTTCGATCCGGATCGCGCTGAAACCTTTGCGACCGCCGACAAGGTGCGTAGCGAGTATGTAGTGAAGATCACCGGCAAGGTCCGCCTGCGCCCAGCTGGTGCGGTGAACCCGAATATGGCTTCCGGTGCCATCGAGGTGCTGGGCTACGAGCTGGAGGTGTTGAACGACGCCGAAACCCCGCCGTTCCCTCTCAACGAATACAGCGATGTGGGCGAGGAGACGCGACTGCGCTATCGCTTCATCGACCTTCGTCGCCCGGAAATGGCCGAGAAGCTCAAGCTGCGCTCGCGTATCACCGCGAGCATTCGTCGGTACCTGGATGACAACGGCTTTCTCGATGTGGAAACCCCGATCCTGGGGCGTCCGACACCTGAAGGCGCGCGTGACTATCTGGTGCCGAGCCGCACCCATGCCGGTAATTTCTTTGCCCTGCCGCAGTCGCCGCAGTTGTTCAAGCAGCTGCTGATGGTTGCCGGTTTCGACCGCTACTATCAGATCGCCAAGTGCTTCCGCGACGAAGACCTGCGCGCTGATCGCCAGCCCGAGTTCACCCAGATCGACATCGAGACCAGCTTCCTCGATGAAGCAGACATCATCGGTATCACCGAAGGCATGATCCGCAAGTTGTTCAAGGAAGTGCTGGATCTGGAGTTTGGCGAATTCCCGCACATGCCGTTCGAAGAGGCCATGCGCCGGTACGGCTCGGATAAGCCCGACCTGCGCATCCCGCTGGAACTGGTGGATGTTGCCGACCAGCTCAACGCTGTCGAGTTCAAGGTGTTCTCCGGTCCGGCCAATGACCCGAAAGGCCGCGTTGCCGCGCTGCGCGTCCCGGGTGCGGCGAGCATGCCGCGCAGCCAGATCGACGATTACACCAAGTTCGTTGGCATCTATGGGGCCAAGGGCCTGGCCTATATCAAGGTCAATGAACGCGCCAAGGGCGTTGAAGGCCTGCAGTCACCGATCGTCAAGTTCATCCCGGAAGACAACCTCAACGTGATTCTCGATCGCGTCGGTGCGGTCGATGGCGACATCGTGTTCTTCGGTGCAGACAAGGCGAAGATCGTTTCCGAGGCGCTGGGTGCTCTGCGCATCAAGATCGGTCACGACCTCAAGCTGCTGACCTGTGACTGGGCGCCGCTATGGGTGGTCGACTTCCCGATGTTCGAAGAGAACGATGACGGCTCGCTGAGCGCGCTGCACCACCCGTTCACCGCGCCGAAGTGCTCGCCTCAGGAGCTCGAGGCCAATCCGGCTGCGGCGCTGTCGCGTGCCTACGACATGGTGCTCAACGGTACCGAGCTGGGTGGCGGTTCGATCCGTATCCATCGCAAGGAAATGCAGCAGACTGTGTTCCGCATTCTCGGCATCGATGAAGCCGAGCAGGAAGAGAAGTTCGGCTTCCTCCTCGATGCGTTGAAATTCGGCGCTCCGCCACATGGTGGTCTGGCCTTCGGTCTGGATCGCCTGGTGATGCTGATGACCGGTGCGCAGTCGATTCGTGAAGTGATTGCCTTCCCGAAAACCCAGAGTGCGGCGGACGTCATGACCCAGGCGCCGGGTGCGGTGGACAGCAAGGCGCTGCGCGACCTGCATATCCGTCTGCGCGAGCAACCGAAGGCGGAGTAAGCGCTACCCGAAGCCTGGTTCTGCCAGGCTTCTTCGTCTTGCGGCTCTGAGTGCGAGACAATACGGCGATAGCCGACCGCTGTCTTTATCGAGTGGTGACAGACGGATCCGGTTATCGAGATTTTCTGATTCAGTCGAAGAATGGAGTGAGTTATGGCTGGTCATTCCAAATGGGCCAATATCAAGCACCGCAAAGAGCGTCAGGACGCCAAGCGGGGCAAGATCTTCACCAAGCTGATCCGTGAGCTGACCGTGGCGGCCAAGCATGGCGGCGGCGTGCCGGCGGACAATCCGCGTCTGCGATTGGCCGTGGACAAGGCGCTGACAGCCAACATGTCGCGTGACGTCATCGATCGCGCCATCGCCCGGGGCGCAGGCTCCAGCGAAGCGGACAACATGACCGAGCTGAGCTATGAGGGTTACGCGCCAAGCGGGGTGGCGATCATCATCGAGGCCATGACCGACAACCGCAACCGTACCGCGGCCGAAGTGCGTCACGCCTTCAGCAAGAACGGTGGCAACCTCGGTACTGACGGCTCGGTCGCCTACATGTTTGATCGTAAAGGCCAAATCAGCTATGCGCCCGGCGTGGATGAAGACGCGCTGATGGAAGCGGCGCTGGAGGCGGGCGCCGACGACGTCGTCAGTCAGGAGGATGGGTCGGTCGAGGTCTATACCAGCTTCGCCGAGTTCCTCTCGGTCAACGAAGCGCTGACAGAGGCCGGATTCCGCGGCGACGAAGCAGAAGTGGCGATGATTCCCTCCATCATGGCGCCCATCACCGACGTCGAGACGGCGCAGAAGGTTCTGCGTCTCATCGATGCGCTGGAAGATCTAGATGACGTGCAGAACGTCTACCACAACGCGGAAATCTCCGACGAGATCATGCAGCAGCTGGGCTGAGTGTCGTGGTGTCCGCAGCCGGGACCCGCATTGCTGGGCTCCCGGCTTTTTTATAGGCGCGCATCGCTGGCAACGTAGTGTCTATCTGGGCGCATATTGTTGTCGGTGGCGGAGACGGCAGCGCCTCCGTATACTCGCCACTGGATAAATAGACAGCACGGCACGGCATGACGCTGATTTTGGGTATCGATCCCGGCTCTCGAATCACCGGCTACGGCGTCGTACGGGACACCGGCCGCGGTTGTGAATACGTCGCCTCTGGTTGCATTCGTACCGGCACCGGCGAGCTGCCTGATCGCTTGCGTGCCGTTTTCAGTGGTGTGAGCGAGGTCATTCGGACCTATGGCCCGGTAACGATGGGCATCGAGCAAGTATTCATGGCGCGTAATGCCGATTCCGCGCTCAAGCTCGGCCAGGCTCGGGGTGCAGCCATCGTTGCTGGCGCGGAGGCAGGTCTGCAGATCGCAGAGTACACCGCGACGCAGGTCAAACAGGCCATCGCCGGAACGGGCGGGGCTGATAAGCAGCAGGTGCAGATGATGGTCATGCACCTGCTCAAGCTTCTGGAAAAACCCCAGATCGATGCTTCGGACGCGCTGGCCATTGCGTTATGTCATGCGCATCACCGGCAAAGCCTCATTCCGCACGGCCTGGCCGGCGCCAAGCGACGAGGCGGGCGGTTGCGTCTGTAGTCGGCGCAAACTCTCTTGGTTGAACGAATAATCGACTGGTCGTCAGCGGATGCGATGGCCATGGAGGAAACAGCTTGATCGGACGTTTGCGTGGCACGCTGGTGGAAAAGCAACCCCCACATCTGATTCTCGATGTCAACGGTATCGGCTATGAGGTCGAAGTGCCGATGACGACGCTGTATCGCCTGCCGGCGGTCGGCGAGCCGGTGACGCTGCATACGCACCTCGTCGTGCGTGAAGACGCACAACTTCTTTATGGCTTCGCCGAGAAGCGCGAGCGCGAGCTGTTCCGTGAGCTGATCCGTTTGAACGGTGTGGGACCGAAGCTGGCGTTGGCGTTGATGTCCGGACTGGAAGTGGATGAGCTGGTGCGTTGTGTACAGGCGCAGGATACGTCGGTCCTGGTGCGCATCCCAGGCGTTGGCAAGAAGACCGCCGAGCGGCTTCTGGTGGAGTTGAAGGACCGCTTCAAGGCGTGGGAGAGCATGCCCGCCATCGCGACCTTCGTGGTTGAACCCGGGAGCAAAATGGCAGTCACAAGCGCCGAGAATGATGCGGTCAGCGCGTTGATCTCCCTGGGCTTCAAGCCACAGGAAGCCAGCCGTGCAGTGTCCGCCATACAGGAAGATGATTTGAGCAGTGAAGAAATGATCCGCCGCGCCCTCAAGGGCATGGTGTAAGCCATGATCGAAGCGGATCGTATCGTCACGGCAGGCAGTCGCGATCGCGACGAGCAACTGGATCGTGCCATTCGGCCACTCAAGCTGGCCGAGTACATCGGTCAGCCGGTCGTGCGCGAGCAGATGGATCTGTTCATCCGCGCCGCCAAGGGCCGTCAGGAAGCGCTCGATCACACGCTCATCTTCGGTCCGCCGGGTCTGGGCAAGACTACCTTGGCGAACATCATCGCCGAAGAGATGGGCGTGTCGATCAAGAGCACGTCGGGCCCGGTGCTTGAGCGACCGGGTGACCTGGCCGCATTGCTGACCAATCTGGAGGCGGGCGACGTTCTGTTCGTCGACGAGATCCATCGCCTTTCGCCCATTGTCGAGGAGGTTCTGTACCCGGCGATGGAAGATTTCCAGCTGGATATCATGATCGGCGAGGGGCCTGCGGCTCGCTCGATCAAGCTGGATCTGCCGCCGTTCACCCTTGTGGGCGCCACCACGCGGGCCGGTATGCTGACCAATCCATTGCGAGACCGATTCGGTATCGTCCAGCGGCTGGAGTTCTATTCCACCGAGGACCTAGCGACCATCGTCAGCCGTTCCGCCGGTATCCTCGGCCTGCCGACCGAGCCTGAGGGGGCGTTCGAGATTGCCCGTCGGGCGCGAGGGACGCCGCGCATCGCTAACCGCCTGCTACGCCGTGTACGAGATTTCGCCGAAGTGCGGGGTCGTGGCGAGATCACCCGGCAGATTGCCGACCTTGCCTTGAATATGCTCGACGTCGATGAACGAGGCTTCGATCATCAGGATCGCCGGTTGCTGTTGACGCTTATCGAGAAGTTCGATGGTGGTCCGGTAGGCATCGACAGCCTGGCTGCCGCGATCAGTGAAGAGCGGCATACCATCGAGGATGTGCTCGAGCCGTACCTCATCCAGCAGGGCTATATCATGCGCACGCCGCGCGGCCGGGTCGTGACGCGTCATGCCTACCTCCATTTCGGCCTCAATCTGCCCAAGCGCATGAGTGATGCGCCGACGCCGGATCTGTTCGATGGCGACATAGTTTGAAGAAAATATTGTTCTGTTACCCGATTGGCATTTACAGGGCCGGGCACTAGTATGCGCGCGCAAGTCGGAGCTGAAATCTTCACCCACCGCTGTCGAGTCTATTACGAGGACACCGATGCGGGCGGCATTGTCTACTACGTCAATTACCTCAAATTCATGGAGCGAGCTCGTACCGAGCGGTTGCGCAGCCTGGGATTCGCCCAGTCGCAGCTGGCCGGTGAGGACTTGCTGTTCGTCGTGCATTCGGTCGAAGCCCGCTACCGAGCACCGGCTCGCCTGGACGATGAATTGCTGGTGACGGCCGAGGTGGTTGAGGTGAATCGCGCCAGTCTGCGGTTTCGCCAGCAGGTCCGGCGTGCACTGGATGATGTTCTGCTTTGTGAGGGGCAGGTGCTGGTTGCCTGCGTGCGTGCCGAAAGTTTGAAACCCCGAGCCATTCCCGAAGCGCTGCGTGTCGCCTTCGCTGGCTCGGGTCTATCCCCTGCAGGAGAGTAAGCGTGGAAGCCAACGTCGATCACATGTCCATGTGGAGCCTGATCAGCAACGCCAGCTTCGTGGTGCAGCTGGTCATGCTGATTCTGGTGGCCGCTTCGGTCGCATCATGGATTCTGATTTTTCAGCGCGGCAGTATGCTGCGTGCCGCGAAGCGAGCACTCGATACCTTCGAAGAGCGCTTCTGGTCCGGTATCGACCTGTCCAAGCTGTATCGCCAGGCAGGCAGCAACCCGGATCCGGATTCTGGCGTCGAGCAGATCTTTCGCGCCGGCTTCAAGGAATTTTCCCGTCTGCGTCAGCAGCAGGGTGTCGATCCTGATGCAGTAATGGATGGGGTCAATCGCGCCATGCGCGTGGCGATTTCCCGTGAAGAGGAAAAGCTCGAGCAGAGCTTGCCATTCCTGGCCACCGTTGGTTCCACCAGCCCTTACATCGGCCTGTTCGGTACCGTCTGGGGGATCATGAACTCCTTTCGCGGCCTGGCTCAGGTTCAGCAGGCAACTCTAGCGACTGTGGCGCCAGGCATCGCCGAAGCGCTGATCGCTACGGCGATCGGTTTGTTCGCCGCGATTCCTGCGGTGATCGCCTACAACCGTTTCGCTGCGCGCGGCGAGATGCTCATCGGTCGTTACTACACCTTTGCCGATGAGTTCCAGGCCATTCTCCACCGCAAAGTTCACACCACCGAAGACTGAGGCCCACGGCCATGGCCAGAATCCGCAACAGACGCAAGCCCGTCGCCGAGATGAACGTGGTGCCTTACATCGATGTGATGCTGGTGCTGCTGGTTATCTTCATGGTCACGGCGCCGATGCTCAATCAGGGCGTCAAGGTCGATCTGCCCAAGGTCAGCAGCGAAGCCTTGCCGCAGGATAACGACAAGCAGGTGCTGACCATTTCCATCAAGGCTGACAAAACCTATTACTGGAACGTCGGTAGCGAGGTCGATACCGACAGCAAGGGCAACGAGGCCGTCGCATTGGCAGACATGACGCAGGCTGTCGTTGCCATCATGCGTCAGCGTCCGGATACCCAGGTGTTCATCCGTGGCGATCGCGCGGTTGATTATGGTTCGGTGATGGAGGCCATGGGCGGTCTGCAGGAAGCCGGCGTGGGTAATGTCGGTCTGATCACCGAGGCGCCTTGATGCAGCAGCGTGAGTCATCGCCTTCGCAGAGCTACTTCTGGCCGACCGTGCTGGCGGTCGGTCTGCACGTCATTATTTTCGGCATGCTGTTCGTCAGCTTTTCGATGACGCCCGAGCTGCCGCCGTCCAAGCCGATCGTGCAGGCCACCTTGTATCAGCTGAAGTCGCAGAGCCAGGCGACTACCCAGACCAACCAGAAGATTGCCGGCGAAGCGAAGAAGACTGCTGCCAAGCAGTTCGAAAGCGAACAGATGGAACAGCGCAAGGTCGAGCAGCAGAAGCAGGCTGCTGCCGCCCGCGCTGCGGAACAAAAGAAGGCGGAAGAGGCTCGAAAAGCGGATGCAGCGAAAGCCGCAGCCGATAAAGCGGCTGCGGCGAAAAAGGCCGAGGAAGCCAAGAAGGTCGAACAGCAGAAGCAGGCTGACATCGCTAAGAAAAAGACTGCTGAAGAATTGGCCAAGAAGAAGGCAGCAGAGGAGGCCAAGAAGAAGGCCGCCGAAGAAGCCAAGCGCAAGGCGGCGGAAGAAGCGAAGAAGAAAGCTGCCGCCGAAGCTGCCAAGAAAAAAGCTGCTGAAGATGCCAAGAAGAAGGCTGCGGCGGAAGCCGCGCGCAAAGCGGCAGAAGACAAGAAGGCGCAGGCGCTTGCCGAGCTGCTCTCTGACACTACCGAGCGCCAGCAGGCACTGGCTGATACGCAAGGCGATCAAGTTTCTGGTAACTACGATGACTTAATCAAGATACGTGCTGCGGAGGGGTGGAGTAGGCCTCCTTCTGCAAGGAATAACATGACCGTGGAGCTGCAGGTAAACATGCTTCCGGATGGCACCATCACCAACGTCAGCGTCTCCAGATCGAGCGGAGATGTGCCATTCGACAATTCTGCGGTTGCCGCAGTAAAGAACATCGGTCGGCTAACGGAAATGCAGGGCCTGAGCCCGCAGGACTTCCAGCCTTACCGGTCCTTCAAAATGACATTTACGCCTGAGGATCTTGCGTTGTGATCAACTCCCTTCGAGGTCTACTTGTCCTGCTCTGCTGCCTGGCGGGAATGGCGGTGGCGCAGGAAAAAAACATCGTCGTCACCAGTGGTGCCGACCGTGCGATCCCGATCGCGGTCGTTCCATTCGGTTGGCAGGGCGGCACCGTACTGCCTGAGGACATGGCGGAAATCGTCGGCAACGACCTGCGCAATTCCGGTATTTTCCAGCCCATTCCGCGGCAGAACATGATCAGCATGCCGACCCGCGGCAGCGAGATCATCTATCGCGATTGGAAGGCTCTGGGCGCCCAGTACGTGATGGTCGGCAATATCGAGCCGGCCGGTGGCCGCCTTCAGGTCCGTTACGAAGTGTTCAACGTAACGACCGAGCAGCAGGTGATGACTGGAACCGTTGGTGGTTCCCCGGATCAGTTGCGCGACATGGCGCACCATGCGGCGGATCAGTCCTTCGAGAAACTCACCGGCATCAAGGGCGCATTTTCCACGCGTCTGCTGTATGTGACGGTTGAGCGGCTGGGTGGCGCCAACACGCGCTACACGCTGCAGCGTTCGGATTATGACGGCGCTCGGGCGGTGACTCTGCTGCAATCGCGCGAGCCCATCCTCTCCCCGCGTTATTCACCGGACGGACGCCGTATTGCCTATGTGTCCTTCGAGCAGAAGCGTCCACGTATTTTCATTCAGCACATTGATACGGGTCGCCGCGAACAGGTCACCAACTTCGAAGGTTTGAACGGTGCCCCGGCATTCTCGCCAGATGGCAATCGCCTGGCGTTCGTACTGTCGAAAGATGGCAATCCGGAAATCTATGTGATGGACCTCGGCTCGCGGCAGTTGCAGCGTCTGACCAATCACTACGCGATCGATACCGAACCCTTCTGGGGTGCTGATGGTCAGACCATTTATTACACCTCTGACCGTGCTGGCAAGCCTCAGGTATACAAGCAGCGGTTGGGCAGCAATTCGGCTGAGCGTGTGACGTTCGTTGGCAACTACAACGCCAACCCGAAGCTGTCGGCCGACGAGAAGACGCTGGTCATGATCCATCGCCAGGACGGTTACACAAACTTCAAGGTTGCTGCGCAGGATCTGCAGCGTGGCAACTTGCGAATACTCTCGGATACCAGTCTGGATGAATCGCCCACTGTTGCACCTAATGGCACCATGCTAATCTACGCCACCCGCCAGCAGGGCCGGGGAGTCTTGATGCTCGTGTCCATCAACGGACGCGTTAGGCTCCCGCTTCCTACAGCTCAAGGCGAAGTCCGAGAGCCGTCCTGGTCCCCTTACCTGAACTGATGCGGTATCAACGCTTTTAACCAAAACACACCTGGGGTTGTTACAAATGGAAATGCTGAAATTCGGTAAGTTCACCGCTCTGGCTCTGGCCATGGCTGTTGCTGTCGGTTGTTCCTCCAAAGGCGGCGACGATTCGGGCGAAGGTTCGGGCGCGATCGATCCGAATGCTGGTTACGGTGCTGATTCCGGTTCCGTCGATAGCAGCATGAGCGAAGAAGCCGCTCTGCGCGCCATCACTACCTTCTACTTCGAGTACGACAGCTCCGACCTGAAGCCGGAAGCCATGCGCGCTCTGGACGTTCACGCCAAGGACCTGAAAGGCAACGGCGCTCGCGTCGTTCTGGAAGGCCACACCGACGAGCGTGGTACCCGTGAGTACAACATGGCTCTGGGCGAGCGTCGCTCCAAGGCCGTACAGCGTTACCTGGTACTGCAGGGCGTTTCCCCGGCTCAGCTGGAGCTCGTTTCCTACGGCGAAGAGCGTCCAGTTGCCATGGGTAACGACGAGCAGTCCTGGGCCCAGAACCGTCGCGTCGAACTGCGCAAGTAATTCGTCATGCGTAAGTACCGTCATGCTCTGACTCTTACAGTGCTCGCGCTGCCGCTGATGGCGGTGGCTCAAGTGCCGGTGGTGGATTACGAAGAAGGTGCCGCTAGTGGCAACTCGGGTTACTCCACCGCTGCGCCGAGCGGTGACGGTGCCTATGCCGGAGGTGGAGCCACCGCTCCATCTTCGGCACAGGGCATGCTCTTCATGCAGCTCCAGCAGATGCAGGAAGAGATCGCGCAACTGCGCGGCATGCTTGAGGAACAACAGAATCAGATCCAGCGCCTGCAACAAGAGGGGCTGGAACGCTATCAGGACCTGGATCGCCGTCTGTCCAGCGGATCCGCGGCAGGCAATCAGCCTGCTCCGTCCAGTAATACGGCGGCGTCAGCTGGAAGTTCGGCACCCGCCGCTGCCAGCCAGGGCCAGTCGCAAAGCGCATCCGGCGATCCTGCAAAGGAAAAGCTCTATTACGACGCTGCTTTCGACCTGATCAAGGCGAAGGATTTCGACAAGGCCAGCCAGGCTTTCGCTGCATTCCTGCGCAAGTACCCTGACAGTCAGTACGCTGGCAACGCCCAGTACTGGCTTGGCGAGGTCAACCTGGCAAAGGGCGACCTGCAAGGGGCCGGTCAGGCGTTCGCTCGAGTGAGCCAGGCGTATCCGCAGCACAACAAGGTGCCGGATTCCCTCTACAAGCTGGCAGATGTTGAGATCCGCCTGGGTAACCGGGACAAGGCGCAGGGCATTCTGCGTGAGGTCATTGCCCAGTATCCGAATACATCGGCTGCACAATTGGCTCAGCGTCAGCTCAATCGCTGAGGCACACTGGCGAGACCGAACGAAACCCGCCCATCGCGCGGGTTTTTTCGTTAGAATCGCCGCCCCTATTTCCCGCAACGGAGGCGGATGGCCTGTTTAGCCGTCACGCCCGTGGCTGATATGACCCTGCGAATTACCGAGATTTTCTACTCGCTGCAGGGGGAGACGCGGACCAGTGGATTGCCTACTGTGTTCGTTCGCCTGACCGGCTGTCCCCTGCGCTGTCAATATTGCGATACCGCCTACGCATTCAGCGGCGGAGAGTTGATGACGCTCGACGCGATCGTCGAGCGGGTTGCCTCCTACAATCCCCGTTACGTCTGCGTGACCGGGGGAGAGCCGCTGGCGCAGCCCAACTGCGTGCCTTTGCTGCAGCGATTGTGCGATGCGGGATATGAGGTTTCACTGGAGACCAGTGGGGCACTCGATATCTCCGTGGTGGATGAGCGTGTCAGTCGTGTAGTGGACCTGAAAACACCGGGTTCCGCCGAGGTCGCGCGTAACCGCTACGAGAACATCGCCTGCATAACGCGCAACGATCAGGTCAAGTTCGTCATCTGTTCCCGCGAGGATTATGACTGGGCTGTCAGCAAGCTGATCGAGTACGGGCTGGATCGACGTGCCGGAGAGGTGTTGTTCTCGCCGAGTCACGGCCAGGTCGATGTTCGTGCCCTCGCGGACTGGATCGTTGCCGACAATCTGCCGGTGCGCTTGCAGCTTCAGTTGCACAAGATTATCTGGAACGACGCGCCCGGCCACTGAGTCGCTGGCATTGGCGGCTCGTCCCTGGCTGGTCGTGCTCATCCGTTTTGAAGGTATCGCGAAATGAACGAGAAGAAAGCAGTCATCCTGCTGTCCGGCGGTCTTGATTCGGCTACGGTGGTCGCCATGGCCCGTGCTCAGGGCTACGCCTGCTACACCATGAGCTTTGACTACGGCCAGCGTCATCGCGCCGAACTGCAGGCGGCCGAACGTGTTGCTCAACAGCTGGGAGTGGTCGAACACAAGGTGATCGGCCTGGACCTCAACGGCATCGGCGGCTCGGCATTGACCGACGACAGCATCGATGTGCCCGAGGTGCCTGGTGAGGGTATTCCGGTCACATACGTCCCGGCGCGCAATACGGTGTTTCTCTCGTTGGCCCTTGGCTGGGCTGAGGTGCTGGGTGCCCGTGACATCTTTATCGGCGTCAATGCGGTCGACTACTCGGGCTACCCGGATTGTCGGCCGGAGTTCGTTGCGGCATTCGAGCGAATGGCCAATCTGGCCACCAAGGCAGGCGTAGAAGGGCTGGGGTTTCGCATCCAGGCACCACTGCAGGAGATGAGCAAGGCGCGGATCGTGCAGGAGGGGACTCGTCTGGGCGTGGACTATGCGGCGACGGTTTCCTGCTATCAGGCCGACACGGATGGGCGTGCCTGTGGCAAGTGCGACAGCTGTCGATTGCGCGCCGCCGGTTTTGCCGAAGCGGGGCTGGCTGACCCCACTCGCTATTTCTGAGCGGCCTGCGCCTGGAGGGTGCCGTCAAACGAAGGCGATTGCGAACTTTTTCAAAAAAAAGTTTGTTTTCATCAATCAAATCAGTATCATGCGCCCCGCATTGGGTCGTTAGCTCAGTTGGTAGAGCAGTTGGCTTTTAACCAATTGGTCGTAGGTTCGAATCCTACACGACCCACCATATCGCTCTCGAGTGAGCACAAGAAGCCGGAGGCCGTCAGGGTTATCCGGCTTTTTTAATGGCCGCAATTTTGCGTTGCTGCAGGCTGCTACGTTCGGTCATAAGAAGCGTTTTTCTCTACGACCTTAGTAGGTGGCTCAAGCGTTTTTAAACGTAATAGACTGCGGCCCCTTCCGATTACCGTTGGTTCGAGGCTCAAATGTATTCTGATCGTATCCGCTTGTCCTCTCTGCAGAACAAGGTCATGAGTGCCCACGAGGCAGCTGCCCTTATTCGCGACGGCATGACCGTTGGCATGAGCGGCTTCACCCGTGCGGGCGAAGCCAAGGCCGTGCCCCTCGCGCTGATCGACCGTGCCAAGGACGAGAAGCTGCAGATCAGCCTGGTCACTGGCGCCAGCCTGGGTAACGATCTCGATGGCAAGATGGCTTCCGCGGGTCTACTGGCCCGTCGCATGCCGTTCCAGGCCGATCCGGTACTGCGCAAGGCGATTAACGCCGGTGAGGTCATGTTCATCGACCAGCACCTGTCGCATACCGTCGAGCAGATGCGCAATCATCAGATCAAGCGTCCCGACGTCACCATCGTCGAAGCGTTGTGCATCACCGAGCAGGGCCACATCGTACCGACCACTTCAGTAGGCAACTCGGCCAACCTGGCCATGTTCGCCGACCAGGTGATCATCGAGCTGAACCTGGCACACAACCTGAACCTGGAAGGTCTGCACGACATCTACTTCCCGGGTGAGCGCCCGAACCGCGGCCCGATCCCGCTGACCAAGGTCGATGATCGTCTCGGCGCGACTTCGATCCCGGTCGATCCGGCCAAGATTGCCGCCATCGTCATCACCAATCAGCCGGATTCCTACTCCACGGTCACTCCGCCGGACGAAGAAACCCAGGCCATCGCCAACCATCTGGTCGAGTTCTTCAAGAGCGAAGTCGAAGCTGGCCGTATGGCGAAGAACCTTGGCCCGATGCAGGTCGGTATCGGCAACATCGCCAACGCGGTAATGTGCGGTCTGATCGATTCGCCGTTCGAAGACCTGGTGATGTACTCCGAAGTACTGCAGGACTGCACCTTCGAGCTGATCGATGCGGGCAAGATGACCTTTGCTTCCGGTTGCTCCATCACCCTGTCCGAGCGTTGCAATGATCGCGTGTTCGGCAACCTGGAGAAGTACAAGGACAAGCTGATCCTGCGTCCTCAGGAAATCTCCAACCATCCTGAGCTTGTGCGCCGTCTTGGCATCATCGGTATCAACACCGCGCTCGAGTTCGACATCTATGGCAACGTCAACTCCACTCACGTGGGCGGCACCAAGATGATGAACGGCATTGGCGGTTCGGGCGATTTCGCGCGTAACGCTCACATGGCCATCTTCGTGACCAAGTCGATCGCCAAGGGTGGCAACATCTCCAGCGTCGTGCCCATGGTTGCTCACGTTGACCACACCGAGCATGACGTCGAGATTCTGGTTACCGAGCAAGGCCTGGCTGACCTGCGTGGCCTCGCTCCGCGCGAGCGCGCCCGCGCCATCATCGACAACTGCGTGCACCCGTCCTACCGCGATGCGCTGAACAAGTACTTCGACGACGCCTGCAAGAAGGGCGGCCAGACGCCGCACCTGCTGGGTGAAGCGATGCAGTGGCACATCAACCTGGAGGAACGTGGACACATGCTCAAGGGCGAGTGATCCAGAAGAAAAGAACCGCCGGCTGATGCCGGCGGTTTTCGTTTGACAGGGCGCAATGCCCGGCTTTTCACGCGTTTTTACCGTGCTTTCCCTTTGGTAGAGGCTTCGGCTAGTATTCCTGCCCCGTTGAAAGGCAGGAGGCGTGTCTGAATCCTGCGCGCCTCCTCTCTACCGACAAGCCCGAATTCCCGGCCTGGGCCGTTATACTCGGCGCTTCGTGCAATCCCGTGCTGGCAGGACCCGTCCATGACGCAGATACCCGAACGCATTCTCGTGCAGGCTCACCTGGCAGCCAAGCAGCCCAAGCCGCTTACGCCTGAGCAGGAAGCGCGGCTGCGCAGTGAGATAGCCGCCGAGTTGAAGCGCCAGAATGCGGTGCTGGTGGCGCATTACTACACCGATCCGGTGATCCAGGCATTGGCCGAGGAAACCGGCGGCTGCGTCTCGGACTCACTGGAAATGGCGCGCTTCGGCAACGAGCACCCGGCCCAGACCGTGCTGGTAGCCGGCGTCAAGTTCATGGGCGAAACGGCGAAGATCCTCAATCCTGAGAAGCGCGTGCTCATGCCCACGCTCGAGGCGACCTGTTCCCTCGATCTGGGCTGCCCTGTCGAAGAGTTTTCGGCCTTCTGCGATCAGCATCCGGAGCGCACCGTGGTCGTCTATGCCAACACTTCGGCGGCGGTAAAGGCACGGGCTGACTGGGTGGTGACATCCAGTTGTGCGCTGGAAATCGTCGAAAGCCTGATGGATAACGGCGAAAAGATCATCTGGGCGCCGGACAAACATCTGGGCAACTACGTACAGCGCGAGACCGGTGCCGACATCCTGCTCTGGGATGGCGCCTGTATCGTCCATGAAGAGTTCAAGGCCAAGCAATTGGCTGACATGAAGGCTCTTTACCCGGATGCCGCGATTCTGGTGCATCCGGAGTCCCCGCAGGCGGTGGTCGAACTCGCCGATGCGGTAGGTTCGACCAGTCAGCTGATCAAGGCCGCGCAGACCTTGCCGCAGCAGACGCTGATCGTTGCGACGGATCGGGGCATCTTTTACAAGATGCAGCAGTTGTGCCCTGAAAAAACGTTCATCGAAGCGCCGACCGCCGGCCAGGGTGCAGCCTGCCGAAGCTGTGCGCATTGCCCCTGGATGGCGATGAACACGCTGGAGCGGACCCTGGAATGCCTGCGCGCTGGCAGCAATGAAATCTTCGTCGATCCGGCGATCATTCCGCGTGCGGTCAAGCCTCTCAAGCGGATGCTCGATTTCACCCAGGCCGCGCGGCTGAAACAGGCCGGCAACGCCTGAGCCTTTGCATCGGCGCTGAACGTTCAGCGCCGTTTTTAACTCAGCGCAGCATTTCCTCGACCATTCGCTTTTCTTCGATCAGCTGTTTCTGGCGCGCGTCGATCCGTGATGCGATCTGGAAGTTGCTGGCACGACGCTTGGCGAGGTCGAGTTGCTCGATGCCCTGGTCATAGTCGCCTACCAGGGCGAAGTACTCCGCGCGTGCTTGATGCAGGCCAACGATGTTGCCGCTGAGCCCGCGCACTTCGGCGACCTGATACCAGATATCGGGATCCTGGCGGCGCTGCTCCACCAGCTTGTCCAGCTCGCGCTCGGCTTGCTGTGTCTCGCCCTTCTCCATCAGAAGGTCAATGTGCATCTGGCGCACCGGGTAGTTGCCCGGATATAGCTGCAGCAACCGCTGTAAACGGGTCTGCGCCTGTTGCAGGCGGTTGGCGGTGATGTCGAGTTCGATCTGTGCGAGGTTGTAGGTGATGTCGTCCGGAGCCTTGGTTAGCAGCGGAGCAAGGCTGCTGTTCGCTTCGTCGAGTTGCCCAGCTTTGACTTGCGCGAGCGCAAGGCCATAGCGTGCGGCATCCATCTCTGGATTTTCGCTGAGCATCGCGCGGAATCGCTTGGCCTCGACGCCCGGTGTTCTTTCGAACTTCAATTGCGTTCGAGCACGCATCAGCTGGTAGCGCAGGCTGTCCTGTGCTCCACCCTGTGGATACTGTTCCGCTCGGTTTGTGGTATCGGCGATGCGTGATTCGCTGACCGGGTGCGTCAGCAGGAATTCCGGTGGCTTCTGATCGTAACGATACTGGCGCATGAGGCGACCGAACATTGAGGGCATCGCACGCGGGTCGTAACCGGCCCGCTCGAGGTTGACGATGCCGATGCGGTCGGCCTCCTGTTCGTTCTGCCGGGAAAAGCGGCGCTGGGCCTGGATGGCTGCGGCCTGGGTAGACACGATGGCGGCGATGCCGGCATCACCTGCGCCGGCTGCGGCTGCGACGACGCCGGCCAGCATGGCGGCCATCAGAGGCAGTTGCATGCGCTGTTGCGCTTCCAGTCCGCGGGCGAAATGGCGCTGGGAAAGGTGCGCCAGTTCGTGAGCCATCACCGAGGCATATTCGGCTTCGGTCTGGGCATAAATGAACAGGCCCCCGTTGACACCAATGATCCCGCCTGGAGCTGCGAAGGCATTCAGCTGCGGGCTGTCCAGCAGGACGAATTCAAGGCGACGATCCTGCAGCTGACTGGTCTCGGCCAGGCGATAGACACTGCTTTCTACATAGTCCTTGAGCTGTGGGTCCGAGAGCTGGCTTACCTGCCCGCGCAGCAGGCTGAGCCATGCCCGGCCGAGCTGGTGCTCCTGTTCAGGTGAAACGATGGAGGAGCTGGCATCGCCGAGCGAAGGCAGGTCGTTGGCCAATGCTGGCAGTGCACTCAGGCAGGCGAGCGTGAGCAGGGCGGGGCGCAGCAATTTCATCCAGACAGGCTCGTTGAGTTGAGAGCGGCTACTGTAGCCTTGACCTTGGCCGGCTGGCCAGAGGCCCGCTGTGCTAGGTATGCTGCGAGGCTTTTCTGTGGAGGCGAACCATGACCGAAGCGCGACCGCAATCGCTTGAATGCGATGCCGAACTGGATGCTGTTGGGCTCGACTGCCCGATGCCTCTGCTCAAGGCCAAGCTGGAGCTGAACCGAATGTCCAGCGGTGCAGTGCTCAAGGTCATTGCCAGCGATCCGGGTTCGCAAAGGGACTTCCGCAGCTTCGCCAAACTGGCCGGTCATGCATTGCTGCATGAAGAGGTCGAAGGTGGTCTTTATCGCTACTGGCTGCGCAAGGCCTGACGATTCGCTTCGAGGAATGAAATGCTCAAGGTATTACGCGGCTGGATGCAGCGTTACTTCTCCCATGAGGAGGCAGTGGTTCTTGCAGTCTTATTGTTTCTGGCTTTCGCCGCTGTCCTGATTTTTGGCAGGATGCTGGCGCCGGTACTGGCGGGATTGGTGCTGGCGTTCCTGATGCAGGGGTTGGTGGGCGCGCTGGAACGGCTGCGAGTGCCGCATCTGCTCGCGGTGTGGCTGGTATTTCTGATGTTCATCGGTGTGATGGTGGTCTGCACGCTGTTCATCGTGCCCTTGCTCTGGCAGCAGGTTCTGACCCTGTTCAACGAGCTGCCGCGCATGCTGGTCGAGTGGCAGTCGTTGCTGCTATTGCTGCCGGAGCGCTACCCGCAGCTGGTGACCGAGGAGCAGGTGCTGCGCGGCATCGACTTTATTCGAAGCGAGATCGGCCGTTATGGCCAATTGGTGCTGACATCGTCGCTGTCCAGCCTGCCGCTGCTGATCGGACTGATGATTTATCTGGTCCTGGTGCCGATCCTGGTGTTCTTTTTCCTCAAGGACCGGCAGCAGATCAGCGACTGGATCAAGAGCTATCTGCCGCGCGAGCGCGGGCTGATCACTCAGGTCTCGCAGGAAATGAACCTGCAGATCGCCAAATACATCCGTGGCAAGGCGATCGAGATCCTGATCTGTGCCGTGGTGTCGTATGCAGTTTTCGCCGCGCTGGGGCTTAACTATGCCGCGCTGATGGCGATGCTGGTTGGCGTCTCGGTCGTGGTGCCCTATATCGGCGCGACGGTCGTGACCATTCCGATCGCGCTGATCGGAATATTCCAGTGGGGGCTGGGCGATCAGTTCTTCTACCTGATGGTGGCTTACGCGATCATCCAGACGCTGGATGGCAACGTGCTGGTACCCCTGCTGTTCTCCGAGGCGGTGAATCTGCACCCGGTGGCGATCATCTGCGCGGTACTGCTGTTTGGAGGGTTGTGGGGCTTCTGGGGCGTGTTCTTTGCCATTCCGTTGGCGACCTTGTTCAAGGCCGTTCTCAATGCGTGGCCAGGCGAGCCTAAGGCGGGTTTGGTCGAAGCGGCTGAATGACGCGGGAAGGGCTGGCGCTGTGGCCAGCCTTTTTCATTCGGCGTTCAGTGCTTGCGCGGCTTGAAGGACCGCCTCTACGTGGCCCGGCACCTTGACCGTACGCCACTCCTTTCGCAACACCCCGTTGCGGTCGATGAGAAAGGTGCTGCGATCCACGCCGAGGTATTCCTTGCCGTAGAGCTTTTTCAGTTTGATCACGTCGAACAGCTGGCAGAGCTGCTCTTCTTTGTCACTGATCAGCTCGAACGGGAAGCCCTGCTTGGCGCGAAAGTTCTCATGGGTCTTCAGGCTGTCACGGGAAACGCCGAATACCAGAGTGTTCGCCGCCATAAAAGCCTGGTGGTGATCGCGAAAGCCCTGGCCTTCGGTTGTGCAGCCGGGTGTGTTGTCCTTCGGGTAGAAGTACAACACGACCTGCTTGCCTGCCAGCGACTCGAGTTCGATCAGCTGACCACTGGTGGCCTGAGCCTGAAAGGGCGGGACGGGGCGGTCGATTTCAACGGCCATTGTGGGCTCCTGGTTACTGATCTCAAGGGTTCTGCGGACGCCAGGGCTCGATCAGTGCGTCGAGGTTCAGTGCGTCGGCGAAATCGAGGAACTGGTCGCGCAGCCAGCTGATCTGCGTACCCGCCGGGAGCGTGACGGTCAGTGTGGCGTTGAGCATGGTTCCGCCGGTCTGTGGGGCCTGGTAGGTGTCGCAGGTCAGGCTCTCCAGTTCGACGCGATGGTCGATGAAGAACTGGCACAGCTCATTGAGGATGTCGGGACGAAAGGCGGCGCTCACATAAGCGACGTAGGGCAGTGCCTGCGGGCGGTTTTCCAGCGCCTCGCTACGCACCACGTTGGCGGTGAAGGCGTGCTTCTTCGCAAGCCCCGGCAGGGTCGTTTCCATCCGGGCCAATGCGTCCCAGCTGCCAGTGACTTCCAGAACCAGTGCACTGCATTCGCCGTGGCGGGTCAGCCGCGTGCTGACAACCGCGCAGCGATTCTCGTTGGCGGCCCGGCAGAGCACGTTGGTCAGCTCCATCGGGTTGGCGCCGAGCGCGCTGATGACGAGAAATTGTTCGCGGGGTAGAGGGGGGGTGGACATGCAGCATTCCTGGCGGTGGTGAATCGGTCGGCCAGCCAAGCCGAAAACGGCTAAGGGTAGCGAAAAGCGAGGGCAGAGGGAATGCGCACTGCCAAATGGCCCCCGTGGCGAGGGCTCGGCGCCTGGTCCCCATCGGCTTTGTGCAGCGTGCTTCAGGCTACTCGCAAAGCGCTGGGGAGCCTTGTACCATTACGCCTCTTTTTATTATTCCGGCAGGAGTGGTTGCATGATTGCGGGCAGTATGGTGGCGCTGGTCACGCCCATGGATGCGCAGGGCGGTCTGGACTGGGACAGCCTGAGCAAACTGGTGGACTTCCACTTGCAGGAAGGCACCAATGCAATCGTTGCTGTCGGGACTACCGGTGAGTCGGCCACGCTTAGCGTCGCCGAGCACATCGAAGTGATCCGGCGCGTCGTCGACCAGGTCAATGGCCGGATTCCGGTCATCGCCGGTACGGGCGCCAACTCCACCAGCGAAGCCGTCGAGCTGACCGAGAACGCCAAGTCCGCAGGCGCCGATGCCTGCCTGCTGGTGACCCCGTACTACAACAAGCCGACCCAGGAAGGCCTCTACCTGCACTTCAAACACATCGCCGAGGCCGTGGCGATTCCGCAGATTCTCTACAACGTGCCCGGTCGTACCGTTTGCGACATGCTGCCAGATACCGTCGAGCGGTTGTCCAAGATATCCAACATCATCGGAATCAAGGAGGCCACGGGCGACCTCAAGCGCGGCCAGGAAGTGCTGGATCGCGTCAGCAAGGATTTCCTCGTGTACTCCGGTGATGACCCCACTGCCGTCGAGCTGATGCTGATGGGCGGCAAGGGCAATATCTCCGTGACCGCAAACGTGGCGCCACGCGCCATGAGTGATCTCTGCGCCGCTGCGATGGCCGGTGATGCCACCACTGCTCGGGCAATCAACGAGCGTTTGATGCCGCTGCATCGCGCTCTGTTCCTGGAAGCCAACCCGATCCCAGTCAAGTGGGCACTGCACGAGATGGGCCTGATGGGTAATGGCATCCGTCTGCCGCTGACCTGGCTGAGTCAGAGCTTCCAGGAACCGCTACGCCAGGCAATGCGCCAAACCGGCGTACTGGCTTAATAACAAAGGAATACGCATGAAGCGACTGGCCGGACTTTCGACCCTTGCCCTGATGATCTCTGCAACCAGTGGCTGCGGCTGGCTGTGGGGCGATGATGGATATTTCCGTGACCGCGGTAGTGACTACCTCTCGGCGCGCCAGACCGCACCGATGCAGGTTGCAGTCGACGGCGATACCCGCCCGCTCGACCCGTTGCTGCCGATTCCGCAGCAGGTTGCTGACAGCACTGGCGTCCCCGGCAAGTACGAAGTGCCGCGCCCTCAGCGTTTGCAAGTGGCGGCAGAGCTCAGTGATTTCAGCGTGCAGTCATCCGAGGAGTCTCGCTGGCTGGTGGCGCAGTACACACCGTCACAGGTCTGGACCGCCGCGCGGCAGTTCTTCACCGACAACGGCTTCAGCATTGCTGAAGAGCGCCGCCAGACCGGCGAGTTCACCACGGCCTGGCAAGGCGCCGCGGGGCTGAACGACGCGTTGGTACGCAATCTGGGCATTCAGGATGGCGAAACGCGGGTACGTGTTCGCGTCGAGCCGGGTGTACAGCGCAATACCAGCGAGATCTTCGTGGTCAGCGTCAAGCGTCCAGCCGGCAGCACCGCCGACGTGGCCTGGCCGGAGACTTCCAACAACAAGGAACTCGATCGGGTACTGCTCGACGAGTTGCAAGCCAGCCTTACCCAGAGCGCCAAGCAAGGCGGATCGGTATCGTTGCTGGCAGAGCGTGATTTCGATGCGCCGAGTCGGGTGAATCTGACCGAGGACGGTAGCGGCAATCCTCTGTTGCAGCTGGATAGCGATTTCGATCGCGCCTGGTCCAGTATCGGTCGAGCCCTTCAGGCGGCGGACGTACGCGTTGACGATCTGGACCGCAGCCTCGGCGTGTATTACGTGAATCTGAGCGAGCGTGCCGACGACCCGGATGACAAGCCCGGCTTCTTCAGCCGTCTGTTCGGTGGTGCACCGGACAAGGAAGAGATCGAGGCGCGGGCTGAGCGCTATCAGGTACGTCTGACTCGTGTCGGCAATGGCGTTCAGGTCTCGCTCGACAAGAGCGTCGACACCGTCGCACCGGCCGATGTCGCACGCCGGGTGCTCAGTCTGCTCAAGGACAACCTGGGCTAAGCGAGAGCTGCCCTTGCAACACGACACGGATAGGCGAAACCCTCGGTTTCGCCTGTTTCGTTTCTGCCGACCTGCCAACCGCGGAAGTTTCGTATGACCACTCCCACCGCCCTCAGCCTGAAGAAGATCTATTCGGGCAAGGTTCGTGATCTCTACGAGATCGACGACAAACGCATGCTCATGGTCGCCACCGATCGTCTATCGGCGTTCGACGTGATTCTCGCCGAACCGATTCCGGAGAAAGGCAAGATACTCACCGCGATCTCCAACTTCTGGTTCGACAAGCTCAACGGCCTGGTCCCCAACCACTTCACCGGTGACAAGGTCGAAGACGTTGTGCCGGCAGCCGAGTTGCCGCTGGTAGAAGGCCGTGCTGTGGTCGCCAGGCGTCTAAAGCCGGTAGCAGTGGAGGCGATTGTGCGTGGCTACATCGTCGGCTCCGGCTGGAAGGAATACCAAAAGAGCGGCACGGTTTGCGGCATTCAGTTGCCAGCCGGCTTGAAAGAAGCTGCCAAGCTGCCGCAGCCAATCTTCACTCCTTCGACCAAGGCGGCAGTGGGCGATCACGACGAGAACATTTCGTTCGAGCAGTGCGAGGCTATCATCGGCAAGGAGCTTGCTGCCCAGGTGCGTGACGTGTCCATCGCGCTCTATAGCGCGGCAGTCGAGTACGCAGCCACGCGCGGCATCATCATCGCCGACACCAAATTCGAGTTCGGGCTCGACGAAGACGGCACGCTGACCCTGATGGACGAAGTGCTCACACCCGACTCGAGCCGCTTCTGGCCAGCCGATAGCTACGAGGAAGGCAAGAACCCGCCGAGCTTCGACAAGCAGTTCGTCCGTGACTGGCTCGAATCGACCGGCTGGAACAAGCAGCCGCCGGCTCCAGCTGTTCCGGCCGACGTTGCGCAGCGAACTGCCGACAAGTACCGCGAGGCGCTGACCCGTCTGACGGCCTGACGAACTGCATGACCAGGCTCGCCCTGCGTCCGCTCATGGTGGGACGCAAGAGACTGAAAACGGTAAAAAATCTATGCAGTTGGGGTTCGACAAACCTGCTCCAGCTGCTATGATGCGCGCCGCTGGAGAGATGCCGGAGTGGCCGAACGGGACGGATTCGAAATCCGTTGTACCCTCGCGGGTACCTAGGGTTCAAATCCCTATCTCTCCGCCATTACATATAGCCTAAGCCCCTGCACTCGACAGAGTCCGGGGGTTTTTGCTTTTTGTGCCCTCGGTATGCGACGGCCGGGTCTGTCTGATGATGGCTACGCTTCAACGGCAGGTACAGTCTGCTGCATGGCCATCACAGTGTTGTGCGAAGCGAGGGGAGGGTGATGTCGCAGCTACGGCGGGGCTTTATCCTGACCCGGCACTGGCGGGATGCGCCGGAGGGTACGGAGGTCAGTTTCTGGCTGGCCACCGACGCTGGCGCACGGCAGCTACGTGTCCCGCATCAAGATTCCGTCGCTTTCCTCCCCGAAGAGCAGCGTCCTCTTGCTGAAGCGCTGCTACGTCGCGAGCGCGACGTGGAATTGCGACCGCTGGCCTTGTGCGACTTCCGCCATCGGCCAGTGATGGGGTTGTACAGCCGTTCGTACCGTCGCTTACTGGATTGCGCGCGGTTGCTGCGTGAGGCAGGGGTGGACGTCTATGAGTCCGATATCCGTCCGCCCGAGCGCTACCTGATGGAGCGTTTCATCACCGCGCCGGTGTCCTTGTCAGATGCGTCTGGCGGCGACGGTGCGTCGATCGATGCGCAGCTCAAACCGGCGCCTGACTATCGCCCGACGCTCAAGCTGGTTTCGCTGGATATCGAAACTACCGCCCGCGGCGAGCTCTATTCGATTGCCCTGGAGGGCTGTAGCCAGCGCCAGGTCTACATGCTCGGACCGGAAAACGGGCAGGGCACGACCGTCGATTTTTCTCTGCAGTATTGCGATAGCCGACGCGAGTTGCTCGAGCGGCTGAACGACTGGTTTGCCGAGCATGACCCGGATGCGATCATCGGCTGGAATCTGGTGCAGTTCGATCTGCGCGTGCTGCGCGATCATTCGCAGCGCCTGCAAGTGCCGTTGCGTCTGGGGCGCGGTGGTGCGGAGATGGAGTGGCGCGAGCACGGCGGTCGCGGCAATCATTATTTCGCCGCGGCCGCCGGGCGCCTGATCATCGATGGCATCGAGGCGCTTCGCTCGGCTACGTGGAGCTTCCCCTCCTTTAGCTTGGAGAACGTCGCCCAGACCCTTCTGGGTGAAGGCAAGGCCATTGACAATCCCTACCAGCGCATGGCGGAAA
Source organism: Pseudomonas sp. (assembly GCA_007713455.1). Lineage (GTDB taxonomy): Bacteria > Pseudomonadota > Gammaproteobacteria > Pseudomonadales > Pseudomonadaceae > Stutzerimonas > Stutzerimonas chloritidismutans. Next base: position 108,227 of record VMRT01000002.1, read on the forward strand.
TCGATCGCATGTTCGCCGAGGACAAACCGGCTCTGGCGCGCTACAACCTCAAGGATTGCGAGCTGGTAACACGCATCTTCGCCCGCACGGAACTGCTGACCTTCCTTCTCGAGCGCGCCACGGTGACCGGACTGGCTGCGGATCGCAGTGGCGGTTCGGTCGCGGCCTTCGAGCATCTGTACCTGCCGCTGATGCATCGCCAGGGCTTCGTCGCGCCGAATCTTGGAGAGCGGCAGCCGGAGGCCAGCCCGGGTGGCTTCGTGATGAATTCGCAGCCGGGGCTTTACGAATCAGTACTGGTGCTCGATTACAAGAGTCTCTATCCGTCGATCATACGAACCTTTCTCATCGACCCGGTGGGGTTGATCGACGGACTGCGCCAGCCGGATGACGAACAATCGATTCCCGGCTTCCGCGGTGCGCGCTTCTCGCGGACTCGGCACTGTCTGCCGGCAATCGTGGAGCGCGTCTGGGAGGGGCGCGAAACGGCGAAACGCGAGCACAACAAGCCGTTGTCGCAGGCGCTGAAAATCATCATGAATGCCTTCTACGGCGTGCTCGGTTCCAGTGGCTGCCGTTTCTTCGATACGCGCCTGGCCTCGTCCATCACCCTGCGCGGTCACGAGATCATGCGGCGCACACGGGAGCTGATCGAGGCGCAGGGGCATGCCGTCATCTATGGCGATACCGATTCCACGTTCGTCTGGCTGCGCAAAGCGCATTCGGATGACGAGGCCGCCCTGATCGGCCGTCAGCTGGTACAGGACATCAATGATTGGTGGCGAGTGTATCTGCAGTCCGAGTACGGGCTGGGTAGTGCGCTGGAGCTGCAATACGAAACCCATTTCCGGCGCTTTTTGATGCCGACCATTCGTGGTGCGGAGGAGGGCAGCAAGAAACGGTATGCCGGACTGATCACCCGGCCCGATGGCAGCGACGGTATGGTCTTCAAGGGGCTGGAAACCGTGCGTACCGACTGGTCGCCATTGGCCCAGCGCTTTCAGCAGGAGCTCTACCAACGCATCTTCCACCGCCAGCCGCATGGGGAGTACGTGCGCGACTACGTACGGCGCACGCTGGCCGGTGAGCTGGATGAGCTGCTGATCTATCGCAAGCGCTTGCGCCGCAGGCTCGATGACTACCAGCGCAATGTGCCACCCCATGTGCGTGCGGCGCGTTTGGCGGATGACTACAACGACCGTCAGGGGCGGCCTCGGCAGTATCAGAACGGTGGCTGGATCAGCTACCTGATGACGGTCGCCGGGCCCGAGCCGCTGGAAACACGGTCATCGGCTGTCGACTACGACCACTATGTAACGCGGCAACTGCAGCCCGTGGCGGATGCGATTCTGCCCTTCGTGGGCGATGACTTCGCGTCGCTCGTCGACGGGCAGCTCGGCTTGTTCTGAGTTCACCGGCTCGCGGCATCTATCTGGTGCCGGGCCGGTCATATGTCGAGCAACATTCACTGGAGCTCCGACATGTACCTGATTCAGTTGCTGCTACCGCTTTACGACAACGATCAGCAGGCGCTGCCGAAGTCGTCTTTCCGTGCTGTGCGTGATGAGCTCATCGAGCGTTTCGGTGGCCTGACCACCTATTCGCGAGCCCCGGCGAGTGGCTATTGGCTGGAAGAGGGCGACAACGCGGTTTATGACGAGTCGGTGGTCTACGAAGTCATGGCCAATGATCTGGACAGGGGCTGGTGGGCAGATTATCGCGCCGAGCTGGAGCGCCGGTTTCGGCAGGAGAGCCTGGTGATCCGGGCACACGCTCTGACGCTGCTGTAGGCGCTGCCGCGAAGAGCGATGGCCGGCGGCCCCGGCCATCATCGTTGGTTACTTGCGAACCCAGTTGCCGTTGAGCTGAATGATCTGGCCCGAGGGCGTCTTCTCGATGGCTTTCTTGCCGGCGATGGCTTCCACGTCGCTGACGCTGATGCCGTTCTGCTTGGCGACACGGTGATACTCGGCCCGGCGCGCCTGATTGATCTGGCTTGCGATGTCCTCGGCGTTCTGGCTGGACCGCACCACGCCGAGATAGCCGTCGGGCTTCTCGCCAAGCAAGCCGCTGGCCTTGGCGTCACCCAGGGCGGACATGGCTTCGTTGAGTGTCATGGCTGCCGCTGGCAGAGCGATCATGAGTGCCAGCAGCAGGCTTGCCAATTTCAGATAGGTTTTCATCGTCGTCCTCAGAACAGTCCGCTGTCTTCGTTAATGATCGAGTCGAGCTGCTTGTCCACTCGGATGTAAATCTCATGTTCGATCTTCACGTTCAGGTTGATGTTGATCGGCTCGTTCGGTACGGCCAGTTCCACCCGCGGCGTACAGGCGCTGGCGAGCACGGCCAGCAGCAGAATGGTCAGCGATTGGCGCAACCGCATGGCGGTCTCTCCTGTTTCGGCTAGCGGCTGCAGGGCCTCATTGAAGGCGTTGAAGATGTTCCTGCACCCGTCGTTGAATTGTTTCGCTTACCCGGTCGCTCAGTTGCAGGCTGGTCAGCAGCGCCGGAATGTCCTCTTCTAGATTGATCGAAAAATTGATCGGGCGGCCTCCTTCCAGGGCTGGGTTGCGGCCGTTCAGGCGCAGCGCGAGGTTCAGTTTGCCGCTCTCATCATAGCGGACGTCACTACTCAGCCGATCATAATGAAAATCGTGCAGGGCTTCGGTGACGATCTTCATGGCCGGGTTCGACTGACCAAGGGCTTCTATCTTCGGCGAACGAAAGCGCAGTACACCGCCGGGTGCGCGCGCGGCCAGCTCGCCCTGGTCGACGCTGAACCCGAGTGCGCTGCGGCGAATGTCGAAGCTGCCATCAATCAGGCCGCTGCCATCGAGCCCTTCGGTAGGGTAGGCGGCGAGCATGTCGCTCAGTTGCAGTCCTTGCAGCTTGGCGCTTAATTGTTGCTGCGGTGCAGCCAGGTCGAGCGTGGCGGGGGCGAGCCAGAACCTGCCGCCGAAGATTTGGGTTTCCGCGGTTGCCCAGCGCAGCTGGCCTTGCACTGGATGAGCGAGATCGGTGCGATAGTTTCCGCGCAGCAGCAGCGGGCCAAAAGTGAATCCGGGATTGAGCTGAGCGAGGCGCAGCTCGGTTATATCCAGCTCCAGGCGGTTGCGCTCGAGGCTTGCAGCGATTCTTGCGTCGAGCCCGGATATCTCGGCGCGGTCGATGATGCCGGCCAGTCCCCGGGCCTCCAGCGTGAGCCTGGCGGATGGCGGTGTGCTGCCAGCTGGCACAGAAAGCGTGCCATCAGCCAGCAGGCGCCCGCTGTTCAGTTCGAGCATCTCCGGCCAGGCTGTGAAGCTGCGGGCAAGCGGGTTGCCGGCGCGCAGAAAGATCTCCTTTAGCTTGCCGCTTGCCTGTAGTGGGCCGTTCCAGCGCTTGTTCAGGTTTGCTGCCAGTGTCAGCCCGACATCGTTGCTCAATGGGCCGGTCGCTGCCAGTTTTGTGGCATCAGCTTCCAGCTGCCCGCTCCAGTGCCAGCCCTGGGAGATCAGTCGCGGGTGATCCAGTCGGCTGACGCGCAGGTCCAGCGGCCCCTGTACGCGCCAGCTAGGCGGCTCTGAGTTGCGGCGGTCGAGATGCAGGCTGAGCGGTTGGGAGAGCAGGGCCTGCAGTTGGCGGGCAGTGAGTTCTCCGCTGGTCAGGTCGGTGAGGGTGGCCCGTGAGCTTTTATGCAGCTGTACATCGATCTGCTCGAGGTCCGCACGACCGGAGAAGTCCAGCGTGGCCTCCAGACCTCCTAGCGAAAGCGCATCCAGCTTCAGCTTGCTACTGCGCAGTTGCAGTTGCGCCTGCTCGATCTGCAGTACATATGGCGGTGCGGTATTCAGTCGCACCCGTGCCTGCAGGGTCGCCGGTGTGGCGCCTTGGGCGTCCAGCTTGACCTGTAGCGGCAGTTCGTCTAGATCGGTTTCGGCATCCAAGGGCTCGATCTGGATATCCAGCCGCTCAGGTCGCACATTCTCGGGAAGGTCGGCGACGAGCGCCGGTTCGGGGCGTAGCTGGACATTGGCTTTCAGCTCGGTAGGCAGCCACAGGCCATCCTGTCCATTAGCCGTGAGGTCGATATCGCCTTGCACCTCGCCAAGCCCGATGATTGGCCACGGCGCCGGCAAGTGGCCGGAGAGACGCAGCTCCCCGCCGGCACGGCGCCATTCGAGCGTGCCGTCTGTCGAGCGAGGCACGCTAAGCGCCCAACCTGCGCCAAGCCGCATGTCAGCAGGCATGTCTGGCAGCGGGGTGGGTTCGTAGCCGGTCCATTCGCTTAGCCAGCTCAACAGCCAGGGCGCTTCCGGCAAGCTGCCCATGGCAAGGGTGCCATCGAATCGCAGGGTGTTGCCGAGGAGGTTGAGCCGGTTACGGCCTTCCAGGCGCGGCTGCTCGTCGATCAGCAGTCTGGCTTCGATCAGGCTGTGCATGGGGTCTGGTCCCTGTGCACTGACGATCAGCGAAACACGGTGTTCGTTGCGTCGCAGGTCCAGCCGGGCATCGACAGGCAGCAGTGTTTCGCCGGCGTGTTCCAGCCACAGGCTGCCCCGTTCGTCGCACCGACCCTTCGCGCAGGGGAGGTCCATCCTCAAATCAGCTATGGTCATTCGCTGCGGCAGCCACGCCCCCCAGCGTGCATATTGCTCGGCGTCGCGCGGAGGCGAGCTCTCGTTCCCGGCATGCGGTAGCGAGAGTAGGGTCGTGCTGAGGCGATCTATTTGAAGCGATTGTGGTGGAAATGGCTGAAAAATGCTGGGAACTTGCAGCGCGATATTTTCAGCCCGGACGGTCAGGTTGAGGCCGTTCTCGGTCAGCTGTGCATAGTCAAGCTGGCGGATCGATATGCTTCTGAAAGAGACACGCAGCCCCTGCCAGTCGAGTTCGACGATGCCTTGTTCGCGCTTGAACGCTGTCCATTGATACCAGGCGAAACCGCCGGCAAGCAGCAGCAGTAGCAGCAGGCTAACCAGCAGCCAGCGCAGTATTCTCGACGGTTTCGTCATTTCCAGTTCCAGAATGCGAGGCGTACAGCATAGCCGCAGAACAAGCGTAGCTACCGTGCTCCGGCAAGGTGCGCAGGACGACAACAGCTTTGTCTGAAAGTTCGCTCTTGTGCCGCTGCAACCCTTGTGGCAAGCCGCTTCGCGCCGGGTGCGCTGAACTTGTGCACATTTGCGCAGCATGCCTGTCAAGGCCTTATGACAAACTGTCGCAAATCGCCTGAACTCATAGATCGTTAATAACCAATTGAAAAATAAGCACTTTTTTCATTGGCGAAAAAAACGTCAGTTTAAGCGCAGCCCCCATGAGACGTGGCATTCATAGATTTGTCTTCTGTTTGTCCACTGACTTATCCACAGCTTCTGTGGATTAATTTTTGGTGTGATCCGGATCTAATTTTTTCGCTTTTGACAAGACTTTAACTCTCGGAAAAAAGGAGTAGAGTGCGCGACCTTATTCATCCAGCCCCCAGATGTGCATGAGAACGCGTACAGCCTCCTCCGCCTCCTTCGCCACTACCGCCCCTACGGCACGGTTGCCGCTGCGCATGGCGCTGTGGTTGCTCAATAGCCAGCACCTGGGCAGAAATCAGGGTGTCAAGCGGATTGCGGGGCGCCTGCTCAAGCAGCCGGCGCGTGAGGGCGTGGTGGAAGCGCAGAGTCGTCTGGGGCGTCTGCTGTGCTGCGAGTGCGATGGTCAGCGCGACCGCCGTATCGGTTTCGAGCTGCTGCGTCAGGCGGCCCGTGCAGGCGACTGCCAGGCACAGCTGGAGCTGGGACGCCTTTATTGCCAGCCCGACCACAGCGAACCTGCCAAGGCGCGCCTGTGGCTCGAGCAAGCCGCCGCACAGGGTTCCCAGGAGGCTGCGAGCTTCCTTCAGCGGATCAAGGGCTGACGGCACCCGCCTGACCACCCACCTGCGGCTCGCTATACTGCCCGGCACTTTTGCCGGAGCCCTTCATGTCCTTTGATCCTCTTCATCTATTGATTGGTCTGGCGCTCGGCCTGGCTGCCCTGGCTGGGCTGAGCCTTTATCTGCAGCGCCGCCTGTCCGCCAGCGAGTCCGAACAGGCGTTGCTCGATGAGCGGCTCCGACAGGCCACCCTGGCGCAGGAGGGGCTGACGGCGCAGCTGGAGGGCTGTCGGATCGAGCTGGCCGAGTTGAGTGGCATCAAATCAGCGCAACAGGCCGAGCTGGCTGCGTTGCGCCGCGAGGCCGAACTGTTGCGCACGCAGCGTGACGGCCATGATGAAACCATTGCCGACCTGCAAGCCGAGCGCGACGCCCAGCAAGGTGAACTGCGCCGGTTGAGCGCGACCCATGCTGCACTCGAAGCCGAACTGCGCGAACAGCACAACGCCCATCAGCAAAGGCTGGCAGACCTGCAGGCAGCGCGTGACGACCTGCGGGCACAGTTCGCTGAGCTGGCCGGCAAAATCTTCGACGAGCGTGAGCAGCGTTTCAGCGAGTCCAGCCATGAGCGCCTGGGACAGCTGCTCGAACCGCTGAAGGAACGCATCCAGTCGTTCGAGAAGCGAGTCGAGGAGAGCTACCAGAACGAAGCGCGCGAGCGCTTCTCCTTGGCTCGCGAGCTGGAGCGCCTGCAGCAGCTGAACCAACGCCTTGGTGATGAAGCGACCAACCTGACCCGTGCGCTGCAAGGGCAGAAGACACAGGGCAACTGGGGCGAGCTGGTGCTGGAAAAGGTGCTGGAGCACGCCGGGCTGGAGAAGGGTCGCGAGTACCGTACGCAGGTCAGCCTGAAGAGCCCTGACGGTGAGCGTTTTCAGCCGGATGTGCTGATCCATCTGCCCGGGGACAAACAGGTCGTGGTTGATGCCAAAGTCAGTCTGACCGCCTATCAGGCGCTGACCTGCGCCGAGGATGAAGGCAGCCGGGCGCTGGCGCTCAAGCAGCATGTGCAATCGCTGCGCAGCCACCTCAAGGGGCTCTCGCTGAAGGACTACCAGCGCCTCGATGGCTTGCAGAGCCTCGACTTCGTGCTGCTGTTCGTGCCGATCGAGGCGGCTTTCGCGGCCGCGCTGCAGGCAGATCCCGATCTGTTCCAGGAAGCCTATGGGCGGCACATCGTGATCGTCAGTCCGACGACCTTGCTCGCCACCCTGCGGGTCATCGACAGCCTCTGGCGGCAGGAGCGGCAAAGCCAGAACGCCCGGGAGATCGCCGAGAAAGCCGGCGGGCTTTACGACAAGTTCGTAGCCTTCATCCAGGATCTCGATGAGATCGGCAGCCGCTTGCAGCAGGTGGATCGTGCTTACCTGGCGGCGCGCAACAAGCTTAGCGATGGTCGCGGCAACCTTGTTGGTCGAGCCGAGCAATTGAAGTCGCTCGGTGCGCGGGCCAGCAAGCGCTTGCCGGGCGACTGGCTGGAACGTGCCGGTGCCGAGGAACTCAGCGAGGCGGGCGACTAGATCGCGGCGCTAACGCAACAGCAGCACGGCGAGCGCGGTCAGCAGCCCGGCGAACATGATCGGCAGGGTACGGATAGCCAGTTCACGGCCACCGATGAAGGCGATCAGCATGGCCTTGACCAGGCTGTTGCTCAGCACGGCGAATACGATGCCGCGCGACGCGACCTCGTGACTGAGCCCGTCGCGGGCATTGTTGGCCAGCGAGAGGGTGATCGCATCCACATCGGTCAGACCTGCGACCAGCGACACCATGTAGATGCCGGCATCGCCCAGCCAGCGCCGTGCCCCCTCGACCAGTAGCAGGATCAACACCAGCAAGGCGGCGAAGCGTAGCGCCGGTCCCAGCTCGAACGGGTTCTTCAGCAGGGGCTCGGCAGTGTCTGTGGGCGTTTTGGCTGCCAGCAGGTAATAGAAGATTGCACCTGCTGTATAGATGGCGCCGGCGCACGCCAGAGGCAGGATCAGGCCAGGAAGCAGCGCCGGATTGACTAGTCCCACCTCCAGTAGAACGCGAGGAAACATGAGCGCCGACGTCGCCAGCAGGCCGGCTGCGAGCGCGGCACGCAGCTTCGGCGCGTTCAGCCGCGCCAGCGTGATGGTCATCGCAGTGGAGGAGACGATGCCGCCAAGCAGCGCCGTGACGAAGAGGCCGTGACGAGGGCCAAGGATACGGATCGCCACGTATGCGGCGAAACCGATTCCGGCGATCAGTACCACCATCATCCAGGTCGTGTAGGGATTGAGTGCCTGCCAGGGGCCATAGCCCTGGTTCGGCAGCGTGGGCAGCAGCACCACGGAGATGAACAGCATCTTCAGCGCGCCGCCCAGTTCCGCCTCGCTGAGCCGCTTCAGCGCCTGATGCAGCGGGGCTTTCAGGCTCAGCAGCAGCGCCACGACGATGGCGCATGCGGCGGCGAGTTGCCGGCTCTCCGCGACCGCCAGGCTGCCGAGAACAAAGGTCAGCAGCATGGCGACCTCGGTGGTCATGCCATGGTCGCCGCTGCGACGCGCATCGATCAGATAGCCGGCAATGACCAGCAGCGCGAGCATGGCGAACATGGCCACCCAAGCAGAGCCGCCGAGATGGCTGACGCTAACCGCCGCGAGCCCGCCGAACAGGCCCGACAGGCCGAAGGTGCGGACCCCGGCGACCAGCTCCTGGCCGGGGCCGTCTCTGCCGCTCCAGCTACGTTCGGTGCCGATCAGTAGCCCGACGGCAAGCGCCGTGGCGAGGTTGAGAAAAAGCTCGAGCGTCATCGGCCACCTTGCCGCCAAGTGTGCAAATTGCCAGCAGTGTAACCGGCCTCAGCCGCGATTGTTTCACCCGCTGGCCGAGGTCGCCTGTCTACTGAAGCGTCAGGTGCCGGCTCATCAGGGCGCGCAACGCCGCAGGCTTGACCGGCTTGGCGAGGAAATCCAGGCCGCTTGCGTGAATCGCCGCCACCAGTTCCGGGCGGCCATCGGCACTGATCACCACGCCGGGCACCGGCTCGCCCAGGCGGGTGCGCAACCAGGCCATCAGCTCGGTGCCGGTCTGGCCTTCGTCGAGGTGATAGTCGACCAGCACCAGTTGCGGGCGAATGTCCTCGGCCAGCAGCGCTTCGCATTCGGCGCGGTTGCTGGCGGTCCATACCTGGCAACCCCAGCGGGTGAGCAGGCTGTTCATGCCGACCAGAATGCTGTCCTCGTTATCAATGCAAAGAACCTGAGTGCCGGTCAACGCGGTGTGATGCGGCTCGCCACGCTTGGCTGCCGGGCGCGGCTGGCTCAATGCACGGGCGATCGGCACAGTGACGCTGAACACGCTGCCCTTGCCCGGCCAGGAGCGCACTTCCAGTGGGTGTTCGAGTACGTGGCAGAGACCGTCGGCGATGGCCAGGCCCAGGCCCAGGCCTTTCTCCGCGCGGGTCTGGTGGCTGTCGAGGCGTTTGAACTCCTCGAAGATCACTTTCAGCTTGTCATGCGGGATGCCCGGGCCGCGGTCCCAGACTTCGAGCCGCAGTGATGCGCCTTGCCGGCGCACGCCGAGTACCACGCGGCCCTTGGCGTAACGGAAGGCATTGGTGAGGAAGTTCTGCAGCACGCGACGGAGCAGGCGGATGTCACTGTCGACGCGCAGCTTGCTGCCGTGCACGCGGAAGTTGACCCCCTGTTCGCGGGCCAGTGCGGTGAACTCCGTGCCCAGCGTGTCGAACAGCGTGGCGAGTGGGAAGGGGTTGCGATCTGGGGTCACCCGGCCGCTTTCCAGGCGCGAGATATCCAACAGGTCGGTGATCAGGTCTTCAGCCGAACGCAGCGAACTGTCCAGATGCTGCACCAGTTCCTGGGCCTCGCTGGGCAGGGCGCTCTGCTGGTGCGACAGCGCGGCGGAGAACAGTCGCGCGGCATTGAGTGGCTGCATCAGGTCGTGGCTGACTGCGGCGAGGAAGCGCGTCTTCGACTGGTTGGCCGCTTCCGCCGTGCTCTTGGCTTCGATCAGCGCCTGGTTGAGCTGGGAAAGCTCTTGGGTCCGCTCGCTGACGCGCTGTTCGAGGCCTTCGTTGGCATCTTTCAAGGCGCGTTCGGCTTCGCGGTAGGCGGTGATGTCACTGAAGCTCATGACGAAGCCGCCGCCCGGCATCGGGTTGCCGATCAGCTCGACGACGCGGCCGTTGGGGAACAGTCGCTCGGACGTATGCGCGCGACCCTGGCGCATCCAGTACAGGCGCTTGGCCACGTGGGTGTCGGGATCACCGGGTCCGCATAGTCCGCGTTCGGCGTTGTAGCGGATGATGTCGGCGATCGGGCGGCCGATGTAGACCAGCCCGTCCGGGTACTCGAAGAGTTCGAGATAGCGATGGTTCCATGCCACCAGGCGCAGCGACTGGTCGACCACGCTGATGCCCTGGGTGATGTTCTCGATCGCGCCTTGCAGCAGTGCGCGGTTGAACTGCAGCACTTCCGAGGCTTCACCGACGATGCGCACCACGTCGTCGACCTGCATGTCGCGGCCTTCCAGCGCTGCCTTGACCACTGCACGGGTGGACGACGCGCCGAGCACGCCCGCCAGCAGGCGTTCGGTATGTGCGATCCACTGGCCGTCAGCTTGCAGTTTGGGCGAGAAGTCCTGGCCGTGGCGGCGGGCGAAGCGCTGGAAGCTTTGCTCGGCACGCTCGGCGCCGACGAAGCGAGACGCCAGGGCCAGCAGGTCTTCGACGCGCACGGCGAGCAGGCGGCGGGCGCCGGTCGGGGAGGCGATCTCCTGACCGATAAAGCGGCTGGCCTGCCAATGCTCGGCCACGTGGGTCTGGGTGAGGATGGATACCCAGAAGAACAGCGTTGCATTGCCGATCAGCGACAGGGTCACGCCCAGGGTCAGTCCGCTGAGGCCGAAACCGAGGCCGCCGTTGTACATCCAGCTCAGGCCCGGGAACATTTCCAGCGGCCAGCCCAGCAGAGGAACAATCAGCGTATAGAACCAGATTGCCGCGCCGGCGGTCAGGCCGGCGAACACGCCGCGACGGTTGGCCTGCTTCCAATACAGCGCACCAACCATCGCCGGGGCCAGCTGAGTGATGGCGGCGAAGGCGATCTGGCCGATTGTAGCCAGCGATGCCGTGGAGCCGAGCAGGCGGTAGCTGACATAGGCGAGCAGCAGGATCACGACGATGCTGATGCGACGTACCGAGAGCATCCAGTGACGGAACGCCTCGAACGGGCGCTCGGTTTCCTGGCGGCGCAGCAGCCAAGGCAGCAGCATGTCGTTGGAAACCATGGTCGACAGTGCGACGCTGGCGACGATTACCATGCCGGTTGCCGCCGAGGCGCCGCCGATGAAGGCGAGCAGGGCGAGCCAGGGATGCAGTTCGGCCAACGGCAGGCTGATGACGAAGGAATCCGGCGTTACGCCAGCGGGCAACAGCATCTGTCCCGCCAGCGCGATCGGGATCACGAATACCGCGGCGAGTACCAGATAGAGCGGGAACACCCAGCGGGCCAGGCGGAAGTCGCGCGGCTCGATGTTCTCTACCACCGAAACGTGAAACTGCCGTGGCAGGCAGACGATCGCCATCATCGCGACGGTGGTCTGGACCAGCATGGCTGACCAGTTGACGCCTTCACCCCAGAACTCGGCGAGGTTCGGCGAGTCATGTGCCTGGTTGAACAGGTCGCCGAAGCCGTCGAACAAACCGAAGGTGACGAAGGCACCAACTGCCAGGAATGCCAGCAGCTTGATCAGCGATTCGAAGGCGATCGCCAGGACCATGCCGCGGTGATGCTCGGTCACATCGAGGTTGCGCGTGCCGAACAGAATGGTGAACAGCGCCAGCACGATCGAGACGATCAGCGCGGTGTCGCGCGTGCCGGTGCCGGCTGCGTCGATGTTGATGCCGCTTAGCAGGTTGACGCCGAGTACGATGCCTTTGAGCTGCAGCGCGATGTACGGCAGTACGCCAACCAGGCAGATCAGCGTAACAACCACTGCCAGCAGCTGGGATTTGCCATAGCGGGCGGCGATGAAGTCGGCAATGGAGGTGATGTTCTCCTGCTTGCTGATCATGATCATCTTCTGGATCACATGCGGTGCGAACAGCATCAGCAGGATCGGGCCCAGATAGATCGGCAGGAACGCCCAGAGCTGCTCGGCGGATTGGCCAACAGCGCCGAAGAAGGTCCAGCTGGTGCAGTACACCGCCAGTGAAAGGCTATAGACCCAAGGCCGCAGGCGCGGCGACATGGAAGCGCTGTTGCGGTCGCCGTAGAAAGCGATGGCGAACAGAATGGCCATATAGACGAGGGCGACCGCAGCGATCAGCCCGCCTGACAGCGTCATGCAAACTCCAGAAAACGAAAGGTGAGTGCCAGGCAGGCCTCGGCGGGCCGGTAACGGTGCCGATTCAATCAGCCCTGGTGACTCGTTAATATGCTGAGTTCGCGAAGTTTCGCAGCAATGGTCACCCCGTGTGCAGGGTTGCGACCAAGGTCGCATGCGTCTAGCGCGGGCCCGCCAGCAATATCGCCGGTCGTCCGCGAAGTACGGCGTTTCCTGCGCCATGGGTTACTGTCTGGTAACCGCCGATTTGCCCGAACGCAATAACAGGAGAATGTCATGCTCAGCCCCCATCCGGTAACCCTGCAACGCGGGGCGCTGCGCCTGGAGCCGCTGATGGAAGCGGATATCCCGGAGCTGGTTGCCCTGGCAGAGCGGAACCGCGCCGAGCTGACATATATGAGCGGGCCGCTACGGCCGGACTGGTACCGCCATGCGCTGGCGGAACAGCGCGAGGGGCGCGCGGTAGTCTTCAGTGTGCGCATGGCCGAGCAGCTGGTCGGCACCACGCGCTTCGCCGACTTCAACCTGAGCCTGCCGGCGGCCGAATTGGGCTGGACCTGGCTGGATCAGGCGGAGCATGGCACCGGGCTGAATGCCTCGATCAAGTACCTGCTGCTGCGTCACGCATTCGAAGAATGGCAGTTGGTTCGCCTGCAGCTGAAGACTGCCGCCAGTAACCTCCGCTCGCAGCGGGCCATCGAAAAGCTAGGTGCCCTACGCGAAGGATTGCTGCGTAACCATCGGCGACTGGCAGACGGTCGTCTGGACGATACCGTGCTGTACAGCATCACCGACCGTGACTGGCCGCAGCTCAAGCAGCGGCTCGCGGCCGACTGACTGCTCTGCGACGCATCGCCTGAGCGTCTGAGTTCGGTTATCGTGCGGTGCTTTGCCGCATGTTTTGCGTCGATCTGTCCGTCATCCACGCCTTTCGCTACGAGGTCGATAGGCAGGGCAATGTTCGGTGCAAAATTGGCTACAGGAGTTCCAATGTCCCGCTCGCAAGAGTTCGTTCACGGATGCCGTGACATTCTGCCGTTGATCCTCGGTGCGATTCCGTTCGGCGTCATCTTCGGCACGCTGGCCGTCGGCGCCGGATTGACGCCCTGGCAGACCATGGGCATGTCTTCGCTGGTCTTCGCCGGTTCCGCACAGTTCATTGCGATCACGCTGATAACCGGTGGCGTAGGCGCAGCCGTGGTACTGCTGACCACCTTCGTGGTCAATCTGCGGCATGCCTTGTACAGCGCTGCGCTGCAGCCATTCGTTCGTCATCTGCCGGGCCGCTGGCGCGCCCCTCTGGCGTTCTGGCTCACGGACGAGGCCTTCGCCGTGGTGCAGAACCGCTATGCCCGCGACGATGAGTCGCCGTACAAGCATTGGTTCTTTCTCGGAGCCGCGCTGACCATGTACATCAACTGGCAGCTGTCGACTCTGGTGGGTGTCGCCTTCGGTCAGGCTGTTCCGGATATCGCCAGCTGGGGGCTGGACTTCGCCATGATCGCCACCTTCATCGGCATCGCGGTGCCGATGATGCGGACGCGCCCGCAGGTGGCCTCGGCGCTGGTGGCTGGCGCGGTGGCCTTGCTGACCTGGGAGCTGCCTTACAAGCTCGGACTGATTGCCGCCGCCATGGCCGGCATCGTCGTCGGCGTCTGGCTCGAACGTCGCGCCGAAGCGGCTGCGCGCATGCAGGGGGCGCTATGACGACCTGGTTGCTTATCTTCGGCATGCTGGCGATCACCTTCGTGATCCGCTACAGCTTTTTCGCCTGGCCCAACCTGCGCTTTCCCCGCGCTATCGAGCAGGGGCTGCATTACGTGCCGGTGGCGGTACTGACTGCCATCGTGGTGCCGGGAATGCTGATGCCGGAAGGGCAGTGGGCGTTGCGCCCGGACAATGCCTATCTGCTAGCGGGGCTGTTGGCGATCCTCATAGCCGCGTTTAGCCGCAACCTGCTGGCGACTATCGCCGGCGGACTGCTGAGCTTCTTTCTGCTGCGCTGGGCTTTCGGGCAGTTGCCGATATGAATCAGGAATCGACCGGGGCTAGCTCGACAAGGCGTGTGCCAGCTGGCGGGCCGGCAACTACGCATTCGCAGTTTCGCCTGCTCGGCAAGCGTCGCTTCCTGCCTTTTTTCTGCACGCAGCTGCTCGGTGCATTCAACGACAACGTGTTCAAGCAGGCGTTGATCCTGGCGATTCTGTTCAAGATCGGCACTGGCGCCGACAAGAGTCTGCTGATCAATCTTTGTGCGCTGCTGTTCATCCTGCCGTTCTTTCTTTTCTCCGCGTTGGGTGGCCAGTTCGGCGAGCGCTTCGAGAAGGCTTGGCTGATTCGCCGGATCAAGTTCGCCGAGATCCTGATCATGCTTGTCGGGGCGTTCGGCATGATGCTCGGCAACCTGCCGGTATTGCTTGCGGTGCTGTTCTGCATGGGCACCCAGTCGGCGCTGTTTGGTCCGGTCAAGTACTCGATCCTGCCGCAGCAGCTCGCCGAGGATGAGCTGGTGGGAGGCAATGCGCTGGTGGAGATGGGAACGTTCCTGGCGATTCTCGGGGGCACCATCGGCGCGGGTGTGTTGATGGCGAGTGAGGGCTACGCCGAGCTGGTGGCGATCAGCGTGGTGCTGATCGCGCTCATCGGTTATCTCGCCAGTCTGGCCATTCCAGCCGGTACGGCAGCGCTGCCGACCCTGCATATGGATTGGCGCGTGCTGCGTCAGTCATGGCGCATTCTGCGGCTGGGGCTCGGTCAGCAGCGGGCGGTGTCCCGGGCCATGCTGGGCAATTCCTGGTTCTGGTTTCTCGGTGCGACCTACCTGACGCAGATCCCGGCGTTTGCCAAGGACTATCTCGGCGGCGATGAAAGCGTGGTGACGTTGATCCTGACGCTGTTTTCGGTCGGCATCGCGCTGGGATCGCTGCTTTGCGAGCGGCTGTCGCGGCATCACGTGGAGATCGGTCTGGTCCCGTTCGGAGCCATTGGCCTGAGCCTTTGCGGAGTGCTGCTGTGGTGGCATGCGAGCGGCCACGTGGAGCCTGTAGGTACGGTCGACTGGCTTGCGCTGCTCGGCGAGCCTTCTGCCTGGTGGGTACTGATGGATATCCTCGGGCTGGGGATTTTCGGTGGGCTGTACATCGTCCCGCTGTATGCCCTGATCCAGTCACGCAGTGTGGTTCACGAGCGCTCGCGAGTGGTGGCAGCGAACAACATTCTCAATGCGCTGTTCATGGTCGCGTCGGCGATCATCGCAATTGTCCTGCTGGTGCTGCTGAAGCTCTCGATACCGCAGCTTTTCCTGACGGTTTCGTTGCTCAGCGTGCTGGTCTGCGGGGCGCTGTTCATCGACGCGCCGGAGTTCATCGAGCGTTTTCTGGTCTGGTCGCTGGGGGAGCGATTGGGCGGGGCACTGGCGTTGCAGCTGAAGGTGCGTTGAGGGGAGCGGGGCGCCGATCAGCGCCCCGGGCGGGTGTCAGAGGCCCTGGGGGACTTCTTCGCCACCGAACGCCTCGAACAGCGCAGGCAGGAACTCGCGGAAGGTCATCATCATCAGCAGGAAACTGGCGTCCTGCTGGGCAAGGGCGTCTTCACCACCGTCCTGCTCGGCCTGGTCCTGCAGCAGTTCCTCGAAGCGCAGGCGCTTGATGATCAACTTGTCGTCCAGCACGAAGGACAGCTTGTCCTGCCAGGCCAGCGACAGCTGGGTGACCTGCTTGCCGGCTTCCATATGCTGCTGGATCTCGTCGCTGGTCAGGTCCTGGCGCTTGCAGCGCACCACGCCGCCGTCCTCGTGGGTATCGCGCAGCTCGCATTCGTCGAGCACGAAGAAATCGTCTGCGGACTTCTGCGTCTTGACCCAATCGGTCAGGGTGGCGCTTGGCGCAATCTTCACGGTCAGCGGGCGCACCGGCAGCGAGCCGATCGCTTCACGCAGGGTGGACAGCAGGTCCTCGGCCTTCTTCGGGCTGGCCGAGTTCACCAGGATCAGCCCGCGCTCGGCGTCGATTGCGGCGAAGGTGCCGGATTTGCGGATGAAGGCGCGCGGCAGAAAGGCCTGGATGATCTCGTCTTTTATCTGGTCGCGCTCCTTCTTGTAGACCTTGCGCATCTGCTCGGCTTCGATCTCGTCGACCTTTTCCTTCAGCGCATCCTTGACGACGCTGCCCGGAAGAATGCGTTCCTCCTTGCGCGTGGCGATCAGCAGGAAACCCTGGCTGACGTGCACCAGGGGGGCGTCTTCACCCTTACCAAAGGGGGCGACGAAGCCGTAGGTGCTCAGCTCCTGGCTGGCGCAGGGGCGGGCAGGTTTGGCGGCCAGTGCAGCTTCGAGTGTCTCGGCATCTAGAGCGACGTTCTGGGTGAGACGGTAAACGAGCAGGTTACGAAACCACATGGCGGGGTAGATCTCCGGAAAGCAAAGGGGTGCATTATTCCTGCCTGGCCAGTTCAGGCCAACCCTGCGGGATGTTAATGCACGGCGGACGAGAAAAATCGGCTGGTAAATCGAGGGTTTTCCTAAGTCTTTGGAACTTCTGCAATTTTTTTTTCGAAAGGGGGTTGCCAAGGTGCGGAACCCTCTCTAAAATGCGCCCCACTTCGAGAGCAAACGGGTGATTAGCTCAGCTGGGAGAGCATCTGCCTTACAAGCAGAGGGTCGGCGGTTCGATCCCGTCATCACCCACCACTCGAGGTTTAGCGCAGCGGTAGTTCAGTCGGTTAGAATACCGGCCTGTCACGCCGGGGGTCGCGGGTTCGAGTCCCGTCCGCTGCGCCATATTCGCTTCACGGGTCCACTGAACGCCCTGAAGCAACGAAAGAACGGCCATCTAGGCCGTTTTTTTTTGCCTGAATTTTTTGTGGGCGAAAGCTGCGGGTGCCGCTTCTTGCTCGGCTCGATCCTGCTGTCGGATTGCTACGCGCGTCCGTTCTTTGCAATCTCTTTACGGTCCTTGCCTTGGGGTGCGGTAGCCAGTGCCGGGATGCGCTGCTAAGCTCGACCATCGGTTTTTCGAATGCCCAACAGCGTATCTAAGGAAACAGCATGAGACTGAGACATCATCGTTTGGCGCCTGCGGTTGCCCTGGTTGGCCTGGTGCTGGCCGGCTGCGACTCGCAGACCAGTGTCAAACTGGACACTCCGGCGCAGAAGGCGTCCTATGGTATCGGCCTGAACATGGGCAAGAGCCTTGCGCAGGAGGGTATGGATGATCTCGACTCCCAGGCTGTTGCGCAGGGTATTGAAGATGCCATCGGCAAGAAGGAGCAGAAGCTCACCGATGAGCAGCTGATGGAAGCTTTCACCTTCCTACAAACCCGTGCCGAAGAGCGCATGGTTGAGATGAATGCCAAAGCGGTCGAGGCTGGCAAGAAGTTCCTCGAAGACAACGCCAAGCGTGAGGGTGTGAAGACCACCGAATCCGGTCTGCAGTACGAAGTCGTCAAGGCGGCCGAAGGCCGTCAACCGACCGAGAACGACGTGGTGACCGTGCACTACGAGGGCAGCTTGACCGACGGCACCGTCTTCGACAGCTCGATCAAGCGCGGCAGCCCGATCGATCTGCCGGTCGGCGGTGTGATTCCAGGTTGGGTCGAAGGTCTGCAGCTGATGCATGTGGGCGAGAAGTACAAGCTCTACATCCCGAGTGAACTGGCCTACGGCGAGCAGAGCCCGAGCCCGCTGATCCCGGCCAACTCGGTGCTGGTCTTCGATCTCGAGCTGCTGGATATCAAGGGTGACGAGGCCGAGCAGCCCGCAGCCGAGCAGCCTGCTGAAGCAGCCGAGCAGGAATAAGCGGTTCTCTTCGCTGCAAACGAAAACGCCCCGATCTAGTCGGGGCGTTTTTATATGGGCTTGCTACTGAATCAGTCGTCCATCTGCGACTGCAGATAGTTTTCCATGCCCACCTTGTCGATCAGGCTCAGCTGCGTCTCCAGCCAGTCGATGTGTTCCTCCTCGGATTCGAGGATGTCTTCCAGCAGCTCGCGACTGCCGTAGTCGCCGACGCTTTCGCAGTAAGCGATGGCGACCTTCAGATCCTGCACGCCACCTTGCTCCAGCCTGAGGTCGCACTCGAGCATCTCGCGAGTGTTCTCACCGATCAGCAACTTGCCCAGATCCTGCAGATTCGGCAGGCCTTCCAGAAACAGGATGCGCTTGATCAGCTTGTCCGCATGCTTCATCTCGTCGATGGATTCTTCGTACTCATGCTTGCCGAGCTTGCCGAGACCCCAGTCCTCATACATGCGCGCGTGCAGGAAGTACTGGTTGATGGCTACCAGCTCATTGCCGAGGATCTTGTTGAGGTGCTGAATGACCAGCTTGTCGCCTTTCATGTAGTTAGCCTGCCTGACGCGGTGGGAATGCAAGCAGTCTGGCCACGCTCAGGCGACCTGTCAAACCTAAGTCATTGAATGCTAAAGCTAAACCCTAGCGAGAATAGTTGCGTTCCGCATCCTTCAGAGCAACTTGCTGATTTGCAGGCAAAAAAAAAGCCGGGCATGGCCCGGCTTCATGGCTTCAGTCTGTCAAGCCTGAACAAAACTGGCAGGGTAGGCGAGGGAGGCCTGGGCACTTTGCACGTTGCTGAGCGTCTCGCGCACGACCTGCTTGGCGACGCAGGCGCACTTGCCGCACTGGGTGGCGACGCCGGTCGTTTCCCTTACTTCACGGTAGCTGCAGCAGCCTTCGTAGATGGCATCGCGAATCTGGCCGTCGGTGACACCCTGGCAAAGACAGACGTACATAGAAGCACTACCCGTTGAATTCGTTGACGGTTGGGATGCTAATCAGAATGAGAATAATTGTCAAAGTTCGTTCGTCGGGGGTTCTCCGATGAGCGTATTTTTCCGTTCGTACCGACGGTGTCGAAGGCCGCAGCGAAGATCGGTGTTGACCGCTTTGCGGTAGACTGCGCGCCTTTTCGCAACGGAGGCCGTTCATGGCCCTGCAAGCCACACCATATAAAGTCGAGCTGAATCTCACGGACCTGGACCGCGGGGTTTACGAGAATCTGCGCTTTACGGTCGCCAAACACCCGTCGGAAACCGAAGAACGCCTCGGCGTGCGATTGATTGCCTATGCGCTCTGGTATAGCGAGCAGCTGGCCTTTGGTCGCGGCCTCTCTGATGTGGACGAGCCAGCACTCTGGGAAAAGAGTCTGGATGGCCGCGTCCTTCATTGGATCGAAGTGGGTCAGCCGGATGCAGAGCGATTGACTTGGTGTTCGCGACGAGCCGAACGCGTCAGCCTGGTTGCCTATGGCAATCTGCGCGTCTGGCAGGGCAAGGTGATCGATGCGGTGAAGGGATTGAAGAATCTGTCCATTGCCACCATCGACTCGGAGTCACTTGCCGCGTTGGTCAAGGACTTGCCGCGTAGTCTGCAGTGGGGCGTGATGATCAGTGACGGCACGTTGTTCATCACCGATGAGCGTGGTCAGTTCGAAGTGAAGTTGGGTTGGTTGCTCGGCGAGCGCTGAGAGCGCCCGCCGTGCCAGTCACGCTTGCCAGAACTCCAGCAGCGCATTGAACGACATCACCACCCCAACCGCCGTGGCCAGCATGGCCAATATGCCGAACATCAGCATCCAGGTGGGGTGACGGTAGCCGTCGCCGACGATGTTCGTTTTGCGCGATGCGAGCAGTATGCAGCCCAGTGCCAGCGGCAGCACCAGGGCATTCAGTGTGCCCGCTACCACCAGAACCTTCACGGGCTGGCCGACCAAGCTGTAGATGAGCGTCGAGCAGGCAATAAAGGCGATCACCACTCGCTGGTTATGCCGGCGGATGCTGTCATGCAGCGAGTACATGAAGGTCACACTGGTATAAGCGGCGCCGATCACCGATGAAACCGAAGCGGCCAGCAGCACTACGCCAAAGATCTTGTAGCCGATGGTGCCCATCGAATGGGAAAACACCGACGCAGCGGGGTTGCTCGGGTCGAGAGTCAGGCCCTGGCTGACGACCCCGAGCGCGGCAAGAAAGAGGCAGATGCGCACGACGCCGGTGGTAGCGATACCGATCACGGCCGCGCGGGTTACCAGCCTGACATTCTCTACCCCGGTGATGCCGGCCTCTACCAGGCGATGGCCACCGGAAAACGATATGTAGCCGCCGACCGTGCCGCCCACCAATGTCACGATCGGCAGCAGCAGGATCAATGGGTCGTCCGGATTAAAGCTGCGACTCATCGCTTCGAGCAGCGGTGGATTCGACTGCAGCATGGCGTAGCCGATCATGCACAGCATTACCAGGCCGAGAACCTGCATCACCGAGTCCATCACGCCCTTGGCGTTGCGCAGCAGGAAGATGCCGATGATCAGCACGGCGGCGATCAACGAGCCGATTATCGGCGGGATGCCGAAGATCACATTCATTGCCAGGCCGGCGCCACCGATATTGCCGATATTGAAGGCAATGCCGCCCAGCACGATGAAGGCGGATATCAGATGGCCGACGCCGGGTATCACGCGGTTGGCGACGTCCTGGCCGCGCAGGTTGGCAACGGTGATCACCCGCCAGATATTAAGCTGGGCACCGATGTCGATGAGCAAAGAGATCAGGATCGCGAAGGCGAAACTCGCCAGATACTTCTCGGTGAACAGCGACGTTTGGGTTAGAAACGCGGGTCCGATGGACGAAGTCGCCATGATGAAAATGGCGCCGCGCAGGACGTTGCGCTGGGCGGGAGTTCCGCGTTCGTCTTGTGTGGCTTGCATTGGATACCTTCTTTTTCTTGGCGTTGGGGCAGGTAGAAATGCGCCCGGGTCATACCCGGTAATGTTGTTTTTGTAGGAATAACTGGCTGCTGGTCAGCGGCTCCTTATGAGCGACTATCGCCATTGGGCGAGCAGTTCGCGGTGCGCGCGTTGCGCGGCCTCCAGTGAAATCGGTTTGAGCCTGAGCGAGGTACCGGGCAGGCACTGCCCCAGCTGGGCCACCGCCGCAGGTGTCAGCGCGCCGAGGCGTGGATAGCCGCCGATTGTCTGGCGGTCGTTGAGCAGGATGATCGGCTGCCCGTCGGCCGGAACCTGGATCGCCCCCAGCGGCACGCCTTCGGAAATCATCGATGAGCGCGTGCTGTGAAGCGTGGGGCCGAGCAAGCGCACGCCCATGCGGTCGGCTCGTTGATCGACTGTCCAGTCGCTGTTGAAGGCATCGAACAGGCTCTGGCCGCTGAAATCACCAATCTGCGCACCGAGTACGACCGCCAGGGTCGGGCTCGATAGTGGGGTGACGGTTTGCACTGGCAGCTCTCGGGGAGCAGCAGAAACACCACCGAGCCAGTGCAAGCGGTCGCCCTCGGCCAGCGCTTGGCCGTCACCGGCCAAGCCGCCGAGTTGCTCGCGCCGGACCGTGGCGTAGCTCCCCAACACCGGTGTCGCCTGGAAGCCGCCTGGTGCCGCGAGATAGGCGCGAACGCCTCGCTTTGGATGCGCGAAGGCAAGCAGCTGACCCTTACGGACCTCGAAGCTACGCCCCGGCGCAATGGCCTCGTCATCGAGCGCGGCGCCAAGATCGGCGCCGCAGATCGCCAGGCAGGTATCGGTTTCCGCGCGAATGCTGAAATTCCCCAGCGTGATTTCCACTGTCGCGGCCTGCACAGGATTTCCAAGCAGCCAGTTGGCCCAGCCGTGGGAAATCCAGTCCACCGGGCCGCCTTGGGTAACGCCGAGGTGACGTACGCCCATACGGCCGCCGTCCTGCAGGCTGGCCAGTGCGCCGGCGCGTTCGATAAGCAGGCTCATGCAGTGGTTTCCTCGAAGGGGCTGTCGTCACCGCCCAGGCGGACGAATTCGGCGCGCTCGATGGGCACGAAGCGCACCCGGTCGCCTGGCTGCCAGAGGCTGTAGCCGTCGAGCTCGCGGTCGAACAGACGAACCGGGCTGCGCCCGATCAGATTCCAGCCGCCCGGCGAAACCAGTGGGTAGATCGCTGTCTGCCGATCGGCGATGCCTAGGCTGCCCGCCGGCACCTGCTTGCGCGGTGTGGCCAGGCGCGGGCTGGCCAGACGCTCATCGACCAGCCCGAGAAAGGCGAAACCCGGTGCAAAGCCTAGGGCGAATACCTGATAGATATGCGCGCTGTGTTGCTCGATCACGCCAGCTACACCGAGTCCGCTGCGCTTGCCTAGCGCTCGTAGCTCGGGGCCGACGCTGGCGTCGTACCACACCGGGATTTCATGCTGGCGTGCGGTTTCGGCGGCGGCGGGCTGCAGACCCGCGAGCGCTTGGTGAAGGTGCTGGCGAGCCTGCAGGTCGTCCAGTTGGGTCAGGTCGTAATGCACTAGCAGCGTGGTGTAGGAGGGCACCAGATCGACCAGTGCCGCGCCGAAGGTTTCGCGCACACGCTGACTGGCGGCGAGCATCCAGGGCATGTTGTCTTCATCGATCTGATCGAACAGGCGCAGCAACAGACTGTCGACGCCGACCACTTCGATCCGCGGCTTCATTCGGGAAGCGCCTGCAGCGACTGACGGATGCGCTGGACGGCGGCTATGGAACCGGCGTTGTCGCCATGCACGCAGAGGGTATCGGCCTGCAGAATCAGCGCGCTGCCATCGCTCGCAATCAGCGCCTCGCCCTTGGCCAGGCACAGGGCCTGGTCGGTCACGGTTTCTGCATCGTGGTGGACGGCGCCTGGCAGGCTGCGTGACACCAGCATGCCGGCGGCGTCATAGGCGCGGTCGGCGAACACCTCGAACCACAGGGTGATGCCCATTTCCGCTGCCAGCGCCTGGCTTGCGCTGTTGTCGCGGGTGGACATCAGCATCAGCGGCAGATTGGTGCTGTAGGCCTTGATGGCGCTCATCACCGCGCGCAGCAGTTCGGGCTGGCGCATCATGTCGTTGTACAGCGCACCGTGGGGTTTGACGTAGCGGACCTGCGTGCCTTCGGCGCGGCAGATGCCGTCGAGCGCGCCGATCTGGTAGAGCAGCATGTTCTCCACTTCGGCCGGGCTGCAGGCCATGGAGCGCCGGCCGAAGCCGACCAGATCCGGATAGGCCGGATGGGCGCCAATACGCACATCATGCTTGCGTGCCAACGCCACTGTGCGCCGCATGATCTGCGGATCGGACGCGTGGAAGCCGCAGGCGACATTGGCGCAGTCGATGAAAGGCATCACCTCGGCATCCAAGCCCATGGTCCAGGCGCCGAAGCTTTCCCCTATATCGCAATTGAGTAACAGACGACTCACGATGGCTGCTCCTTTCTAGATGGGCCGGTGCGGCGGTCGAAGCTGATACACTGATAAAATATCGATAAATTATCAACGTATTTTTCCTATTGACCGCCGAAGTGACCGCGCGGACATTGCTGTATCCTTGCCGCCCACCTCTATACGATCGACCGCCGCTTCTTCAATCAGGAATTCAGAATGGTTGACGCCAAAAGCTCTCGCCCGTTGCGATCCTCGATTGTCGCCTCGGCACATCTCGCCGAGCAGTCTCAGGAACTGTCTGAACTGGAGTACGGCATCATCGTCGCCAGCGCCGCGCTGATGCGCTGGATGGAGCGCTGCATGCAGGCCTGCGGCACGGTAGAGATGAACGCGCTGGACGTCATGGTGCTGCACAACCTCGCCAGTCGCGGGCGCGCCAAGCGACAGGCGGACATCTGCCTGCTGCTCAACGTGGAAGACACGCACACCGTGACCTACGCGCTGAAGAAGCTGAGCAAACTCGGCCTGGTGGAAGGTGCCAAGCAGGGCAAGGAAATGTTCTATCGCACCACCGAAAAGGGCCGCGCGCTCTGCCAGGAATACGCCGACATCCGCCGCGAATGCCTGATCGCGTCGTTCGAGAACCTGAATATCGATCCCGATGAGATCCACCGCCTGGCCGGCATGCTGCGTGCCATGTCCGGGCTGTACGACCAGGCCGCTCGCGCCGCCACCTCCCTGTAAACGACCTTCACCGAGCCCGGAATTCCATGCGTATCGAACCCCGCCCCCTGCCCGAGCAGCTGCCCGACCTTGGCGAGCTGCCGCCGCTGCTGCAGCGCCTCTACGCGGCCCGTGGCGTGACCTGCGCTGAGGAGCTGGACAAGGGGCTGGCGCGGTTGATTCCTTATAAGCAACTCAAGGGCATCGATGCGGCGGTGGAGCTGCTGGTCGAGGCGCTGGAAAAGCGCCAGCGCATCCTGTTTGTCGGCGATTTCGATGCCGATGGCGCCACGGCCAGCACCGTGGGTGTACTTGGCTTGCGCCAGCTTGGCGCTGCCCACGTCGATTACCTGGTGCCCAATCGCTTCGAATATGGCTACGGTCTGACCCCTGAAATCGTTGCCGTTGCCTTGCAGCGCGAGCCCGATCTGCTGGTGACCGTGGACAACGGCATCTCCAGCGTCGACGGCGTGGCGGCGGCCAAGGCCGCAGGGCTCAAGGTGCTGGTCACGGACCATCACCTGCCGGGTCACGAACTGCCGGCGGCTGATGCCATCGTCAACCCCAATCAGCCTGAGTGCGCCTTCCCCAGCAAGTGCATCGCCGGGGTCGGGGTCATCTTCTATGTGCTGCTGGCCCTGCGCGCACGGCTGCGCGAGCTGGACTGGTTCACCCGTCAGGGCTGGGCCGAGCCGAACCTGGCTGAGCTATTGGATCTCGTGGCGCTGGGCAGTGTCGCCGACGTGGTACCGCTGGATGCCAACAATCGCATCCTGGTCCATCAGGGATTGGCGCGAATTCGCGCGGGGCGGGCGAGGGCGGGCCTGCGGGCGATTCTCGAAGTGGCGGGGCGCGATCATCGACGCATCACCTCTACCGACCTGGGCTTCATTCTCGGACCGCGGCTCAACGCGGCCGGGCGGCTGGATGACATGTCGCTGGGCATCGAATGCCTGCTCTGCGAGGACGAGGCACTGGCGCGCGATATGGCGGTCCAGCTCGATGAGCTGAACAAGGACCGCAAGAGCATCGAGCAGGGCATGCAGCGCGAGGCGCTGGCGCAGCTCAAGGATCTGCCCCTGGAAGACCTGCCGTTCGGCCTGTGCCTGTTCGAGGCGGACTGGCATCAGGGCGTGATCGGCATCCTGGCTTCGCGCCTGAAGGAGCGCTACCACCGCCCGACCATCGCCTTCGCCGATGCCGGCGACGGCCTGCTCAAAGGCTCTGCGCGCTCGGTGCCGGGCTTTCATATCCGCGATGCGCTGGATGCGGTCGCCGCCAAGCATCCCGGCTTGATCAGCAAGTTCGGCGGGCATGCCATGGCGGCCGGGCTGTCGCTGCCGCAAGCCAACTTCGGCGCATTCGCTGCCGCCTTCGACGCCGAAGTGCGCCGCCAGCTGTGCGAGGATGATCTCACCGGCCGGCTGCTAACCGACGGCCAGCTCAGCGTCGAGGAGTTCCACCTGGAACTGGCCCGTGCGCTGCGCAATGCCGGGCCTTGGGGCCAGCATTTTCCCGAGCCGATGTTTCATGGGGTGTTCCAGCTGGTGCAGCAGCGTATCGTCGGCGAGCGCCATTTGAAGCTGGTGCTGAAAAGTGAATGTGGATCGCTGACCCTCGATGGCATCGCCTTCAACATCGACCGCGAGATATGGCCGAACCCGACGGTGCGCTGGGCCGAGCTAGCCTACAAGCTAGACGTCAACGAGTACCGCGGTCAGGAAAGCGTGCAGCTGATGGTGGCGCATATCGCCCCGCGCTGATCGATGCATGCCGGCTGACGATAGGCCGGCTGAATCCAGCGCCATTCCCCGTCAAGACGTCTGATTGTTGCCCATGGCCGTGGCGCCTAGAGTGGCTGGACAACAACAGCGCCATGCGGGAATCCGAAATGAGCGACATCAGCGTCCATCACCGTGCTTGTCACCTGTGCGAAGCCATCTGCGGCCTGACCATCCAGACCGAAGGCGAGCGTATCCTTTCGATTAAGGGCGACCCCCTCGACAGCTTCAGCCGCGGCCATATCTGCCCCAAGGCTGTCGCCCTGCAGGACATCCAGAACGACCCCGATCGCCTGCGCCACCCGATGCGCCGCTGCGGCGATGAGTGGCAGGCGATCAGCTGGGACGAGGCCTACGAACTGGTCGCCGAGCGCCTTGTTGAGATCCGCGAGCGCCACGGTGCCAATGCCGTGGCGATCTACCAGGGCAATCCGAGTGTGCACAACTACGGGTTGATGACCCACAGCAACTACTTCCTCGGCCTGCTGAAGACGCGCAACCGCTTTTCCGCGACCTCGGTCGACCAGCTGCCCCATCACCTGACCAGCCATCTGATGTACGGCCACGGCCTGCTATTGCCGGTGCCGGACATCGATCACACCGATTTCATGTTGATCCTGGGGGGCAATCCGCTGGCGTCCAACGGCAGCATCATGACCGTGCCTGACGTGGAAAAACGGTTGAAGGCGATCCGTGCCCGCGGAGGCAAGCTGGTGGTGGTCGACCCGCGCCGTAGCGAGACTGCGGCTATCGCCGATCAGCACCTGTTCGTCCGCCCCGGACAGGACGCCGCGCTGCTGTTCGGGCTGCTCAATACTCTGTTCGAGGAAGGCCTGACACGTACCACCGAACTCCCGCTGGATGGCATCGAGGAGGTGCGGGCCTCAATCGCCGCCTTCAGCGCCGAAGCGATGAGCGCTCGTTGCGGTGTTCCGGCCGAGCAGATCCGTCAGCTGGCGCGGGACTTCGCTGCGGCGGACAAAGCAGTCTGCTACGGGCGGATGGGCGTCTCGACCCAGGCCTTCGGCACGCTCTGTCAGTGGCTGGTGCAGCTGATCAACCTGGTCACCGGCAACCTCGATCGGGTCGGCGGCGCGCTGTGTACCGAGCCTGCGGTGGATCTGGTGGAAACCACCTCCGGCGGCCACTTCGCCGCCTGGCACAGCCGGGTTTCGCAGTTGCCTGAATACGGCGGCGAACTACCGGTAGCGGCACTGGCCGAGGAGATGCTTGAACCCGGGGAAGGGCAGGTGCGCGCACTGATTACCGTGGCCGGCAATCCGGTGCTCTCCACCCCCAACGGGCGCAAGCTGGAGCAGGCGCTGGATGGCTTGGAATTCATGCTCAGCGTGGATTTCTACATTAACGAAACCACTCGCTATGCCGACGTGATCCTACCGCCGACCGCGCCGCTGGAGCACGACCATTACGACGCGACATTCAACCTGCTCGCCGTGCGTAACGTCACCCGCTTCAACCAGCCGGTGCTGCCCAAGCCCGAGGGTGCGCTGCACGACTGGGAAATCTTCATCGGGCTGGCCAGGGCCTACGCAGCGCGGGTGGGCGTCGAGCTGAAGCCCACCATGCCGCCGCAGCAGATGATGGACCTGGCGCTGCGCCATGGGCCGTACGGTGACAAGTCCGAGCGCAAGCTGAGCCTAGCAGCGCTGGAGGATTATCCCCACGGTCTGGATCTAGGGCCGCTCAAGCCGAATCTGGCGCGGCGCCTGAAAACGCCGAACCAGCGCATCCAGGCCGCGCCGGCGTTGATGCTGGACGATCTGCAGCGTTTCGCCGCCGAGCCGCAGACCAAGAGCGACGAGCTGCTGCTGATCGGCCGCCGGCATGTACGCAGCAACAATTCCTGGATGCACAACTACCAGCGCCTGGTGAAGGGCAAACCTCGTCATCAGTTGCTGATGCACCCTGCGGACATGGCTGCTCGGACTTTGCAGGATGGCCAGCTGGTGCGCGTGCATTCCCGGGTCGGCGTGGTCGAGGTGGAGGCGCTGGCCAGCGAGGAGATGATGCCCGGCGTGGTCAGCCTGCCGCATGGCTGGGGCCACGCCCGTCCTGGCGTGCAAATGGATATCGCCCGGCAGCAACCGGGCGCCAGCAGCAACGACCTGACTGACGAGCGCCAGTTGGATGTATCCGGCAATGCCGCGCTCAACGGTGTGCCGGTGCAGGTCAGTGCTGCCTGAGGCAGACAGTTCCACCGATGTCGGGCTGGGCATGAGCGGCGAAACGGTCTCTACTGACGGGTGTCAAATCCGCATCACCGACAGTAGAGGCCGACATGTCCCAGCTTTTCCAGCCGCTTACCCTGCGCCAGCTCAAACTGCCCAACCGGATTGCCGTATCGCCCATGTGCCAGTACTCGGCGAAGGCCGGTATGGCCAACGACTGGCATCTGGTGCATCTGGGCAGTCGGGCCGTTGGTGGCGCCGGCCTGGTGATCATCGAAGCGACGGCGATCAGCCCTGAGGGGCGTATTTCGCCTGACGACCTGGGTATCTGGTCCGACGAGCATGTCGAGCCATTGCGGCGGATCACCCGCTTCATCGAGGCGCAGGGCGCATTCGCCGGCGTGCAGCTGGCCCATGCCGGGCGCAAGGCGAGCACCTGGCGGCCCTGGCTCGGCAAGCATGGCAGCGTGCCGATCGCTGCCGGCGGCTGGACCCCGGTGGGGCCGTCCGCCATCGCCTTCTCGCCGGAACATGCCGTGCCCACGGCGCTGGACGATGCCGGTATCGCGGGCATCGTGAAGGCGTTCGTCGAGGCGGCCGAGCGCTCATTGGCGGCCGGCTTCAAGGTTGCTGAGGTACATGCGGCCCACGGCTACCTGCTGCATCAGTTCCTTTCGCCGCTATCCAACCAGCGGCAGGATCGCTACGGCGGCTCGTTCGACAACCGTATCCGCTTGCTGCTGGAGGTTACGGCAGCTGTTCGTCAGGTCTGGCCCGAGGAATTGCCGCTGTTCGTCCGTCTTTCGGCTACCGACTGGGTCGATGATGGCTGGAATGCCGACGAAACCGTCGAACTCGCGCGGCGGCTCAGGGAAATTGGCGTCGACCTTATCGACGTGTCATCCGGCGGCACTGCAGCCAACGCCGATATCCCGGTTGGGCCTGGCTACCAGACCCAGTTCGCCGAGCGCGTGCGCAAGGAAGCGGGCATCGCCACCGGCACGGTCGGCATGATTACCGAGGCGGTCCAGGCCGAGCACATTTTGCGCACCGGCCAGGCTGACCTTATTCTGCTTGCTCGCGAACTGCTGCGTGATCCGTACTGGCCGCTGCACGCCGCCGAGGACCTGCGCGACGGTTCCGTGGCCTGGCCGGCGCAGTACGTGCGTGCGGCCCATCGCGACACGCCGATTCGTCAGGTGCCCGAGTCGTTCGACTGAGCACTGCTGTTCAAATCCTGATTCAATCCTTTTGGGGACTTCGATGAAAACCAGTGGCCTTCTCGATCAACTGCTCAGGTCCGGTCAGGACCTGCTGCAGAAGCAGCAATCCAGTGCAGGCGGAAAGCTTGGCAAAGGTGGTTTGAGCGATCTGCTCTCCGGTGTCGGCGGCGGTTCGCTCGGCAATGTGCTGTCCGGCGCCGGTGGCGGTGCGCTGGCGGCCGGTGCCATGGGGTTGCTGCTGGGCAACCGCAAGGTGCGCAAGATGGGCGGCAAGGCGGTGACCTACGGCGGTCTGGCTGCACTCGGGGTGCTGGCCTACAAGGCGTACAGCAACTGGCAGGCACAGCAGGGCGGGACGCAGCAGCAGACGCCACAGACCATCGATCGCCTACCGCCGGCAGAAGTCGAGGTCCACAGCCAAGGCATTCTCAAGGCACTGGTGGCAGCGGCCAAGGCCGACGGCCATGTCGATGCCCGAGAGCGTCAGCTGATCGAGGCGGAGCTGGGCAAGCTGGCCGATGCAGATCTGCAGCACTGGCTCGAAGCTGAGCTGAACAAGCCGCTGGACCCTGCTGACGTGGCCAGTGCCGCCAGTACCCCGGAGATGGCTGCGGAGATGTATCTGGCCAGCGTGCTGATGGTCGACGAGGAGCATTTCATGGAGCGCGCCTACCTCGACGAACTGGCCCGCTGCCTGCAACTCGATCCGCAGCTCAAAGCCGAGCTGGAAAGCCAGGTACGCGGTGTGAGTGCCTGATCGACCGTCATGAGGGCAAATCCGTTTCCTGGCCGTCCGCCGGCACGTCCGGCGGGCTGTCAGCACGGGTTGGCTGAGTTATAATCGCCGGCTTTTGCACCGTCCGATTGAGAGCTGCCTACCTATGGAAATCAACCCGATCCTCAACAGCATCAAGGACCTGTCCGAGCGCACCCTGTCAATTCGGGGGTATCTTTGACTACGATCAGAAGCATGATCGTCTCGTCGAAGTAAACCGCGAACTCGAAGACCCCAACGTCTGGAACAAGCCCGAGTACGCCCAGAGCCTGGGCCGTGAACGCGCCACCCTGGCGCAGATTGTCGAAACCATCGATGATCTCGATGGCGGACTTGCCGACTCTCGCGACCTGCTCGACATGGCAGTCGAAGAAGATGATCAAGGCGCCGTTGATGATGTGGCCGCCGAGCTGGACCGTCTGCGCGGAATCCTCGAAAAGCTCGAATTCCGCCGCATGTTCAGCCACGAGATGGACCCGAATAACTGCTACCTCGACATCCAGGCCGGTTCCGGCGGCACCGAGGCGCAGGACTGGGCGAACATCCTGCTGCGCATGTACCTGCGCTGGGCCGACAAGCGCGGTTTCACTGCCGAGATCGTCGAGCTGTCCGAAGGCGAAGTCGCCGGTATCAAGGGCGCTACCGTTCACATCAAGGGTGAATATGCTTTTGGCTGGTTGCGCACCGAGATCGGTGTGCACCGCCTGGTGCGCAAGAGCCCGTTCGACTCCGGCGCGCGCCGCCACACCTCGTTCTCGGCAGTGTTCGTCTCGCCCGAGATCGACGACAGGGTCGAGATCGAGATCAACCCGGCCGACCTGCGCATCGACACCTACCGTTCCTCCGGCGCCGGTGGTCAGCACGTCAACACCACCGACTCGGCAGTGCGTATCACCCACGTACCGACCAACACCGTAGTGGCCTGTCAGAACGAGCGTTCCCAGCATGCCAACAAGGACACCGCCATGAAAATGCTGCGGGCCAAGTTGTACGAACTGGAAATGCAGAAGCGCAACGCCGCCTCTCAGGCGCTGGAAGACAGCAAGTCGGACATTGGCTGGGGGCACCAGATCCGTTCCTACGTGCTCGACGACTCGCGCATCAAGGATCTGCGTACCGGTGTGGAGCGCAGCGATTGCCAGAAGGTGCTCGACGGCGACCTCGACGGATACCTCGAAGCCAGCCTGAAACAGGGGCTCTGAGAGCAGCTGCAAGCCTCAAGCCGCAAGCACCTCCATTGAAACGATTTGACCGGGACGACCCGCAATGAGCGAACAACCGCTGAACCAGCACGCCATCCAAGAGGAAGAAAACAAGCTGATTGCCCAGCGCAAGGAAAAGCTTGCTGCCGTGCGCGAGCAGGGCAATGCCTTCCCCAATGACTTCCGTCGCGACCGCTATGCAGGCGACCTGCAGAAACAGTACGCCGAGAAGACCAAGGAGGAGCTGGAGGCGGCCGCCATTCCGGTCAAGGTCGCCGGGCGCATCATGCTCAACCGCGGGCCATTCATGGTGCTGCAGGATATGAGCGGGCGCATCCAGGTCTATGTCGATCGCAAGACGCTGCCGGCCGAGCAGGTCGAGGCGGTCAAGCACTTCGACCTGGGCGACATCATTGCCGCCGAGGGCACACTGGCGCGCTCCGGCAAGGGCGACCTGTACGTCTACATGAACAGCGTGCGCCTGCTGACCAAGTCGCTGCGCCCGCTGCCGGACAAGTTCCACGGCCTGACCGACACCGAGCAGCGCTACCGCCAGCGCTACGTCGACCTGATGGTCAACGAGGAGGTGCGCGAAACGTTCCGCGTGCGCTCCCAGGTCATCTCGCATATCCGCAAGTTCCTCGCCGAGCGTGACTTCCTCGAAGTCGAAACGCCGATGCTGCAGACCATTCCCGGCGGCGCTGCGGCCAAACCGTTCGAGACCCATCACAACGCGCTGGACATGCCGATGTTCCTGCGCATCGCGCCGGAGCTCTACCTCAAGCGTCTGGTGGTCGGTGGCTTCGAGCGCGTGTTCGAGATCAACCGCAACTTCCGCAACGAAGGCGTCTCGACCCGGCACAACCCCGAGTTCACCATGCTCGAGTTCTACCAGGCCTACGCCGACTACGAAGACAACATGGACCTGACTGAGGAGCTGTTCCGCGAGCTGGCCCAGGCCGTGCTCGGCAGCACCGACGTGCCCTACGGCGACAAGGTGTTCCACTTCGGCGAGCCGTTCGCGCGGCTGTCGGTGTTCGACTCGATCCTCAAGTTCAACCCGGAAATCTCCGCGGGCGACCTGAACGACGTCGAGAAGGCCCGTGCCATCGCCAAGAAGGCCGGCGCCAAGCTGCTCGGCCATGAAGGCCTGGGCAAGCTGCAGGTGATGATTTTCGAGGAGCTGGTCGAGCACAAACTGGAACAGCCAACCTTCATCACTGAATACCCGTTCGAAGTCTCGCCGCTGGCCCGACGCAATGATCGCAACCCCAACGTCACAGATCGCTTCGAGCTGTTTATCGGTGGCCGCGAGATCGCCAACGCCTATTCCGAGCTCAACGATGCCGAGGATCAGGCCGAGCGCTTCCACGCGCAGGTGGCGGACAAGGATGCCGGCGATGACGAAGCCATGCACTTCGACGCCGACTTCGTTCGTGCGCTGGAATACGGCATGCCGCCGACCGCCGGCGAGGGTATCGGTATCGACCGCCTGGTGATGCTGCTGACCAACTCGCCTTCGATCCGCGACGTGATCCTCTTCCCGCACATGCGTCCGGAACTCTGATCCACTGAGCGTCGACTGACCCGCAGTGTGCCGGCCTCGGCCGCTGCGGGTATAACCTCAAGGGTACGGGTCATCCGTGAAGAGGGACTGATGAACAGCCGTAACAACCTGGACGAGTATCAGACCATCGTGCGCGGGCTGTCCGACCGCATCGTCGAGGCGCAGACGCCAGTGCGCGTACTGGACGCGGTGAAGTGGGACGAGAATACCCACCAGGGTTTTTTCGCCGCCAAGGGCCGCGAGCTGCCGAAGATCGATCGCGGCTACTACGAGGGCCGGCCACTGGCCTTCGATTCCAGCGCCAAGAAGCAGGAATTCCAGGACATCGAGCGCGACATCACCCGTCAGCTCGGTCAGTTCAACCCGGTCGGGCAGATCATGCGGCGCATGTGCAAGGAATACCGCATGGTCATCCGCATGCTCGAGGCGCGTGGCACACCGGACTTCGGCATGATCTCCCAGGAGCTCTACGGCGCGGCATCCGACGCCTTCCATGCTGGCGATCCAACCCTGGCCGACCTCGGCCTTATGCTCTCCGACTATCTGAACAATATCGCCGACCGTGGCGACCTGCGTGACGAGCCGAAGAATCTCACCGCGCCGCAGGCCGTAGAGCTGCTGCAGAAGCGGCTGGATGTGGTGTTCGGCGAAGGCGAGGGCGTGATTCGTGTTTTCGAGTCCGACGGCATCCTCGCCGATGCGGCAGCGGGCGCCGACTACATCAAGATCCGCAGCGACGCGCTGTTCAACGAGCGTGACGTGCGCGCGCTGGAGGTACACGAAGGCCTGGTGCACGTCGGCACCACGCTCAACGGTCAGAACCAGCCGATCTGCACCTTCCTCGCCAAGGGGCCGCCGTCTTCAACGGTTACCCAGGAAGGCCTGGCAATCCTGATGGAGGTGATCGCCTTCGCCTCCTACCCGACGCGCCTGCGCAAGCTGACCAACCGCACCCGCGCCATCCACATGGCCGAGGAGGGCGCGGATTTCCTCGATGTGTTCGCCTTCTTCCGCGAGCAGGGCTATGGCGACGACGACTGCTACAGCAATGCCAGCCGGGTGTTCCGCGGCTCGACCCCCGATGGTTTGCCCTTCACCAAGGATCTGTCCTACCTGAAGGGCTTCATCATGATCTACAACTACATCCAGCTAGCCGTGCGCAAAGGCCGGCTGGAGCAGATCCCGCTGCTGTTCTGCGGCAAGACCACGCTTGAGGACATGCGCACGCTGCGCCAGCTGGTGGACGAGGGCATGGTCGTCCCGCCCAAGTATCTGCCGCAGCAATTTCAGGACCTCAATGCGCTGTCGGCCTGGATGTGCTTCTCCAACTTCCTAAATCACCTGAGCCTGGATCGCATCGAAGCCGACTACGCGAACATTCTCTGATCCCGAATATCCGACACCACTCACGCAAGGAAGCGTAACGATATGGAAAACCCCGTCTTCGCCCGGCGTGCGAACCCGATGGATCGCACACTCTCACCCGCTGCGTATAACCTCGTCATTGGCCTCACGCTCTGTTGGGGCTTCTGGGTCAGCTGGTGGATGGTCGGCAACATCCCGGTCGAGTCCATTCGCAGCATCCATCCCTGGCTGTTCTTTAGCGGCTACTTCGCCAGCTGCCTCACCGGCGCCTGGCTGTTTCATCGTTCGAACCAGCCCTGGGTGAGTTTTTTCGGCTACAACCTGGTCGTGGTGCCGTTTGGGCTCATCGTCAACCTGGTGGTGAGCCGCTACGACGCCTCTCTGGTGCATGAGGCGATACGCATCACCGCGCTGGTTACCCTGGGCATGATGCTGCTCGGCACGCTGTTTCCGAAGTTCTTCGCCAGCATCGCCGGTGCGCTGACAGTGGCGTTGTTGCTGGTGATCGTCGTCGAGTTGGTCGAGGTGTTCATCCTCGGCATTCATCACGGCGTGATCGACTGGATCGTCGTGCTGATCTTCTGCGGCTATGTCGGCGTGGACTGGGGCCGGGCGAATCAGATCCCCAAGACGCTGGACAATGCCATTGACAGCGCAGCCGCGCTCTATATGGTCATCATCAACCTGTTCCTGCGTATCCTGCGCATTCTCGGGCGCAAATAGGCAACGGCGGGACGCTGCCGGATCCTTGCAGCGCCGCAACCCGATCGCTTCAGGAGCTCGCCGTGTCCAGCCACGAACTCGAATACGAAATCCTCGGTCAGTCCGCGCAAAGCGTGGAGATCATCCTCGATCCAGACGAGACGGTGATCGCCGAAGCCGGAGCAATGAACTACATGACCGACGGTGTGCGTTTCGAAGCGCGCATGGGCGACGGCTCGGCGAGCGGCGTGCTCGGCAAGCTGTGGGGCGCGGGCAAGCGCATGTTCACCGGCGAGTCACTGTTCCTCACTCACTTCACCAATGAAAGCAAGGCCAAGGCACGCGTGGCCTTCGCCGCGCCTTATCCGGGCACAGTGGTACCGATTGATCTTGCTGCCGTGGGCGGCAAGCTGTTTTGTCAGAAGGATGCCTTTCTCTGCGCGGCTTATGGCACGCGCATCGGCATAAGCTTCAGCAAGCGCATCGGCGCAGGCTTTTTCGGTGGTGAGGGATTCATCCTGCAGCGCCTGGAAGGCGATGGACTGGCGTTCGTGCATGCCGGCGGCACCGTGATTCGCAAGGAGCTGAACAACGAAACCCTGCGGCTGGATACCGGCTGCCTGGTGGCCTTCACGCAGGGCATCGACTACGACATCCAGCTTGCCGGCGGCCTCCGGAGCATGCTGTTCGGTGGCGAAGGGCTGCTGCTCACCACCCTCAAGGGCACCGGCAGCGTCTGGATCCAGAGCCTGCCCTTCTCGCGCCTGGCCGAGCGGGTCTACGAGGCGACCTCACAGGCCCGCGGTGAAACCCGCGCCGGCGGTAAATGAGCCGCAGGCGACCTTCGAATTTGTCACAATGCGCCTCTTTGCCTCGATGAGACCGTCCATGTCCGAACGCAATCCCATTCCCCTGATCCTGACCGCCATCGGCAGCGTGCTTGGCACGGTCGCGGTGCTGTCCTATTACGGCTACGTGCATATCGCCAAGCCAGAGGATGCGTTGCTGCTGGCTGACTACACCATGCTCAAGACCGTTCCCGGCGAGGATTACCGGGTATCGCTGAAGCCGGCGTCGCAGGTGGCTCAGTGCATCGATGGTGTGCTGGTGCTGTTCGATACCGAACAGAAGGGCCTGACAGGCGTGCTGGTCGACAGCAAGAAGCGCGCCGTGCGCTGCATAGGTCAGGATGCGCCGCAGGAGAGCAAATAAAACAGCCCGTCAGGGCGACGGGCTGCTAAAGGGGCAGGGCATCAGCTCGCCATGCCCACGGTCCGTGGTCACTCCATCGACGAACGTGGCGCGACGCGCTGGCTGTCGTTGGAGATAGTCACCTCGACGCGGCGATTCATCGCGCGGCTGGACGGCGAGTCGTTGCTCGCAACCGGGTATTGCTCGCCATAGCCCACCGCCTGGATGCGCTGTGGATCGACGCCCGCGTGGGTCAATGCGCGGCGCACGGATTGGGCGCGGCGCTCGGAAAGCTGCTGGTTGTAAGAGTCGGAGCCGGTGCTGTCGGTATAACCCTCGACTACCACTTTGCGCTCCGGATTCTCGTTCAGGAACTCAGCGAGCTTCTGGATGCCGCGCATACCGGCCGGTTTAAGTTCGGCCTTGTCCAGGTCGAACAGAACGTCACCGAAGGTCACCAGGGTGCCGCGCTCGGTCTGCTTGGCCTGCATGTCCTCCTGCAGCTTGCGGATCTGCGCGTCCCGGGCTTCGAGGCGGGCTTCGGCGCGCTGCGCGGAGGCCTTGCCGAGATCCTCTTCGGCCGCGCGCAGGGCAATGGTCTGCTCGGCCAGTTCGATGCGGCGCTTGGTCAGGTAGGCCAGCTGATCCACCGTTTCTTCGTCGGCATCGTTCAGATATGCCTTGTTGGCCTTGTCCAGCATGTTGCTGGCGTCCTGGGTTTCCAGGGCTGCGACCTTGCTTGAGCGGGCGTCGCTCTGCAGAGCGGAGAAGCTGCTGCGCGCCTCTTCAAGGTTCTGATTGGGCTGGTTGGCGCAGGCCACTAGGCCGATGCTCAGGGCCAGCATGGTAGGTAGGGTTACGAGCTTGTGCATGACGAGTTCATCCTATTGGCTATAAACGGAATGGCTGGCGTGGCGAGGAATCAGCGAACGTTGCGCATGCCTTCTTCGCGCAATTCCTGAATCCCCTGCTGCGCATCTTCGACGGCCTTCTGAGCCTTCGCCGCTTCAGCCTTGCGTTGGGCTACGCGGGCATCCCATTCGGCCTGTTCGGCCAGCTTGCGGGCTTGTTCGTAGTTTTCTTTCTGCATGGCCAGTTCGGCCTCTTTCCACTTTTCCTGCGCGGCGCGCATTTCCACTGCGGCGTACTCGGTACCACCAGCGCTTACGGCGCTGCGCACGGCCGATTCAGTCACGGCGAACTGCTCGGTCGGTGGGTTGCCGGCGCATGCGGTCAGCAGCAGGCCACCAAGTGCAATGGCCGCCAGCTTGGGTAGCTGAAATCTCGATGCGTGGGTTGCGACAGCTTTGTTCATGGTCAGTCTCCAGTTCGAATTGCTCAACGAATAGCTACCGTCCCTGGCCGGGCAGTGTGCTGAATAGGGCACTACCGATGTCGGGACATATTTTTGTGAGGCCAAATGGCGCTAATCGTTCAGTGAAAGTTGGCGGGCTAGAGCGGTTGTCATCGGGGAATCCGCTACCAGCGCGGTATTAACGGGGTGGAGACGGGCCTGCGCGGGCAGGGCGGGCGTATGCAACAAAGGTGACCTGTGCGATGGCGCCCTGAGCGGGCGCCGAGCGTGCAGGGTGCGCTTTCGGGTCAGGTCGGCGGGGTGGAAGACGCTTCCTCGTCGAGCATGCGCTTGAGGTGTTTGCGCGAGAGCTCGAGAAAGCGCGGGGTGGGGCCGACGTCCTCGTAGACCGGGTCGCCCTGTTCGTCAGTAGCGATGACCTGGGTACCGCGCTCATACGGAAGGCTGGTTTCGACGGCTTCGAGGGCCGCACCAACCAGCTCGCCGAGCAGCGCTTCGGTGCTGCGCTTGGGGTACATCTCGGCGAGCGCCGCGAGCCGCGCCGCGCTCTCGACGTCCAGCGGAATGCTGTAGGTTGTCTGGCTCATGTGACCCTTGGCGTCGCGTTCCCAATGGCTGACCAGCTCGGAAATTCTCATGATTACTCCTTTGCCCGCGCTTACGAGCGGTGATGACATGTGCAATCGTGCTGTCCGCAACAGGGTCGTCGGCGTTGACGCCTTGTCATGACCGGATGCTGTGGGCACTCTGGTTGGAGGTAATTTCAGCGTAGCCGTTCAGGATCGTTTTCTCCGCGGCGCGTCTGATAAGCAGCGGCGAGTCGCTCATGTGAAGGCGGCAGCCCAGGAGGAGCAAGAAGGTCATGGCGAAAATCATCGACGCGCGCCTGCGCGACAACGTACACCTGCTTGGCGAACTGCTCGGCAACACCATTCGCGCCCAGCATGGCGACCAGTTCTTCGACAAGATCGAACGCATCCGCAAGGGTGCCAAGGCGGCACGCAAAGGCTCGGCCGAGGGTGCGCAACTGCTGTCCGAGACGCTCGACAGCCTTGACGAGAATGAACTGCTGCCGATGACACGGGCGTTCAACCAGTTCCTCAACCTGGCCAATATCGCCGAGCAGTACCATCAGGTTCGTCGCCGTACGGCAGGCGAGCCGGTACCGTTCGAAACCAGCGTGTTCGCCGATCTGATCGAACGCCTCAAGGCCGCCGGACACGGCGACGAGTTCATTGCACGGCAGGTCAGCCGCCTGGAAATCGAACTGGTGCTGACAGCGCACCCCACCGAAGTTTCACGGCGCACGCTGATCCAGAAGTACGACGCCATCGCCGAACAGCTGGCCGCACGGGACCACACCGACCTCTCCGACGCCGAGCAGGCGAAGATCGAGCTGCAGCTGCAGCGCCTGATCGCAGAGGTCTGGCACACCGAGGAAATCCGTCGCAACCGACCGACGCCAGTGGAAGAGGCGCGGTGGGGCTTCGCCGCCATCGAGAACTCGCTGTGGAAGGCCATACCCAATGTATTGCGCCAGACCGATGCGACGCTCAGGCGGGCGACCGGGCTGCACCTGCCGCTAGAAGCCGCGCCGATCCGCTTCGCCTCCTGGATGGGTGGCGACCGCGACGGCAACCCGAACGTGACCGCGATGGTATCCCGCGAAGTGTTGCTGACCGCACGCTGGGTGGCTGCCGATCTGTACCTGCGGGAGATCGAAGGGTTGATTACCGCACTGTCGATGAGCGAAGCCAGTGAGGAACTGCTGCGCCTGACCGGTGATTCGGCCGAGCCGTACCGGGTCCTGCTCAAGCCCCTGCGTCAACGGCTGCGGGCGACCCGGGAGTGGGCGCGAGCGGCCATCGAGCATGGCCAGCCGGCTCCGGCGGAAGTGCTGCAGGACTGCGCCGAGCTGCGTCGGCCGCTGGAACTCTGCTACCGCTCGTTGCATGCCCGCGGGATGGGCATGATCGCCGATGGTGCGCTGCTTGACTGCCTGCGGCGACTGGCCGTGTTCGGGCTGTTCCTGGTACGGCTGGACATTCGCCAGGACGCGGCACGGCATGCCGCAGCACTGGCGGAAATCACCGATTACCTCGGGCTGGGCGACTATCAGGCGTGGGACGAGCAGCGGCGACTGGACTGGCTGCAGCTTGAACTGAGCAATCGCCGCCCGTTGCTGCCGGCGCATTATCATCCGTCGGCCGATACCGCAGAGGTGCTCGCCACCTGCGCGGTGATCGCCGAGGCGCCAGCGGCGTCACTCGGCTCCTATGTCATTTCCATGGCCCATGCGGCCTCCGATGTACTCGCCGTGCAGTTGCTGCTCAAGGAAGCCGGCCTGCAGCGACCGATGCGTGTGGTGCCGCTGTTCGAAACCCTGGACGACCTGAACAACGCCGCGCCGATCATTGACCGCCTGCTCGCGCTGCCCGGGTATCGCCAGCGTCTGCATGGCCCGCAGGAGGTGATGATCGGCTACTCCGACTCGGCCAAGGATGCTGGCACCACTGCCGCCGCCTGGGCCCAATACCGCGCTCAGGAACGGCTGGTGGACGTATGCCGGGAGCACGACGTCGAACTGTTGCTGTTCCATGGCCGCGGCGGCACGGTGGGGCGTGGCGGTGGCCCGGCGCATGCGGCGATCCTGTCGCAGCCGCCGGGCTCGGTAGCCGGGCGCTTCCGTACCACCGAACAGGGCGAAATGATTCGCTTCAAATTCGGCCTGCCGGACATCGCCGAGCAGAACCTCAACCTGTACCTCGCCGCGGTGCTCGAGGCGACTCTGTTGCCGCCGCCGATGCCCGAGGCCGACTGGCGTGAGACCATGGATCGCCTGTCCGCCGAAGGGGTGGCGGCCTATCGTGGCGTGGTACGCGAGCATCCGCAGTTCGTCGATTACTTCCGCCAGGCGACACCCGAGCTGGAACTGGGCCGTTTGCCGTTGGGCAGTCGCCCCTCCAAACGTCGCAAGGGTGGGGTGGAAAGCCTGCGGGCGATTCCCTGGATTTTCGCCTGGACGCAAACGCGGCTGATGCTGCCCGCCTGGCTTGGGTGGGAGCAGGCGCTGCAGAGCGCACTGACGCGTGAGGATGGCGAGCG
This sequence comes from Pseudomonas sp., assembly GCA_007713455.1. Taxonomy (GTDB): domain Bacteria; phylum Pseudomonadota; class Gammaproteobacteria; order Pseudomonadales; family Pseudomonadaceae; genus Stutzerimonas; species Stutzerimonas chloritidismutans. The sequence continues at coordinate 148,766 of VMRT01000002.1, forward strand.
GCTGGCCGAAATGCGTGCTCGATGGCCGTTCTTCACTACGCGCATCGACATGCTGGAGATGGTGCTGGCCAAGGCCGATGCCGATATCGCAAGGCGTTACGACGAGCGCCTGGTGCAGCCGGAACTGCTTTCACTCGGTAGCGATCTGCGTGACCGATTGTCGCAGGTCGTGGGTGCCGTACTGAGCGTGACCGGCCAGGCCGATCTACTCGACCACAGCCCGAAGACCCAGGAGGCGTTCAGTCTGCGCAACACCTATCTTGATCCGTTGCACCTGCTGCAGATAGAACTGCTGGCTCGCTCAAGGCAGCAGCAGAACCCGGCAGACAGCCCGCTCGAGCAGGCGCTGCTGGTCAGTGTGGCGGGTATCGCGGCGGGCTTGCGCAACACGGGCTGAAGTGGCGGTTCCCGGCGCTCAACGGCTGCGCGATGCGTAGTCGTTGAGCGCAACTCGCGTCGAATCGTGACATTTATGCGGGTCGATAGACGCTTTCGGGACGGCTTGTGCCGCCTCGGTGCGCTGTGTATCGTGTTCAACCTTTTGTCGCATGGCGGCAAACCAGAATTTTTGATTCGTCAGCGAAGAGCCACTCCGGCCCGCTGGCAGGATCGCCCCCCTTCTAAGAAACTCGAGGACTCATCATGCGTGTGATTCTGCTGGGAGCGCCCGGTGCCGGAAAAGGTACCCAGGCTGGCTTCATTACCAAAAAATTCGGTATTCCGCAGATCTCCACGGGCGACATGCTGCGTGCCGCAGTCAAGGCGGGCACCGAGCTGGGCCTCAAGGCCAAGAGCGTAATGGATGCCGGTGGCCTGGTTTCCGATGATCTGATCATCAATCTGGTCAAGGAGCGCATCGCGCAGCCGGATTGCGCCAATGGCTTCCTCTTCGACGGTTTCCCACGCACCATTCCTCAGGCCGAAGCGCTGAAGGAAGCCGGCGTGCGTATCGACAACGTGATCGAGATCGCCGTGGACGACGAGGAAATCGTCGGCCGTATCGCGGGTCGCCGTGTGCATCCGGCTTCCGGCCGCGTCTATCACACCGAGCACAACCCACCGAAGGTTGATGGCAAGGACGACGAAACCGGCGATGAGCTGATCCAGCGCGAAGACGACAAGGAAGAGACCGTGCGTCATCGCCTGTCCGTCTACCATGCGCAGACCAAGCCGCTGGTGGACTTCTACCAGAGCCTGGCAGCCGCGGAAGGCACGCCGAAGTACAGCTGCATCGAAGGTGTCGGTTCGGTGGACGAGATTACGGCCAAGGTGTTTGCTGCACTGAGCTGATCGAAGCTGCCTGGCACGAGCGAATAGAAATGCCCGTATCGAAAGATACGGGCATTTTTTTGCCCAGAGATCAGGACAGGCGCGAAAGAACCCGCTCCGCGAATACGTTAGAATCGGCGCCTTTTTACCGACCGGACCGACCCGATGACTACTCTGCTGGCCCTGGATACTGCCACCGAAGCCTGCTCAGTCGCGCTGTTGCACGACGGCAAGGTGCTGAGTCACTACGAGGTGATTCCGCGCTTGCATGCCCAGCGGCTGCTGCCGATGGTGCAGACGCTGCTCGGCGAGGCCGGGGTCGCGCTGTCCGCGGTAGATGCCATTGCTTTCGGGCGGGGGCCAGGTGCCTTTACCGGCGTGCGGATTGCCATCGGTGTGGTGCAGGGCTTGGCGTTCGCGTTGCAGCGGCCGGTGCTGCCGGTTTCGACCCTCGCGACCATTGCCCAGCGGGCCTGGCGTGAGCACGGCGCAGCGCAGGTCGCGGCGGCCATCGATGCGCGCATGGACGAGGTCTACTGGGGCTGTTATCGCGAGCAGGCCGGGGAGATGCAGCTGGTCGGCAGTGAGGCCGTGCTGCCGCCCGAGCAGGCGGTGCTGCCGCGCGATGCAGGTGAGGACTGGTTTGGCGCCGGTACCGGCTGGGGTTACGCCGAGCGGATAACCGCGGCCGTACGTGCGCACGACGCCGGGATGCTGCCGCATGCCGAAGATCTGCTGAGTCTGGCTAGTTTCGCCTGGCACCGAGGCGAGGCGCTGGAGGCCGATCAGGCCCAGCCGGTCTACCTGCGGGACAATGTTGCGACGCCCAAAGGGATCAAATGACGAGGAACGTTGCCAAACTCCTGGCTGCCCGTTAGAGTCGCCGGGCCTCTGATCGAGTCCAATGATGCGCGTCGAAAGCTCCTTTCCCGTTCCCTATTCAACGGATCGTTCTGCCCGTACCGGCAGGGCGGCGGATAGCTATGGGGAAACGCAGCGGGTCGCGCAGGCGCAGCGCGGGGTCGACAGCCGCTCCGGTCAGGATTACCAGCCCCAGGCTGATCGTCCGCAGCAGCGGGTCAATTCCAGCGCGCTGGTCGAACGCTACTCCGCATTCCGCTATGACGAGCCGCAGCCCGAGCGCCCACTGACCAGTCGCGTGGCCCAGGCGCTGGCCAGCTACGCCAGCACCGCCAGCATGAGCGTCGAGTTCGACGGCGCAGAGGTGCTCGGGCTCGACCTCTACGCCTGAGGCGGTTCGATCTGCCAGAGCTTCCCTATTACATCGGTTGTCCCTCTTGGAACGAGAGTGCCTGGCTCGGCTCGTTGTACCCGACGGCTACGCCGGCTTCCGATTTCCTTGCCGCCTACTGTTCCACCTTCAATACAGTCGAGGGCAATACCACGCTGTACGCCTGGCCATCGGAGCAGAAGGTCCAGCGCTGGGCCGGCGAGATGCCCGAGGGCTTCCGCTTCTGTGCCAAATTTCCCCGCGATGTCAGCCAGGCCGGCGATCTGCGTGCGGCGCTGGAGCAGGCGCATGCCTTCCAGCGGCTCTTGCTGCCATTGGGGCGAAGGGTAACGCCGTTCTGGCTGCAACTGCCCGCCAGCGTTGGGCCATCCAGATTGAGCGAGCTTGCGGCGTTCATCGATGGCTTCGACGCATCGCTGGCGATCGAGGTGCGGCATCCCGGATTCTTCGACCGAGGGGATGGCGAGCGCGCGTTGAACCGATTGCTGCGTGATCGCGGCATTGAGCGCATCTGTCTAGATACCCGCGCGCTGTTCAGCTGCCACTCTCGCTACCCCGCCGTGTTGCATGCGCAGAGCAAGAAGCCGCGTCTGCCGATACGCCCGGTGGCATTCAGCGATTCGCCGCAAGTGCGCTTCGTCGGTCACCCCGAGCTGGAGGCGAACGACGCATTCATGGCGCCCTGGCTGGACAAGGTGGCTGGCTGGATCGAGGCCGGCAAGACGCCGCACGTCTATCTGCATACCCCCGACAATCATCGTGCGCCCGAGCTGGCGATGCGTTTTCACGGCTTGCTGAGCGAGCGCTTGCCCGGCCTGCCGGTCCTGCCTGCATTGCACCCTGCGCCGCAGATGTCCTTGCTGACGGATTGAGCCAGCGATTTCGACCAGTTTTGTAAAACATCCCTTTCAACTTCGCGGGTTGGCTGTTGCCCATAAGGAATGACCTTTGGCCGCTTCTTTCTTCTCCTGTTGTTGCTGCTTGCCGGCTTCGCCCTGGCGGTGCGGCAGGATCTGATCGACATCCCGCCGCGCTGGAACCCCTGGGCGCCGCTGGACATCCGTGAGCCGCCGAACCTGTTGACGCCACTCAAGCTGCGGCGCCTGCAGCAGGACCGAACGCTCTGCGAACAGGCGCTCGCCACGGCGCCGCTGCGTTATTCAGCCGTGCCGGACAGCACGCCGGAGCCCGGCTGTCCGGTCGAGAACAGCGTTCGGGTGCAGGGCTCGGACGTGCGGTTCAACGGACCTTTTCTCGCCACCTGTCCGCTGGCGGCGGCATATGCGATGTTCGAGTTGCACGGGCTTCAGCCGGCGGCCCAGGCAGTATTCGAGCAGCCGGTGGTGCGCATTGATCACTTCGGCAGCTTTGCCTGTCGCAACATCGCCCGCAGCAACCGCCGCAGCCAGCACGCCAGCGCCAATGCGCTGGATATGGCGGGCTTTCGCCTTGAGGATGGCACCCGCATCACCGTGGCTCGGGACTGGCAGGGCGAGGGCGACAAGGCGCGTTTCCTGCGGCTGGTTCGCGATGCGGCCTGCGATGCGTTCAACGTGACGCTCGGGCCGGAATACAACGCGGCCCACCACGACCACTTTCACGTCGACATGGGTGGCTTCGGCATGTGCCGCTGAACGCTCGCGCGCAGCCTGGAATGCTCTGGCACAATGCGCGGCTTTCCATCACCGCTGGATGCCCAATGTCCGCACGCAACCCTGTGGTTCGAGTCGAACCGCTGACTCCTCAGTTCGCCGCTGTCGCCCATCAATGGGCGCAGCGTCTCGGCTTGCCGGAAATTCAGGACGCGGCCGAATTCGCTTTGCAGATTGGCGCGGACGGCTTGCAGCTGCAGTTGCTTGAGGCGCAGGCTCCGGGGCCGGTACGGGTGGATTTCGTCGAGGGGGCCGCAGCGCACCGGCGTCAGTTCGGTGGTGGCAGTGGGCAGATGATCGCCAAGGCCGTGGGCATCCAGCCCGGTATCCGGCCACGGGTGCTGGATGCTACAGCGGGGCTCGGGCGCGATGCCTTCGTGCTGGCGACGCTGGGCTGTGACGTGAGCCTGATCGAACGCCAGCCGCTGATTGCCGCGCTGCTGGAGGATGGTCTGGGTCGCGCGTCTGGGGACGCCGAGGTGGGTGCTATCGCCGCGCGGATGACCCTGCTCAAGGGCAATGCCATCGAGCTGATGACGCAGTGGCAGGGCGAGGCGCCGCAGGTCATCTACCTCGACCCGATGTTTCCCCATCGCGACAAGAGTGCGCTGGTGAAGAAGGAGATGCGCCTGTTCCGGCCCTTCGTCGGCGACGATATGGACGCGCCGGCGCTGCTGGCCGCGGCACTGGAGCTGGCCAGCCATCGTGTGGTGGTCAAGCGTCCTCGCAAGGCGCCGGCAATCGAAGGCGCCAAGCCCGGCTACAGTCTGGAAGGAAAATCCAGCCGCTACGACATCTATCCGAAGAAGAAGCTTCAGGGCTGATTCCGCAGTCCGCGAACCTTTCGCTTGCTCAGTTCAGCGGCGGTAGGCGCGCAGAAATACACTCACCGCGTCCCGCACGTGCAGGTTGCCTTCCTCATCGGTTGGCGCTTCGGCATAGCCGACCAGCAGGCGGAAATGCTGGGCACCCTTGATCAGCGAGCAGAAATGCTCGGCGGCGCGCAGCGGGTCGTCGATCTCCAACAAGCCCAGCGCGTCGGCCCTGCTGAACAGCTGTTGCAGATCGCACAGTAGCTGTTGCGGGCCGGCATCGAAGAACATCTTCACCAGCCCGGGATTCTGCGTCGCCATCGCCACCATCACCCGATGCAGACCGATGGACTCGGGGCTATTGACCAGCTCATTGAAGGCGCCGCCGATCGCCAGCAGCACCTTCTCGATGTCGCAATCCGACTCCACCTGAAACAGCCGCCTCGGCAGGCGCGTTTCGCAGGTGGTCTTCACGGCCGCGCTGAAGAGCGCCTCCTTGTCCTTGAAATGGCTGTACAGCGTGAGCTTGGAAACGCCGGCTTCGGCGGCGATGGCCTCCATGCTGCTGCCCTCGTAGCCGTTGCCGAGGAAAAGCACCTGCGCGGCAGCGAGGATCGCCTCGCGCTTGGCGGGGTCCTTCGGGCGGCCTGGGCCGGGCGATACGGAATGGATTTCTGTCATGGGCGTTTTAATAGTGGACTGGCTGGTACGCTATTTTTACTATACCGCTCAGTATAAGTATTCCAATCCGCTTCGCGACAGAGAGACTTCATCGTGTTCCGACATGCCTTGTCCCTTGCCTCTATGTTCGGTTGTGCGCTTGTTCTGGTTGCCTGTGGCAATGGCGAGCCGCCGCAGCAGCTGCCTCGTCCGGTCATGGTGGTGCAGCCGCAGCCGGCCAGCGAAGCACGCGAGAGCTATCCCGGCGAAGTGCACGCGCGCTACGAGCCTGAGCTGGCCTTTCGCATCGGCGGCAAGGTCGTCGAGCGGCTGGTCGAAGCGGGCGACCGCGTACGCAAGGACCAGCCCCTGGCACGTCTCGATCCGCAGGACGTGCGGCTGCAGCTGGACGGCATGCGCGCCCAGGTGGCGGCCGCAGAAGCCAATCTGCGCGTGGCCAAAGCGGAACATGACCGCTACAAGGCGCTGCTCGGTCGCCAGCTGGTCAGCCAGTCGCAGTTCGATAACGCCGACAACGCCTATCGCGCCGCGGCTGCCCGTTTGCAGCAGGCGCGCGCCGAATTCGATGTGGCCAGCAACCAGGTCGACTACGCGGTACTGCGCGCCACCAGCGATGGCTTGATCGCGCAGCGCCGAGTCGAGGTGGGGCAGGTGGTCGCTGCGGGGCAGACCGCGTTCGTACTGGCAGCGGATGGCGAGCGGGAAGTGGCCATCGATCTGCCGGAGCAGTCGCTGGAGCGCTACCGGGTTGGCCAGGAAGTCGAGGTCGAACTCTGGTCGCAACCGGGGCGCCACTATCTCGGCAAGATCCGCGAACTCTCGCCAGCCGCCGATGCGCAGTCGCGGACCTATTCGGCCCGCGTCGCCTTCAGCGAGCAGGAGGTGCCGGCCGAGCTGGGACAGAGCGCGCTGGTGAGCATTCGCCGCGATGGCGAAGTGTCGCTGGCGGTGCCGCTGTCAGCGCTCAGTGCGGAAAAGGGCCGGGCGCATGTCTGGCGGCTCAGAGCCGATTCCACCGTCGAGCGGGTCGAGGTTCGGACCGGGCCCTTCGGCGAACAGCTGGTGCCAGTCCTCGAAGGGCTCGACGCCGACGACTGGATCGTCCTGGCCGGGGTGCAGATGCTCAGCGATAACCAGCCGGTTCGCCCGGTGGATCGCCACAATCGCCCCGTCGAGCTGGCCGCCCAGGAGTAATCGCGATGCGCTTCAATCTCTCCGCCTGGGCGCTGCAGAACCGGCAGATCGTCGTCTACCTGATGCTGCTGCTGGCGATCGTCGGCGCGCTGTCGTACAGCAAGCTCGGCCAGAGCGAGGACCCGCCATTCACCTTCAAGGCCATGGTTATCCAGACGCAATGGCCGGGCGCTACCGCCGAGGAAGTGTCGCGCCAGGTCACCGAGCGCATCGAGAAGAAGCTGATGGAAACCGGCGAGTACGAGCGCATCGTTTCGTTCTCCCGGCCGGGCGAATCCAACGTTACCTTCATGGCGCGCGACTCGATGCGCTCGAAGGACATACCCGACCTCTGGTACCAGATTCGCAAGAAGATCGGCGACATCCAGCACACCTTTCCGCCGGGTGTGCGGGGGCCCTTCTTCAATGACGAATTCGGCACCACCTTCGGCAACATCTACGCGCTGACCGGTGATGGCTTCGACTACGCGATCCTCAAGGACTACGCCGACCGCATCCAGCTGCAGCTGCAACGGGTGAAAAGCGTCGGCAAGGTCGAACTGATCGGCCTGCAGGACGAGAAGATCTGGATCGAGCTCTCCAACGTCAAGCTGGCCACGCTAGGCGTTCCGCTGGAAGCCGTGCGCCAGGCTTTGGAGGCGCAGAATGCGGTGACCGCCGCCGGTTTCGTCGAGACGGTCAGTGATCGGGTGCAACTGCGCGTCACCGGTAGCTTCGAGACGGTCAAGGAGATTCGTGATTTCCCCATCCGCGTCGCCGGCCGCACCTTCCGTATCGGCGATGTCGCCGAGGTGCATCGCGGCTTCAACGACCCGCCCGCGCCGCGCATGCGCTTCATGGGCGAGCCGGCGCTGGGCCTGGCGGTTTCGATGAAAAGCGGTGGCGACATCCTGGTGCTGGGCGAGGCACTGGAGCAGGAATTCGCTCGCCTGCAGCAGGAGCTGCCGGCGGGGATGCAGCTGCGCAAGGTCTCGGATCAGCCCGCTGCGGTGAAGACCAGCGTAGGTGAGTTCGTCAAGGTGTTGATCGAAGCGCTGGTGATCGTATTGCTGGTGAGTTTCTTCTCACTAGGCGTGCGTACCGGGCTGGTGGTCGCGCTGTCGATTCCGCTGGTGCTGGCGATGACTTTCGCCGCCATGAGCTATCTGGACATCGGCCTGCACAAGATCTCCCTTGGCGCCCTGGTCCTGGCTCTCGGGCTGATGGTGGACGACGCGATCATTGCGGTGGAGATGATGGCGATCAAGATGGAGCAGGGCTACGACCGCCTCAAGGCCGCCAGCTTCGCCTGGACCAGCACGGCATTCCCGATGCTGACCGGCACGCTGATCACCGCGGCGGGTTTCCTGCCGATCGCCACTGCCAATTCCAGTACCGGCGAATACACCCGTTCGATCTTCCAGGTGGTCGCCATTTCGCTCATCGCGTCCTGGATCGCCGCTGTAATGTTCGTGCCGCTGATTGGCGAAAAGCTGCTGCCGGACCTGGCCAAAAAATCGGCACACAAGCACGGCGCGAGCAGTGAAGGCCACGATCCTTACGCAACGCCGTTCTACCAGCGAGTGCGTCGCGTGGTGACCTTCTGCGTGCGCCGGCGCAAGACCGTCATCCTGCTCACCCTGGCGATCTTCGTCGCCGCGGTGGTGCTGTTCCGTCTGGTGCCGCAACAGTTCTTCCCCGCTTCCGGCCGTTTGGAGCTGATGGTCGATCTCAAACTGGCCGAAGGCGCCTCGTTGAAGGCGACCGAAGCAGAGGTGGCGCGGCTGGAACAGCTGCTCAAGGAACGGGCCGGCATCGACAACTATGTGGCCTACGTCGGCACCGGCTCGCCGCGTTTCTACCTGCCGCTGGACCAGCAGCTGCCGGCGACCAGCTTCGCCCAGTTCGTCGTGCTGGCCGACAGCATCGAGTCCCGCGAGTCCCTGCGCGCCTGGCTGATCGAACGCATGCGCGAAGATTTCCCGAGCCTGCGCGGTCGCGTGACGCGGCTGGAGAATGGCCCGCCGGTGGGCTATCCGGTGCAGTTCCGTGTCACCGGCGAGCATATCGACGTGGTGCGTGGGCTGGCTCGCCAGGTCGCTGCCAAGGTCAACGAGAACCCGCACGTGGCCAACGTCCATCTGGACTGGCAGGAGCCGAGCAAGATGGTCCGGCTCAACGTCGATCAGGATCGTGCCCGGGCGTTGGGTGTGACCACCGCCGAGCTGTCCGGCTTCCTGCGGCGCACATTCACCGGCAGCAGCGTCAGCCAGTTCCGCGAGGACAACGAGCTGATCGAGATCCTCCTGCGCGGCACCGAGCGCGAGCGGCTCGAGCTGTCGATGCTGCCGAGCCTGGCGATTCCCACCGAGAGCGGGCGCAGCGTGCCGCTGTCGCAGGTGGCGACGCTCGAGTACGGCTTCGAGGAGGGCGTGATCTGGCACCGCAACCGCCTGCCAACGGTCACCGTGCGCGCCGATGTGTACGGAGAGCAGCAGCCGGCGGCACTGGTGCGTGAGATCGAGCCGACCCTGGCCGACATTCGGGATCAGTTGCCCGGCGGCTATCTGCTTGAGGTCGGCGGAACGGTGGAGGACTCCGAGCGCGGCCAGCGTTCGGTGAATGCCGGCATGCCGCTGTTCGTCATCGTCGTGCTGACCCTGTTGATGGCGCAGCTCAAGAGTTTCTCGCGCTCGGCCATGGTGTTCCTCACCGCGCCGCTGGGCATCATCGGTGTTGCACTGTTCCTGCTGCTGTTCGGGCAGCCGTTCGGCTTTGTGGCGATGCTCGGCACCATCGCGCTGTCGGGGATGATCATGCGTAACTCGGTGATTCTGGTGGATCAGATCGAGCAGGACATCGGTGCCGGTCAGGCGCGCTTCACCGCCATCGTCGATGCCACGGTGCGCCGCTTCCGGCCCATCGTGCTGACCGCGCTGGCGTCGGTGCTGGCGATGATTCCGTTGTCGCGCAGTATCTTCTTCGGGCCAATGGCGGTGGCGATCATGGGTGGCCTGATCGTCGCCACGGCGCTGACGCTGCTGTTCCTGCCAGCCCTGTATGCCGCCTGGTTCAAGGTCCGGGAAGACGAAGCCGGCACCCTCTGAACGGCAAGAGGGCGCGCCCGCTGCGGCGCGCCTAGATGCCGGCGGCCTCGAGCAGTCGTTCGGCGGCGACTTTCGCGTCCCGCGCCTGCTCGCCCGGCCCTTCGATATGCGCCATGCTCAGCGCGCCTTCGAGCAGATACTGCAGTTGGCGCGCCAGCTGCAGCGGCCGTGGCGCATCCAGGCGTTCCAGCAGCTCGCGAAGGTAGGCTAGCAGCTCTGCCTTGTAGGCGGAGGAGCGGCGGTGAATCGGGTGGTCGCGGTCGTGATATTCGGCCGCTGCGTTGATGAACAGGCAGCCGCAGAAGGCGTCGTTGCCGTGAATCATTCCGTGCAATCCATCGAAAATTCCCAGTAGCGCCTCACGCGGCGGCAGTCTGGTGGCACGCTCGCGCAGGCGCGTCAGCATCAGCTCGTGGCGCGCTTCCAGCACGGCCAGGATCAGCTCGTCCTTGGACTTGAAGTGCTTGTACAGCGTCATCTTGGCCACGCCGGATTCGGCCAGGATGCGATCGATGCCGGTGGCGTGATAACCCTCGCGATAGAACAGACTCTCTGCGGTGTTGAGCAACTGGTCGCGCTTGTTCGATGCCATGGATACCTCCTGTGGTTCGACATTATGCGGGAGCGCTCGCGGCTTGCTCCAGTTGAGGTGAATTTGCGTTGGTGCTTGCAGTGTACAGACAGGTCTGTCTATTATCCAGTCGCAGCCAATCACGAGGGCAACACCATGAAGCTTTACGACCTGACGCTATCCGGCAACTGCCACAAGGTTCGTCTGTTTCTCAGCCTGATCGGCCAGCCGGTGGCGCTGGTGCCGGTGAATCTGCTTGCGGGCGAGCACAAGCAGCCGGCGTTCCGTGAAATCAATCCGCTCGGACAGATTCCGGTGCTCGAGGACGGCGATTTTCGACTTGGCGACTCCCAGGCAATCCTGGTCTATCTGGCCCAGCGCTATGCCAATGAGTGGTATCCGCAGGATGCCGAAACCCAGGGCCACATCGCCAACTGGCTGAGCTTCGCTGCCAACGAGGTGCAGCATGGCCCGGCCACCGTGCGTCTGGGCAAGCTGTTCGGCCGGCCGATCGACGAGCCGCTGGCGCAGGCACGTGCCGCCAGCGCCCTGCGTACGCTCGAGCGGCACCTTGCGCAGCACGCCTGGCTGGCGCAGACCAGCGAACCGACCATCGCCGACATCGCCGTCTACCCCAACGTCGCGCTGGGCGGAGACGGCGGGCTCGATCTGGCTGCCTATCCGGCGCTGCAGGCCTGGTTCGCCCGCGTCCGCGCGCTGCCGGGCTATGTCGGCATGCCGGGGTTGTGACGCCATGAACGTGCAGAATGGTCGGGTGCCCGGCGAGCTGGACCGGCACCCGGGCCGGCGGATCGGAGTATCGCTGCTGCTGGTGATCGGGCTGGCAGTCTCCCTGTTTGGCTTCGTCGAAGATGCTTCGGCTGCGCAAGGGTTGCGCTTCAGCCTGGTGAAGACGGCGCAGAGCGACAGTGGCGACTTCCTGCTGGGACGGAACGGTTGGCAGGAGGCGCCGCCCACGCAGCACATCGCGATTCTGATCGAGCATCGCGGCAGCCGCTTGCTGTTTGGAACCGGGCTCGGTCGACAGATCGACGCGCAGCTGGACGCCGAGGTGCCTTGGCGAATCAAGCGCTACGCGGACGTGCGCCCGGTGCGCGATCAGCTGGAGGGGGACGGACTGGCGATTGATCGTATCGTGCTGGGTTGCGTGCGCTGGGAGCACGCTTCGGGGCTGGTCGACTATCCCGAGGTACCGGTATTGGCCAGCGCGGACAGCCTGGGCTATCTGGAGGCTGCCACGCCGCCAGCGGTGTTGCCCAGCCAGTTTCGCCACCCGGTCCGCTGGCAGTCGCTGGAGTTCCAGGCGAGCCCCTATCGGGAGCACCGTCGCAGCCTGGATCTGTTCGGCGACGGCCAGGTCGTGCTGGTGCCGCTGGATGGCCATGGGGCGGTCGGTCTGTTCCTCACGCTTGCCGATGGCCGCCGCTTCTTCTTTCGCGGCGACCGACTGGAACGGGACGCCGGCGATGCGCCAGAGGACGTTATCGCGCTGCAGGATGCCAACACCCAGGCTTCGCTCGGCTTCTATCCGCGCTGGGTGGAGGGAGCCGGACAATAAAAAACAGCGCGGCCGCTGCGGATTTGGGCGATGCTTAGGGCATGGGAACGAGCGATCAGCCGCGCGACGGCGCCGCCCCGATCGCCAGCCCGTGCCCAATGGCCGAAGTAGGTCTGCCGCTGTGAAGACGGATAGCTACGCGCCTCTGGCGAGTGTCATCGATTTGTTGCTGGATGCCATCTGCGTGGTCGATGCGCAGGGCAACTTCGTTTATGTCAACGCCGCCTGCGAGCGCATCTTCGGCTATACGCCGCAGGAGATGCTCGGCAAGCGGATGATCGAGATGGTCTATCCCGAAGACCGTGCCCGGACCCTGGCCGCCGCCAAGGAGGTCATGGCTGATCAGCCGCTGCTGCACTTCGAGAACCGTTACGTGCGCAAGGACGGCGGTGTGGTGCACATCATGTGGTCGGCCTGCTGGTCGACCGATAACAAGCTGCGCATCGGCGTGGCGCGCGACATCACCCAGCGCAAGCAGTCTGAAGCGATGCAGGCGGCGCTCTATTCGATCTCCGAGGCGGCGCACGGGACCAAGGACCTCGCGGCGCTGTATCAGCAGATCCATCTGACCATCGCCCAGCTACTGCCGGTGGACGATTTCATCGTGGCCATCCGCAATGCTGCCAGCGGCGAGCTGAGTTATCCCTACCAGGCGCTGGCGCTCGATTCGACCGGTCTGCCAGCGGAACCCGCGGCGTCCCTGTGTTTCTCCGTTCTGCATGGCGCGCAGCCGTTGCGCTTCAATGCGGACTCGATGCCGGCGCTGGCGCTTCCGCTCGGTGATGGGGATACCCATGCCTGGTGGCTGGGGGTGCCGCTCAGTTCGAGCGAGGGCGTGATCGGCGTGCTGTTGCTCAAGAGCACGGCGGCGCCCTACACCGAGAAGGATCAGGAGCTGCTGCAGTTCGTCTCGATGCAGGTAGTCACGGCAATCGAGCGCAAGCAGCTGTATGCGCGGCTGCACCGGATGGCGCAGTACGACGAACTCACCGGCCTGCCGAATCGCGCCTGTTTTCGCGATCGCCTGGACACGGCCTTGGCGCGGGTGCGGCGCAATGGCGGACGCGTCGCCTTGCTCTACGTGGATCTGGATCGCTTCAAACTGGTCAACGATACCTACGGACACAGCGGTGGCGACCAGCTGCTGCGCGCAGTGGCCGATCGCCTCACGCACTGCGTGCGCGACACCGATACCGTGGCGCGGCTGGGTGGCGATGAGTTTGTGGTGCTGCTGGAAAGCATCGCCGAGGCAGAGGATGCCCACCGCGTCGTCGACAAGATCCGCGCGGCCTTCGAGGAGCCGATGCAGATTGCCGAGCACAGTCTCGATATCGGCTTGAGCATCGGCACCGCGCTCTATCCCGAAGACGGTGATGCGGAGGCCCAGCTGCTCAAGCAGGCCGACGACCGCATGTATCTGATGAAGGCCCGTGGCGGCCAGCCGCAGGATTGCGACTGAAGGTCCCGGACATATCGGCACCGCGCCTCAGAACGACTTCAGCATCCTGCCCAGCAACTCCATCGCCTGCTCGCTGCGGGCGTCCCATGGATGGCCGTGATTCAGCCGCGCGCAGTTGCGAAAGCGCTGGGTCGCCGAAAAGATCGGCCCTGGCGCCAGGCTGATGCCCTGGGCCAGCGCCAGTTGCAGCAGCTGCAGCGAATCCACCTGCTCGGGAAATTCGAACCACAGAAAGTAGCCGCCGCTGGGCCGGGTGACTCGCGTGCTCGCAGGGAAATGGCGGGCCGCGGAGGCGAGCATCGCACCCTGCTGCATCTCCAGCGCATGGCGCAGCTTGCGCAGGTGACGGTCGTAGCCGCCGTGCTGCAGGTAATCGGCAATGGCGGCCTGCGCCGGCACGGAAGGGGAAATGGTGGTCATCAGCTTGAGCCGGGCGATCTGCTCGGCATAGCGACCGCCGGCAACCCAGCCGACCCGGTAGCCGGGCGCGAGACTCTTGGAGAACGAACCGCAGTGCATCACCAGACCTTCGCGATCATGGCTTTTCACCGGCTTGGGCGGCTCGCGGGTGAAGTAAAGCTCGGCGTAGACGTCGTCCTCGATCAACGGCACCTGGTGGCGCTGCAACAGCTCATAGAGCTGCTGCTTCTTCGCCTCGCCCATGCTCGCGCCCAGCGGGTTCTGCAGGCTGCTCATGAACCAGCAGGCCTTGATCGGCAAGTGCGCGAGGCGGTCGGCGAGGATGTCGAGGTCGATGCCTTCGCGCGGGTGCACCGGAATCTCCACCGCCTTGAGCTTGAGCCGTTCCAGTACCTGCAGCGTGGCGTAAAACGCTGGCGCCTCGATGGCCACCAGGTCGCCCGGTTCGGTCACCACCTGCAGGCAGAGGTTCAGAGCCTCCATCGCACCGGTGGTGATCACCAGTTCGTCCATCGGCAGCATCACACCGCTGACCATGTAGCGCAGGGCGATCTGCCGGCGCAGGTCCGGGTTGCCGGCGGTCATCTCGGCAATCACCTCGCGTGCCGGCATGTCGCGCACGCTCTGTGCCATCGAGCGCGCCAGGCGCTGCAGGGGAAACAGCTCGGGACTGGGAAACGCCGAACCGAAGGGCACCGTGGCCGGGTCGCGCAGCGAGGCGAGCACCGAGAACACCAGCTCGCTGACGCCGACATCGGTGGTTTCCGCCGGACGCAGGCTGATGTCCGGTTCGTGCAACGGGCGCTTGGCATGTTCGCGGACGAAATAGCCCGAACGCGCCCGCGCCTGGATCAGCCCGCGGTCTTCCAGCAGGTAGTAGGCCTGGAACACGGTGGACGGGCTGACGCCGTAGGTGCGGCTGGCGTGGCGCACCGAGGGCACTTTTTCTCCCGGCGCGAGCACGCCACTGCGGATCAGTTCGGCAATCTCGTCGGCGAATTTCTCGTAGCGCTTCATCGTGTCCGGGCCGTGGCGGTTGGGCATGGCCAGTCTACTGGCGTAGCGCCGCGATGGGGGCGACGAAGGTGCTCGGTGTACTCACCCGGCTGCTCGGCTCGGCCAGGTCGCTGACCTCGAAACGCAGCTCGCGGCTGAAGTCGCGGGCGTTGTCGAGCAGCGCAACGCTGACCGGCAGGTCGGCGATCTCGCCCGGGGCCAGGGCGATCTCGCGCGGTCCCTGCAGTGCGAACGGCCCGCCTTCCAGCCCGAGCGCGTAGCGGCGCGCTTGCTGGGTCTTGTTGATCAGCTTGAGGCGGTACATGTTTTCGATCTGCCCCTGCATGTTCTCGCGGTACAGCGTGCGGTCGCGGGTGACGTCCAGCTGCAGCTGCGGCCGCGCGTCCAGTGCCCAGACGAAGGCGGCGATCATCGCCGTCATCGCCACGGCATATCCGATCAGGCGCGGCCGCAAGAGGCGGGTGGCGCCGCCTTTGAGCGCGCGTTCGGAGGTGTAGCGCAGCAGGCCGCGAGCGTAACCCATCCGGTCCATGACGCGGTCGCAGACGTCGATGCAGGCGCCGCAGCTGATGCAGTCCAGCTGCAGGCCGTCGCGGATGTCGATGCCGGTGGGGCAGACCTGCACGCACAGCGTGCAGTCGACGCAGTCGCCGAGGCCCTGCGCGCGCGGGTCGCTGCCCTTGCGTCGCGCGCCGCGGTTCTCGCCACGGCCTGTGTCGTAGGAGACGAGCAGGGTATCGGCGTCGAACATCACGCTCTGGAAGCGCGAGTAGGGGCACATGTGCAGGCACACCTGTTCGCGCAGCCAGCCGGCGTTGATGTAGGTCGCAGCAGTGAAGAATAGCAGCCAGAAACCGGTGGTCGCGCCGAGCTCGAAGCGGGCGAGGTCGGCCACCAGTTCGCGTACCGGGGTGAAATAGCCGACGAAGGCCAGCGCCGTGGCCAGGCTGATGGCCAGCCACAACGTGTGCTTGGCGGCACGGCGCAGCAGCTTGGCGGGCGACCAGGGCGCGGCGTCGAGCTTGATGCGCTGCAGGCGATCACCCTCGGTGATCTTTTCCACCCACATGAACATCCAGGTCCAGGTGCTCTGCGGGCAGGCGTAGCCGCACCAGATGCGTCCGGCCAGCACGGTGATGAAGAACAGGCCGAACGCGGCGATGATCAGAATCGCCGAGAGCAGGATGAAATCCTGCGGCCAGAAGGTGGCGCCGAAGATATGGAACTGCTGCCGATCCAGATCCCACAGCACCGCCTGGCGCCCGTTCCAGTTCAGCCAGACGGTGCCGAAGTAGAGCAGCATCAGCAGCGCGCCGCCCAACAGGCGCAGGTTGCGGAACCTGCCGCTGAAACTGCGCGTATGAATGGGCCCGCCGCTCTGCGCGGGCGTCAGGCGGATCGGTTGGCTGGGATCAACGGTTTCGATGATCTGCGCGGGTATGCGGTCGGTCATTAGGCTTCGCCCCATAGGCATTTCAGGCGAAGCGGATGATCCCTGCCAGTGGTGCTGCATAACAGACTCAGATGAATAGCCAAAATACAGATCAGATGAGCATCGGCTGCCTGCCCCGCAACGGCTTCGGACAATGGGTTGACCTGTATCAGTGGAACATTTCGGGATCGGCTGATCTGCTTTTTTAGTGCCAATCTGCATCTGTTGCGCCGCTGCCAACGCAGCCATAGTCGAAACCTTTTGCCACGCACTGAGGAGCTGTCGTCATGATTTCTGACCTGCCGCCAATGGAGCACCGCCGATGATTCTCAAGGGCCTGACCTGGCTGGTGCTGCTGCAACTGTTCGGCAACCTGATCAATCTGGTGCTGCTGCCGGCATTGCCTGGGCCGATCATCGGCATGCTGTTGCTGTTCGTCCTCCTGTTGCTGCGCCGCAGCATTCCCGAGTCGCTGGAGAAGACCGCGGCGCTGCTGCTGCAGTACCTGCCGCTGCTGCTCATCGTGCCCGCCGCCGGGATCATGACTAGTGGCGCCGCACTGCTGGATGACCTGCCGGCCATCGCCGCCGGGCTGGTGCTGTCGTTGCTGATTACCGTGCCGTTCTGCGGCTGGCTGATGCAGCGTCTGATTCGCCGGCTCGACCTCAAGCGGGAGGATCAGGCATGACGGTTCTCGACTGGCGCACGGCCTGGGCGGCCGTCGTGGTGCATCCGCTGTTCGCCGTGGCGCTGACGCTGATCGCTTTCCAACTCGCGCTGATGCTCTATCGGCGTAGCGGCTGGTTGGTTCTGCAGCCGGTGATGATCGGCATGCTGCTGGTAGTCGGCACGCTCACCCTGGTGGATTTGGACTACGCGCGCTACCGCGAGGGTGCCTCGTTGATCGCCATGTTGCTGGGGCCTGCAACCGTGGCGCTGGCGGTGCCGCTGCATCGTCACCTCAAGCGGATTCAGCAATTGTTCTGGCCGATCGTCATTACCCTGGCTGTGGGCGGCGTGCTCAGCGTGGTGCTGACGCTGGCGATCGCCTGGGCGCTGGGCGCGCAGCTGCCGGTGCTGATGAGCCTGGCGCCGAAGTCGGCGACCATGCCGATCGCCATGCTGGTGGCCGAGCAGCTCGGCGGGCTGGCCTCGCTGGCGGCGGTGTTCGTCATGCTCACCGGCGTTATCGGCACCGCGTTGGGGCCGCTATTGCTGCGCTGGGCCGGTGTCGAGCATCCCGCCGCGCGCGGCCTCAGCTATGGCATCAACGCGCATGCCATCGGTACGGCGAGGGCGTTGGAAGAGGGTGACGAATGCGGCGCTTTCGCCGCGCTGGGCATGAGTCTGCTGGGCATCCTGATCGCGCTGCTGCTGCCCTTTGCCCTGGGCTGATGCGCGGCGCTGCCGCAAGTAGGTGAACCGGACGGATTCCGGGCCCTTCAGCCTTCACGCACCACTGGCTAGCCCCCCGTCAGCCCGGTTAGAGTAGGCGGCGGTCGCTTGACCGTGCACAGGGTGCAAACATGAAATTGCGGATGTTCCAGGTCGATGCCTTCACTGCCGAGCGCTTCAGGGGCAATCCCGCCGCAGTGATACCCCTGCAAACCTGGCTGTCGGACGAGCTGATGCAAGCCATCGCCGCCGAAAACAATCTTTCTGAAACGGCCTTTTTCGTACGCGAAGCGGACGGGGCGTTTCACATTCGCTGGTTTTCGCCACTGACTGAAATCGACTTCTGCGGCCATGCCACGCTGGCCAGCGCCTTTGTGCTGCTGGAAGCGGGCCTGGCTCAGGCACCGCTGACCTTCCGCGCTGCCGCCGTGGGTGACCTGGCGGTGCAGCGACGGGCTGATGGCATGCTGGAAATGAGCTTTCCCAACCGCGCGCCGGAACCAGTTGCCGAACCGCCGGCGGCATTGTTGCAGGGGCTTGGGTGCGAGCCGGAAGCGGTGCTGCGCAGCTCGCAGGCGTGGTTCGCCGTCTACCGTGACGAGCGCGAGGTCAGGGCGCTGGCTCCCGATCTGGATGCGCTGCGTACGCTGGCCCCACTGGACGTGGTGGTGACCGCCGCAGGCAGCGAGCAGGATTTCGTCTCGCGCTACTTCTGGCCAGCCAACGGCGGCGACGAGGACCCGGTTACCGGCTCCATCCATGCCGGGCTCGCGCCTTACTGGGCCGAGCGGCTGGGGCGTAACGAGCTGGTGGCGCTGCAGGCTTCGAAACGTAGCGGCATCCTGCACTGCCGGGTCGAGGCGGATCGTGTGATGGTGGCCGGGCAGGCCGTGCTTTATCTCGACGGCACCATCGAACTTTAAAAATTGTCTTCAACCCATTGCGATCGACTTTCACAGGCGGCGCGATGGGTGTGCCTGTGTGTGGCTGATCGGTTCTAACGAATGGGGTTGCGGAACGTGATGATGAAAAGGCTGTTGCCGTTTGTCCTGCTTGCCAGCGCGATGGGCTCGTTCGTCAGTGCGGCACAGCCCGCGTTGCCGCTGGATGACCGGCAGGCGCTGATCGAAACCCTGCTCAAGCGCATGACCCTGGCGGAGAAGATCGGCCAGTTGCGCCTGATCAGCATCGGTGGCGACATGCCCCGGGAGCGGATCGCCGAGGAAATCGCCGCTGGACGCATCGGCGCCACCTTCAATTCGGTCACCCGCGTCGACAACCGACCCATGCAGGATGCGGCGCTGCGCAGCCGCCTGGGCGTTCCTATCTTTTTCGCCTACGACGTCATTCACGGCCACCGCACCATCTTCCCGATCAGCCTGGCGCTGGCTTCGAGCTGGGACCTCGAGGCCATCGCCCTTAGCGGTCGCGTGTCGGCCATCGAGGCCAGCGCCGACGGCCTGGACCTGACATTTGCACCGATGGTCGACATCACCCGTGATCCGCGCTGGGGCCGGACCTCCGAAGGCTTCGGCGAAGATCCCTACCTGGTCTCGCAGATCGCCGGCACGCTGGTGCGCGCCTATCAGGGTGAGCGCCTGAGCGCCGCGGACAGCGTGATGGCCAGCGTCAAGCACTTCGCCCTGTATGGCGCGGTGGAAGGGGGCCGCGACTACAACGTGGTCGACATGAGCCCGCAGCGTATGCATCAGGATTATCTGCCGCCATACCGTGCCGCGGTGGACGCCGGGGCAGGCGGCGTGATGATCGCGCTGAACACCGTCAACGGCATGCCGGCCAGCGCCAACCGCTGGCTGTTGCGCGACCTGCTGCGCGACGACTGGGGCTTCCGTGGGCTGAACATCAGCGACCACGGCGCCATCGACGAACTGCTGCGCCACGGCGTGGCCCGCGACGGGCGCGAGGCTGCGCGCCTGGCGATCGAGGCGGGTATCGATCTGAGCATGCATGACTCGCTTTATCTGCAGGAACTGCCGGGGCTGGTCGAGCGTGGCGAGGTGCCGGTCGGACTGATCGATCAGGCGGTGGGTCGCGTGCTCGGTGCCAAGTACGACCTCGGTTTGTTCCATGATCCGTACCTGCGCATTGGCAAGGCGGTGGACGACCCCGTCGAGGTCAATGCCGAAAGCCGCCTGCATCGCCAGGCGGCAAGGCAAGTGGCGCGCGACTCGCTGGTCCTGCTGGAGAACCGTGACAACGTTCTGCCACTGCGCAAGGACGCGACCATCGCGCTGGTCGGCCCGCTAGCCGATTCCCACGTTGACATGCTCGGCAGCTGGTCGGCGGCCGGTGTGGCGGCACAGACGGTGACGCTGCGCCAGGGACTCGAGGCTGCAGTGGGCGATTCCGGCCGAGTCGTTCATGCCCGTGGCGCGAACGTCACCGACGATCCGCGACTGATCGAGTACCTGAACTTTCTCAACTGGGATCGCCCGGAAGTGACGCAGGACCCGCGCCCGCCGCAGGCGATGATCGACGAGGCCGTGCGTGCCGCGCGCGAGGCTGACGTGATCGTTGCTGCGGTGGGCGAGTCACGTGGCATGTCCCACGAATCCTCTAGCCGTACCAGTCTCACGCTGCCGGCCAGCCAGCAGGCACTGCTCGAAGCGCTGGCTGCCACCGGCAAACCGCTGGTGGTGGTTTTGATGAATGGCCGGCCGCTGCAACTGGGCTGGGTCAAGGACAACGCGGATGCCGTGCTGGAAACCTGGTTCGCCGGCACCGAGGGCGGACACGCGATTGCCGAGGTGCTGCTCGGTGCGCACAACCCGTCCGGCAAACTGCCGATCTCCTTTCCGCGCTCGGTTGGCCAGATTCCGACCTACTACAACCACCCGCGACTCGGCCGACCCTACGTCGAGGGTCGCCCTGGCAACTACACCTCGCAGTATTTCGAAGAACCCAACGGTGCGCTGTACCCGTTCGGTTATGGCCTGAGCTACACCGAGTTCGAGCTGGCGAAGCCGCAGCTTTCACGACATCAGCTGAAACGCGGCCAGATTCTGGAGGTCAGCGTAACGGTAAAGAACACTGGAGCACGCGCCGGCGCGACAGTAGTGCAGCTGTATTTGCAGGATCTGGTCGGCTCCAGCGTGCGCCCGGTCAAGGAACTCAAGCGCTTCGAAAAGCTCATGTTAGAGCCGGGCGAGTCGCGGGTAGTGCGCTTTGAACTAGGCGAGGACGATCTGAAGTTTCCTTACGCGCGACTCGACTACGTGGCCGAGCCCGGCGAGTTCGAAGTCCAGTTGGGCCTCGACTCGCGGTCGGTGCAAAGCGCGCGATTCGAGTTGTTGTAAGACTTTTTTCTGTATGGCGATCTGCATCCAGCCCGCGATCGCTGCCGCGCTGTAGAGCAAAGCGGCGGAATACGTGGGTTGTAGGCGATCAGAAACAGCGAAGCAGAGCGGACTCTGCACAAACGTGTAATTCGGAGGCGGTGTGTTACGCATTTTTCAATGGAACACGGGGAATCAGCCGGCACGCATGCTGGCCGGTCTGGCGGGTGGCCTGTGCATGCTGATGGCCGGCAGTGCGCTGGCGTTCAGCCTCGACGATGTGGCCAAGCGGGCTCAGGAACTGGCTGCCAGCGGTTACGAGGAGCCGGTGAGCAACCTGCCCGACGAATTCCGCAAGATGGCATTCGCCGACTACCAGCGCGTGCGCTTCAACCCGGAGCATGCCTACTGGAAGGACGTCGAAACCCCGTTCCATCTGCAGTTCTATCACCAGGGCATGCACTTCGACACGCCGGTGCGCATCAATGAAATCACCGCGACGAAAGTGCGCGAGATTCGCTACGACCCGTCGATGTTCGAGTTCGGCGGTGTCGACATCGACCCGGCCTCGCTGGAGGGGCTGGGCTTCGCCGGCTTCAAGGTGCTCTATCCGCTGAACAAGAAGGACAAGCAGGACGAGGTGATGACCCTGCTCGGCGCCAGCTACTTCCGCATCATCGGCAAGGGCCAGTGGTACGGGCTCTCCGCGCGCGGGCTGGCGGTCGACACGGCACTGCCAGTGGGCGAGGAGTTCCCGCGGTTCCGCGAATTCTGGGTCGAGCGGCCGCAGGCTGATCGGCGCAACCTGGTGATCTACGCGCTGCTCGATTCGCCGCGCGCCACCGGCGCCTATCGCATGGTGCTGACGCCGGGCAAGGACAGCACGCTGGACGTGCAGGCCAAGGTGTTTCTCCGCGAGCAGGTCGGCAAGCTCGGGATTGCGCCGCTGACCAGCATGTTCCTGTTCGGCGCCAACCAGCCGAGCAATGTCACCAACTTCCGTCCGCAGCTGCATGACTCCGAGGGTCTGGCGATCCATGCCGGCAGTGGCGAATGGATCTGGCGCCCGCTGAACAATCCGAAGCGGCTGGCCGTGAGTGCGTTCAGCGTGGAGAACCCGCGCGGCTTCGGGCTGATGCAGCGGACCCGCGACTTCAACCGGTACGAAGACCTGGACGACCGCTACGAGCTGCGCCCGAGCGGCTGGGTGGAAACCCGTGGCGACTGGGGCAAGGGCCATGTCGAGCTGGTCGAGATCCCGACGCCTGACGAGACCAATGACAACATCGTCGCCTTCTGGTCCCCGGAAAAGCAGCCGGAGCCCGGCCAGTCGCTGGATCTGGAATACCGCCTGCACTTCTCCATGGACGAACCGAGCCTGCACGATCCTGAGCTGGCGTGGGTGCAGCAGACCCGTATCTCCACCGGCGACGTCAAGCAGGCCAACCTGATCCGCCAGCCGGACGGCAGCACGGCTCTGGTCGTGGACTTCGTCGGGCCGGTGCTGGAGAAGCTCGCCGAGGATGCGCCGGTGAGCACGCGCGTCAGCGTCGATGACAATGCCGAGCTGTTGGAAAACAACCTGCGCTACAACACCGTCACCAAGGGCTGGCGCCTGACGCTGCGCGTGAAGGTGCGCGACCCGGCGCGCCCGGTCGAGATGCGTGCGGCGCTGGTCGATGGCGACAAGACCCTTTCCGAAACCTGGACCTACCAGATTCCTCCCCATGAATGAGCAGCATGCAGTGAATGGCCTGACGCAAAGCTATTGCGACGGCCTGGCGTTGAACGAAACCGAGGACCCGGCCAGATACAGGCAGGCGGCCGAGCGGGGCGGCCTGTTCGCGCTGCATGATGAACTGTCTGCCGAGACCAGCGCGCAGCGCAGCCCGTCGCGGCGTCTGCTCGATTCGGTGGTTGCGCGACTGCGGCTGGGCTGGGGCGATCTGTTCGACCGCGCCGGCGTGATCGCCGAGGATCACCAGGGGCGCGCCTATGTGCAGTCGACCCCGCCGATCGTGCGCACGCGCATGGTGCCGGAGCCCTGGCATACCAATATCCTGCGCCGTGGCTGGCGCCGGATGCTGGGTCGCACGCCGCCGCGGCGTCACTTCGAGCCCAGTCCGCAGCCGCTTGACGAGGCGCGCTGGCGCCGGGTCGCGGCCTTGCGCCGCGCAGCGCTGCTGTTGCTGATGCTCGGCCAGACCGCCTTTGCCACCTGGCAGATGAAGGCGGTGCTGCCTTACCAGGGCTGGTTCCTGGTCGACATGCAGGAAGTGTTCGTCCAGCCGCTGTCCGAATCAGCCCGGCAGATCCTTCCCTATGTGGTGCAGACGAGCATCCTGCTGCTCTTCGCACTGCTGTTCTGCTGGGTCTCGGTGGGCTTCTGGACCGCGCTGATGGGCTTCTTCCAGCTGCTGCGCGGCAAGGACCGTTACAGCATCTCGGCCAGCAGCCCCGGCACCGAACCGATACCGGCCGAGGCGCGTACGGCGCTGGTGATGCCGATTGCCAACGAGGACGTGCCGCGTGTGTTCGCCGGCCTGCGCGCGACTTACGAGTCGCTCAAGGCAACCGGTGAACTCGAGCATTTCGACATCTTCGTGCTCAGCGACAGCAACGACCCCGACACCTGTGTTGCCGAGCAGAAGGCCTGGGTCGAGTTGTGCCGTGCGGTGGATGGCTTCGGTCACATCTTCTACCGTCGCCGCCGGCGCCGCGTGAAGCGCAAGAGCGGCAACATCGACGACTTCTGCCGTCGCTGGGGCAGCAGCTACCGCTACATGGTGGTGCTGGACGCCGACAGCGTGATGAGCGGCGAATGTCTGACCAGCCTGGTGCGATTGATGGAGGCCAACCCCAACGCCGGCATCATCCAGACCGCGCCCAAGGCGTCGGGCATGGACACGCTCTATGCGCGGCTGCAGCAGTTCGCCACGCGGGTCTACGGTCCGCTGTTCACCGCCGGGCTCAACTTCTGGCAGCTGGGTGAATCGCATTACTGGGGCCACAACGCGATCATTCGCGTGAAGCCGTTCATCGAGCACTGCGCGTTGGCGCCGTTGCCCGGCACCGGCTCGTTCGCCGGGGCGATCCTCTCCCATGACTTCGTCGAAGCCGCGCTGATGCGCCGCGCCGGCTGGGGCGTGTGGATCGCCTACGACCTGCCGGGCAGTTACGAGGAGCTGCCGCCTAACCTGCTCGACGAACTCAAGCGTGATCGTCGCTGGTGCCACGGCAACCTGATGAACTTCCGCCTGTTCATGGTGCGCGGAGTACACACGGTGCATCGCCTGGTGTTCCTCACCGGGGTGATGTCCTACCTGTCGGCGCCGCTATGGTTCCTCTTCCTGCTGCTGTCCACCGGCCTGCTGGCGATCCATACGCTGATGGAGCCGGAGTACTTCCTGCAGCCGAACCAGCTTTACCCGCTGTGGCCACGCTGGCATCCGCAGGAAGCCATCGCGCTGTTCTCGGCGACCATGACGCTGCTGTTTCTGCCCAAGCTGCTCAGCGTGCTGCTGGTTTGCATCCAGGGTGCTGAAGCCTATGGCGGGCGCCTGCGGGTGCTGCTGTCGAT
The DNA here is from genome assembly GCA_007713455.1 of Pseudomonas sp. Taxonomy (GTDB): domain Bacteria; phylum Pseudomonadota; class Gammaproteobacteria; order Pseudomonadales; family Pseudomonadaceae; genus Stutzerimonas; species Stutzerimonas chloritidismutans. Next base: position 173,461 of record VMRT01000002.1, read on the forward strand.
GCTGATCGAAACGTTGTTCTCGGTGCTGCTGGCGCCAGTGCGCATGCTCTTCCACAGCGTGTTCGTCACTGCGGCCTTCCTCGGCTGGTCGGTGCAGTGGAACTCGCCGCAGCGCGGCGATAACGCAACTCCCTGGGTTGAAGCCCTGCGCCGGCATGGCTCGCAGATCGTCATCGGTGTGCTCTGGACGGCACTGGTCGCCTGGCTGGATGCAGCCTTTCTCTGGTGGCTGGCGCCGATCGTGGTGTCGCTGATCCTGTCGGCGCCGGTATCGGTGATCACCAGCCGTACCGGTCTCGGCCTGGCCGCGCGGCGCAGCAAGCTGTTCCTGATCCCGGAGGAATACGCACCGCCCACCGAGCTGGCCAATACCGACCTGTACCAGCAGCAGAACCAGGCGGTTGCCTTGCGCCATGGCTTCCTCGTGGCGGTGGTCGATCCGCTGTACAACGCGCTGGTCTGTGCCATGGCGCGCGCCCGGCATGCCAAGGTGGTCACCGGCGCCGAGCGTTTGCGCGAGCATCGCCTCGGTCAAGTGCTGGCGGTCGGCCCGGACGGCGCGGATGCCGAGGCGGCGCGCTGGCGCCTGCTGAACGATCCGGATGGCATGGCGTTGTTGCACCGTCACGCATGGGAAGATCCGGCCGGGGCCGTCTGGTTGGCGCGCTATCGGGAGCAGTATCCCCACGGTGTGGCGCGCCCGGACCTCGCCAGCGAGGCCTGATACGCGCGACTTTCTGGCGGCCCGCAGGGGTCGTCAGAGAGGCTGATCAGTCGTCTCGCGTCAGTACTTCGAGCAGCTCGATCTCGAAGTGCAGATCCGAATTGGGCGGAATATGCGCGCCGACCTGGCGCTCGCCATAGCCCAGCTGCGCCGGCACGAACAGCCGGCGCTTGCCGCCGACCCGCATGCCCATCAGCCCGATGTCCCAACCCTTGATCACCCGACCGGTGCCGATCACGCACTGAAAGGGTTTGCCGCGCTCGTAGGAGCTGTCGAACAGCGTGCCGTCGCTCAGCGTGCCGCGGTATTGGGTGGTGATCAGCGCACCCTTGACCACCGCTTTGCCATCGCCGAGCTGAATGTCTTCGACCAGCAATTCATCGTTCATTCATGCGCTTCCTGAAAGCTGAAAGAGGGGAGCGCTTTGTGGCAGGTAAATGCGCTACGGGCAAGAGACTGGTCGCTACGCCAGATTGTCGAAGCCAGTTCGTCTGCATACGTATCGATTTAATCGATGTTTATTGGCTGAAAATTGCAAACAATATTGATCTGATTGAATGGATCATCTCCCTCATTGGCCGGGTTCGTCCCGGTGCCCCGATCTGTGGAGAGCGAGATGATCGAACTACGTCCATATGCCCAGCTTGGCCATGCGCAGCACGGCTGGCTGAACGCGCGTCACCACTTTTCCTTTGCTGGTTATCACGACGTCGAGCGCATGCGCTGGGGCCGCCTGCGCGTATGGAACGACGACAGCATCGCACCGCAATCGGGCTTCGAACCGCACTCGCACCGGGATATGGAAATCATCACCTACGTCCGCCAGGGCGCCATCAGCCATGAAGACAGCCTCGGCAACCGCGGCCGTACCGTCGCTGGCGATGTGCAGGTGATGAGCGCCGGCACCGGGATCGTGCACAGCGAGTACAACCTGGAGGATGTGGAAACGCACATTTTCCAGATATGGATTCACCCGCAGCAGACCGGACTGCCGCCGGCCTGGGGCACTCGCCAGTTCCCCACCGGCGAGCGCGCCGGCGCCTTCGTCACGCTCGCCAGTGGCCTGTCCGGCGATGACGAGGCGCTGCCGATTCGTGCTGAAGCCAGGCTGGCAGCGGCTACGCTTGCAGCAGGGCAGAGCGCCGACTACGAAATTGCCGCCGGGCACCGGGTGTATCTGGTGCCGGCCAGCGGCCAGATCGAGATCAACGGACTTGCGGTCGCCGCCGGCGATGGCGTGGCCGTGCGTGATGAGACACGGCTGAGCATCAGGGCCGTGGCAGACAGCGAAGTCGTCCTGGTCGAGTCACTCTGACGGCCACCGTCGGAACGACCCGTCTAGCGCGTTATCCCATCCACAACTTCATTCAGACTCACCCACCGAAAGAGGAAAGCAAGATGGCGAAGATTCTCGTGCTCTATCACTCCATGTACGGCCATATCGAAACGATGGCCAATGCCGTCGCCGAAGGCGCGCGCCGCGTGCCGGGCGTGGAGGTGACGATCAAGCGCGTGCCGGAAACCATGCCGGAAGACGCCTTCCGCAACGCCGGCGGCAAGGTCGATCAGCCAGCCGATATCGCCGATCCGAACGAGCTGCCGGACTACGACGGAATCATCTTTGGCACCCCGACCCGCTTCGGCAACATGTCCGGGCAGATGCGCAACTTCCTCGACCGCACCGGCGGCCTGTGGGCCAAGGGCGCGCTGCACGGCAAGGTCGCCAGCGTATTCGCCTCGACCGGCACCGGCGGCGGTCAGGAGATGACCATCACCTCGACCTGGACCACCCTGGCGCACCACGGCATGGTCATCGTGCCGACCGGTTATGGCATCAGCGAGTTCTTCGACATCTCCGAAACTAACGGTGGCACGCCCTATGGCGCCACGACCATCGCCGGTGGCGACGGCTCGCGTCAGCCTTCGGAGAAGGAACTGGCCATCGCACGCTACCAGGGCGAGCACGTGGCGAAGATCACCAGCAAGCTCAAGGGCTGACGAACGACGCAGTACCTACGCTGGGACCCGCCCGGGTCCCAGCAACAGGCCATACATCAGTTCGTCGACGAAGCCGTCGTCGCTGCTGCGCTTGTAGGCGGCACGCTGCGTGCCTTCGTAGCCGAAGCCGAAACGCTCGTAGAAAGCAATCGCCCGCGGGTTGTCCGCCTCCACCGTCAATTCCACACGACGAATGCCGCTGGCGGCCAGCTTGTCGAGGGCTTCCTGCATCATCCGCTGCGCCAGGCCGCTGCCCCTGACCTCGGGCGCGACGGCCAGGGTGCCGAGGTAGGCCACATGGGCGGCGCGGCCCAGGTGGCGCTGCACCTTATAGAAGCCCTGCACCATGCCGTCGTCTTCGAAGACATAGAAGCTGGCGCTTTCGAACAGCGGCTCGAAAACCTTGCCGAAGTGCTCGCGCGGCATGGGATCGAAGCCCAGGTAGGGCACCACGTCCGGGTGCATGTAGATGTCGTAGACCCGCTGCTGATCGGCGGGCGTGGCGAGGCGGCGCATGGGGTTCTCCTGTTGGGACGGCTCCAGCATAGCCGGGTCCTGGAAGAAACTGCGCTGCGTCAGTCATCGCTCGCCGATTGAGGTGATAATGGCCACCGCTCATCTTCCGCCTCAGCCAAGGACATCGCCCTGTGGTGCTATTCGAGATCGTTCCAATCAGCCCCGAAACCTATCGCCAGCAGACCCGGCGCAGCACGCTGATCGTCGCCGCGACCTTTGCCGTCCTCGCCATGGGCTTGTCGACCCTTGCCGTGGCGCTGTTCGGTGAGCCCGGTGGCGACAACCTGCGGCTGAACATCATTGGTGTCGTGGCCGGACTGGCGCTGACGATCGGAATCGTCAGGTGGCTGTACTGGCAGCAGCCGTGGATGGCCGCAGCGGTATACGGCTGGCAGCTCAAGCGCAGCCTGATGCGTGTGACGAACATGATGCACCAGGTCAAGGCAGGCGTAAGTGCGGGCGATCCGGACGCGATGAAGCTGCTGCGCTTCTATCACCTGGGGCTGACGCAGATGCATCGGCTCGATGGCAACTCCAGCGGCCTCAGCGATTCGGTTGCCGAGATTGATCGTCACCGCGAGGCGATGGAGGCGCGGAACATGGACACCGACCAGCCACGCCTGGAGTCGGGTTGGCTGGAGCGAGTCGGACAGATCGAGGCGAGGCGCTGAAGCGAACGCCTTGAAGGACGATTGCGCCGTTCATGGCGCAGCGCATCAATGCACGTGGCGGCTGCCGTCCGGGTGGTGGTGTACATCGGCTTGCGGTGCTGCTTCCGATTGTGCCGGCGCATGGCCGTCGTGTGCGCCCTGATGATGGTCTGCGCCTGCCGGCTGCTGATCGGCGGCAGGAGCGGGGTGCTGGCCGCTGTGATCGTGCATGTCCGATTCACCGCCACCGTGCTGGTGGCCGTCACTAGAGTCCACTAGCGTCTGGTATTCCAGCGGGGTGAGTGAGGGCAGTTGTTCGACGAAGGCGACCAGCGACCAGATGTAGCGGTCCTCCATGAACTTGCCCCACGCCGGCATGCCGGTGGACTTGAGTCCATGCTTGATGACCCAGAAAGTCGCGGCCGGGTCGTTGTCGTGGGAGTCCTCGGCAAGCGTTGGGGGCGCGGGGTAGAGGCCCTGGCTCAGTTCGGTCGGCTCGACGCCGGGCGCCAGGTGGCAACCGACGCACATGGCCGCGTAGTTGCCCGCCCCGGAACGAATCTGCTCCGCAGACCCCAGCGTCGGCACTTCGAGGTCGCGGGCGCGCACGGCCACGGCGCGTTCACGGGTGGTCTCCAGCACGGCGTGCAGTGGCGCGCTGTGCGGGGCGTCCGCGCCGACATCGATGATGCCGGAATACACCACCAGCGCGCCGCCGATTGCAACCAGCAGGGTGCTCAGTGCCAGTGTCGCCAGGACAGTCTTCATACGTGGGGCCTCAGAACCAGAAGCGAATACCGGCTACCAGCTTCGCCTCGCTGACGTCTTCGTCATCGGCACGCAGCAGGTCAGCGGTATTGCCGTAGGCACGGCCCCAGCTGACGCCGACATAAGGCGCGAACTGACGACTTATCTCGTAACGCAGGCGCAGACCGACACTGGCGTCGCTGAGACCGGAACCGACGCCGCGCGCCTGGTCGTTGCGCCCGTGCAGGTTCAGCTCCGCGGTGGGCTGCAGTACCCAGCGCTGGGTCAGCAGGATGTCGTATTCAGCCTCCAGGCGCAGCGCGCTCTGGCCGCCCTCGCCAAGGAAAGCCGTGGCTTCGGTTTCCAGACCGAACAGTGGCATGCCCTGCACGCCAAAGGCGGCCCAGGTCTGTGGCGAACCAGGCTTGAAGTCCTGGCGCACGCCAGCGACGGTTTCCCACCAGGGGCCGATGGCGTGGCTCCAGAGCAGCTGCAGTTCGGCCTCCTCGGTGTGGCCATTGGTGCGCTCACCCTCGGAGCGGAAGGCGAGGCGGTCGATATCGCCGCCATACCAGCCGGAAAGGTCCCAGGCCAGCGTGCTGCCTTCATCGGCGTCCTGCCATTCCAGCTGATCGGCGAGGAACAGAAAATTGCTGCCGCCCTGGTGCATAGAATGAGGCGGCAGGTCGGGAAATGCCGCGGCGCGGTCAGCATCGCTGATCGTAGGAATTGGCGTGCGCGGCTCCTGTCCGGTGCCAACGCCGGTGACCGGAGGGGTGAGCCATTGAACTGTGATCCATGCTGCTGTGATCGCGATGATCCATGCCGCCTTGGTTCATGGGCTCATGGTTCATCTGGCTGTGATCCATCTGCCCAGGATCCATCTGGCTGTGGTCCGCTGGCGCAGCGTGCCAGGCGTGTCCGGAATGATCCATGGCCTGCTGCGCCTGGCTCGCCGTCGCAGCCAGTGCGAGGGCGATGGCGACCGGCAGTGTCTTAATGATCATGCGGCTTGCCTTGTTCGGCGCCCTTTGGCAGGTCCTTCTGCATCTTTCCGTTGCCCATGCTGCCGTGGTCCATGTGGTCGGAACCCATGTGCTGGTCGTGCATGTCCTGCATCTTGTCGTGGTCCATGCCCTGCATCATGTCGCCCTGCTTTTGTCCGGGCTTGGGCTGGCTGGCCTGCGGCGCGGCCTGTTCGGCTGGCGCGTTGGCGGGATGATGACCGTCGTGCTCGCTCTGCGCGTAGGCGGTGCTGAGGCTGAGCACGGTGGTCAGGCCGAAGGCGAGCAGGGCGTGCAATTTGATCGTGTTCATAGGCTTCTCCGTCATTCTTCTACGCGGACTTCACGGAACATTCCGAGGTCCATGTGCATCAGCATGTGGCAGTGATAGGCCCAGCGCCCGAGGGCGTCGGCGGTGACGCGATAGCTGCGTTTGGAGCCCGGCGGCATGTCGATGGTGTGCTTGCGCACCTGGAAGTTGCCGTGCTCGTCCTCCAGGTCGCTCCACAGCCCGTGCAGATGGATGGGGTGGTGCATCATGGTGTCGTTGACCAGGACGAAGCGCACCCGCTCGCCATACTTCAGGCGGATTGGCTCGGCGTCGGCGAAGGGAATGCCGTCGAACGACCAGGCGAAGCGTTCCATATGGCCGGTCAGGTGCAGTTCGATGGTGCGCGTCGGCTCACGGCCGTCCGGATCGGCGAAGGTGCTGTGCAGGTCGGCATAGGTCAGCACGCGCCGGCCGTTATCGCGCAGGCCTATGCCGGGATCGTCCAGCTTGGGCACCGGCATCATGGTCTGCATGTCCACCAGCGGGTTGTCGGTTTCGCTGGCCGGATGCGTCTGCATGGCGCCGCCGGACGAGCCGTGGCCCATGGTCGCGTGGTCCATCTGGCCATTCATCTCATTCTGATTCATCGCGCCGTGATCCATGTCGCCATGCCCGGCGTGAGGATCGTCGCTCGGCGCAGGCGCAGCAGCCTGGCCGTGGGCGGCATGATCACCGTGGCCCATGTCCTCCATGCTCAGTTCTGGGCGCGGATCGGGCTCGGGCACCGACGCCTGCAAGCCATCGCGCACTGCCAGCGTGCCGCGGGCATAGCCGCTGCGGTCCATGGCTTGGGCGAACAGGGTATAGGCGTCCTGGCTGCCGTCCGGCTCGACGATCACGTCGAGGGTTTCCGCCACGGCCAGGCGCACTTCGTCCACCTGCACCGGTTCGACGTTCTGCCCGTCGGCGGCGACCACGGTGAGCTTGAGACCGGGGATGCGGAAGTCGAAATAACTCATCGCCGAGCCGTTGATCAGGCGCAGGCGGATGCGCTCGCCTGGCTGAAACAGGCCGGTCCAGTTGCCGTCCGGCGCCTGGCCGTTGAGCAGGTAGGTGTAGGTGGCACCGCTGATATCGGCCAGATCGGTCGGCGACATGTTCATCTTCGCCCAGGCCCAGCGCTTGCTGACGGTGTCACTCCAGCCGTTGTCGGCGACGTCATTGATGAAATCGCCAAGCGTGCGGCGGCCCCGGTTGTAGTAGTCCGAGCGCTTCTTCAGCTTGGCCAGCACCCGTGCCGGGCTTTCGTCGGTCCAGTCGGAAAGGAACACCACATAGTCGCGATCGTAGCTGAAAGGCTCCGGCTCCTTGGGATCGATGATCAGCGCGCCATAGACGCCCAGCTGTTCCTGAAAACCGGAGTGGCTGTGGTACCAGTAGGTGCCGCTCTGGACGACCTTGAAGCGGTATTCGTACATGCCATCCGGCGCGATGCCGGCGAAGCTGAAGCCGGTAAGCCGTCCATGTTGGCCGGCAGCAGGATGCCGTGCCAATGGATGGAGGTGTCGTGGGGCAGCCGGTTGCGCACGCGCAGGGTCACGGTGTCGCCCTCGCGCCAGCGCAACAATGGGCCGGGGATGCTGCCGTTGATGGCCATGGCAGTGCGGCGCTTGCCGGTGAAGTCCACGCTCATGGAGTCGATTGTGAGGTCGAACTCGGTGCCGCTGAGCACCGTCGGCTGACCTGGGCTGGTCAGCGCCCAGACGGGCTGTTGCCACAGCCCGAGGCCAGCGACGGCGCCGCCGGCAGCCAGGCTTTTGACGAAGGTGCGCCGAGAACTGGTCAATTGCATGCGGGTCCTGTTCGGTCGATCGAATTGTTGGTTTGCCGCCGCGCAGGCGCGACGTTGCAACGCTTATGACAAGCACCATAGCGCGGTGCATCTGTCAGCGACCTGAAGCGAAAATTACGATTTTGTCAGCTGGCAGCGTGGCCAGCCCCAATCGGGCTGGCCCTGCCGGAGATGCCGAACGGCATCGCGTGTCCTGATGGCAGCGCGGCTTAGCGAACCGGCTGCGCGCCGAGGTAGTCGCCGAGCACCAGATCGCGGCCCTTGGTGGTCAGGCCGATCACCTGGTACTGCTGGTGCGGCTGGCCATAATCCATGCCCGGCGAGCCCGCCGGCATGCCCGGTACGGCAACACCGGCGAGATCGTCGCGCTTCTGCAGCTCATGAATCGCCGCAACCGGAACGTGGCCTTCGACGAACTTGCCGTCAATCACACCGGTGTGGCATGAGCCCAGGCGAGGCGCGACACCCAGCTTCTGCTTGACCGCCGACATGTTGCTTTCGACGTGATCGCGCACCTCGAAACCGTTGGCCTCCAGGTACTTGATCCAGTCCTTGCAGCAGCCGCAGTTGGCATCGCGGTGCACATCGATGACATCCGCGGCGTGGGCCATGCCGGACATCAGCAGAGCGGCGAGTGCGGTGAGGTAGAGTTTCATGGGCTTCTCCAGAGCGATGTTCAGTTGCAGCCGCAACCGCATCCGGTTTTGCGGGGCGTCGGGGCAGGCGAGTCGGTGGTGACCTCGGCAGGGTAACCGGCTTCGTCGAGTGCGGCGATCAGCTCCGCGCTATCGGCCGTGCCGTCTATCCGGGCGACCCCGGCGGCCAGATCGACCTCGACGCGCTCGACACCCGCCAAGGGCTGTAGTGCCGCGGTTACATGCCGGACGCACGCGCCGCAGGTCATGCCGGATACCTTGAGTTGAATGCTGGTCATGGGATGGTCCTCGGTTAGCCAGTCTGGTAGCACTGGCTTGATGCTCAACCTTGACGCGATGGTAAGGTCAAGCCTCATTTTTCTGAGTACCACGCTAACCCCGGCGGCCTGACAAGAGGCTGATCGGAAGATTACTTTTTTGTCAGCTTCGTGGCGTCCCAGCTGCGGGCACTGCCACACTTGCGGCGTCGCCACCGAAGGAACTCGCCGCCATGAAATTGCTGGTCGCTGAAGACGAACCGAAAACCGGCATGTACCTGCAACAGGGGCTGAGCGAGGCCGGCTTCACCGTCGACCGTGTTACCAGCGGCACCGACGCGCTGCAGCATGTGCTGAGTACGCCCTATGACCTGTTGATTCTCGACGTGATGATGCCGGGCCTGGATGGCTGGGAAGTGTTGCGCCTGGTGCGGGCGTCGGGCAACGAGGTGCCGGTGCTGTTTCTGACCGCGCGCGATCGCGTCGAGGATCGCGTCAAGGGGCTGGAGCTGGGCGCCGACGATTATCTGGTCAAGCCGTTCGCTTTCTCCGAACTGCTGGCGCGCGTGCGCACCCTGCTGCGACGAGGCAACGCGGCGGCCTTGCAGACCCAGTTGAAGATCGCCGATCTGGAGGTCGATCTGCTCAAGCGCCGCGCGGTGCGGGCTGGCCAGCGTATCGACCTGACTGCCAAGGAATTCGCCCTGCTGGAACTGCTGCTGCGTCGACGCGGCGAGGTGCTGCCCAAGTCGCTGATCGCTTCCCAGGTGTGGGACATGAATTTCGACAGTGACACCAACGTCATCGAGGTGGCGATCCGCCGCTTGCGGGTGAAGATCGACGACGGCTTCGAGCCCAAGCTGATCCACACCGCACGGGGCATGGGTTACATGCTCGACGAGCCGGACGCGCCATGAAGCGGCTGTCGCTGACCGCGCGGCTGAGCCTGATGTTCATGCTCGCGGTGACCGGCGTGTTGGCCGCCGCCGGTTACTTCTTCAGCCAGCTCAGCGAGCATCACTTCGACGAACTGGACCGCCATACGCTGCACGAAAAGCTCGAGGCAAGCCGACGCCTGCTGGGGGAGCTGGACGAGCTGCAGAACTTCGAGCGCGTTCGCCCACAGCTGCAGGCGCTGCTCGGCGGGCACAGCGAGATGCGCGGTTTCATTTTCGATGAACGCGGTGCACAGCTGTTTCCTCAGCCGGGCGTTGATGAAGCGGAACCGCCGTTACTCGAGCTGATCGGCCGGGAGGCGGGAGAGCTGACACTGGACGGCCACGTCTGGCGTGGCGAGGCCGGGCATGTCGCGATCGGCGCGCAGCGGCTGACCTTGCTGATCCTGCTCGATGTCACCGCGCACAAGGCCTTCTTCCATACGTTCAGCGGCTGGCTATGGTCGGCGCTGGTGCTCTGTGCCTTGCTCAGCGGGCTGCTCGGCTGGCTGCTGGTGCGCAGCGGCTTGCGACCGTTGCGCGAGGTGACCCAGGTGGCCGCCTCCGTCTCGGCCAAGTCGCTGCGCGAGCGCATCCCCGAAGAGTCGACACCGGCCGAGCTGCAGCAGCTGGTGCAGGCCTTCAACGCCATGCTGGCGCGGCTGGAAGACGCCTTCGTGCGGCTGTCGAACTTCTCCGCCGACATCGCCCACGAGCTGCGCACGCCGCTGAGCAACCTGATGACCCACACCGAGGTGGCGCTGACCCGCGCGCGTACGCTGGATCAGTACCAGGACAACCTGCATTCGAATCTGGAGGAGCTGCAGCGCATGTCGCGGATGATCGACGACATGCTGTTCCTCGCCAAGGCGGACAACGGCCTGATCGTGCCGGACGCCAAGCCCGTCGCGCTGGAGGCGTTGTGCGCGCAGCTGCTGGACTATTACCAGCTCTCGGCGGACGAGCGCGGGGTGCGCTTCGAGCTTTCCGGTGCCGGCACCATTCAGGGCGATCTGTTGATGCTGCGCCGGGCGCTGTCGAACCTGCTGTCCAATGCGCTGCGTTACACGCCCGACGGCGAGCGGATCCGGGTGACCATCGAGCGAGGCGCAGGTCACGTGACGCTTGAGGTGAGCAATCCCGGGGCGACCATAGCGCCCGAGCATCTGGAGCGACTGTTCGACCGCTTCTACCGGGTCGACCCGGCGCGCCGCGAAGGCAGCCCGAGCAATGCCGGGCTGGGCCTGGCAATCACCCGTTCGATCGTTCAGGCCCATCAGGGTGCGATCGGTTGTACGTCGCAGAAGGGCTGGACGACCTTCCGCCTGGAATTCCCTGGCTAAGCGCGTGCTCAGCGCTGCAGCGGCACCGTCAGCGATACGCGCAGGCCGCCGGCCTGGCTGTCGAAGGTGAGGGTGCAGTCGCAGCGTTGCGCGATCGCCTGGACAATGGCCAGGCCCAGGCCGCTGCCACTGCTGGCGGCGTGTCGCCAGAAGCGGCGGGTCAGGTGCTCGAGATGCTCGGCGGCGATGCCCGGGCCCTGGTCGCGTACTTCGAAGCGTACTCGCTCGGCTTCAGGCTGCAGGGTCAGCGTGACGGCGCTGCCCGGCGCGGTGTGGCGCTGGGCATTCTCCAGCAGGTTGCGCAGCGCGGCGATGGCCAGCACCGGCGGCATCGCCAGCGGCGTGTCGGGCAGGTCCGCCGGGACCTGCAACAGAATTGGCGCGCCGTCACCGCCACTGGCGTCCTGAATCGCCAGTCGCGCGACCTCGGCGGCCGTGCACTGCAGGCCATCGTCGAAATCCAGACTGCCTTCTACCCGGGCCAGCAACAGCAACTGCTCGAGCGTGCGCTGCAGGCGGTCGGCGCCGGCCTCGGCGTTCGCCAGCGCCTGTTCGGCGGCGGCGCCTTCGGTCATGCGTGCTACCTGCAGGTGGGTCTTGATCGCCGTCAGCGGGCTGCGCAGTTCGTGGGCGGCGTCGCCGGTCAGCCGGCGTTCGCGTTCGATGGCCTGGGCGATGCGCTGGAACAGCTGGTTCTGCGTCTGCACCAGCGGCAGCAGCTCCGGCGGCAGGCCTTCGACCGGCAAGGGTTCGAGGGAGTCGGCGCTGCGTCGGGTCAGTGCCTCGCGAATCCGCCGCACGGGCGCCAGCCCTCGGCCCAGGCCAAGCCAGAGCAGACCCAGGCTGCCGAGCAAGGCGACCGCCACCGGCAGCGCCGCCGCCAGCAACACCGAGCGTTTCAGCGCGGCACGCTCATCCAGACGGTCGGCCGTGGTGATGCGCAGCTCGCCTTGCACCAGGGTGAAGCTGCGCCAGGGCACGCCGTCGATCAACTGGTCGCGAAAGCCGTTCTGCTCGGCGTCCAGCTGCTGGTCGGGCGCACTGTGGCTACGCGCCAGCACCTCGCCACGCAGCGAGCTGACCTGGCAGGCCAGGCCGTTGGGGATGCCCAGTTGCTCGGCGCTCAGACGCTGCGGCGGGCCGTCGCCGGGCACCGGCTGCGGCAACTGCACCAGCAGACCGGCGACCATGCGCGCCGAGGCCGCCAGGCGCTGGTCGAGCGAGAGCATCATCTGGCTGCGCAGATCGACCAGCATCCAGGTCGCAGCCAATGCCCAGAGCAGCACGAAGGCCGAGCCGAGCATCAGGGTCAGGCGCAGACGCAGGCTCATGGCGCGTCCTCGTCGCCTGCGAGGCCGAGGCGGTAGCCGAGGCCTCGCACGGTTTCGACGATGCCGCTGCCGAGCTTGCGGCGCAGATGGTGGATATGCACGTTCAGCGCGTTGCTCTCGACGTCGTCGGCAAAACCATAGACCGCGTCCTTGAGCTGCTCGCTGCTGAGCACCCGGCCCTGGTTGTTGAGCAGCGCCTGCAGCAGTGCCTGTTCGCGGCGCGACAGGTCGACGAGGCGACCGTCCAGGCGTGCTTCGCAGCGGCTCGGGTCGTAGCTCAACCGGCCATGTTCGATGAGGTTGACGCTGCGGCCGGACATGCGCCGCATCAGCGTGTGCAGGCGCGCGGCCAGCTCGCGCAGGTCGAACGGCTTGAGCAGGTAGTCGTCGGCACCCGCCTGCAGGCCGGTGACCCGGTCGCTGACCGCATCGCGCGCGGTGAGCACCAGCACTGGTAGTTCCAGGCCCTGTTGGCGCAGGCGTCGCAGCAGGGTGATGCCGTCTTCGTCGGGCAGGCCGAGGTCGAGGATCAGCACATCGAAGTGCGCCGCACGCAGCAGGGCTTCGGCATCCGCCGCAGTCGCGGCGTGGTCGACGATCAGGCCCTGGGCATTGAGCCCGGCGACGATACCGCTGGCGATCAGCGCGTCGTCTTCGGCAAGCAGCACGTGCATGGGAGGGTCCGCAGAAAAAACTCAAGGATGGACCTTAGCGATTAAGGCAACGTTATGCAGCCCGTGCGCTGGCGTTAATGGCGCGTTAATCCCGTCGCGGCATGCTGCGCGGCAGTCATTTCTCGGCCAGGACTCTCATGCGCATATTGGTTCTTCTGCTGTTTCTGTTGGCGCCCGGATTGGCGCTGCCGGCCGGTGGGCTGTTTGGCGGCGGCTCGCAGGATGATTTTCTGCCGGTGAAAGAGGCGTTCGCGCTGACGGTCAGCCCGCAGGAGAACGGCGCGACGCGGCTGCACTGGCGGATCGCACCGGGCTATTACCTCTATCAGCAGCGCCTGCAGTTCGACGGCCTGCCGCCGGAGCGCCAGCCGCAGCTGCCCGAGGGCGAGCCCTATAGCGACGAGTTCTTCGGCGACTCGCAGATCTACCGCGACAGCCTCGAACTGCTGATCCCGCCGGGCGCGGAGAACAGTGTGCGTCTCGGCTGGCAGGGCTGCGCCGATGCCGGGCTTTGCTATCCGCCGCAGACCCGCGAGGTGTCGTTGACTGGCAACGGCACGGCGGCAGCGCCTGGGCTGGCTGAGGATCAGGCGCTGGTCAGCGGCCTCGAAAGTCAGGCTCTGGCCTGGAGCCTGCTGGTCTTCTTCGGCCTCGGCTTGCTGCTGGCCTTCACCCCCTGTTCGCTGCCGATGCTGCCGATCCTGGCGGGCATCGTGGTCGGCAGCGGTGCCACCTCGCGCCGTGGTTTCGCCCTGGCGTCGGCCTACGTGGTCAGCATGGCGCTGGTCTACGCCGGGCTTGGTGTACTTGCGGCGCTACTCGGCGCCAACCTGCAGGCGGCGCTGCAGCAACCCTGGTTGCTGACCAGTTTCGCCGTGCTGTTCGTGCTGCTGGCGCTGCCGATGTTCGGTTTGTTCGAGCTGCAATTGCCGGTGGCGCTGCGTGATCGCCTTCAGCGTGTCGGTGATCGCCAGCGCGGGGGCAGCCTCGCCGGGGCCGGCGCGCTGGGCGTGCTCTCCGGCCTGCTGGTCGGCCCCTGCATGACCGCGCCACTGGCCGCCGCGCTGCTGTTCATCGCACAGAGCGGCAGTACGCTGCAGGGTGGCCTGGTGCTGTTCGCGCTGGGCCTCGGCATCGGCACGCCGTTGCTGTTGCTGGTGACGGTCGGCCAGCGCTTTCTGCCCAAGCCGGGCGCCTGGATGGATCGGGTCAAGGTGGTGTTCGGCTTTCTCTTCCTCGCGGCAGCGCTGTTCGTTGCGCGTCCGTTGCTGGCCGACTGGCTGTGGCTGGGCCTGTGGGGCGCACTGTTGGTGGTGCTCGCCACCGCCTTGCTACATGTGGCGCAGGCAGTGCAACGCCAGCGCGTGCTCTGTCAGGCCGGTGGCGTTCTGCTGGGGCTGTGGGGTGCGGCGATGCTGCTCGGTGCCGCCGGCGGCGCGGATGATCCGCGTCGGCCGCTGGCGATCTATGCCGGCGGTGGAACGGGTGCCATCTCCGCCGAAGCTCACGCGCTCGGTTTCAGCGATCCGGCGGTGCTGGATCGTGAACTGGCAGCGGCAAAGGCGCAGGGCCAGTGGGTGCTGATCGATTACTACGCCGACTGGTGCGTCTCCTGTAAGGTCATGGAGAAGGAGGTCTTCGGCAATGCCGAGGTGCAGGCTAGCCTGGACGGCGTGCGCGTGCTGCGCCCCGACGTGACCCGCAGCGACGCCGCCAGCCGCGAATTGCTGGACCGTTACCAGGTGCTCGGCCCGCCGACGCTGCTGTGGATCGGCCCGGATGGCGTCGAGCGCCGCGAACGCCGTATCACGGGCGAGGTCGGTGCCGGGGACTTTCTGCAGAACTGGAACCAGACCCGGGAGCGAGGTTGATGCTGACTGTGAATATCGGGCCGCTGGCCCTGGCGGTGCCCCATGTATTGCTGCTGGGCAGCCTGCTGCTGGCGACCCTGACCGGCTGGTGGGTCGGCCGCCGCAGCGAGCGCAACCCGGAGCGGCAGCTGTTTCGCCTGCTGCTGGTGGCGCTGCTCGTGGCGCGCCTGGCCTTTGTCGCGCTGTACTGGGCGTACTACCGGGATGACTGGCTAAGCGTCATCGATATCCGTGACGGTGGCTTCATCGCCTGGCCCGGGCTGGTCGCTGCGCTGGCGTTGGGCATCTGGTGGGGCTGGCGCGACCGCGAACTGCGCAAGCCGCTGGGTATCGCGCTGACGGTGGGAATCCTCAGCTGGGGCTTCAGTAACCTGGCCTGGCACTCCTTCGAGCAGGGCACGCGGCTGCCGGAAATGGCCCTGCGCGACAACCAGGGGCGTTCGGTGGCGCTGGAGGATTATTCAGGTCAGCCATTGGTCATCAATCTCTGGGCGACCTGGTGCCCGCCGTGCCGGCGCGAGATGCCGGTACTCGCCGACGCCCAGGCACGGGAAAGCGACACCCTGTTTCTGTTCGTCAATCAGGGCGAGGGGGAGGGGGAGATCAACCGCTTCCTGGAAACCGCAGGGCTGAGTCTCGATAACGTCCTGCTCGACAGTGGCGGGCGCCTCGGTCAGCACGTGGGCTCCACGGCGCTGCCGACCACGCTGTTCTACAACGCCGATGGCCGCCAGGTCAGCAGCCATCTTGGTGAACTCTCGCACGCCAGCCTGGCGCGCGCGCTGGAAAAACTGAAAGAGGAAGCTGCGCAGTGATTCGATTCAAGCCGTTACCCTACCTGCTGGCCGGCGTCAGCCTGCTGGCCCTGCCCATGGCGCAGGCCGAGGAATTGCCGGAGGCGATCAAGGCCGTCGAGGCACGTGGCGCCGAGGTCGTCGGCCGTTTCGAGGCACCCGGCGGGCTCAAGGGCTACGCCGCGCGTTACAACGGGCAGGGCATGGCGCTGTATCTCACCCCGGATGGCGAGCACGTGCTGATCGGTAGCCTGCTCGATGCAAAAGGCGATGACCTGACCCGCGCGCACCTGGAGAAGCTGGTCTACGAACCGCTGGGCAAGGAAATGTGGACGCGCATGGAGAACAGCACCTGGATCGCCGACGGCAAGGCCGACGCGCCGCGCATCATCTACATGTTCAGCGACCCGAACTGTCCGTACTGCAACATGTTCTGGAAGCAGGCCCGACCCTGGGTCGAGTCCGGCAAGGTGCAGTTGCGGCACATCATGGTCGGCATGCTGCGCGCCGACAGCGCCGGAAAATCCGCCGCGCTGCTCAGTGCCAAGGATCCTCAGGCAGCGCTCAATGAGCACGAGGCGGCCGGCAAGGCGAGCAAGCTCAAGGCGCTGGATAAGATCCCGGCAGAACTGGAAGAACAGCTCACCAACAACCTGATGCTGATGAGCGAACTGGGCGCCCAGGCGACTCCGGCGATCTTCTATCTCGACGACAACGACCGTCTGCAGCAGCACCAGGGTGCACCGCAGCCGGATGCGCTGGCGCAGATCATGGGGCCACGCTGAAGGATTGCTGTGGGCAAGGGAAGGCTGGTCGCTGAGCTGTTTCGCGGCACATCCGCTTCAGCACGGGGCGGCGTTTCACTGCGAAGCGACTATCCGCTGTAGACATCATTGGGTGGGGCGCCATCAGAACAGATGGCGTGGCAGCCAGACGATCATCACCGCGCAGAAGACGCTGAGACCGATGCAGAACCACAGGAAGCGCCGCTGCCGGCGCTCCGGGGCGCTGTCGGCGTGTTCCGGCAGCGGCATGCCGCAGTTGCTGCATTCGGCTTGCTTCGGCGGGTTGTCCTGCTGGCAGTACAGGCATCTGGGCATGGCGGCGCTCCTCTCGGTCGGTAAAGCCTGACACGGCGGAAAAATCGCAGGCTTTGACGACGATCAACTCACTCGAACTGCTCGAGCCGCTGGCGATCGAGGATAGCGATCTGCCGGCCTTCCTGGGTGATGATGCTCTCGTCGATCAGTCGCCGAATGATCCGCGAAAACGTCTCCGGCTGGATCGACAGGTGCCCGGCCACCAGCTGCTTGGCCATCGGTAGCTCGAAGCTGTTGCTGCCGTCCTTCACTCGCGCCAATTGCGTCAGCAGATAGCGCACCACGCGGTGGGTGGCGTTCTTCAGCGACAGCGTTTCGATCTCGTTGATGCGCTGGTGCAGGCGCACGCAGAGCTTGCCGAGCAGGGCGAAGGTGAGGCGCTGGTTGGCTTCCAGCAGGCGCATGTAGGCCGCGTTGGAGAACCGGTAGACCTGCGACGGGCAGACCGCCTGGGCCGAGGCCACGTAGTTGGGCGTGTCCATCAGCATCATGGCTTCGGCAAAGGTCTGGCGGTTGCCGATGACCTCGAAGACCTTCTCCTGGCCGTCGGGCGTCAGGCGGTAGACCTTAACCGCACCGGAGATGACGAAGTAGAAGTTGTGTGCCGGCTCGCCCTGGTGGAACAGGTTGTCACCCTTGTCGAGGTTGAGCAGTTGGCTGGCATTGAGCAGTTCTTCCATCTGCTCTTCGTTCAGCGGTTCGAACAGGTGATGGCTGCGGAGAATCTGGTGGTGTACGCGGTGAAGCACCATGCAAGGCGTCCTGTTTCAATTGAACAACAACAAACGTCGGCCTTCAGCCTAGCGCATGTGATGGGCGATGACGCAGGTTAGAAGTTGATGACGGTCATGATCTGGCCATACGCGGCTCGGTACCGCGTCGGCGATCAGTGCAGATGAGCGACGAATCCGTCACGCCATACCGGCTCGGCAAACAGCTGCGGATAACGTTCCAGTGCGTCGAAAATGCGCTGCAGGCCCTGTTCACGCTGCTCGGCATCGGACAGCGCCTCGGCGCCCTTGAGCAGGTCGATCAACAGGCCATGCAGCGCATTGTCAGCGGCTTCCGGCAACTTGCAGTTGGCGATGAGATAGCTGGTCGCCGCTTCGATATCGCGTTGCAGCGCGGCCGCCGACTCGTCACTGACCGGCTGGCCGGGAGCGCTCGGCATGCTGCGTTGCACGGCTTCGTGGATACGGGTCATGCCTTCGCGCAGAGCGGCGTCGGTGGCCCAACGCTCGTCTGGCGTAGCTTGGGCGGCGACGGGCGTTGGGTGGCTGTGATCGTGTGCAGTGGCCGCCTGCGCCGTGCCGACGGCCATGCTCAGGGCGAAGCTGCTGGCCAGGGCGACGACCGAGGCCATTGCCACGCCCCAGGCGATAGGTTGCAGATACTGTTTCATGACTGAGCCACCTCGATACGTTGTACGCCTTCGTCGCTCGTTGTCGGCGCGGTCATTTCCGAGTTACGGAACAGCACGTTGTTCTCCAGGTGGATGTGCTGCATCAGGTCGCTGCGCATCTCCTCCAGCCCGCGATACAACGCGCGCCAGGTATTGCATGCGTTGGCCGGCGGGGTGATGTCGTTGGTCAGCGCTGCCAGCTGTTCCAGGGCATTGCCGTGCTCCTGATGCTCGTAGCGCATTACCGAGATCGGCCCCTGTGCCTGCGGGAAGCGCATGCCGCGCTGCAGCATCGGGAAGAGAATCTGTTCCTCCTTCAGCATGTGGCTTTCCAGCTCCTGCTGCATGTGCCACAGGTGTTCGGCGAGACCGTTGGGGCATTCGGGGCGGCTGCCATGGACCTGTTCGACCCGACTGGCCAGGCGAATCAGCTCCGGGAACTGGTCGCGATGCCGCTCATGGAAGCGCGCCAGGATGTATTCGATCAGCTGGCCAGCGGGCTCGGCGCGCCAGTCCTTCTCGGATTCTTCCGGCTCGAGGGCGAGCAGGGCGCCGGCGATGATGTGCGGATCGACATCGATTCGCGCCGCGGCCTCGCGCAGCGGCAGGTCGCCACCGCAGCAGAAGTCCAGGCGGAACTGGCGGAATACCCGGGTGGCACCCGGCACCGAACATGCGAGATTGCCGAGGGTCTGGTCGATTAGGTCGGTGGTCATGGCAGTGGTCCTGATGGATATGACCAGTCCATCGCAACAGCCGTGCCAGGCGCCGACACCGCGGAAACTGGCGACTGCGACACGCTGCTGGTGGAAATTACCCGAAGCGGTTATGGTTCGAAAAACCATGAGGGTATCCAGCACCATGATGGCTGACGCACTGCTTGCCGACCTGACCACCGAACTGCCCAACGCGGTGCGCCTGCAACGTCTGGTGCACACACTGCACCAGCACTTTCGCTGCGGTGCCGTCGTGCTGTTGCGCCTCGACGAGGACAGCCTGCGGCCACTGGCGGCGGTAGGGCTGGTGCAGGAGGCGCTGGGCCGGCGCTTCGTCGTAGCGCAGCATCCGCGTCTGGCGGCGATCCTCTCCCAGCGCGAGCCGACCTGGTTCGAGCCCGACAGCCGCCTGCCGGACCCCTATGACGGTTTGCTCGACGAGCACGTCGGCGAGCCGTTGCCGGTGCATGACTGCATGGGCGTCAGCCTCTACGTCGAAGGCAAGCTGTGGGGTGCGCTGACGCTGGATGCGCTGCATGCCGGCACCTTTGGCGATGACGCCCGCTGCGACCTGCAGCGCTACACACTGGTGATCGAGGCCGCGGTGCGGGTTACCCGGCTGGAGCATGAGAATCGCGGTCTGCGCCTGGCGCGTAGCGATGTGATGGAAGCCGCACTCGATCATGGTGATGGCGAAATTCTCGGTCAGAGCGATGTGATCCGCGAACTGCTGCGCGAATTGCAGGTGGTGGCCGATTCCGAATTGCCAGTGCTGCTGCTGGGCGAGACCGGTGTCGGCAAGGAGCTGTTCGCGCGCTGGCTGCATCGGCATTCGCGGCGGCGCAACAAGCCACTGGTGCACGTCAACTGCGCGGCACTGCCGGAATCCCTGGCCGAGAGCGAACTGTTCGGCCACGTCAAGGGCGCGTTCTCCGGTGCCACCACCGATCGGCCCGGTCGTTTCGACGCTGCCAATGGCGGCACGCTGCTGCTCGACGAGGTTGGCGAGCTGCCGCTGACGGTGCAGGCCAAGCTGCTGCGCACCTTGCAGAATGGCGAGATTCAGCGCCTCGGTGCGGACAAGCCGCGCCAGGTCGATGTGCGCATCATCGCCGCGACCAACCGCAACCTGCGCGAAAGCGTGCGTGACGGGCATTTCCGCGCCGATCTCTATCACCGGCTGTCGGTCTATCCGGCGCCGATTCCACCCTTGCGCGAGCGTGGCAACGACGTGTTGATCCTCGCCGGGCACTTCCTCGAACTCAATCGCGCGCGGCTGGGGCTGCGCAGCATGCGACTGTCGCCGGCCGCCGAGCGCGCTCTGCTGGCCTATTCCTGGCCGGGCAACGTGCGCGAGCTGGAGCATGTGGTCAGCCGCGCGGCGCTGCGCCTGCTCAGCCGTGGCGCGTCGCGCAGCGAGATCCTGACGCTGGAGCCCGATCTGCTGGACCTGGACAGCCATGCCGTCGGTGTGGTCTCGGCGCAGGTGGTCGATGAGCCGGTAGTCGCCGACGAGGTGCTGCCGCTGCGCTACACCGTCGATGCTGCCCAGCGCCAGGCCATCGTCCGGGCGCTGGAGGCCAGCGGCGAGAACTGGGCGCAGGCCGCCCGCCTGCTGGATGTCGACCCGAGCAACCTGCACAAACTGGCGCGACGGCTAAAGCTCAAGTAGCGCCCGTCGGCCAGCGAGAGTCGCAGACGACCAGCCATGGTCTAACCTCACATCACCACGCGAGGAGAGCCCCATGGCACTGGACCAGAACGAATTCGAAGCACTTTTGAGCGAGGCGCAGGCCTTCGCCGAACGCGCCGCCAGCGAAAACAATCCGCTGCACTATCGCGACGCCTTCGCTGCGAGCCTGAAGGCCATACGCCTGCTTGGTGAGGAGTCCGGCGCGTGGCGGCAGATGGTCGCCCGTGCCACCGAGGAATTCGAGGGCGACGAGGGCATTTGAGGCAATTGCGCGCCAGCCATGGCACGGCTGGCGCGCACCTTCCGCTGCATTTCGTCGCAGTCGCGACGTCCGAGCAAACTTGACCCCTATCAATGCTGGCCAATGGTCAGCTGCCTAGACTGCCGGCTGTTTTCCGTTCAGCCGAACGACCGCCACGCCATCGGTGCGTGGCGCGCATGTACCCGAATGTCTAGGAGTTGTCATGCACCTGGTCTGCCCGGCAGGAAGCCTGCCCGCGCTCAAGGCCGCCGTCCAGCAGGGCGCCGATGCCATTTATGTCGGATTTCGCGACGACACCAACGCCCGCCATTTCGCCGGCCTCAATCTCGATGAAAAGCAGCTCGACAAGGGTCTGCAGCTGATCCGCGAGAAGGGCCGGCAGCTGTATATCGCCGTCAACACCTATGCCCAGCCGGACGGCTGGAATCGCTGGCAGCGCGCCGTGGATCAGGCCGCCGACATGGGCGTGGATGCGCTGATCGCGGCCGACCCCGGCGTGCTCGGCTATGCCAGCAAGCGCCATCCCAAACTCAATCTGCATCTGTCGGTGCAGGGGTCGGCTACCAATGCCGCCGCGCTAGGCTTCTATCAGCAGCGCTACGGCATCAGCCGCGCGGTGCTGCCGCGGGTGCTTTCGCTCAAGCAGGTCAAGCAGGTCGCGGCGAGCAGCCCGGTGCCGATCGAAGTGTTCGCCTTTGGCAGCCTGTGCATCATGGCCGAGGGTCGTTGCCATCTGTCTTCGTACCTTACCGGTGAGTCACCCAATCTCTGTGGCGTCTGCTCGCCGGCCAAGGCGGTGCGCTGGAGCGAGGAGCCGGAAGGGCTGACCTCGCGCCTCAACAATGTGCTGATCGACCGCTACGCCGAAGGCGAATCGGCTGGTTACCCGACGCTGTGCAAAGGTCGCTTCATGGTCAATGGTCAGCGCTTCCACGCGCTGGAAGAACCCACCAGCCTGAACACTCTGGATCTGATCCCCGAGCTGTCCACCATCGGTGTTACCGCAATGAAGATCGAGGGCCGCCAGCGCAGCCCTGCGTACGTCGAGCAGGTCACTCGGGTCTGGCGCGCGGCGCTGGACAGCTATCTCAAGGCGCCGCAGCGCTACGCGGTCGAACCCGGCTGGCGGCAGGTGCTGGATGGCCTCTCCGAAGGCTCTCAAACCACCCTGGGTGCCTACCACCGGGCCTGGCAATGAACGAGGAGTCACCCATGAAACTTTCTCTGGGCCCGGTGCTGTTCTACTGGGATCGCCAGCAGACGCTGGACTTCTACGCCAACATGGCCAGCCAGCCGCTGGATGTTATCTACCTCGGCGAAACCGTTTGCTCCAAGCGCCGCGCGCTGATGCTCGATGACTGGCTTGGTCTGGCCCGTGATCTGGCTGAAGCCTCCTCGGCGCAGCTGGTCTTGTCCGGCCTGACCCTGGTCGAAGCCGCTTCCGAGCTATCAAGCCTGCGTCGCCTGTGCGACAACGGCGAGCTGCTGGTGGAAGCCAACGACATGGGCGCGGTGCAGCTGATGTCCGAGCGCAAGTTGCCCTTCGTCGGCGGCCCGGCGCTGAATCTCTACAACGGCCACGCCCTGGCCGAGCTGGTGGCCAGCGGCATGACCCGCTGGGTGCCGCCGGTGGAAGCCTCCGGCAAGCTGATCAAGAGTGCCCGCGCGCAACTGCAGGAACTGAGCGTGGCGCTGCCGGAAATCGAGATATTCGCCTACGGCCATTTGCCGCTGGCCTATTCGGCGCGCTGCTTCACCGCCCGTGCCGAGAACCGGCCGAAGGACGACTGCCAGTTCTGCTGCCAGAACTATCCCGAGGGCATTCCGCTGCTGAGCCAGGAGGGTGAGTCGCTGTTCACCATCAACGGTATCCAGACCATGTCCGCAGCGGTCAGCAACCTGCTCGCCGACTACGCGGGTCTGGTCGACAGCGGTGCCGATCTGCTGCGCCTGAGCCCGCGCGCTGCCGGTATGGACGAGGTGATCGCTGCCTTCGATGCAGTGCGCAAGGGCGCGCTGCCGCCGCTGGCGGTGGATGGTTGCAATGGGTATTGGCATGGCCAGCCGGGCATGCTGCGCGCCGAGGAGGCCGGATTATGCTGAATCCACGTGCCCATCTGGTGAATCTCGGCGGGCGGCTGTTGCCGCTTGCGGCCAAGACGCCATTCCTGCTCCAGCGCCTGGCGCTGGAGCGCAGCCTCAATCAGGTATTCGCCGAAGCACTGAGCGACGGCGCCTTCGACGTGCTTGACGGCCACTGGATGAAGCTCGAAGTCGCCGACCTCGGCCTTGCCTGGTGCCTGACCTGCGAGCGCGAGCAGCTGCGCATTGCGGCGCAGGCACCGGTGGAGGTGACCATTCGCGGCAACTGGCGCGAATTCCTGCTGTTGGCCAGCCGTCAGGACGACCCGGATACGCTGTTCTTCCGCCGCCGGCTGGTTATCGAGGGTGATACCGAGCTGGGTCTGGCGATCAAGAATCTGATCGACAGTCTCGACCCCGACACGCTGCCGAGCTGGCTGTGGAAACTGCTGCAGGGTGCCGGCGAGGAGGTAGCGGCGGCCGGCCGGGCACAGGCGGCCAGAGCCTGACCGATTGTTCCGCCCGCAGCCGTCGCAAACTGCCTGTGCCCGCAAGGCTCAGGCTGGCGGACCGCCTCGACGATTCGCCGTAGCAGCGAGCCTGCTTTGGATAGCGTCCGGAGACGGACCGAGGTATCGGCCCGATCCCCGGCGCGGCGCAACAATGCGGGGGACGGCAGGGCGCGCTATCCGCTGAAACGAACTGATCCGCGATTCCAGCGACACGCTCAGTCCGTGGGTTTCAGGCCGTGCGCAGCTGCATACGGTCACTGGCGATAATGTCTTTCATGTCATCGAACAGCGCGCTGATCTCCTCCTCGCTGCAGTCTTCCCGATAGCGCTTGCGCAAGCCGTAGCTGCTGAGGGTGATGTGCACGTCGGGTGTAACGCCGTGCTGCGCGAGGCAGGCGCGGGCGCAATGCATCGGGCAGCCGTCGATGGCGAGAATGGGGCGGCCGGAGTTGGCTTTCTTCACCAGCGCTGCAACGCGCCCGCCGACGCCAGCGATGCAGGACATTTCCGCCAGCCCGGCGCGATCGAGGCGCACCGCCAGGGTGTTGGCCAGCTGCGCGACATTTGAACAACCGGAGCATGAATAGACCAGGGGCGCAGGCGTTGTGGTGATCATCGCGTTTTCCTGACGGTGGCGTGACGCGGGTCATTTTCCAAGGCGCGCCGTTGACTGGCTTTGACAGCAATCAAGATCACTGGGGCGTTCTGCCGCAGGTCACTCGTCATAGGCGGCGAGCTTGCGGTTGTCGAGAATCTCGATGCGTCGCCGCTGGACCGATATGGTCCCGGCGTCGATCAGCCGATGCAGGATGCGCGAGAAGGTTTCCGGCTGAATGCCCAGTTTCGACGCGATCAAGCGTTTCGGCACATCGAGCACCACCACGCCGCTGTCGTCCTGCTGCGATTGCGCGAGAAAGCGCACCACTCGATGGCTGGCGTTGGCCAGGGTGAGGGTGTCGATCTCGGTCATACGCTGGTGCAGCCGAATGCTCAGGGTGGCGAGGATGTCCAGGCAGATATCCGGGTGCTGCTCGAGAATTCGCCGGTAATGCGGTCCGTTCAGGCTCGCCACCAGGCTGGCCTTTAGCGCGGTGGCGCTGACCGGATAGCTCGGCGTGCCCTTGAACAACAGCGCTTCGGCGAACGATTCACCGGCACGCATCACTTCCACCAGCTTCTCCTGCCCGTCGCAGACTACGCGGTGCAGCTTGATCTGGCCGCTGAAGAGGAAATAGAAGCGGTCGGCCTTATCGCCCTGATGAAACAGCGAGGCCCCCGCAGGCAGGCGCTTCAGGTTGGCAGAGGTGCACACCTCCTGTAACGCCGCCTCGGGCAGTCGGCTGAACAGATGGTGGCGGCGCAATTCCGCGACCAGGGTTTTTTCAGTGAGCATGTGTCCTCCCCCGGATTGAACCGGGTTTATCAGCCTGCATCCTAGGAGCCCGGTGTCCGCCGCTTCCTTGATCACGGACAAGAGTGTCGGCCATGAGCCGTCGGCGCCGTCCGGCGATCACTTGCCTGTGCTTGACGATGATCAATTCGGTAATGAGGTTCCACCTCTAAAGTCACACCATATTGTGTTTTCGGCGAATAAATTCACTACATATGGTTATGGAGGCGTTGATGCCCACGCAGGCAGAGGTGGCGAAACCGGTTTCACTGCGCAAGCGCGATGGCCGACTGGCGGCGTTCGAAGTGGACAAGATCGAGCGCGCCATCGCGGCGGCAGGCGCGGCGACCGGCGAGTTCGAGTTGACAATGGCGCAGGCATTGGCCGAGGCCGTTCGTCAGCAACTGGCCCATCGCACGGCGGTGGAGGTGGAGCAGGTGCAGGACGGCGTCGAGCGTGCCCTGATGGCAGCCGGCTATTTCGATACCGCCCGGGCCTACATCGTCTACCGCGAACGCCATGCGCGTCTGCGCCGAGATCGCAAGGTGGTGGTCGACGTCGCCGCCTCGATGAACGAATACCTTTCCCGCGAAGACTGGCGGGTGCGCGCCAACGCCAACCAGGGCTACTCACTCGGCGGGCTGATCCTCAACGTGTCTGGCAAGGTCACCGCCAACTACTGGCTGGACGAGGTCTACAGCCCGGAGATCGGCACGGCGCATCGCGAAGGCGATCTGCATATCCATGACCTGGACATGCTCGCCGGCTATTGCGCTGGCTGGTCACTGCGGACCCTGCTCAATGAGGGCTTCAACGGGATTCCGGGGCGGGTTGAGGCCGGCCCGCCCAAGCATCTGTCCAGCGCGCTGGGGCAGATGGTCAATTTTCTCGGCACGCTGCAGAACGAGTGGGCCGGCGCGCAGGCGTTCAGCAGCTTCGATACCTACCTCGCACCGTTCGTGCGCAAGGACAACCTTGGCTTCGCCGAAATCCGCCAGGCCATTCAGGAGTTCATCTACAACCTCAACGTGCCGTCGCGCTGGGGCACGCAGACCCCGTTCACCAACCTGACCTTCGACTGGGTCTGCCCGGAAGACCTGCGCGAACAGATCCCCTACATCGGCGGCGAGGAGATGCCGTTCGCCTACGGCGAGCTGCAGGCCGAGATGGAGCTGATCAACCGTGCCTATATAGAAGTGATGCAGGCCGGTGACGGCCTCGGCCGGGTTTTCACCTTCCCGATCCCGACCTACAACATCACCCACGACTTTCCCTGGGACAGCGAGAACGCCGAGCGCCTGTTCGAGATGACCGCGCGCTACGGGCTGCCTTACTTCCAGAACTTCCTCAATTCGGACATGCAGCCGAACCAGGTGCGTTCGATGTGCTGCCGCCTGCAGCTGGACGTGCGCGAGCTGCTCAAGCGCGGTGGCGGGCTGTTCGGTTCTGCCGAGCAGACCGGTTCGCTGGGCGTGGTGACGGTGAACTGTGCACGCCTGGGCTATCTCTTGCGCGGTGACAAGGCGGCGCTGCTCGAGCAGCTGGATGCGCTGCTGGACATGGCGCGGCAGAGTCTGGAGGTCAAGCGCAAGGTCATCCAGCACCATATGGATGCCGGGCTCTACCCCTACACCAAGCGTTATCTAGGCACGCTGCGCAATCACTTCTCCACCATCGGGGTGAACGGTCTGCACGAGATGGTGCGCAATTTCACCGACGATACCGAGGGGCTGCAGACCGCTGCCGGTCGCGCGCTGGCGATCGAGGTGCTCGACCACGTGCGGGCGCGGCTGGTGCAGTTCCAGGAAGACACCGGGCACCTCTACAACCTCGAGGCGACGCCGGCCGAAGGCACCACCTATCGTTTCGCCAAGGAAGACCGCAAGCGCTTCCCCGACATCCTCCAGGCGGGTTCGGCCGAGGCGCCGTACTACACCAACTCCTCGCAACTGCCGGTCGGCTTCACCGACGACCCCTTCGAGGCCCTGGAGCTGCAGGACGAGCTGCAGTGCAAGTACACCGGCGGCACCGTGTTGCACCTGTACATGGCCGAGCAGATTTCCTCGGCCGAGGCCTGCAAGAAGCTGGTACGCAATGCGCTGTCGCGCTACCGCCTGCCGTACCTGACGGTAACGCCCACCTTCTCGATCTGCCCGGTGCACGGTTATCTCGCTGGCGAGCACGAGTTCTGCCCGAAGTGCGATGA
This sequence comes from Pseudomonas sp., assembly GCA_007713455.1. Lineage (GTDB taxonomy): Bacteria > Pseudomonadota > Gammaproteobacteria > Pseudomonadales > Pseudomonadaceae > Stutzerimonas > Stutzerimonas chloritidismutans. Next base: position 200,447 of record VMRT01000002.1, read on the forward strand.
GGCGCTGCTGCACAAGCAGCAAGCCGAAGCGGCCGTGGCCGTGGCGGTCTGAGCTGCGATCCCGTGTCACGCCTCTCCAATAGGTGCGGCGCCGCATAATCAACCCTAAGCAAAGGAGCGTCACCATGAACCCAGCCAGCCAACTGCCCCAGGACCAGCGCCAACGTTGCGAAGTCTGGACCCGCGTGATGGGCTATCACCGCCCGGTTACCGCATTCAATCCGGGCAAGCAGTCCGAGCATCGCGAGCGCCTGCATTTCACTGAAACAGCGGCGCGGTGACCGCAGCACTTCGCGTCGGGGGGCTGGTCCCCCTGACCACGCTGGACTTCCCAGACCATCTGGCCTGCGTGCTGTTCTGCCAGGGCTGCGGCTGGCGCTGCCGCTACTGCCACAACCCGCAGCTGATCCCCGCCTGTGGCAGTGAGGAAAAGCCCTGGCCGGAGATTCTCGCCTTTCTCGAACAGCGCGTCGGCCTGCTCGAGGCGGTGGTGTTCAGCGGTGGCGAGCCGACCCTGCAGACCGCGCTGCCCGAGGCCATCGCCCAGGTGCGGGCGCTGGGCTACAAGGTCGGCCTGCACAGCGCCGGCATCAAGCCGAAGCTGTTCGCCAACATCCTGCCGCTGGTGGATTGGGTCGGTTTCGACATCAAGGCGCTACCCGAGCACAGCAGCGCGATCACCGGCGTGGATGGCAGCGGCAAGGCCAACTGGAAGAGTCTCGAACACCTGCTGGAAAGCGGCGTCGAGCATGAGTGCCGGACCACCGTGCACTGGCAACTGTTCGACGCCGACATGCTGTGGGACATGGCTCAGCGCCTGCGCCGGCTGGGTGTCGAACGCTTCGCCGTGCAGTGCGTGCGCACCGCGCGCATGCTCGAAGACAGCCTCGCCGAGAGCCGCGCACCCCACGATCAGCAGCGCCTGTGGGAACGGCTGGACCAGCTGTTCCCTTCGTTCGTTTTGCGAGGTTAGGTGTATGTGGGCCGCAGCGGGCGGCCCACTCAATGCCTCATCGACCTCAGCTCCAGCCCCAGAACTGCAGCCACCAGCCATAGCCCACCAGCGCGCAACCGGCATTGACGCAGGCGAACGCCAGCAGCCGGCGCATACCGTTGCCGCCGTGACGGCTGATCACGTTCCAGGCCAGGTACAGACTCCACGCCACGGCGCCGATCAGCAGCGCGGCGCGAGCCGGTTGCGCCCAGGCCAGCAGGAAACCCTCGTAGCGCAGCAGCTTGACCGTGGTGGCGGACAGGCCGAGAAACAGCCCGGCGCCACCCAGCGGCACCAGTGCCAATGCGAGGTGCTGGAACACATTGTCGCCACGGCGCATCACCCGCACGGCCGCACGCAGCATCAGCCACAGCGCGCCGCCAACGAGCAACGAGGCACCGAAGATGTAGGTGAGGATCACGGCGCCATCGAGCCAGGTGAAGGCGTCGTTGGCCTGCGGATAATGGGTCAGCAGCCACCAGGGCGCGTTGGCTTCCAGCGGCCAGAAGATGTCGCGATCCACCAGCCATTCCGCCGCGGCCTGCTTGAGGGTGATGAACCAGGGACTGACCGTCCACTGGAAGGCGCCCATGGCCAGACCGATCATGCCGAACAGCAACAGGGTGCTGTCCCAGTGATCGCTTTGCTGCTGACCGCCGACGATGAGGATTTCAGAATTGGGCGAACGGGCGCTCAGCTGCACTGCACCGCGCTGGCTGCTGCAGCGGCCACAGGCATGGCAATCGGCATTGCCCTGCATGCGACGGATGTCGATCAGCGGGGCGCAGTTCGGTGTCGGCAGGTGCGGTTCGCGATTTTCCAGCCAGCGCTGTTCGTCGACCTTGTAGTGCACCGGCGCCAAGCGGGCGAGCAGGGCGAACACGCCGCTGACCGGGCACAGATGGCGGCACCAGACCCGCTTGCCGCGGCCGTAGAGAAAGCCCACCAGCATCGCCGCGACAGTGGAGCCGCCGAGGATCAGCAGTGCCGCCTGGGCATAGTCATAGACGCTGATCAGCTGGCCGTAGACGGTGGTGAGGATGAAGGCGATGGTCGGCCAGCCGCTCCAGCGCACCCAGCGCGGGGTGCGTTTGTTCAGCCCGCGCCAGCTGATCCATTCGCTGAGCGAGCCTTCGGGGCAGAGCACGCCGCACCACAGGCGACCGAAGAAGATCATCGACAGCAGCACGAAGGGCCACCACAGGCCCCAGAAGATGAACTGCGCCAGTACCGTCAGGTTATCGAGCATGCCGGCCTGGGCCGGCGGCAGATCAAGAAAGGCGGGGATCACCAGCAGCGTCAGGTAGAACCCCACCACCAGCCACTGCAGCGCGCGAATGGCCTTCGCATGCTGACGCAGCAGATCGCCGAGTCGCGCCAGCCACGGCGCCTGGGCGATCACGCCGGCCTCGCAGCGAGCTGCACCTGTGCCCGGGGTTTGAGCCAGGCCCATGCCGCGAGCCAATACAACCCCAGGATCACCACGGCGGCCAGCGAGGGCATGGCGCGATAGCCGGTGAGGCCGGCGAGGGTGCCGCCCAGTGCGCTGCCGTCATCCAGCAGGGCCGACGTGTCCCAGAGCGGGTCGCCGAATACGCTGTAGAGCACTTCCGGCACGTCCATGCCCATCAGCTGGCCGCTGAAACGGTCCAGCGCGGCCATCAGCAGGGCGCCACCGAGCAGCAGCAACATCACCTCGCTGACCTGGAAGAACCGTCGCCAGCTGAAGTAGCGGCTGCCGGCCTGCAGGGCGGCGTAACTGAGCAGGGCGAGGACGAAGCCCAGCACGCCGCCGATGACGAAGCGGGTGAGGTCCTGGCCTTGCTGCTGGTTGCCGATGCCGTAGAGGAACACCACCGTCTCGCTGCCTTCGCGGCCGACCGCGAGCATGGCGAGCAACAGCAGACCGAAGCCGCTGCCCTGGCCGAGCTTTTCCGCGGCGCTGTTCTGCAGGCTGGTCTTCAGCGTGCGGCCATGCTGATGCATCCAGCCGACCATCTGCAGGATCAGCAGGCTGGCGACCAGCAGCATGGCGCACTGGAACCACTCGCCGCCGCTGCCGGCGAGCCAGTCCCCGGCCTGCAGGATGCCCCAGCCCAGCGCGACCGCCAGCCCCAGGCCAGCGGCCACGCCGGCCCAGAGCATGCGCAGGGCCTTGCCGGCGCCCGGTTGCTGACGCAGCCAGGCATGCAGGATGCCGATGACCAGCAGGGCCTCGACGCTTTCGCGCCAGACGATGAACATGGATTGGCCCACGATGATGTGCTCCTCTTACTACTTGGCGACGATCTCGCCCTCGGGAAGATCCAGGTGGAACTCGTCGAAGAACGGATAGCGCCCCGGTTTCAACGGATGGATCACGACGAAGGAGGTCACGCCCGGTGACAGCACCTTCTCGACGCGCAGCGGCGTGCTTTCGAACTCGGTCGGCCCGCTGCCGGCGTTGTGCACGATGATCTTGAAGCGCTGACGGGCCGGAACCTCGAGGGTGGCGGGCTCGAAATGGCCGTCACGGATGGTCAGCTCGTACGTCGGCAGCGCTGCCTGAGCCGGGCTCGCTAGCCCGGCGAGCAGCGGCAGGACGCCGAGCAGCGAGCGCCCGGCGCGGCGCATCAGTAGCCACCCTTCTTGCCGATGCCGGCATAGGTGAACTCATAGTTCAGTTCGCAGCCTTCGAACCAGGGCGCGACGCCGGTTTCCTTGTCGGTATGGCGGCCGAACATGGTGTGACCCGAGCCCGGCGGCAGGATCTTGTAGGTCAGCTGGTATTTGCCGGGGCCGAGCAGCTTGACGTTGTCGCCGTAGTGCGGTCCGTCGTTGGCCACCATCGGGTGGAAGTCGCCTTCGATCACTTCGTCCGAACCATTCTTGCGCAGCGCGTAGTGGATGCTCAGGTAGGGAACGAAGCTGCCTTCCTGCCAGCCGTTGCGATTGTCCTCGGTCGCGGCGATGTCAGCCTCCAGATGCACGTCGGATTCCGCCGCGGCGCGCATCATGCCGGGTGGGTCCATTTCGACCGGCTGCAGGTACACTGCGCCGACCTCCATGCCGCCGCACTGTTGCGGCTCGCCGATGGGATATTCCTTCGCCTGGGCGAGCGGGGTGAGCAGCAGCGAGGTGATGGCCAGGGTAGCGGGGATGCGCATTGGAGCCTCCGGAAAAGTGGGAATGACGGGGCGAGGGTCGCACTTGCGCCGCAGAATGATAATGATTCTCGTCAATTTTGAAAGAAATATTTTGTTACGCGTGCTCCCGGAGATGCTCCGTTTGCTGCCAGCGTCCGCTATGGTGGGCTCTGCACGCGGGGCGCGGCCTGTTGTCGCAGGTGCGCGCCGCCGCCGCTTCGGCGAACTCGGTGGCGCCGGTTCCTCTAAGCTATTGATTTTTTGCATCCGGGGACTCCATGCAACCGCCCGTTCCGCTTGACCCCCGCACCGCCCGCATTCTGCCGTGGCTGGTGGCCGTCGCGTTCTTCATGCAGACGCTGGACGGCACCATTCTCAACACCGCACTGCCGGCGATGGCACGCGACCTCGCCGAGGACCCGCTGCGCATGCAGGGTGTGGTCATCGCCTACATGCTCACCGTCGCCCTGCTGATTCCGGCATCCGGCTGGATTGCTGACCGCTTCGGTAGCCGGCGCATCTTCGTGACCGCCATCGTGCTGTTTTCCGTGGGCTCGCTGTTGTGCGCGTTGTCGACCAGCTTCAACCAGCTGGTGGCTTCCCGCGTGCTGCAGGCGCTGGGTGGAGCGCTGATGCTGCCGGTGGGGCGTCTGGTGGTGCTGCGGGCATTTCCGCGCAGCGACTTCGTGCGGATCATGGCCTTTATCGCACTGCCAGGCCTGGTCGGCCCGTTGCTCGGGCCAACCCTGGGTGGCTGGCTGGTGGAGTACGCCTCCTGGCACTGGATCTTCCTGATAAATCTGCCGGTGGGCGTGATTGGCTGCATCGCCGCGCTGCGCTTCATGCCCGATCTCAAAGGGCCCGAGCGGGTGCGCTTCGATACGCTCGGCTTCCTGCTGTTCGGCGCAGCGATGGTGCTGGTCACCATCGCGCTGGAGGGGCTCGGCCAGATGCACATGTCGCATGCCCGCGTGATGCTGCTGCTGTTCGGCGGCGCAGCGTGCATGGCGGCCTACTGGCTGCGCGCCGGGCGCATCGATGCGCCGCTGTTCAGCCCCAAGCTGTTCCATACGCGCAGCTTTGCGGTGGGCATCTTCGGCAACCTGTTTGCCCGGCTGGGTGGTGGCGCGCTGCCGTTCCTGTTGCCATTGCTGCTGCAGGTGGCGCTTGGCTATTCGCCGGCGAAGGCCGGGATGAGCATGATTCCGCTGGCCTTGGGTGCGATGGCGGTCAAATCCCTGGCCAAGCCGATCATCGATCGTCTCGGTTATCGCCGTCTGCTGATCGGCAACACACTGCTGCTCGGCTGCCTGATCGCCAGCCTGGCGACCATCGATGGACAAACGCCGACCTGGCTGCTGCTGGTGCATCTGGGCCTGATCGGCATGGTCAACTCGATGCAGTTCACCGCGATGAACACCGTCACCCTGGTCGGCCTTAGCCATGCCGACGCCAGTAGCGGCAATAGCCTGCTGTCGGTGGTGGTGCAGCTATCAATGAGCCTTGGCGTCGCCACCGCCGGTGCGCTGCTGGGAGGCTTCACCGTGGACGACGCGCAGGGCAGCGAGGTGCTGCGGGCATTTCAGCTGACGTTTCTCTGCGTCGGCGGTATGGCGATGCTCGCTGCCGCATTGTTCCTGCAGCTGGAACATCGCGACCCTGGCCATGACGACGATGTGCGGCGACCGGTGGACGTCGGCGAGTAATCCTCTGTCGACCTGTAAGGAATCACGACAGATGGTCGCAGTGGCGCTGCGTCATGCTGGCACATCGCCGGGCGGCCTGCGTGGTCCATAGCCGTCCTTCACTAGCAGATGGCGGCAATGACCTGCTGCAAATGTTTACCTGTGCAAGTAAACATTATCGACCTGTCGTTATAAGCTACATATCGTTGAGCCTCTGGAAGCGGCATTGCGCCGCAAGCAAAGGAGCGAAACGATGAGTGCAATGAGCCTCGCCTGGCTGCTGATCGGCACCTCGCTGTGCGGCGTGATGGTGCTACTGGTACTGCTCTGGCTGCTATGGATGGGCCGGCAGAGCCAATGCCGAGAACTGGAAGTGCTACGCGAACTGCTGGATGGCCTCGGTCAGGTGATCGTGCGCCTGGAGCAGGACAAGGCTGAGTTGACTTCCGGGCTGCGGGCGGAAAAGGCGCAAGCCGCCCAGCTACGTCGTCAGCTAGAACTGCTACGTCGTTGAGGGTGGTGATTTTGTTGTTTTAACAAACATATTTCTTCGAAATCGTCCCGCTGGTCGTTATGATGCCGCCTGATTTTTTATAAAAACTACAAATCAGGAGGTTTTCATGCATCCCGTAGTGGTCGAAGTCACCCAGCGCCTGATCGAGCGAAGCCGGCCTACGCGCGAAGCCTATCTCGCGATGGTTCGCGGCGCTGCCAGTGCCGGGCCTGCCCGCAACGGCGCGCAATGCGCGAACTTCGCCCATGGCGTTGCCGGTTGCGGCGCGCAGGACAAGCAGCGCCTGCGGCTGCCGGATGCGGCCAACATCGCCATCGTCACGGCCTACAACGACATGCTCTCGGCGCATCAGCCCTATGAGGACTATCCCGAGCGTCTGCGCCAGGCGCTGCGCGAGATCGGCTCGGTGGGGCAGGTGGCCGGCGGTGTGCCGGCGATGTGTGACGGCGTCACCCAGGGCGAGCCGGGCATGGAGCTGGCCATCGCCAGTCGCGAGGTGATCGCCATGAGCACCGCGGTGGCGCTGTCGCACAACCTGTTCGATGGGGCGCTGCTGCTCGGCATCTGCGACAAGATCGTTCCCGGACTGCTGATCGGTTCGCTGCGTTTCGGTCATCTGCCCGCCGTGTTCGTGCCGGCCGGGCCGATGCCGTCCGGCCTGGCCAACAAGGACAAGGCCGCGGTGCGCCAGCGCTACGCCGAAGGCAAGGCCGGGCGCGACGAGCTGCTGGCAGCGGAGATGCAGGCCTATCACAGTCCCGGCACCTGCACCTTCTACGGCACCGCCAACACAAACCAGATGCTGATGGAGGTGATGGGCCTGCACCTGTCGGGTTCCTCGTTCGTCAACCCGGGCACGCCGCTGCGCGATGCGCTGACCACCGAGGCCGCGCGCCAGGTCACCCGGCTGACGCCACAGGGCGGCAGCTTCACGCCGCTCGGTGAGCTGGTCGACGAGCGCGTGCTGGTCAACGCCATCGTCGCGCTGCATGCCACTGGCGGCTCGACCAACCACACCCTGCACATGCCGGCCATCGCCCAGGCGGCGGGCATCCAGCTGACCTGGCAGGACATGGCCGACCTTTCCGCCGTGGTGCCGACGCTGGCTCGTGTGTATCCCAATGGCTCGGCCGACATCAATCACTTCCATGCCGCGGGCGGCGTGGCGCTGCTGGTGCGCGAGCTGCTCGCTGCCGGCCTGCTGCATGAGGATGTGCATACCGTGATGGGGCGTGGCCTCAATCGCTACACCCAGGAACCCTTCCTCGAAGGCGGTCGGCTGACCTGGCGTGAAGGTGCTGCGGCAAGCCTGGACGAAAGCATCCTGCGGCCGGTGGCGCGACCGTTCTCGGCCGAGGGCGGGCTGCGGGTGATGAGCGGCAATCTCGGGCGTGGCGTGATGAAGGTATCCGCCGTGGCGCCCGAGCATCGCGTCGTGGAGGCGCCGGCGCGGGTCTTTGCCGATCAGCTGGAGCTGGTCGAGGCGTTCAAGGCGGGCGAGCTGGAGCGCGACGTCGTTGCGGTGGTGCGCTTCCAGGGGCCGCGCGCCAACGGCATGCCCGAGTTGCACAAGCTGACGCCTTATCTCGGGCTGCTGCAGGACCGCGGTTTCAAGGTCGCGCTGGTCACCGACGGGCGCATGTCCGGTGCGTCGGGCAAGGTGCCGGCGGCGATCCATGTATGTCCTGAGGCAATCGATGGCGGCCCGCTCGCGCGTGTGCGTGACGGCGATCTGCTGCGTGTGGATGGGCAGACCGGTGTGCTCGAGCTACTGGTCGATGCCGCCGAGCTGGCCGACCGATCACCGGCTGCCGTTCCGGCTGCGACTGTCCAGGGCTGCGGGCGCGAGCTGTTCGGCTTTATGCGGGCGGCGTTCAGCTCCGCCGAGCAGGGCGCCTGCGTGTTCACTGCCGGGCTGGAGGCGCTGCGATGAGGCTGGCGCTGGTAGGGGATATTGGTGGGACCAATGCGCGTTTCGCGCTGTGGCGCGACTCGCAGTTGGAGGCGGTGCAAGTGCTGGCTGCGGCGGACTTCGAAACCCCGGAGCAGGCAGTCGAACATTACCTGTCAACGCTCGGCCTGGCGCCGGGCAGCCTTCGCGCCATGTGCCTGGCCTGTGCCGGGCCGGTCAAGGGTGAGCAGTTCACGTTCACCAACAATCACTGGCGGCTGACGCGGCGCGACTTCTGCGGTGCCCTGCAGCTGGACGAGCTGCTGCTGATCAATGACTTCGCCGCGATGGCGCTGGGCATGACGCGGGTAAGCGAGACGGGGCGGCGCATGATCTGTGCTGGCGAGAGCGAGCCCGATGCGCCGGCACTGGTCATCGGGCCGGGCACGGGGCTTGGCGTCGCCGCGTTGCTGCCCTTGGGTGGTGGCAGCTGGCGCGCGCTGCCGGGGGAGGGCGGACACGTCGATCTGCCCGTGGCGGATGCGCACGAGGCGGCGCTGTGGCAGATGCTGTTCGCCCAGCTTGGCCATGTGCGTGCCGAAGACGTGCTCAGTGGCGGTGGCCTGTTGCTGCTCTATCGTGCGGTCTGTGCCCTGGCCGGTTTGATGCCGCGACTGGCGTCGCCGGCTGAGGTCACGGCGGCTGCGCTCGCTGGTGATCATGTCGCGGTGGCGACCCTGGAGCAGTTCTGCGTGTGGCTCGGGCGGGTCGCCGGCAACAACGTGCTCACGCTCGGCGCGCGCGGTGGGGTGTATATCGTCGGCGGTGTGGTGCCGCGTTTCGCCGATTTTTTCGCGGCCAGTGGTTTCGCCCGAGGCTTCGCCAGCAAGGGTTCCATGAGCAGCTATCTCGGCGATGTACCGGTGTGGCTGGTCACCGCTGACTATCCGGGGCTGGAGGGCGCCGGGGTGGCGCTGGAGCAGGCGCTGGCATGCTGACGTGGCGGTATTGGGCGTGGTGATGGCGGGATGTTGTTATAGCAACATCCGGCATCTCGCGCCGGCGCGGTTGCCTTAGCTCGGCTCTTCATCCGCCGGGTAGCGGCTGGCATTGAGGCTTTCCTTTACCTTGCGCAGGTGCGGCTGGAAGTCCACGCCGCGGCGCAGGGTCATGCCGGTGGCGAGCACGTCGAGCACGGTGAGCTGGATGATGCGTGAGGTCATCGGCATGTAGATGTCGGTGTCCTCGGGCAGCGGAATGTTCAGGCTCAGCGTGCTGGCCTGCGCCAGTGGTGAGCCGGCGGCAGTCAGGCCGAGTACCGAGGCGCCGTTCTGCCGCGCGATACGCGCCACCTCCACCAGTTCGCGGGTGCGCCCGGTGTAGGAAATGATCACGAACAGCTCGCCGGTATGCGCCACCGAGGCCAGCATACGCTGCATCAGCACGTCCGAATGCGCGGTCACTGCCAGGTTGAAGCGGAAGAATTTGTGCTGCGCATCCAGTGCCACCGAGGCTGAGGCACCGAGGCCGAAGAAGTGGATCTGCCGGGCCTGGATCATCAGGTCGACGGCTCGGCTGACCAGCTGCGGATCGAGGCTCTGGCAGGCGCTGTCCAGCGAGGCGATGGCCGAGCCGAAAATCTTGCGCGTGTATTCCGCCGGGCCGTCGTCGGGCTCCACTGCCTGGCTGACGTAGGCGGCGCCGCTGGCCAGGCTCTGCGCCAGTTGCATCTTCAGTTCCGGATAGCCGCTGACGCCGAACGAGCGACAGAAGCGATTCACTGTCGGTTCGCTGACCTGCGCGGTCTGCGCCAGGGTGGCGATGCTGAAGCGGGTCGCCTGCTGCGGATTGCGCAGGATCACCTCGGCGACCTTGCGCTCGGCCTTGTTGAGGTCTTCGATGCGGCGCTGGATCTGCTCGAGCAGGTTGTGTACGCGGTCCATGTCGGTCCTGATGCGGCTTGCCAAAGGGGTGGCCTATGCTACTGAGCGAGATGCGGAGCGACCATAGGAATCTTGTTTTGCAGTAAATGTTGTTTTTATTACTACATTGAACTTGAATAACAGGGCATCGCCATGTATTCATAGTGCAGTTTTAGTAGAAGAACAAACATCATGACGCCACTATCTGTCGAACCCTGCACCCTGGCGCTGTTCGGCGCCCTCGGTGATCTGGCCCTGCGCAAGCTGTTCCCCGCGCTCTATCAGCTCGATCGCGCCGGTCTGCTGCCAACCGAAACGCGTCTGCTCGCGCTGGCTCGTGAGAGCGGCGAGGCGGCAAGCCATCTGGCGATGATCGAAGAACATCTGCGCCGCCATGTCGGCGAACGCGACCTCGATGAAGCCGTGCTGCAGCGCTTCATAGCGCGCCTGGACTACCTGAGCATGGATTTCCGCCGCGCCGAGGATTTTGCCGCGCTGGCGGACAAGGCCGGCAACGCGGAAAGCATCGTCGCCTTCTTTGCCACGCCGGCATCTGTCTACGGCGCGATCTGCGCCGGGCTGGCCGAGGCGGGCCTGGCCGAGCGCACCCGCGTAGTGCTGGAAAAGCCCATCGGCCACGACCTGGAGTCGTCCCGCGAAGTGAACGACGCGGTGGCGCGCTTCTTCCCGGAAGACCGCACCTATCGCATCGACCACTACCTGGGCAAGGACACGGTGCAGAACCTGATCGCCCTGCGTTTCGCCAACAGCCTGTTCGAAACCCAGTGGAACCAGAATCACATCTCCCACGTGGAGATCACCGTTGCCGAAACCGTCGGCATCGAAGGCCGCTGGGGCTACTTCGACCAGGCCGGGCAACTGCGCGACATGATCCAGAACCACCTGCTGCAGCTGCTCTGCCTGATCGCCATGGACCCGCCCAGCGACCTTTCGGCCGACAGCATCCGCGACGAGAAGGTCAAGGTGCTCAAGGCGCTGGCGCCGATTGCGCCGGAGCATCTTGGCCAGCAGCTGGTGCGCGGCCAGTACGTCGCCGGCAGCATCCTCGGCCGCCACGTGCCGGGCTATCTGGAGGAAGAAAACTCCAACACCCAGAGCGACACCGAAACCTTCGTCGCGCTGCGGGCGGAAATCTGCAATTGGCGCTGGGCCGGCGTGCCGTTCTACCTGCGTACCGGTAAGCGCATGCCGCAGAAGCTGTCGCAGATCGTTATCCACTTCAAGGCGCCGCCGCACTACATCTTTGCCCCGGAACAGCGCCAGCTTATCGGCAACAAGCTGATCATCCGCCTGCAGCCGCAGGAGGGCATCTCGCTGCTGGTGATGACCAAGGACCAGGGCCTGGACAAGGGCATGCAGCTGCGCAGCGGCCCGTTGCAGCTGAATTTCTCGGAAACCTACAAGAGCCCGCGCATCCCCGATGCCTACGAGCGACTGTTGCTCGAAGTGATGAAGGGCAACCAGAACCTCTTCGTGCGCAAGGACGAAATCGAATACGCCTGGAAGTGGTGCGACCAGCTGATCGACGGCTGGCAGCGCGTCGGCGCCCCACCCAAACCTTACGCAGCAGGCAGCTGGGGACCGGCTGCTTCGATTGCCCTGATCAGCCGTGATGGCAGGAGTTGGTATGACGATCTCTAATCTCGATCTGCCGGTGCAGACCCTCGGTTTCAGCCTTGGTGACGCCGAGCAGCTGGCCGGCGAACTGGCGCTGACCGTGAGCAATGCCCTGCGCGGTGCGATTGCCGAGCGTGGCGCGGCGACGCTGGTGGTTTCCGGCGGCCGCAGCCCGATCGCCTTCTTCGAGCGCCTCGCGCAGCAGGAACTGGATTGGGCCAAGGTCACCGTCAGCCTCGCCGACGAGCGCTGGGTGCCGGTCAGTCATCCCGACAGCAATGAAGGCCTGCTACGTCGCCACCTGCTGCAGGGGCCGGCCGCCGCGGCGCGCCTGGTCGGCCTGTACCAGAGCGCGGCGAGCCTCGAGCAGGCCGCCGAACGTGCTGATGCTGCATTGGCCGAACTGCCGCCCATCGACGTATTGGTGCTGGGCATGGGTGAAGACGGCCACACCGCCTCGCTGTTCCCGGACAGCCAGAATCTGCAGCAGGCGCTCGACCCGCGCGGCACGCGGCGTTGCCTGCCGATGCAGGCGCCGACTGTGCCGCGCCAGCGCCTGAGCATGACCCTGGCGTTGCTGGCCAGCGCGCGGCTGACGCTGCTCGCACTGCATGGTCGCGGCAAACTGGCCACGCTCAATCAGGCCCTGGCTGGCGAGCGCTACGAAGCGATGCCGATCCGCGCCTTCCTCGCCCGTCCCCTCGAAATCTACTGGTGCCCCTGAGGCCGCAAGGAATCTTCCATGACATCTATCCAAACCAGCGTTGACGCCATGAACGACAAGATCGCCCTGATCGACAAGTGGTGCAGTGCTGCGCGCATCCTGCCGGTGATCACCATCGAGCGTGAGGCGGACATCCTGCCGCTGGCCGATGCTCTGGCCGCCGGTGGCCTGCGCGTGCTCGAGATCACCCTGCGTTCGGCGCTGGGCCTGGGCGCCATTCGCCTGCTGCGCGAGCAGCGCCCGGAGCTGATCGTCGGCGCCGGCACCGTGCTCGACGCCAACATGCTGGAGCAGGCCGAGGCCGCCGGTGCACAGTTCATCGTCTCTCCCGGCAGCACGCCGGCGCTGCTCGAGGCCGCGTTGCAAGGGCCGCTGCCGCTGCTGCCGGGCGTCGCCAGCGCCTCGGAAATCATGCTCGGCTACGCCATGGGCTATCGCCGCTTCAAGCTGTTCCCCGCCGAGATCTGCGGCGGCGTGGCAGCACTCAAGGCGCTGGGCGGGCCGTTCGGTGACATTCGCTTCTGCCCGACCGGTGGCGTCAATGCGCGCAATGCGCGGGATTACCTGAGTCTGGCCAATGTGATGTGTGTCGGCGGTACCTGGATGGTCGATGCCAAGGCCGTGCGTGCCGGCGATTGGGCCGCCATCGAAAGCGCCACGCGCCAGGCCCTGCAGGCGCTGGACAGCGCGCCGGCGGCCGAACTGCCGCGTGACTTCGACCTGCGCGCCGAGCGTGCCGAACAGCGCGAGCTGTAATCGTCCCATCCCCTCGCGGCGGGCGAAGGTCCGCCGCATCTTCCCCATCTTCTCGCTACCTGGAGGTTGCATGAGCAACGCGCGCCCGCTTTCCGAGCTTTTCCCCCGTCTGGATGAGATTCCCGAGGCCTATCGTCCGGATGCACCGGTTACGCAGCGCGATTATCTGGTCGATGGCGAGCTGATGAACTGGGACGGTCCTATAGCCGAGGTACGCAGCCCGGTGTTCCTGCGCGAGGCGGACGGCTGCGAGCGCCAGGTAGTCCTTGGCAGTACGCCGCTGCTGGATGCCGACGCCGCGCTACGCGCATTGGACGCCGCCGTCGCCGCTTACGATAACGGCCGCGGCGCCTGGCCAACCATGCGTGTGGCTGAGCGCATCGCCCATGTGGAGGCGTTCCTGGCGCGCATGCGCGAGCAGCGCGAGGCGGTGGTCAAGCTGCTGATGTGGGAGATCGGCAAGAACCTCAAGGATTCCGAAAAGGAGTTCGATCGCACCTGCGACTACATCGTCGACACCATTCATGCGCTGAAGGAGCTGGACCGCAGCTCCAGCCGCTTCGAGCTGGAGCAGGGCACGCTCGGCCAGATCCGCCGCGTGCCGATGGGCGTGGCGCTGTGCATGGGCCCGTACAACTACCCGCTGAACGAAACCTTCACCACGCTGATCCCGGCGCTGATCATGGGTAACACGGTGGTGTTCAAACCGGCCAAGTTCGGTGTGCTGCTGGTACATCCGCTGCTCGAAGCCTTCCGCGACAGCTTCCCGGCCGGGGTCATCAACGTCATCTACGGCCGTGGTCGCGAGACAGTCAGTGCACTGATGGCCAGCGGCAAGATCGACGTGTTCGCCTTTATCGGCACGCACAAGGGCGCCGCCGATCTGAAGAAACTGCACCCGCGCCCGCACCGCCTGCGCGCCGCGCTGGGGCTGGACGCGAAGAATCCGGGCATCGTCCTGCCGCAGGTCGATCTGGACAATGCCGTGGAAGAGGCCGTGACCGGCGCGCTGTCGTTCAACGGCCAGCGTTGCACGGCATTGAAGATCCTTTTCGTGCACGAGGCGGTGCTCGATGGCTTTCTCGAACGCTTCGCCGCTCGCGTCAACGCGCTCAAGCCGGGCATGCCCTGGGAGCCAGGCGTCGCGCTGACGCCGCTGCCCGAGCCGGGCAAGACCGATTACCTGCATGCCGTGCTCGAAGACGCCGTGGCCAAGGGCGCGCGAGTGGTCAATGCCGGCGGCGGCGAGTCGCACCAGACCTTCTTTCATCCGGCGGTGCTGAGCCCGGTGGATTCGTCCATGCGTGTCTATCACGAAGAGCAGTTCGGCCCGCTGGTGCCGGTAGTGCCGTACCGCGATCTGCAGGAAGTAATCGACTATGTGACTGCCTCCGACTACGGCCAGCAGCTGTCGATCTTCGGCAACGATCCGGCGCAGGTCGGCGAGCTGGTCGATGCCTTCGTCAACCAGGTCGGTCGCATCAACATCAACGCCCAGTGCCAGCGCGGGCCGGATAGCTATCCGTTCAACGGCCGCAAGAATTCGGCCGAGGGAACGCTGTCGGTACACGATGCGCTGCGGGTGTTCTCCATCCGCACCCTGGTGGCGACCCGTTTCAACGAGGCCAACAAGCAGCTGGTTGACAGCATCATCCGGGAGCGTCGCTCGGGCTTCCTGACCACCGATTACATCTTCTGACGGAGCTTTGCCATGGCCTCGCCCGTGCTCGCCCAGCCGCTGTTGCTGGGCATGATGCGCCTGCTGGAATACCCCGAGCTGGGTGAACCCCAGGCACTGCTGGCGTTCATCGAACGCTGCGTCGAGCGCGGGCTGAACGGTTTCGACCATGCCGATATCTATGCTGGCGGGCGCTGCGAGGCGCACTTCGGCGCGGCCCTGCGTCAGGCGCCGGGGCTGCGTCAGCGCCTGCAGATCATCGGCAAGGCCGACATCGTACCGGCCGGGCAGGATTGTTCGCGCTGGCGGGTCAAGCACTACGACTCCAGCGCCCGCTATCTGCGCCAGGCGGTGGACGGCAGCCTGACGCGGCTGGGTGTTGAGCGGCTAGACGGTTTTCTGTTGCACCGGCCGGACCCGCTGTTGCAGGTCGACGAGGTGGCGGACACGCTGAACGACCTGATCGCCAGCGGCAAGGTCGGCTGGGTAGGGCTGTCAAACTCCGGGGTGTTGCATTGCCAGGCATTGGCGCAACGCGTGCCGCTGCGCTGCAACCAGATCGAACTCTCGCTGCAGGCCCAGCAAGGGGTATGGGACGGCGGTTTGCATGCCTTGCAGGCCGCGGGTCTGCAAGTGCTGGCCTGGTCGCCGATGGCCGGTGGGCGTTTCGGCGAGCGACTGCGCAGTGCGCTCGAAGAAGTCGCCGCGGATCGGGGCGCAACGGCCAATCAGGTGGCGCTGGCCTGGCTTCGGGAATTGCCCGGCCGCCCGTTGCCGATCCTCGGCAGCCTGCGCTGGGAACGGATCGAGGAGGCGCTGCACGGCGCTGAATTAGAGCTGGACCGTCCCGCCTGGTTCTACCTGAGCGAAGCGGCCCGCGGGCATGAGGTGGCGTAGGCAGGAGCTCATCTGTCCGCCATCCAAGGTGGAAAATGCTTCGCAGTTTTCCACCCTACGCGGGGTTCGTAGGGTGGATGACGCTTCACCCATCCACCGCCCGGCATTCGCGATGGGGCCACGCTAGGCACCTCCCATTCGACACACCACCGTTCCACGCTTGATCGTGCCCGCGCTTTCGCGGCGGCGATCAACAGCTGCTGTGCGTGGTCCAAAACAGTGCGCCGCTGTGCTAGGGTCGCGTCCGCCGCGGGACGACCCGCTGGCATGTCGAATCGTGCGGGGACGGCCCTGCAGTTGATGGAGTCATCGTCATGCATTCGGCCTGGATCATGCTGATCGTAGCCGGCCTTCTGGAAGTGGGTTGGGCCATTGGCCTCAAGGCTTCCGAAGGCTTCACCCGCCCGCTACCCAGCGTGCTCACCGTAGCGGCCATGGCTGGCAGCTTTTTCCTGCTCGCGCGTGCCATGCAGGTTCTGCCGGTGGGTACCGCCTACGGCATCTGGGTCGGTATCGGCGCATTGGGTACCGTGCTGCTGGGCATTCTCATCTTCGGCGAAAGCGCCTCGCCCGCGCGGCTGGTGAGCGTGCTGCTGTTGCTGGCTGGGCTGGTTGGTCTGAAGCTGAGCGCCTGAGGAGTCTCTGCGGCGCTCACTGCCGAACGTGTGCCCGTCAGTCCTGCAGCTTCAGATGCGAGATATCCGGCACCACGGCGGTGGTGTCGCGCGGCTTTTCGCCCATGTCGCTGCCCACCGGGGCAAGGCTGAACTGAGAAAGGTCCACGCGCGGCGCCTCTGGCTCGGGCCGGGCGTCCTGCAGGTCGACGCCGATCGGCGCAATACCGAAGTCCGGTGCCTCGACGTCGGCGAAGGCTGCCATGTATTCGTCACGCGGCGCCACCTTGAGTGTGGCCGGGGCGTCGCTCGTTTTTCCTGCGCTGCTCTCGGTGCTGGCCGCGCTGGTCACCGTCGATGCCGGAGGCGGCGCCAGTTCGATTTCCTCCACATCGACGGGCAGCGGTTTGAGTTCTACCTGCGCGCCGGCACGCTCCATCGCCTGGCGATATTTTTCGGCCGCGGCGAAGTCCAGATTCTGCTTGATCACGATGCGCCGGCCGGAAAACAGCAGCGCGATACGCTGGGCGTCGGCCTGGAACAGCTTGGTCAGGTTGGCCTCGACCTGCTCGAGCTTGGCGCCCGGGAGCAGTTGGCCGGAAAAGGCGATCTCGTAGAGACTCATGGTGCGGTTCCTTTTGTAACCGATGCCTGTGATCGTGGAGGCGGCGGGGCGCCTCGGGACGGAAACGTAAGCGAGGTGGCGATGATCTGGCAAAGCGCAAACTGCTGCACTCGCCGGTGTCACAAGTTTGCATGCCGCCATAGCGTCAGGGTAGCGGTGCGAACAGGGCGTCGATGTCGCGTTCGCCAAGCTGCAAGCTGCCGTCGACTGCACCTTCGAGTACACCGGCCGCGAGTTCGGCCTTGCGCGCCTGCAACTCGCGGATGCGCTCCTCGACGGTGCCGCGGCTAATAAGACGATAGACGAAGACCGGCTTGTCCTGGCCGATGCGATAGGCGCGGTCGGTCGCCTGGTTCTCCGCAGCGGGATTCCACCAGGGATCGTAGTGGATCACCGTATCCGCCGCCGTCAGGTTGAGCCCGGTGCCACCGGCCTTCAGGCTGATCAGGAACAACGGCACTTCGCCGGCCTGGAAGCGCTCGACCGGCGTGCGTCGATCATCGGTCTCACCCGTCAGCTTGACGTACTCGATGCCGCGCTTGTGTAGCGCCTGCTCGATCAACGCCAGCATCGAGGTGAACTGGGAAAACAGCAGCACCCGCCGGCCTTCGCTCATCAGCTCGTCGAGCATCTCCAGCAGGCTGTCGAGCTTGCCGGAGCTGCTGCCGCGTGCGGCTCGTGCCGACTCACCCTTCAGCAGGCGCAGGTCGCAGCAGACCTGACGCAGCTTGAGCAGCGCCTCGAGGATGACCATCTGGCTGCGCGCGAGTCCCTTGCGCTCGATCTCGTCGCGCACCTTGCGATCCATTGCCAGCCGTAAGGTCTCGTAGACCTCGCGCTGGACGTCATTCAGTTCGACCCAGTGGACGAACTCGTTCTTGGCCGGCAGCTCAGTGGCTACCTGTTCCTTGGTGCGCCGCAACAGAAATGGCCGAATGCGGGCGCGCAGGTGCGCCAGTCGTGCATCGTCGCCGTGTTTTTCGATCGGATTGCGGTACTCCTGGGTGAAGCTTTTGGCGTCTCCAAGCCACCCGGGCATGAGGAAGTGGAATAGCGACCAGAGCTCGCCGAGGTGATTCTCCAGCGGCGTGCCGGTCAGGCACAGGCGCTGCCGGGTCTGCATTTCGCGTACGGCCTGGGCCGCTTTGCCGGACGGGTTCTTGATGTGCTGCGCCTCGTCGAGAATGAGTAGGTGCAGCGGCTGCTCACGCAGTGCGGCTATGTCGCGCGTCAGCAGCGCATAGCTGGTCAGCAGTAGATCGTGCTCGCCAAGTTCGCCGAAGTGTTTCTGCCGGGTGCTGCCCTTGAGCGTCAATACCCGTAGCTGCGGGGCGAAACGGCTGGCCTCGTCCTGCCAGTTGGGAATCAGGCTGGTCGGCATCACCACCAGCGCCGGACGATCGAGCCGTCCTGCCTGCTTTTCGGCGAGGATGTGGGCAAGGCTCTGCAGCGTCTTGCCCAGGCCCATGTCGTCGCCGAGGATGCCGCCCGCGCCCAGCTCGCGCAGCGTCTGCATCCAGACCAGGCCCTGCTGCTGGTAGGGCCGCAGTTTGCCCGCGAGCCCGGTTGGGGTCGGGCAGGCCTTGATATCAGGTTTGCTCAGGCGCCCGGCGAACTCACGCAGTCGTTCACCGCCTTTCCATTGCGGTGCCAGGCTGTCGAGCCCGGCCAGGCGCGCGCCGTCGGCCTTGCTCATACGCAGCGATGGCCCATCCATCTGTTCGCGCATGTAGAGCTCACCGAGGGTCGCCAGAATCGGCTTGATGCGCCCCAGCGGCAGCGTCACGTGCAGCGCCTGCTTGTCGTGTTGTCCCGGCCGGTCCAGTTGCACGCGCAGCTGCTCCTCATCGCTACGCAGCGCGATGGCGCGAGGGCTGAGCAATTGAGGGTTCTGGCGGATCAGCCGCAACAGGACCGGCAGCATGCCGATGCGCTGCCCGTTGACGATGATGCCTAGATCGAGATCGAACCAGTCGTCATCAGCTGACTCGTCGATCTGCGCGTACCAGCTGTCGATGGCGGTCAGGTCGTAGGCGAAGCCGGGATGGATATCGATCTGCCAGCCTTGTCGGCGCAGTTCGGGCAGTTGCTCCTGAACGAACCTGAGCCAGGCATCTTCGCCGGGCAGCTGGAACATCTCCGCCGACTCCTTCGGCAGAGCCAGGCTCTGGCGCAGCGCCGGTCGGAAGCCCAGCTGTTCAAGTTGTCTGCGCAGTGCCTGTTCGGCCTGGGGGTGGCGTGCGATCAGCTGCAGCTCGTTGCCGACCAGATGACGGACACGTTCGCCGTCGCGTTTGCCATGGATACACGCCTCCCCGTAGAGAAACGACAGGCCGGCGCGATGCTGATGGTCGCTGACCATGCGCTGGTTGCCCGGCTGGTAGTTGATTGCCAGATGACTGCCGAGACTGAGCAGCGGTACGGGCGGCAGATCGTCGATCAGCCGTTCGTCGCGAGGCGCCAGCGGAGGGCTCATCTGCCAGGCCCTCTGTGTCGGGATGCGGCAAGGCAGGTCAGCCGACTGTGGGCCGGATATCGGTGCGAAGTGCTCATAGTGGCTTCATTTCGATCAGCAGCCCGAGGCTGTCATGGTCGATGTAGGTCAGCCGGCCAGGGATCAGGCGAACCCGCTGCGTCAGGCGCTCGCTGGCGAGCATTTGGCCGTACTCGCCGAAGCGGTTCACCCAGAAGGTCATGTCGGTCTGCATATAGCGCCCGGGTCTGACCCTCAGCAGACCCTGAATCGGGTAGTGCTCGAAATGGCGTTGCCCCTGGTGCAGTGCAATGGTCGGCGCATCTTCGCTGACTGCTTGCTGCCAGGCGCGTTGCAACAGTACCTGGTAGCCCTGGTCCGGCGTAAGCCTGGCGGCAACGTGCTCGAGGGCTGGCTGGCGTTCGGCGCGCCTGTCCAGCACCTGCGCACTATCGGCCCAGTCGTAGGGCGCGTGCTGGCTGGCTTCCAGTGGCGGGGCGTGGCGAAACAGGATCAGCTCGACGCGATATAGCGCCTCGGCGTGAGCCTGAGGCGCCAGCAGCGTCAGCAGCAAGACCAGATAGCGAAGTGGCATCTACGATCCTTGCTCATTGGGCGCCAGCCGCTCGAGCAGCGCTTCCAGCGTATTGAAGCGTTCCTCCGGGCGTTCCATCGGCACCTGGAATTTGAACAGCGTGGCGCCTTCGAACTTGTAGCGATTCGGCTGACTCTGGATCAGCTTGATCAGCACCATCGGGTCGACCGAGGTGTCGGCCGAGAACTCGATGCGCCCACCCTGCGGGCCTGCGTCGATCTTGGTAATGCCAAGCTTTTCCGCCTGCAGCTTGAGCAGTGTCAGGCGCACCAGGTTCTTCGTCGGTTCCGGTAACAGGCCGAAGCGGTCGATCATCTCCACCTGCAGTTCTTTCAGCCCGTCTTCGTCGGCCGCATTGGCAATGCGCTTGTAGAGGATCAGGCGGGCATGCACATCCGGCAGGTAGTCTTCCGGGATCAGGGCTGCCAGGCGCAGGTTGATTTCCGGCCCGCCGCCGAGCGGCTGCTCCAGATTCGGCTGCTCGCCTTTGCGGATCGCCTTGACCGCGCGCTCGAGCATTTCCATATAAAGGGTGAAGCCAACCGCCTGGATCTGCCCGCTCTGACCCTCGCCGAGCAGCTCGCCGGCGCCGCGGATTTCCAGGTCGTGGGTGGCGAGGACAAAGCCTGCACCGAGGTCCTGGGCATTGGCGATGGCCTCCAGGCGCTTCTGCGCGTCATCGGTCATTGCCTTGCGGGTCGGGGTCAGCAGATAGGCATAGGCCTGGTGATGGCTGCGGCCTACCCGGCCACGCAGCTGGTGCAGCTGCGCCAGGCCGAACTTGTCGGCGCGCTCGATGATGATGGTGTTGGCGCTCGGCACGTCGATGCCGGTTTCGATAATGGTCGAGGCCACCAGCACGTTGAAACGCTTGTGGTAGAAGTCGCTCATGACCTGTTCGAGGTCACGCTCGCGCATTTGCCCGTGGCCGATCGCGACGCGTGCCTCCGGCACCAGTGCCTGAAGGTCGGCGGCGCATTTCTCGATGGTCTTCACATCGTTGTGCAGGTAATAGACCTGGCCGCCGCGCAACAGCTCGCGCAGCAGCGCCTCCTTGATCACGGTGTTCTGCTGTTCCATGACGAAGGTGCGAACCGACAGCCGGCGCGCCGGCGGCGTGGCGATGATCGACAGGTCGCGCATGCCGGCGATGGACATGTTCAGCGTGCGTGGAATCGGCGTGGCGGTCAGCGTGAGAATGTCCACTTCGCTGCGCAATGCCTTGAGCTGTTCCTTCTGGCGCACGCCGAAACGGTGTTCCTCGTCGATGATGACCAGGCCCAGGTTGCTGAACTTGACGTCATCCTGCAGCAGCTTGTGGGTGCCGATGAGAATGTCGATCTTGCCCTCGGCCAGTTCGGCGATGGCGCTCTGCACTTCCTTGGCGGATTTGAAGCGGCTCATCACCTCGACCCGCACCGGCCAGTCGGCGAAGCGGTCGCGGAAGCTGTTGTAGTGCTGCTGAGCGAGCAGGGTGGTCGGCACCAGTACGCCAACCTGCCGGCCGCCATGCACGGCGATGAAGGCGGCACGCATGGCGACCTCGGTCTTGCCAAAGCCGACGTCACCACAGACCAGGCGATCCATCGGCTTGGCCGACAGCAGGTCCTCGCGTACCGCGTCGATGGCGGCCTGCTGATCGGGCGTCTCTTCGAACGGAAAGCCTGCGGCGAACGTTTCGTAGTCGACCTGCGGGTCCTTGAAGGCATAACCCTCGCGTGCGGCGCGGCGGGCGTAAATATCCAGCAGCTCGGCCGCGACATCGCGGACCTGCTCGGCCGCCTTACGCTTGGCTTTCTGCCAGGTTTCCGAGCCGAGCCGGTGCAGTGGCGCGAGCGCGTCGTCGCTGCCTGTATAGCGGGCGATCAGGTGCAGGCTGGCGACCGGTACGTAGAGCTTGGCGTCCTCGGCGTACTGCAGCAGCAGGAATTCCTGCGCCTGGCCTTCGATCTCCAGGGTGACCAGGCCCTGGTAGCGACCGACACCGTGATCGATGTGCACCACCGGCGAGCCTTCGCGCAGCTCGGTGAGGTTCTTGATGACGTTCTCGCCACCGTCGCGACTCTTCTCGCGTCGCCGGCGCTGCATGACGCGCTGACCGAACAGCGGGCTTTCCGCGACCAGTGCGACGTCGTCCAGTTGCAGGCCTTCGTCGAGCGGGGCGATGGTGATCGCCAGACGCTCCTGGCTGGCGAGGAATTCCTCCCAGCCTTCGACTTCTTGCGGGCGCAGCTTTAGACGGGCGAGCAGCTCCAGCAATACTTCGCGGCGGCCGGCTGATTCGGCAGTAAACAGCACACGCCCGGCATATTCGTCGAGGAAGCGTCGCAGCTTGCCCAGTGGCTCGCTCGCCTTGGCCTCGATTGCCAGTTCCGGCAGGGCCTGCGCGGTGAAGCGTTCGCGGCCGATGCCAGGCTCGACATCCTGTTGGCTGGCGACCACACGCGGCCAGAGCTTGAGCCGAGCGAAGCAGTCTTCCACCGGCATGAACAGCTCGGCCGGCGGCAGCAGCGGTCGCTCGGGGTCGACGCGGCGTTCTTCGTAGCGATTGCGAACGTCGCTCCAGAACTGCTCGGCGGCCTGCTCGATGCCGGGCAGGGAGAACACCTGGCTGTCTTCAGGCAGGTAGTCGAAAAGCGTCGCGGTTTCTTCGTAGAACAGCGGTAGGTAATACTCGATGCCCGCTGGGGTGATGCCGGTAAAGAGATCCTGGTAGATCGGGCAGCGGCGGAAGTCGACGTCGAAACGTTCGCGAAAACGCGCGCGGAAGCCGGTGACTGCCTCCTTCTTCAGGGGGAACTCGCGTGCTGGCAACAGGCGGATCGACTCGACCTTGTCGATCGAGCGCTGGTTCTCCGGATCGAAGGTGCGCAGCGTCTCTATCTCGTCATCGAACAGGTCGATGCGGTAGGGCAGGGGGCTGCCCATGGGGAACAGGTCGATCAACGCGCCGCGCACGGCGAACTCGCCGTGCTCGTACACGGTGTCCACGCAGCGATAGCCGGCTGCTTCCAGGCGAAGGCGCATCTGCTCCACATCCAGCTTCTGCCCGACGTCCAGCACCAGGCTCGAACCCAGCAGGAAGCGCTTTGGCGCCAGCCTGTGTAGGGCGGTGGTGATCGGCACTACCAGCACACCGTGGCTCAGCTCCGGTAGCTGGTAGAGGGCGGCAATGCGCTGGGAGACGATGTCCTGGTGCGGCGAGAAGATGTCGTAGGGCAGCGTTTCCCAGTCAGGAAAATGCAATACCGCCAGCTGTGGCGCGAAGAAGGCGAGTTCTTCCTGCAGGCGCTCGGCGCTTTGGCTGTCGGCAGTGAGCAGGAGCGTGAAGCGTTTGGCGTTGCTGGCTGCTTCGGCAATCGCCAGGCTTAGCGCAGCTCCTGGAAGATTGCCCCAATGTTGCTTGCCGCTGGCGGCAGGCAGGGGGGGAAGGCGCAAGACGGACACGAGTGGGCGTGGCTCCGATCAAAAAATAGGCCGCCGGGATTGTAACTATCGAGGCGGTTGGCTGTCAGTGTTTCGTCCGCTGCAGATTGCCGGCGCTAGGGTGCGCCGTCATAATGTAGCCCCTTTTCTCAGCCCCTACATGTTGGAAGGAACTGCCCGTGACTCAGAAGCCCGACCAGTGTCTTGGTGAATGGATTGACCGCGAAGCGCTCGCCGAAGCGATGATTCCGCTGATTGGTCAGCTGTATCGCAACAATAACGTGGTGACTTCGATCTACGGCCGTGGCCTGATCAATCGTTCGGTGATCGCCATCCTCAAGGCACACCGTTTCGCCCGTCACCGCATCGCCGACGAAACCGAGCTGTCGGTGCACGACACCTTCCAGATCCTCAAGACGATGAGCGAAATGAACCTGGGCGCCGCTTCGGTGGACCTGGGCAAGCTGGTCGCCAAGTACAAGGAAGCGGGCAACGGTCGCAATCTCGAGCAGTTCGTCCGTGAAGAGCTGGCTGAGGTGGCCGACAAGCGTCACGCCGCAGCTGGTCACAAGGGCACTGACGTGGTTCTCTACGGTTTCGGCCGTATCGGCCGTCTGCTGGCGCGTATCCTGATCGAGAAAACCGGTGGTGGCGACGGCCTGCGCCTGCGCGCCATCGTCGTGCGCAAGGGCGCGGACAACGATCTGGTCAAGCGTGCCAGCCTGCTGCGTCGCGACTCTGTGCATGGTCCTTTCGATGGCACCATCACCATCGACGAAGAGAACAGCACCATCACCGCCAACGGCAACCTGATTCAGGTGATCTACTCCAACGATCCGTCCTCGGTGGATTACACCCAGTACGGCATCGAGAACGCGCTGCTTGTCGACAACACTGGCAAGTGGCGTGACGCCGAAGGCCTGGGTCAGCACCTCAAGTGCCCGGGTGTTGCTCGCGTCGTATTGACCGCGCCGGGCAAGGGTGAGCTGAAGAACATCGTGCATGGCATCAACCATGGCGACATCACCGCCGATGACAAGATCATCTCCGCTGCATCCTGCACCACCAACGCCATCGTGCCGGTGCTCAAGGCGGTGAACGATCAGTACGGCATCGTCAACGGTCACGTGGAAACGGTGCATTCGTACACCAACGACCAGAACCTGATCGACAACTTCCACAAGGGCAGTCGTCGTGGTCGCAGCGCTGCGCTGAACATGGTGATCACCGAAACGGGTGCCGCCACCGCTGCAGCCAAGGCGCTGCCGGTGCTCAAAGGCAAGCTGACCGGCAACGCGATCCGCGTCCCGACGCCGAACGTGTCCATGGCAATTCTCAACCTGAACCTGGAGAAGGCCACCAGTCGCGAAGAGATCAACGAGTACCTGCGCCAGATGGCCATGCACTCGGATCTGCAGAAACAGATCGACTTCGTCAACTCGCAGGAAGTTGTATCCACTGATTTCGTCGGATCGCGCCATGCCGGCGTGGTGGATGCCGAAGCGACCATTTGCAACGACAACCGTGTCGTGCTTTACGTCTGGTACGACAACGAGTTCGGCTACAGCTGTCAGGTCGTGCGGGTGATGGAAGACATGGCAGGGGTTAACCCGCCAGCCTTCCCGCGCTAAACGCTGCGGACGGTGAAATCGAAACGGGAGCCTCGGCTCCCGTTTCGCGTTTCTGGGCGGTAGTAATGGCGCGAGCTGCCGGGGTTGAGCGGCCGAGCCGTCGGCTCGATTTCGTGCATCGCTAATTTTGCTTCTCTTGTTTCGAGTCAAAAATCCGCAATGCTTGGGTGGTCAGTCAAGGTCCGCGACCTCTATAATCGGGCGGATTTTTTACCTGGGTCCGCGACATGGTGTCGCGTCAATAACGTATTGGCGCGCGCGGCGCAATCCTACTTTGCGCCATGCCGCTGGGTCTGCAAAAAAAGCTTTCTAAAATCAGTGGTTAGGCAAACCGATGATCAATATAAAACGAGGGCTTGATTTGCCCATAGCCGGTGCGCCGGCGCAGCGTATCGAGGCCGGCAGGCCCGTGCGCAGCGTCGCCGTCGTCGGCTTCGACTATCCGACCATGAAGCCAACCATGGCTGTTCAGGTCGGTGATCGGGTTAAGCTGGGGCAGATCCTTTTTTCCGACAAGAAGTCCGAAGGCGTGCATTACACCGCGCCCGGCGCCGGTGTCGTCAGTGCAGTTCACCGCGGCGAAAAGCGCGTGCTGCAATCGGTGGTCATCGACCTTGAGGGCGATGAAGAGGTCACCTTCACGAGCTATTCGCCAGCCCAGCTGGATGGTCTGAGCAGCGAGCAGGTGCGTGAAAACCTGCAGCAGTCAGGCCTGTGGACCGCGCTGCGCACGCGCCCGTTCAGCAAGGTGCCGGCCGTCGATGCCACGCCTGCCTCGATTTTCGTGACCGCGATCGACACGCATCCGCTGGCAGCCGATCCGGCGATCATCATCGCTGAACAGCCTGAAGCCTTTGAAGCCGGACTCAAGGTCCTGACTAATCTGGCCAAGGTGTTCATGTGCAAGGCGCCAAATGCCTCGTTGCCAGGCGAGTCCCTGGCCAAGGTTCAGGTCGAAAGCTTCAACGGTCCGCATCCTGCCGGGCTGGCTGGTACCCACATCCATTTCCTCGACCCGGTAAGTGCCAGCAAAAGCGTCTGGACCATCGGTTATCAGGACGTGATTGCCGTGGGCAAGCTGTTCACCAGTGGGCGTTTGTCGGTGGAGCGCGTTGTCGCCCTGGCCGGCCCGGTTGTCGAGCAGCCACGTCTGGTACGTGCCCGTCTCGGTGCCAACCTCGACGAATTGACCGCCGGTGAGCTGCAACCTGGAGCCAATCGCGTCGTTTCCGGCTCGCTGCTGGGTGGTCGTACCGCCCATGGTGCGTTCGCCTATCTTGGTCGCTACCACCAGCAGGTTTCCTGCCTGCGTGAGGGCAAGGAGCGCGAGATGCTCCATTACATGCGCCCGGGCGTCGACAAGCATTCGATTCTCAACATCTATATCTCCAAGCTGATGGGCGGCAAGAAGTTCGCCTTCTCTACCTCCACCAACGGCAGCCCACGGGCGATGGTGCCGGTAGGTAACTACGAAGAGGTCATGCCGCTGGACGTCCTGCCGACCCAGTTGCTGCGTGCACTGATCGTGGGTGACACCGAAGTGGCGCAGAAACTCGGTTGCCTGGAGCTGGATGAAGAAGATCTGGCGCTGTGCAGCTATGTCTGTGCCGGGAAATACGAATACGGCCCGATCCTGCGGGACAATCTGACCCGCATCGAGAAGGAGGGTTAAGGCATGGGCATTCGCGCATTCCTCGACAAGATCGAGCATCATTTCGAAAAAGGCGGCAAGTACGAGAAGTGGTACGCGCTTTACGAAGCGGCCGACACTTTCCTCTATCGTCCCGGCAGCGTCACCAAGACCACGGCCCACGTGCGCGACGGCATCGACCTCAAGCGCATGATGATCACCGTCTGGATGTGTACCTTCCCGGCGATGTTCTTCGGCATGTGGAACACCGGCTACCAGGCCAACCTGATCTTCGCGCAGAGCCCTGATCTGCTCGCAGCTCAGGAAGGCTGGCGCTTCGGTCTGGTCGGCGCACTGGCGGGCTTCGATCCGAACAGTCTCTGGGATAACTTCATCCAGGGCGCAGCCTACTTCCTTCCGATCTACGCGGTGACCTTCATCGTCGGTGGGTTCTGGGAAGTGCTGTTCGCTTCGATCCGTAAGCACGAGGTCAACGAGGGCTTCTTCGTTACGTCCGTGTTGTTCGCCCTGATCCTGCCGCCGAGCATTCCGCTGTGGCAGGTCGCGCTGGGTATCAGCTTCGGCGTGGTAATCGGCAAGGAAATCTTCGGTGGTACCGGCAAGAACTTCCTGAACCCGGCGCTTACTGCGCGGGCGTTCCTGTTCTTCGCCTACCCGGCACAGATGTCCGGTGACGGCGTCTGGACTGCGGTCGATGGCTATGCCGGCGCAACTGCGCTGAGCCTCGGCTTCGTCGGCGGCATCGAAAACGTGATCGACAACGGCATCACCTGGATGGACGCCTTCGTCGGTACCATTCATGGCTCGATCGGTGAAACCAGCACGCTGGCGATCTTCATCGGCGGCGTGATCCTGATCGGTAGCAAGATTGCCTCCTGGCGCATCGTTTCCGGTGTGATGCTCGGCATGATCGGTCTGAGCTTCCTGTTCAACCTGATCGGTTCCGACACCAACCCGCTGTTCGGCATGCCCTGGTACTGGCACATGGTCGTCGGTGGCTTCGCCTTCGGCATGATCTTCATGGCGACCGACCCGGTGTCGGCCTCCATGACCAATACCGGCAAGTGGGTGTTCGGCATCCTGATCGGTGTGATGGTCGTGCTGATCCGCGTGGTCAACCCCGCCTTCCCGGAAGGCATGATGCTGGCGATCCTGTTCGCCAACCTGTGTGCGCCGCTGATTGACCATTTCGTCATTCAGGCCAATATCAAGCGGAGGCTGGCACGTAATGTCTAGTCAGAAAGAATCCACCGTTCGCACGCTGACGGTAGCCCTGTTGGTCTGCCTGGTGTGCTCCATCTTCGTGGCTGGCGCCGCCGTGGCGCTTCGCCCGACTCAGCAGGAAAACCGTCTGCTGGACAAGCAGCGCAGCATCCTGGCGATCGCCGGTCTGGGCGAGGCGGGCATGTCCGGTAATCAGGTCAAGCAGTTGTTCAACGAGCGCATCGTCGCCCGTCTGGTCGATCTGGAAACCGGCAAGTTCAGCGATGAATTCGAAGCCAAGACCTTCGATCCGCTCGCCGCTGCCAAGGACCCTGCGCTGTCCCAGGCGCTGCCTGGGGAGCAGGATATTGCCTCGATCAAGCGTCGCGAGCGTTACAGCACCGTTTATATCGTCGAAGGGCAGGGCGAGGGCGAGATCGATACGCTGATCCTGCCGGTTCGTGGCTACGGTCTCTGGTCGACGCTCTATGGCTTCATGGCAGTCGAGGGTGACCTGAATACCGTTGCCGGCTTCGGCTTCTACCAGCACGGTGAAACCCCGGGCCTTGGCGGTGAGGTCGACAATCCGAAGTGGCGCGGCATGTGGCCCGGCAAGGAACTGTACGACGACAACGGCAAACTGGTGGTGCAGATCGTCAAGGGCGGTGTCGACCCTCAGAGCCCGAAAGCCGACCACCAGGTCGATGCCCTGGCCGGTGCGACCCTGACCAGCAACGGTGTCAATTCGCTGTTGCACTTCTGGTTGGGCGAGAACGGCTTCGGTCCATTTATCGCTAATCTGCGCGCTGGGGAGGCTTGATCATGTCGCAACCCACTGTCAAAGAAGTTCTGCTCAATCCGATCTTCAATAACAACCCCATTGGCCTGCAGATTCTCGGAATCTGCTCGGCGCTGGCGGTCACGTCCAACCTGAACACGGCGCTGGTGATGTCAGTGGCGCTGACGCTGGTCACGGCGTTCTCCAACCTGTTCATCTCGATGATCCGCAGTCAGATCCCCAACTCGATCCGCATGATCGTGCAGATGGTGATCATCGCCTCGCTGGTGATCGTGGTTGATCAGATCCTTAAGGCCTATGCCTTCTCGTTGTCCAAGCAGTTGTCGGTGTTCGTCGGTCTGATCATCACCAACTGTATCGTGATGGGACGTGCGGAAGCCTTCGCCATGCAGAACCCGCCAATGCTGTCGTTCTTCGACGGTATCGGCAACGGTCTGGGCTACAGCGCCATGCTCATTGCGCTCGGCATCGTTCGCGAACTGTTCGGAGCTGGCAAGCTGATGGGTTACACCATTATTCCAGTTGTGAACGACGGTGGTTGGTATCAGCCCAACGGCTTGCTGCTGCTGCCACCTTCGGCGTTCTTCCTGATCGGTCTGTTCATCTGGGGCATTCGCACCTGGAAGAAGGAGCAGGTCGAGAAGCCTGCCTTCAAGATGGCGCCGCAAGTCTCGAACAAGGAGGCTTACTAATGGAGCATTACATCAGCCTGTTCGTCCGTGCGGTGTTCATCGAGAACATGGCGCTGGCGTTCTTCCTTGGCATGTGTACCTTCATCGCGATTTCCAAAAAGGTGGAAACCGCAATCGGCCTGGGTATCGCGGTCATCGTGGTACAGGCCATTACCGTGCCTGCCAACAACCTGATCTACACCTACCTGCTGAAAGCCGGTGCGTTGTCCTGGGCAGGATTGCCAGATGTGGACCTGAGCTTTCTCGGTCTGCTCAGCTATATCGGCGTGATCGCGGCCATTGTGCAAATCTTGGAAATGCTGCTGGATAAGTACGTACCTAGCCTCTACAACGCACTGGGCGTATTCCTGCCGCTGATCACCGTGAACTGCGCCATCATGGGCGGCACTTTGTTCATGGTCGAGCGTGACTACAACCTGGGCGAGAGTGTCGTCTACGGGTTCGGCTCCGGCGCATCCTGGGCGCTGGCCATTGCTTTGCTGGCCGGTATTCGCGAGAAACTGAAATACAGCGATGTTCCGGATGGGTTGCAGGGGTTGGGTATCACCTTCATCACCATCGGACTGATGTCGCTGGGCTTCATGTCTTTCTCTGGCGTACAGCTGTAAGGACGGAACGAACTGATGAGTTACGAAATTTTCCTCGCCATCGGTATGTTCACCGCCATCGTGCTTGCGCTGGTGGTGATCATCCTGGCTGCACGCGCCAAGCTGGTATCCAGCGGTGACGTGTCAATCGAAATCAACGGTGAGCGTACGATTACCGTGCCCGCCGGTGGCAAGTTGCTGCAGACCCTGGCCGCCAACAACATCTTCCTCTCGTCAGCCTGTGGTGGCGGCGGTACCTGCGCGCAGTGCAAGTGCATCGTCGAGAGCGGTGGTGGCGAGATGCTGCCTACCGAGGAGTCGCACTTCACCCGTCGTGAGGCGGGCGAGGGCTGGCGCCTGTCCTGCCAGACTCCGGTCAAGGCGGACATGAAGATCGAAGTGCCGGAAGAAGTCTTCGGCGTGAAGAAGTGGGAATGCACCGTCGAGTCCAACCCCAACGTCGCGACCTTCATCAAGGAACTGACACTCAAGCTGCCGGAAGGCGAGAACGTCGACTTCCGCGCTGGTGGTTATGTGCAGCTCGAGTGCCCGCCGCATGAAGTGCGTTACCGGGACTTCGACATTCAGGAAGAGTATCGCGGCGACTGGGACAAGTTCGACCAGTGGAAGTACGTGTCGAAGTGCGACGAGACCGTTATTCGCGCCTACTCCATGGCGAACTATCCGGAAGAGCGTGGCCTGGTGAAGTTCAACATCCGTATCGCCTCACCGCCGCCAGGCCGTGACGATATTCCGCCGGGCAAGATGTCATCCTATGTCTTCAGCCTGAAGCCGGGCGACAAGATCACCGTTTACGGACCGTTCGGCGAGTTCTTCGCCAAGGACACCGACGCCGAGATGGTCTTCATCGGCGGTGGTGCGGGGATGGCACCGATGCGCTCGCACATCTTCGACCAGCTCAAGCGCCTGAAGTCCAAGCGCAAGATGAGCTTCTGGTATGGCGCGCGCTCCATGCGCGAGGCCTTCTACGTGGAAGAGTACGACCAGTTGCAGGCGGAGAATCCGAACTTCCAATGGCATCTGGCCCTGTCCGATCCGCTGCCGGAAGATAACTGGGATGGCCCGACCGGCTTTATCCATAACGTGCTGTACGAGAACTATCTGAAGGATCATCCGGCTCCGGAAGATTGCGAGTTCTACATGTGCGGCCCGCCCATGATGAACGCATCGGTGATCAAGATGCTCACCGACCTCGGCGTCGAGCCGGAGAATATTCTGCTCGACGACTTCGGCGGCTAGCATGACCCGAGCGTCACTGCAGGCTCTCCATGCTGTCGTGTACCCCCGGCCCGTCATCGCTGTCGCTCTCGCGGCAGCCCTGACGGGCTGTCTGTTTCAGGACAGGGTCGAGGTCATTACTGGCCCAACGATGGGCAGCACCTATACCGTCAAGTACGTAAGCAGCGGCGACGTCCCGTCCAGGGAGGAGCTGCACGGTGAGGTCGAAGCCATTCTCGGCGACATCGACAAACAGCTATCCACCTACCGAAGCGATTCCGATGTCGAGCGCTTCAATGCGCTGCCCGCCGGAAGCTGCGAGCCGATGCCGGGCACGGTGCGCGAATTGGTCGCAGCGGGCGATCAGCTATCGGCCGACAGCGATGGCGCGTTCGATCTTACACTCGAGCCATTGCTGAACCTTTGGGGCTTCGGTCCGCAAGGTCGTGCCGAACAGGTTCCATCCGCGGCGGATATCGAGGCGGCGCGGGCGTTGACCGGCCATCGGCATCTACGTATCGATGGCGATCAGTTGTGCAAGACGGTGGCGCTGCAGCTGGACTTCAACAGCATCGCTGCCGGCTATGCGGTTGATCGCGTTGTCGATCGTCTGAAGGCGCTCGGCGTTGAGAGTTACCTCGTTGAGATCACTGGCGAGCTCAAGGCTGAGGGCCGCAAGCCCGATGATTCACCGTGGCGCATAGCCATTGAAGCGCCCAGGTATGACCAGCGGGTTGCGCAGAAGATCGTCGAACTCGATGGTCTGGGCGTATCCACCTCCGGCGACTATCGAAACTATTTCGAGCAGGACGGCCGGCGTTATTCACATACCCTGGACCCGCAAAGCGGCAGACCGATCGAGCATCACCTCGCTGCGGTGACGGTCATCGATAAATCGACTTTGCGCGCCGACGGGTTGTCTACCGCGCTGATGGTGCTGGGGCCCGAGCGGGGACTGGCACTGGCTGAGCGTAATGCGATCGCCGCGTTCTTCGTCGTGCGCGAGGGACAAGGCTTCGTAACAACGAGCACCAAGGCTTTTGACGAGCTGTTCGGTGCGGGAGTAGAGCAATGACTTGGTTACTGGTTTTTCTGGTGATGCTGCTTGTGGTATTCGGCATGGCCATCGGCGTGATCATGGGACGCAAGCCCATCGCGGGTTCCTGCGGGGGTATCGCCAATCTGGGCATCGAGAAGGAGTGCTCCATCTGTGGCGGTAGCCGCGAGAAGTGCGAAGAAGTGAACGAGGCGAAGAGCGCGGGTAACGCCGATCTCGCCTACGACGCCACCAAGCGTTGATGTGAACCTTTGCGCGTCCAGGCAGCCCTGAGCGGACTTGCCTGGCCGGGCTCGTTGACGGGCACGGTGCGCGCAGAGCTTGAAAGAAGTGGCTGGTTTGCGTCTTTGGACATCGGCGAATTCGTTGACAGCAGCGGCGTCTCCCGCTGCGTTTTCAGGAGTGTATATGGCGGTCTATAACTACGATTTGGTGGTATTGGGTTCCGGTCCGGCCGGGGAGGGCGCGGCAATAAATGCCGTCAAGGCGGGACGCAAGGTCGCCGTGGTAGATAACCGTCCGCTGGTTGGGGGCAACTGCACACACTTGGGCACCATCCCGTCCAAGGCCTTGCGCCATTCGGTACGGCAGATCATGCAGTACAACACCAACCCGCTGTTCCGCCAGATCGGCGAACCACGCTGGTTCTCCTTTCCGGACGTGCTGAAGAGTGCCGAGAAGATCATCAGCAAGCAGGTCACTTCCCGCACGAGTTACTACGCGCGTAACCGCATCGATACCTTCTTCGGGACTGCCAGCTTCTCCGATGAGCAGAGCGTCGAAGTGGTCTGCCTCAATGGCATGGTGGAAAAGCTGGTTGCCAGCCAGTTCGTCATCGCCACCGGCTCGCGCCCGTATCGACCGGCTGATATCGACTTCAATCACCCGCGTATCTACGACAGCGACACCATTCTTACTCTCAGTCACACGCCGCGCCGGATGATCATCTACGGGGCCGGCGTCATCGGTTGCGAATATGCATCGATCTTCAGCGGTCTGGGCGTGCTGGTCGACCTGATCGACAACCGCGAGCAGCTGCTCAGCTTCCTCGATGACGAGATTTCCGATGCGCTCAGCTATCACCTGCGCAACAACAACGTGCTGATTCGCCACAACGAAGAGTACGAGCGGGTCGAGGGGCTGGAGAACGGCGTCATCCTGCATCTCAAGTCGGGCAAGAAGATCAAGGCAGACGCATTCCTCTGGAGCAACGGACGTACCGGCAATACCGACAAGCTCGGGCTGGAGAACATCGGGCTCAAGGCCAACAGTCGTGGTCAGGTCCAGGTTGATGAGCACTACCGCACCGAGATCGGCAATATCTACGCTGCCGGCGATGTGATCGGTTGGCCGTCGCTGGCCAGTGCCGCTTATGACCAAGGCCGTTCGGCGGCGGGCAGTATCGTCGAGAATGACTCCTGGCGTTTCGTCGATGACGTACCGACCGGTATCTACACCATTCCCGAGATCAGCTCGATCGGCAAGAATGAGCGCGAACTGACCCAGGCGAAGATTCCCTATGAAGTCGGCAAGGCGTTCTTCAAAAGCATGGCGCGGGCGCAGATTTCGTTCGAGCCAGTGGGCATGCTGAAGATTCTCTTCCACCGCGAAACGCTGGAAGTGCTCGGTGTGCACTGCTTCGGTTATCAGGCTTCGGAGATCGTGCACATTGGCCAGGCGATCATGAACCAGAAGGGGCCGGCGAACAGCATCAAGTACTTCGTCAACACCACCTTCAACTACCCGACAATGGCCGAAGCCTACCGCGTCGCTGCGTTCGACGGGCTCAACCGGCTTTTTTGAGAAGCTCCGGCCGCTGGCCTGAGGCGGCTGGAGAGGGCGGCGACTCTCGTGATTGGCATTGGCCTAACCGGGAGAGCTTCTGATCAGGTGAGGGCGAATCCGGCAGCGGCCTGCGCTGCCGGATCGTGCCGCGGTGTTGGCTGTCAGGATCGCGATAGCGTACTGACAGCCAGGCTGGGGTAGTCGGTGATCAGGCTGTCGACGCCGAAGTCGGCCAGGCGGCGCATCAAGGCTGGTTCATTGACTGTCCACACCGATACATGCAGGCCCTGTTTACGCGCTTTTTCCAGGCGCTCCGGGGTGCACAGCGTCCACTTCAATGCCAGCAGGCTGCAGCCATATTGACGGGCGACCTTCAGTGGGTCTAGCCAGTTGTACTCGGCTACCAGCCCGCGTGATATCTCCGGCGCCAGCCGGTTCAGCGCACGCAGGACTTCACGAGAACTCGACGTGACGGTGATGCGATCGAGCAACCGATGCTGTTCGGCCAGCTCCTTGATTGCCATGACCGTACGCGCGGCGCGCACCCGTGAAGCACTCTTGACCTCAAGCTGCCAGTGCTCGAAATCGCATTTTTCGAACAGCTCGCTCAGCCTCGGAATAGGGCAGGGTGTCTTCCAGCCAGGTCCGCCTTCCCGGGCGTCGTAGTTCACAAGCTCGTCGGCATCATGTTGCACGACTTTTCCCCGGCGACCGGTGGTGCGCTTGAGTGTCGGGTCGTGGATGACCATCAATTCGCCGTCGCGGGAAAGATGCAGATCCAGCTCGCAGCGGCGCACGCCGTGCTGGAGGCATTGCTCGAAGCTCACCAGGGTGTTTTCTGGCGCTTCGCCCTTGGCGCCGCGATGGCCGTAGATGAGTGTCACGGTTGCAAGTCTTCCTTAGGGGGGGATGGGGTGCGTTGATGATGGCGCACGCTGTTGATCACCCGGTCGCCTTCGAAGTACACGGAAAACTCCCGGTAATCCCAGCGGGTGATCGGCGGCTGGCCGACGGCGGGTCGCTCTTCATCGGCCAGGCCGAAGCGGTCCAGAACCTGGTTCTTCGAGTCGCCACGACTAGGCATGGTCATTTCCGGCAGGCCTTGTTGGCCAACAGGTATCCGAATGTCTTCGGCGAACAGGGGTGGACTGAATGTCAGTACTAGCAGCAGAGTCGCCAGGCGGCGCATCGGTCAATCTCCTTGCAGGCTTTCCAGGGCCAGGCGCCGCTCCAGCGCCTGTTTCTGCAGGATATGTCGTGCGAGCAACTGTCGCTGTGCATCAGTCAACGCTTCGAACTCTGTGCCGATATCGTAACGCCCGTCATCCATCGGCGTGCAGTAGATGACCCGCGCGGCCAGCACAAGGCCAAGTCCCTGGGGCAGCAGAATCAGCTTCAGCGTGAGCCCCTCTCCTTCAGCCTTGGGCTGCTCGCTGGCGAAGCTGATACCGCCTTCGGACAATATCACCGGCTGCGGTGCGCCCTGATCCTTCAGCAGATCCTGCGCCAGTGCCTGGCCCAGGAGTTCGATTCGTTTGTTCTGCACCTTCAGGTAATTGGCCAGCGTGCGATTGCTCTCGGCAATCTGCCGCAACAAATGCTGCGCTTCGAAATCAAGTTGGTGCAGCTCGCCGAGCAGGCTGAAAAGCGGCGGTAGGGGCGCTGCGTCGGCCTCCTGGCCTTGGCCGGCCGGGATGATTTCCAGTGCCACACGATCCTCGATACGGTAGTATTCGCGGCGTTCTT
Source organism: Pseudomonas sp. (assembly GCA_007713455.1). Classification (GTDB taxonomy): domain Bacteria; phylum Pseudomonadota; class Gammaproteobacteria; order Pseudomonadales; family Pseudomonadaceae; genus Stutzerimonas; species Stutzerimonas chloritidismutans. The sequence continues at coordinate 236,394 of VMRT01000002.1, forward strand.
CAGTGTCTTGTGTCGGCATGGCGATACCCGGGATGCAGTAATGGCCAGAGTGTATCAGGCCCCGCGGTGACGTCAGCTGCATGTTGTTTTTTCCCCCGCCAGCGAACCCGTCGATCTTATGTTCAGACCGCTGTCCGTCTTTATCGGCGCGCGTTACACCCGCGCCAGACGTCGTAGCCTCTTCGTCTCCTTCATCTCCCTGACATCCATGATCGGGCTCGCCCTGGGTGTGCTGGTGATGATCGTCGTGCTTTCCGTGATGAACGGCTTTGATCACGAGATGCGTACCCGCGTGTTGGGCATGGTGCCCCATGCGACGATCGAACGCCCGACGCCAATCGGCGACTGGCAGACACTTGGGAAGCGCCTCGAAGGGCACCCCCAGGTCGCGGCGACGGCACCTTTCATTCAAAGCCAGGGGTTGCTGACCCATCAGGGGCAGGTGACCAAAATCCTGATCAACGCAGTGGATCCCGAGGCCGAACGGCGGGTTTCGATCATCGATCAGTTTTTCCGCGAAGGTTCGCTGGACGATCTCGCCGCAGGCGAGTTCGGCATCGTCATCGGTGACAAGGCTGCGACCAAGCTCGGTGTCGGCGTGGGGGACAAGATCACCTTCGTGGCGCCCGAAGTCACCGTGACTCCAGCGGGGATGTTCCCGCGCATGAAGCGTTTTACTGTGACCGGAATCTTTCATGTCGGAGCTGGCGAGATCGATGGCTACGTTGCGCTGGCGAACATCGCTGACATAGCACGGCTGCAGCGCTGGAAGTCGGACCAGGTCCAGGGGGTTCGTCTGCGTTTCGACGACCTGTTCCAGGCGCCCCGCATTGCCTGGGAGCTGGCCGGCCAGCTCGGCGACGATTTCTATTCCCGTGACTGGACCCGCACCCATGGCAACCTGTACCAGGCGATTCGCATGGAGAAGGCCATGATCGGACTGTTGCTGCTGCTGATCGTGGCGGTGGCGGCGTTCAACATCATTTCGACGCTGGTGATGGTAGTAACCGACAAGCGCGGCGATATCGCCATCCTTCGCACGCTGGGCGCGACGCCGAAACAGATCATGGCGATATTCATGGTCCAGGGTACGGTGATCGGCGTCGTCGGCACCTTGGTCGGGGCGCTGCTGGGCATGTTCGCGGCAGTCAATGTCAGCAGCTGGATCGCGGCCCTGGAACGCCTGATCGGACACAAGTTTCTCAGCGCCGACGTCTATTTCATCGACTATCTGCCGTCACGGCTGATGGCGGCCGACGTCATCCAGGTCTGTGTTGCCGCGCTGGTCCTGAGTTTCCTCGCGACCCTGTATCCGGCCTGGCGCGCTGCGCGCACCCAGCCGGCAGAGGCGCTACGTTATGAGTGAACAGGTTATGAACGAGCTTTCTTCGCAAAAGCACGCGGTGCTGAGCTGCCGCAATCTTGGCAAACGCTACGAGCAGGGTCCGGAGTCGGTGGAAGTGCTGTCCGGCCTGCAACTCGAGTTGTTCCCGGGGCAGCGCGTCGCCATCGTCGGCAGTTCCGGCTCGGGCAAGAGCACCCTGTTGAACCTGCTTGGCGGGCTGGATACGCCCAGTGAGGGCAGTGTCTGGCTGGCCGGTGAGGAGCTTTCGGCGCTCAACGAAAAGGATCGCGGGTTATTGCGTAACCGCGCGCTGGGCTTCGTTTACCAGTTCCATCACCTGCTCGCCGAATTCACTGCACTGGAGAACGTCTGTATGCCGTTGCTGATCGGGCGGACGCCGATCCCGGAAGCGCGGCAGAAGGCCGCTGCGCTGTTGACGCGTGTCGGACTCGGGCATCGCCTCGAGCACAAGCCGGCGGAGCTCTCGGGCGGTGAGCGCCAGCGTGTGGCGATTGCACGGGCGCTGGTGAATGAGCCGGCGCTGGTACTGCTCGACGAACCTACCGGAAATCTTGACCATCACACGGCGCAAGGCATCCAGGACCTCATGCTGGAGCTCAGCAAGTCGTTGCAGACCGCCTTCCTGGTGGTTACCCATGACCGTCAGCTTGCCGCGCAGATGGATCAGATCCTGCGGTTGGAAGACGGACGTCTGGTGGTCGAATGATGTTCAGGCCTCTGAGTGTCTTTATCGGCAGCCGCTACACCCGTGCCAAGCGGCGCAACCATTTCATCTCGTTCATCTCCCTGACCTCGCTGATCGGCCTGGCACTTGGCGTGTTGGCGATGATCATGGTCCTGTCCGTGATGAACGGATTTCAGCGCGAGATGAGTTCGCGCATCCTCGGGATGGTGTCCCACGCCACCGTCATCGGTGATCAGCCATTGGACGACTGGCAGGCTGTCGCGTCGCGCCTGTCGGCGCATCCTCAGATCGTCGGCAGCGCGCCCGTCACCCAGCTCGAAGGCATGCTGTCATTCAAAGGCAGCATGCAGCCGATACAGATCAGCGGTATCGATCCGCAGGCTGAGGCGCATGTTTCCATTGTTGGAGATCGCCTCGTTGGGGGCAGTCTGGATGCGCTGAAACCGGGTGAGTTCGGCGTCATCATCGGCTTGATGACCGCCCGGCGCTTCGGTCTGAAGCTGGGCGACAAGTTGACGCTGATCGTGCCGGAAGTGAGCTCCTCGCCCGGTGGAGTCACACCTCGCATGCAGCGCCTGAATGTGGTTGGCGTGTTCAAGGTAGGCGCCGATCTGGACGGCAGCCTGGGGATGATCCACCGCGCCGATGCTGCGCAGATACATCGTTGGGCGCCGCAGCAGGTGCAAGGCGTGCGGCTTAAGCTGAGCGACCTGTATCGTGCGCCGGAGGTGGCGGCGCAAGTGGCTGAAATGCTCGGTGATGGCTACCGCGTGGAGGACTGGTCTTATACGCAGGGCAGCCTATTCAGCGCGATGAAGATGGAAAAGACCATGATTGGCCTGTTGTTGATGCTGATCGTTGCGGTGGCGGCCTTCAATATCATTGCGACACTGATCATGGTCGTTGCCGACAAGCGAGCCGATATCGCGATTCTGCGCACGCTTGGCGCGACTCCACGGCAGATCATGTCGATCTTCATGGTTCAGGGCAGCATCATTGGCTTCAGTGGCACCGTGATAGGCGTGATTCTGGGCGTACTCGGTGCGCTGAACGTAAGTGCTCTGGTGGCCTGGCTGGAAAAAGTGTCAGGCCAGCATATCTTTAGTTCCGACGTTTACTTCATCAGCACCCTGCCATCGGAGCTGCGTCTGGAGGACGTCGTGCTGGTATCGGTCGCGGCGCTGACCTTGAGCTTCTTGGCTACGCTCTATCCGGCATGGCGAGCCGCGCAGACCCAGCCGGCCGAGGCGCTGCGCTACGAGTGATGGCCGTTAGCGCCGGCCGTTCTGCCGCCGGCGCCAGCTGCGCCCGACCCACCAGCGCCAGTAAGCCTGAGTTAGAACGTAGCCGAGAATGGCGAAAACGACGCCCGAAACCAGCGAGCCCAGATACAGCGGCTGCCAGTTGTGCTGCAGCATGTGACTTACCCAGGCCAGGCTCAATTCTGCCGGCATGTCAGAGGCCGGTGTATCCAGCAGCCAGGTTCCGACCTTGTAATTGCAATAGAACACCGGAGGCATGGTCAGCGGGTTGGTCAGCCAGACCAAACCTACCGCGATGGGCAGATTGGCTCTCGCGGGAAGTGCACAGACGGCTGCCGCGAGCATCTGCATGGGCATCGGAATCATCGCCCAAAACAGGCCGATAGCCATGGCTCGCGCCACCGAGTGCCTATTGAGATGCCAGAGATTGGGATCGTGAATCAGCGCGCCGAGAAAACGCAGGGACTTGTTAGTCTTGATGCGATCGGGGTGCGGCATGTAGCGTTTGAAAAAGCGACGCGGCATGAAGGTTCTCTGGCAGGCTGCAGCCCGGCGATTATGCCTCGAATCGCGATGCGGCGCTGACAGGAGTTTTGTGACATTAGGTCTACGCCCGCGACAAATTGACCATCCGCCCACAGCGGTCCCGGAATGGATTCCAGGAGTCGAAAAAGCATGCGCACATGGATGTTGGCGCTCGCGGCAGGCCTCGTCTTGCCCCGTTTCTTACCGGCGTTGCCCTCTGTCTGGATCTTGTGCGTGCTTGGCGTGCTGGGGGGCTTGCTGCTTTCGCGTCGGCGCTGGGCGTCGTCTGGGTTGCTTCTCCTCGGGTTCGCCTGGGCATGCTGGCAGTGCCAGAGTGCTATTGATGATCGCCTGCCCGTTTCGCAAGATGGCCGGACATACTGGATCCAGGGGACGGTCAGTGGATTGCCCTCCAGCACGGGCGATGTCGTGCGCTTCGAGTTGGAGGATATCGAGTCGAGGCATGCCGGGCTGCCGTCAAAGGTGCGTCTGTCCTGGTGCGGCGGCCCGCAAGTGCGGGCCGGCGAGCGCTGGCGGCTTGCGGCTCGACTGAAACGTCCGCGTGGCCTGGTCAATCCGCATGCGTTCGACTACGAAGCCTGGTTGCTGGCGCGTCGCATTGGCGCGACCGGTTCGGTCAAGGCGGGAGAGCGCCTCTTCGCGCCGCACTCCGTGAATAGTTGGCGCGACCGCTTGAGGCTCCGTCTGATGGAGGTCTCCGCGTCCGGTCGACAAGGCGCGATCGCGGCACTGGTGGTCGGTGATGACTCCGGCCTGAGTCGTGAGGATTGGCAGGTGTTGCAGGACACCGGCACGGTGCACCTGATGGTCATATCCGGACAGCACATCGGCATGCTGGCTGGCTTGCTATACGGACTGGTTGCGCTAGCAGCTCGATGGGGCTTCTGGCCCAGCCGTTGGCCCTGGCTTCCATGCGCATGCGCGTTGGCTCTCGCTGGTGCGCTTTCCTATGGATGGCTTGCGGGGTTCGATGTGCCGGTGCGTCGTGCGTGCCTCATGGTCGCGGTGGTCCTGCTCTGGCGCTTGCGCTTTCGTCATTTAGGTGTCTGGCAGCCGCTGTTGCTGGCGCTGAATGGTGTCCTGCTGGTCGATCCCCTGGTCTCGTTGCAGCCGGGGTTTTGGCTCTCATTCGGGGCCGTTGCGGTGCTCGCGCTGGCGTTCTCCGGTCGGCTCGGCCGATGGAAGTGGTGGGCGACGCTGACGCGCGCCCAATGGGCAGCTTCCCTCGGCCTGCTGCCTCTGTTACTGACGCTGGGACTGCCGGTCAGCGCCAGCGGGCCTTTGGCCAATCTGATTGCCGTACCCTGGGTAAGCCTCACCGTTCCCTTCGCGCTGCTCGGTACGTTGCTTCTGCCGTTGGGCGCTATCGGCGAGACGCTACTCTGGTTGGTCGGCACCTCGCTGGCGCTGCTGTTCGAGCTGCTGTCCGCCATGGCTACCTGGCAACCCGCTTGGCTGGCGGTCGGTATACCCATCTGGGCCTTGCTGATGATTGGGCTGGGTGTGCTGTTGATGTTATTGCCGTCAGGTGTGCCGGTGCGTGCGCTCGGACTGGTGCTCCTGGCGCCGTTGGTGTATCCCCCGTATTCCGAAGTAGCCGAAGGACGGGCGCAGGTCTCGGTGCTAGATGTGGGGCAGGGGCTTTCGGTACTGGTGCGGACCCGGGAGCACGCGTTGCTCTACGATGCGGGACCGAGGCAGGGTGATTTCGATACCGGCGAGCGTGTCGTGTTCCCGTCGCTGCGAAGCCTGGGCGTGAAGAGGCTGGACATACTGCTGCTGAGCCATGCGGATATCGATCATTCCGGTGGCGCTCAGGCGATCCGTCGACTGCTTCCGGTCGCGCGGACCGTCAGTGGGGAGCCGCAACGACATGCGACCGATCTGAATGCCAAGCCCTGTGAAAACGGTGCCGAGTGGCGGTGGAACGGCGTGCGTTTCAGTCTCTGGCAATGGCAGGCGGCCCGGGAAAGCAATCAGACGTCATGCGTTCTGCTGGTCGAGGCCAATGGCGAACGGGTGCTGCTTACCGGCGATATCGATCAGGCCGCGGAGCAGGCGTTGCTGCTCAGCGGACAGGACGTAAAGGCGCAGTGGTTGCTATTGCCTCATCACGGCAGCCGCAGCTCATCGTCGGAGCCATTCCTGCGAGCGGTGGAACCGAGCGCCGCGCTGATCTCGCGCAGCCTGCACAACGCTTTCGGTCATCCTCATCCGACTGTGACCGCTCGCCTCGAAGCGTCCGCGATCGACATTTACGACACCGCCTTGCACGGCGCGATCCGCATCGATCTCGGCGATTTCTCGGGGGCGGAGATACAACGTGCGGAACGTCGGTTCTGGCGGGAAAAATGAGAACGGCGGCCGTCGGCGACCCCTCGACCCTATGCTAGAGTGGCGCCACTTTTTCGAGGGGGATTCATCTCGTGTGGGAGCTGGTCAAAGCAGGCGGCTGGATAATGCTGCCAATCATCCTGTGTTCCATCGCCGCCGCCGGCATCGTTGCTGAGCGCCTGTGGACGCTGCGCCCGAGTCGTGTCACGCCGCCGCATCTGCTTGGCCAGGTGTGGAAGTGGATCAAGGACAAGAAACTAAGCAACCAGAAGCTCAAGGAGCTGCGCGCGGATTCGCCTTTGGGCGAGATTCTTGCCGCCGGCCTCAGCAACTCCAAGCGTGGTCGCGAGATCATGAAGGAATGCATCGAGGAAGCCGCGGCCAGGGTCGTTCACGACCTCGAGCGTTACCTCAACGCGCTGGGCACCATTGCCGGCATCGCGCCCTTGCTCGGGCTGCTGGGTACGGTGCTGGGCATGATCGAAATCTTCAGTGCCTTTATGGACTCGGGCATGGCCAATGCGCCCCTGCTCGCCGGCGGCATCGCCAAAGCGCTGATCACCACCGCGGCTGGCCTGATGGTGGGTATCCCAGCGCTGTTCTTCCATCGTTTCCTGCAACGCCGCGTCGACGAGCTGGTCGTTGGCATGGAGCAGGAAGCGATCAAGCTGGTGGAAGTGGTGCAGGGCGACCGCGATGTCGATCTCGGTGAGGACAAGGCGTGAAATTCCGTCGCAAACCCCGGGAGAACGTGGAGATTGGGCTGGCACCGCTGATCGACGTGGTGTTCATCCTGCTGTTGTTCTTCGTCGTCACCACGACCTTCACCCGTGAAACGCAGCTCAAGGTCGATCTTCCGGAAGCCGCCAGCGGTACGCCGCCCCAGGATGCCGAGGTCCGTCAGCTGGAAGTGCTGATCGACGTGGCCGGCAATTATTCGCTCAACGGCAAAGCGCTCTTGAAGAGCGACCTCAATTCGCTGATGGCGGCGTTGAGCAAGGAATCAGGCGGCGACAATCGGCTGCCGATGGTCATCAGCGCCGATGGTAAGACCCCGCATCAGGCGGTGATCACCGCGATGGATGCCGCCGGCAAGCTGGGCTTCGGCCAACTGCGCATCACCACGGTCGAGGCGCAGGCCTCTCCCTGATGTCATTCGCCGATCGCCTGCAACGCGCCTGGTATCAGGGGCATCCGGCCCTATGTGTGCTGGCTCCGCTGGAGCTACTCTATCGGCGCGTGGTCGAGGCAAAGCGACGGCGCTTTCTCAAAGGTGAAAGCGCTGCCTATCGCGCACCAGTGCCGGTCATCGTGGTGGGTAACATCACCGTAGGTGGAACAGGCAAGACTCCACTGATTCTCTGGCTGATCGAGCATTGCCGTAGCCGCGGGCTGCGCGTCGGCGTCGTCAGCCGCGGCTACGGTGCCAAGCCCTCGGCGCTGCCCTGGCGCGTTCAACCCGAACACTCGGCGGAGCAATCAGGCGACGAGCCGCTGTTGATCGTGCAGCGTACCGGCGTGCCGCTTATGATAGATCCCGACCGATCACGCGCGGTACGGTGCCTGCTGGAGACCGAATCGCTTGACCTGATCCTTTCCGACGATGGCCTGCAGCACTATCGGCTGGCCAGGGACCTCGAACTCGTACTGATCGACGCGGCACGCGGGCTGGGCAACAGGCGCTGCCTGCCGGCTGGCCCCTTGCGCGAGCCGGCCGAACGCCTGAATAGCGTGGATGCTGTGCTGGTCAACGGCACCGATTCGGATACCGCCGACGGCTATGCGTTCAGCCTCAAGCCGGTCGCGCTGGTCGAACTGTGCTCCGGCGAGCGCTGGCCACTCGATCACTTTCCCGCCGGCCAGCTGCTGCACGCGGTGGCTGGCATCGGCAACCCGCAGCGTTTCTTCACCACGCTCGAAACGCTACACTGGCGTCCGATTCCGCACCCCTTCGCCGATCACGCCGCCTACAGCCAGGAGCAGCTGGAATTCAGCCCCGCCCTGCCGTTGGTGATGACCGAGAAGGATGCGGTTAAATGCCGGGCCTTCGCACCGCCGGGTTGGTCATATCTTCAGGTGCACGCCGTACCTTCTGCGGCTTTCGTCACCTGGTTCGACGGCCAGTTGGCGCGATTGCTGCCCGATCACTCTTAAGCCGCTCGCACTGCCATCGCAGTCGAACGCTTCCAAGGACTGCGCATGGATACCAAACTGCTCGACATACTGGCCTGCCCACTATGCAAGGGGCCGCTGAAGCTGACCGATGACAAGTCGGAACTGATCTGCAAGGCCGACGCCCTGGCGTTTCCCGTGCGCGATGGCATCCCGGTGATGCTCGAGAGCGAGGCCCGTACGCTGGACGTGGATGAGCGCCTCGACAAATGAGCACTGCCTACACTGTCGTGATTCCCGCCCGCTATGCCTCGACCCGCCTGCCTGGCAAGCCGTTGCAGGACATTGCCGGCAAGCCGATGATCCAGCACGTGTGGGAGCAGGCAAGCAAGAGCACGGCTCAGCGCGCGGTCATCGCCACCGACGACTCACGCATCGTCGATGCCTGCTCGGCATTCGGTGCGCAGGTTGTTTTGACCCGCCCCGACCACAACTCCGGCACCGACCGGCTGGCTGAGGTGTGCGAGCAGCTTGGTCTGCCGAGTGACGCCATCGTGGTCAACGTGCAGGGCGACGAGCCGCTGATTCCCCCGGCAGTCATTGATCAGGTTGCCGCCAATCTGGCTGCGCACCCCGAGGCGGCCATCGCCACGCTCGCCGAACCATTGAGCGATGTGCAGGCGCTGTTCAATCCAAACGTGGTAAAGGTGCTCTCGGACACCAATGGCCTGGCGCTGACCTTCAGCCGTGCGCCGCTTCCCTGGGCAAGAGATGCGTTTGCCGCCGATCGCAGCGTACTGCCTGTTGGCGTGCCGTACCGCCGGCACATTGGTATCTACGCCTATCGCGCCGGTTTCCTCGCTGATTTCGTTTCCTGGGGTCCTTGCTGGCTCGAGGATACCGAGTGTCTGGAGCAGTTGCGCGCGCTCTGGCACGGCCAGCGTATTCACGTTGCAGACGCGGTACAGGCACCGCCTGCGGGGGTGGATACCGCGGAAGACCTGGAGCGGGTCCGTCGTCTGCTGGGCGGCTGAGATGAGAATCCTGTTCGTCTGCATGGGCAACATCTGCCGCTCGCCCACCGCCGAAGGCGTGTTTCGCCAGCGCGTCGAGCAGGCTGGGCTCGGCAGTCGGATCGAGATCGATTCTGCTGGGACCGGCGATTGGCATGTGGGCAAGGCTCCGGACTCGCGTGCTTGCGCCGCAGCCGGCAAACGCGGCTATCGGCTGACAGCGCTGCGCGCGCGCCAGGTGCAGCCGGAAGACTTCCTGCATTTCGACCTTATTCTGGCGATGGATCACGACAACCTGGCTCGACTGGAGGCCTTACGCCCCGAAGCGAGCAGGGCGGAGCTTGATCTGTTGCTACGCCGTTACGACCTGGCGCGTGGCGTGGTGCCAGACCCTTACTACGGCGAGAAAGATGGCTTCGAGGAAGTACTGGATCTCCTCGAGGAGGCCTGTGATGCGATGCTCGTGGAATTGAAGGGACGACTGTGAGCCTGACCCTCGAATCAAACCGATCACTCAAGGCATTCAACACGTTCGCTGTCGATCAGCGTGCGCGCTACTTCGCGGCCGCTCATAACGATGAGGATGTTCGTGACGCGCTCGCCCAGGCGCGTCGGCTCGACGTTCCGCTGCTGCCGATCGGTGGCGGCAGCAACTTGCTGCTGACTCGTGACGTGCCGGCGCTTGTCCTGCATATGGCCAGCCGTGGCAAACGCATCATCGATGAGTCTGCCGAGCAGGTTCTGGTCGAGGCGGAGGCAGGCGAGCCCTGGCACCCATTCGTGCTCTGGACGCTGGATCAAGGCTTGGCGGGCCTCGAGAATCTGAGCCTGATACCAGGTACCGTTGGTGCATCACCAATCCAGAACATCGGTGCCTACGGTGTCGAGATCAAGGACGTATTTGCAGGGCTCACTGCACTGGATAGTGAAACTGGGATCATCCGTGAGTTCAGCGAGGACGACTGCGCATTCGGTTATCGCGACAGTCTGTTCAAACAGCAGTCCGGGCGTTTTCTGATTCTGCGAGTGCGTTTCGCGTTGCGTCGCCAGGCAGCGCTGCATCTTGAGTATGGGCCGATCCGCCAGCGTTTGGCGGAGCAGGGGATTACCGTACCTTCCGCGCAGGATGTGAGCCGAGCTGTTTGTGCCATCCGCAGTGAAAAGCTGCCGGATCCACAGCAGCTGGGCAATGCTGGGAGTTTCTTCAAGAATCCGCTGGTGCCGGCTGCCGCTGCTCAGACGCTGCGCGACCGTTACCCCGAGCTGGTCGGTTATCCGCAAGCCGACGGTCAAGTGAAACTGGCGGCTGGCTGGCTGATCGAGAAGGCTGGCTGGAAGGGATTTCGTGACGGCGACGCAGGGGTTCATCGGCTGCAGGCGTTGGTGCTGGTCAATCATGGCCTGGCCACGGGGGTGCAGCTGCTGGACCTGGCGCGACGTATCCAGGTCGATGTGCTGGAGCGCTTCGGCGTCAGCCTTGAGATCGAGCCAAATGTGCTCTGACTACGACTCGTACGGCCAGCTCTGGCTGCGTTAAAGCCAGGCCGTGCGGTGGTGTAGATATATGGTTCCGGTCGCTTGAGTTGTACTGATCTCGCACTTCGGTTCGCCTAGCGCGGCAACCAAGCAGAACCTGCGATGTGCGTCGGATGTAAGCGAGCTCAATTTCGACCTGCAGCCGGTCCGGCTTCTCAAGCTTGCAGTGACGGCTTTTTCGGGGAGAGATGGGGCAGTGAATAGCCTTGCCGACTGCGCCGCACCCCTTCTGCCATGAGCGTTCTCCCGATGAATAAGACGAAGGTGTAAACCTTATTCAGGAGGGGACAATGCAAAAAAAAGGGATGCCGAAGCATCCCTTTTTTAGGCCAGGTGTTTAGCCTTGCGGCTTCTCACGGTTATCTGGCTGGTCACCTTCTACAGCTTGTTCCGACTCTAGGGGTGATGGCTGAACCACTTCCTCAGTTGTCGGTGCTTCTGGCTTCTGCTCGTCTACTTCAGCGGTCGACACCTGTGCTTGTTCGGCGGGCTCGTCGGCCTCGGCGAGCGGCTGCTCGTGGAGGGTGGTGACTGGCTCGGCGAACTGCTCAGGCTGGGCGTCGGCAGGCACTGGTTCCGCAACTTGTTCAACTTGCGCTTCGACGACTGGCTCGCTGGCGACAATCTCCGGGCTGGCCAGAGGTTGCTCCGCTGCGGCCTTGGCGTCGGCTTCTGCCGCTTCCTTGGCCAGACGCTCGGCTTCACGCTGACGGCGACGGACCTCGCGCGGATCATTAGGCGCGCGTCCGCTAGGCGTCAGTACTGGCGCCACGGCCGGTGCGACTTCGACTTTCTCGGCCACCGGCTCCGGGGCAGGCTGCGGGGTGACGTCGGCTTGGACGACCTGTGGTGCTTCGCTCGGCGCAACTTCGGCAGCGTGTGTCGATGTCTCGTCTGCAGCTTCGATAGCTATCGACTGCTCGGCCACAGTGCGCTGCTCGTCCGTACTTTCCACGCTTGGCGCATGCTCGACAATCGTCGCTACACCTTCGGAGCTGGTTTGAATCACGGCGTCATCAGCGAGCCTGGCCTGTGGAGCCGCTTCGGTGTCGGCGGTGTTCGCGGCCAGGGCGGCGGCTGTTGCTGCGACGGCGATTTCCTCGGTTTTCACCGGGGCGTTGCTCTCGTCGACCTCGTCGATTTCGTTACCGTTGGCGTCACGCTGACGCTCACGGCGATTGCTGCGACGACGCTGGCCGCGGGAGCGGCGGCGTGGGCGGTCGCCGTCGTTGCCTTCGCTGCCCTCGTTGGAGTCCTGGGCGTCCTCGGCTTCGCTCGCATCCTCGGATTGCTGCAGCAGCTCATCGGCGGCTACCGGGGCTTGCCGTTCGGCGCGCGGCTTGCGCTCTTCGCGCGGGGCGCGTGGTTGCCGCTCGGCCTGCTCTTCTTCTGCTGCTACAGCGATCGGAGCTTCATCGATTGGCGCTCGCAGTTCGCGCTTGCGCTCCTCGCGGGGCTTGCGGTCCTCGCGTGGGGCTCGCTCGCGGCGCGGCTGGCTTTCGGCAACTTCGGCCTGTTCACGGGGTTTGCGTTCCTCGCGTGGTGGGCGCGGCTGGCGCTCTTCGCGGGGCTGACGCTCCTCGCGAGCTTGGCGCTCCTCACGGGGCTGACGTTCTTCGCGCGGCTTGCGCTCCTCATCACGGCCACCGCGCGAATCGCGGCGACGGTTCTGCTGGCGTCCGCTGCGGCGCTCGTCATTGCGCTGCGGGCGCGGCGAGGCGGGCTTCTTCTCGACTTCGGCTGTGGCCTGCGGTTCTTTCGTCTCGCCTGCGAACAGTCCGACCAGGGATTTGATCAGGCCCTTGAACAGACTTGGTTCCTGCACCGGCGCGGCAACGGGTGCTTCGGCTGGCGCTGCGGCGGCTGCCGCCGGTGCGGTGCGCTGCGGTGCGGTCTTGACCGCCGCTTCCTGGCGAACCAGGGTGCGTGTGGAGCTGACCGGCTGAGCTTCTTCGGCCTCGGTCGGGCTCATTTCGTAGCTGGCTTGGCCTGCCATGATTTCTGGGCTGTCGTCACGCAGTCGCTGAACTTCGAAGTGCGGCGTTTCCAGGTGATCGTCCGGCAGGATGAAGATGCGCGCACGGGTGCGCAGCTCGATCTTGGTGATCGCGTTGCGTTTCTCGTTGAGCAGGAATGCTGCAACCTGGAACGGCACGCGTGCGCGAACCTCGGCGGTGCGGTCCTTGAGGGCTTCTTCTTCGATCAGGCGCAGAATCGCCAGCGACAGCGATTCGACGTCACGAATGATGCCTTGGCCGTTGCAGCGTGGGCAGACGATGCCGCTGGTCTCGCCCAGAGAGGGGCGCAGACGCTGGCGGGACATTTCCAGCAAACCGAAGCGCGAGATGCGGCCGACCTGGATACGTGCACGGTCGGCTTCCAGTGCTTCGCGCATCTTCTCCTCGACGGCGCGCTGGTTTTTGGCCGGGGTCATGTCGATGAAGTCGATGACGATTAGTCCGCCGATGTCGCGCAAACGCAGTTGGCGGGCGATTTCCTCGGCCGCCTCCAGATTGGTCTGCAGGGCGGTTTCTTCGATGTCGCCACCCTTGGTGGCGCGAGCCGAGTTGATGTCGATGGATACCAGTGCTTCGGTCGGATCGATGACGATGGAGCCGCCGGAAGGCAGTTTTACTTCACGCTGGAAGGCCGTCTCGATCTGGCTTTCGATCTGGAAGCGGTTGAACAGCGGTACGGAATCTTCGTACAGCTTGATCTTGCTGGCGTACTGCGGCATCACCTGCTGGATGAAGCTCAATGCCTCGTCCTGTGCTTCGACACTGTCGATCAGCACTTCGCCGATGTCCTGGCGCAGGTAGTCGCGGATGGCGCGGATGATGACGTTGGATTCCTGATAGATCAGGAATGGCGCGGGACGATCCTGGGACGCATCCTTGACTGCAGTCCAGAGCTGCAACAGATAGTCGAGGTCGCACTGCAGCTCTTCGCTGGAGCGGCCCAGGCCGGCAGTGCGGACGATCAGACCCATGTCAGCGGGGATATCGAGACCGTTCAGGGCTTCACGCAGTTCATTGCGTTCTTCACCTTCGATGCGGCGCGAAATGCCACCAGCGCGCGGATTGTTCGGCATCAGGACCAGATAACGGCCGGCCAGACTGATGAAGGTGGTGAGTGCAGCGCCTTTGTTACCGCGCTCTTCTTTTTCGACCTGAACGATGACTTCCTGGCCTTCGCGCAGGACGTCCTTGATGTTCACGCGGCCTTCAGGCGACTTGCTGAAGTATTCGCGAGAAATTTCCTTGAGGGGGAGGAAGCCATGGCGCTCGGCGCCGAAGTCGACGAAAGCAGCTTCGAGACTGGGCTCGACGCGGGTGATCTTGCCCTTGTAGATGTTGGCTTTCTTCTGCTCGCGGGCACCTGATTCGATGTCCAGATCGAACAGACGTTGGCCGTCGACCAGTGCGACACGCAACTCTTCGGGCTGAGTTGCGTTAATTAGCATTCTTTTCATGTAGTACCGTCGGTTTCCGTGGCATCCGGAAACGGCGTTCGGCACACACGACTCTCGCGGTCGGTGTCAGGTGAGTCAGGAATGGTTGTAAAGCACTCCAGTGTCCAGCGATGTGCGGCCAAATGGGCCGGCGTCGCGACGACGTCTCCTGCTTGCTGTCGGAACAGAAGCAATGGTTCGGGAGGAGGAATCAGGCATCGGTAGCGGACGGAATGAAGCGTCTGTGAAAGCCTTTGCTACGCAATCCGATGCTGTGCATCTCCACCCAACACGCATACTTTGAAAATCGGGTGCCGCTCGCAGAATCCGGGGAGCGGGTTGTCGATTATCGCGATTCCCATATGGGGCACGCATCATGTCTTCAAGGCTTGTTTCGCAACTTCTCCGCTACTTGAGGGAAGCTCCGTCGGACGGCCTCACGTCCTAGAACATTTTTTTGCCGGTCTGGGTTGGCGGTATCGCTGGCATCCCTGGACCTGACCGCTTTTGGCGGCGTTCGCGACTATAACAGCAATGTTTAAGTGCTTCAATTCCATGAAAATTGATATGATGCCGCGATGACCAATACCCCCTCCCAGACCTCCGGTGTGCAAATACTCGAGGTCGCGCCGGAACTTGCCGGCCAGCGCATTGATAACTTTCTCCGCAACCAGCTCAAAGGCGTGCCCAAGACGTTGATCTACCGCATCTTGCGCAAGGGCGAGGTGCGTGTGAACAAAGGGCGCATCAAGCCTGAGTACAAGTTGCAAGCCGGTGATCTGGTGCGCGTGCCGCCGCTGCGCCTGGCCGAGCGCGACGAGCCTGAGCCGCTTGCTCAAGGACTGTTGGAAAGGCTGGAAAAGGCCATCGTGCATGAGGACAAGGCGCTCATCGTACTGAATAAACCGGCCGGCATAGCTGTGCATGGTGGTAGCGGGCTCAGCTACGGGGTGATCGAGGCTTTGCGGCAGCTGCGCCCTGATGCCAAGGAGCTTGAATTGGTGCATCGACTGGATCGCGATACATCCGGTCTGCTGATGGTCGCCAAGAAGCGCAGCATGTTGCGCCACCTGCATCAGGCGTTGCGCGGTGACGGTGTAGACAAGCGTTATATGGCTCTGGTGCGTGGTCGCTGGGAAACCTCGAAGAAGCAGGTCAATGCGCCGCTGCTGAAGAACACGCTGCGCTCTGGTGAGCGAATGGTCGAGGTGACCGAGGACGGCAAGGAAGCGCTGACATTGTTTCGCGTGCTTCGTCGCTTTGGTGACTTCGCAACGCTGGTGGAAGCCAAGCCGGTTACCGGTCGCACGCACCAGATTCGTGTGCATGCGCGCCATGCCGGGCACAGTATCGCCGGCGACAGCAAGTACGGTGATGAGGAGTTCACTCGCGAGATTCGCGAGCTAGGCGGCAAGCGATTGTTCCTGCATGCATACGCGCTGAAGGTTCCGTTGCCTGATGGCGGTGAGCTATCCCTGGAGGCGCCCGTCGACGAAATGTGGGCGCGAACGCTGGAGCGTCTCGGTGAGTGAGTACCGGGTTCTGATATTTGATTGGGATGGCACGCTGGTCGACTCGATCGGGCGTATTGTCGAATCGATACATGTTGCGGCGCAAAATTGTGGTTTGCCGCAGGTCGATGATGCCTCGGTCAAGGGCATCATCGGGTTGGCCTTGCCGGAAGCGATTGGCGTGTTGTATCCGGATCAGGCGGATGTCTCGCTGATCGAGGATTTTCGTCACTGCTATAGCGAGTATTATCTGTCCCTGGAGACCCAGCCTTCGGCTCTTTATCCGGGAGTCGCCAAGGCGCTATCCGAGTTCCGTGACGCCGGGTATATGCTCGCTGTCGCGACTGGAAAGGGGCGTCGCGGCCTTGATCGCGTTTTGGCTGGGCAGGGGTGGGAGGACTTCTTCGATATCACCCGTTGTTCGGACGAGACGGCAAGCAAGCCCGATCCACTGATGATCCACCAGATTCTTTCTTACTGCGGTGCTCGTCCGGAGCAGGCGCTGATGGTCGGTGATTCGGTGTTTGACCTGCAGATGGCTCATCGCGCGGGTGTGGATGGCGTAGCTGTCGCTTATGGCGCACAACCACTGCACATCCTGCAGCAGTGCAAGCCGCGCACTGCGATCAATCATTTTTCGGAGCTTGGTGATTGGCTGCGCTCCTTGGCGGTTTCTGAGGTGAATGCAAATGTCGGATGAGTGGAAGGCTCCGGTAGACGAGTCCAAGGGTGATCGTAATAGCTGGAAGCTGCTGGAGAAGACGCTGCTTGCAGGGGTTCAGGAGCAGCGGCGCGCTAGGCGCTGGGGTATCTTCTTCAAGTTATTGACCTTCATTTACCTGTTCGGCGCGCTGGCACTGTTTTCCCCGGCGCTGCAGTTTGGTTCCAGCAAGGGCGCGGAGGGTAGTCATACGGCGGTCATCAATGTGCGCGGCATGATCGCGGATGAAGAGCCTGCCAGCGCCGATAACGTCGTCGGTGCCTTGCGGGCGGCCTTCGAGGACGCCAATACCAAGGGTGTGGTGCTGCGAATCAACAGCCCGGGGGGCAGTCCGGTGCAGTCGGGCTATATATATGACGAAATCCGGCGTTTGCGCGGCGAATATCCGACCATCAAGGTCTATGCGGTGATTACCGACCTAGGGGCGTCGGGTGCGTACTACATCGCTAGCGCCGCGGACGAAATTTATGCTGACAAGTCCAGTCTGGTGGGGTCGATCGGTGTAACCGCGGCTACCTTTGGCTTCGTTGATACCATGGAAAAGCTCGGCGTCGAGCGGCGTGTCTATACGGCGGGTGAGCACAAGGCTTTTCTGGATCCGTTCCAGCCGGAAAAACCTGAGGAGACCCAGTTCTGGCGAGGCGTGCTGGCTACCACCCATCAGCAGTTCATCGACAGCGTCAAGCGTGGTCGCGGCGATCGCCTTCAGGAGGAGCAGCATCCGGAGTTGTTCTCAGGTCTGATCTGGTCTGGGGAACAGGCATTGGAGCTCGGGCTGATCGATGGTTTGGGAAGTACGGCGCATGTCGCGCGCGAGGTGATCGGTGAGCCCGAGCTGGTGGACTTCACTGTCAAAGAGTCGCCGCTGGATCGTTTTACCAAGAAACTTGGTGCTGGCGTCGCCGAACGCTTGGCTGTTCTGGTTGGGGTGCAGGGGCCGGTGTTGCGATAGCAGCCGGCTCGCGCTCACGGAACGTCGTAGCCTGCGTTCAGTAGCATGTCCACCAGGCGGATGAGCGGAAGGCCTACCAGGCTGGTAACGTCCTCGCCTTCGGTGGCGCGGAAAAGACTGATGCCTAATCCTTCAGCCTTGAAACTGCCCGCGCAATCGTAGGGCTTTTCGATTCTCAGATAGCGCTCGATTCGGGCTTCATCTAGTTCTCTGAAGTGTACGGTGAACGGTATGCAGTCGGTCTGAATTCTGCCTGTCGCGCTGTCGAGGAGCGCCAGTCCGGTCAGAAATCGGACGCTGTTGCCGCTGGCGGATTGCAGTTGCTGTTTTGCCCGTTCGAACGTGTGCGGTTTGCCGATAATCTTCGAGTCCAATACTGCAGCCTGATCGGAGCCGATAATCAGGTGATTCGGATACTGCTCGGCAAGTGCTCTGGCCTTCTGCTCGGCGAGTCGGTTTACGAGTTGTTCGGCGCTTTCTCCGGGTAGATAGGTTTCATCGATATCCGGGGCGCAGCTTTCGAACGGTAGTCCCAGCCGGGAGAGCAATTCCTGTCGATAGGGTGAGCTGGATGCAAGCAGCAGGCGGCGCATGATTCCTCCTTTATATATAGGTGCGAGATTGTATGCGTTGCGTCGTGAAGCTGGGCGGAATTCCTTTGACAGGCTGCGGGCGCGTCCCTAGAATGCCGCGCTTATGTTGAAAGGACCGATACCACCGCACGTTGATCCGCGCAAGCTAGCCGACCGAGCGGCCACCCTAGCCGGTGAGCTGCAATTGTCGCAGCTGAAGCGGCTCGCCGATCCTCTTGAGGATGATCAGGGTGTGGTGCGCGCCAGTTTTGCCTTTGGGCGCGACGAGCAGCGTACTGCGGTTATCCGTAGTCAGCTCGACGTTGAAGTCAAAATGATTTGCCAGCGTTGTCTGGAGCCGGTTGTTCTGCCGATTCACAGCGAGTGCGATTACGCGGTTGTGAATGAAGGGGCGAGCAGCCAGCACCTGCCCAAAGGGTATGACGTGCTGGAAGTGGGAGAGGATCCTCTGGATCTGCTGGCGCTGGTCGAAGACGAGCTGTTGCTCGCTCTGCCGATTGTTCCACTCCATGACCCTGAAATTTGCCAGCCGCCGGTTGGGCCAGATGAGCCTGAACCGAGTGAGGACGAGGTAACGCGGTCCAACCCGTTCAGCGTACTGGCGCAGTTAAAGCGTGACCCAAACGTTTAGGAGTTGATCCAAATGGCTGTTCAGCAGAACAAAAAATCCCGTTCCGCCCGTGACATGCGTCGTTCCCATGACGCTCTCGAGCCGAACGCTCTGTCCGTGGAAAAGAGCACCGGTGAAGTTCACCTGCGTCACCACGTGTCCCCGGACGGTTTCTACCGTGGTCGCAAGGTGATCGACAAGGGCGCTGACGAGTAATCCTTGTCCGCTCCGGTCATCGCGATCGATGCAATGGGTGGGGACTTCGGTCCCCACTGCATTGTTCCTGCCAGTCTGTCCTGTCTGGCTGAAAGCCCCTCGCTGCATCTGGTCCTTGTCGGCCAATCTTCCCTTCTCGAACAGCTTGTCGCCCAGCATCCTGGGGTCGATCGTTCGCGCCTGAAAATCGTCGATGCGTCTGAAATCATTGGTATGGCCGAACGCCCGGCTCAGGCTTTGCGTGGCAAGCCACGCTCTTCCATGCGTATTGCCCTCGAGCAGGTTCGCGACGGTAAAGCCAATGCTTGTGTAAGCGCCGGTAACACCGGCGCGCTGATGGCATTGGCGCGCCAGGTTCTGAGAACGCTGCCAGGTATCGATCGGCCGGCGATGGTGACAGCGCTCCCTACGCAGGCTGACCCATGCCTGCTGCTGGACCTGGGCGCAAATGTCGATTGCCCACCCGAGCAGCTTTTCCAGTTTGCTGTCATGGGGGCTGTGGCGGCCGAATCGCTGGGACGACAGCAGCCTAGGGTCGCGCTGCTGAATGTCGGTACCGAAGAGATCAAGGGCAATCAGCAGGTCAAGCAAGCCGCGCTGCTGTTGCAGCAGGCCGCTGATCTCAACTATCAGGGCTTCATCGAGGGGGATGGTCTGTATCGCGGTGAAGCCGACGTGGTCGTATGCGATGGCTTTGTCGGCAACATATTGCTCAAATCCAGCGAGGGCTTGGCTGGGATGCTGGTCGCCAGAGTCGAGGCGCTTTTCAAGCGTTCGCTTGGCGCGCGCATTGTCGGTGCTGTCGTATTGCCGTTGTTGCGCCGTCTGCGGGCGGATCTCAATCCGGCTCAGTACAACGGTGCGAGCTTTCTCGGGCTGCAGGGAATTGTCGTCAAGAGTCATGGTAGTGCCGGCGCGGACGGCTTCAAAGCAGCGATCCGGCGCGCGGCGCAGGATGTCGAGCATGATCTCCCTGGGCAACTGAGGAGCAGGCTGGGGCATTTTCTGCGGCCGCCTCATCTGTACGATGATGTGGATGATGTGACCGCAGGTGGTGGCCAGCCATCCAACTGAAATTCGCGACGCCGGTCCCTGGCGTATTCTTCAGACGAACAGAACCACAAGAGAGTCGTTTCATGTCCGCATCACTTGCTTTCGTCTTTCCCGGTCAGGGGTCTCAGTCCCTTGGCATGCTGGCCGAGCTGGGTGCCCAGCAAAGCGTGGTCGTCGATACTTTTGCCGAGGCATCTTCGGCGCTCGGGTACGACCTTTGGGCGTTGACCCAGACCGGTCCGGAAGAACAGCTGAATCAGACCGACAAGACCCAGCCGGCGATTCTTGCCGCCTCCATCGCAATCTGGCGTTTGTGGCAGACAGAAGGCGGCGCGCAGCCCGCATTCGTTGCCGGACACAGCCTCGGTGAGTACTCCGCTCTGGTGGCGGCGGGCAGCCTGCCGTTCGCTGACGCCATCAAGCTGGTTGAATTGCGCGGTCAATTGATGCAGCAGGCAGTGCCGGCCGGGCAGGGCGGCATGGCCGCCATTCTCGGGCTGGAAGATGCCGATGTATTGGCCGCCTGTGCCGAGGCCGCGCAAGGTGAGGTGGTCAGTGCGGTCAACTTCAACGCTCCGGGTCAGGTGGTGATTGCCGGCAGTGCGGCGGCGGTAGAGCGCGCGATCGAAGCGTGCAAGGCCAAAGGTGCCAAGCGTGCGATGGCTTTGCCGGTGAGTGTCCCCTCTCATTGCGATCTGATGCGTCCGGCTGCCGAACGCTTCGCTTCCTCGGTGGAGTCGATCGAATGGCAAGCGCCGCAGATTCCGTTGGTGCAGAACGTCAGCGCAGCAGTCGTCGCGGATCTGGAAGTGCTCAAGCGTGATCTGCTGGCACAGCTCTACAGTCCGGTGCGCTGGGTCGAGTCCATGGTTGCTCTGGGAGACCGTGGCGTCACCTCGCTGGTCGAGTGCGGACCCGGCAAGGTTCTGTCGGGCCTCAACAAACGCTGCGTCAAGGGCGTCAGCACCTACAATCTGGATACCCCCGAGGCCTTCGCGGCCGCTCGTGCCGCATTGGCTTGAACAAGGAGAATGCTATGAATCTGCAAGGTAAGGTGGCGTTGGTAACCGGCGCGAGCCGCGGTATTGGCCAGGCCATTGCCCTTGAGTTGGGCCGCCAGGGCGCGATCGTAATTGGTACTGCGACCACGCCAACCGGCGCCGAGCGCATCGCCGAGACACTGAAGGAAAACGGTATCGAAGGCGCTGGGCTGGTGCTCGATGTTGGCAACGATGAATCTGTCAGCAGCACTCTTGAGCACATTCAGCAGCATCTCGGACAGCCGGCAATTCTGGTCAACAATGCCGGTATTACCCGCGATAACTTGATGCTGCGCATGAAGGATGATGAGTGGCATGACGTCATCAACACCAACCTGAATAGCCTGTATCGCCTTTCCAAGGCCGTGCTGCGCGGCATGACCAAGGCTCGCTGGGGTCGAATCATCAATATCGGTTCGGTGGTTGGTGCCATGGGCAACGCCGGACAGGTAAACTACGCGGCAGCCAAGGCCGGTCTGGAGGGTTTCAGCCGTGCATTGGCTCGTGAGGTCGGTTCTCGTGGTATCACGGTGAATTCCGTGGCGCCTGGTTTCATCGATACCGACATGACTCGCGAGTTGCCGGAAGCCCAGCGTGATGCGCTCGTGGGGCAGATTCCCCTGGGACGTCTCGGTCAGGCCGAAGAAATTGCAAAGGTCGTTGCGTTTCTCGCTTCGGACGGCGCTGCCTACGTCACCGGTGCTACCGTTCCGGTGAATGGCGGCATGTACATGAGCTGAGTGTGACGCCCTACGCAGGAGGACAGTCTTAGAGGCTGTCTTTAAATTAGCTATAAAACCGCAGCTGGTTTATAGACAGAAGGTTGAAGGCGGCGTCATGCTTGCCTGCTTCCAGCTTGAAATGCGGAAAACGCTTTCTATACACTACCGCGCAAACCAGCTGCCTGATTTTTCCATAGGAGTGAAAACAAGGTATGAGCACCATCGAAGAACGCGTCAAGAAAATCGTTGCCGAGCAACTTGGCGTTAAAGAAGAGGAAGTAACCAACAGCGCTTCCTTCGTCGAAGACCTGGGTGCCGACTCTCTTGACACCGTTGAGCTGGTGATGGCTCTGGAAGAGGAATTCGAGACCGAGATCCCGGACGAGCAAGCTGAGAAGATCACCACCGTTCAGGAAGCCATCGATTACATCAACGCGCACGCGCAGTAAGTTGTAATCTGCTTCAGAAACAGGAACAGCCGCACTGCCTTTGAACGAGGTAGTGCGGCTTTTCTTTGAGAGGGATTCATCCAGGTCGCGGGGGCTCCATTGCACCCAGCCGGGGATGGTTCCTGTCTTGGCGGGAACCGAGCCAAGTACGTTTAGGTATAGGAGTAATCGCTGTGTCGCGTAGACGCGTCGTAGTCACCGGGATGGGCATGCTATCGCCACTGGGCAACGATGTGCCAAGCAGCTGGCAGGGAATTCTCGCCGGCCGCAGTGGTATCGGCCTGATCGAGCACATGGATCTTTCTGCCTATTCCACTCGTTTTGGCGGGTCGATCAAAAGCTTCGATGTCGAGCAGTATCTGCCGGCAAAAGAGGCACGCAAGCTCGACCTCTTCATTCAGTACGGCCTTGCCGCGAGTTTCCAGGCGGTGCGTGATTCCGGGCTGGAGGTCACTGACGCCAATCGGGAGCGCATCGGCGTCGCGATGGGGTCCGGTATCGGCGGCCTGACCAATATCGAAAACAGCTGCAAGGCACTTATCGAGCAAGGTCCGCGGCGTATATCTCCCTTCTTCGTGCCGGGCTCCATCATCAACATGGTGTCTGGTTTCCTGTCGATCCATCTGGGATTGCAGGGCCCCAACTATGCAATCGCTACCGCCTGTACCACAGGCACCCACTGCATTGGCATGGCCGCCCGTAACATCGCCTATGGCGAGGCGGATGTCATGGTGGCCGGCGGTTCCGAGATGGCTGCCAGTGGGCTTGGTATCGGAGGCTTTGCGGCAGCACGCGCACTGTCCACCCGCAACGATGACCCGGCGGCTGCGAGCCGGCCCTGGGACAAGGGGCGCGACGGTTTCGTCCTCTCCGATGGTGCCGGTGCGCTGGTGCTGGAGGAGCTGGAGCATGCCAAGGCCCGGGGGGCGCACATCTACGCCGAACTGATCGGTTTCGGCATGAGCGCCGATGCGTACCACATGACCTCGCCGCCCGACGACGGCGCCGGTGCTGCGCGCTGCATCCGCAATGCGCTGAAGGACTCCCAGTTGAATGTCGATCAGGTGCATTACATCAATGCACACGGCACCTCGACTCCCGCAGGTGACAAGGCCGAGGCTGCTGCTATTCGCAGCGTATTCGGTGATCACGCCTATGAGCTGTCGGTCAGTTCGACCAAATCCATGGTCGGCCACCTGCTGGGTGCTGCCGGTGCGGTGGAAGCGATCTTCAGTGTTCTGGCTATTCGTGATCAGGTCGCGCCGCCGACCATCAATCTGCATGAGCCGGATGAAGGCTGCGACCTCGATTTCGTTCCGCACGAGGCCAAGCCCCGACTGATCGAAGTGGCGGTGTCCAACTCGTTCGGTTTTGGCGGAACCAACGGTTCGCTGGTATTCCGCCGGTTCGCCGAGTGACATTGAGCTGGCTGAACGGGGAGCCCTGTGATGGGCTGCCCATTCATGATCGAGGACTGGCCTACGGCGATGGGCTGTTCGAGACTATTCGCGTCGCAGGTGGCCAGGCGCGGTTGGTCGAACGCCATCTGCAGCGGCTGCAAGATGGCTGTGAGCGCCTCGCCATTCCCGTTGATGCAAATCTGCTGCGCAATGAGCTGATGCGCTTCTGCCGGGCACTGGGGCAGGGCGTCGCCAAGCTCATCGTCACGCGTGGCGCCGGACAGCGTGGTTATGCAACGCCACAGCCGTGTCAGCCGCAGCGTCTGCTGTTAGGCTCGTCCTCTCCAGCTTATCCGCCACAGCATGCTGAAACCGGCATCAGGCTATTTCCGTGCGAGACCCGGCTTGCCGAGCAACCGCGACTCGCCGGCATCAAGCATCTGAATCGCCTGGAGCAGGTGTTGGCGCGTGCCGAGTGGCATGATCCGGTCTACGCGGAAGGGTTGATGCGCGATATGTCCGGCCGGGTGGTGGAGGGCGTTTTCAGCAATCTGTTCATCGTGGAAGCCGGCAAACTGCGTACCGCGCCGCTGACTCGTTGCGGAGTCGCTGGGGTCATGCGTGCGGAGATCATTGCGCGCGCAGCACAGCACGGGCTCCCGGTCGTGATCGACGACATCAGCTATGCCGAGCTTGTGCAGGCCGATGAGGTATTCCTCTGCAACAGCCTTTACGGCATCTGGCCCGTGACAGCTTTGGCCGAGTGCGTCTGGCCCGTCGGTCCGCTGACCCGTAAACTGCAGTCCGTTGTCGCCGACCTGTTGAGTGATTCGTGATCCGTAAAATTCTTGTTCTGCTGCTGACAGTGTTGCTGTTGGCGGCGATTGCGCTCGGGCTGTTCACCTGGAAACAGCATGCTGCGCTGGAGCAGCCTCTGGCCGTTACCGACGAGGCCCTGCTGCTCGACGTGCGTCCGGGCGATACGCCCAGTGGCGTGCTTCAGCGGTTGGAGGCCGAAGGCGTACTGGAGGATGCCTTCTGGTTGCGTTTGTATTGGCGTTTGAACCTGTCCGGGCAGAGCTTGCACACCGGCGAGTATCGCCTGTCCCCCACTATGACGGCGCGGGACATGATCGGGCTTTGGCAGCGTGGCGAAGTGGTGCAATACAGTCTGACCCTGGTCGAGGGCTGGAACTTCCGCCAGTTGCGTAGCGCCCTGCAGAATCAGCCCAAGCTGGAGCAAACCCTGGATGGTTTGACTGATGCCGAAATCATGTCGCGCATAGGTGCATCTGGCCAGCACCCGGAAGGGCGCTTCTTCCCAGATACCTATCGTTTCACCCGCGGCACGTCTGACGAGGACCTGCTGCGCCGTGCCTTCGCCCGCCTGGAGCAGGTTCTCGAAGAGGAATGGCAGCAGCGTGCCAGGGAGCTGCCGTACAAGGACGCTTATCAGGCGCTGATCATGGCCTCGATCATCGAGAAGGAAACCGGCGTGCCCGGCGAGCGTGGAGAGATTGCCGGCGTCTTTGTGCGCAGGCTGGCGCGGGGCATGCTGCTGCAGACCGACCCAACCGTTATCTACGGCATGGGTGAGAAGTACAAGGGCCGGATCACCCGCACCGATCTGCGCACGCCGACACCCTACAATACCTACACCAATGCCGGCCTGCCGCCGACCCCGATCGCGATGGTCGGGCGCGAGGCGATCCACGCCGCGCTGCATCCGGCGGATGGCACCAGTCTCTACTTCGTCGCCCGTGGCGATGGCAGCCATGTTTTCAGCGATACGCTCAATCAGCACAACCGTGCGGTGCGCGAGTATCAGCTCAAGCGCCGTGCCGACTACCGCTCCAGTCCGCCGCCACGGCAGGCACCGGCGGACAACGGAAACGTACAATGAAAGGACTCTTCGTGACCCTCGAAGGCCCTGAAGGGGCCGGTAAGAGCACCAATCGTGAATATCTCGCCGAGCGCCTGCGCGCATGTGGCGTGGATGTCGTGCTGACCCGTGAGCCCGGCGGGACGCCGCTGGCCGAGCGTATCCGCGAGCTGCTTCTCACCCCGGCCGACGAGCCGATGGCGGTGGATACCGAGTTGCTGCTGGTCTTTGCCGCACGTGCTCAGCATCTCGCGCAGGTCATACGCCCGGCACTGGAGCGCGGGGCGGTGGTGCTCTGCGATCGTTTCACCGATGCCACCTATGCCTATCAGGGCGGGGGTCGAGGGCTCTCTATCGAGCGGATCGCCCAGCTGGAAGTCTTCGTGCAGGGCGAGCTGCGACCTGATCTGACCTTGATCTTCGATCTGCCGGTCGAGGTGGGGCTGGCCCGTGCTGCGGCGCGCGGTCGTCTGGATCGCTTCGAACAGGAAGGCCTCCGCTTTTTCGAATCGGTACGGCGCGCCTATCTGGAGCGCGCCAAGGCTGCGCCGTCGCGCTATCGAATCATCGATGCAGGGCAGCCATTGAATGTCGTGCAGCAGGATGTACAGGCGCTGATTCCCGACCTGATGGGGCGCCTCGATGGCTGACGTCCTCCCCTGGCAGGCGGAGCTCTGGCGGCAGCTGGCAGGGCGTACGCAGCATGCTCACGCTTACCTGCTGCACGGTCCTGGCGGCATCGGCAAGCGGCAGCTAGCCGAGCAATTGATGGCGCTGCTGCTTTGCCAGCGGCCCGTGAACGCCACGGCCTGTGGTGAATGCAAGGCTTGTCAGCTGTTGGCTGCACATACGCACCCCGACCATTACATCCTCGAGCCGGAAGAGGTCGACAAGGCCATACGGGTCGACCAGGTTCGAGATCTGGTCGGCTTCGTCACCCAGACTGCGCAGCTGGGTGGGCGCAAGGTGATATTGCTGGAGCCAGCCGAGGCGATGAATCTCAATGCGGCCAACGCATTGCTCAAGAGCCTCGAGGAGCCTTCCGGCGATACGGTACTGCTGCTCATCAGCCACCAGCCGAGCCGCCTGTTGCCGACCATCAAGAGCCGTTGCGTGCAGCAGGCCTGCCCTCTGCCGGGACGGCAACAGAGTCTCGACTGGCTGGCTGGACAGCTCCCCGAGCTGGCAGCGGAGCTGCGTGAGCAGCTACTGACACTGGCGGCGGGGTCACCTCTGGCCGCCTTGAAGTTGCATGAGCAGAAAGTACTGGACTTGCGCGCGCAGGTTGTCGACAGCGTGAAGAAGCTGCTCAAGCAGCAACAGTCACCCAGTCAGCTGGCTGAGGGCTGGAATGCGCTGCCGCTGATCCTGCTGTTCGACTGGTTTTGCGAGTGGACGCATCTGATCCTGCGGTATCAGATGGCCGGTGATGATGCTGAGCTCGGTGCAGCCGATATGCAGAAGGTGTTGCAGTACCTTGCGCAGAAGTCAGCGCAACACAAAGTGATGGCGCTGCAGGACTGGCTGCTCGAACATCGGCAAAAAGTGCTAGGCAAAGCCAACCTCAACCGTGTGTTGCTTCTCGAAGCGCTGCTGGTGCAGTGGGCAACGCTGCCCGGCGCGGGCTAGAATCGACTGGAATTTTCGTTAGGAACACCGCATGAGCCTGCCAGCAAATCTTGGTCCGCGTAATGGCATCCTGTCCCTGACCATCAAGGACAAGTCGGTGCTCTATGCCGCGTTCATGCCCTTCATCAAGCATGGTGGTCTGTTCATCCCGACCAACAAGAGCTACAAGCTTGGCGACGAAGTGTTCATGCTGCTCAACCTGATGGACGAGCCGGAAAAGATTCCCGTTGCCGGCAAGGTCGTCTGGATCACCCCAAAGGGTGCCCAGGGCAGTCGCGCCGCGGGAATTGGCGTGCAGTTCAACGAAGGCGATAGTACCGCACGCAACAAAATCGAAACCTATCTGGCCGGTGCGCTCAAATCCGACCGCCCGACCCACACGATGTAACGCTCTGAGTCACTGAACGTCATCCCTCGCCAGACGGCAGGGTGTTTGTTGGCCTTTCCTGACAACCGGCCATTTGCTCTACAATCGCCCCTTTTTCGCGATAGCAAGTAGTGCATTTCATGCTGGTAGATTCCCACTGTCACCTTGACCGACTCGACCTGACCGCACATGACGGTTCACTGGATGCCGCGTTGGACGCTGCGCGCTCGCGCGGTGTCGGGCATTTCCTCTGCATCGGCGTTAGCGCCGACAACGCAGCGGCGGTCAGATCGCTGTCCGAGCGCTATGCCGATGTGGATTGCTCGATCGGTGTTCATCCTCTGGATCTCGAGCCGACGAGCCAGCCGGTGCTGGACTGGTTGCTTGGCGAGCTCCAGCACCCGCATGTGGTTGCCATTGGTGAAACCGGTCTGGATTACCACTACGAGCCTGAAGCTGCGCAGATGCAGCAGCAGTCCTTCCGGCTGCATCTTGAAGCAGCCAGGCTGACCGGCAAACCGGTCATCGTGCACACCCGGGCTGCCCGCGCCGATACGCTGGATCTGCTGCGTGAAGCGGCGCTGCCGCAGGCGGGTGTATTGCATTGCTTTACCGAGGACTGGGACATGGCCAAGGCTGCGCTTGATCTCGGTTTCTATATCTCTCTGTCGGGGATCGTCACGTTCCGAAATGCCGATGCGCTGCGCGATGTGGCCCGCAGAGTGCCGGCTGATCGCTTGCTGGTCGAAACCGATTCGCCGTATCTGGCGCCGGTTCCCCACCGTGGCAAAGCCAACCTGCCGCAGTATGTGCGGGAGGTCGCCGAGTTTGTTGCGGAGTTGCGTGGCGTTCCGTTCGAGGCGCTGGCTGAGCAAACCACTGCCAACTTCAAGACATTGTTCCCGCTGGCCAGGGTGCGCAGCTGACGTCGCCGCCGCGCAGGATTGATGCTTTCCAGCACGTCCGGTGCGCTGCCTTCTTTGTCGCCGTCACGAGCGGCGCTTTTCTTGCTCTGAAGATCCACAAGGTGGCGTATGACCGCTGAAACGCTGCACACCGGACCGCTCCAGCGCGGTCTGAAGAATCGCCATATCCAGCTGATCGCCCTGGGCGGAGCGATTGGAACGGGACTGTTCCTGGGCTCGGCTGGAGTTCTGAGAAGTGCTGGCCCGTCGATGATCCTGGGTTATGCGATCGGTGGCTTCATTGCTTTTCTGATCATGCGCCAGCTGGGGGAGATGATCGTCGAGGAGCCGGTCGCAGGGTCGTTCAGCCATTTCGCACACAAATATGGCGGCGGTTATGCGGGGTTCCTTTCCGGCTGGAACTACTGGGTGCTGTACGTCCTGGTGGGCATGGCCGAGCTGACGGCGGTCGGCAAGTACGTACAGTTCTGGTGGCCTGATATTCCCGCCTGGGCCACAGCTGCTGCGTTCTTCGTGCTGATCAATCTGATCAATCTCAGCAACGTCAAGGCTTTCGGTGAGGCCGAGTTCTGGTTTGCCATCGTCAAGGTCGCCGCCATCGTCGGCATGATCCTGCTCGGGCTTTTCCTTCTGGTCAGTGGCCAGGGGGGAGAGCAGGCAAGCATCAGCAACCTGTGGACGCACGGTGGCTTCTTCCCCAACGGCTTCAGCGGCATGCTGCTGGCGCTGGCGATCATCATGTTCTCCTTCGGTGGACTGGAACTGGTCGGCATCACGGCGGCAGAAGCGGCGGAGCCAAAAACCGTGATTCCCAAGGCGATCAATCAAGTCGTCTATCGCATTCTGATCTTCTACATAGGCGCGCTGACGGTGCTGCTGGCGCTGTATCCCTGGGACGCACTGTTGCAGACGCTGGGCTCCGCGGGCGACCCCTACAGCGGCAGCCCCTTCGTGCAGATATTTTCGCTGATCGGCAGCGATGCGGCGGCGCATCTGCTGAACTTCGTCGTGCTGACGGCTGCGCTTTCGGTCTACAACAGCGGCGTGTATTGCAACAGCCGCATGCTGTACGGCCTGGCAGAGCAGGGCGATGCGCCGCGCAGCCTGATGAAGATCAATGCCCGCGGTGTCCCGGTGCTAGCGGTGGGCGTGTCGGCCCTGGTAACCCTGCTCTGCGTGGCGGTGAACTACCTGTTTCCGCAGGGCGCGCTCGAACTGCTGATGTCCCTTGCGGTGGCTGCGCTGGTAATCAACTGGGCGATGATCAGCCTTGCGCACCTGAAATTTCGTCGTGCCATGCAGCGCCAGGGCGTTGAGCCGAGCTTCAAGGCGTTCTGGTTCCCGCTGAGCAATTACCTGTGCCTGGCCTTCGTCAGCGGGATCCTGATCATCATGCTGTGGCTACCCGGCATCCGCATGTCGGTGTTCGCGATTCCGGTCTGGGTCGGGCTTCTCTGGCTGTGCTACCGGCTGCGGACTCGTTTGCTGGCGCAGTCCCAGACCTGAGAGCAAAAAAAACCCGGTTTCCAGGGAAGCCGGGCCAAGACCATTAGGAGTATGAAATCGCAATCCTAGCGACCTCATCTGGCTGGGCAGTGGGGGGATTGCCCGGCCAGTTACTCAAGTATTAACGCTGCTCCGCGGGTTTGCCGGCGGATTTCCCTGATTTTTAAACGCATTTGGAATACAAGTCTCGCTGGCTGATCGCCTTCAGTGCGCAGCCAGGTCATGCAAAAGGCCTAGCGTTTCGTTTATGACGTGCTCCGGCGTGTAGAAATGTGGCGAGAAGCGAATGCCGCCGCCGCGTTGTGCACACACCACCTGTTCAGTCTTGAGTCGCTCGAACAGAGTGGCATTGGGCCAACCGTCGAGGCGGAACGTGACGATGCCGGAGCGTCTCTCCGCTTGGCCTGGCGAGAGGGTTTCTACTCCTTTCAGCTTGCTGATCCCGTGAGTCAGCCACTCGATTCGCTCGTCCAGCGATCTGGCGACTTGCTCCATCCCCACTTCCTCCAGCAGCGACAGGCTGGCTTCGAGTGCCATTGCCCCCAGCATGTTCGGGCTGCCGCACTCGAACCGCCTGGCACTGCGTGCGGGCTCCCAGTCGCTACGGTCGTAATCGCCGGCGTGCTCCAGCATGTGCCAGCCGTACTCGTGCAGTTTCAGTTGCTCGCGTAGGTCGCTGCGACAATAGAAAACACCGAGTCCTTCCGGGCCGAGCATCCACTTGTGACCATCCGCCATGGCGAAGGCGCAACGGTTCTGCTGGACATCGAAGGGCAGGGCGCCCAATTGCTGGATTGCATCGATGCACAGAAGCACGCCGCGTTGCTCGCAGCCTTCGCCCAGGCGCGGAAGATCCAATCGCATGCCGCTCGCATATTGCACGGCGCTGATCGACATCAGGCGTACCCGAGGACCACACGCTGCAAGGAGGTCAGCCTCGGGATCGACACCCTTGAGACTGACCTGAATGACTTCCACGCCGAGCGGCCGCAATGCCTCCCAGACCACCCGATTGGACGGAAACTCCTCGTCGCTGATCACGATCTGGTCACCGCTTTTCCAGTCCAGCCCGAAGGCGACGAATGAGAGCGCTTCGGAAGTGTTCTTGACCAGCGCCACATCGGCACTGCTCGGCGCGTTGAGCAGTCGCGTCAGGCGTTGGCGCAGGCTGCGTTCCACTGTGAGCCATTCGGGGTAGTCGCGCGCGCCCAAGGTTGCATTCTGCTCGGCAAAGGCGCTCACGGCCCGAGCGGCCCGCCTGGGCCAGGGAGCGACGGCAGCATGGTTCAGATATCGCAAACCGACTATTTGCGGGAATTCGTCATTTATTTGAATCATGGTTGGATGTCCCGTGCATTTCATGACCGGTTAGGCATAATGGCTGCTTCGTTTTTCACCTCAAGCAGCCTTCCTATGCAGAATGAACCTCGTAAGGTCCGCGAATTTCGTCGCCGCGAACAGGAAATCCTCGATACCGCGTTGCAGCTTTTTCTCGACCAGGGAGAGGACAGCGTTACTGTCGAGATGATTGCCGATGCGGTCGGTATCGGCAAAGGCACGATCTACAAGCACTTCAAGTCCAAGGCCGAAATCTACCTGCGGCTGATGCTGGACTACGAGCGCGACCTGAACCAGATCCTCCACTCTCCCGACCTGGACCGCGACAAGGAAGCGCTTTCGCGCGCCTACTTCGAGTTCCGCATGCGCGACCCGCAGCGCTATCGGCTGTTCGACCGCCTCGAGGAGAAAGTGGTCAAGGGCAATCAGGTGCCGGAAATGGTCGAGCAGCTGCACAGCATCCGCGCCTCCAACTTCGAACATCTGACCCAGTTGATCAAAGGCCGTATTGCCGAAGGCAAGCTGGAAGACGTGCCGCCGTATTTCCACTATTGCGCCGCCTGGGCGCTGGTGCATGGTGCGGTGGCGCTGTACCACTCGCCGTTCTGGAGCAACGTGCTGGAAGATCAGGACGGCTTCTTCCAGTTCCTCATGGATATCGGCGTACGCATGGGCAACAAGCGCAAGCGTGACTGAATTGGCGGCAGCGTGAAGATTGAACAGGCGTGGACGCAATGAACGTGAGCGAGTTTCCCATCCGCTACATCGAGCCAGTATTTCGGCCACCCAGCGAGGCGCATTCGCTGATCCTGCCGGTGACCAATGGCTGCTCCTGGAACAGCTGTACCTTCTGTGAGATGTATACCGCGCCGCAGAAGAAGTTTCGTGCTCGCGATGAGGCGGAGGTGCTCGACGAGATCCGTCGTTGCGGCGAGCAGTTGATCGTGCAGCGTGTATTCCTCGCCGATGGTGACGCCTTGGTGTTGCCGACCCACCGGCTGTTGAGAATCCTTGAACAGATCCGCCAGTGCCTGCCCGAAGTTCAACGTGTCTCGAGCTATTGCCTGCCACGCAACCTGCGCAAGAAGTCGGTTGCCGAGCTGCAGGAACTGGCGGATGCGGGGCTCGGCATGGCCTATGTCGGCGCCGAGTCCGGCGACGATGAGGTGCTGGCGCTGGTCAACAAGGGGGAGACCTACGAATCGACGCTCAGCGCGCTGGATAAGCTGGGGGCGGCGGGCATCGCACGCTCGGTGATGATTCTCAACGGGCTTGGCGGTCGCCAACTGAGTCGCCAGCACGCACGCAATTCGGCGCGGCTGATGAATGCAGCGCAGCCCGAGTTTCTGTCCACGCTGGTGGTCAGTTTTCCGCAGGGTGAAGCGCGTTTTCGGAAAACCTTCGAGGATTTCGAGCCGCTGGTGCCGGCCGATCTGTTTCGCGAGC
Organism: Pseudomonas sp.; assembly: GCA_007713455.1. Taxonomy (GTDB): domain Bacteria; phylum Pseudomonadota; class Gammaproteobacteria; order Pseudomonadales; family Pseudomonadaceae; genus Stutzerimonas; species Stutzerimonas chloritidismutans. The sequence continues at coordinate 269,060 of VMRT01000002.1, forward strand.
TGGAGTGGTTGCTGGAGGATCTGCAGCTGACCGATACGGTTCTTCGCAGCGATCACGCGTCCAATTATCTGGTGCTCAAGGGCATTTTGGGTGTCGATAAACCGGGCCTGCTGCGTCGGGTACGTGAGGCCATCGAAGACCCGCGTAACGCTCCGTTGCGTCAGGAGTGGCAGCGAGGGCTGTAGCCGCCTCGTTCGAGCGGAGAGTCGAGAGCATCCAGCTGAACCGGCTCGCCTCGGTGCTGGAAGTGGCGTGGATGCTGCATTGGCTGTCGAATCGTCGGTTTTTCGTCGCCGGCCCTATGAGGTGAGTTCCATGCGATTTCTGTTACTGGCAGTGCCTGGCTTGCTTGCATTGCTCATGCTTTCTGGCTGCATGAAGGTCAGCGACATGGCGGAGGGTACCCGTTATCACCTTCGCGATGCTGGAATTCTGGATCACAGCGAGACCCGTCGTTCCAACTCCTGGCGCCTGCAGCCGGACTCATTCATCTATATCGCGCAGGGACATTTCGTGCCGCCCGGAGACGCATACCCGCGGCCGAACGTCGTGGCCGAAGAGGCCTTCAGCGGGTTTGTCGAGTACTTCCCAATGGTTCGTCGAGCACGTGGCCCGCTCGGGCTTGAGGAGGCAATGGCCGAAGCGTCGGCAATGGGCGCGCATTATCTGCTGTATCTGCGGTTTGCCGCGGCTGATGATCGCATCGGCAGTTTCGACGAGCTGAACGATCAGCGCGCACTGGATCGCCTTGGTGTCGATTCCGGCGTGGTGCAGTTGATGCTGGTGGAGACCGGAACTCGCTATCTGGTCGATACCGCTCGCATTCGTAATCGTGGTGGCGTGCTCGGCATCTACGATGCAAAGCCGGAGCAACTCTTGCGTCCGCCACTACAGGACTATGCTCGTCGGTTGTTGGGCCTGTCACGTTGAGCGATGTGGCAGTATCGGGAACAGGCGTTTACCTCATTCAATCGAGGAGGACCGAATGACCGATACAGGCAAGGCTGGGGATCTGCTGGCGCAGCTGTCCGCTGGCGGGAAGAAAGGGTTGCCGCCGGTGCATCTGTGGAACCCTCCGTTCTGTGGCGATCTGGACATGCGCATCGCGCGCGACGGGACCTGGCACTATCAGGGTTCGCCGATCGGGCGACCGGCAATGGTGCGTTTGTTTTCCACGGTGATTCGCCGCGACGGCGACGACTACTTCCTGGTGACACCGGTAGAGAAGGTCGGTATCCAGGTCGAAGATGCGCCTTTCGTTGCGGTCCGGCTGGAAGTCAGTGGCGACGGTGAGACGCAAAGCCTGCGCTTTATCACCAATGTCGAGGACGAGGTCGAGGCTGGTGAAGAGCACCCTTTGCGCGTTGTCTCCGACCCGCAAACGCAGGAGCCGGCGCCATATGTGCATGTGCGCGCCAACCTCGAGGCACTGATCCATCGCAATGTGTTTTATGAGCTTGTGGAGCTGGCGGTGCCCGGCAAGGTAGATGGCAAGGATTACCTCGGTGTGTGGAGTGGCGGGACGTTCTTCCCGATTGGCGCCGCTGAGTAGTGCGCTGGCTGTTTCGTTACCCATGATCGAAAAAGGCTCCCGAGGGAGCCTTTTTTGCTGGTCTTACATGTTGGGGTAGTTCGGCCCGCCGGTACCTTCGGGCGCGACCCAGGTGATGTTCTGCGCCGGGTCCTTGATGTCGCAGGTCTTGCAGTGCACGCAGTTCTGCGCGTTGATCTGGAAGCGCTTGCTGCCATCGTCGTTGCTTACGACCTCGTAAACGCCGGCCGGGCAGTAACGCTGTGCCGGCTCGTCGTACATCGGCAGGTTCTTTTCGATCGGAATGCTCGGGTCGGTCAGTTTCAAGTGAACCGGCTGCTCTTCCTCGTGGTTGGTGTTGGAGAGGAATACCGAGGAGAGCTTGTCGAAGCTCAGCTTGCCGTCCGGCTTGGGGTAGTCGATTTTCTTCGACTCTGCAGCCGTCTTGAGGCAGGCGTAGTCCGGCTTGGTGTCGTGCAGGGTGAAGGGGATCTTGCCACCGAAGATGTTCTGATCGATGAAGTTGAACGCGCCACCCTTGATTGCGCCCCACTTGTGAATGGCAGCGCCGAAGTTGCGGCTCTTGTATAGCTCGTCGTACAGCCAGCTGGACTTGAAGCCCTCTTCGTACGCGGTCAGCTCGTCGCCACCTTCGCGTCCGGCCAGCAGTGCGTCCGCAGCGGCTTCGGCCGCCAGCATGCCGGACTTCATCGCCGTGTGGCTGCCCTTGATCTTGGCGAAGTTCAGGGTGCCGGCGTCGCAGCCGATCAGTGCGCCGCCGTTGAATACCATCTTCGGCAGGCAGTTGATGCCGCCCTTGGCGATCGCACGTGCGCCATAGGAAACGCGCTTGCCGCCTTCCAGGTACTGCTTGATCACTGGATGGTGCTTGTAGCGCTGGAATTCGTCGAACGGCGACAGATACGGGTTGCTGTACGACAGGTCGACGATCAGGCCGACGACCACCTGATTGTTTTCCAGGTGATAAAGGAAGGAACCGCCGGTGTTTTCGTCGTTCAGCGGCCAGCCCGCGGTGTGTACCACCAGGCCCTGCTCGTGCTTGGCCGGGTCGATGTCCCACAGTTCCTTGATGCCGATAGCGTAGTGCTGCGGGTCGACGTTTGCGTTGAGCTGGAAGCGGTTGATCAGCTGCTTGCCGATATGACCGCGGCAGCCTTCGGCGAACAGCGTGTACTTGGCGCGCAGCTCCATGCCTGGCGTGTACATGCCTTCCTTCGGATTGCCTTCGCGGTCGACGCCAAGGTCACCGGTGACGATACCGCGCACGACGCCGTTCTCGTCGATCAGCGCTTCCTGAGCGGCGAAGCCTGGGTAGATCTCGACACCCAGGTTCTCGGCCTGCTGGGCCAGCCAGCGGCACAGGTTGCCGAGGGAAATGATGTAGTTGCCTTCGTTGTGCATGGTCTTGGGGACCAGTGCATTGGGTAGCTTGCTGGCGGCTTCGGCGGTCTTGAGCAGGTAGATGTCGTCACGCTTGACCGGCGTATTGAGCGGGGCGCCGAGCTCTTTCCAGTCAGGGAACAGCTCATTCAGTGCGCGCGGCTCGAAGACTGCGCCGGATAGAATATGGGCGCCTACTTCGGAGCCTTTCTCAACGACGCATACACTGATTTCCTGACCAGCGTCGGCGGCTTTCTGCTTCAGGCGGCAGGCTGCGGATAGGCCTGCAGGGCCGGCGCCGACGATGACAACGTCGAATTCCATGTATTCGCGTTCCATTGGGCTTTCTCCTACTCAGGGCTTGGTTGTTATATAAGTGGTGGAGGGCTGTGATCGGTCCCTGACCGAGCCGGGCCGGCGCATTATATATAGACGCTCGAATCGGTCCAATACAAACGTTTGTTTGAATTTTCTGGAAGCCTGTTAGAATCGCCCGAACCGCGTCGTTATGACGGGTCATATGCGTTGTTGACCCCGTCCGCGGCCTGCGGTCAAGATACGGACGGTTTGCACTCGCCGAACAGGGCAGCGGCTATCAAAACCCAAGCCACGAGCAAGGCTCGGTTCGCCTCGGCGGAATTCTATTCACCGGAGAGTAACGAGGAATCCATGAAGGTTCTTGTAGCTGTCAAACGAGTGGTCGATTACAACGTCAAGGTTCGCGTCAAGGCGGACAATTCGGGCGTTGACCTCGCCAACGTCAAGATGTCGATGAACCCCTTCTGCGAAATTGCCGTGGAAGAAGCCGTACGCCTGAAAGAGAAGGGCGTGGCGAGCGAAATCGTTGTCGTCTCCATCGGTCCGACCGCTGCTCAGGAGCAGCTGCGCACCGCGCTGGCGCTGGGCGCCGACCGCGCCGTGCTGGTCGAGTCCAACGACGAACTGAACTCCCTTGCGGTCGCCAAGCTGCTCAAGGCCGTGGTCGACAAGGAGCAGCCGCAGCTGGTCATTCTCGGCAAGCAGGCGATCGACAGCGACAACAACCAGACCGGGCAGATGCTCGGTGCACTGACTGGCTATGCCCAGGGCACCTTCGCCTCCAAGGTGGAAGTGGCTGGCGACAAGGTCAACGTGACCCGCGAAATCGACGGCGGCCTGCAGACCGTCGCGCTCAGCCTGCCGGCGATCGTCACCACCGACCTGCGTCTGAACGAGCCGCGCTACGCGTCGCTGCCGAACATCATGAAGGCCAAGAAGAAGCCGCTGGAGACGCTGACCCCGGATGCACTGGGCGTCACCACCACGTCTACCGTGAAGACCCTGAAAGTCGAAGCGCCGGCTGCTCGCAGCGCCGGTATCAAGGTCAAGTCCGTGGCTGAACTGGTCGAGAAACTGAAGAACGAGGCGAAGGTAATCTAAATGACTATCCTAGTTATCGCTGAACACAATAATGCCGTCCTCGCGGCCGCTACCCTGAACACCGTTGCCGCCGCGAAGGCCATCGGTGGCGACATCCACGTACTGGTAGCCGGCAGTGGCTGCGGTGCCATCGGTGAAGCAGCCGCGCAGATCGAAGGCGTGGCCAAGGTACTGGTCGCTGACGACGCGGCTTACGCCAATCAGCTGCCGGAAAACGTCGCGCCGCTGATCGCCGACCTGGCGAAGAACTACAGCCACGTGCTGGCTGCAGCGACCACCAACGGCAAGAACTTCCTGCCGCGCGTTGCTGCTCAACTGGATGTCGATCAGATCTCCGAGATCATCGCCGTTGAAAGCGCCGATACCTTCAAGCGCCCGATCTATGCCGGTAACGCCATCGCTACCGTGCAGTCCAGCGCTGCCATCAAGGTCATCACCGTGCGTGCCACCGGCTTCGATGCCGTGAATGCCACCGGTGGTTCGGCTGCGGTCGAGCAGATCTCAGGCGCTGGCGATGCTGGCAAGTCGGCTTTCGTTGGCGAAGAGCTGGCCAAGTCGGATCGCCCCGAGCTGACCGCTGCCAAGATCGTCGTTTCCGGCGGTCGCGGCATGCAAAACGGTGACAACTTCAAGCACCTGTACTCGCTGGCCGACAAGCTCGGCGCGGCTGTTGGTGCCTCCCGTGCCGCGGTCGATGCCGGCTTCGTGCCCAACGATATGCAGGTCGGCCAGACCGGCAAGATCGTTGCACCGCAGCTGTACATCGCGGTGGGTATCTCCGGTGCCATCCAGCACCTGGCAGGCATGAAGGACTCCAAGGTGATCGTCGCGATCAACAAGGACGAGGAAGCCCCGATCTTCCAGGTCGCTGACTACGGCCTGGTGGGCGATCTGTTCGAGATCGTGCCGGAGCTGGAAAAGCTCGTCTGAAGCTGATTGCTGTTGAAGAAACCCGCTCATGTAGCGGGTTTTTTCATGGGCGATCGGCGGGTTCGCCGGTGTACCATCGGCGAACTTCGATCAGCATCAGTTAACTCGCGCAATAAGGGGATCTTCATGCGTTTCGCTTTTCCGTTGAAATTGGCCATGGTCGCGCTGGTGTTGGCAACGCCATTCACGGCAGCGGCAGCGGGGAAGTGCGACCGTCTGGTGGCGACTGGCGCAGCGGACAACCCTCCCTTTCTCTGGCGCGATCCGCAGAACCCCAAGCGTCTGATCGGGGCCAATGCGGACCTGCTCGGGCAGATCGCCGACTCGCTCGATCTGAAACTGGACCTGCTTTACACCGGTGACCGAACCAAAGCGCTCGAAGAGGTGCGCAGTGGTCGGGTCGATGTACTGGCCGATGCGACTCTGACGGTGCAGCGGCTCGAAGAACTGGATTTCGTCCACCCGGCCATCCTGCAATTGCAGACCGTCGCCTGGGTACGCAATGAGCCCGGCTTCTGCTATGCCAGCCGTGAAGATCTGGGAGGCCACGCCGGCTTGATCGCTGGCACCAGCCGCTTCGGTAGCGAGTTCGACGCCTTCGCGAAAAAACACCTGCAATTGCAGCCGGTCGCCGACCTCGCTCAGGGGCTGAAGCGGATCGTGGCGGGCAATGGCGACTACTTGCTGCATGAGCGGTACAGTGCAGTCGCGGCGGCTGATGCATTGGGGCTGCTGGACAAGGTGCAGCGTCTCGAACCTCCAGTGGTAGGCCAGGATATGCACCTGGCCATTTCTCACGACTCGGCCTGCAATGATCCCTGGCTGCGCGGACAACTGGCGCGGAAGATGACAGAATTGCGCGCCGCCGGTGTGCCCGAGCAACTGGTGGCGCACAATCTGACCGTCTGGAAGAACCAGCAGTCAGAGCGGGCAAAGGCTTCGAAAAAGTAGGACTCGCCGTGTTGAAACGACTTCTCGCCAGCCCATTTCTGGTCCTGGTTTTCCTGACTGGCTGTGCCAGTGACCCTGTTCCGACAGAACAATTGCGTTTGACCGCACAGGCCGTAGCCCAGGCGCGCTCCGTAGGCGCAACCGATGCGTACGAGGAACTCGTGCTGGCCGAAAGCAAGTTGAGCAAGGCCCAGGCGGCACTCGAGGCGGGTGATAATCGCGAAGCTCGGCTGTTGGCCGAGCAGGCAGAGCTGGATGCGCGTCTGGCGGAGAGCAGGGTTCTGAAGGACAAGCGCGAGGCCCAGATCGACGATCTGAATCGTCGCATTCAGCGGCTACGGCAGTTGCTGGGGGAGGCCAGGTGAGAAGTGCGTTCGCGATAGCCCTGGCTGGGCTGATACTGGCTGGTTGCTCGACGTCGCAGACCGAGCTCGAATTGAAACGCGCATCTGCCGCGCTGCAACGCATTCAGGCGGACAGCATGGTCCAGCGCAGCGCGCCGAAGGATATTCAGCGTGCGCTCGAAACGCAGCAACGCGCCGAGCGTTTCAACCAGTACTGGGGGGGCGCCGCCGACGCCCGGCATTACGCATACCTGAGTCAGCGCTACAGCGAAATCGCCGCGCAGCAGGGTGAGCTGCTGCAGCATCAGGAACAGGTCGCACGCCTGGAGATGGAGCGCGACCGGCTGCGGCGCATGCTGCAGGACGCCAGGTTGATGACCGCCGAGCAACAGGGTCGCTGGCTGGAAGACCAGATGATGAGCCTGGCTGCCAGCGAAACCGATCGCGGCATGGTCATGACGCTGGGCGACGTGCTGTTTCGTGCCGGCAGTGCCGACCTCAGCCACACGGCCAATCGCACCTTGCTCAAGCTGGTGCATTTCCTCCAGCTCAATCCGCAGCGCAAGATTCGCATCGAGGGATACAGCGACAGCCGCGGCGATGCCCAGGAGAATCTCGCGCTGTCACAGGCGCGGGCGCAAACGGTGGCGGATCTGCTGATCAATCTTGGCGTCGCTGCCGAGCGGGTAGAGGTGCGCGGCTATGGTGAGCGCTTTCCGTTGGCCGAGAACGCCTCGGCACGCGGTCGCGCGCAGAACCGTCGCGTTGAGATCCTGTTCTCCGACGCGGAAGGCAATCTCGGTCCCGACCGTTAGTCGCGCGGCCATCTGAGCAGACTGTTTCGCCTAGACGTGACCTAACTGTATTGGTCTGGGTCTCCAGCAGTGCGCTACTGTTACGGTTCAGTTGGCAGGAGACCGGCGAGATGACCAATCTGTTGCTCTATCAGCGCATTGCCCAGCAGCTTGCCGAAGATATTCGGCGCGGCGTATATCGCCCCGGTGAGCGCGTGCCGTCGGTACGCAAGATGAGCCGACAGCTGAGTGTCAGCCACGCCACGGTGTTGCAGGCGTACGCCAATCTCGAAGATCAGGGCATGATCCGTGCGCGCCCGCAGTCCGGCTTCTACGTCCACCAGACGCCCGTACTCACTGCGCCGACCCCGGATATTGCCCAGGTCGAGCGGCCGAAACTGGTCACCCGCAGCAGCATCATCAATCAGGTGCTCAGCGAGTCGCGCCGCGAGGGGCTGATTCCGCTGGGGGCGGCCGTGCCGCATGTGGATTACCTACCGGTGCGGGCGCTGCACCAGCAGCTGGCGAAGGTCACGCGGTTTCACAGCCCGCGGGCATTCAGCTACATGTTCAGCCCGGGCTACGAGCCGCTGCGCCGTCAGGTGGCGATTCGCATGCGCGATGCCGGTGTGGTGGTGGATTCGAGCGAGATCGTCATCACCCACGGCTGCGTTGACGCGCTGCAGATGTCACTGCGGGTCCTGACCAAGCCGGGCGATCTCATCGCCGCCGAGTCGCCGACCTATTACGGCTTGCTGCAACTGGCCGATCTGCTCGGTCTGAAGGTTATCGAGATACCCAGCGACCCGGATACCGGAATGAGCCTTGAGGCGCTGCAGCTTGCTGCAGGGCAGTGGCCGATCAAGGCGCTGGTGCTGACCGCGCGCCTGAGCAATCCGCTGGGCGTGAGCATGCCTGACCACCGCCAGAAGCAGCTGCTGAGCCTGGCGGCGCGTTTTGACATCCAGATCGTCGAGGACGATATCTATGGCGAACTGATGTTCGACCAGGGCCAGTACAAGGCGCTCAAGTCCAATGATCGGGACGGCCGTGTCATCTACTGTTCCAGCTTTTCCAAGACGCTTTCGCCAGGGGTGCGGATCGGTTGGGTCATCGCCGGGCGCCATCAGGCCGAGATCGAACGCCTGCAGACCTTCAGCACCCATTCGGCGTGCAGCGTCACTCAGATGGGTGTGGCGGCTTATCTGGAGAACGGGGGGTACGATCGACACCTGCGTGCCATCCGCCAGGAGTACCGCAAGAATCTCAGCGCGTTTCAGCTGGCGGTACAGCGCTACTTCCCGGAAGGCACACAAATGACGCGCCCCAAGGGCAACTTCATCCTCTGGGTCAGCCTGCCGGTGCGGGTCAATACCCAGGACCTGCACGTCAGGGCGCTGGAGCGGGGGATCAGCATCGCGCCGGGACTGATCTTCAGCAACACTGAACAATTCAACCACTGCATTCGTCTCAACTGTGGGCTGCCCTGGAATAACGAGACCGAGCGGGCGCTGCGGACACTCGGGCAGCTGGCTTCGGAACTGTGCCGGGATGCCCAGTAGCGCCCCAAACCTGCCGCTGTAAGGAGCGATCGGATGCGAAGGCCGCTGTTGTTATTGCTGTCGTTGGCCTTGCTGGGGGGATGCGGGGACGACGAATCGACCTCATCGCGTGCGCCCGCGCCGGTCGAGCAGCCCTCGGAACCGGAGAGTATCGTCGAGCAGGAAGAGGTGCCGCCTGATCTTGATATCGAGCTGGCGCCAATCGAAGAAACCTCCGATGCCGAGCCGCCGGAAGTGGAGATCAGCCTGCCCGAACCCGTTCCCGAGGTAGAGGCACCTGCCCCGGCGCCGCAGCCATCGACGGCCAAGCGCTCCACGCCGCCGCCAGCGAAGGTCGAACTGCCCGAGCCGGAACTCGATCTGCGCTTGCCCGAGGAACTGGTCGAGGAGCTGGCGCCAGGGCCGGGTGATGAATCGATGCGGCTGTTACCGCCGCTTTTCGAGGGTGGCGGGCCGTCGCGATCGATGCAGATCGGCGGCCGGCTGATTTCCGGCGAGGCAGAAGACGAGGAGCTCATCGAGGGCGCGGAGATTCGCCTCGAATTCAAGCGCTGAGGTGCATGCGTTCCCCGGCCCTGCGCTTTAGTCCCTGGCTGGCAGCTGCGATAGCAGCCGCTGCAGTTCATCGGCCGGCATCGGGTGGCTCATGTGGAAGCCTTGCACCTCGGTGCAGCCGTCGTCTTTCAGCAGCCGCAGCTGTTCCTCGGTTTCCACGCCCTCGGCCGTCACGCGCATCTGCAGGCCGCGGCCCAGTTCGATCAAGGCGCGTACGATCGAATGATCTTCCATCGACTGCCCGATACCGGCGACGAAGCTGTTGTCGATCTTTATCACATCGAAGGGGTAGTGGCGCAGGCTGGTGAGCGACGAGTAGCCCGTGCCGAAGTCATCCACGGCCAGGTGCACGCCGAGCGCCTTGACCCGCTTGAGCTGGTCCAGCGTGCCCTGCGTTTCCCGTAGCAGTGCACTCTCGGTAACCTCCAGTTCCAGCCGCTCCCCTGGCAGGCCGTTCTCGCCGAGCGCATGGGCTATCTCATCGAGCAGCCGATCATCATGCAGCTGCAATGGCGAGAGGTTGACCGAGACGACCGTATCGCCTGGCCAGCGGGTCGCCTGGCTGCAGGCCTGATGCAGCACCCAGCGCCCGAGCGGAATGATCAGCCCGGTTTCTTCGGCCAGTGGAATGAACTGCTCCGGCAGTAGCAGCCCACGCTCGGGGTGATTCCAGCGCACCAGTGCCTCGGCGCCGACGATTTGCATGCCCTGGCTCACGTAGCGCGGCTGGTAGTACACCTCCAGCTGCTGCTCGGCAAGCGCGACGCGCAGTTCCTCTTCGCGCTGGAGCCGCTCGTGCAGCCGCTGATCCATCTCGCGGCCATAGGCACGCCAGGTTCCCCGGCCTGCTTCCTTTGCCTGGTACAGCGCAATGTCGGCGCAACGCAGCAGCTCGTTGGCCTGGTTGGCATCGTCGGGCGCCAGGGCGACGCCGATGCTGGCGCCGATATTGATCTGCTGGTCTTCGTAGACAAAGGGCGCGCTGAGGGCCTCGATGATGCGGTTGCAGAGACGGTCGATATCGGTGTCTTCGCTCATCCGGTGGAGCGCGACGACGAACTCGTCACCGCCCAGCCGCGCCACGAGGTCGCCGTCGCGGGTGTGTTGGCGCAGGCGGGATGCCACGCCGATCAGTACTTCGTCACCAGCGGCGTGACCGAGGGTGTCATTCACCGGTTTGAAGCGGTCCAGGTCGATATAGAGCAGTGTCAGTGCCGAGCCGCTACGAAGCGCCGCCAGATTCTGATCTAGGTAGTCGCGCAGCCGGCTGCGGTTGGGCAGGCCGGTCAGGGCATCGTGCTGAGAGAGATACTGAACGCGAGCCTGCGCCTTGGTTTCCTCGGTGATGTCGCTGGCGGTGCCGCGATAGCCGACCAGCTTGTCGTCCTGATGGATGGCGCGGGCAGCCAGCCGGCAGAAACGCTCGCAGCCATCGGCGGCACGATAGCTGCTGCGCAGTGGCGCGACCTGTGGTGCCTGGAGCCAGTTCTGCAGCGCGGCACTGTCGCTGATCAGCAGTTCCAGCAACGGGCGGCCCAGCCACTGGCTGGATTCGTGTCCGGTGATCTGGCGAAAGCGATTGGAAAGGAAGGTCAGCCGAGCTTGCGCGTCGGTTTCCCAGATCCAATCGGAAGCGGCCTCGGCGACGTCGCGAAACCGCTCCTCGCTTTCCGCCAGCGCGCTGCGACTGGCGGCCAGCCTTGCATAGCTGATGTCGAGCAAGTGCAGGCTGCGCAAGGCATGGCGAATGAGCAACCAGGCGAGCAGCCCCAGCCCCAGGGCCACGGCCGCGAGGATTGGCAGGGTAACCCACAGCAGCAGGCGCCCCGGCTGCGCCGGCGTCCAGGTGAGCTGGATGGTCGAGCCATTCTCCAGAGGCCGCTCGATGCGCGGATCATCGGTTGGCGTTGAGTCTGGAGCCAGGCGCAGATGCTCGATCGCATACTGCTCACCGATCTCCGCCAGCCGCTCGGCGTCCAGCAGGTCGACGAACAACAGAATCGACGCCGGCCCTTCGTCCTCTTCGATATCCGTGCCACCGGTGGTCAGTTCGGCTGCGGCGACCAGCGCCGGCTGACCGTCAGCCCAGAGCAGGGCGGAGACGCCCGATTCCTCCTCGACAGCTTCCCGGGCCCGCGCCAGCAGTTGCGGTAAACCGTGGAGAAACTCGAAACCGTCGATTGTCTGGAGTTCGCCGCGAACTACGGAATAGGCCGTATCGCCTGCCGGAGAGATGACCAGCACGACCTCGTAGTCGAAGTCCTTGTACAAGGATGGGCCGAGATTGGCCTGGGTATAAGCCCAGTCGAGGTCGACCTGCCTGTTGAGATGCATGTAGGCGTCGCCCCAGAACGCATAGTCGACGATGGAGCGGTTCATCCAGTCGTGCTGTGCCTGCAGCGCCTTGCCTACGAGGAAGTGGCTTTGCTGCAGTGCATCCTGATCGATTCTCCGGGCAATGTGGATGAGTGCGGCAGCGGCCACAATGAGGGCGATGACCAGTACGGCGACCATGCCAGGAAGAATGCGGCGAGCGAAAGTCGAGGCGGCTTTCGGTTTTACCGGGCCATCGTCGGGAAGGAGAGTTTGCATGAGGGGATTCCTGCCAGCACTGCATTGGATCGCGGCAATGGCGGCATGGTGCCACTACCGCTCGGCAAAATCATCGTAAATTGCGCGGACCACTGGCTCGAGCGACTGCGTTCTATCGACTTTTAGCGGTCGCGGGAGTCCTGCGCGTCCGCCTCGGCATTGCGTTGAGCGATGCGTTTTTTCTGTTCTTCGGTCAGGGGAATCTTCTTTGCCGTCGAGCGCAGCATCAGCAGGCTACCGACGATCGAGCCCAGCGCGACGAGCAGAATAAGCCAGAAATACCAGGGCATGTTTTTCCTCCGGGCGGTTGGGCGACAGTGACGAGCCGCACTCTACGTGGCTGCGTCAGGGTGGTCACTATCGGCGTTGCGATAGCTATTCTGACCCCTCAGGGAGGCTTTCGTCGCGCGCGGTGTTTTCTGCGACAATGCGCGCCGACTTTTCCGAGGACGTGTCATGACCTGCCAGACTCCGATTATCGTAGCGCTCGATTTCCCCTCCCGCGATGCTGCTTTGGCATTGGCGCGCCAGCTCGATCCGCGGCTTTGCCGGGTCAAGGTCGGCAAGGAGCTGTTCACGCGTTGCGGTCCGGCGGTGGTCGAGGCATTGCAGGGAATGGGCTTCGAGGTGTTTCTCGACCTCAAGTTTCACGATATTCCCAACACCACCGCGATGGCGGTGAAGGCCGCTGCCGAGCTGGGCGTGTGGATGGTCAACGTGCACTGCTCCGGCGGTCTGCGGATGATGGCGGCCTGCCGTGACACGCTTTCTGGTATGGCCGGACCCACGCCGCTGCTGATTGGTGTCACCGTGCTGACCAGCATGGAGCAGGACGATCTCGCTGGCATCGGTCTGGATATCGCACCGCAGGAGCAGGTGCTGCGGCTGGCCGGGCTGGCTGCGCAGGCTGGGCTGGATGGACTGGTCTGTTCGGCGCAGGAGGCAGTGCCGCTCAAGGCGAAGTTCCCGGCGCTACAGCTGGTCACACCGGGTATTCGTCCGGCCGGCAGTGCGCAGGACGATCAGCGCCGCATCCTGACTCCGGCCCAGGCCATGGCTGCAGGCTCCGATTATCTGGTGATTGGCCGGCCGATCGCGCAGGCAGCCGATCCGGCGCAAGCGCTGGCAGCCGTGGTGGCCGAGCTGGCATGACGAAAAAAGGCTGGGCCTCACGGCTCAGCCTTTTTCGCAGCGGGCAGTTGCTCAGCTGACCTTGAGCACCAGCTTGCCGAAGTTGCCGCCGGTGAACAGCTTCATCAGCGTGTCCGGAAAGGTCTGCAGTCCCTCGATGATGTCTTCCTTGCTCTTGAGCTGGCCGCTCGCGAGCCATTCGGCCATGTCGCGCATCGCCTCGGGATAGCGAGTGACATAGTCAGTCACCACCATACCTTCCATGCGCGCTCGATTGACCAGCAGCGACAGGTAGTTGGACGGGCCCTTCACCGCTTCCTTGTTGTTGTACTGGCTGATGGCCCCGCAGATCACCACGCGAGCGCCGACGCTGATGCGCTGCAGCACCGTATCCAGGATGTCGCCGCCGACGTTGTCGAAGAACACGTCCACGCCTTTCGGGCATTCACGCTTCAAGCCCGCTGCCAGGTCTTCATTCTTGTAATCGATGGCGCCGTCGAAACCGAGTTTTTCGGTCAGGAAGCGGCACTTGTCCGCGCCGCCGGCGATACCCACCACGCGACACCCCTTGATCTTGGCGATCTGCCCGGCAACGCTGCCGACCGCACCGGCGGCGCCGGAGATCACCACGGTCTCGCCGGCCTTGGGCTGGCCAACCGCAAGCAGCGCGAAGTAGGCGGTCATGCCGGTCATGCCCAGCGCGGACAGGTAACGCGGCAGCGGAGCCTGTTGCGGGTCGACCTTGTAGAAACCCTTCGGCTCGCCGAGGTAGTAACCCTGCACGCCCAGCGCACCGTTTACATAGTCGCCTTCCTTGTAGTCAGGATGCTGCGAGGCGATCACCTTGCCGACGCCGAGGGCGCGCATTACTTCGCCGATGCCCACCGGCGGAATGTAGGACTTGGCATCGTTCATCCAGCCGCGCATGGCCGGGTCGATGGACAGGTATTCGACCTTGACCAGAATCTGATTGGGGCCAGGCTCGCTCACCGGCTTCTCGACGTAGTCGAAGGTCTCCCGGGTCGGCGCACCGATCGGCCGCTGGGCTAGCAGGAATTGCTGGTTGAGCAGGGTCATGGAATAAGCCTCGTGTTTGCGAAAGGTTTGGTTTAGCCCGGCCAGCGCCGCGCCGCAAGCTACGTCAGCAGGCTGGAATGAACGGGCATCCAGTTCGGTGATATGACCGTGCCGGCAGTTAAATGAGCGAGCGCATAGCGGTATAAGTTCGACCGGGAAGCCTTGTGCGGTCATTTTGCGGGCGCAAGGTGAGTCGAATTCTTCGGGAAGAACAATCATGAGCATGACATTCTCCGGGCAGGTTGCCCTGGTTACCGGCGCAGCAGCAGGAATCGGTCGCGCCACCGCGCAGGCGTTCGCCGAGCAGGGCCTCAAGGTGGTGCTGGCCGACATCGACGAAGCGGGCATCCGCGATGGCGCAGAAAGCATTCGTGCTGCTGGCGGCCAGGCGATCGCCGTGCGCTGCGACGTCACGCGCGATGCGGAGGTCAAGGCGCTCATCGAGCAGACGCTGGCGCAGTACGGGCGGCTCGATTACGCCTTCAACAATGCCGGCATCGAGATCGAGCAGGGACGCCTGGCCGAAGGCAGCGAGGCGGAGTTCGACGCGATCATGGGCGTCAACGTCAAGGGCGTCTGGTTGTGCATGAAGCACCAGCTGCCGGTCATGCTGGCGCAGGGTGGTGGCGCCATCGTCAACACCGCGTCCGTTGCGGGTCTCGGTGCCGCGCCGAAGATGAGTATATACGCGGCATCCAAGCATGCGGTGATCGGCCTGACCAAGTCGGCAGCGATCGAGTACGCCAAGAAGCAGATTCGCGTGAATGCGGTATGCCCGGCGGTGATCGACACCGACATGTTCCGCCGTGCCTACGAGGCCGACCCGCGCAAGGCGGAGTTCGCTGCGGCCATGCACCCAGTCGGGCGCATCGGCAAGGTCGAAGAGATTGCCGCCGCGGTGCTGTACCTGTGCAGCGACAGCGCCGCCTTCACTACCGGTCATGCGCTGGCGGTAGATGGCGGGGCGACGGCGATCTGACGGCGTGCCCGGCGCTGTCTGGCCGGGCACCCCTTTCAGCGCCGCTCAGTTACGACGGTGCAGAATCAGCAAGGTGATTACACCTGCGATCAATCCCCACAGCGCCGCGCCGATGCCGAACAGCGTCAGCCCCGACGCGGTGACCATGAAGGTAATCAGCGCTGCCTCTCGCTCGTCGGGCTGTTGCATCGCCTGGGTCAGCCCCGAGCCGATCGAGCCGAGCAATGCCAGCGCGGCGACGGACAACACCAGTGCCGCGGGGAAGGCGGCGAACAGCGCGGCCAGGGTTGCGCCGAAGATGCCGGCAATGCCGTAGAACACACCGCACCAGGCAGCAGCGGTATAGCGTTTTTGCGGGTCGGGATGAGCTTCTGGGCCTGCGCAGATGGCCATGGTGATCGCCGCCAGGTGAATGCCGTGAGAGCCGAACGGCGCCAGCAGTACCGAAGCGATGCCGGTGGTGGAGATCAGCGGCGAAGCCGGCACCTGATATCCCTCGGCACGCAGCACGGCCAGGCCTGGCATGTTCTGCGAAGCCATGGCGATGACGAACAGCGGGATGCCGATACTGAAGATCGCCGCGAGGGAAAACGCCGGTGTGGTCCACACCGGCACCGCGACCTGCAGGCTGAAGCGCTGGAAGTCCAGCAGGCCGGAAATACCGGCGATCAGGCAGCCGACCAGCAGCGCAGCGAGCACGGCGTAGCGGGGCTGCATTCGCTTGGCCAGCAGGTAGCTGAAGAACATGCCGAGCACCAGCACCGGCTGAACCTCAACGGCACGGAAAATCTCGCTTCCGATATTGAACAGCACGCCCGCCAGCAGCGCGGCAGCCAGCGATGCCGGTACTCGCCGCATCAGCCGATCGAAGCTTCCAGTCAGGCCGCACAGGGCAATCAGCGCCGAGGCGAAGATGAAGGCGCCGATGGCTTCGGCGTACGGCACGCCGGGCAGACTGGTGATCAACAGGGCCGCGCCGGGCGTCGACCAGGCAACCACCACCGGCGTGCGATAGCGCAGCGACAGGCCGATGCTGCAGATCGCCATGCCGACCGACAGTGCCCAGATCCACGAAGAGATCTGCGCCGTGCTCAGGCCTGCTGCCTGGCCGGCCTGGAACATCAGCACCAGCGAGCTGGTATAGCCGGTGAGCATGGCGATGAAGCCGGCGACGACGGTCGAAGGCGAGCTATCGCTCAGGGGGCGCAGGGCGGTACGGCTGATTTCGTTCATTGCTGATTTCTACTTATGCAAGGTATGACGTCGCGCGGCTGCGGCAGCCTATCGTACAAAGCCTATTGGCCGTGCTCGGATAGCGTCGCGGTACAGCCGCCCGCGTATTGGACGTAACAGTTGCAACGGGCGTGAGTGCAGGTCATCGCCGCGCCTGGCCGCTGGTATTCGATCTGGCACCCTTGTTGCTATCTAGTCTTTGCCTGCCGCGATGCGTCAAAAAAACCGCGGCTGTTGGAGGATTAGATGAGTCAGGGTGTTCAATTCAATCGCTTGATGCTGGAAATGCGGGCCATGCAGACCGATGCAATGGCGCGCGCCAAGCCGGAGGTCAAGACCCAGGAGGTCGGCGCTCCGAGCTTCTCCGACATGCTTGGCCAGGCGGTGAATAAAGTGCACGAAACCCAGCAGGTTTCGAGCCAGCTGTCATCTGCCTTCGAGATGGGGCAGGGCGGTGTCGACCTGACCGAAGTGATGATCGCCTCCCAGAAGGCAAGCGTTTCCTTTCAAGCCATGACCCAGGTGCGCAACAAACTGGTTCAGGCTTATCAAGACATCATGCAGATGCCGGTGTGAGGCGGATTGAATCATGGCTGAAGCGGTGAACGTTCCGGTGCCGGCTACTCCCGAGGGTGTCAAGAAGCCCCTGCTGGGCTTGTCCTTTCTGGAAAACCTTTCGGATATGTCCATGCTGCGGCAGGTCGGCCTGTTGGTCGGGCTGGCGGCCAGCGTGGCGATCGGTTTTGCCGTGGTGCTCTGGTCGCAGCAGCCCGATTATCGTCCGCTGCTCGGCAGCCTGGCGGGGATGGATGCCAATCAGGTGATGGAAACCCTCGCCGCTGCGGATATCGCCTATACCGTCGAACCGAACTCCGGCGCCCTGCTGGTCAAGGCGGATGATCTTGCTCGCGCACGTCTCAAGCTCGCCGGTGCGGGTATCGCGCCGGCCGACAGCAACATCGGTTTCGAAATCCTCGACAAGGAACAGGGGCTGGGTACCAGCCAGTTCATGGAGGCGACCCGTTATCGCCGTGGTCTCGAGGGCGAATTGGGCCGCACCATTTCCAGCCTGAACAACGTCAAGGGCGCCCGTGTGCACCTGGCGATCCCGAAGAGCTCGGTGTTCGTTCGCGACGAGCGCAAGCCCAGTGCCTCGGTACTGGTGGAGCTTTACCCAGGCCGCGCGCTGGAGCCGAGCCAGGTGATGGCGATCATCAACCTCGTCGCCACCAGCGTGCCGGAACTGAGCAAATCGCAGATCACCGTGGTGGATCAGAAGGGCAACCTGCTGTCCGATCAGCAGGAACTGACCGAGCTGAGCATGGCCGGCAAGCAGTTCGACTACAGCCGCCGCATGGAAGGCCTCTACACCCAGCGCGTGCACAACATTCTGCAGCCAGTGCTGGGCAGCGGCCGCTATAAGGCCGAAGTCTCCGCGGACGTGGATTTCAGCGCCGTCGAATCCACCTCGGAAACCTTCAACCCCGATCAGCCGGCGTTGCGCAGCGAGCAGAGCGTCAATGAGCAGCGCCAGAGCAGCCTGCCGCCGCAAGGCGTGCCGGGCGCCCTGAGCAATCAGCCTCCTGGCCCGGCGACCGCGCCGGAGCAGGCCAATCAGGCCGCAGCCGCCGCGGGCGCCGTGGCTCCTGGTCAGCCTCTGCTCGATGCCAATGGTCAGCAGGTCATGGATCCCGTGACCGGTCAGCCGATGCTCGCGCCTTATCCGGCCGACAAGCGCGAGCAGGCTACGCGCAACTACGAACTCGATCGCTCGATCAGCTATACCAAGCAGCAGCAAGGTCGCCTGCGCCGGCTCTCGGTGGCAGTAGTGGTCGACGATCAGATGACGCTCAATGCGGCCGGCGAGATGGTTCGCGTACCGTGGAACGCCGATGATCTGGCGCGCTTCACTCGCCTGGTGCAAGACGCGGTGGGTTTCGATGCCAGCCGCGGCGATAGCGTCAGCGTGATCAACACCGCGTTCGTCGCCGACAGCGCCGGTGAGACCTTCGAAGAGATACCGTTCTACTCGCAACCGTGGTTCTGGGATGTGGTCAAGCAGGTCCTCGGCGTGCTGTTCATCCTGGTGCTGGTGTTCGGTGTGCTGCGTCCGGTGCTCAAGAGCCTCACCAATCCGTCCAGCGGCAAGGAACTGCAGGTTGCCAGCGGTCCGGGCGAACTGGGTGACGATGATGGACTGGACTCCGGCCTGGCCAGTGACCGGGTCAGCCTGAGCGGCCCGCAGAACATTCTGCTGCCGAGCCCCAGCGAGGGATATGAAGCCCAGCTGAACGCGATCAAGAACCTTGTGGCCGATGACCCGGGACGGGTAGCCCAGGTGGTGAAAGAGTGGATCAACGCCGATGAATGACAATCGAGTTCAAGCCAAGCTCAACAAGGTCGACAAGGCCGCCATCCTGTTGCTCTCGCTGGGTGAAACCGACGCTGCGCAGGTCCTGCGTCACCTCGGTCCGAAAGAGGTGCAGCGCGTCGGTACTGCCATGGCGCAGATGCGCAACGTGCAGAAGGCACAGATCGAACAGGTAATGAGCGAGTTCGTCGAGATCGTCGGCGACCAGACCAGCCTCGGCGTCGGCTCCGACGGTTACATCCGCAAGATGCTTACCCAGGCGCTCGGCGAGGACAAGGCCGGCGGCCTGATCGACCGCATCCTGCTGGGCGGCAACACCAGCGGTCTGGACAGCCTGAAATGGATGGAGCCGCGTGCGGTGGCGGATGTGATCCGCTACGAGCACCCGCAGATCCAGGCCATCGTGGTGGCCTATCTCGACCCGGACCAGGCTGGCGAGGTGCTCTCGCATTTCGACCACAAGGTGCGCCTGGACATCGTCCTGCGCGTGTCCTCGCTTAACACCGTGCAGCCGGCTGCGCTGAAAGAGCTGAACCTGATCCTGGAAAAGCAGTTTTCCGGCAGCACCAACACCACCCGCGCCAGCCTGGGCGGCGTAAAGCGCGCGGCGGACATCATGAACTACCTGGATAGCTCCATCGAAGGCCAGCTGATGGATGCCATCCGCGATGTGGACGAGGACCTGTCGAGCCAGATCGAAGACCTGATGTTCGTCTTCGACAACCTCGCCGAAGTCGACGACCGCGGCATTCAGGTGCTGCTGCGTGAGGTATCCTCCGACGTGCTGGTGATGGCGCTCAAGGGTGCCGACGATGGCATCAAGGAAAAGGTCTTCAAGAACATGTCCAAGCGCGCCGGCGAGCTGCTGCGTGACGACCTGGAGGCGAAGGGCCCGGTGCGCGTCAGCGATGTCGAGAACGCGCAGAAGGAAATCCTTACCATTGCTCGCCGCATGGCCGAGGCCGGTGAAATCGTCCTGGGTTCCAAGGGCGGCGAAGAGATGATCTAACCAGGTACGAATTCCACCCATGGCCAAGGACAACCCCAGCGACGTCATACGCGCGAAAGACGTCAGCCTGTTCGATCGCTGGTCGCTGCCCAGCTTCGACCCGCAGGGCGAAGAAGACGAGTTGCCTGCCGCAGGGGCCGTGGAAGAGCCCGTCGAAGAGCTGGCGCGAAGCGAGGACGTCCCGGTCGAGGAAGTCAAACCGCTGACGCTCGACGAACTCGAAGCGATCCGCCAGCAGGCATACAACGAAGGTTTCGCCACCGGCGAGAAAGATGGTTTCCATGCCGGCCAGCTCAAGGCGCGGCAGGAGGCCGAGGCCGCGTTGGCGCCGCGGCTGGAAAACCTCGAGCAGCTGATGGGTCAGTTGCTCGAGCCGATTGCCGATCAGGATCGCAATCTCGAGCACGCCATGGCGACCCTGGTCAGTCACATGGCGCGCGAAGTGATCCAGCGTGATCTGCTGATCGATTCCAGCCAGATCCGTCAGGTGCTGCGTGAGGCGCTGAAGTTGCTGCCAATGGGCGCCAGCAATGTGCGAATCCACGTCAATCCGCAGGACTTCGAGCTGATCAAGGCGCTGCGCGAGCGGCACGAGGAAAGCTGGCGAATTCTCGAGGACAGCAGCCTGCTGCCTGGTGGCTGTCATATCGAAACCGAGCACAGTCGCATCGATGCGAGCATCGAGACGCGTCTCACCCAGGCCATCAAACAACTGTTCGAACAGCAGCGCGAGAATGCCACCCGTCCTCCTGCCGCCGATCTGACCATCGATCTGGACATGCCCGATGCGCCTTGAGCGAACCAGTTTCGCCAAGCGATTCGAAGCCTATGGCGAAGCGATCAAACTGCCCAGCCAGCCCATGCTCGAAGGGCGCCTGCTGCGCATGGTCGGTCTGACGCTGGAGGCCGAAGGGCTGCGCGCAGCCGTTGGCAGTCGCTGCCTGGTGATCAACGACGACAGCTATCACCCCACCGAGGTCGAGGCCGAGGTGATGGGCTTTTCCAGCGGCAAGCTGTATCTGATGCCCGTCGGCAGCCTTGCCGGCATCGCTCCGGGCGCGCGGGTCGTGCCGCTGGTCAATACCGGACGACTGCCCATGGGCATGTCCATGCTCGGCCGCGTGCTGGATGGCGCAGGGCGTGCACTGGACGGCAAGGGCGGCATGAAAGCCGAGGACTGGGTGCCGATGGTCGGCCCGGTGATCAACCCGCTCAAGCGCCACCCGATCAGCGAGCCACTGGATGTCGGTATCCGCAGTATCAACGGGTTGCTCACGGTCGGGCGCGGTCAGCGTCTCGGCCTGTTCGCCGGTACCGGGGTTGGCAAGTCGGTGCTGCTGGGCATGATGACCCGTTTCACCGAGGCCGACATCATCGTGGTCGGGCTGATCGGTGAGCGGGGGCGTGAGGTCAAGGAATTCATCGAGAACATCCTCGGCGAGGAGAGCATCAAGCGCTCCGTGGTGGTGGCATCGCCGGCTGACGAAGCGCCGCTGATGCGCCTGCGCGCCGCGCAGTACTGCACCCGTATTGCGGAGTACTTCCGCGATCAGGGCAAGAACGTGCTGCTGCTGATGGACTCGCTGACACGCTATGCCCAGGCCCAGCGCGAGATCGCCCTGGCCATCGGCGAGCCGCCAGCGACCAAGGGCTATCCGCCGTCGGTGTTCGCCAAGCTGCCGAGTCTGGTCGAGCGCGCCGGTAATGCCGAGCAGGGCGGCGGCTCGATCACGGCGTTCTACACCGTGCTCTCCGAAGGTGACGACCAGCAGGACCCGATCGCCGATGCCGCTCGCGGTGTACTCGACGGCCACATCGTGCTGTCGCGCCGTTTGGCCGAAGAAGGCCACTATCCGGCTATCGACATAGAAGCCTCCATCAGCCGGGTCATGCCGCAAGTGGTGAGCGCCGAGCATGTGCGCGCGTCGCAGCGTTTCAAGCAGCTCTGGTCGCGCTACCAGCAGAGCCGCGACCTGATCAGCGTCGGCGCCTATGTGCCAGGTGGCGATCCGGAAACGGATATGGCCATCGCGCGCCAGGCCGAGATGGTCAGTTACCTGCGCCAGGGCCTCGATGAGAGCGAGGACCTGACGCGCAGCGCCGCGCAACTCGCAGCGGTGTTCAATCCACGGCAGGGCGGCTAACCGATGGCGGCCAGTCGGGCGGCGCGCCTGGCGCCGGTCATCGAGATGGCCGAAAAGGCCGAGCAGGAGGCCGCGCGGTTGCTGGGCCAGGGCCAGACTCAGCTGAATCAGGCCGAGGCCAAGCTCGGTGAGCTGGAGCAGTACTTCAGCGACTACCAGCAGCAATGGATGCAGCAGGGCAGTCAGGGCGTCTCGGGGCAGTGGCTAATGAATTACCAGCGCTTCCTGTCGCAGCTGGAGTCGGCCATCGGGCAGCAGCAGCGCAGCGTCAACTGGTACCGCGACAACCTGAAGAAGCTGCGCCAGCAGTGGCACCAGCGCCATGCGCGTGTCGAAGGCCTGAGCAAGCTGGTCGAAAGCTATCAGAAGGAGGCGCGGATCGCGGCGGACAAGCGTGAGCAGAAGTTGCTCGACGAGTACGCCCAGCGGCTTTCCGGGAGAACGCGTGAGCAGTGATCCAGCCACGGTCTCAGGCCGGATTCGTGCTTGCCGTACCGCTGCTTGGATGATAAATCTTGACCGCGTTTCAGCGCGGCGACCGCCAACAGATCGTTTCAGCTGCCATCTGGTTCTTCCGAGGATAAGTCTCAGAACCGGATGGCCGCCTTTCAGCCGGTACACGGCTGTTCATTTCGCTTATCGCGACGGCTGCTCGCAAGCCGCTTTCAAGACGTACCGGATCAGGAGTGCCACATGACCATTACCTCGCAGCCTTCGACGGATGGCCAGGAGTTGACCATATCCATCAGCGGACGCTTCGACTTCAATGCGCATCAGGCCTTCCGTGATGCTTACCAGCGTCAGGACGTGAATCCGCAGCGTTATGTGGTCAATCTGCAAGGCACCACTTACATGGATAGTTCGGCGCTGGGCATGCTGCTCTTGTTGCGCGATCACGCCGGTGGCGACGAGGCGGACATCCGCCTGCTCAACTGCAATGGCGACGTGCGCAAGATCCTGTCGGTATCGAATTTCGAACAATTGTTCGTGATCGCCTGACATGCCCATGCGGCTGTCGATCCTGATCGCCGAGGACAGCCCGGTCGATCGGATGCTGCTTTCCACCATCGTTGCCAAGCAGGGCCACCGAGTGCTGACGGCAGCCGATGGGCAGGAGGCGGTCGAGCTGTTTCAGGAGGAGCGGCCGCAGCTGGTGCTGATGGACGCGCTGATGCCGGTAATGGATGGCTTCGAGGCGGCGCGGCGCATCAAGCAACTGGCCGGCGATGAGCTGGTCCCGATCATCTTTCTCACCTCGCTGACCGAGCACCAAGCGCTGGTCAGCTGCCTCGAGGCCGGCGGCGACGACTTCATCGCCAAGCCTTACAACCCGATCATTCTCGAAGCCAAGATTCAGGCCATGCATCGCCTGCGCCGCCTGCAGGCAACCGTGCTCGAGCAGCGCGACCTGATCGCCAGGCGCAATCAGCAGCTGCTCGACGAACATCGGGCCGCCAAGGCGATCTTCGACAAAGTCGCACATGCTGGTTGCCTGAGCGCGCCGACCATCCGCTTCCGCCAGTCGCCGCAGGCGCTGTTCAACGGCGACCTGCTGCTGGCGGCGCAGGCCCCGGCGGGGCAGATGTTTGTCCTGCTCGGCGATTTCACCGGCCACGGGCTGCCCGCCGCGATCGGGGCCATGCCGCTGGCGGAAACCTTTTACGGGATGGCGGCGAAAGGCTATTCGAGCACCGACATCCTTCGAGAGATGAATGCCAAGCTCAAACAGATCCTCCCGGTGGAAATGTTCTGCTGCGCGACGCTGCTCGATATCGATCCCAAACAGGGCAGCCTGCGGGTGTGGAACGGCGGTTTGCCCGACGGTTACCTGATCGGCGCGGCCGGCCGGCGCACGGCCCTGGCATCCCGTCACCTGCCGCTTGGTGTCGTCTCCCCGGCGGCGCTGGACGACAAGTTCGAGCATTACCCCTTGGCCCCCGGCGACCGGCTGTTGCTGCTGTCCGACGGCGTGGTCGAGAGTCGCAATGCCAATGACGAGCTGTTCGGCGAGCAGCGCCTGCTCGCCGTGCTGGACGCCAACGACGATCCGGCACGGCTGTTCGACGAGATCGAGCAGGCGCTGCTGGATTTCCACGGCCAGCAGCACGACGACCTGAGCCTGGTCGAGGTCGTAGTCAGCCCGGAGGTGATCACGATGCCGTCGATTGCCCCGGCCACCGCGCACCGCTCACGGCCGATGGACTGGTCGATTCGGCTCGAGCTGCGTGCCGACAGCCTGCGCAGCGGCAATCCATTGCCTTCGTTGCTGCAGATCCTGCTGCAGGTCAATCAGTTGCGCTCGCGTGTCGGTGAGATCTACACCGTGTTGGGTGAGCTCTATTCCAATGCCCTGGAGCATGGCGTGCTCGGCCTCGATTCGAGCCTCAAGTGTGATGCCGACGGTTTCAAGCATTACTACGACTTACGCCAACAACGCCTGCAGGCGTTGGTCGACGGTCATGTGCATCTGCAGCTGAACATCAAGACCTCCCCGCATGGAGGGCGCCTGCGCATCGGCATCAGCGACAGCGGCTCGGGCTTCGACGTGTCGCGCGCGTTGCAGGCGCAGTTTGGCAGCGACCGCTTCAGTGGGCGCGGCTTGCATCTGGTGCGCCAGTTGAGCGACCGATTCGACTGGCAGTCGGATGGGCGCGGGCTGAGCGTGGAGTTCGCCTGGCAGGCTGAGGCATAATCGTCCGCTTTCACTCAGGGGTGTACCGGTGTCCAACACTCATCTCGACAGCGCCGTGCTGACCACGCTGCAGGACGTGATGGAGAGTGAGTATCCGGCGCTGCTGGATACCTTTCTTGCCGACTCCGAGGAGCGCGTTCGGCTGCTCCGCCAGGCCTGTCTCGCCGACCAGTCTGAAACCTTGCGGCGTGCTGCGCACAGCTTCAAAGGCAGCTGCAGCAACATGGGCGCGACGCTGCTGGCCGACCTCTGCCAGGAGCTCGAGAGTGCCGCTCGGGAGGAGAACCTCGCCCAGGCCCCGGCGCTCATCGAATCCATCGAGCGGGAGTTCGCCATCGTCGGCATTCTGTTCCGCGCCGAGCGCCAGCGCCACGGCTGAGTGGCCAAATCTCTGACGCCGGTGCCCTCTAACAGCAGAGCCGCTGCCGCCGGGCCGTCGTTTCTGTTCATGTCAGCGCGCTTCCCCGGCGTTTTTCCGGCATTCATGCCGCTGGCCCGGAACTTGCTCTGCTTCCGCCACGATCCATCCGTAGCGGAATGACCTCATGGCTGTTTCCCCCGACCTGTTGCTTAGATCCCCATCCGTCGACGCGCGCCCGAAAGCGGCGGCCAAAGCGCCAGAAGCACCGCGCGAAGGGCGAGACAGCGGCAGCGCCAGCTTCTCCGATGTCTACGCCAAGGAGCGTCAGACGAAACCAACCGAGCGCTCGGTGCGCAACGAGGCCAGCCGCGACAAGCCGGTCGAGGACAAGCGCGAGCAGGAAACGGCGGAGGCGACCACCGACGAGAAGCCGGCGGTTGCCGAAAGCGGCAATACCTTGCCTCCCGAAACGCCGGCTGAGGAAATTCCGGAGGCGGAGCTCGATCCAATGCTGCTGCTTGGTCTTGGCACGCAGTTCGTGGCGGAGTCTGAAGCCCAGCCTGAAACCGAGGTCGATGCTGTCTCACTGCTTCCGGGGCTGCCGACGGCCGCTGCCGGCATCGCCGGCGATGAGGCTGTCGATGCGGACCAAGCAACACTGGCCGGCATGCATACGCTGACCGAAACCCCGGCAGCCATGCAGAAGACGGCCCAGCAGCAATTGCAGAACCCGCTGACCGATGCGCAGGCGAAGGCCTCGGCTGACGATGGCTTTGCCAGCGCGTTGCTGGCGAATCAGGACCCGGGTGAGGGCGAAGAGCTCGATGTGGAATTGCTGACCAAGGACCTGCTGGAAAGCGTGGAGGCGCCAAAGGAGAGTCGTGCCAGCGCCAGCGAACTGGCTGCGGGACGCCTCAACCCCTTGAGCCAGGCCATCGCTCAGCAGGTGCAGCAATCGCAGCGTCCGCAACTGGTGCCGGGTCAACCGGTACAGATGCAGCAGTCCGGCTGGAGCGAGGCGGTCGTCGACCGCGTGATGTGGCTGTCCAGCCAGAATCTCAAGTCGGCGGAAATCCAACTCGATCCGGCTGAACTCGGTCGTATGGAAGTGCGTATCGACCTGACCAAGGATCAGGCGCAGGTGACCTTCCTCAGCCCGCATGCGGGAGTGCGCGACGCGCTGGAAGGGCAGATGCAGCGACTACGGGAAATGTTCACCCAGCAGGGCATGAACCTGATGGACGTGAACGTATCCGATCAGTCGCTGGCGCGTGGCTGGCAAGGCGGAGCCGATGGTGGCTCCTCGCGGGGTGGAGCGTCGGGTGAGGGCGATCTGGCAGGCGATGAGCTGGAGCTCGGCGTGACGGAAATCGCCTCCAGTCGTACCGCCGGTGACCGCGGACTCGTCGACTACTACGCCTGAGCCATCCGCTTTGAGGGATAATCCGGCGCCGCCGTTCAGGTGCGCGCCGGTTTTCCGCCGCCCGTCGCTGCAATCGCTTTCGCGCCGCCTATCCAGGCGTTATCTCCATCCTTTTCCTGATACCTTGCGAGCGCACTGCCTGGAGCCCGAGGCTGCGCCGTACCGGCGTGCATTGACGTTGGCACAGCTGTTGCTCCTAACTCCTGAGATCAGAATCGAACGCTGTTGATGACGGATATTTGGCATGGCTAAGAAACAGGCTCCACCAACAGTGCCGCCAACCGGACCGGAAGCGGAACCGGCAGGCAAGGGAAAGCTGAAACTCATCCTGGTGATCGTGGTCGCCATGTTGGTGGCCGTAGGGCTTTCCATCGGCGGTACGCTTTACTTCATGAACAAGGGCGGCGACCTCGGTGACGACAAGGCCGAAGAGGCCACGAGCACCGCTTCGGGCAAGCAGCCGGCGATCTATGAAGTCCTGATGCCCGCTTTCGTGGTCAATTTCAGCAACAAGGGACGCCAGCGTTACATGCAGGTCAGCATCGCCTTGATGTCACGTGATCAGGCTGCGCTGGATGCACTGAAAGTACATATGCCGTTGTTGCGCAACCGACTGGTCATGCTGTTCTCCAGTCAGGACTTCGAGGCGTTGAAAACGCCCGTGGGCAAGGAAATGCTGCGTCAGCAGGCGACTGCCAGCGTGCAGGAACTGGCGCAGAAGGAAATTGGCAAGCTTGCCGTCGAGCAAGTGCTTTTCACCAACTTCGTATTGCAATAGAAGGCTGCCGCAGATGGCTGTTCAAGACCTGCTCTCGCAAGACGAGATCGATGCGCTCCTGCACGGGGTCGACGACGGTCTGGTGGATACCGAAAGCGATTCCGAGCCGGGATCCATCAAGAGCTATGACCTGACCAGTCAGGACCGCATCGTTCGCGGGCGCATGCCCACCCTGGAAATGATCAACGAGCGTTTCGCCCGTTACACCCGCATCAGCATGTTCAACCTGCTGCGTCGCTCGGCCGATGTATCGGTGGGTGGCGTTCAGGTGATGAAGTTCGGCGAGTACGTGCATTCGCTGTACGTACCCACCAGCCTCAATCTGGTGAAGATGAAGCCGCTGCGTGGCACCGCGCTGTTCATTCTCGACGCCAAGCTGGTGTTCAAGCTGGTGGACAACTTCTTCGGCGGCGACGGTCGCCACGCCAAGATAGAGGGGCGCGAGTTCACCCCGACCGAGTTGCGAGTCGTACGCATGGTGCTCGATCAGGCCTTCACCGATCTCAAGGAAGCCTGGCACGCGGTGCTGGACGTCAACTTCGAGTACGTCAACTCGGAAGTGAATCCGGCCCTGGCCAACATCGTCAGTCCCAGCGAAGTGGTGGTGGTTTCCACCTTCCACATCGAACTGGACAGCGGCGGCGGCGACCTGCACGTGACCATGCCCTATTCGATGATCGAGCCGATCCGCGAGATGCTGGATGCCGGCTTCCAGTCGGACGTCAGTGACCAGGATGAGCGTTGGGTCAAGGCGCTGCGCGAAGACATTCTCGACGTCAACGTTCCGCTCGGCGCGACTGTCGTCAGGCGGCAACTGAAATTGCGCGACATTCTGAACATGCAGCCGGGCGACGTGATCCCGGTGGAAATGCCAGAAGACATGATCATGCGTGCCAATGGCATGCCGTCCTTCAAGGTCAAGCTGGGTGCCCACAAAGGCAACCTGGCATTGCAGGTGCTGGAGCCCGTGGTCCGCCCACGCTGAGCCAGCCCTTTACTCAATTCGAGCCGATCGAGGATTAGCGATGGCAGACGAACACGACAACACCTCCCCCGAGGAACAGGCGCTGGCCGATGAATGGGCTGCAGCGCTGGCCGAAGCCGGCGACGCCAGCCAGGACGACATCGATGCGCTGCTGAATCAGGGCCCGGAAGCAGCCGCCCCGGCCGCTCCGCGCGCACCGCTGGAGGATTTCGCCAGCGCACCCAAGTCCAATGGCGTGCAGCTGGGGCTGGACGGCCCGAACCTGGATGTGATCCTCGACATCCCGGTTTCCATCTCGATGGAGGTCGGCAGTACCGAAATCAGCATCCGCAACCTGCTGCAGCTCAACCAGGGCTCGGTGGTGGAGCTTGATCGTCTGGCCGGCGAACCGCTGGACGTGTTGGTCAACGGCACCCTCATCGCCCATGGCGAGGTAGTGGTGGTCAACGAGAAGTTTGGCATCCGGCTGACCGATGTGATCAGCCCGACCGAACGTATCAAGAAGCTGCGCTGACATGCGCGCGCTCGCATTCCTGACGGCGTTCGTCGCGCTGCCAGCCTTCGCCGCGGAGCCGGCAGCCAGCATGAGCAGCGCCGGCATGGGCGCGCAGCTGAGCAAGCTGATGCTCGGCCTGTTGCTGGTGATCGGACTGATCTTCCTGCTCGCATGGCTGCTGCGTCGGGTTCAGCAGTTGAACCCGCGCGGCACCCAGGTGATCAAGCTGATCTCCACCCAGGCGCTGGGGCCGCGCGAGCGGCTGGTGCTGGTCCAGGTCGGCGGCGAGCAGATTCTGATCGGCCTCAGTGGCGGCCGCATCACGCCACTGCACGTGATGCAGGAGCCAGTGCACCTGCCGGACGCCGAGCCGGCCAACCCTGAATTCGCCCAGCGTCTGATGGAGCTGCTCGGCAAGGACCACAAGGACAAGCCTTGATGTTGCGCATTCTGCTGGTGGTCGCGCTGATGTTGCTCGGCCCGCTCGCCATGGCGCAGGAGCCTTCTGGCATCCTGGCCCAGGGAAACAACCCGCTCTCGATTCCGGCGATCACTCTGACCACCGACGCGGAAGGGCAGCAGGAATACTCGGTCAGCCTGCAGATTCTGCTGATCATGACGGCGCTGAGCTTCATTCCGGCGTTCGTCATGCTGATGACCAGCTTCACCCGCATCATCATCGTGTTTTCCATCCTGCGTCAGGCGCTTGGCCTGCAGCAGACACCGTCGAACCAGATCCTCATCGGTCTGACCCTGTTCCTCACGCTATTCATCATGGCGCCGGTGTTCGAGCGGATTAACCAGGAAGCGCTGCAGCCTTACCTCAGTGAGCAGATCCCGGCGCAGGAAGCGATCGCCCGGGCCGAGGTGCCGCTCAAGGGTTTCATGCTGGCGCAGACCCGCGAGAGCGATCTGGAGCTGTTCGTCAGGCTGTCACGACGCACCGATATCGCATCGCCGGAAGCTGCACCGATGACCATCCTGGTGCCGGCGTTCGTCACCTCCGAGCTGAAGACGGCGTTCCAGATCGGCTTCATGATCTTCATTCCCTTCCTGATCATCGACATGGTGGTGGCCAGCGTGCTCATGGCGATGGGCATGATGATGCTGTCGCCGCTGATCATCTCGTTGCCGTTCAAGATCATGCTGTTCGTGCTGGTGGACGGCTGGGGGCTGATCATCGGCACGCTGGCCGGTAGCTTCGGCACGCTTTAGGAACCACGCATATGACTCCAGAAGTAGCGGTGGACCTGTTTCGCGAAGGGCTGTGGATGACGGCGATGATCGTCGGCGTGCTGGTGGTGCCAAGCCTGCTGGTCGGCCTGGTGGTGGCGATGTTCCAGGCCGCGACGCAGATCAACGAGCAAACCCTGAGCTTCCTGCCGCGCCTGCTGGTGATGCTGCTGACGCTGATCTGGGCTGGGCCATGGCTGGTGCGCGAGCTGATGGAGTACACCCAGAACCTTGTCCAGAACATTCCGTTGCTGATCGGGTAAGCGCGTGCTTGAGCTGAGCAATGCGCAGATCGGCGGCTGGGTAGGGCAGTTCCTGCTGCCGCTGTTCCGCATCGCCGCCTTGCTGATGAGCATGCCGCTGATTGGTACGCAGCTGGTGCCGATGAGGGTGCGGCTTTACCTGTCGCTGGCCATCGCCCTGGTACTGGTGCCGACGTTGCCGCCCATGCCGGTGGTGGAGGCGCTCAGCCTGGCCTCGTTGCTGTTGATCGCCGAGCAGCTGGTGATCGGTGTGATGCTGGGGTTCGTCCTGCAGCTTTTCTTCCACGTATTCATCGTGTCCGGCCAGTTGCTGGCCATGCAGATGGGCCTGGGTTTCGCGTCGATGGTCGATCCTGCCAACGGCATCTCGGTGCCGGTGCTCGGTCAGTTCTTCAACATGCTGGTGATCCTGTTGTTCCTCTCGGTCAACGGTCATCTGGTGGTGCTGGAGATTCTTGCCGAGAGCTTCGTGACGCTGCCGGTAGGTGGTGGTCTGTCGACCAATCATTACTGGGAGGTGGCGGGCAAGCTGGGTTGGGTCTTGGGCGCCGGGCTGCTGCTGGTGCTGCCTGCGATCACCGCACTGCTGGTGGTGAACCTGGCGTTCGGCCTGATGACGCGGGCCGCGCCGCAATTGAACATCTTCTCCATTGGCTTTCCGTTGACCCTGGTGCTGGGCCTGATCATCGTCTGGATCGGCATGGCTGACATCTTTGCGCAGTACCAGGTTTTTGTCAGCGAGGCGCTGGCCATGCTGCGTGAACTGGCGGGAGCGCGCTGATGAGAGTGACAGGGTCGGAGGTCGCGCATGGCTGAGAGCGAAAGCGGCGCAGACAAAAGTGAGGAACCCACAGAGAAACGCCTGCGCGAATCCCGCGAAAAAGGGCAGTTGGCCCGTTCCCGCGAGCTCAGTACGGTCGCAGTGACCCTTGGAGGTATCGGCGGGCTGCTGGCGTCTGGCGCAGGTCTAGCGCAGAGCCTGATGGCGATGATGCAGGGCACCTTCGAGCTGAGCCGGGAAACGCTGCTCGACGAAGGCTCCATGGTACGACTGCTGATGGGCAGCGGCATGATTGCACTGGAGGCGATCATGCCGCTGCTGATCGCCTTGCTGATCGCATCGATCGTCGGCCCGGTATCGCTGGGTGGTTGGTTGTTCTCGGCCAAGGCGATGGCGCCGAAGATGAGCCGGATGAATCCGGCTGCCGGGCTCAAGCGGATGTTCTCCACCAAGGCGCTGGTCGAGCTGCTCAAGGCGCTGGGCAAGTTTCTCGTGGTACTCGGCGTGGCGTTGCTGGTCCTTTCGGCCTATCAGGACGATCTGCTGTCCATCGCCAAGCAGCCTTTGGACCTGGCCATCATGCACAGTGCCGAGGTGGTTGGCTGGTGCGCCCTTTGGATGGCCTGCGGCTTGATCCTGATCGCAGCGGTGGATGTGCCGTTCCAGCTCTGGGACAACAAGCAGAAGCTGATGATGACCAAGCAGGAGGTCAAGGACGAGTACAAGGATTCCGAGGGCAAACCGGAGGTCAAGTCACGCATCCGCCAGCTGCAGCGTGAGGCGGCGCAGCGGCGCATGATGCAGGCTGTGCCCGAGGCAGACGTGGTGATCACCAACCCGACGCACTTCGCCGTCGCCCTGAAATACGACGGCGACAAGGGCGGTGCGCCCCGGCTGGTGGCCAAGGGCGGCGACTTCGTCGCGCTGAAGATTCGCGAAATCGCCCAGGAGCACAAGGTGACGGTGCTGGAATCACCTGCGTTGGCTCGGGCGGTGTACTACTCGACCGAACTGGACCAGGAGATTCCCGCCGGCCTTTACCTGGCAGTGGCGCAGGTACTGGCGTACGTCTATCAGCTGCGCCAGTACCGCGCGGGCAAGGGGCGGCGGCCGGACCCCTTGAATGATGTGCCCATCCCGCCGAATCTGCGCCGCGACGACTGAGGCGCTTCACGCGGCGATCGGCGGCTCGCCGCGTGTCCCTGCGTTATTCGATGACGCCGCAGGCGACCCGCGCACCGCCACCGCCGAGGGGTTGCGGATGGTCGGAATGATTGTCTCCGCCCTGGTGAACCATCAGCGCCAAGCCTTTGATATCGCCCAGGCTCATCAGGCGCGGCGCCAGCACTGGCTGACTGGCTTTGCCCTCGCTGTCGACGTACAGCGCCGGCAGGTCGCCCATATGGCCGTCACCCCAGGGTTCGCCATGCTTGCCGCTGTTCTTCGGGTCCCAGTGACCGCCCGCTGCGCCAGCCGGGGTCTGCTTGCCATCGATCTCGGCCGGCTCGCAACTGCCCTTGGCGTGAACGTGAAAGCCGTGGGCGCCAGGCTGCAGGCCAGATAGCTCGGGGCGGAACACCAGCCCGTATTCGCTGTTTTCGATCTTGACGCTGCCCACCGATTCGCCGACGCCCTGGGCCGTCACGGCGTTCACCTTGACGTTCAATGTATCAGCCTGAACGGCGACCGCAGTGCAGCCGGCCAGCGCGGCGATGATCCACTGTTTCATCTGGAAGCTCCTTTGTACGAACGGCGACGGGCTGTCGCCGGTTGCTAGTGTGACTGCCAGTTGTCGGTGGCGTTCGCTGGCGCGGCGGCTCGCAGGTCTGTCTGGGGACAGACCGTGCGGCGGGCTCTGCGACGGGCCGCAGAAGTTGGACCCCTTCTTGCTATAACCCGGGCAGGACGCTTGTCGCGTCAAGAATTCGTTCTGTATCCCCGGGGGCTACGTTGGATCGCACGCAACTCATCAATATTCGCAATGGCCTGACGGGTGCGGGGCGCGGCAACCTCGGCGTGCCGCTGCTGCTGCTCGTGATGATGGGCATGATGATGCTGTCGGTGCCGCCGTTCCTGCTGGATCTGCTGTTCACCTTCAACATCGCGTTGTCGATCGTCGTGCTGCTGGTCAGCGTCTATGCGTTGCGCCCGCTGGATTTCGCAGTGTTCCCGACGATTCTGCTGGTTGCCACACTGATGCGTCTGGCGTTGAACGTGGCGTCGACGCGGGTGGTGCTGATCAACGGCCATGAAGGCGGCTCCGCTGCCGGCCATGTGATCGAGGCCTTTGGCAATGTGGTGATCGGCGGCAATTACGTCGTCGGTATCGTGGTGTTCGCGATCCTGATGATCATCAACTTCGTCGTGGTGACCAAGGGTGCCGGCCGTATCTCGGAAGTCAGCGCGCGTTTCACCCTCGATGCCATGCCCGGAAAGCAGATGGCTATCGACGCCGACCTCAATGCTGGCCTGATCGATCAGGAAGAAGCTAAGAAGCGTCGTAGTGAAGTGTCGTCGGAAGCTGATTTCTACGGCTCCATGGATGGTGCCTCGAAGTTCGTCCGTGGTGACGCCATCGCCGGTCTGCTGATTCTCTTCATCAACCTGATCGGCGGCGTCGGTATCGGCATGGCGCAGCACGGTATGAGCTTCAGCGATGCCGGCCAGGTCTATGCACTGCTGACCATCGGTGATGGCCTGGTTGCGCAGATTCCTTCGCTGCTGCTGTCTACCGCGGCGGCCATCATGGTTACCCGTGTTACCAGTTCCGAGGACATGGGGCAGCAGGTGCAGCGGCAGATGTTCGCCTCGCCCAAGGCGCTGGCCGTTTCCGCGGCAATCATGATTGCCATGGGTCTGGTTCCCGGCATGCCGCACATGTCCTTCCTCGGCCTTGGCGCCGCGGCTGCAGCGGGTGCCTACTGGATCTGGCATCGGCAGAAGCAGGTCGTGAAGAAGGCCGAGCAGGAAGTACAGAAACAGCAGGATCTGCTCCCGGCCCAGCGTGCGGCCGAAACCAAGGAGCTGGGTTGGGATGATGTAACCCCGGTGGACATGGTGGGGCTGGAAGTTGGATACCGTCTGATTCCGCTGGTGGATCGCAACCAGGGTGGCCAGCTGCTGGCGCGAATCAAGGGCGTACGCAAGAAGCTCTCGCAGGACCTGGGTTTTCTCATGCCCTCGGTTCACATCCGTGACAACCTCGATCTGTTGCCCAACGCCTATCGCTTGACGCTGATGGGGGTGAGTCTGGCCGAGGCTGAGGTCTATCCGGATCGGGAGCTGGCGATCAACCCAGGCCAGGTGTTCGGGCCGCTCAATGGCATTACCGCCAGAGACCCGGCGTTCGGGCTGGAGGCGGTCTGGATCGAAGCGAGCCAGCGTGATCAGGCGCAGTCGCTTGGTTATACCGTGGTGGATGCCAGTACCGTGGTCGCCACCCACCTCAATCAGGTGCTGCACAAGCATGCCCACGAACTGCTTGGCCATGAGGAGGTCCAGCAGCTGTTGCAGCTGCTGGCCAAGAGCTCGCCCAAGCTGGCCGAGGAGCTGGTGCCCGGGATGGTTTCGCTGTCCACGCTGCTCAAGGTGCTGCAAGCCTTGCTGCAGGAGCAGGTGCCGGTGCGCGACATCCGGACCATCGCCGAGGCCATCGCCAATGCGGCCGCCAAGAGTCAAGATCCCGCCGCAATGGTTGCTGCGGTACGCGTCGCGTTGTCTCGCGCAATCGTGCAAAACGTTGTGGGACTAGAGCCGGAGCTGCCTGTGATCACTCTGGAGCCTCGGTTGGAACAGATTTTGCTAAATAGCCTGCAGAAGGCTGGTCAAGGCTCCGAAGACGGCATTCTGCTGGAGCCGGGAATGGCCGAAAAGTTGCAAAGGTCTCTGGTAGATGCAGCACAGCGTCAAGAAATGCTCGGCAAGCCGGCCGTACTGCTGGTAGCCGGCCCGGTACGGGCGATGCTGTCGAGATTCGCGCGTCTGGCGGTACCGAACATTCATGTTCTGGCCTACCAGGAAATACCGGACAACAAGCAGGTCACCATCGTCTCGACGGTGGGTCAGAATTAACCGAGGGTGCAGGCCATGCAGGTCAAACGTTTCTTCGCCGCCGATATGCGCATCGCCATGAAAATGGTTCGCGACGAGCTGGGCGCCGATGCCGTGATCATCGGCAATCGCCGGGTGGCCGGTGGCGTCGAGCTGACCGCTGTGCTCGATTACCCCATGCAGTCCGCGCCGGCGGCCAACAAGCCCAACCCGGCGCTGGAAGCTGAATTGCGCAAGACGCAGTCGCGCCTGGCCAGTGCACATGCCGAGCTGAGCGCTGCGCCGCGCGCGAAGATGCAGGATCGTCAACTGGTTGACGAGAAGCCTGCCGTCGCGGCCAGCAAGGTGCAGCCCGATACGGTCGCCGAGCCTTCCCCCGCAGCCGACTCCCGTGCCATCGAAGCGATGTACTCGGAACTGCATGGTTTGCGCGAGCTGATCGAAGTGCAGCTCGGCTCGATCGCCTGGGGCCAGGAGCAGAGCCGTCGCCCGCAGCAGGCAGGCCTCTGGCGCCGTCTGCAGCGCCTGGGCCTGCCGGCCGAGCTGTCGCGTAGCCTGCTGGAAAAGGTCGCCGGCATTAACGAGCCGCGTCAGGCCTGGCGCATGGTGCTGGCGTATCTGGCGCAGGCAATCAAGGTCACCAAGAACGAGCCGCTGGAAGAGGGCGGTGTGATTGCTCTGGTCGGCCCAGCAGGCGTCGGCAAGACCACTACGCTGGCCAAGCTGGCTGCTCGCTACGTGCTGAAACACGGCGCGCAGAGCATTGCGCTGGCCAGCATGGACAATTATCGGATCGGTGCGCAGGAGCAACTCAAGACACTGGGCCGGATCCTCGACGTGCCGGTGGTGCAGATCGATCCTAGCCAGCCGCTGAGCAAATCGCTGGCCTCGCTGGCGCGTAAGCGGATCATCCTGATCGACACCGCCGGCTTGCCGGCAAGCGATCCGACGCTGCGCATGCAGCTCGAAGCGCTGTCGGACAAGGGCGTCAAATCGAAGAATTACCTGGTGCTGGCGGCAACCAGCCAGAGCCAGGTGCTCAAGGCCGCATGGCACAACTATCGTCGTTGTGGGCTGGCCGGTTGTATCCTGACGAAGCTCGACGAGGCGGGTAGCCTTGGCGATGTGCTCGGTCTCACGATCAGCCAGCATTTGCCGATAGCCTACCTCGCCGATGGTCCCCGGATTCCTGACGACCTGCATCTGCCGCGCAGCCATCAGCTGGTCAGTCGGGCGGTGAGCCTGCAGTCCGGCGAGGAGCCGAGCGAAGAAACCATGGCCGACATGTTCGCCGGGTTGTACAACGGCTCGTCACGGCGGGCCGGATGATGCTGCGACAGCGCTACTCGAATGAATCAGATGCGTGCCATGCGGACGCATCGCCGGCCGCAAGGCCCCAGCAAGATATAGGCATGTGAACATGGGTATGCATCCCGTACAGGTGATTGCGGTGACTGGCGGCAAGGGTGGCGTCGGCAAGACCAACGTGTCGGTCAATCTGGCGCTGGCGCTGGCGGACCTCGGCCGGCGTGTGGTGTTGCTTGACGCCGACCTTGGCCTGGCCAACGTCGACGTGCTGCTGGGACTTACCACCAAGCGCACCCTGGCTGACGTCATCGCCGGCGAATGTGATCTGCGCGACGTACTGATCCAGGGGCCGGGCGGCATCCGCGTAGTGCCGGCCGCATCCGGCACGCAGAGCATGGTGCAGCTGTCTTCCCTGCAGCACGCCGGGTTGATCCAGGCGTTCAGCGAGCTTGGCGACGAGCTCGACGTGCTGATCATCGACACCGCGGCTGGCATCGGCGATTCCGTGGTGAGCTTTGTGCGCGCAGCTCAGGAAGTGCTGCTGGTGGTCACCGACGAGCCCACGTCCATCACCGACGCCTATGCACTTATCAAGCTGCTGAACCGAGATTACGGCATCAGCCGCTTCCGCGTGTTGGCCAACATGGCTCACGCACCGCAGGAAGGCCGCAATTTGTTCGCCAAGCTGACCAAGGTTACCGAGCGCTTTCTCGACGTGGCGCTGCAGTATGTCGGTGCGGTCCCTTACGACGAGGCGGTGCGCAAGGCCGTGCAGAAGCAGCGCGCAGTCTATGAAGCGTACCCGCGCTCGAAATGTGCACTAGCCTTCAAGGCGATCGCGCAGAAGGTTGATACCTGGCCGCTGCCGGCGACGCCGCGGGGTCATCTCGAGTTCTTCGTAGAGCGCCTCATCAGCCCCGCTTCACCCAGCCACGAATGACAGGTGCCGGATCCGCTATGTATTACAGCAAGGCTCAGGCAAAGGATGCGCAGTACCGCCTGATCGATCAGTACGCCCCGTTGGTCAAGCGAATCGCTTA
Organism: Pseudomonas sp.; assembly: GCA_007713455.1. Classification (GTDB taxonomy): domain Bacteria; phylum Pseudomonadota; class Gammaproteobacteria; order Pseudomonadales; family Pseudomonadaceae; genus Stutzerimonas; species Stutzerimonas chloritidismutans. The sequence goes on from VMRT01000002.1 coordinate 306,493, forward strand.
CCACTTGTTGGCGCGTCTGCCTGCAAGCGTGCAAGTGGACGATCTGATTCAGGCTGGAATGATCGGACTGCTGGAAGCAGCTAAGAAATACGACGCCGGCAAGGGGGCCAGCTTCGAAACCTACGCCGGTATCCGCATTCGCGGCACCATGCTGGACGAAGTCCGCAAGGGTGACTGGGCGCCGCGCTCGGTGCATCGCAATTCGCGGATGGTCAGCGAGGCGATCCGGGCGATCGAAGCGAAAACCGGGCGCGACGCTAAAGATCACGAGGTTGCGGCCGAACTTAAGCTAAGTCTCGACGAGTATTACGGCATTCTGGGCGATACGCTGGGCAGTCGCCTGTTCAGCTTCGACGATCTGCTGCAGGAAGGCGATCATGGCGAGCTCGAGGAAGACGCTGCCAGTCTCCACCCGGAGCCGTTCCGTGATCTCGAGGATGAACGTTTTCAGCAGGCGCTGGCCGACGCCATCGCCAACCTGCCCGAGCGTGAAAAGCTGGTGCTGTCGCTGTATTACGACGAAGAATTGAATTTGAAGGAAATCGGTCAGGTGCTGGGGGTCAGCGAGTCGCGTGTGAGCCAGTTGCATAGCCAGTGCGCTGCGCGCTTGCGCGCGCGCCTCGGCGAATGGCGCGCCAATTGACGATTGTTTGCGGTATGACGTGCTCGGTTTGCTGAGGCATTTTGGGACTTACGGAGGTCGACTTGGACAAGAACATGAAAATCCTCATCGTCGATGACTTCTCGACGATGAGACGAATCATCAAGAACCTCCTGCGTGATCTGGGGTTCACCAACACCGCCGAAGCGGATGACGGTACTACCGCGCTGCCGATGCTCAAGAGCGGCAGCTTCGACTTCCTGGTGACCGACTGGAACATGCCGGGCATGAGCGGCATCGATCTGCTGCGCACCGTGCGTGCCGATGAGCGCCTTAAGCACCTGCCGGTGCTGATGGTGACGGCCGAAGCGAAACGCGATCAGATCATCGAAGCCGCCCAGGCCGGGGTTAACGGCTATGTGGTCAAGCCTTTCACTGCCCAGGTGCTCAAGGAGAAGATCGAGAAGATCTTCGAGCGCGTCAACGGCTGAAGCAGCAACGCCGCGAGGGCACTATGACGCAAGCAGACCAAAGCCTGGCAGAGTTCGAAGCAACTCTGAAGGCGCATGCACCCAAGTTGATCGAAAGTCTGCAGCAGGGCCGCTTCGATGAAGCGACGCAGATGTTCAATGAGCTGAATCAGGTGCGTAATCACGGGCTTTATCTGGAAGTTGGCAAGCTCACACGCGAGCTGCACAACGCCATCGTCAAGCTCGAGATGGACACCTGCGCCACTGGCGGCGATCCGTCGCCGATCACGGACGCGACCGATCGCCTGTCCTACGTGGTGGAGATGACCGAGAAGGCTGCCAACCGCACTATGGACCTGGTCGAAGAATCAGCGCCGCTGGTGAACTACGTGAGCTATGAGGCGCAGAGCCTGACAGCCGACTGGCAGCGTTTCATGCGTCGTGAGATGAATGCCGATCAGTTCCGCGATCTGGTCAAGCGCATCGACCAGTACCTGCAGCGCAGCATGAACGATGGCGGCCAGCTGTCGCAGAACCTCAGCGAAATCATGCTGGCGCAGGACTTCCAGGACCTGACCGGCCAGGTGATCAAGCGAGTGACCCGCCTCATCACTGAACTCGAAAGCAACCTGCTTAACCTGGTCCTGATGGCGGGGCAGGTCGATCGCGTGGCGGGCATCCAGCATGACCGCGAGGCGATGCGCGCCGAGCAGGAAAAGAAAAAACAAGAAAAAGAGCCTTCCAAGGGTGAAGGTCCGCAGATGCATGCCGATATGCGTGAAGACGTCGTTTCCGGCCAGGACGATGTCGATGATCTGCTTTCAAGCCTGGGCTTTTAGGGGAAGTGAATATGAGCTTCGACGCCGATGAAGAAATCCTCCAGGACTTCCTGGTAGAGGCCGGCGAGATTCTCGAACTATTGTCCGAGCAACTCGTGGAGCTGGAAAGCAGCCCCGATGACATGGCGTTGCTCAATGCGATTTTTCGCGGGTTCCATACGGTCAAGGGCGGTGCCGGGTTCCTCCAGCTGCATGAGCTGGTGGAGTGCTGCCATATCGCCGAAAACGTCTTCGACATCCTGCGCAAGGGTGAGCGTCGAGTCGATTCCGAACTGATGGATGTCGTTCTGCAGGCGCTCGACGCCGTGAACGCGATGTTCAGTCAGGTCCGCGAGCGCGTCGAGCCGACGCCAGCCTCGCGTGAGTTGCTTGCGGCGCTGGCACGTCTGGCGGAGCCAGCCTCGGCTGATGAGCCAGCGCCGGCAGTCGAACCGCAGGTCGTGGCCGAATCCCGGTCCGAGGGCGCCGATAGCGAATTCGAACAGATGCTCGATGCCATTCAGCCGGCCGCCAGCGAGCCGGCTGCGGCCGAAGTAGCGACTGGCCCTGCCACCGACGAGATTACCGACGACGAATTCGAGTCGCTGCTCGACCAGCTGCATGGCAAGGGACAATTCTCTGCCGCTGCGGGTGCCTCGATGCCTGCCGAGAGTGAGTTCGTTGCTGCGCCGACCAGTGACGAAATCACCGATGATGAATTTGAAGCCTTGCTGGACCAGTTGCATGGCAAGGGCAAGTTCGAAGCGGCCCCGGCTGAACCCGCTGCGCCGGCAAGCGCCGAACCGGCAAAAGGCGGTGGTACAGCTGGTGCAGCTGACGAGATCACCGACGACGAGTTCGAAGCACTGCTCGATCAACTGCATGGCAAGGGCAAGTTCGAGCCTGCGGTCGTCGAGACTCCGGCTGAACCTGCTGCGGCTGTGCCGATCAAACCGGCGCCCAAGCCCGCCCCTGCTGCTGCTCCGGCCAAGGCCGCTCCGGCAGCTGCGGTGAGCAAGCCGGCCGCTGCTGCTCCGGCGGAAAAGCCTCCGGCCGAGGCCGAGACCACCGTGCGCGTCGATACCGCACGCCTGGACGAGATCATGAACATGGTCGGCGAGCTGGTGCTGGTGCGTAACCGTCTGGTACGCCTGGGCTCCAACAGCGGTGACGAGGCGATGGCCAAGGCCGTCTCCAACCTCGACGTGGTGACGGCCGATCTGCAGAGCGCTGTGATGAAGACCCGCATGCAGCCGATCAAGAAGGTCTTCGGTCGCTTCCCGCGCCTGGTCCGCGACCTGGCTCGCAGCCTGAAGAAAGAGATCAACCTCGAGCTCGTTGGTGAAGAAACCGACCTCGACAAGAACCTGGTCGAAGCCCTGGCCGATCCGCTGGTGCACCTGGTGCGTAACGCGGTCGACCACGGTATCGAGATGCCCGAGGAGCGCGAAGCCGCCGGCAAGCCGCGTACCGGGCGGGTGGTGCTTTCCGCCGAGCAGGAAGGCGACCACATCCTGTTGATCATCAGTGATGACGGCAAGGGTATGGATGCCAACGTCCTTCGCACCAAGGCCGTCGAGAAAGGCATGCTGGAGAAGGATGCCGCCGATCGCCTGAGCGATCTGGAGTGCTACAACCTGATCTTCGCGCCGGGCTTTTCGACCAAGACCGAGATTTCCGACGTGTCCGGCCGCGGTGTCGGTATGGACGTGGTCAAGACCAAGATTTCCCAGCTCAACGGCACGGTGAACGTGTTCTCCACCAAGGGCCAGGGCTCGCGTGTGGTGATCAAGGTGCCGCTGACCCTGGCGATCATGCCGACCCTGATGGTCATGCTCGGCAACCAGGCCTTCGCCTTCCCGTTGGTCAACGTCAACGAGATCTTCCACCTCGACCTGTCGCGGACCAACGTCGTCGATGGCCAGGAAGTGGTGATCGTCCGCGACAAGGCGCTGCCGCTGTTCTACCTCAAGCGCTGGCTGGTCAACGATGCGGCTCAGGAGGAGCAGCGTGAAGGCCATGTAGTAATTCTCAGCGTCGGTAATCAGAGCATCGGCTTCGTCGTCGATCAGCTCGTGGGCCAGGAAGAAGTGGTCATCAAGCCGCTTGGCAAGATGCTGCAGGGTACGCCTGGCATGTCCGGTGCGACGATCACCGGCGATGGCCGCATCGCGCTGATTCTCGATGTTCCCAGCATGCTCAAGCGCTACGCACGCAGGATTTGATTCAGTCAGGCAGCGCTTACCTCGGATGGGAGCGCTGCCGCTAGGAGTGATGTATGGCAGTCAAGGTCCTGGTCGTCGACGATTCCGGCTTCTTTCGTCGGCGCGTCTCGGAAATCCTTTCCTCTGATTCGAATATCCAGGTCGTCGGCACCGCCACCAACGGACGCGAGGCGATCGACCAGGTGCTGGCGTTGAAGCCGGATGTCATCACCATGGACTACGAGATGCCGATGATGGACGGCATCACGGCGGTGCGGCAGATCATGCAGCGCTGCCCCACACCGGTGTTGATGTTTTCCTCGCTGACGCACGAAGGCGCTCGGGTCACCCTCGATGCACTGGATGCCGGCGCCGTCGACTATCTGCCGAAGAACTTCGAAGACATTTCGCGTAACCCGGATAAGGTCAAGCAGCTGCTGTGCGAGAAGGTACATACCGTTTCGCGCAGCAACCGGCGCTACAGCACGTTCTGTACCTCGAGCGTAAGTACGCCGCCGGTATCCGCGCGTGGCACTGCCTCGACATTGGCTACTGCAGCCCCCCGGACCGGCGCTACAACGCCAGCGCCCGCGGCGCCGGCAGCTCGTTCGCCTGCGCCCAAGCGCAAGGCGTACAAGCTGGTGGCCATCGGTACGTCTACTGGCGGTCCGGTGGCGCTGCAGCGTGTGCTCACTCAGCTCCCGGCGAATTTCCCCGCGCCGATCGTGCTCATCCAGCACATGCCGGCCGCGTTCACCAAAGCCTTCGCCGATCGTCTGGACAAGCTTTGCCGCATTCGTGTCAAGGAGGCCGAGGACGGCGACGTGCTGCGCCCAGGGCTTGCTCTGCTGGCACCGGGTGGCAAGCAGATGATGATCGATGGCCGCGGTGCGGTCCGCATCCTGCCGGGCGATGATCGCCTCAACTACAAGCCCTGCGTCGACGTTACCTTCGGTTCGGCCGCCAAGTCGTTTCACGACAAGGTGCTGGCGGTGGTGCTGACCGGCATGGGTGCCGATGGTCGCGAAGGCGCACGGTTGCTCAAGCAGAGCGGCAGCCAGGTGTGGGCGCAGGATGAAGCCAGCTGCGTGATCTATGGCATGCCGATGGCGGTGGTCAAAGCCAACCTGAGTGATGCGGTCTACGGGCTCGACGACATCGGTCGCAATCTGGCCGAGGCGTGCATCTGATGGAGGCCCGCCTCTAATGGACGTGCTCAGCCTGATCGGGCTGCTGTTGGCGTTCGTCGCCATCGTTGGGGGCAATTTTCTCGAGGGCGGCCATATCTCGGCGCTGCTCAATGGGCCGGCCGCGTTGATCGTGCTTGGCGGTACCCTGGGTGCCGTCCTGCTGCAGACGCCCATCGCCGTGTTCATGCGGGCGATGAGTATCGGTCGCTGGATATTCTTTCCGCCGCGCATCGATCTCGCGCGCGGCATCCTCATGGTCACTACCTGGAGCAATACTGCGCGCAAGGAGGGGTTGCTCGGCCTCGAGCCGGTCGCCGAGACGGAGCCCGATCCTTACGCACGCAAAGGCCTGCAGCTGCTGGTCGATGGCGCCGAGCCAGAAGTGATCCGCAGCATCCTTGAGGTCGATCTGTATACCCAGGAGGGGCGTGACCTGCGCGCGGCCAAGGTCTACGAGAGCATGGGTGGCTACTCGCCGACCATCGGCATCATCGGCGCGGTAATGGGGTTGATCCACGTGATGGGCAATCTGGCCGATCCCAGCCAGCTGGGCAGCGGCATCGCCGTTGCGTTCGTGGCGACCATCTATGGCGTCGCTTTCGCCAACCTGCTGGTGCTGCCGGTCGGCAACAAGCTGAAGAGCGTCGTCCAGCGGCAGACCGCCTATCGCGAGATGCTGCTGGAGGGCGTGTTGTCCATTGCCGAGGGCGAAAATCCGCGTTCCATCGAGATGAAGCTGCAAGGCTTCATGGACTGACCGCCATGGCCAGACGCAGACCACCGGAAGAGCACGAGAATCACGAGCGATGGCTGGTGTCCTACGCCGACTTCATCACGCTGTTATTTGCCTTCTTCGTGGTGATGTACTCGATCTCCTCGATCAACGAGGGCAAGTACAAGATCCTCTCCGATTCGCTGGTCGGCGTGTTCAATCAGGTCGATCGTTCGGTCAAGCCCATCCCCATCGGTGAGGAGCGACCTCGGACCACCGAGGCGGATGTGTCCCAGGTCGAGGATCTGTCGGGCCCGGCTTCGTCGGCGGGGAAGCCGACCCTCGATCCGCTGGAGCGAATTGCGCAGAGCATGCGCGAGACGTTCGGCGAGCTGATCGCCAACGAGCAATTGACGATCCGTGGCAATGAGCTGTGGATCGAGATCGAACTCAACTCCAGCCTGCTGTTCCCCAGCGGCGATGCGCTTCCCAACGACCAGGCATTTCTGCTGATCGACAAGGTCGCCGGAATTCTGGCCCCTTTCGACAACCCGATCCATGTCGAAGGGTTTACCGACAATCTGCCAATCAGCACCAGCCAGTTCCCGACCAACTGGGAGCTGTCCGCAGCCCGCGCTGGCAGCGTTGTGAGGATGCTTGCAGCGCAGGGGGTGGACCCTTCGCGGATGGCAGCGGTGGGCTATGGCGAATTTCAGCCCGTGGCGGACAACGCGACAGCCGAAGGCCGGGCGCGCAACCGGCGGGTGATTCTGGTGGTGTCGCGCAATCTCGATGTGCGCCGGAGTGTCACTGGAATGGGCAGCAGCAATGTACGGCCTGACGATGCGTTGCGTCGGGCTGGCACACAATCTGCACCGGCTGTGTCCATGTAAGCGCTTCAGGGCGCAGTCGTCAAAACACCGTCGCTTTGCCGTTTTCAGGCAATGCCGTTCCGGTCAGCTTCGCCGGGTGGAAGATCAATGAGAGTTTGGGCTGTAGCCAATCAAAAGGGTGGGGTGGGCAAGACCACTACGTCGATCGCACTGGCGGGCTTGCTGGCGGATTCCGGCAAGCGCGTCGTCGTGCTGGATCTGGATCCGCATGGGTCGATGACCAGCTATTTCGGGCATGATCCCGATAACCTGGACCATAGCGTCTTCGATCTCTTCCAGCACCAGGGTACCGTGCCGGATGGCCTGCCGTGGCAGCTGCTGCTGGCCACCAGTCACGAGCGTATCTCGCTGATGCCTTCCAGTACCGTGCTGGCGACACTCGAGCGCCAGTCGCCCGGGCAGAACGGCCTCGGGCTGGTCATTGCCAAGAGCCTGTCGCAGCTGTGGCAGGACTTCGATTACGCCATCATCGACAGCCCGCCGCTGCTCGGTGTGCTGATGGTCAACGCACTGGCTGCCAGTCAGCAGCTGGTGATTCCGGTGCAGACTGAGTTTCTGGCGATGAAGGGTCTCGAGCGAATGGTCAGCACGCTGTCGATGATCAACCGTTCGCGTAAGCAAGCGCTGCCTTACACCATCGTGCCGACCTTGTTCGACCGCCGCACCCAGGCCTCGATGAATACGCTCAAGGTACTGCGAGCCGGTTATGCCGATCATCTCTGGCCAGCGTTCATCCCGGTTGATACGCGGCTGCGCGATGCCAGCCGCGCCGGCCTGACGCCTTCGCAGTTCGATCCGACCAGTCGTGCGGTTCTTGCCTATCGTGCCTTGCTCAAGCATCTGCTGGCGTCGCAAGTGTCTCCGCAGGTGGCGTGAAGTGCCATGCCGCTCGGCGCCTGCCAGCTCAAGTTTGTCGCGCCAGTGGCCGATAGCCTGTTCAGATTCTCATAACGAGTTCGTTCCATGAGCCGCACCGTCCTAACCGAAACCCGATCCCAGCAGGCACTGCAGTCCTATCTCGATGGGCTGCTGCAGGACGCTGCCATCGAACTGGCCGACTCGGTCAGTCAGGACGAATTCCAGGCGGCCGTGCTCGAGGAGCAACTGCGTGATACGCGGCAGAGCCAACCACCGCGTCTTGAAATAGTCCAGCCGGCGCCGCCGCCCGTGGTGGAAGCGCCTCTAACGATGCCTTCGGTGCCGACTCTTGAGCCGGTCGTGGAGCTCGAGGTTGCGCCGCAGCTGCCCAGCGAGCCAGTCGAAGCCGTGCCTGACGCCCATCCAGGTTGGGGTGAGGAGCCTTTCGAGTGCCTGCTGTTCGATGTGGCAGGGTTGACCCTGGCGGTGCCGCTGGTGTGCCTGGGCTCCATCTATCCGCTGGCCGGGCAGGAGCTGACGCCGCTGTTCGGTCAGCCCGACTGGTTTCTTGGCATACTGCCGAGCCAGTCAGGCAATCTGAAGGTGCTGGACACCGCGCGCTGGGTGATGCCTGATCGGTACCGTGACGATTTCCGCGAGGGGTTGCAGTACGTGATCTCGGTTCAGGGCTACGAATGGGGGCTGGCGGTCCATCAAGTCAGTCGCTCGATTCGCCTCGACCCCAGTGAGGTCAAGTGGCGTACGCAGCGCAGTCAGCGTCCATGGCTGGCAGGAACGGTAATCGAGCATATGTGCGCGCTGGTCGACGTGACTGCGCTGGCCGAGCTGATCGCCAGTGGCGCTGTGAAACAGATGCAGGGCGCGACGAAGCCGCGGACACATTGAAAGCAAACAATTGACGGCCGCGCCTGTTGCGCGGCCCGGCGATAGAATCGACCGCCATTGCGGTAACTGAAGAAGGTGGGGCTATGAAGATGACGTCTGCGCAGGGTTCCGAAGATCCTGTACTGCAATGGGTGACCTTCCGTCTGGACAACGAGACGTACGGTATCAACGTGATGCAGGTCCAGGAGGTGTTGCGTTATACCGAGATTGCGCCGGTACCGGGTGCTCCGAGCTATGTGCTCGGCATCATCAACCTGCGCGGCAATGTGGTGACGGTGATCGACACGCGTCAGCGTTTCGGCCTGGAAACCGCGTCGGTATCGGACAATACTCGAATCGTGATCATCGAGGCGGATCGTCAGGTCATCGGCATCATGGTCGATAGCGTTGCCGAGGTGGTCTATCTTCGCCAATCCGAGATCGAAACTGCGCCCAACGTCGGTAATGATGAGTCAGCCAAATTCATCCAGGGCGTTTGCAACAAGAACGGCGAGCTGCTGATTCTGGTCGAACTCGACAAGATGATGAGCGAGGAAGAATGGGCCGAGCTTGAGAGCATCTGATACATGCTGATCGCGTCGCTGGTCGCATCGTTGGTTGCGCTGGCCTTCTGCTGTCTTGGGCTGCTGGGCTTCTGCCTGTGGCTGCTCAGGCGGCAGCGGTTTCTGGCCGAACAACAGCAGCAACGCGATGCGAACAGGGATAAGCGCATCAAGGAGCTGAGCAGCCGCCTGGATGCCTATCTGGAAGGCAGCTTGCGCATGGGTGATGAGTTGCGTGAGCTGAGTCGCACGCTGGCGCCGTTACCGGACAAGCTCACCCAGCTGGAACAGCGCGACCCCAACAACTTCTCCTTCTCCCAGGCGGCCAAACTGGTCGGCATGGGCGCAAGCGTCGACGACCTGACGCAGTCCTGTGGCCTGTCGCAATCCGAAGCCGAGCTGATGAGCAAACTGCATCAGGCTCGCAAGAAACCCTGATTGGGGTTTTTCCGTCGACTGGTCGTCCCTTCCGGGCCTTGCGCCGGAACCTCCCACACCCTGCACATTCCAATCCGTATCAGCTTGGCATTGCTGAGCTTGTCCAGGTCCCATGCTTGGGACGAGGAGGACAATGATGCGGCTTACTCTCATTCTGTTGCTGTTCATGGTTTCGCTTGGCGCTCAGGCCGTCGAGGCGCCAGACGATGTGGACGGCGCAATGACCGTAAACGTCTTTCAAGCCAAGCGCCTTCATGAACTGGGCGCCGTCTTCATCGATGTGCGTGCCGACCGCGAATGGTTATGGGGCCACGTGGAAGGCGCCGTGCACTTCGATCTGGCCAGTGATTTCGTCAGCCTGGCCGGGCCGGAGTGGCCGCGTGAGCTTCCGCTGGTGATTTACTGCGACAGCGAAATCTGCCCGCGTAGCGCGGAAGCCGCAAGAATGGCCGTGGCCTGGGGCTACCAGCGGGTGTTCTATTTCCGTGCCGGCTATTTCGCCTGGCAGCTGCATGATCTCCCTCAGGTCACTGGTGAAGATCGTGCAGCCGTCGTACTCAACGCGCAGGCCCACTGAGTTGCGGCAGGGGCGGCGCTGGTTCGCCTGCGCTCCGTTCGTGGAACCCTGGCGGGCATTTGCCCTTGAGGTACCAGGCAAAGGCGATGATCTCCGCGATGGTGCGGTATAACGCTTCAGGGATTTCGTCGCCCAGCTCAAGCTTCGCCAGCAATCTCACCAGATCGGCGTTCTCGTAGATCGGCACCTCATGTTCCCGAGCGATGGCGAGGATCGTCTCGGCCAGCTCGTCATCGCCCTTGGCGCTCAGACTCGGCGCGTTGACACCGTCATAGCTGAGCGCGATTGCCTGGCGTGGCTGCTTGTCGGTCATGCCTTTTCGTCCACGAAGCGTTGCTCCAGATTGGTGCTCGGACCCTGTGGTGGCGTGCCTTGCCTGCAGCTCAGTTCTCCGACACTCAGCCCGGCTGCCTGTAGGCGCTCACGCAGATGGGTAAGTTCGGTCGCCACCAACTGGGCCGTGGCACTGCGCTCGGCCCACAGCTGGCTGGTGAGGGTGCCGCGCGTCAACTGTGCTTGAACTTGCAGTGGCCCGAGTGGTGCAACATCGAATGCGAGTTCGATCTTCCAGAGCGGCTCGCCACGCTCCTTTTCCTGCTTTCTCGGCTCTTCTTCGCGCTGCAGCTTGATTTGCAGCGGCACGATATCTCGCTGGTCGCGCATTGGCAGCTCCAGCTGCCAGGTGGTGAGGAGGGCGCCGTCCGGGCCGATTTGTGTCTGCGCGAGACTGGACAGTTGATGGGTCTGCAGCCTGGATACCGCGGCGGCTGCGAGCTTGAGCAGCATTTCGAGGTCGGCTTCTTCTTCCAGGCCAGGCGGCAGTCGGGTTGGTAGCGGGAACCCCAGCGCGAGCTGACGGACATTGCTTTGCGCCAGGGAGCCCAGCGCTTGCCGCGCAAATGCAGGCAACGCCTGGCCCATGGCGGCACTGGCCTGGGCGCTGGCCAGCGGCGTGCTACCTGGAAGATTGGGCATTTGCGCCAGTAGGCGCAGCAGCCCGGCCTTGAGGTCGCCCTGCAGTCCTTCGGTTTGCCCGGCCAGCAAGCGCGCCTCAAGGAACACGCCGCTCCTGGCCAGCGCTGCGGCGAGTGCCTTGGCATCGCCCAGTTGCTGCATTTCGGGTATCAGCCCCAGCAGTTTTTCGGCGGCGCCGCGCAGCCCCTCGGGGAGAGCCCCGGTACCACCCTGTAGAGCCTTGAACAGGCCTTCCAGCGAGGCCTGGCGGTGGTGTTGGGCGCCCAGTTGCTCGCCGAGATGCAGCTGATCGAGGCGCCCGCTCAGCGGCAGGAATGCGAGGGATTGGTCGCCCTTGACCTGCGCTGTCAGCAGGCTGCCGAGTGCCAGCGGGTTGGCTAATTCGATATTCAGCTTCTGTCCAGCGACGGGGCTGTTGAGCAGGCTGATGACCGCCTTGAAGATCTTCTGCCCGTCCTCCGACTGCTGTTGACTGGTCGCCACGACACGGCCCTGGATGACGCTGCCGACCGGCAGTTGCTGAAGGTCGATCATCGAGGCGGGCTGGCGCCCGGCGATCTGTGGAGCGGCCAGCAACCGGGTGTCGGACAGGGCGGTGATGACGTATGCGGTGCCGGGTGGCGGCGCCTTGTTGCTGCTGACCTCGACGGTCGCCTGGCGCCCGCTGCCCATGGTCAGCCGCAGCACCAGCCGAAATGCCTGCGCCGCTTCCCTGATGCTGACTACCTCCGCTTCGGCGTTTTCGCCAGCCGCCAGAAGGCCTTGCATCGGTTGCAGCAGTTTCAAAGCGAGGTCATTCGCCGCTGCCGCCTGGCGCGGCGCGCTGCTTGGGGGCAGGGCAGTGGTACTCTTGATCTCGGTCATCTTTCCTCAAATGCTCTTACAACCTTTCGCGTTCGCGGCCCTCGGCACCAAAGGTTGCCATGTATAATTCCGCCCGCCTGGCCCTGCTTCCTGAGTATAGCGGCCAGGCCTTTTTCATCTTGAGGTGTCGCCAGCCGTGTCAACTCCCTTTCTCGAAGCCGTAGCCCTCGCTTGCGAACGGGATTGGCGGCTGCTTTTCGACAAGCTGGATCTGCGTCTCGAGAGTGGGGAAATGCTGCAGATTTCCGGGCCCAATGGCAGCGGCAAAACCAGTCTGCTGCGCCTGCTATGCGGCCTGATGCAACCAACCGCAGGCGAGGTGCTGCTCAAGGGCCGGTCGCTCAGCGCTCAGCGTGGTGAACTGGCACGCAATCTGTTGTGGATCGGTCATGCTGCTGGCATCAAGGGCTTGCTGACAGCTGAGGAGAATCTCACCTGGCTCTGTGCGTTGCACCAGCCGGCCAGCCGCGAGGCGATATGGCATGCACTTGCCGAAGTGGGACTGCGCGGGTTCGAAGACGTGCCCTGTCATACCCTTTCTGCTGGCCAGCAGCGCCGCGTGGGGTTGGCGCGTCTGTATCTCTCGCCACCGCCGCTGTGGATTCTCGATGAGCCATTTACCGCGCTCGACAAACATGGCGTTGCGCAGCTTGAGAGGCATCTCGCAGCACATTGCGAGCAGGGCGGACTGGTCGTACTGACCACTCACCACAGCCTGACGGAAAAGCCTACCGGCTATTGTGAGCTCGATTTGGGACAGCGAGCCGCATGAGCAGCGTATTCACTCTTCTGCTGGCGCGCGAGACGCGTCTGCTGTTCCGTCGCCCGGCTGAGCTGGCCAACCCGCTGGTGTTCTTCGCCATCGTTATCGCGTTGTTCCCGCTTGCGGTAGGGCCGGAGACTCAGCTTCTGCAAACCATCTCTCCCGGCTTGGTCTGGGTGGCAGCACTACTGGCCGTTCTGCTGTCACTGGATGGTCTTTTTCGCAGCGATTTCGAAGATGGCTCGCTCGAGCAGTGGGTCGTTTCGCCGCACCCGCTCGCGCTCCTGGTTCTCGCCAAGGTACTGGCGCACTGGGCTTTTTCCGGGTTGGCGCTGGTGCTGCTGGCGCCACTGTTGGGCTTGATGTTGGGTCTGCCGCTTGGGACCATTCCGGTGCTGCTGGTTTCACTGTTGCTGGGGACGCCGATTCTGAGTCTGCTCGGTGCGGTGGGCGCGGCGTTGACGGTAGGATTAAAGCGGGGTGGCTTGCTGCTGGCGTTGCTCATCCTGCCGCTCTACATCCCGGTACTGATTCTCGGCAGCGGCGCCCTGCAAGCGTCGTTGCAAGGTCTGCCGGCAGTCGGTCACCTGCTTTGGCTGGCCAGTCTGACTGCGTTGGCCGTGACCCTTACACCCTTTGCGATAGCTGCCGGGCTGAAGATCAGCGTTGGCGAATAGCGACACACCCAGATGGCCGGCGCTCACACCCGGTCGATGTAACGAATCTCGGGGCCTGCATTTGCAAGGTCCCGCTGGACGACGAGTCATCCGATGAACTGGACATGGTTTCACAAGCTGGGCTCACCCAAATGGTTCTACGAGATCAGCGGCCGCTGGCTGCCCTGGCTTGCCTGGGCAGCCGTGCTGCTGGTCAGCGTCGGTGTGGTCTGGGGTCTGGCGTTCGCGCCTGAGGATTACCAGCAGGGCAACAGCTTCCGGATCATCTATATCCACGTGCCGGCTGCGTTTCTCGCTCAGTCGATCTACGTGATGCTCGCAGTGGCGGGGGTGGTCGGGCTGGTCTGGAAGATGAAGCTGGCCGATGTGGCTCTGCAGCAGGCCGCCCCCATCGGCGCCTGGATGACCTTCATCGCCCTGTTGACCGGCGCGGTCTGGGGCAAGCCGACCTGGGGTGCCTGGTGGGTATGGGACGCACGGCTGACCTCAATGCTCATCCTGCTGTTTCTGTACTTCGGCATCATTGCGCTCGGACAGGCGATCAGCAATCGTGACAGCGCGGCCAAGGCGTGCGCTGTGCTGGCGATCGTCGGAGTGGTGAACATCCCGATCATCAAGTATTCGGTGGAGTGGTGGAACACGCTGCACCAGCCGGCAACGTTCACCGTCACCGAAAAACCGGCGATGCCAGTGGAAATGTGGCTGCCGCTCCTGGTGATGGTGATCGGCTTCTACTGCTTCTTCACCGTGGTGCTGCTGATGCGCATGCGCCTGGAAGTGCTGCGTCGCGAATCGCGCGCCAGCTGGGTGAAGAATGAGGTCAAGGCTCTGGTAGGAAACAACTCGTGAACTTTTCATCCTTCGCGGATTTCATCACCATGGGCAATCATGGCGTGTACGTCTGGACGTCCTATGGCATCAGCCTGGCTGTCCTGATTCTCAACGTCGCGCTGCCAGCCTTGGCACGCCGGCGTTACCTGCAAGATGAGGCGCGTCGTTTGCGCCGGGAGGAGTCGAAGTGAATCCGGTGCGCAAGAAGCGTCTTTTCATCGTCCTGGCGATCCTCGCCGGTGTCGGTATCGCCGTGGCGCTGGCGTTGTCCGCTCTGCAGCAGAACATCAACCTGTTCTACACACCGACCCAGATCGCAGCGGGGGAGGCTCCTGAGGGCACCCGGATTCGAGCAGGCGGCCTGGTCGAAGAGGGTTCGGTGAAGCGTACCAACGACTCACTCAGCGTCGCCTTCCGTGTCACTGATGGCGCCCAGGCGATCACTATCACTTACCAGGGAATTCTCCCGGACCTGTTCCGCGAAGGGCAGGGTATCGTCGCGCTGGGTCGGGTCAATTCCGAGGGCGTTCTGGTTGCCGACGAAGTGCTGGCCAAGCATGACGAAAACTACATGCCGCCCGAAGTAACTCAGGCGCTGGAGAAGAGCGGCATGATGAAGCACTACGAGGGCGGTAAGCAGGAGTACGCGAAATGATTCCCGAGCTCGGCCATCTGGCGATGATTCTGGCGCTGTGCCTGGCAGTGGTCCAGGCCACGCTGCCGCTGATCGGTGCTTGGCGCGGTGACCGACAGTGGATGGGCCTGGCCCAACCAGCCGCCTGGGGTCAGTTCGCCTTTCTCGGTTTCTCCTTCGCCTGCCTGACCTACGCCTTCATGGTCGACGATTTCTCCGTTGCCTACGTCGCCCACAACTCCAACAGTGCCTTGCCCTGGTACTACAAGTTCAGCGCGGTCTGGGGCGCTCACGAAGGCTCCTTGCTGCTGTGGGCCTTCATCCTGGCTGGCTGGACTTTTGCCGTGGCGATCTTCTCCCGCCAGCTACCGGAAGACATGCTGGCGCGCGTGCTCGGCGTCATGGGTTTGATCAGCATCGGTTTCCTGCTCTTTCTTATCGTCACCTCGAACCCCTTCGAGCGGCTGCTGCCGCAGGTCCCAATGGATGGACGCGACCTCAATCCACTGCTGCAGGATTTCGGTTTGATCGTCCACCCGCCCATGCTTTACATGGGGTACGTGGGTTTCTCGGTGGCGTTCGCCTTTGCGATCGCCGCGTTGCTGGGTGGTCGCCTTGACGCGGCCTGGGCACGCTGGTCGCGTCCTTGGACGCTCGTCGCCTGGGCCTTCCTCGGCCTGGGCATCGCCCTTGGCTCCTGGTGGGCCTATTACGAGCTCGGCTGGGGCGGCTGGTGGTTCTGGGATCCGGTGGAAAACGCCTCCTTCATGCCCTGGCTGGTCGGTACGGCGCTGATTCACTCGTTGGCAGTGACCGAGAAGCGCGGAGTGTTCAAGAGCTGGACCGTGTTGCTGGCAATCGCGGCGTTCTCGCTGAGCCTGCTTGGGACCTTCCTGGTCCGTTCCGGCGTGCTGACGTCGGTGCACGCGTTTGCTACCGATCCCGAGCGTGGCGTGTTCATTCTGGTCTTTCTGCTGATGGTAGTAGGCGGCTCGTTGACGCTATTTGCCATGCGCGCGCCTGTGGTCAAGAGCCAGGTCGGGTTCGGCCTGTGGTCGCGCGAGACTCTGCTGCTAGTCAATAACCTGCTGTTGGTCGTCGCCACGGCGATGATTCTCCTCGGCACGCTCTATCCGCTGCTGCTGGACGCATTGTCCGGTACCAAGCTTTCCGTCGGTCCACCGTACTTCAATGCGATGTTCGTTCCGCTGATTGGCGCGCTGATGTTGACGTTGGGTGTCGGAATCCTGGTGCGCTGGAAGGACACTCCGCTGAAGTGGTTGCTCGGCATGCTCACGCCAGTGCTGATCACTAGCGTAGTGCTTGGTGGTCTGGGCTCGTTGCTGTTCGGTGACTTCAACTGGGCGGTACTTGCAGTGTCCTTGCTGGCGGCCTGGGTGGTAATCGCTGGCATCCGTGATCTGCTGGACAAGACGCGCCACAAGGGTTTGTTCAAGGGCATGCGCAGCCTCGCGCCAAGCTACTGGGGCATGCATCTGGCGCACCTCGGGCTGGCGGTCTGTGCCATTGGCGTGGTACTCACCAGCCACCAAAGTGCGGAGCGCGATCTGCGCCTGGCTCCTGGGGAGTCGCTGTCGCTTGGCGGCTATGAGTTCGTCTTCGAAGGCGCGGTGCATCACGAGGGACCGAACTTCACGTCGGACAAGGCGACCATTCGCGTGCTCGACGGCGACAAGCAGATCGCCACGCTGCACCCGGAAAAGCGCCTGTACACCGTGCAGCAGATGCCGATGACCGAGGCGGGTATCGATGCGGGCTTCACCCGCGACCTTTATGTCGCGCTGGGTGAGCCGCTGGGTGATGGGGCGTGGGCCGTGCGTGTTCATATCAAGCCCTTCGTTCGCTGGATCTGGCTCGGAGCGCTGATGATGGGGCTCGGCGGTGTGCTGGCGGCGAGTGATCGTCGTTATCGAGTCAAGGTGAAGACCCGCGTGCGCGAAGCGCTGGGCATGGCCGCACAAGGAGCCTGATGTGAAACGATTGCTGATGTTGCTGCCGCTGGTGATTTTCCTGGTGGTTGCAGTGTTCCTTTATCGCGGCCTGTTCCTCGATCCTTCCGAGCTGCCTTCGGCGCTGATCGGCAAGCCACTACCGGCGTTCTCGCTGCCGTCGGTGGAAGACGAGCAGCGCGTCATCACCGCCGAGGACCTCAAGGGCAAGCCGGCGCTGGTCAACGTGTGGGCGACCTGGTGTGTCGCCTGCAAGGTCGAGCACCCGGTGCTGAACCGTCTTGCAGCTCAGGGTGTGGTGATTCATGGAGTTAACTACAAGGACGACAACGCCGCGGCGTTGAAGTGGCTCAACGAGTTCCACGATCCTTATCAGCTGAACATCCGCGACGAACGCGGCAGTCTTGGGCTGGATTTGGGAGTCTATGGCGCTCCTGAAACCTTCCTCATCGACAAGCAGGGCATCATCCGCCACAAGTTCGTCGGCGTGATCGACGATCGGGTCTGGCGAGAACAGCTGGCGGCGCTCTATCAGGAGCTGGTGGACGAATGAAACGATTGATCCGCGGCGCGCTGCTTGGTCTGTTCCTGGTCACGACCGCCCAGGCAGCAATCGATACCTATGAATTCAGTGACGAAGCCGAGCGTGAGCGCTACCGCACCCTAACCGAAGAGCTGCGTTGTCCGAAGTGCCAGAACCAGAACATCGCCGATTCCAACGCGCCGATCGCCATGGACCTGCGCCAGGAAATCTTCCGCATGCTGGAAGAGGGCAAAAGCAACGACCAGATCGTCGACTATCTCGTCGATCGCTACGGCGATTTCGTTCGTTACAAGCCGCCGGTAAACGCGAAAACCATGCTGCTCTGGTATGGGCCGGTTGGTTTGCTGGTCCTCGGCTTTGGCGTGCTGACCGTGATTCTGGTGCGTCGTCGCCGGGTCGAAAAGGCACCTGCATCAACCCTTTCCGAGACCGAGCGCGAACGTCTCGCCCAGCTTCTGGATAAAAAAGACTCATGATTGATTTCTGGATAGCCGCCGGCGCCTTGCTGCTGGTGGCATTGGCCTTTTTGTTGTTACCCATCCTGCGTGGCCGTCGAGCCCAGGCCGAAGAAGATCGTACGGCGCTGAACGTTGCCTTGTATGAAGAGCGCCTTGCCGAGTTGACCTCTCAGCACTCTGCCGGAACCTTGACCGCCGAGCAGTTGGAGGCTGGGCGAGCAGATGCTGCACGCGAGCTGTTGGAGGACACCGAGAATAGTGACAAGCCGCGAATCGCCCAGCTTGGTCGCAGCGTTCCGCTGATTGCGGCGGTTCTGGTGCCCCTGATGGGCTACGGGCTTTATATGTATTGGGGCGCCAGCGACAAAGTTCAGATGGCTCGACAGTTTTCGGAGCAGCCTCGCACAGTCGAAGAAATGACCGCTCATCTGGAGCAGGCCGTACAGGAGCAGCCGGATTCTGCCGAAGCCTGGTACTTCCTGGGTCGTACTTATATGAACCGGGAGCGTCCAGCCGACGCAGCCAAGGCTTTCGGGCGCGTGGTGGAAATTGCGGGCCGTCAGCCCGAGCTGCTCGGTCAGCTGGCGCAGGCGCTGTATTTCGCCGGTGACCGTCAGTGGTCCGATAAGCTGCAAGCCCTTACTGACGAAGCGCTGCAGGGCGATCCGCAGGAAGTGACCAGTCTCGGCCTGCTTGGCATCGCGGCATTCGAGGAGGCGCGTTATCCGGACGCCGTGCGCTTCTGGGAGCAACTCGTTGCGGCGCTTCCCGAAGAAGATCCTTCGCGCGAAGCGATCCGTGGCGGCATCGAGCGGGCGCGGCAGCAGATCGAGGGGGGCAGTTCCACCACCGAACAGGCATCAGCGGCAAGCGAGAAGGCTGATACCACAGGGGCCACGCTGCAGATTCAGGTTGCGCTGGACCCGAAGGTGGCGGAATCGGTTTCGCCGCAGGATACGGTTTTCGTATTCGCTCGCGCAGTAGCGGGGCCACCCGTTCCGCTGGCAGCAAAACGCCTGACGATTGCCGATCTGCCTGCAACCGTCACGCTTGGCGATGCCGATGCGATGGTGCCTTCGATGAAGATCTCCAGCGTCGAGCAGGTCACGGTAATGGCGCGGGTCTCCCGTTCCGGCGACGCAACAAAAGGTGAGTGGATGGGTCAAAGCGAAGCGCTTGATACTGCGAGCGATAACGCCATTGATCTGGTGATCGACCGCGCCGAGGCTCCCTGACCATCCATGAGGTAGAGATGCACACGAATTCGTCAGCACACCCGCTTAGGCTTGCGCGGTTCGGCCCGCGGGTCGTACTGCTCGGATTGACATTGGCGCTCGGCGCTTGCGCAGGTAATCCCTACGGTTCCGCGCCTCAGGGGCCTGCTCCAAGTCCGGTGCCGCGCGCGCCCGAGCCCAGTGGGCCGGTTATCTCACCCCCTCCTATCAAGGCGCCACCGGCACCCAGGGCTCCAACTACCCAGAAGAGCCATCCGCGTTATGCGCCGCCACCGCACGTGGCTGCGCGCTGGGACAATCGTCTTGGGGTCTATGTCGTGGAGGGGCGTGATCTCTTTTACCGGGAGCGCCTGTATTACCGGTGGGATGGCGACTGGTACTGTGCTGGGCGCCCCGATGGCCCGTGGGAGCCGGTCGCGCCGCCCAGTGTTCCGCCGGGTCTTCGTGACCGCTATTGATGATACTCCTCGGCAGCAGGCGCTAACTTTTTGCGCTTCAGCCTAAAGGCGGCTTGCCTATTGCCGATAAAGGTTCAGCACCGTTGCACTGCAACGTCCCCAGCTGGCTCGGCCTATGCCGTCCCATCGGGCTCATGCCCCGGAGTCGATAATGAATGCTTCCGTCAAGCGCCTCGAAGAAACTGGTTCCGCTCTACGCGATGCGCTGACGCAGCAGGACTGGGCCGCAATCAGTATGCTGGATCGCGAGTGCCGTAATGCCGTCGACGAGGCGATGCAGGCACATGAACGCGACAACGGCGTGGTTCGTCAGCGGTTGCAGGAGCTTCTTGATCTGTATGGTGAGCTGGTAATGACCTGCCAGATTGAACAGGCACGGGTCGCAAGCGAGCTGCGTCAGCTGAATCACTCTCAACAGGGTACCAAGGTTTACCAGCTATTCGCCTAAGCGTGGCGTCAGGCCCGACAGCTTCAAATTCTTCCCAGGATCACTGGGGCTGAATTCTTCCTCAATATTTATCATTACAAAGTATGTGGCATTATGCCGCTACCCTTTTGTTGGCGAGCGGCTAATTGGCGCTTATTGCCTGGTAAATACCTATCTTCGCGGTCATCGTGCACCGAAGTCTTCAAATCGATCTTGAGATGTCTCTCAAGGTACTGATTTTTGGCTCGTTCTTTGGTCGCTAATTCACGCCATAAATTTGACTCAGTTCATTTTTTCATTAATCTACGTTCCATCTGCCATCAGTGTGATCGCCGTTCTTCCATGGATGCGAGCGCAGGCTTTCTTTCAGCTTCTTTAGAGCCCTATAAACAAGATGTGGCGTGAAACCAAGATTTTGTTGATAGACGATGATCACGACCGCCGGCGCGACCTGGCCGTCATCCTGAACTTTCTCAGCGAGGATCATCTGGCTTGTTCAAGCAGTGAATGGCAGGAGGCGGTCGCCCGCCTCGAGTCCAGCCGTGTTGTCAACGGTGTCATGCTGGGCGACGTGTCCTCCAAGGGCGGTGCTGTCGAACTGATCAAGCAGATGGGCAAATGGGATGAGAATGTCCCGCTGATGCTGATCGGTGAGCCCGCTCCGGCGGACTGGCCGGACGATCTGCGACGCAGAGTGCTGACCAGCCTGGAAATGCCACCCAGCTACAACAAGCTGCTCGACTCCCTGCACCGTGCGCAGGTCTATCGCGAGATGTACGACCAGGCAAAGTCCCGTGGTCGCCAGCGCGAGCCCAATCTTTTCCGCAGCCTGGTCGGTACCAGCCGAGCGGTGCAGCACGTCCGGCAGATGATGGAACAGGTCGCCGACACCGAAGCCAGTGTGCTGATTCTTGGTGAATCCGGCACCGGCAAGGAAGTGGTCGCGCGAAATCTGCATTATCACTCGAAGCGCCGTCAGGGGCCTTTTGTACCTGTCAATTGCGGAGCGATTCCGGCGGAGTTGCTGGAAAGCGAACTGTTCGGCCACGAGAAGGGCGCCTTTACCGGTGCGATTACTGCTCGCGCGGGTCGTTTCGAGCTTGCCGAGGGCGGCACGCTGTTTCTCGATGAGATAGGCGACATGCCGTTGCCGATGCAGGTCAAGCTGCTGCGGGTTCTGCAGGAGCGCACCTTCGAGCGTGTTGGCAGCAACCGTACGCAGAATGCCGATGTGCGCATCATCGCGGCGACGCATAAGGACCTGGAGAAAATGATCGAGGAGGGGACCTTCCGCGAGGACCTCTACTATCGTCTGAATGTCTTCCCCATCGAGATGGCGCCGCTACGGGAGCGTGTCGAGGATATCCCGTTGCTGATGAACGAGCTGATCTCGCGCATGGAGCATGAAAAGCGCGGCTCTATACGTTTCAACTCGGCTGCAATCATGTCGCTATGCCGGCACGACTGGCCGGGTAATGTCCGCGAGCTGGCAAACTTGGTAGAGCGCATGGCGATCATGCATCCCTATGGCGTTATCGGGGTAATGGAGCTGCCGAAGAAATTTCGCCACGTCGACGACGATGATGAGCAGTACGCGACCAGCCTGCATGATGAGATGGAGGAGCGCGCGGCAATAAGTGCGCCAATGGTAGTACCCGAAGCTCAGGCGATGCTGCCGATCGAGGGTCTGGATCTCAAGGAATACCTCGGCAATCTTGAGCAGGGACTTATTCATCAGGCTCTCGAAGATGCTGGTGGCGTGGTGGCTCGGGCGGCCGAGCGGTTGAGAATTCGCCGAACCACGCTGGTCGAGAAAATGCGCAAGTACGGCATGAATCGTCGCGACGACGATATGGGCGACTAGCACGCTGCTAGGCGGTACTAAAAAGACGTTCAAAAAGGCCACCTGGATCAGGTGGCTTTTTTCGTTTGGCATGGTCGTGCCGATGGCGGCCGCCGGGACGTGCTGAGCGCCGGGCACGAAGATTGCTGGTCCCCGTCAACCGACTTTCTTTTGACAGGCGCAAGCGACCCGTGAATTCCGTCACCAAGCCATCCGAAAGTTCATTCGATGCCCCAGACGTGCTGGCGCTGACTCGATCACTGGAGCTCTTTCGTCAGGTATCCGGACAGCTTGGTGAATCCGAGGAGCTATTGCAGGTACGCGTCGCCGAGCTCAAGGGGCAACTTGCCGAGGCCGGCGAGCTCCGACGACAGGAGCTGGAGGAGAAAGAGCGTCTCGCGCAGCGATTGCAGAGCGTTCTCGACCTGCTGCCAGGTGGCGTCATCGTGATCGATGGGCAGGGTGTGGTGCGCGATGCGAACCCGGTTGGTCTTGAGCTGTTGGGCGAGCCACTCGTGGGGCACCCCTGGCGCGAGGTGATTGGCCGCTGTTTTGCGCCGCGGCGGGACGACGGGCACGAGATATCGCTACGCAATGGTCGCCGCCTATCGATCGCTACGCGCTCGCTTGCCGGGGAACCTGGTCAGCTGGTGCTGCTCACCGACCTTACCGAGACTCGCCGACTCCAGGATCAGCTGGCGCGCCATGAACGGCTGTCGTCGCTAGGGCGCATGGTGGCTTCGCTTGCCCACCAGATTCGCACTCCGCTGTCCACCGCGTTGCTATATGCCAGTCACCTCGAACAGGGTGGCCTGAGCGAACAGCAGCAGCAGCGCTTCGCCGGTAGCCTCAAGGCTCGTCTGCACGAACTGGAGCATCAGGTCCGTGACATGCTGATCTTCGCCCGCGGTGATCTGCCGCTGAACGACCGACTGAGTCCGGCTGCGCTGTTGTCGGCGCTGCGTTCGGCCGGCGAGCCACGTCTTCAGGGCGCCAGCGTGCGCTGGCAGTGTGACGTGCAGGGGGTGGAGGTGTTGTGCAATCGCGATACGTTGGTCGGAGCATTGCTCAATCTCATCGAAAATGCGTTACAGGCCAGCGTCGGGGCGCCGCGTCTGAAGGTCCACCTGTATCGCCGCGACGAAACGGTGCGGGTTTGCATAAGCGACTGCGGTAAAGGCATCGACGCCGAAACACTGGGTCGGTTGGGCGAGCCGTTTTTCACCACCCGAACCACGGGAACCGGCCTGGGTCTGGCAGTGGCCAAGGCCGTTGCCCGAGCCCATCAAGGTGACCTGCAGTTGCGCTCGCGGCCAGGCCGCGGAACCTGTGCGCTGATGAGCCTGCCGCTGATTCCCGCCACTCACAAACCGGAGTGACCTGTATGGCCGCCACGATACTTCTCGTCGAAGACGATCACGCTCTGCGCGAAGCCCTAGGCATCACGCTGCAGCTTGGGGGCTACGATTACCGTGCCGTCGATTGCGCCGAAGCGGCCTTGTGTGCGCTGCAGGAAGAGTCATTCGGCCTGGTCATCAGTGACGTGAACATGCCCGGCATGGACGGCCACGAACTGCTCTCGCTGGTTAGGCAACGCTACCCGCAGGTGCCCGTGCTGCTGATGACCGCCTTTGGCGCGGTAACGAGGGCGGTGGATGCGATGCGCCAGGGCGCTGTCGATTATCTGGTCAAGCCGTTCGAGCCAGGCACATTGCTTGAGCTCTTGGGGCGTCATGTGAACGGCATCGCTGCTACCGAGGCAGAAGGGCCGGTGGCGCTCGAGCCGTCCAGCCAGCAGCTGCTGGCTCTTGCCCGGCGGGTGGCGCAAAGTGACTCCACCGTACTGATCTCCGGTGAGTCAGGCACTGGCAAGGAGGTGCTGGCGCGCTATATCCACCAGCAGTCACCGAGGCACTGCAAGCCATTTATCGCCATCAATTGCGCTGCCATTCCGGACAACATGCTCGAGGCAACCCTGTTCGGGCATGAGAAGGGCGCTTTCACCGGCGCGATTGCCAGTCAGCCTGGCAAGTTCGAGCAGGCCGACGGCGGTACATTACTGCTCGACGAGATATCCGAGATGCCGTTGGGGTTGCAGGCGAAACTGCTACGTGTGCTGCAGGAGCGAGAGGTCGAGCGGGTCGGTGGGCGGAAGCCTATCGCTCTGGATATTCGTGTGCTTGCCACCACCAACCGTGATCTCGCTGGCGAGGTAGCGGCGGGTCGCTTCCGTGAGGACCTCTATTACCGTCTTTCGGTCTTCCCGCTGGCGTGGTCGCCGCTGAGGCAGCGCCCGGCCGATATTCTGCCGCTGGCCGAACGCCTGTTGGCCAGCCACGCCAGGAAGATGCGCCAGGCGCCTGCGCGGCTTTCGGCCGAGGCGCAGCGCTGCCTGGTGGCGCACGCGTGGCCGGGCAACGTGCGCGAACTGGACAACGCGATACAGCGAGCGTTGATTCTTCAGCAGAGCGGCATGATCCAGCCGCAAGATCTGTGCCTAGCGGGTGTGGGCGGTGTCACCAACTTGCCTGTCGCCAGCAGCGCGGCACAACCGTGCGAGGGCGCTGCAGGGGAGACGGGGGGCTGTTCCGGACTGGGGGATGATCTGCGCCGCCGCGAGTTCCAGTTGATCATCGATACCCTGCGTGCCGAACGTGGACGGCGCAAGGAGACGGCTGATCGCCTGGGCATCAGTGCGCGCACCCTGCGTTACAAGCTGGCGCAGATGCGCGACGCCGGGATGGATGTCGAGGCATCGCTCTACGCGGGCTGAGCGCGCTCCCTTCAACCTCGCTCTGATAAGCTGCTGCCATCCTCATGATGGAGATTTCCAGGTGCACAAAGACTTCTGGCAGGAGCGCTGGGCTCGCAACGAGATTGGTTTCCACCTTGACGATGTTCATCCCGGCATGCGTCGCCACTGGCCGCGACTGGCGTTGCCTGATGGTGCGACGGTGCTGGTGCCGTTGTGCGGCAAGAGTCTGGATCTGACCTGGCTGGCCAAGCAAGGGTTCAATGTCGTGGGGGTGGAGCTGAGTGAGAAGGCTGTAGACGCGTTTTTCTCCGAGCAGCAGCTCGAAGCTGAAATTTCCCAGCGTGGGCCGTTCAAGGTCTATCGCTCCGGTACCCTGGAGATCCGTTGCGGCGACTTTTTCGCGCTCAGTGCGGCCGATGTCCTCGGGTGCCAGGCGGTCTATGATCGCGCCGCCTTGATCGCATTGCCGCACGCGATTCGTCAGCGGTACGCGGCACTGATGTCGAGCATCCTCCCGGCCGGCTGTCAGCAGCTTCTGGTTACGCTGGATTATGACCAGGCAGAGATGGAAGGCCCGCCCTTCGCGGTGGGTACGAGTGAGGTGCGCGACCTGTACGCCGCTGAGTGGAGCGTGGAACTGCTGGAAGCCAAGGAAGTGCTGGAGCGTAATCCGCGGATGCGCGAGCGCGGCCTGACGCGGCTCGAGGAGCACTTCCATTGGCTGCAACGGCGGGTCTGAACCGCCGCTTGTAATGCTGCAGCGATCAGCCGTCGGCCTGTAAGCGGCGGATGAACGTGTCGGCTTCGTCGATGGCGCGCTGCATGTCAGCCATCAGCTGGTCGACGTTGCCCTGCAGCGTGCGGTATTCCCCGTGCAAGGCGCTTATCGCGCGAGCATTGAGGTTGTGCTTGAGAAACAGCACCTGATCGCGCAGAACGCTGAGCACCGGGTCGATGCGTTTCTCCGCCGCTTTCATCCGCTGGATCAGCGTTCGGTATTCGGCGCGGGTGCGGTTGAGTTCTTTGGCGCTGGCGGCTTTCAGGCTGGCGTTGCTGTATTGCTTGAGTTCGCTTTCCCATTCCCTGAACAGCGCGTCGGCCACGTCTTCGACCGCTTCGATGCGGGCGCGGACGTCACGCGCACTCGCTACGCTGGCTTCGTACTCTTCGTTGAGTGCGTCGTAACGCTTCTCCAGATCGCCGCCCTTGACCTCGACGACGCTGCGATAGCGCTCCAAAGCATCCTTGAACTGCTGTTTGGCTTCCTGCTGCGCGTCACGCGACTCCTCCACACGATCGACCAGGATATCGCGCTTATGGATACCGGCCTTCTCCATCGCTGAATAGTAGGCACTCTGACAGCCGCCGAGCGCGAGCAGCGCGAAGCAGGCGAATATGAAACGACGCATGGCGATTCCTTGTATGCGGGTTGAGTCTGCATAGACAAAAGAAAAGGGCGACTTGCGTCGCCCCTGTTGCGTTCAGTGCAATTAGCCGCGCTGGCGCAGCGCTTCGATGCGGTCTTCCAGCGGCGGGTGGGTCATGAACAGCCCGGCGAGGCCATGCTTCAGCGAACCGTTGATGCCAAATGCCTTGAGCGTGTCGGGCATGTGAACCGGCATGCCCTGTTCGGCACGCAGGCGCTGCAGGGCGCCAATCATGGCGCTGGTGCCGGCCAGTTGGGCACCGGCCTCGTCGGCACGGTACTCGCGTTTGCGCGAGAACCACATGACGATAATGCTGGCGAGCAGGCCCAGTACCAGTTCGGCAAAGATCGTCGCGACGAAGTAGCCGATGCCGTGGCCGTCCTCGTTTTTCAGGATCGCCTTATCGACGAAGTTGCCGAAGATACGTGCGAAGAACATGACGAAGGTGTTTACCACACCCTGGATCAGCGCCAGGGTCACCATGTCGCCGTTGGCCACGTGGCCGATCTCGTGGGCAAGCACCGCTTTCACCTCATCCGGCGAGAAGCGCTCGAGCAGCCCCTGGCTGACCGCCACCAGTGCGTCGTTGCGGTTCCAGCCGGTGGCAAAGGCGTTGGCCTCGTAGGCCGGGAAAATGCCGACCTCGGGCATCTTGATGCCGGCGTCGCGCGACAGTTGCTCGACTGTCTGCAGCAGCCACTGCTCGTGACGGGTGCGCGGCTGGCTGATGATCTCCGTACGCGTACTCATCTTCGCCATCCATTTGGATATGAAAAGCGAAATGAGCGAGCCCGCGAAGCCGAAAACCGCACAGAAGACCAGCAGGCTGCCGTAGTTCTGGCCGGTATAGCGATCGACCCCGAGCAGCTTCAGGGTGATGCTGGCGATGACCAGTACCGCAAGGTTGGTGGCCAGGAACAAGAAAATGCGCATCATGTTGCGGCAGACTCCAGGGTAGGAATTGAAGAACGATAGGCTATATAAGGTGCGCCCTTGAGCTATTCAACCGGGCGACTATTTCAAGCTATGTCGCTTGCCCATGGAGGCTGGGGTGCAATGGTGCGCCGGACTGGCTTTCGAACATCAATCGGGCCAGCTGAGCGATGCGCTCGCTGTTCGCGCGCTTCAATGCCTCGCGAAGCTGATGGGCGAGGCTGGCCTGAATGCGCAGCACGCTGGGAGGGAGGCTGAGGTCGTCGGCGATCTGTCCAGGCACCGCTCGTGACAGGCGCACGAAGCCTTTTTCGGTAAGCACCGCCTGGTCCAGCGCCTGGAAATGAATGGTGCTCTCGTAACGCAGATAGCCCTCCTCGGCGAGCCAGAGCAGGGCACCCAGGCAGCTCTGGTGGCGTTTGGAGGGAAGGCCGAACTCATCCGGCTCTTCCCGGCCGATCAGATCTTCTACATACAGCGAGACCTTGCGTGGGAAGGCCTGATAGAGCATCAGCAGGCCGCCCGCCGCATCCTTGTAGAAATCGTCGATCTGCAGGTCCATCGCTTACTGGTGGTAGGTCTTGAGGAAGTTGCCGATGCGGCCAATGGCCTGCTCCAGATCGTCGACGCGGGGCAGGGTGACCACGCGGAAATGATCCGGCCATGGCCAGTTGAATGCAGTGCCTTGAACGATCAGCAGCTTCTCGGAAAGCAGCAGGTCAAGCACGAACTTCTCGTCGTTGTGGATCGGGCAGATCTTCGGGTCAATGCGCGGGAACGCATACAGCGCGCCCATGGGTTTGACGCAGCTGATGCCCGGGATGTCGTTGAGCAAATCCCAGGTACGGTTACGCTGCTCGAGCAGGCGGCCCGGCGGTAATACCAGGTCATTGATGCTCTGGTAGCCGCCCAGTGCAGTCTGAATCGCATGCTGCGACGGTACGTTGGCGCACAGGCGCATGTTGGCGAGGATATCCAGGCCTTCGATGTAGCTCTGCGCCCTGTGCTTTGGCCCGGAAATCGCCACCCAGCCCGAACGGAAGCCGGCAACCCGGTAGGATTTGGACAGCCCGTTGAAGGTCAGGCAGAGCACGTCCGGCGCCAGCGAGGCGGTGGAGATGTGTACGGCGTCGTCGTAGAGAATCTTGTCGTAGATTTCGTCGGAGAACAGAACGAGCTTGTGCTGGCGCGCAAGCTCGACCATGCCTTCGAGCACTTCCTTGGGGTAGACCGCGCCGGTGGGGTTGTTCGGGTTGATCAGCACCAATGCCTTGGTGTTAGACGTGATCTTGGCCTTGATATCGGCCAGGTCCGGCCACCAGTTGGCCTGCTCGTCGCAAAGGTAGTGCACCGGCTTGCCGCCGGCCAGGCTCACCGCAGCGGTCCACAGCGGGTAATCCGGGGCAGGGATCAGCACTTCATCGCCATTGTTCAGCAATGCCTGCATGGACATGACGATCAGCTCGGACACACCGTTGCCGAGGTAGATGTCTTCGATGCCGACGCCTTCAACCTGCTTCTGCTGGTAGTACTGCATGATCGCCTTGCGGGCGCTGAACAGGCCTTTGGAGTCGCTGTAGCCCTGGGCAGTGGGCAGGTTGCGGATCACGTCCTGGAGGATTTCCTCCGGTGCTTCGAAACCGAACGGCGCCGGGTTGCCGATGTTCAGCTTGAGGATGCGATGGCCTTCCTCTTCCAGGCGTTTGGCGTGCTTGAGCACGGGCCCGCGGATGTCGTAACAGACATTGGCAAGCTTGTTCGATTTGCTGACCTGCATGATCCTGAGTGTCCCGAAGTGAAAACGCGCCAGTTCCGGAAATGGCTGGCCGCGCTTGGCATGAACCCGGGCGCCTTGGCAGTCGGAAACCCCGCTGCCAGACTAGGCGTCGAAGAGGGACGCATGATACGTGCGCCCCGACCACCGGAAAAGGTACAGATCGGCCTTTTTTGAGCTGAGGAGTGTATCGATGGACAAGCTGGAAAAACCGCTCGACGTCTGGCGCGAGGAACTCTCCGATGAGCAGTTCCAGATCTGCCGGCTGGGCGCCACCGAGCGTCCCTTCACGGGTAAGTACAACGACACGAAGACACCTGGCATCTACCATTGCGCCTGCTGCGACACGCCACTGTTTGATGCGGATGCTAAGTTCGATTCCGGCTGCGGCTGGCCCAGCTATTTCCAGCCGGTCAGTGATACCGCTATCGCCAGCCTGGATGATTTCAGTCACGGTATGCACCGGATCGAGGTCAGGTGCGCACGCTGTGATGCACACCTCGGTCATGTTTTTCCCGATGGCCCGCAGCCGACCGGGTTGCGCTACTGCATTAATTCCGCCTCTCTCAACCTGAAACCGCGCGAAGCCTGAGCATCGTCGGTTGCAAGGAGCCTCGCATGCACGACCCTTTGCTGGACATTCCCTGCGTCACCATCGAGGGCGAGCAGAAGAGGCTCGCGGATTTCGATGCCAAGGTGCTGCTGGTGGTCAATACGGCCAGTCAGTGTGGTTTTACCCCGCAATACAAGGGGTTGGAAGCGTTGTGGCAGCGTTACGGCGAGCGCGGATTGATCGTGCTCGGATTTCCCTGTAACCAGTTCGGCAAGCAGGAGCCAGACGGCGAGCAGGAAATCGCAGCATTCTGCGAACGCCGCTTCGGCGTTTCCTTTCCCCTTTTTGCCAAAGTTGAGGTGAACGGTGGGGATGCTCATCCGCTCTTCATTGAATTGAAAAAGCGCGCACCTGGGCTGCTGGGTAGCAAGGCGATCAAGTGGAATTTCACCAAGTTTCTCGTCTCTGACCAGGGTAGAGCGGTGAGACGTTTTTCCTCTCGCACCACGCCGGAGGCAATGGCCGCGGAAATCGAAACATTGCTTTGACTGCTGCTTAAGTGAGGTTGCGTTTCGCCTGCCTGATTGCCTGATTGCCTGTTGTCGGGTCCGGTCCAGTCGGGCCTTTTCGTCTCTGGAGTCATCATGGATGTCGAGTTGAAAGCCTTCCTGCTGCGTGCCGAGGGACTGCTGGCGCGTATCGAGCCGCTGCTACCTGCCCAGCCACCGGTCATCGATTGGGATCGTACCTTTGCGGCGCGCTGGCAGCGTGATGCTCGCAGCGGCTTTCTGGCACCGCTGGAAGTCAGTCTGGATCTGAGTCTGGCTGATTTGATCGGCATTGATCGCCAGCGCGATTTGCTGTCCGCCAACACGCGCCAGTTCGTCGATGGATTGCCGGCCAACCACGTGCTGTTGTGGGGCGCCCGTGGCACCGGCAAGTCGTCGCTGATTCGCGCGTTGCTGGCCGAATACGCCGCGGACGGGCTGCGTCTGATCGAAATCGAGCGTGACCATCTGGCGGACCTGCCACGCGTTGTCGAACTGTTGGCCGGGTTACGACAGGCGTTCGTCCTGTTCTGTGACGATCTCTCGTTCGAGGCGGGAGAGGGCGACTATCGCGTGCTCAAGAGTGTGCTGGATGGCTCGCTGGAGCGCGCGCCGGAGAACGTGCTGTTGTACGCCACGTCCAATCGCCGGCACCTGGTCCCGGAACGTCAGAGTGACAACGAGAACTGGCAGATGGTCGACGGCGAACTGCACCCGAACGAAGCGGTGGAAGACAAGATCGCGTTGTCCGACCGCTTCGGTTTGTGGCTGTCGTTCTACCCCTTTACCCAGCAGCACTACCTCAGTGTGGTACGCCACTGGATCGATTCGTTGGCGCGGCGGGCCAGCCTCGATTGGGAGTGGAGCGAAGCCCTGGAGAAGGATGCGATTCGTTGGGCAACCGGGCGCGGCAACCGCAACGGTCGCTGCGCCTACCAGTACGCTCGGCAGTGGGTGGGAAAGCGTCTGCTCGAAGCGCGAGGCTGAACGTATCTGCTGAGATAACGCGTCAAGGCGGCCTGCTGCGTGACCTCACCGTGGGCGTGATCGGAACTCAGGCGGTAGCGGCCTTGCCCATTTCCTTGAGCTTGGCGTTCATGCGCTGCTCGTCCGGCAGGATGCCCGCGACCGATGGCAATGCCAGCATGCGTGCATGATGTGCTGCGAGGTCGGGCCAGCGCTGCGCGTCGAGCTGTTCGCCACCGTGCGCCATGTTGATCAGTTGGCAGGCGACGGCGATGTCCGCCATCGACAGTTGGTTGCCGACGAGGAACTCCCGCTGGGCGAGTTGCTGCTCAAGGTAATCGAAATGCGGCGGTAGCTTCTGCTTCAGCGCGGCCTGCACCGCCTCTTCATTGCAGGCTTGACCGGCGGTCGGCTTGAGAATTCGGTTGCGGAAAACGGTAAAGGTGGTCAGTGGTGCCAACTCATAGTCTGCGTACTTTTCCAGCCAGCGGACCCGCC
Source organism: Pseudomonas sp. (assembly GCA_007713455.1). GTDB lineage: Bacteria > Pseudomonadota > Gammaproteobacteria > Pseudomonadales > Pseudomonadaceae > Stutzerimonas > Stutzerimonas chloritidismutans. The sequence continues at coordinate 337,835 of VMRT01000002.1, forward strand.
CGCGTTCCTGCGCGTTACCAGCGTAAAGGGCCGGCGTATCGGGATAGGCCTCCTCGAGGTACTGGCAGATCACGCTGGAGTCGGCGAGGGTGCAGTCGCCGTCCTTGAGCGCCGGGATGCGTCCCAACGGATTGAGGGCCAGATACCATTGCGGAGGCGTGAAGGGCATGACCGTCTCTAGCTGATACTCGAGCCCCTTCTGCCTGAGGCACAGGCGCACCTTGCGCACGAACGGGGAGAGGGGAACGCCATACACGGTCAAGGTCATGGGATTTCTCCGTAGCAGATCAGCGCTGATGAGCTATCAATAGACGTTGTTTTTCTTCCAGAGATCTTCGTCATCGAACGCCTTCATGCCTTCGGCGAGCTCGTTGGGCTCGTCTGTCTTGGGCACCTCGTTCTTCAACACCAGAGCGTCGGCATGTGCGAGGAGGGCTTCCAGCTGTTTGAGCTGGCTCTGATAAGGCGCCGGTGCAGGTTGGCGGCGAATATGCTGAATGCCTCGTTCGAACGCCAGGCGTGCGCGTTGCGGCTGGTTCTGTTGCAGCGCAAGTTTTCCCAAGCCGGTGAAGAATTCGATGTGCAGGATAGCCAGCATGCGTTGGATGTCTTGCACCCAGCGTTTGGCTTCGGCCTTATCGATCAGGCCGTCCTTGGTGGCGCGAACGATCTGGGCGTGGAGATCTTCGAGCATGAAGCGACTTTCCTTGGCCTGTGCTTCCGTCACGATCTGCCGCGGAGCATTGCGCATCTCGATCGCTTCGCCCTTGGCCAGCTCGGCCTGCAGCGCCTGCATTCGCGCGCTCAGTTTGTCATTGCCCTTGTCCACCGGCCGCAAGCGTTCGCTCAGCGCAAGTTCGAGGCGGGTCAGCAATAGCTTGAGCGCGGGTGTCATCATCTGTCCCGGGAGTCCGTCGGACAGGTCCGCGCAGCGGCGGCAGCGGTCAGTGAGGTCAGCCCGTTTGCGGGCCTTTTCCAGATTGCCTTTTTCGACAATCTGAATGGTGTAGACGATGCCGACCAGCAGGAACACACCGACCAGGATCAACGCAGTGATCATTAATGGAGACACTTGACTGCACCTCTCGAGCCGCTGGTTTTTCGCTTGAGTGTAGTGGCTTGATGATGTGGCCGATAGCTCTGCGTGCTGCCCGGATATGGCCTTCAAATTTTTTTTAAAACTATGCTTGACGACTCCCGAGGGCCTCCATAAAATGCGCGCCACTTGCAGCGTGAAGCACCAAACAGAGCGCGGCAAGCCGGAATGAATCTTGTGGTTTCCGGGCAACGTCCCCTTCGTCTAGTGGCCTAGGACACCGCCCTTTCACGGCGGTAACAGGGGTTCGAGTCCCCTAGGGGACGCCATATTTTTTGTAGACAACGCGGGAATAGCTCAGTTGGTAGAGCACGACCTTGCCAAGGTCGGGGTCGCGAGTTCGAGTCTCGTTTCCCGCTCCAAATTCTCTTCGGTGACCTTTTCAAGGTGATCGAAGAAAGAAAAAAGCGACCTCAGGGTCGCTTTTTTCGTTTCAGTCGATCCCTTTCAGATCTCAGCTCTTGCTGATCTTTATGCCCAGCGCCTGCGTGGCTTGCCATGCGCTGGCGCCGTCCGCTACCTCAGGCCAGCCTACTGCATCGCGCGGCGGGCTGCCGGAGGAGGCTCAAGGTGGTGGGCGTCCCCTCAGGTGTATTTGGTGAAGATGCTGCGCACCCGTTCCAGGGTCTCGCCTGTATCTTGCGTCTGGTCGTGCAGCGCCTCTTCGATCAGGCAGGTCAGCATCAGTCGGTAGGCTTTGTCCAGCGCGCTACGAGCAGCGGAAAACTGTTGAGCGATGGCTTCGCAATCTTCGCCTCGCTTGATCATTGCCTGGATGCCGCGCACCTGCCCCTCGACTCTCGCTAAACGTTTCAGCATGGCCTGCTGCTGGGCCTGCATCTCTGCGGATTCCACGGGGAGGGTCTGGTCATTCATGCGGCTACCTCGACATGACTGGATGGAGAGCCTGCGAAGATTCCGATTAGGGTCGCGGCTCATATACGGGTAGGGGCATGCTAGCGATGCCGCCGCTGGCGGCCAACTTCTTTCGGTCAGGGCTTGCCAAACAATATATAAAAAAATATATTGTCATCATCTTAAGTGTTTGATCGCTGACCTATGACTGCCGATCTGGATATCGAGCAACTGCGCGCCAATGCGGCGTCCGCGGGGGCTTTGCTGAAGGCTTTGGCCAACCCTGACCGCCTGTTGCTGCTTTGCCAGTTGTCGCTGGGCGAGCGCAACGTCTCCGAGCTGGAACAGCTGCTGGGCATTCAGCAGCCGACGCTGTCGCAGCAGCTCGCCGTATTGCGCCGGGAGGGGCTTGTTGCAACGCGCCGCGAAGGTAAGCAGGTCTACTACCGGATCAGCAGCGCTGAAGCATTGGCGGTGATCACGACGCTTTATCAGCTGTTCTGCGAAGGGGGCAAGCAATGACCATCGACTGGATCAACTTCACACCTTGGGCGGCATTGGCTGGTGGTGTCCTCATCGGTGCCGCGGCCAGCTTGTTCGTCCTGCTCAATGGCCGAATCGCCGGGATCAGCGGGCTGCTTGCCAGCCTGCTGGAAACGGGGGGCGAGGGGCGAAGCGAAAAACTGTTGTTTCTGCTCGGCATCCTGCTCGCGCCGCTCCTTTGGATGCTGTTTGGCACCCTGCCAGCGATGGAGTTTCAGTCCGGCTGGATCGGTTTGCTGGTGGCCGGGATGTTGGTCGGCGTCGGTACTCGCTACGGCTCCGGTTGCACCAGTGGGCATGGGGTCTGCGGGATCTCGCGACTGTCACCGCGCTCCATCGTGGCGACCGTGGCATTCATGGTCGCCGGCTTCGCCACGGTCTATGTACTACGTCATCTGTTGGGAGGCTGAGCATGCGCAAGTTGACTTCATTTGCTGCTGGTCTGCTATTCGGGCTGGGGCTGCTGCTTTCCGGAATGGCCAACCCGGCCAAGGTCATCGGTTTCCTTGATCTGGCGGGCGCCTGGGATCCCTCGTTGGCGCTGGTGATGGTCGGTGCCATCGCTACGGCGCTGGTGCCTTTCACCTGGGCGAGGAAACACGAGCGCTCTTTGCTCGATGCGCCGATGCAGCTGCCAACCAAGCGCGAGCTGGATGGCAGGCTGATCGGTGGCAGTCTGCTGTTCGGTGTGGGCTGGGGAATCGCTGGCATCTGTCCGGGCCCGGCCATCGCCATGCTGCTCGGCGGGCACTGGCAGGTCGTGCTTTTCGTTCTCGCCATGCTTGGCGGAATGCTGTTGTTCTCCGCGCTGGAACGCCGGCGCGCTTGCTGACCGGGAGGTCTTTATGAAAGTCAACGTTGGAACCATTGATCGGGCACTGCGCATCGTTGTCGGCTTGGTGCTTATCGGTCTGAGCCTGGGCGGCGTGATCGGTGCCTGGGGCTGGATCGGTCTGTTGCCGCTGGCGACTGGCATCTTCCGTTTCTGCCCAGCCTATACGCTGCTCGGTATCAAGACTTGCAAGGCGTGCGATTCCAAGTCCTGAGAGTCTGCGAAGCTCCACAGCAAAAAGGCCGACATCGATGTCGGCCTTTTTTTGTCTGCGCGCTGCGATCCGGCTATTCGAAACTGGGCAGGCTCGGCTTCACAACGGGCTTGTTCGCGCCGACCCAGGCGTCGAACCCGCCGGCGATCGACTGGACATGCAGGTAGCCCATGTCCTGCAGCGCAGCTGCGGACAGTGCGGCGCGACCGCTGGTCTTGCAATAGAGCACGATGTTCATGTCGCGCGCGGCGAGTTCCGGTGTGCCGCTGAGCTTGAACTCCAGCAGCCCCCGCGGAATGTTGAGGGCGCCGGCGATATGGCCCTCACGAAACTCATCCGCCTCGCGCACGTCGATCAGCACGTCCGCTGCCTGGATCGCGGCGTCGGCATCTGCGACTGCGACTTCCTGTACGTGGGCCCGGGCCAGTTCGACGAGGTCATGTGCGTTCTTCATCCTGCGTTCTCCTTGATATTGCCAAAACATTCACGCTGCCGTTCACGGGCATGGTGGGTGGTGTCCGGGTCCAGTGCGAGCAGCGCTTCGTACTGGCTGATGAAAACCTGACCGCCCAAATGAGCGAGGAAATCAGTGTTCCGTAATCGGTCCATGACCGGCCCCTTGACCTCGGAAAGATGGAGCTGGATGCCTGCGGTGTGCAGGCGGGCCGTGATGGCCTCAAGACTCTCCAGGGCGCTGGCGTCGATCAGGTTCACGCCTGGGCACATCAGCACCAGGTGCTCGGCGTGCGGATAGCGCCCGATCAGCTCGGCGACGCGGTCTTCGAGGAAGCGCGCATTGGGGAAATACAGGCTCTCGTCGACGCGCACCGAGAGCACCCTCGGGCTCTGTATTACGGCGAAGCGCTCGATGTTGCGAAAATGCTCGCTACCCGGCAGCTGGCCGACCACGGCAATATGCGGCTGGCTGGTGCGCCAGAGAAACAGCAACAGCGATAGGCCGACACCGATCAGGATGCCGCTCTCCACGCCGATCAGCAGCACACCGAGCATGGTGGCAGCCATGGCCGCGGCGTCCTGTCGGGAGTAGCGCCAGGTGCGACGCAGGGCGGAGAGGTCCACCAGGCTGAGCACAGCGATAACGATCGTCGCGGCCAGTACTGCGTGTGGCAGATTGCGGAACAGTGGCGTGAACAGCAGCACGGTGAGGCCGATGCCCACTGCGGTCAGCGCACCAGCCAGCGGCGTCTGTGCGCCAGCATCGAAGTTGACCACCGAGCGGGCGAAGCCGCCGGTTACCGGAAAGCCACCACTGAGGGCCGCGGCGACATTGGCGCCGCCAAGTGCGACCAGTTCCTGGTTAGGCTCGATGCGTTCGCGGCGCTTGGCCGCCAGGGTCTGCGCCACGGAAACCGACTCGACGAAGCCGACCAGGCTGATCAGCACCGCCGCAGGCAACAGTTGCAGTGCTAGCGTCATATCCAGCATCGGCAGCCTCATGCTGGGTAGGCCGCCAGGCACCGCACCGACTACCCGCACGCCGGCATCGGCGAGCTGAAAGACGCTGACCGCCGCTATCGCCAGCAGCAAGGCGGCGACCGGCCCGATCTTGCTCAGCGTGCCGGCGATATGCGGACTCATACCCAAACGCTGCAGCCAAGTGGAGAGGCGGCTGCGCACCAGGTAGAGAAATAGCAGGCTCGTCGTGCCGACGATGAACGTCGGCAGATGCATTTGCGACAGTGTTCCGAGCAGGCCCCAAATCAGCTCCACGGCGTTTTCACCTCCGGTTGAGATGCCGAGGATGTGCTTGAGCTGGCCGAGAGCGATGAGGATGCCCGAAGCGCTGATGAAGCCGGAAATCACCGGATGGCTGAGGAAATTCGCCAGAAAGCCCAGGCGCAGCATGGCCATGAGCAGCAGCACCGCGCCGGAGAGCAGCGCCAGCAGCATGGCTGCGCCTGCATATTCCGCGCTACCCGGGGCGAACAACGGTCCCAAGGCGGCCGCAGTCATCAGCGATACCACTGCCACCGGGCCGACTGCCAGGGTGCGACTGGTGCCAAACAGGGTATAGGCGATCAGCGGCAGCATACTGGCGTACAGGCCAGTCACTGGCGGCAGGCCGGCGAGCATGGCGTAGGCGAGGCTCTGCGGGATCAGCATCAGCGTTACGATCAGCGCGGCCAGGCTGTCCTTGGCCGCGGCCGCGCGGTCATAGTGCCTGACCCACTCCAATATGGGCAGGTAGCGGGCCAAGCGCTGCTTCATCCCTTCTTCTCCTGGGTGAAGTCGCAAGCGTCGGGTGCCTCGGCCGGGCGCGGTTCGAAGTCCAGATGCTTCGGCTCGGCCAGCCATTCATGGCCCTTGAGCATCATCTCGAAGTAGATCGACGGCATCCATTGGGTCTTCAGCTTCCAGGCCAGGCGGCGCGGCACTTTCGGGTCGAGCGGGAACGTCGGCAGCAGCTTTCCGCCATAGCCGAATTCGGCGAGGATCACCCTGCCGCGCTCGACGGTCAGCGGGCAGGAGCCGTAACCATCGTAGATCGCCCGCGGGCCGCTGCCCTTGAGCACACTCAGCACATTCTCGGCGACCACCGGTGCCTGTTTACGCACCGCTGCGGCAGTCTTCGCGTTGGGCGCGGAGCAGACATCGCCGAGGCTGAAGATGTTGCCAAAGCGCGGATGCCGCAGCGTCTCGTGCTCGGCCTCGAACCAGCCATCGGCATTGGCCAGAGCGCTGTGGCGAATGAAGTCCGGTGCGTGCTGCGGTGGCACCATGTGCAGCAGATCGAACTCACGCTCCACCGTGGTACTTTGCCCGGCGCTGTCGGTCACCTTGAACCAGGCCTTGCGCGCTGGTCCGTCGACACCCACCAGATTGTGGTTGAAGTTCAGCCGCGCGCCGTAGCGCTCGACGTATTGCATCAGCGCGGGCACGAAGTCTGCGACGCCGAACAGGACCGCGCCAGCCGAACAGAAGTCGACTTCGATATCCTTCAGCACGCCTTGCTGGCGCCAGTGATCGCAGGACAGGTACATCGCCTTCTGCGGTGCGCCGGCGCACTTGATCGGCATGGGTGGTTGGGTGAATAGTGCCTTGCCGCCGCGCAGGTTCTGCACCAGTTGCCAGGTGTAGGGCGCCAGTTCGAAGGCGTAATTCGAGGTCACGCCGAACTTGCCGAGGCTGTCGCGGGCGCCTTCGATGGCGTCCCAGTCGAGGCTCAGGCCCGGGCAGACCACCAGCGCCCGGTAGCCGATGCGACTGCCGTCTTCGAGCACCACTTGCTGGTGCTCCGGCTCGAAGGCTTCGGCAGCCGCGCGGATCCATTGCGCCTTGGACGGAATGCAGCGACTCATCGCGCGCTCGGTGGCGGCGCGGTCGAACACGCCGGCGCCTACCAGCGTCCAGCCGGGCTGATAGTAGTGCTGTTCACGGGGTTCGATGATTGCGACGCGCAGTTCGGGGTCGCGCTTGAGCAAACTGGCTGTCACGGCGCCGCCGGCCGCGCCGCCGCCAATCACCAGGACGTCGTAGCGCGGCGTGACGGCGAATTTCGAAGCGCCCGGCAGCGGCAGATCGGTTGTCGACTGCCAGTAACCCTGCATGCGTGGCAGCAGGCCGCTTAGGTCGTAACTGGCTTGCTGGGCTGTCTGCAGCAACACCTGCGGATCGAGGTGATGTGCCTGGGCCAGTGCCCAGAGCGAGGCCGAGCGTGTCCCGGTGCGACAGAACGCCAGTGCTGGCCCCTTGATCCGCGCCAGTAGCGCTCGGAAGGCCGCGACGTCGGCGTCAGTGATCTGCCCAGATACGACCGGTAGATGGTGATACTCGAGGCCGGACGCCTCGGCGGCGGTGCGCATGGCCTCGCTGGACGGCTGGCCTTCGTCCTCGTTGTCCGGGCGGTTGTTGATGACGCAGCGAAATCCGCTGCCGGCCAGCAGCGCCATGTCCGCCGGTTGCAACTGGGCAGCGACGGAGATGAAAGGGGTCAGTCGTTTTATTGTTTGCATGTCGACGTCCTCCACGCTTGGGGCTACAGCACGTCCAGGGGAATCTTCAGGTAGCGCGTGCCATTGCTTTCCGGCTCGGGCAGCTCGCCGCCGCGCATGTTGATCTGCACAGAGGGCAGGATCAGCGTAGGCATGCCCAGCGTGGCATCCCGTGCCGTGCGCATGGAGACGAACTGGTCCTCGCTGATGCCGGCGTGCACGTGCACGTTGTGTTCGCGTTCGGCGGCGATGGTCGTTTCATAGAGGAACTCTTCACGGCCGGGCGCCTTGTAGTCGTGGCACATGAATACCCGTGTGTCGCCCGGCAGGGCGAACAGCTTCTGGATCGACTGGTACAGCGTGCGCGCGTCGCCGCCCGGGAAATCACAACGGGCAGTGCCGTAATCGGGCATGAACAGCGTGTCGCCGACGAACGCCGCATCACCGATGACATAGGTCATGCAGGCCGGGGTGTGGCCCGGGGTATGGATGGCGCGCGCCTGGATGTTGCCGACCTGGAAGGTATCGCCATCGTGGAACAGGTGGTCGAACTGGCGGCCATCGGTCGCAAAGCCGGTACCGGCGTTGAACAGCTTGCCGAAGGTGTCCTGCACCACGGTGATGCGATCACCGATCGCCAGCTGACCACCTAGTTGCTGCCTGAGGTACGGCGCGGCGCTCAGATGGTCGGCGTGCACGTGGGTTTCCAGAAGCCACTGCACCTTGAGGTCCTGCTCGCGTACATAGTCGACCAGACGCTGGGCGGTAGCATGGGAGGTACGGCCGGATGCCGGATCGTAGTCCAGCACCGAATCGATCACCGCGCATTGGCGTGTCTGCGGATCGCTGACCACGTAGCTGTAGGTGAAAGTCGCGGGATCGAAGAAGGGTTCGATATGGGCATTCATGGGCGCGCTCCTCTCCAAGATTAATACCGGTGGGGGTATGTATGTGGAGTGATGTTAGCCCTGATTTAGGTTATATGCTTAGACTTAATAGTTATTAGCTGGTGGCGGGGACATTCGCCGCGACCCGCTACGGAAGGGGCGCAGCGGCTGTCGGGTCAGTGACTGGGCGGATTGGCAGCGTCACTGACGATATGGCCATCGACCAGCTGTATGGTCCGCCCGCAATCGGCCGCAAGCCGTGGATCATGGGTCACCACCAGTATTGCGCAGCCGAACTGGGCATTGATGCGATGAAATAGCTCGAACACGCTTTGCGCGGAGCGGGTATCGAGGTTGCCGGTCGGCTCGTCGGCCAGCAACAGAGGCGGGCGGGTCACCAGCGCCCGGGCGATGGCAACTCGTTGCTGCTGGCCGCCGGAGATCTGCGTCGGCTTCTTGTCGGCGAACTGCGCCAGTCCGACTTCGTCGAGCAGGCCGCGAGCCAGGTCGATATCCGCGTGTGATGGCTTGCCGTGGCGAATCATCAGCGGCATCAGCACGTTCTCCAGCACGCTGAATGCCGAAATCAGGTGGTGAAACTGGAACACGAAACCGATTGCCTGGTTGCGCAGGTGCGTGCGCGCTTCGTCGTCGCTGTCGCGTGTCGCCTGGCCGAGCACGTACAGTTCGCCGGAGCTGGGCGTATCGAGCAGGCCGATCAGGTTCAGCAGCGTGCTCTTACCTGAGCCGGACGGGCCGATCAGCGCGGCCAGCTCACCGCGGTTCAGGCGCAGGTCGATACCGTGCAACACCTCGGTTTCCAGTGGTGTGCCTATGTTGAAGGCCTTGCGTACCTGTTCCAGGCGCAGGACCTCATTGGCCGGGCTGGCTGGCAGGGTTTCAGACATATCGAATCGCCACCGCAGGGTCGTAGCGCGCCGCACGCCGCGCCGGCATCGCCGCCGCCAGCACGCCGGTGATTGTCGCTACCAGCATGGCCAGCGGCACCAGGGTCGGATCGACCGGAATGGTGAACAGCCGCGGGCCAAACAGATTGAAAACCTGCACCAGGCCCCAGCCGACGCCTCCGCCGCAGGCCGAACCGAGCAGCCCGAGCAGCCCGCCCTGCAGCAGGAACACGCGCAGGATCTGCCCGCGCGGGCTGCCCATGGCGCGCAGGATGCCGATCTCGCGGGTGCGCTGGACGACGCTCACGGCGAGCACGCTGGCGATGCCAAAGGCCACGGAGATACCGACGAATACACGGATCATCTCCGTGGTTATGCTCTGCGAGGCGAGCGCGTTGAGCAGTTGCCCATTGGTTTCCATCCAGCTTTCGGCGCGCAGCCCGGTGAGGCGCGCGAGGCGCTCGGCGACCTGATCGGCCTCGAAGATCTCGGCGACCGTGGTATCGATCACCGTGACGCCGCCGGGCAGGTCGAGCAGTGTCTGCGCCTGTTTCAGGTCCAGGTACACGTAGCGCGCATCCAGCTCGCGCACGCCCAGCTCGAAGATGCCGGCGATATCGACGACCGCCTCGCGGCCTTCGCCAGCGTCCAAACGCAGCTTGTCGCCGATGCCCAGGCCGAGGTCGCGTGCCAGTTCCTTGCCGATAACCGCGTGGCCGGCGCCCACGGTGAACTGCCCGGCGATCAGGTCGTCTGCCAGCGGGATGATGCGCTGATAGCGCGGCGGGTCGATGCCGAGCAGCGCCACCGAGGCGCGGGCCACGCCGCGTCGGGCGATGGCCGGGCCGCTGATCACCGGCGACACCGCGAGGATCTGTGCGTCCTGGTCGAGCACGTCGCGTACGTCCTGCCAGTTGATGATCGAGCGCAGGCGCTGCGCCCGCGGGCTCTCCAGCACCAGCGGCCAGCTGTGGTCATCGGCGGGCAGAATGCGGTTGACCTCGTCCGGCGGCAGGATGCGGATATGCGCCTGGGTGCCCAGGGTGCGCTCGACCACATTGGCCTGCAGGCCGGTGATCAGCGCCGTGATGAACACGATCACCGCCGAGCCGACGGCGATACCGAACATGATCAGCAACGTCTGCATGCGGTTGTCCAGCAAGAAGCGCAGGGCGATCTTCCATTCGGTCCACAGCGAGTCGGCCAGGCGCATGCAGTCAGTCCTGAATGCCGGTTGGAATCGTTTGCTCACGCACGCGTACGCGCTGGCCTTCCTCGGCGTCGCCGATCAACACCAGATCACCTGCCGCCAGCCCTTCACTGACTTCGCTCAGCGCGGTGCCGAGCATCCCCAGACGCACGCCGACCCGCTCCACCACGCCGTCATTGACGCGCAATACCTGGGCACGTGTTCCGTCGCGGGCGCGCAGCACATCGTTGGGCAATACCAGGGCTTGCTCGCGTCGGCCGGTCTCGATGTTCACCGAGACGGTCATGCCCTGACGCAGGAAGTCGGCTGGCTCCAGCAGGTCGAGATGGACATCGATGGTCCCACGGGCGGTATCGACGCTCGGCGCGATGAAGCTGACGCGTGCCGGCAGCACTCGATCCGGGTAGGCATCGGCGATGATCCTGGCGGCCTGGCCCAGTTCGATCGGGGCCAGGTTCTTTTCGTCCAGAGGCAGCAGGATCTCGCTACTGCCGGAGCGGGCGATCGTCAGTAGGGTGCGGCCGGGCTGTACCAGGTCGCCGGGTTCGACTTCGCGCGTCTGCACGATGCCGTCGACCTGGGCGTGAATGCGGGCTTTCGCCAGGTTAGCGCGCGCCGCTTCCAGGCGCTGACGCAGGACCTGTTCCTCGCTGCCGCCTTCGCCCACGGCCGCGGCGGCGAAGCGGGCGCGATCGCGGACCACACGCGCAGTCAGCGTTGCGCGGCGAGCCTGCTCAAGGGCCTCGGAGGCCAGGAGCTTGCGTTCGAACAGTGTCTCCCGGCGCTGGAGTTCGCGATCGGCCTGTTCGAGGTTGTTCTGTGCCTCGCGCAGGGTGGCCTGTGCCTGGGGGCGGCTGGAATCGATCAGCTGCAGCAGGGCCGCTTCCGCCTCGCGCAGGCGGGCGCGCTGCTCGTCGTCGCGCAGCTCCAGCAACAGATCGCCAGCCTTTACCGCATCGCCCTCGCGCACATGGCGCCCGGCGACAACGCCGGTGATTTCGCTGCCGACCTGCGCCAGCGACTGGCTGTCCACCTCGCCGCTGGCGACCACGCGTTGCACCAGTGGGCGTGTTTCCAGGCGATAACCGGGCAGTTCCGGCCCTTGAAGCTGGCGCCAGATCATCCAGCCGGCCAGCAGCAGGACCGGGATGATCAGCAAAAGCGCGCGACGAATGGTTTTTGCAGCGGGCACGACGGACCACTCCTTAATGCGGCCCCTCCGGGCCATCGAACCCGCCAAGCTTACGGTCATACCCATGGGGGTACAACGCGGGCGTTGCGCGCAGGTCGGGCGATGGTCTGCGGCTATCGTGACCATAGGCTCTGGAGCAGGGCGTGGCGGAGTACACTGGCCGCCCGCATCGAGGATTCTGAAATCATGGCGTCCACCGTTCAAAGCCCGGCGGCCACTCTGCGCGCTGCCTGGCTCGCACAGGCGCAAGCCAACCCCTGGATCACCTTCGGTCTTGCGGCAACTGCAGTGGCGGTGCTGTTGCTGCTAGTGGCGGGTACCGCCAACGCTTTGCAGAGCAGTGAGGCGGGCAACGTTCGCTACGCGCTGTTGGGCGGCAGCGCCGGTTTCGTAGCGACGGCGGTCGGCGCGTTTCTGGCGATCGGCCTGCGTGACATTTCTACCCGCACCCAGGACAGTATGCTTGGCTTTGCCGCCGGCATGATGCTCGCTGCGAGCGCTTTCTCTCTGATCCTTCCGGGGCTGGAAGCGGGGCGTGAATTGTTCGGTAACGGCCCGGCTGCGGCGCTGACGGTGGTGGTCGGCCTAGGGCTTGGCGTGTTGCTCATGCTCGGTCTGGATTACTTCACGCCGCACGAGCATGAAAGCACTGGCCCCTGTGGTCCCGAGTGCGAACGCCTGAACAGGGTCTGGCTGTTTGTGCTCGCCATTGCGCTGCACAACATCCCCGAAGGCATGGCCATCGGTGTGAGCTTCGCCAATGGCGACCTGAGCGTCGGCCTGCCGCTGACCACGGCGATCTCCATTCAGGACATTCCCGAGGGCCTGGCCGTCGCGCTGGCGTTGCGCACCACCGGGTTGTCGGCGCTGGGTTCGGTGCTGGTTGCCGCGGCATCCGGGCTGATGGAGCCGATCGGCGCGCTGGTGGGTATCGGCATGTCCAGCGGCTTCGCCATCGCCTATCCCATCAGCCTCGGCCTGGCCGCGGGGGCAATGATCTTCGTGGTATCCCACGAGGTGATCCCGGAAACCCACCGCAACGGCCATCAGACGCCCGCCACGCTGGGCCTCATGGTGGGCTTCGCGGTGATGATGTTCCTCGATACCGCGCTGGGCTGACGCGTTAGGGCTTGTCCGCCTCGGTCTGCATGATCAGCTCGACGCGGCGGTTGCTGGCGCGACCCTGTTCGTCGCCGTTGTTGGCGAGCGGTCGCGTGTCGGCGTAGCCGGTTGCGCTCAGCCTCGTCGATTCGATGCCGGCCAGCTGCAGGTAGCGCACCACGCTGCTGGCGCGGCTGGCGGAAAGCTCCCAGTTGGACGGGAAGCGCTCGGTCTGGATGGGCAGATTGTCGGTATGGCCCTCGACGATGATCCGATGACCGCCTGCGGCGAGGGTCGGGACCAACCGGTCGATCACATCCAGCCCGGCGTCTTCCAGCTCCGCCCGCCCTGAGCCGAACAGAATTTCGCTGCTGATTCGAAAGCTGATGCTACCATCGTTGACGATGACCTCGATGTCGTCGCCCAGCGCCAGATCGGGCTTCGCTTCGCTCGTGTCGTCCTGCTGCCTATCAGCCGCCGGCGCCGGTAGCGGCACGATCGATGGTATGGGTGAAGCGCTTGGCTGCAGTGCTACCAGCTGATCGCCAGCCGTCTGCTGCGTGGCTTCTACCATCGCTGGCTCGCTCTGCTGGCCTTCGCCCTTGCCGGCCAGCGCCAGCATGATCACCAGCATCACCAGCAGCAGGGTGAGCATGTCCAGGTAGGTGATCAGCCAGGCTTCCTGCTCTTCCTCTCGCTGCGGCTCTATATGCCAGCGGGAGAAGCGGCTGCCCGGCGATGCCTGGCCGTTCACGTGCGTTCGTCCTGCGGCGCGCTGCGCGGTACGGCGGGGCTGCCGTCGCGAATTTCGTCGTCGTGGTGGGCGATGAACGACTTGAGCGTTTCGCGCATGTAGGCCGGGCTGCGGCGATTGCACATCATGGAGATGCCCTGCATCACCAGATTCATCAGCGCCACGCGTTGCTCGGTACGCCGTTCGAGCTTCACAGCCACTGGTTTGAGGATCAGGTTGGCCAGCAGCACGCCGTAGAAGGTCGTCATCAGCGCGACCGCGAGGCTGCGGCCGATCAGGTCCATATTGCCGCTACCGAGCATGAACATCAGGTTGATCAGTCCGACCAGCGTGCCGATCATTCCGAACGCCGGCGCATAGTTGGACATCGCCCGGAACAGCTGTGCCTCGGCATTCTCCCGGGCGCGCAGTCGTGCGATGCGCCATTGCAGAAGTTCCAGGATGTCTTCTTCCGGGGTGTTGTCGATCACCAGCTGCACGCCGGTGCGCAGAAAGGGATTGCTGACCTGCTCGACCGCTTTTTCCACTGCAGGTAGATCACCGCTGATCCACAGTCGCGAGATCTGCACCAGCTCATCGAGATCCTGCCGGGTGTACAGGCGTTCGTTGCGCATCACGGTCCAGATCAGCCCGAACACTCGGGTGACTTCGCGCAACGGATAGCTGATAAAGGTCGCCGCCAGGGTGCCGACCAGTACGATGCCGAGGCTTGGCAGGTCGATGAAAAGCGCGGGTTCTTTGGCGGCGAAGAGCATGACGACGGCGAGCAGTCCGATGCTCGCGACGATGCCGATCAGGGTGGAGGGATTCATCGGAACTCCGCTGAAGGGGGCCAGTGCAGAAAGCGCGCGATCATAGCAGCTGGCCTTGCGCGTACGGCTGACCTGGGTCAGATCAGCCGCTGGCAGTCGCTCTACAGATTCTCAAGCAGCCGGCGCGCCGCTTCCTGGCCGCTAAGCCAGGCGCCTTCCACTCGGCCGGACAGGCACCAGTCGCCGCAGGCGTAAAGACCCAACCCGGCGTCGGCCAGGGCATTCCATTCGTGGGCCTGGGCCGGGCGGGCATACAGCCAGCGATGGGCCAACGTGAACTCCGGGGCCGGCACTACACAATCGATCAGCTCGGCGAATGCGCCATGCAAGCGCTCGATCACCGCCTCCTTGGGCAGGTCGAGGTGCTGTCGGCTCCAGCTGCTGGTGCCGTGCAGAACCCAGGTATCCAGCTCGCCGTTGCGGCCGGGCTTGCTGCGGTTGCGAGCGATCCAGTCCAGCGCATCGTCGCGAACGAAGCAGCCTTCCAGCATGGTGTTCAACGGAGTCGCGAAGCCCAGCGCGACCGCCCAGGTGGGCTCCATGGCTACGCTCGCGGCGACGGCGGCGAGCTTGGGCGCGCTGGAGAGCAGCGCAGCCGCCTGCGGCGCCGGCACGGCAATCACCACCTGGCTGAATGGTCCGTGGCTTACGCCTGTGGCATCGACCAGCGTCCAGAACTGCTCGCCGCGAAACACTTCGGTGATGCGGCAGCTGAAGTTGACCGGCATGTCGCCCAGCAACCCGCGGGTGATCGAACTCATCGTCGGTGCGCCGACCCAGCGCACCTGCTCGTCGGCAGATGGTTTCAGTTGACCGTCATGGGACTGGTACATGCTGGGTGACCATTGATCGACCCAGCCTTCGCTCTGCCACTGGCGGACGGTTTCGCCAAAGCGACGATCCCGGGCGGTGAAGTATTGCGCGCCCAGGTCGAGCGAGCCCGCATCGCTGCGTTTGCTGGCCATGCGGCCGCCGCTGCCGCGGCTCTTGTCGAACAGATGTACTGCCTGCCCGGCATCGTGGAGGGCGCGTGCAGCGGAGAGCCCCGCGATCCCGGTTCCGATGACGGCGATTGGAGCCTTGCTCATGATTACCTCGTGTGCTGTTGCCATCAGCCGTACAGCGAAATCGCTGCACAGCATGGTTTCATGACAAGCGTTCGATAGCGCTTGAGCCTGTCCATCCTCGGACAGACGTTGGTCTTTGGCTAGAGGCTTTCGACGCAATGCGCATACCGCTCGCCGGTTCAGTCCATTGATAGTCGGGTTGCTGGCGCTTCATGGAAGAGGATGCAATTGGCCTGCCGTAAGCGTGGCAGCAGTCTGTGGTTGTAAGTTGCTGATAAGCCGGTACAATGGCGCCGCTCGCCGCCAGGCGGGTTTCGTTATGGTGGGCCCTGCCGGTCCCCTCGCAACGATCAGCCGTGAACCCGGTCAGGCCCGGAAGGGAGCAGCCGCAGCGGTGACATTGTGTGCCGGGGTGTGGCTGGTAGGGTTCACCTCCATAACGATCTTCTCGTTTTTCCTTTCTCTCTTATCTGAATCCGCTGACGCCTTTGCAGGCTCGGGCGTATACGCGTGTCTGCCGTTCCTGTGTTGTGGTATGGCAACCGGTTGTTGGCGCCAACCTTGTATCCTGCGCAGCGTTTCCAGAGGCACGAAGTGCCGGTATCGGCTCGAGGAGCACGGTTTTGTCTGTAAAAGCGAAGTGGGACATCTTCTGCGCAGTCGTGGATAACTTCGGTGACATCGGCGTCACCTGGCGCCTGGCCCGGCAACTGGCTGCGGAACACGGTCAGCACGTGCGGCTGTGGGTGGATGACCTGGATACCTTCGCTCGGCTGTGCCCGGCGGCCAATGCCGAGGCGGAACAGCAGCTGCACGAGGGCGTGGAGGTCCGGCGCTGGTCCGGCCAATGGTCAGCTACCGAGCCCGCCGATGTGGTCATCGAGGCGTTCGCCTGCAATCTGCCGCAGCCCTACATCAATGCCATGGCTGCCAGCGGTCGTCGCATCCTCTGGCTGAACCTCGAGTATCTGAGCGCCGAGGACTGGATCGTCGGCTGCCATGCGCTGCCCTCACTGCAGGCCAACGGCTTGCAGAAGTACTTCTTCTTTCCGGGCTTCGAAGCCCGGACCGGCGGTCTGATTCGTGAAGCCGATCTGATGTTGCGCCGTGCGGAATTTCAGAGCGATATGGCGCAGCAGGCCGCTTTTCTTGCCTCGCTCGGCGTAGCGCGACAGCCCGGCGCGCGCCTGTTGTCCTTGTTCGCCTACGAAAACACTGCGGTCGCGGGTTGGCTAGACGCCCTCGCGGCCGATTCGCGCAGCAACCAGCTGCTGGTCCCGGAAGGGCGAGTACTTGGCGATGTTGCCGCCTGGCTTGGCGTGCCGAGCCTGCATGCGGGCGATCAGCATCGGCGCGGCAGTCTGCAGCTTTGCGTCGTGCCGTTCATGACTCAGGACGAATACGACCTGCTGCTGTGGAGCTGCGATTTCAACGCAGTGCGCGGGGAGGAGTCCTTTATCCGCGCCCAGTGGGCCGGCAGACCGCTGGTGTGGCACATCTATCCTCAGGAAGACGATGCCCACTGGGATAAGCTCCATGCCTTTCTCGATCTGTACGCGCATGAGCTGTCGCCCACGGCCAACGCAGCGCTACGCGAATTCTGGCGTGCCTGGAACGCTGGGCAGGGGGCTGGTGAAGCTTGGACGACTCTGGTCCGCGAGTATCCGGCGTTGATCGAGCATGCCGAAGCCTGGACCCACGAGCAGGTGGCCAATGGCGATCTGGCCGGAAAGCTGGTGTTTTTCTACACCGATTGGCTAGGTGCTGTTCACGCTTAGCGTGCGACCGCACCTTCAATTATGGTGGGGAAAGGCCGTGGCCTGACCTCCGCGCCTTGTTGTACGCCGCTCCGTATCGCGCCATTTGGCGCAGCAACGTGGCTTGCGACCAGGCGGGAACAGACCCTATGATACGCGGCCTGTTTTTTGTCTCTAATTCCCCTTCGGATATTTCGTATGAAAACCGCACAAGAGTTCCGTGCCGGCCAGGTGGCCATCATCAACGGCGCACCCTGGGTCATCCAGAAAGCCGAGTTCAACAAGTCCGGCCGTAACAGTGCCGTGGTCAAGATGAAGTTGAAGAACCTGCTCAACGGTTCGGCTACCGAGACCGTTTACAAGGCTGACGACAAGCTGGAGCCGGTCATCCTCGAGCGCAAGGAAGTGACCTATTCCTACTTCGCCGACCCGCTGTACGTGTTCATGGACGACGAGTTCAACCAGTACGAAATCGAAAAAGACGACCTGGAAGGTGTAATGACCTTCATCGAAGACGGCATGACCGACGTCTGCGAAGCCGTTTTCTACAACGACAAGGTGATTTCCGTCGAACTGCCGACCACCATCGTTCGCGAAATCGTTTACACCGAGCCGTCCGTACGTGGCGATACTTCCGGCAAGGTCATGAAGACCGCTCGCCTGAAGAACGGTGCCGAGCTGCAGGTTTCCGCGTTCTGCGAAATCGGCGACTCGATCGAGATCGACACCCGCACCGGCGAGTACAAGTCCCGCGTCAAGGCCTGATAGGCCACGCAGACTGCTCCAAAAAGAAACCCGGCCTGGCGCCGGGTTTTTTATGCGTGCGCCAGGCATGGCGCGTTGCGCGTAAGCGCAACCAGCTTGGCTGTGGTGGCCACGCTGGTGACTTGGAGGTGAAAGTCCTCTACACACCCGGCAAGGGGAAGTGTTAGCCGGAGGCAAGGGTGTCGCGGGTGACTGCGAATCTGAAGGAAGCCCGAGGCAAAATGCTGGCCTGACGAACAGGAAGCGGATTAGGCGGCGTAGCGGGGTAAGACGGCGCAAATCGTCAAAGCCCGATACTTGCACGGAACGCTACGACGTAGATCCGACAGGCATAAGCAGGAAGGTCGCGCGAATTACCCTGGGAGATCTGCACGTTTGCCACTGTGCTACCGAGCGCCGCGAGGCGCCGGGATGAGCGTGTAGAAGTCAGCCGAAGCCGTAGTAAGTGGCGAGTGACCACGCCACCAAGGGCCGAACAGGTTATGCCGCCAGTAGGCGTCAGAGTCTCGTCGAATGTCGAAAAGCAGAAATTTCTCCGAGGGAGAACTGTGACCCCTAGTTCCGGACAGAATCCGCGGGCGACGGCTGGCAGTGCGCAGACATCGACGGCGTCTGTGGCGTGGACGAACGCGGAGTCGGACACGCTGATGGAGCGGGTGCTGGCACCCGCCAACCTTAAGCGTGCGTATCACCGCGTGGTCAGCAACAAGGGCGCGCCGGGTGCCGATGGCATGACGGTCGCCGACTTGGCGGGCTACGTGAAACAGTATTGGCCGACGCTAAAGGCAAGGCTGCTGGCCGGTGAGTATCACCCGCAAGGTGTACGCGCCGTCGACATCCCCAAGCCCAAAGGCGGGACAAGACAACTGGGTATTCCCTGCGTCGTGGATCGCCTGATCCAACAAGCGTTGCTGCAACAGCTCACGCCGATCTTCGACCCGCGGTTCTCGGACTACAGCTATGGTTTTCGTCCGGGCCGAAGCGCTCACCAAGCCATCGAAACAGCCCGTGCCCATGTGGCGGCGGGTCACCGCTGGTGCGTGGAACTTGATCTTGAGAAATTCTTTGATCGAGTTAACCACGACGTGCTGATGGTCCATATAGAGCGCCATGTTGAAGATAAGCGAGCACTCAGGCTGATCCGCCGTTACCTCGAAGCGGGGGCGATGTCGGGCGGGCTTGTCGGCCGACGGCAGGAAGGGACGCCGCAAGGCGGCCCGCTCTCGCCGTTGCTGTCGAACATCCTGCTCAACGAACTCGACCGTGAGTTGGAACGGCGGGGCCATCTCTTCGTGCGCTATGCCGATGACGCGAACATCTATGTGCGTAGTCGGCGAGCTGGCGAACGCGTGATGGCCAGTGTCGAGCGCTTTCTGAACCGGCGTCTGAAACTGACGCTGAATCGGGAAAAGAGCCGGGTGGCAAGGTCGTGGGTCTGTGACTATCTGGGCTATGGAATGAGCTGGCATCAACGGCCGAGGCTGAGAGTGGCGACGATGAGTTTGGGTCGCTTGCGCGACCGGCTCAGAGAGCTGCTGCGTGGAGCGCGGGGCTGCAAGATGGCGAACGTCATTGAGCGAATAAATCCCGTGCTGCGTGGTTGGGCAGGCTATTTCAAGCTAAGTCAGAGCAAGCGGCCACTTGAGGAGCTGGACGGCTGGGTGCGTCACAAACTTCGTTGTGTTATTTGGCGCCAATGGAAGCTGCCCTCTACGAGGGCGCGCAACCTGATGCGCCTGGGACTCAACGAAGCACGGGCCTGTAAGTCAGCATTCAATGGTCGCGGCCCATGGTGGAACTCGGGGGCGCCTCATGTGAATCAGGTGCTGCCGAAGAGGCTGTGGGATCGACTTGGGTTGGTCTCGATACTGGATACGATAAACGGCTTAGCCGCATAGTCTGAACCGCCGTATACGGAACCGTACGTACGGTGGTGTGAGAGGACGGCGGATGTAAATCCGCCTCCTACTCGATCCTTTCACTTGCCGATCGGTGCGCGACAAGTGTCGCGCACCGTGACCGGCAGCCTGCGGCTTCTACCTCGCCATCAGTTGGGCCGCAGTTGCTTCAGGGTTTCCGCGATCATGAACGCCATTTCCAGCGACTGATCGGCGTTTAACCGCGGGTCGCACTGGGTGTGATAGCGATCGCTGAGGCCGGCTTCGGTGATTGGCCGCGAACCGCCGATGCATTCGGTGACGTTCTGGCCGGTCATCTCGATATGAATCCCGCCGGGGTAGCTGCCCTCGGCACGATGCACATCGAAGAACTGACGCACTTCGGCGAGCACCTTCTCGAAGTCCCGCGTCTTGTAGCCGCTGGACGCCTTGATGGTGTTGCCATGCATTGGGTCGGAACTCCAGAGCACATGGCGACCTTCGTTCTGTACCGCGCGCACCAGTCGCGGCAGGCCGGCTTCGACCTTGTCGGCGCCCATGCGCACGATCAGGTTCAAGCGACCGGGGTCATTCTGCGGGTTGAGGATGTCGATCAGGCGGATCAGCTCCTCGCTGTCCATGCTCGGGCCGACCTTCACGCCGATGGGATTGCCCACTCCGCGCAGGAATTCGACATGCGCGCCGTCGAGCTGACGGGTGCGGTCACCGATCCACAGCATGTGCGCGGAACAGTCGTACCAGCCGCCGCTGAGGCTGTCCTGGCGGACGAAAGCCTGCTCGTAGTTCAGCAACAGTGCCTCGTGAGCCGTGAAAAAGCTGGTCTCGCGCAATTGTGGCGCGCCATCCAGGCCGCATGCGCGCATGAATTTCAGCGTTTCGTCGATGCGTGCGCCGAGCTGGTGGTACTTCTCGGCCAGCAGGGAGTTGGCGATGAAGTCCAGGTTCCACTGATGCACCTGGTGCAGGTCGGCGAAACCGCCCTGGGCGAATGCACGCAGCAGGTTCAGGCTGGAGGTGGACTGATGGTAGGCCTGCAGCAGACGCTCCGGGTACGGCACGCGGCTTTGTGCGTTGAAGTCGATGCCATTGACGATATCGCCCCGGTAAGCCGGCAGCGTCATGCCGTCGACGGTTTCGTCATCGGCCGAGCGGGGCTTGGCAAACTGGCCGGCCATACGCCCGACTTTCACCACCGGACAGCCGGCCGCGAAGGTCATGACGATCGCCATCTGCAGCAGCACCTTGAAGGTGTCGCGAATCTTGGTGGCCGAGAATTCGGCGAAACTCTCGGCGCAATCGCCGCCCTGCAACAGGAACGCGCGGCCCTGGGTCACCTCGGCGAACTGCCGTCTCAGCTCCCGTGCTTCGCCGGCGAAGACCAGCGGTGGCAAGCCGGCCAGGGTGCGTTCAACGCGCGAGAGGTGTTCGGCATCCGGGTATTCGGGCTGCTGCTGGATCGGCTTGCTTCTCCAGCTATCGGGGCTCCAGGCGTCGTTCATGATCGTTCCAACTGATAAAAGTGCGGCGATTTTACCTGAAGCGCCCGGGCCCCGGAGATAGCGATGGCCTATGGGGCTGCGTAAGATGCGTTCGCCGACACGCTGGTGATCGGATAGCTGCGGAGCACATTGATGGACAAAGAGGAACGCCTGCTCGCCGAAGTGCATGACGCTTTCGGGCTGATTCGCGTACTCGAGGTGGACGACTACCGTTTTCTCGAGTTTGGCGCGGCGGTCGAACAGAGCTGCGTATTCACCGCCGATCCTGCCTGGCTCGAATACGATTACACCCGCGCGATGCTGCTCGGTGGGCTGTGTCATGCAGAGCCGGAAACCGCACTGTTTCTAGGTCTTGGTGCCGGCAACCTGACCCAGGCCTGTCTGCAGTTCCTGCCGCTGGAGGACGTCGAGGTCATTGAGCTGCGGCCGGCGGTGCCGGAGCTTGCGATGCAGTACCTCGGCTTGCAGAACGACTCGCGGCTGTATATCCGCATCGGCGATGCCACCGAGCTGCTGGATACCGCTGAGAGTTCCGATCTGATCTTCGTCGACCTGTACAACGATGCAGGCCCGGATGCCGCGCATCTGGCCTGGTCGTTCCTCAAGCGCTGTCAGGAAAAACTCAATCCGGGCGGCTGGCTGATCATCAATCAGTGGGGCACCGATGACGATCGCCCGTTGGGCGCGGCGCTGCTGCGTGGCCTCTATCATCGGCATTACTGGGAGTGCCCCGTGAAGGAGGGCAACGTGGTGCTGCTGGTGCCAGCGGATCTCGATCAGCAGCTGGACATGACCGGGCTGCGCCAGCGGGCCGAAGTGTTGGCGCCGCGCCTGGGCTATTCGCTGGATTCGTTGATTGCGGCACTGCGGCCCGCGAGCTAACTCTGCACCGAACGGGTGCGTCGACGGTAGTGAAGGTTTGTGGCTGTTCCATATCGGTGCGTACTGGCCGCCGCCGTCCCGCACCGAAAAGCGCGACGCGCGGCTCTATCGCGGGGCCTCATTCGCTCCACTCAATATTTCGGTCCCACGAAGCCAGCAGTTAATCAATGTTGGAGCGCTGTGTCTTGCCGCGCTGATGAGCAAACGTGACGGCATGGCTGGTCTGCTAATTGCAAAACGCCAGCATTTTTTGTCGGCAGTAAGGAATCGCCCGTGCCTCATCTTCAAAGCAATCTGATGCATCTGTCCGCTAGCGAGCGCCATTGGCTTCCGTGGTCAGGGCCAACCGGCAAGCTGGCGATGCGCTGGTCGTGCTGGTTGAATCGTGGCGTGTATCCCGCGGTGGAGCAGGTCTTCGAGGGCGTTGCGCAGTCACGGGTGCGCATCCTGCAGAACTGGGTCGCCAGTCACTGGGGTCATCTGGCGGACCTCGCCGCCAACCTGGGCGAAGCCGTTGGCCACGTCGCTAGCGATGTGCTGGAGGGGAAACGGGCACAGCTGCCGGATATTTCCGAGCTGTTCGTCATCGATTCGCAAGGCCGCGTGCTGGCATCCACCTGTGCGGCTCATGTCGGGCAGCAGGATCTTGATGGCCGAGCGGTAGCGCGCGGGATGAGTGAGCCGTTCCTGCATGGGCCCTATCGTGATCCGCTGACCCAGCGCCTGGGCGCGAGCACGTCGCGCTTCCATGATGCGGTCACCCTGATGTTCTACCAGCCGGTGCATGTTGGCGGTAAGTGTCTCGGCTGCATCTGCGCGCGGGTGCCCAATGATGTGATCGGTGACCTCATCCAGCGCGAGGCCGGCCACGTCTACCCGGAATCGGGTGACAACTACCTGTTCATGGTGGAGTCGCGCTTCGACAGCAGTGTTCAGACCGGCACGGCGCTGTCACGCTCGCGCTTCGAAGATGCCACCTTCAGCCACGGCGAGAACCTGAAAAGCGGTGTGCACACGCGCTGGGGAACGGTGCGCGTGCAGCAGCATACCGAGCTGGAATTGCGTTTTACCGATCCGGCCACCGGCCAGTTGCATCCTGGTGTGCGGGAGACGATCGCCAAGGGTGCCAACCTGTTCGTCACCTATCCCGGCTACTCGGACTACCGACACATTCCGGTCATCGGCAAGGGCGTTACCTTTCAGCTGCAAGGCTCGCCAGACCGTTGGGGGATGATGTGCGAGGCGGATCTGGAGGAGGTCTATCGTCGCCGTTCGCTGAGCGTCGGGCTGATGAAGACCTATCTGCTCACGGTGACCACGCTGTTCGCCATCGGCAGTCTGCTGCAGGAGTTCAGCGGTCTGCCCACCACCGCGCTGCACCTGGTCAACGGTTTGTTGCTCCTGCTGGGGGCCTGGGCGTTCGGGTCCTTCGGGCCGCGACGGCTGGCTGCGCGCATGCAGGAGATGACCGAGGTGATTCGTACGCTGGCCGAAGGCGAGGGCAATCTGCGCCAAAGGGTCGACAGCAGCACCATGCAGCGCGATGAGAGTGGCGACATGGGGCGCTGGATCAACAGTTTCATCGACAGCCTGGACGGTGTGGTCGGCCAGGTGATCCAGGTCTCGAAACACGTTCGTCAGGACAACGAGCTGATGCTCGAACGCAGCAGCGAAGCGGGGCAGACCACCAGCGATGTGGCCGAATCGATCCATCAATTGTTGCTGCTGGTGGAGGAGCAACTTGGCGAAATTCAGCAGGCATCGATGACCGCCGAGGAAATGAAGGGCGCCATGGACGAGGTGATGCAGCGTGCCCGCGAGCGTTTCGACACCGTGCGTAACGGTACCGAATCGATCCGTGATGTGGTGCAGCGCTCGGCTCAGAGTGTTCAGCTGCTTGACAGCCGCATGGGCGAGATCGATGAGATCGTCGGCCTGATCAGCGACATCACCACGCAGACCAATCTGCTGGCGCTGAACGCGGCAATCGAAGCGGCCAGGGCAGGGGACCATGGTCGCGGCTTCGCCGTGGTGGCGGGTGAGGTCCGCTCACTGGCGCAACGTACGGCCAAGGCGGCTGAGGACATTCGGCACAAGGTCGAGAGCCTGCAGGCGGAAACGCGCCAGGCGGTGTCGTTCATGGAGGGTGGCGTCCAGAATGTCGACAGCAGCCTGCGCCTGACCGAGGAGGCATCCTCGGAGAATGTGCATCTGCATCACACCGTCGAGCGCATGTTCGACATCATCAAGGGGCTGAACGAGCGCAGCCTGCATTACGGTCAGACCATCCGTGGCGTCGACCAGGCCTCCAATGAGATGGGGCAGACCCTCGGCGTGCTGCAGGACAGCGCTGAGCGTGTTCGTCATACGGCTGGCAAGCTGCACCAATTGGTCGGCCGCTTCCGCGTCAGCGCCGCCAATAGCGAGGCTGCCTGAAAGTGATGCCCGCCGCGAGGACGATACCTGCCACGGTGCCGCTGCTGTGCACCTGGCTCGGTGCAGGCGAGCCACGCGGCGGAGCTTGCTGGCCAACGGCGCGCCCGGCAGCCCAACCGCCAGCGCAAAATACCCGCACAGCTTCACGTTAATCCGGTATAGTACGCGCCGGCTGAAACCCAGCCTGCGTTCAGGTACTGCAACACACGAAGCACTGCTTCGGCTGCTGTCCGCTTCGAGCGGGCTATCCTTGACGATTCATCATTCATACGTTTTCGCAACCCCGCCGACCAGGCTGCCAGGGTGACCTTCGGGTTTTGCACGGCATGCGCAGCTTCGGAACAATGGGTCTTGCGGAGCATCAGAGACAAGACCCATGACCCAGGAAATCGGCGGCTTTGCCGCACTCGGTATTCACTCCGCTGTTCTGGCTGCCATCAGCGCAGTCGGCTACGAAGAACCATCCCCTATTCAATCTCAGGCGATCCCGGTGATCCTTGGCGGTCACGACATGATCGGCCAGGCGCAGACCGGTACCGGCAAGACCGCGGCCTTTGCGCTGCCGATCCTGTCCAAGATCGATCCCGCTCGTAAGGAAGTGCAGGCACTGATCCTCGCGCCGACTCGCGAACTGGCCCTGCAGGTCGCCACTGCATTCGAAACCTATTCCAAGCAGATGCCTGGCCTGACCGTCGTCGCGGTCTACGGTGGCGCACCCATGGGCCCGCAGCTCAAGGCCATTCGCCAGGGCGCGCAGGTCATCGTTGCGACACCGGGCCGTCTGGTCGATCACCTGAGCCGCAACAGTGGCCTGCTGTCGACCATCCGCTTCCTGGTCCTCGATGAAGCCGATGAAATGCTCAAGCTGGGCTTCATGGACGACCTCGAAGTGATCTTCGAAGCGATGCCAGAGAGCCGTCAGACTGTTCTGTTCTCCGCTACGCTGCCGCACTCCATTCGCGCGATTGCCGAAAAGCACCTGCGTGAGCCGCAGCACATCAAGATCGCTGCCAAGACCCAGACCGTCGCTCGTATCGAGCAGGCACACCTGATGGTCCATGCCGATCAGAAGATCCAGGCTGTGCTGCGCCTGCTGGAAGTCGAGGATTTCGACGCCCTGATTGCCTTCGTGCGCACCAAGCAAGCCACGCTGGATCTCGCCGCCGCGCTGGAAGCCAAGGGCTACAAGGCCGCTGCGCTGAACGGCGATATCGCCCAGAACCAGCGTGAGCGCGTTATCGAATCGCTCAAGGATGGCCGCCTGGACATCGTCGTCGCCACCGACGTCGCCGCCCGTGGTCTCGACGTGGCGCGCATCACCCACGTATTCAACGTGGACATGCCCTACGATCCGGAGTCCTACGTACACCGCATCGGCCGTACCGGCCGTGCCGGTCGTGAAGGCCGTGCGCTGCTGCTGGTCACCCCGCGTGAGCGTCGCATGCTGCAGGTTATCGAGCGCGTGACCAACCAGAAGGTCGCTGAAGCCCGTCTGCCGAATGCGCAGCAGGTGCTGGACGCCCGCATCAAGAAACTCACTAACAGCCTCGCGCCGCTGGTTGCCGATGCCGAAGCCACCCATGGCGAGTTGCTCGACAAGCTGGTCGCCGACATCGGTTGCAGCCCACGTGCTCTGGCCGCTGCGCTGTTGCGCAAGGCCACCAATGGTCAGGCTCTGACCCTGGCCGAGGTGGAAAGAGAGCAGCCGTTGGTTCCGACCAGCAGCCCGCGCGAGCGCACCGAGCGTTCGGATCGTCCTGAGCGTGGTGGTGATCGCGAGCGTCGCGCTCCGGTCCCGCTGGCCGAAGGCCGCGCCCGCTGCCGTACGCCGCTTGGAGCGCGTGACGGCATCGCTGCCCGTAACCTTCTCGGCGCCATCCTCAACGAAGGCGGCCTGGCCCGCGAAGCCATTGGCCGCATCCAGGTGCGCGACAGCTTCAGCCTGGTCGAACTGCCGGAAGACGGTCTCGAGCGCTTGCTTGGTAAACTCAAGGACACCCGCGTCGGTGGCAAGCAGCTCAAGCTGCGTCGCTATCGCGAGGATTGATCGGTAGGTAGATAAATGAAAGGCGGGCTTATTAGCCCGCCTTTTTTATTGCCCAAAGGAAGATCCACCTCGGCTCTCGCTTTCCATCGATCACGCCAAGGGCTGGTTACTCATCCGTCCCTTTGCATTCCGTGTCGTGCTCCGATAAACGAAGCTCTCCTCGCTCGTCAATCCCGCTCGGGCTGTTCAAACTCTGAACAACATGCTACAAACGAACGCAACCCGAATGATCTAGCCGCTTGAAAACGAAGGGAAAACCATGACCAAGTCGGAGTTGATCGAGCGAATCGTCACCCAGCAGGGGCTGCTGTCGTCGAAGGATGTCGAGCTGGCCATCAAGACCATGCTTGAGCAAATGGCTCAGGCTCTGGCCACTGGCGACCGGATCGAGATCCGCGGCTTCGGCAGTTTCTCCCTGCACTACCGCGCCCCGCGCATCGGCCGCAATCCCAAAACCGGCCAGTCCGTCAGCCTCGATGGCAAGTTCGTACCGCACTTCAAACCCGGGAAAGAGCTACGCGACAGAGTCAATGAAGAAGAGTAACTACCACTAGTTACGTTACTTGCTCCTCGCAGATGGCATCCCTTTGGCGCCGTATCGCTTGTTGCATCTTCAGTCTGGTCTTATCGGTACTCGCGCTTGGTGTGTGGATAGCGGCATGGCACAATGCCGCCGATTCTGTGATGGACATCACGTAGCCTGGTTAAAGGATCTAACCGATGTTCTTTCCCGACATTACCCACCACGGCGCCGTTAACGGCGTGACCGGCTCGTGCCATCAGCTGCATGCAGACGCGACCAACAGCTATCTCATCGACTGTGGTCTATTCCAGGGGGCGGAAGCTTCAAATGGGGGAAGAGCAGGGCCGAACAGTCCCGAGATCGACTTTCCACTGGATACGGTGCGGGCGCTGATAGCGACTCACGTCCATATCGATCACGTTGGCCGAATCCCGTATCTGCTCGCGGCGGGGTTCAAAGGGCCGATTCTCTGTAGTGAACCCTCTGCCAAGCTGCTGCCCATCGTTCTGGAGGATGCGTTCAAACTAGGCATCAGCCGCGATCAGAAGCGGGTCGAACGCTATATAGAATTGATCGAGCAACGCATCATCGCGTTGCCTTACAACACCTGGTTCACCCTGCACGAGTCGGCCGCACTCGTATGCCGTGTTCGATTGCAGCGGGCTGGGCATATCCTGGGTTCTGCCTATGTCGAATTCGATCTGGAATACCCCGTAACGGGAGAGAAGAAGCGCGTCGTTTTCTCGGGGGACCTGGGCGCGCGCCATGCCCCGCTTTTGCCCGCACCCAAACCGCCTAGTCGCGCGGACATCCTGGTTATCGAAAGCACCTATGGCGATCGCCTGCATGAAGATCGTCGTACTCGACGGTTGCGTCTGGAGCGGCTCATCGAGCAGGCCCTGCAAGACAACGGCACCGTGCTTATCCCGGCCTTCAGCATTGGTCGCACCCAGGACCTGCTCTACGAGCTGGAAGCAATCATTCACAGCAAGACCCACTCGCTCCCGCCTGTAGGAGCGAGCTTGCTCGCGAACAATCCTGATGAGACGACAAACCCGACCAACTGGCCTCGCTTGCCCATCATCCTGGACTCCCCCCTGGCCAGCCGCTTCACCGCTGCCTATCGAGAACTGCAGCCCTTCTGGAATCAGGAAGCGCTCAAGCGTGTACAATCCGGCCGCCGGCCGCTGGGCTTCGAGCAATTGATAAAGGTCGACAGCCATAACGAGCACCTGCGCATGGTCGAGCACCTTGCGCGTACCGCTCGTCCGGCAATCGTGATCGCCGGTAATGGCATGTGCTCAAGTGGCCGTATCGTCAACTACTTGAAAGCTATGCTGGGCGATTTGCGGCACAACGTGCTGTTCGTAGGCTACCAGGCGGCGGGAACGCCGGGTCAGGCCATTCAGACCTATGGTCCGAAGGGGGGCTACGTTGATATCGAAGGCGAACGGTTGGATATAAGGGCCGGTATCGCGAGTATCGGAGGCTATTCGGCCCATGCCGATCAGGAAGGATTGGTGAGGTTCGTAACAGGGATGCGCCGCAGGCCATCCCAAATTCGCATTGTTCACGGCGAACAAAATGCAAAACAGGCTTTGGGTAATGAGCTCATTCGTCTTTTCGAAAAAACGGGTGAAGCGGTAGATATTACTATTCCAAGATGTTAAATGGTAAAGGCAGCCCAGCGAGGAGCCTCACCAAGTGCGCAGTAACCGGCTAGGTCCTAAAGCAATGAAGTTAATCACGCGCGTTTTAGAGCGGACAAATGGAAGACTCTATCTCAGTGTTGTGATAGATGTCTTGGGAGAGAGCTCTCCATGAGACATTAGGCCGTAGTCACGTAATCGATAATCTGTAACTACTAAGGATGCTCTGAAGTGGCAGCCAATTTTTGACCGACTCCTGGCTCCGCTTTTTCAAAGCAGAAGCTGATCGTTTTTGGATCAGAACCGGTTTTGAAAAATCAGCAGAGTCTGAAGCTAGCCAGAAATCGGCGGCTACTTCAGACATCCCTAAGGTGATGCCCGGTGATCCACCATGTGTTTACCAAGCGGGAACGCTTGGTCAGGCTGTTCAGATCTTTGGCCCGCAAGGCCGGGGCGGCTTACGTTGATATCGAGGGTGGGTGGTTGAACGCAAGGGCTGGCATCGCGATCATTTGTGCTTATAGTCCCATGCCAATTTGGATGGATTGATCAGGTTCGTTACCCGGATGCGTCATTGGCTGTCAGAGGTGCAGATCGTGCATGATGAGGCTCAACCCAAGAGCAGTTTTCTCAACGATTGCGGGCTCTGCACTTGAAATGATGACCCGAGAGCCTATTAAGGAAGTGAATTCTTTCCCCTTGAAGCTATATATCTTTGGAAGTTAAGTAAATTGATTTTAATTCGAGCAGTCATTAGGTCAGTGTTATTTATTTTGATTTTTGGCGGTGTTGGAGGTGTGCATGCCGAGGAACAGTTCTACTTAAAATATAAGAGGATGGTTGATAGCAGCATGTATATTAGACACGCCTTGGGTGGTTACGACGGCCGAACGTATTTGAATATAGTGGATGCCGCCGAAGTCGGATATAAAAAAGGCTTCAGGCTTTATGAAGTGGACGTTAGCTTTACTTCCGATAAAAAACTTGTTTTGTCTCATGGTTGGACAAGAAAAGATTATAAAGAAAGGCTCGGTCTTCTTTTTAAGGAGGAGAGCCCTGTTCCAAGTCATGATGGCTTTATGTCAGAAAAAATGCATGGTCGCTATGCGCCTAGCGATATAGATGATCTAGTGGGATTTATGAAGAATCATCACGATGTCTATGTGATGATAGATATAGGGCGCGCTACGTATGCAAGAACAAAGAAAATGTATAGTGCACTTGTGAGCAGCGTAAGAGACGATTCTGTATTGAGCCGGTTTATCGTGGGTGGCCACACTACCGAGGCAATAAGAGCGGTAAAAGAGGTTTATGACTTTAAATTATATAATCTTTACTATGCGGCGAATGTATTAAGAGAGAAAAAACTTGAGAGAGTAGAGGACTTCATTCGGTGGTGCGAGAAAAATGGAGTTACGAGTGTTTCTATATCTGCTGATCGGTACTCTCTAAAGCTTGCCGAGGCTTTCAATCAAAGCTCATTGATTGTTTATGTATTTACGGTCGATGAGGAGGAGCGTGCACGCGATATTTTATTGATGGGAGCTTCTGTCGTGGGTACCAACTTTCTTGAGTAATGCTCGGTTTATACCGAGAGTCAGTAGAGTTTTGCTCAAAATATTCTTGTATGGGCTTTGTGATGTCATGACGCTAAAAAAATATTATGTCTTCTGGTGTGAGGCTTATCGCGCCACTTTTAGTGAGCTGCCTACGGTTGGGGTGTTGTTTTGTTTGGGGGCCTTGGCATCTTCTAGGGTGTTCCAGATAGTTGCTTTTTTTTTACCTTTAAAAATTTTGATTATGTTGAATCATGAGGGGGGGATGAAGTACGAAGAGATTATGCCATATGGTGAACTGTTGAGTGATGCGTTTTTCTTAATGATAGCGGTTCCTGTTCTTTATGTTTTTTATTTTTCTACAGGTATCGCATATCGCTTTTTTGTAGATCGCTATTGGGTGTGTATAAAAAACGCGCGGGTAAAGGTGTTTGATCTCGAATATCGAGCTGGGCGATTGTACAAGTTATACAATAGGATGCTCAAAAGTGCTGGAGAACTGGTGCTGATCGTGTTCTCTATCATTCTCGCTTTAGCACTGAGTTGGCGGCTTGCAATCGTTTTAGTATTGATTCTGTGGGTGAGTTTTTATATTTTTTATTATAAGGCTGTTTTGCGGGATGATCATGCTCGATTGACCATCTTCAGGGTTAGCCCCAAGCAGTTTGTCGAGTATTCTTCTTCGTTAAGCTTTATTTTATACTTTTTTGTTATTGTTTATGACGTCTGGTTTTTTGATCTCGGCATCTTTTCTGCGATTTTCCTTGTCCTGCTATCTAGAGTGACCTTTCAATCACTTAACCGGTTGCTGGGTGAAAGTATCGTCCTGGTTAGGCTTTTCACCGCATGATTGGCTCAGAATCCTTGGACCTTAAAGGCCGGAAAAGCGAGCGCTATGAAAATTTTTCTTAGGCAATGGGGCAAGATTTTTTTGCAAATACTTTTTTTGCCGGTCTTGTATTGGCTTTTTTCTTTTAGGCGTATTAGGGAGGAAGTCGTCATATTTGCTGACTCGAATGGCACATCCGTTCCTTTCAGCATGAAGGTGTTGCATAGACAGCTAGCTATGCAAAAGGATTTTATTGGGATTGATTTTTTTTATGACTTCAAAAGGGAGTCTCTGTTTAGCCTGTTCTGTATCCTAGTCAAGTTTATGTGGCTGTATGCAGGGGCGGGGAATATTGTTCTTTGCAACTATTTTCTACCGGTGTCCAGTTGTCGCAAGAAGGAAGGTACAAAGGTAATCCAATTGTGGCATTCTGGCGGGTTGTTAAAGAAAATTGCAAATGATGCGGTTGACGATATACCCAGTTATTATGTTGGGGATTTGTTTAGAAACTATGACTGGCTTGTTGTTAGTGCGCCATCCTGTCGGGAAACATTAGCGCGTGCAATGAAAATAGCACAGGAGAAAATTACCGCTCTCGGTATGTCTCGGACGGATGCGTATTACGACATGCTGTTTTTGAACTCATGTCGAAAAGAGTTTTACAAGACATACCCTGAAGCGGCTGGTAAGCAAGTCGTTCTTTGGGCACCAACATTCAGGGGTACGGCTGGGGCTCCTTCACTCGTGGGGGAGGATGCTATTATTGAACTGCAAAGGAGGCTGCCTGAGGAATACTTTCTGGTATGCAGCGTCCATCCGCATTTGCGGGGCAAGACATATTTACCCAGCTCTTCTATGCCGACCGAATGGCTCTTGGCTTCTACGGATATTTTGATAACTGATTATTCTTCAATTTTATTTGATTACTTGATCTTTGAGCGTCCACTAATTCTGTTTGCTCCAGATTTTGATTTGTATCAAAAGGGAAGAGGGTTGTATATCGATTATTATTCTCTTCCTGGAGAAGTTGTGCATGATGCAAAAGAATTATTGCCTGCAGTGCAAAGGGCACAAGAAATTATGGAATATGACTCATTGATTCGGGCTCGGGAGTATTATATGGAATGTTGTGATGGGCAGGCAACAGACAGGCTCTTAGCGCTAATGAGGCGGAGTTAGGGGTGATGAGGTATGTCAGCAGTGTTGTAAGGAACATTAAACGGGGCGTTTTCTGGGAAAGGCTCATGGAGCGACTTTCCCTTGGGATGGCCATTTTTTTTCGCAAAATTATTGCATGCACGGTTTCGGTCGACTCGCGAAAGGTAATGTTTATGACCTTTCAGAATGAGTATACCTGTAACCCTAAATATATAGCTGAGCAAATTTTAAAAGAGAATTTGAATTGCGATATGGTGTGGGCGATTGGTCGCAATACGAACAAGGCCCTTTTTCCAAAGGAAATACGGCTGGTTCGGCGTAATTCGTGGCGTTTTTTCAGAGAGCTCGCCAGTTCTCGGGTTTGGGTCGATAACGCACTCAACTTCATCTGGCTACGAGTTCCGAAGAAAAAAGAGCAAGTCTATCTGCAGACCTGGCATGGCTCTATGGGGCTGAAACGAATAGGCAGAGATGATATCAAGAATAAACAGTGGCTTGCGCGAGCCGAGTGGTGTGATCGGGATACGGATTATTGCATCTCGAATAGCGAGTTCGAGAATCGCGTATATCGGGAAAGCTACTGGCCGACGGTGAATATCCTGCCCTACGGACATGCGCGCAATGACGTTTTCTTCAGATGTGAACCTGGGCATGTTCGCGAACTCAAGGAGAAAATCTGTCGAACCTATGGCTTGTGCTCGGATTACCGTATTGCCCTATATGCGCCGACGTTCCGTGATGATAAGGCGCTGGATCATTACGACTTGGACTATAGCCGTGTGCTTGCCGCATTGAAGAAACGCTGGGGTGGGGAGTGGTATTTGTTCGCTCGCTTTCACTTCCAGAGTAAATCGGCTCAATTCGCCGAGCAGGAAGATAATGTCGTCAATCTCAGCCATTACCCTGACATGCAGGAATTGATGCTGGTGGCCGATGTCGGTATTACCGATTATTCAAGCTGGATTTGTGATTATCTGCTGACGCGAATGCCAGGATTCATCTATGCCAGTGATCTGAGTCATTATGGTGATGAGCGTGGCCTGTATTACCCGCTCGACAGTACACCTTTCCCCGTAGCTACTCGAACCGATGAGTTGGCAAGCCATATCGAGGGCTTCGATGATGCTATATATCAATCGAAGATAGAGCTTTTTCTTGCTGATAAGGGATGTGTTGAGGATGGATATGCCAGTGCGCGAGTCGTGGGTAAGATACGTGCATTGCTGGATGAGCCTGAACATGCCTGACTGCTGCTGTGTTGGGGGTGAGAGTTAATATTATGCTGACAGGTATTCTCCCGTATTCCGATGATGTCGATAGTTTTTTGGCGACGGCCCGCTCATTCCTTGAGCAGTGCCTCGCGTGTGAACAGCTTCGACCGATCCATGATTTGCCACGACTGATTGTCGTAAACAGAACGGCCTCGGCTATCGATAACAATGTCGTTATAGAACTCATGCAGACATACAAGGCTTCGGTAGTCTGCTTGGATGTCGGTGTCATACCCGAGCCGACTGCCTACAATCAGGCAGTGTGTGAGGTTGCCACGTCTTATGTGATGTTCCTTGGTGCCGGCGATATTTTTCCGGCCAACTTCTTGAGTGGTCTGCGCGACTTTCTCAAAGAGCAAGGCAATGGTTGCGCCTTCGTTTCCCTTGGTACCCAGTACCGTTCCGCCAAGACCCGTAAATACGAATTCCTGGCTAAACGTAATACGCCCGAGATCGTTGATCTGCTATTGCAGCCTGAGCTGGTTCCCATTGTGTTTTCGGGCATTCTGGTCAGGCTGGAAGATATTATCGCCACGCCCTTCAATGAGGAATTGGTTTATGACTATGGCCTGGACTTTCTCTATCGGCTATTGGCCAAGAATCCGCTTTACGCGTTGTGCAAGAGGGTAGTGTGCAAATCCTCTGCTGTGGTGGCACCAGGAGTTGACTCCAGCAGATACGCCATGGAAGTGACCTGGTACTGGCAGACCTTGCGCGACTTCCTGTTGCCGCTCGTCGAGGAGCATGAGCAACAGGGCGGTATGGTTCCGGCCTACCTGCAATATGCGGTGTTGTATCAGCTGGGCTGGCGCTTCCAGCTCAGTATCAATGATAAGACAAAGCAGGTAGTCGACGAGCAGGCCCTCGAATATTTTGCGTTGTGCTCCCGCTTGTTGAAAACACTGGAGGTCCGTGTTCTGCTGAGTCGGCATCAGCCTTTCCTGATTTCTCAATTATTGCGTTATACCTTTCTGCATTTGAAGTACGAAGGGAAGTATGCCCCAAAGTACGCGTTCCACGGGGATGAGATATTTTTACAACAGGATGAATATTTACTGCTCAAAGCGAACTCGCAGAAGGTCGTATTGGAGCTTTTGGAGTTCGACAGGGGCGACCTGATTATCGAGGCTTCGATAGATAATTTTATTGATTTCAGCCGATGCCGGCTATTGGCCTTCTTTGCCGATGATCCTCTGGAGGTCGAGGAAACCTATCGCTATGCACATACCAAGTATTTTGGTGTGAGTACGCACAAACGCTACACCTTTCGGCTCCGCATACCCAAAGCCAGGCTGGCTCAGTCGTCTGGCGGGGTTTCGTTTAGGCTGGACTTTGCTGGGAATAGTCTCTTTCCCGCCATTGTGACAAAGCGCTATACGTCCAGGCTATGCTCCGGATTTCCGGAGTCATACTGGATGTCGGATGGCTATATCTTGCGGTTCTCCGCCGATGAAAAGGTCATCGAAATACAGAAATCCAGCCTGTTAGGCGGACTTAAGGCGGAGGTTGCTTATCTCCACGGTATGGTGCTGGGGAAATACCGTTCGCGTCGAATGTTCCTGCTGCGTTGTTTGTACTGGGCAGTCTATCCTTGGTTCCACTTTAAACGGATATGGCTGACCTATGACAAGCTTTACAAGGGGGGGGATTGCGGGGAATATTTCTATAAGTATTCCTGTGGGCGTACCGAAAATATTCATCCTGCTTATGTCGTAAATAAGACAGCTCAGGACTACTCCCGCTTGTGTCAGGAGGGGTATCGTCCACTTGTTTATGGCAGTCTAAGGCAGAAGCTGCATTTTCTTTACGCTGAGGTAGTTTTCACCACTCACGGTGGTGTTACCTCATTCAACTCTTTCTGGGGGAGAGAAATCTCTTTCGTTCAAAATCTCTTAAAATTCGATGTGGCCTGTATTCAGCATGGCTTAACAGTTCAGCAATTGGCATCCAATTCCAATAGGCTCTTCAATAACATGAAGAGATATTACTGCGCATCAAAATACGAAATTAAAAATCTTGCTCATCCTGTTTATGGTTATGAGAATAAGGATATTCTGCGCCTGACTGGTATCCCACGTTACGATGGCCTGGTACCTCGTAAGAAGAAGCAGATACTCATTACTCCAACGTGGCGTAGTTATATCGCAATGCCGCCGGTCAAGGGCGAATCAAGGCCTTACTTTCAGGGTTTCAAAGATACGGAATATTTCAGAGTCTACAATTCTCTTATTTCGGATTCTCGCTTGCTTGATGTAGCCCGAGAGGAAGGGTATAAGATAGTATATCTCCTCCATCCTGTCGTGAGTGCGCAACTCGAGGACTTTTTGTGTTCCGATGTTGTTGAGGTTCTGCCTGCGCTGGATATCAACTATGAAGAAATTCTGACAGGGTCCAGCCTGATGGTCACGGATTACTCAGGTGTTCAGTTTGATTTTGCCTATATGCGTAAGCCGATAGTCTATTATCATCCGGATACTTTGCCGCCACATTATAAGGAGGGCGGGTTTTTCTACGAGACAATGGGCTTCGGTGAGATTTGCACCGGGCATGGGGAGTTGGTAGAGGTGCTCTGCGCCTATATGCGCAGTGGTTGTCAGGTGAAACCGTTGTATGCGGCGCGGCAAGATGATTTCTTCGCCTACGATGACCTGAAAAGCTGCGAGCGCATCTACGACGATATGCTGGTGTACCAGCAGGAAAAACGCGTAAACCAGCCAAGCTGGTTCGGCAGTGTGATTGATACTCTGAAAAGCAGCCGTAATTTCCGCTGATTTTTAGAGTGCTCTTGAGAGATGAATGATGAATACAGCATTGATATTTGCAGGTGGCACAGGGCAACGGATGAATTCTGGGACAAAACCAAAGCAGTTTTTGGAATTGCATGGAAAGCCCATCATCATTTACACGTTAGAGCATTTCGAGAACCATGCGGATATCGACAGTATCGTCGTCGTGTGCCTGGAAGCCTGGATACCCTATCTGCAGAAGTTGTTATCCCGCTTCAAGATCGACAAGGTGGCTGCAATCGTGCCGGGTGGGGAAACAGGGCAGGAGTCCATTTATCATGGGCTGCTCAGGGCTGCCGAACTGTCCCCTGTTGAGGATACCGTCGTGCTGATTCACGATGGAGTTCGACCGCTAATCAATGAAAAGGTCATTTCCGACAATATCGCTTCGGTACATGCACATGGCAGCGCAATCACCACAACGCAGGCCATCGAGACCATTATTCTGAAGGCGCAGGAACATGCTGTTGGCGAAGTGCTGGATCGCAGCCGATGCGAGATTGCCAAGGCGCCCCAGAGCTTCTATCTAAAAGACATTCTCGCAGCGCATAAAAAGGCTATAGAGAACTCCAGGCTCGACATGATTGATTCGGCGATGCTAATGCAGTGGTGCGGATGGGCGCTCCACTCGGTGCCTTGTGAGGGCATCAATATAAAGATCACAAAACCTCTGGATTTCCATCTGTTCCGGGCGATTCTGGACTCTAAAGAAAATTCACAACTGTACGGTATGGAGTAATTGCACATGTCGCCGTTTCAGCAGGAAAGTACAATTCTTTTGCAGGATCTGGATGCGATTGTCCGTGATGATGCCATCCCGTGGGACGAGTTGCGCGGCAAGACGGTATTCGTCACTGGGGCGACGGGTTTGCTGGGGGGGCTGCTGGTCAGAGCTATGCTATATGCCAACCATTTGGGTGGGTACGGCACGCGCATCATTGCCTTGGTGCGCGATGTGGAAAAGGCTCGGGAGATATTTGCCGCTTATACCACTTGCGATGGGCTATTGTTTCTGGAAGGGGATATTACCAAGCCTCTGCAGGTCGATCAGTCCATCCACTACATCTTTCATGCGGCTAGCGTCACGCAGTCCAAGTCCTTTGTTCAGAGCCCGGTAGAAACCATCCAGACCACCTTGTGGGGAACGGACAATGTCTTGCGGCTGGCCAAGGAGCACAAGGCCACGTCCATGGTTTATCTGTCGACCATGGAAGTCTATGGTGTGCTGGAGAAGCAGGGGCAGGTAGGTGAAGAAGACTTCGGCTATCTGGATCCCATGGCTGTGCGCAGCAGTTATCCGGAAAGCAAGCAGGCTGCGGAAAGCCTCTGTTCCGCCTATTACCATGAATATGGGGTGCCGGTAAAAACGGCTCGCCTGACACTGACGTTTGGCCCAGGCATTGCCCTTACCGATAATCGGGTTTTCGCCCAGTTCTGCGAGAAGGTGTACCAAAGGCAGGATATTGTGCTGCATACGGCTGGGGATACGACTCGGGATTACCTGTATACAGCCGATGCGGTCACTGCATTGCTGACGATTCTGCTGCGGGGGGGGGACGGCAAAGCCTATAATGTGGCCAATAGTGAGACCTATATCAGTATTCTCGACATGGCCAAGCTGGTTGCTAGGGAGTGCGCCAGTGATGAAATAAAGGTCGTTGTCGAGATTCCAGAGAATGTGCAGACATTAGGTTATGCGCCGGTGGTGAAGCTGAACCTGGATACTCGAAGACTCGAGGCGCTGGGCTGGAAAGCCAGGACAGATCTCCCGCAGATGTACCAGCGATTGCTTGCGTATTTGGATGAGCAGAAAGCTTAAATAGTTTATTGAGTATCAATATATTATATTGGCTTTATTTTTTAGGGGGGGTGATGGAACGATACATTCCATTTAAAGGGTTGAGAGAAAAAGGATTAAGGGTAACTGCAGGGTTAGATACAAGGGGTAAAGATGTCAAGGTTTCTTTTGAGAAGCCTTGTCAGGTCAATAACGCCCCAATGTTTCTGTATAAAAATATCTCTTTGGGAATGTATACCTATCTTAGAACGGGTACTATTCGTCATGTCAGCTCAATTGGTCGATATTGCAGTATTGGTCCCAATGTGGTTTTGGGAGAGGGAGAGCACCCTACTTCATGGTTATCCACTTCGCCAGCTCAATACTACCCAGATCAATTTTCTTGGTTTCCAGGTGAGAAGGCTTTGGCCCAAAAGCGTCGCCTAGCCAGGACTGTGAGCAATGACGATGGTGCCAGAGGGGATATTGAGATTGGGCTTGATGTGTGGATTGGTGGAGGCGTTACTATTCGGAGGGGGGTGAAAATCGGGTCTGGAGCTATTATTGGTGGAGGGGCTTTCGTTACCAAGGATGTTGAGCCTTATTCAATTGTAGCTGGTCTTCCTGCTAAGCATGTGCGTTATCGCTTTTCGCGGGAAATTATTGAGCGTCTTCTGGCTTTGCAATGGTGGGTTTTCGATATTAATGACCTTGCAGGAATTTCTTTTGATAAGGTGGAAAAGGCTGCAAAAGAAATAGAGCTTCGCAGAGACAGGGGGTTGATTATTCCTAAGCGAGAAGTTTTTGATGAGGCTTTTATCAATAGCAAGGGTTATCACTCTTTCCGTTTGGGAGGGTGATTTTTATTTGTATTCTGGTGGGCATTTGCGTTGATTGCCGTTTCTGTAATTATGCCTGTTTTTAACTCTGCTAAATTCCTTGATTTGGCCGTTCGCTCTATTTTGTCGCAAAATTTTCATGATTGGGAATGTATTATTGTTGATGATTGTTCTGTTGACGGTTCCGTTGATATCGCCAGGTCTTGTTGTGAAAGGGATTCACGTATTAGACTAATTTGTCTTGATGTTAATTCAGGTGCGGCTGCAGCTCGTAATGCGGGAACTGAGGTGGCTCAAGGTCGTTATATTGCATTTCTTGATAGTGATGATATCTGGCTCCCTGATAAGTTACAAAGGCAGTTGGCGTTCATGGAGGAAAAGAAGGCTGCATTAACTTTTTCTGCCTATGAAAGAATTAATGAGGTCGGAAGGGTTTTGGGGGGAATGTCTGTTCCTCCGCAAGTGAGTTATCGGCAACTTCTCAGAACCAATGTCATTGGTTGTCTAACAGTCATCTATGATGTGGCCCTGCTCGGCAAAGTTTATATGCCCCTGGATACAGAGCGTGAAGACTTTGCTACATGGCTTTCAATTCTTAAGCGAACCGACTATGCCTACGGATTGACAGAAGTGCTCGCTAGGTATCGTGTCTATGCTGGACAAAGCTCTGCCAAGAAGTTGCAAATGGCTTTCAGAACCTGGAAGCTCTATCGCCAACTCGAGGGGGTGAGCTTGGTGGAGGCGGTGTACTATTTTTCTCATTACCTTGTTCGTGGTGTTCTGAGGACAAATAATTTTTTGAGGAAGAGTGAATAGCTTCATGTTCGATGCCTCTTTCCATATTTCGTTGCTCGTGAGAGATAAGCT
The DNA here is from genome assembly GCA_007713455.1 of Pseudomonas sp. Taxonomy (GTDB): domain Bacteria; phylum Pseudomonadota; class Gammaproteobacteria; order Pseudomonadales; family Pseudomonadaceae; genus Stutzerimonas; species Stutzerimonas chloritidismutans. The sequence continues at coordinate 377,798 of VMRT01000002.1, forward strand.
TCTTATACGGTATTGCTGCTGCTTTGGAAGCCTCCTATGAAATTTTTATTGACCGGGGCAAGTGGCTTTATCGGAGGGGCTGTCCTAAAAGCTATGCGAACGCTGGATGATGTGTGTGTTTATCCAGTCTTTCGGTCTACCTCTTCCGCATCAAATCTATCGGTTACAGCGACTGTTTCACCGTTATTCGTCCCAGAGCTGGCATCTGATACCGAATGGGGGAGTTTGCTGGCCGATATCGATGTGGTGATTCATGCGGCTGCGCGTGCTCATTTCCTGGACGAACGGGCCTATGATTCTTTGATCGAGTACCGAGAAGTGAATGTGGGAGGGACATTGAGTCTGGCTCGGCAGGCTGCTGCTGCTGGTGTGAAACGCTTTGTATTCATAAGCACCATCGGTGTCAATGGTGGGCAAACCATACAGCCGTTCATGCCAGAAGACGTTCCGAAGCCTGCAACGGCGTATGCTCGGTCGAAGTATGAGGCTGAGATTGGACTGCAGAAGATTTCAGCTATGACGAATATGGAGGTTGTCATTATTCGCCCTCCGTTGGTTTATGGCCGTGGCGCACCTGGTAATTTTGGGCGGCTGATGGAGTTGGTTGAGCGGCGTTGGCCTCTTCTGCCATTCGGCAGTATTAAGAACAAAAGAAGCCTAGTATCGCTTGATAATCTCGTTGACTTTATCTTTACTTGCTCCGTACATCCTTTTGCGGCTGATCATGTTTTTTTGGTAAGCGATGATTGCGATGTGTCGACGACACAGCTTTTAACGACAATGAATAAATTTGCAGGAGGGGGGCATCTTTTGCCTGTTCCGCTCTGGGTGCTTCGTTTTCTAGCAAGCATTTTGGGTAAGCAGGATATAATTGATAAGATTTCTTGTAATCTTCAGGTCGATATTCAACTTGCTAAGCAGGTATTGGGATGGAAGCCCAAGCTTTCATTTGAGGAAGGCATTAGGCGCTGTTTTAATGCAGACGATGATAGTGGGGGGGATGGTTGATTATTTCACTTTCCCTGGGGGCTGTTGTTGTCCTGACTGCTGACTGCTTGGGTAGGCGTCGCTACGGTCGTGGCAGGAATAGCAGTCACTTGCCCCCGCAAAGATCCGCACGTGCGAAATTACCGCATACAGATGCCTTGGGTTTTAACGCCGAACTCGGTTAAGGGATGTAGGTGCATAGGTAGCTCGCGCGGATAGGATTAACAGTCTGGACAGCGCAGTCATACGTTCCCAGTTCAATGTAACCGCTCCATACAACTGATCTCAAATCACACTGCTGCTGGCGGCTTTGTCCATGGAGACCGCCGGCATCATGCGTACCGATGCCAGGTGCATAAGGGCCACTTCTATCCCAAAAGCCAGCCTCGACTTCCGCAAATTCATCAACGATCTTGCCGTCTTGGTCGAGCTGGATATCAAAACCGATCACGTCAGGTACTGGCGCGTTTCGTGCCCTGAGTCGGTATAATCCGGCGCCATGAAATCTGACGCAGACTCCCTCCTCAATAATCCTATTCTGTTCAGTCACTGATGGTCCGGTTGCTTGCAGAAAAGGACGTGCGCATCGAAAAACTTCAGGGGCAAGTTGCTTTGGCGCGCCAAAAGCTGTTCGCTTCGAAGTCCGAACATAGCCCCGAGGAGCCGACGAAGCTGAAGAGGTTATGGCGCTGGCCAGTTTGCCGCGCCTGGACGTCCTCCACGAACTGCCCGAGCATGAACTGGCCTGCGAACGTTGCTGCCGCAAACAGGCCGTCGGAGAGGAAACCAGCGAACAAGGGGAGATCATCCCGATGCAGGTGCGGGTGATCTGTCATATCCTCGAGACCTCCGCTGCAAAGCCTGCGAGGACGTACCGGTTACCGCAGACAAGGTAACTCAGGTGATCGAGAAGAGCCTGGCCAGCCTTAGCGTCCTCGCGATGCTGCTGACAACCAAGCATGTTGATGGCATCCCGCTGTATCGCTTCGAGATGATCCTCGGTCGCCACGGGATCCTTGCGGGAAACGACTGTAAGTCTATGGAGTTGATGATGGGCGCCGTGTTCTGGTTGTTGCCGCTAGTTTTTGGCGCTTCGGTTTTGCTGACTTGGGTGCTGCGATGCTACGCCTTGCGCAGTGACCTTATCGACATTCCCAATGCCCGCAGCTCGCATAGGGTACCGACGCCACGAGGGGGCGGGGTTGCGATCGTCATCAGTGTGCTCGTCGCTTTGCCTGTCATTGCCTGGCTTGGGCTCATTTCCTGGGCAGCGATGTGGGGATTATGGGGTGCCGGTTGCGGTGTAGCCATGATTGGATTCCTGGATGACCACGGCCATATCCCGGCACGTTGGCGCCTGCTGGGGCATTTCCTGGCAGCTGCCTGGGCGCTGTTCTGGCTCGGTGGGCTCCCGCCGGTGGAGTTGTTCGGGCTGACGCTTGAGCTTGGTTGGTGGGGGCATGCGTTCGCGGCGATCTGGCTCGTCTGGCATCTCAATCTTTATAATTTCATGGATGGGATAGATGGTATCGCCAGTGTCGAGGCATTGACCGCCTGTCTTGGTGCCGCAGCGATTTATGCCTTATCGGGCGTCTCTGGCGATATGCTTGCGCCTGTTTTGCTGGCCGCAGCGGTCGCAGGTTTCCTGGTTTGGAATTTCCCCCCTGCGCGAATTTTCATGGGGGATGCGGGAAGTGGATTTCTCGGCATCGCAATCGGCGCACTTTCGATCCAGGCTGCCTGGTTGGCACCGCCGCTCCTGTGGTGCTGGTTGATTCTGCTCGGGGTTTTTATAGTGGATGCGACCTGGACGCTGGTGCGGCGTCTGTTGCGTGGGGTGAAGGTGTACGAGGCTCATCGGAGCCACGCTTACCAGATCGCTTCCCGGCGCTTTGGGGCGCATCTACCGGTGACCCTGGGCGTTCTGGCTGTGAACGTTCTCTGGCTGTTTCCGATCGCGCTGGCGGTTGGGCTGGAGCGATTGGATGGAGCGGCGGGGCTGATGATCGCCTATGCGCCGTTGGCCTGGATTGTTGCAAGATTGAAGGCAGGTCAGCCTGAGGAGCTTGCTGTCCAGCACTAGGCCGGATAAGTGCGGGTGCTTCTTTATGGACGTGTTTGCAGAACAGGGAAACCAAGTTGAGGTGCTGCTGTGTTGAGATTGGCTGAGGCGCTGCGTAGACGCCTCGTGAGATTGCCCCGTAGATATAAGAGGTTTATCCAGGTTTCGGCGGATGTCGTGCTGGTGTGGGCAGCGCTGTGGCTATCGTTCGTGGTCCGTTTGGGTGATGCGAAGACGATCGATCCGTTCGGTGCGCATGCGTGGTTGTTCATGGTTGCGCCGATGATTGCGATTCCGCTGTTCATTCGTATCGGCATGTACCGCGCGGTGATGCGCTATTTCGGTAACGATGCGCTCATGGTAATCGCCAAGGCCGTTACGCTTTCGGCGCTGATACTCTCGTTGGTGGTGTATTGGTATCAGGATGCCCCCAAGGTCATCCCTCGTTCCCTGGTTCTGAACTACTGGTGGCTGAGCCTGGTGCTGATTGGCGGGTTACGGCTGCTGATGCGCCAGTACTTCATGGGCCATTGGTTTGCCGCTGGCCAAATGTTGAATTTCAATCGCCCCGATACGGGCCTGACTCGTGTGGCGATATACGGTGCCGGGGCGGCCGGCAACCAGTTGGTCGCCGCATTGCGTATGGGGCGGGCAATGCGTCCCGTAGCGTTCATCGATGATGATCCCAATATCGCGAACAGGACCATTTCCGGGCTGCGGGTCTACAAACCCAAGCATATTCAGCAGTTGATCAACGAAACTGCGGCGCAGCAGATTCTGTTGGCAATTCCTTCTGCCTCGCGTGCCCGTCGCCGTGAGGTACTGGAAAGTCTCGAACCGTTCCCGCTGCATGTTCGAACCGTGCCGGGGTTCATGGATCTTGCCAGTGGCCGGGTCAAGGTAGAGGATTTGCAAGAGGTGGATATTGCGGACCTTTTGGGGCGCGACCCGGTCCCTGGACGCCAGGAGCTATTTGAGCGTTGCATACGCGGTCAGGTGGTGATGGTTACCGGCGCCGGAGGCTCGATTGGTAGTGAACTATGTCGGCAAATTCTGCCTAGTAAGCCTCTTTCTTTGCTGTTGTTCGAGCACTGCGAGTTCAATCTCTACAGGATTCACAGCGAATTGGAGAGCCGAATCGAGCGGGAGTCGCTACCGGTGCGGCTCGTACCAATCTTGGGCTCCATCCGCAATTCGAATCGTATGCTAGACGTCATGCGGACCTGGAAGGTGAATTCGGTTTATCACGCTGCCGCGTACAAGCATGTGCCGATGGTGGAGCACAACGTGGCCGAGGGGGTGCTCAACAATGTCCTCGGCACCATGCATGCCGCCCAGGCGGCGGTGCAGGCGGGTGTTGCGAACTTCGTGCTGATCTCCACCGACAAGGCCGTGCGGCCGACGAATGTGATGGGCAGTACCAAGCGCGTGGCGGAGATGATTTTGCAGGCGCTGAGCCGCGAGCCGGCGCCGGTGCTGTTCGGCAGCACGGATGGTGTCCATCACGTCAACAAGACGCGCTTTACCATGGTGCGCTTCGGCAATGTGCTGGGTTCGTCTGGGTCGGTGATTCCGCGCTTTTATCAGCAGATTCGGGCCGGCGGACCAGTAACGGTGACCCATCCGAAGATCACCCGTTACTTCATGACCATTCCCGAAGCGGCGCAGCTGGTTATCCAGGCGGGGTCGATGGGGCAGGGTGGTGACGTGTTCGTGCTGGATATGGGGCAGCCGGTGAAGATAGCTGAGTTGGCCGAGAAGTTGATTCATCTATCCGGTCTCAATGTGCGTTCCGAGAAGTGTCCGCACGGGGACATCGCCATCGAGTACACCGGCCTGAGGCCCGGTGAAAAGCTTTACGAGGAGCTGCTGATTGGTGACAACGTCAGTGCCACCGAGCACCCGATGATCATGCGCGCCAATGAGGAGCATCTCGATTGGGATGTACTCAAGGACCGGCTGGCAAAGCTGCTGAAAGCGGTGGATAACGACGATTATCCGCAGGTGCGGCAGCTGCTTCGCGAAGTGGTGAGTGGTTATGTGCCGGAGGGTGAGATCGTCGACTTGATCTATCAGCAGCGGCGAGTGGAGCTGGATTAACGCGCCTGCCGCCGGACAGCGCTCTGCTGGTCGTCCAGTCTGGTAACTCCGTAGAGGCCAACGCCTGATCGGAGTGCTTTTTCTTGCAGTGTCTGGCCCGCCATCGAGACCTTAGGCGGGCTTGGACTCACTGTCTCCGGAAATGTCGACGCTCGGTTTGCTGAGCGCTTACAGATTTACCGCCCACGCCCGCCTCGTCAGTGCCGTGCACCCTCATCCGGCATGCTCAGCAGCTGCTTTTCACGGTTCCAGTCGAACGGTTCGTCGTTCTGCTCGGCTTCGTAGCGGCGCTCTTCGAGTTGCTGGAAGACGGCAATCTCGTCATCCGGCATGAAGTGCAGGCAGTCGCCGCCGAAGTACCACAGTAAATCGCGCGGAACCAGGTGGGCGATCTGGGGATAGCGGTGGAAGACCTGGCAGATCAGGTCCTGGCCCATGTGGCGCTCTTCCGGGACGTTCTGCAGGTTCATGATCAGTTCGTCGAAGCGTTCGAGAAACAATGCGTGGCTTTCTTCCGAGACTTGTTCGGCCTCGCCCATGGCGAGCAGGATGCCGCGCAGATGGGCCAGCAGGGCCAGGTTGTGATCGTGGTATGGATTGGCCATGTGTTCACCTGTGTCGGTTTCTGAAAGGCGCGATTATAGGCGTGCGCGCCGGTGAATTGGGGTGTCTGGTTGACTCGCTTATAGCTCGCAGGTTCGGTTTTTCGGATGAGGCGATGGTTGGCTCGTCGGCTTGCCAGCGCTGAAAAACGGGGTCGTCTATCGCTTTGCCGACAGCGCGACGTACTAGCTTGGCTCGATCTCGCCGGGCTGGGCTGGAATGCTGATCAAGCTGAGCAGGTAGCCTTCGAAGGTAGTGAACTGGCCGCCAAGCTCGATGCCGTTGCGCCAGTTTGCGGACAGATCGATCAACAAACGCAGGCGCGCAGACCCTTCATGAGTCACCTCCAGCACTTCGGCATCCTGGAAGTGGAAACGTTGCTTCACCAGTGGATACAGTGCTTTGAACAGGCTTTCCTTTAACGAGAAGGTTCGGGTGACCAGTTCGGAGCGCTCGTCTTCGTTTAGCGGAGAGTAGAGTTCCAGTTCACGGGGTGTGAGGATTTCGGCGGCCAGGCGGTCGGCTCGTTCGGGGGCAAGAATGCGCTCGATATCCAGTCCCAGTCCGCTCCATTGCTGACTGGAACCCACCACCACGCCTGCCCAGCCTGCGCCGTGGGTAATGGAACCAACGATGCCGGCTGGCCATTGCGGTGCGCGGTCTTCACCCACTGGCGGCACGAATGCAGTGCCGGTCAGGCCTCGCAGGGCCTCCCGAGCGCACAAGCGTCCAGCGAGAAACTCTGCCTGCCGCTTGCTGACGCCTTTCTGTGCGGGAATCTCCCAGCGGCCAAAATCCTCGGGATCGAGCAATGCCGGGTCGAAGCGTGTGCTCATCAGGCTCACACCCGCCAAGGCTTGCGGTAGCGGCCAGTGGTCAGTTAGTGGCGTACAGCAGCGCGGGTAGGAAGGGAGATCGTTCATGGTCGCTATTCTGCCTCAAGGCAGGTATTGGATGTGATCGCGCTGCGGCGGACGCGCCGTACTTCGCCTGGCGGATTACCCCTTGCTCAGCGCGCTGTTTCACCGACATCGGTCCCGTTCCAGGTTGATGCTTGGCATCTGGACTGCTTCCCGCCGTCCCTCTCCCGCAGGGAGAGGGTGTGCAAATCAACTGCACGCCATCGTTGCTAACGGCTGCAGCTCCGCTTCAGGAGGAATAGACCGTATCAAGGCTGCGGTTATTTTTTCACGCTCTGCTCGCTATGCCTTCAGGGTGCCTGCTAGGGTTGAGCGCATCACCTGGACGGAGAAAGCGATGTTCGAATCAGCCGAAATTGGTCACTCCATCGACAAGGAGACCTACGATGCGGCGGTGCCCGAGTTGCGTGAAGCGCTGCTGCAGGCGCAGTACCGGCTCAAGGCCCAGGCGCGGTTCCCGGTCCTCATACTGATCAATGGCATCGAGGGCGCGGGCAAAGGGGAAACCATCAAGCTGCTCAACGAGTGGATGGATCCGCGGCTGATACGTGTCGACAGCTTCGATGTGCCTAGCGACGAAGAGCTCGCGCATCCACCGGCATGGCGTTTCTGGCGACGCCTGCCGCCGAAGGGCCACACCGGGATTTTCTTCGGCAACTGGTACAGCAAGATGCTCGAGGATCGTGTGCACGGGCGCATCGATGGTGCCGAGCTGAAACTCGCCACCGCGCGGGCGCAGCGCCTGGAGCGGATGCTCTGTGACGAGGGCGCGCTGATTTTCAAGTTCTGGTTCCATCTGTCCAAGGAGCGTATGAACGCCCGGCTCGATTCGCTGAAGAATGACCCGCTGCACAGCTGGCGCATCAGCCCGTTGGATTGGCAACAGTCGAAGACTTACGACAAGTTCGTGCGCCACGGCGAGAAGATCCTGCGGCTCAGCAGCCGGGATTTTGCGCCCTGGTATGTAATCGAGGGTGCGGACGAGCGTTATCGCAGCCTGACCGTCGGCCGCATCCTGCTTGAAGGTCTGCAGGCCGCGTTGGCCGCCGCGGAGCAGCCTGGGCAGGCGGCGTCGCAGCCGCATTCGGCGCCGCTACAGATCGATCTGGATCATTTGAGCCTGTTGGACAGCCTGGATCTGAGCCAGAAGCTCACCAAGGACGACTACCAGCAGCAGCTCGCCGAGGAGCAGGCGCGGTTGTCGCAATTGTTGCGAGATCGCCGTCTGCGCAAGCGGGGCGTGCTGGCGTTGTTCGAGGGGCATGATGCGGCGGGCAAGGGGAGTGCGATTCGCCGCGTGACCGGCGCGCTGGACCCGCGGATGTACCGGACCATCCAGATCGCTGCGCCCTCCGAGGAAGAGCGCGCGCAGCCCTGGCTTTGGCGCTTCTGGCGCAATGTACCGGAGCGCGGCAAGTTCACCATCTTCGATCGCTCCTGGTATGGCCGCGTACTGGTAGAGCGGGTGGAAGGTTTCTGCACCCCGGATGAGTGGTTGCGTGCCTATTCGGAAATCAACGACTTCGAAGAGCAGTTGGTCGACGCCGACATCGTGCTGGTGAAGTTCTGGCTGACCATCGACAAGAAAACCCAGCTCAAGCGTTTCAAGGAGCGCGAGGAGACGGTCTTCAAGCGCTTCAAGATCACCGATGAGGACTGGCGCAACCGCGAGCGCTGGGACGACTACGGACATGCTGTAGCCGATATGGTCGATCGCACCAGTACCGAAATCGCACCCTGGACGTTGGTGGAGGCCAACGACAAGCGCTTCGCCAGGGTCAAGGTGCTGCGGACGTTGAATGAAGCGCTGGAGGCGGCGATCGAGAAGGGACGTTAACCGGGGCGGGGTTGCCAGGCTGTTGCTACGGGGTCGACGGTGTCCTGTGACCGGGGAGCAGCCGCAGGGTTGGTCGCGCGAATCGCACCCTATCTACGAGCCTGAAAAGCCTGCCCAAGCGCGCTATCCGGCCGGCAAGCCGATGGCCGTGCATATCCGAGCTGAATGGTCGTCGCCAGCGCTGCGAAGCGGGAACTATGCTCGGGTCACCGTCCACCCTGCGGTCGTGGAACAATCCGTGCGCGCAGCGCCGTCACAATATCCGCGCGACCGCTCCTAGTCTCCGAGGTATGTCATGCGTGAAGTAGTGATCGTCGATAGCGTACGGACCGGCCTGGCCAAGTCCTTCCGTGGCAAGTTCAACATGACCCGTCCTGACGACATGGCCGCGCATTGCGTTGATGCGTTGCTGTCGCGCAATGATATTGACCCCGCGCTGGTTGAGGATTGCATCGTCGGTGCTGGCTCTAACGAGGGCGCGCAGGGCTACAACATCGGTCGCAACGTCGCGGTGCTGTCCCGTTTGGGCATTGGCTGCGCCGGCATGACGCTCAATCGCTACTGTTCATCGGGCCTGCAGGCCATCGCCGTGGCGGCCAACCAGATCGCTTCGGGTTGCAGCGATATCATCGTCGCCGGCGGGGTGGAGTCGATCACCCTGACCCTGAAGAGCCGCAACACCGATCACCTGTTCAACCCGATCATCCAGGAGCGTGTGCCGGGCATCTACCACACCATGGGGCAGACGGCCGAACTGGTGGCACGTCGTTACAACGTGACTCGCGAGCAGCAGGATATCTACTCGCTGCAGAGTCAGCAGCGTACTGCGCGTGCGCAGGCCGATGGGCTGTTCAGCGATGAAATCGTGCGGATGAATGTCCAGTACTACACCGAGGACAAGAACACCGGCGAGCGCACCGTGCATCAGGGCGTGGTCGAGGGGGATGATTGCAACCGTCCTGACACCACGCTGGAAAGCCTGGCCGGACTCAAACCCGTATTCGCCGAAGACGGCTCGGTCACTGCCGGCAACGCCTCGCAGCTGTCCGATGGCGCGTCCATGACGCTGGTGATGAGCCTGGACAAGGCCATCGAACTTGGCCTCAAGCCGCGCGCCTTTTTCCGTGGTTTCACCGTCGCAGGCTGTGAGCCGGAGGAGATGGGCATCGGGCCGGTATACGCCGTGCCGCGTCTGCTCAAGGCCAAGGGGCTGCAGATCGACGACATCGATCTGTGGGAACTCAACGAGGCCTTTGCATCGCAATGTCTGTATTGCCGCGACACGCTTGGCATCGACAACGAGAAGTACAACGTCAATGGCGGATCGATCTCGATCGGGCACCCGTTCGGAATGACCGGGTCGCGCACCGCCGGGCATATCGTCCGTGAGCTGCAGCGGCGCAACCTGCGTTATGGCGTGGTGACCATGTGTGTCGGCGGTGGCATGGGAGCTGCCGGTCTGTTCGAAGCGGCGCGCTAACGGTTTGCTGATACCGTCTTGAGACGGGCCTGCTACGAAGCCGTAGCAGGCCCGTTTTTTTTTGGCCGGCGATAAAGACGAGTCGTGCTGTGAACGCGATCTGTTAGCCCCGGCAGATCGACATCTACTAGTCGCCAGATGCATAGCCTGGGCACGAAAAAGCCGCAGAGCATCGAGTGATGACTCTGCGGCTTTTGGGAGCCCGATCATTCGATCAGGTCATGCTTAGCTTAGCGGCCCAGGTTGTAGTCCGCTGCAGCACCGATGCCGATGACGTTTGCCGACGGCAGCAGCTGGCTGATGAAGCGGTTCCAACGAGTGATGTTGGCCGGACCTACGAACACAACATCCTGCGGCTGCAGCGGGAAGTGCTTGGCCAGGGCGAAGGCGGTGGGGGAATCGGCGTTCAGCTGAAAGACCTTGGCCGGCTCGGTCATCATGTCTTCAGCACCGCGAATCACGTACAGCGCCTCACCATCGGCGGTCTCCTGACGAATGCCGCCAGCGGTGCCGATTGCGTCCATCAGGTTCATGTTGGTGGCTTTGAACGACAGCGCTTGCGGCAGGTTGACCTCGCCCAAAACGTAGATCTTGCGCTGGTCGTTGTATGGCAGGTGCAGCTGGTCGCCGTCCTTCAGGTAAACCTGGTGCAGCCACGAATCGGGGCGGTTCAGCGAGTCGACGTCGAGCATGTACTCACGACCGTCGCGCTTGAGCGTCAGACCGGTGAGGTCTGCGGTTTCGGTATCCACACCGGCTTGACCGATAGCCTGGGTGATGGTCATCGGAGCGGTGGTCACCGGCACTTCGCCGGCGGTGTCGAATGCACCGGAAACGACGACGCGCTGGCTGCCGAAGCGCAGGATGGATACATCGACCTGAGGACTGTCGATGTAGTTGGTCAGGCGACGCGCGATCAGGGCGCGCAGCTCCTCGATGGTCTTGCCCGCGGCTTCGATGTTGCCGATGTACGGGTAGAACAGGGTGCCATCGGGGCGTACCAGACGACCGTTGGCATCCAGCTGCTGCTGCGGGCCGGACGGCGCGGTCAGCTCTGGGTGGTCCCAGACGGTAATGTAGAGCAGATCGTTGGCGCCGATGCGGTAGGCGCCGGGCTTGTAGTTGAGCAGTTCCTGCTTGCTGGAGGTGCCCGCGTCGGAGGCGAGGTCACCCTTGAGCATTTCGGGGGTGATGCGGATCAGCTGAACGGTGCCGTGCTCGGCTTCGGCGCCTTCCTTGAACTCATCGGGATCGAGGTACTGGCCGGGGGCGAACGCACAGCCCTGCAATACCAAGGCGGAAGTAAAAGCTAGAGCGATAAATGGTTTCATGGGTTGTTCATCCTTGACGGAGTGGTTGTTGTTCAAAGAGTGAGACGGCTTGATTCACTTTTCTGCCTGAGGCGCTTGAGTAATTTTTTCGCCTTTCCAAGAGGACCGGAGTCATCACTCCACACTCCTCAGCGACCAAATTGGATCGGTAGCCAAAGTTTCTCTCCTTCCTGAATTGTTCATCTCCAGCAGCTATCTATTCAGCTACGTAGACGCGTTTTTATTTCCCTCCTGGTTGTAAAGTCAGCGGCTGTTTGGTGGGGCAGGTTTAATTCCTAAGTTCTTCACATACGGCTGCTGCGTTACCACCGAGGCGGGATGGCGCTCATGTTTAGTTAGATGTTGAATTGCCATCCTGTCACGCTCACACAGAAGGGATAGACCGTCTCGATTTCGCTGGGTTCACCGTCGTTCAGTGCAATTTCGCCCAATTTTTCAATCATTGGGATTAGCTGTCCTGTTTCGCCGGCTTGGCCTTCTGCACGCGGTAGTTTTTTTCCCGCATGAATGCCGGAACTATGAACATCGCGTCATGTGCGTAGCGCTTAACCAGCCTTTTGGGCTCGGAAAGCATCCGATGCAACCATTCGAGTTTGCAGTTCTGCATCCACACCGGTGCCCGTTTAATACTGCCGGTAGCGAACGAAATGGATGCGCCGATACAAAAGCCCATACCGGTCCGTTCGTGGCTTTCGATTGAACTGGCAAGTATTTCCTGGCGCGGCGCGCCGACTGCGTAGAGCACCAGTTCGGACGGGTTTTCCCGAACGAACTGCAATGCCCGTTGCACTTCATCCGGACGATTGATGAAGCCCATCGGCGGATTGTGGTGATAGAGCGTGATTCCGGGGTAGATCGCGCGCAGTTTTACGCATTCCTCTTCGGTCGCCCCGATCAGGACGATGCGCAGGCGCTCGCGGTCTGCCCATTCCAGCAGGTCGACGGTCAGGTCGCTGCCCGGAATCACCTCTTCGATCTGCACACCGAGGCGCTGCAGCAGCGGCTGCAGAATTCGGCTGTCGCACAGGCGCAGGCGAGCCTTGGCGTAAGCCTCGCGAAGTGCAGGGTTATCCTGCAGTTGCGCCAGGTGGTCGACATTGGGGGTTACCACGAACGAGTAGGGCTGCTTGACCCCCTCGCGAATGCAGTTCAGCAGCGTGGCCTTGCTGCCGGTATAGAAATTCACACCGAACGCGTGGTTAGTCTCGTTAGACACTCATCGTTACTCCCTTGAAGGCGCCCTTGATGCCGGACCAGGCGAGGCTGGGGTGGTTGAACTCCTTGATGACGGTGATCGCTGACAGGAAACAGGCCGACGCGAAGGCGAAACCCTGGCCGTAGAAGCGCTTGTTGAATCGGGTGGCGGCGCGATTGCGGTAGTAGTGATAGAACGCCGAGCGGCCGCCCGAGCTCAGCGAGCCGTAGTGGAAGAGCCGGCTGCTCGGCACGACGCGGATCGAAACGCCTTTCTTCTTCGCCTGGAACTGCCAGTCGACTTCCTCGGAATACATGAAGTACGCCTCGTCCATCAGGCCGATGCGATCGACCAGCTTGGCCGAGAACGCAAGGCTGCAGCCCATCAGGTAATCCGGCTGCTCGCTGGTGTTTGCCATGGCTTCGAGGGTCTGGTCCTTGCCGAGCAGCTTGGCCTTGCCCAGCAGCGGGTAGAGTTTGCCGCCGCCGTAGCATTCCAGGCGCCCTGTGTCAGCGCTGAGGATGACCGAGCCGACGAATTGGCGATCGTTCTCTTTTAGCGCATCGAGCAGCGGTGTGAAGGCATCACTGTCGACATAGGTGTCGTTGTTGACGATCCAGAAAGTGGTCACTGGCAAGTTGTCCAGCGCCCAACGCAGGCCGTAGTTGTTGCCACCGGCGTAGCCGTTGTTCTCCGGGTTGGCGAGAACGGTAACGTTGTGGCGCGGCTGGGCCTCAAGCCACTGGTTGAATGCCACCACGGAGCCGTCCTGGGAGTCATTGTCGATGACCACCACATGGTTGAGAGCCGGGCAATGAGCGAGCAGGCTCTCAACGCAACTGATGGTTTCAGTAGCTGCCTTGTAGTTGAGGATAAGCGCGACGTTCATGGATGGGTTCCTGGCGGCGAAGGTGACGGGCCCTGAGGGCGTGAATGACGAACAGCAATGCGAAAACCGGTTGGCCGTATTCGAAGAATCCGTTGAGCGGCCAGATGACGAAGAACGCCAGCATCGTCGAGTAGATGAAGGTCATGTCGGTGGCAATGTTCTTGGCGATGCGGTGATAGACGAACAGTGTCATCGGGATGATGAGGAAGGTCAGAAAGCCGAAGCGGAAGAGCGTTCCGATGATTCCGACATCTGACAGGAAGAAGTGCTCGCCGAAGTACGGGATGAAGCCGTCCTGCCACATCAGCGAAAGCGAGCCGCTGGGCAGCCAGTTGACCTGATCCAGATGGTCGAAGATCAGAGAAATGGTGACCGAGCGGGCGCCGTCTTCCACGCCTTCCAGCGTGCTGTCGTAGAACTCCGTGTTGAGCCCGAGAATTTCCAGCAGGCTCGGGTAGAAATAGAAAGGCGACAGCAGAATCGATAGCGAAGCCGCCCAGATGACGGCCTTGGCACGCAGACAGAACAGGGTGAAGGCCAGGCACAGGACGATCAGCTGGCGCGTCTGGGTTGCAAACACCAGGGTCAGCAGCAGCAGGGCGGCGATCACCAGATAGAAGGTCTTGTTCCGCGCGGCCCCGTTGATCGGCGAGGCGCCCTTCGACCAGATCTGGATGCAGTAGAAGTACGCCAGGCAGATCAGGTACGGACCGATTGATGATCGATCCGGGCGGTCATCCGAGCGCACTTCCGGGCGCATGTCGGGGATCACGCCGAACTTGAAGCACCAAGAGAAGAACGCGGCGGCCAAGGCTGCATAGAGCAGGGCGCGTTCGAACTGCAGGGTGCTGACGCGCTTGCCGAGGAACAACAGCGGCGCAAAGCCCAGGCAGAACAGCACGCGGCGCTCTTCGATGAGCCCGAACACGATCGGTTGGCCGTAGGTGAAATAGGCGAAGATCGCCGGCATCAACAGAAACACCACCGCGCTGTACAGGCAGTAGTACATCAGGATGCGAAATTCACGCGGAGCGTTTTCCGCCGATGCCAGCAACAGCAAAATGGTGAACACGATGCTGACCGCCAGGTACGCCTCGTTCAGCCCCTTGATGCCATAGGGGTTGTGCGGGCTGTCGCCGAACACCGAAAAGTGCAGTATCAGTGCCAGGATCAGCAACGGAAAAAAGAAGAAGCGTGAACTGAAATTCGTCATCAACCTGAGTCCTTAGGTATTGGTTCCTTGAGCGCCACAGCCTTTCAAGCTGTTTCCAGCGCCCGCTTCTTGATCTTCTTGCGCCGCACCAGGAGACCGGTGAACGCCTTGAAGCTCTGGTAGAACCCGATCTCCTTTACCCCTTTGCCAAGTTCGAAGCCTTTGTACGTAGGGGTCTTGAGCAACAGCAGCTTCATCGCCAGCAGCCGCGGCAGGATCGTCGTGCGGCGGTAGTACTGGAACGGCTGAATGGAGAAGATGCTGCCCGTATCGAAAGCCTCGGCTTTGACAACGCCAGCAGCCTCCGCGTTGCGAAAAAGTTCGCGACCTTTTGCGGTGCGTACCAGAATCAGCGAATTGCCCTCGCGCTCCTCGAAGGACGGGTAGCCCTTTTCATCGCCTTCCCAGCCATCGGCGCAGACGATGTCGGCGAATTCGCCAATGCCGTCCGGGCAGATCTTGCAGCGGGTTTGCAGGTGGCGGTTGAGCACCTTTCCCCAGGAATCGTTGTAGGTCATGGTGCGTTCGTCGCCATTCTTCAGCGTGGCCTTGGTCAGCCCCGGCCAGCCGTCGCCGCGGTAGCGGAAGGCGGTGACGTCGCTGCGTTTTACCTCCAGCTTGTCCAGCACCTGCTCGGTGCCCTGCAGGCTCGGCGTACCGGCGCACATGAAGGAGACGATGTAGGGAATGTTCTCCTTCAGCCGCGGGTTGTGCTGCTGCATCTGGCGCACGGCGGCGACGTCGCACGGCTTGCCGATGAACAGGTACTTCTCGGTGGACATGGCCACCCACTTCAGCGCTTCGCCCGGGCTGGCCGGCGCGTAGCGAGAGCCGGAAGAGGCGATGACGTTCTGCCGCGAGCGGCTGATGGTGGCGACGTTCTCCAGCGGATCGGTCTGCGAAGCCTGGATCTGGATCACGCCGTCGACCAGCTTGTTCTCCAGGCAATACTGCGCCAGCGCCGAGATCACGCCGCCGGACGAGCCAGCCTGACGGATCTCGTTATCGGCGGCGTAGCCTTTGAGCGTGTCGAGGATCTCGCCCCATATCGGGTGGTAGTTCTCCGACTTGTACGGGCGAATATCCAGATTCAGCGCAGGGCAGGACTTGGCGAAAGCGGCGCTGGTCTGCGCGTTGGCCACCGGCTTGTTCTGGTACTGACTGTTGAGCACCGGGCGGTGGTAGCCATCGCCGGTCAGACGCATCTTGATGGCGTCGTCGTCTGCGACCGAGCTGCACATGCCACAGCCGCTGCACAAGTCGTTGTTCAGCACGCGATTCAATGAAGCTTTCATACCTGCCTTCCCTTGAGCGGCCGGTCGAGCGCGATGCGCGACCGGCAGTATTTAACGAGTTCGGTCATGCCGGCTGGCGCCGCTTGCGATAGATGTTGAGCACCGCATAACCGTAGATAAGCGTCAGGACGACCATGCCCAGAGTGGACACCCAGGGAGCCGCCTGTATCCCGTGCGAGGGGATGAAAATCCAGTAGCAGAGCACCGTGATCACGCCCGAGGCGATGATTCCGAAGGTGCGCAGAAAACCCGTGCCCATCGCCATCAGCTGTACACCCAGGCCGGCGGCGATGAAGCGCGCCGCGGTGAAGCAGGCGAAGGCCAGCCACAGGGTGTTCAGCTCGGCGTACTCGGCGCCGAGGAAGTAGTCGGTGAACAGCGGCCCGATGAAGAAGAACGCCAGCGCGAACACCAGTCCCATGCCCGCATACTCGCCGAGGATGCGTAGGCCATAGCGGGCCAGGCCGGCGGTCTTGTTGTGCAGCTGGTAGGCGAAACGCGGGATGTGCACGCTGGCCAGCAGCACGCTGAACGGCACCGCGCCCTGGATCAGGCGCGAGCCGGCGAAGTAGATGCCTGCGGCTTCGCGCCCGGCGAGGTGGTTGACGAGGATGACGTCCAGCTGGGCGAAGATGTTGGTCGCACCGCTGTCCACCGCGAAGCTGGTGGAAGACCTGAAGCGCTCGGCCAGCACCTTCCAGGAGTTGCGCAGGATGCCGCCCAGTTCGAGGATCTTCGACAGCGCGCGCAGGGCGAAAGTCGCGTAGATCAGACGTGACACCAGAAAGGCGACGCCGATGGCAAGCACATCGTTGCGCAGCAGGATCGCCGCGCCGATCAGGACGAAATGCACCAGTGCCGTCGCAGCCACGATCTTCGTCTCGCGATGGAACTGGCCAATGCTGCGAAACACCGTCAGGCCAAGGTCGCCATAGGAGGAGGCAATCGTGCCGAGCAGGAACAGCACCGCAGCGAAGCGCTCGGTGGTGTGCAGATCGAGCACGAACAGAATGATCGGCAGCAGCACGACGCAGGCCGGCAGTACCAGTACGGACTTCGCCGCCAGGCTGGCGGACATGATCTCGCCCGCGCGATGGCGCTCGGCGCCGATGTCGCGCAAGGCGCGCATGCCGAAGCCGTAGTCGGTCACCAGGGCGACGATGGTCGACCAGGTGATCACGATCGAAATGAAGCCGAAGTCGCTCGGCCCCAGCGTTCGCGCGAGGATCAGCAGGGTGCCGAGCTGCACGGCGGTGCGGGCCGCCGTGGTAACCCCCATCAGGGCGTGATCGCGCATGGTTATCTCTGATAAGCGGCCTGAGGCTGGTGCAGGGTGGAGAGGATCTGCTCCAGCGCCACGCTGTAGGCGTCCAGCTTGCGGCGGATGATCGCGCCGCTGGCGGCGACTTCGGCCTTGAGCTGTTCACGGTTGTCCAGATGCGCAAGAACCAGCTCCAGTGCGCTCTCGGTGTCCTCGGTCTTGAGGTCCACCACGCGGTGGTAGTCGAGCGACTGATAGAGCCCGGCGAACTTGCGGCTGTAGGCCAGCGGCACGACCGGCACACCGGCGGAAAACGCACCGATGGTCGCGTGCATGCGTGCGCCGACGAAGAAGTCCATGCCGCTGATGTAGGACTTGGCCTCGATTGGTCCCTTGAAGCGTGGCGCCAGCTTGAGCTCGGGGTACTGCTGCTGCAGTTGCTGGGACACGGTGTAGTCGTCTTCGGCGGGGAAGCCGATCGGGATCACGTGGGGCACCAGGTGTACTTCGTGGCCGCGCTCAAGCAGCGTGCGGATCAGGCGGTCCGTCAGTACCTTGTAATCGGCACGCAGGCCGAACTGATTGGCGGTGCCTTCGTATCCGCCGTGATGCAGCAGCGCCGACACGCTGAGGCCGACGGCCAGCTTGCTCGGATCGCGCTGTTCGCTCTGGCGCTCGAAGGGGAGGGCGAAGGCGACGTCGATGACTTCGTCGCGATTGGGGATATTCAGCTGCTTGAGCACGTCGAACGACTGGTGATCGCGGGCGAAGACCATGGTGCTCTTCTTCATCGCCCAGGCCGAAGCCTTGGTGCCCCAGTCCGACTTGAACGGGCCGATGGTCTGCGGCGAGAGGATCAGCGGAACGCGACCGCCCAGGGCCATGCCCTTGCTGACCAGCAGCTTGATCAGGCGCTTGGCGCCGTAGATGTCGGAAAAGCTGTCGCCTTCGCCGATATCGAACACCGCGTCACAGGAGCTGATCGCCTGGTACAGGCCGTGGGGATTCTTCAGCAGCGCCTTCTCGTTGAACTCGATGAATTCGTACTTGAAGCGCTCGGTGGACGGCGGGTAGTCGCAGGGGCCGGACGAACCGATGATCAGGAACTCCGGGGTGATCCCGCATTTACGAGCAGCCTCGTCGATCAGCAGCATGTTGGAAATGCTCAGGGCGCCAACCCCGAGGTTGCCGGAAGAGAACGAGTGCCATAGCAGTCCGAATTTCATGTTCGAGTCACTCCAGAATCAGTCAGCGTTGTACGCAGGTGTAGGGCCAATGGCAGTGCAGTCGTTCACCAGGTGTTTGCGCATGAGCTCCATCTGAGGACGGTCCTCGCCCTTGCGCGGCTCGATTGCAAGCTTGTAGGTGCCCCAGCCGGGGCCGCCGGCCCAGTAGGCGCTGGGTACGCAGTTGTCATTGAGGTAGGCGAGCAGGTTGTCCATGGCGACCGCCGCTTCGGGCAGGTCGTCGGGAATGCCGTATTCGCCGAGGAAGCCTTTCTGCCCGTGCTTCTTCAGCCACTCGATGAAGGGGCGAGCGCGCTCGACGCCGATCATCGGATCGATATCGCGGCTGGTCTGCGCCATGTACTTGCCGGAGAAATCCTGGTCGAAATACAGGTGCGCTTCGTAGACGATGCGGTCGGCCGGGTCGTTGATGAGGAAGTTGGCGTTCACCAGCGGCCAGTGGTACGCGCTGGACCAGCGCTCGCCCTCGACGAAGATCAGCGTCTGATCGTCGACTTCGCGAATCGCATCGACCGCCGCCTGAGCAGCGCCTGGCCAAAGGCCGACGGTGCCATGGGGCTCATTCATGATGTCGTAGCCGAGCAGACCGCGGTGACCCTTGAAGCGCTTGGCCAGCTCGCGCCACACCGATGCGTAGGCGTCGTAAGGCACCTTGCTCGAGCCGATGAGTTCGCCGTGGTAACGACCATAGTTGTGCATATCCAGAACGACCTTCTGGCCATTCATCGCGGCCAGATCCAGGGTCTTCTTCAACAATCGGATCTGGTCGAAGTTCAATCCGTCATCGAGCGAGTGTTGAACCCGTTCCCAGATGAAGGGGAAGCGGATCAAACGAATGCCCTGATCGGCGTAGTACTTGAAGTGCTTTTTTTCCGGATAGAAGTAGTTCGTGCCGTTCTTGCCCGGAGTCACGTGCGGGGCAAATCCGGCGCCGGAGATATTGACCCCGAGCAGGGCGAGGCCCTTGTCGCTGGTTGGCCAATCGGCGGCGCATACGCTGATTGCTGACAGCGTGGCCACCAGTGCCACGGCCAGTTGTGTCAGGCGCTGTGCTGGCCGGTTGGGGTGTCTGGTCATCGCTAACACCTATCTTCGGGCAAAAAAACGTTCCACTGACGCTCTGAAGGCCAGTTGTTCGGCAGTGAGGAAAGTGGGGGTAGCTGCAGTGTTCTGCATGGCGACGGTGAGCCGTCGCCATGCACTCACCTTATTTGCTGGTGCTGGCGTATTCGTACTGGTAGTAGCCGTACTCGCCGTAGGTTGAAGCCTTGCGAACCACTGCGTTGAAGATGACGCCCTTGACGATCAGGCCGTTCTGCTCGAGTCGACGCTTGGCTGCCTCGATTTCCTTCACACCGTTCAGTGCATAGCGGGTGACCATCAGTGTGGTACCGGCCTGGCTGCCGACCAGCGCGGCGTCGGTGACCGCCAGGATCGGCGGGGTATCGAAGATCACCAGGTCGTACATGTGGCTGATCTCCTTGACGAAGCGCGAGAAGTTCTCGTGCATCAGCAGCTCCGAGGGGTTCGGCGGCAGCTGGCCATGGGTGATCACGTGCAGGTTGTTCAGTTGGGTCTTCTGGATGGCATCGAACAGGGTGATACGGCCGGAGAGGATGTCCGACAGGCCCTTGTCACCGTCACAGCGCATGACCTTGTGCAGGTAACCCTTGCGCATGTCGGCATCAATCAGCAGCACGCGCTTGCCGGATTGTGCAACGACCGCGGCGAGGTTGGTGGTGACGAAGGACTTGCCCACCGCAGGGCTCGGGCCGGTGATCATCAGGACGTTGTTCTTGGCCTCGATCATCGCGAAGTGCAGGCTGGTACGCAGGCTGCGCATGGCTTCGGTGGCGAGGTCGGCCGGGTCGTTGATGGTCAGCAGGTAAGAGGCGGTGCTCTTGTCGCGCTTGAAGTTGGCCAGGCGTTTTTCCAGCGCGGCTTGCTTGTCGGTGAACGGAATGGAGGCATACACCGGGGTGCCGGTACGCTCGATGTCTTCCGGGTTCTCGACGCCACGCTTGAGTGCTTCACGCACATAGACGAATGCGGTAGCGAGCAGGGCGCCCAGCAGGGTCGCGACGATCACCACCAGCGGCTTGTTCGGCTTGACCGGGTTTTCCAGATCCGCGGCAGCATGGTCGATGATGCGCACGTTGCCCACGGTGCCGGCGCGAATGATGTCCAGCTCCTGGGTCTTGTTCAGCAGCATGGAGTAGGTTTCCGAGGAAACTTCCACGTCACGGGTCAGGCGCAGCAGTTCCTGCTGGGTCGACGGCAGGGTGCCGATCTGCTTCTCCAGTTCTTCCTTCTGCATCTGCAGTTGGTTGATCTGGTTCATCAATGCCTGGAAGTTCGGATGCTGACGGGTGAAGCGGCGTTCCATCTCGGTACGCTTGAGGTTCTGCTCGGAGATCTGCTTCTCCAGATCGACGATGCGGTCCAGCACGGATTGCGTTTCGGCAGTGATGTCCACCGAGCCCGAGCCGGTCTGGTACTTGTTCAGGGCAGTCTGCGCAGCTTCCAGTTTCTTGCGTACGGCTGGCACCTGCTCATTCAGGAACTCCAGGCTCTGGGTGGCTTCGGCGGCATTGCGCGCGACGTTCTGGTCGACATAACGGCTGGCGACCTCTTCCAGAACGCGAATGGCGTGCTCCGGGTTGGGGTCTTCGAGGGTCACGTTGACGATGCCCGACTGCTTGCCGCGTTCGGCGGCCGACAGACGCTGCTGGTAGCTTTCCGTGGTGTTGTAGGTACGGTTCTTGACCACGGTGAACGTGGTACCCGGGCGTGCATTCAGCTCAGCCACGGTGACGCGGTAGTCCTCTGTCTCGACCGGCTCGCCAACGACACCCTGAACCACGACCTCGCCATCCTCGTCACGCAGGATGAAGCCGTTGTTCTCTGCCGCTTCGAGTGTCAGCTCCTTGCCATGGACCTTGTCCGGCACTTCCAGCTGAGTGACCTTCAGCGTCTCGCCACCCCAGGCGTAAGCGCCCAGACCGGCAGGGTGCCAACCCAATTCACCTTCTTCGCTCGGCTCGAAGCGACGCGCCATGAAACCGCCGATGATCGGGAAGTGGTGGGGGGTGATCTGGATGTCGAGATTCAGGCTGGCAACGGCACCACCAACCACCGAGCGCGACTTGAGCAGCGCGATCTCGGTTTGCGCCGGAGACACCGGCGGATTGGTGTTGACCACGTCAGTCAGGCTTGGCAGCCCGTTCTTCGGTTCGATCTGGATCATCGCACTGGCGAGATAGACCGGCGTTGCAAGCAGGGCGTAGGCGATCCCCAGGGCTGCAAAGAACCCGGTGATGCCCAGGATCAGCAGGCGGTTGTTGATGAAGGTGTCAAAGAGGTGGGCCAAGTCGATGTCCTTGTCCTCTTTGGTTTCATAGATCGGGCGGGGCATGGTTGTCATCGAAGTTCCTTCTTCATTTCAGGTAAGGAAGCCAGCTCTCGACGGATTTCGTCAGGAGATTGTGGACATGTTCAAACGCGGGTTTGGATTGGCGGTACGGGTCCGGGATTTCCAGCTCGTCCTGCCATTTCCCGATAAGAAACGTTTTGCCGTGCACTTCAGGTGCGATCTGGCGAATGTGCTGAATGTGGCTATGCTCCATCGCTAGGATCAGATCCGCCTGGTGCAGCATGTGGCTGTCGACCTGGCGCGCGCAGTGAGCTGGTAGCTCCAGCCCGTTGTCCTGCAGTACTTCATGGGCGGTCTTGTCCATCGGGTTACCTACTAATGCACCAATCCCTGCCGAGCTGATCGTCAGGTCCTGGCCGCTGAGTCTGTGTGCGAACAGCGCTTCGGCCGTGGGGCTTCGGCAGATGTTTCCGACACAGACGATCAAGATGTTCTTGAACATGGGATCAACCTCGTGGCTGCAACTTCGCAGCCGCCGGGGTGCGGCCCGGGGTGAACGAATGTGAGATTTTTGGGAGTGTCATTAGTTCCTTCCTGCCGCATCTTGTGATGCGGCTTTTCTGATCTTTTTCGGCGGTGTTCAGCGCGTTTGCCGATCAGTACACATCCTTGTTGAGCAGCAGCGCTGGCGGGGTACGCACCAGGATGTAGAGGTCGAACCACACGGACCAACGCTCGATGTAATCCAGATCGAACTCGACGCGTTTCTCGATCTTCTCCAGCGTGTCGGTTTCACCGCGGTAGCCGTTGATCTGTGCCCAGCCAGTGATGCCTGGCTTGACCCGATGGCGCGCGGAGTACTCGGCCACGGCATCCTCGAACAGCACGCCGGCAGCCTTGGTAGCCGTGGCATGAGGGCGCGGACCGACCATTGACATGCTGCCGAGAAAGACGTTCAGCAGCTGAGGCAGCTCGTCGAGGCTGGTCTTGCGGATGAAGCGGCCCACACGGGTGATGCGATCATCGCCACGGGTGGTTTGCCGATCGGCGTTGGCGTCCGACTTCTCGTGGTACATCGAGCGGAACTTGAAAACTTCGATCAGGCGGTTGTTGTAGCCGTAGCGCTTCTGCTTGAAGAGCACGGGGCCTGGCGAGTCGAGCTTGATCGCCAGGGCGATCGCCAGCATGACCGGCGCGGCGGCGAGCAGGGCGATGCTGGAAATGACGATATCTTCCAGACGCTTGAACATCGGCGACCATCCACGCAGCGGCAGATCCGACGCGATCAGGGTCGGCAGGCCGCCGACCTCGGTGATGCGCTTGTCGGCGTGGCGGAAGGCGACCATGTCGGGTACCAGCAGAACATTGACCGGCAGCTTGCGCAGCTCGGCGATCAACTGGCCGATCCGGCTGTCGGCGAACCAGGGCAGGGCGACCAGCACCTGGGTGACCTTCTCTTCACGGATCATCTGTTCGAGATCACGGGTGTTGCCCAGCAGCGGCAGGTTGGCCAGCTCCTTGGGCAGACGCTCAAGGCGATCGTCGATAAAGCCGAGCACGCCGGTGCGGATATCGCGATGGTTCTGCAGGTACTCGGCAACGCGTACGCCATTGTCGGTGCCGCCGAGGATCACGGCGTTCTGCAGGAACATGCCGCGTGCCATCAGGCGACGGAACAGCGCAAGCATCGCCAGGCGTTCGGCGCCAAACAGGATGGTGCTGGTGAGGAACCAGAACGCCAGGTGTTTGGCCTCGAGATAACCGAACATCCCCATGCCTTGATGCATAAAGACCAGGAAACTGAACGCTGCCGCCCAGGCGACGAACATCACGCGGAAGCGCAGCAGGGTGCTGAACACCTCTTCGCTGTAGATGCCAACGGTCTGGAAAATGATGACGCTCAGTACCGCGAAGAAGCCGAGGAAGGCGCTAAACGGGCCGCTGGTGGGCAGCTCCATGAAGGCCAGAAGCAGGAGCCCCGGCAGGATGGCCGTCAGGGCATGTATCAGGCGAATGCTGGCAAGGAAGTAATCGACGAAACTCGGGTGAGCATATTCAAGGGTTCCAACTGACTGTACGCGCATACAAGGCTCCATCCTCAGCTCAAAGCTGGCTCAAATCTCGAATTAATCGCCGCGGCACGCGGGAGGGTGATAGCAGGCCGCCATCGCAACCGTGATCGGGACTCCTGCTCCGACCGTGCCTCTCAGAATGAGTTCAGTACTAGTCAAAGGCCTGCCAAAAAAATGCTGAAAACCACGATCTGCGTGCAAACCACTGTTTTGAAAGAGGTTTAGACGGAACTTGCGGATGTCTTGGAAGACCTGGGGTGCGCGCATTCGGTGACCGACGGCGCCATTGATCGAACTTTTGGATTAATACCGCTGCGCTTGTTTCGCACAACTTCCGGCGCTGGGTCCTGTCTTATGAAACGGTGCGAATAGCGAGGAATGAACAGCCATGAGCGATGCCAAGGCGCTGCTGATACTGCATGGAAAACAGGCGCTCAATGAGGAGGTGCGCGAGGCTGTCAATCAGCAGCGTGAATTGGGTTGGGAGTTGGCGGTTCGTGTGACCTGGGAACCCGGCGACGCCCAACGGCTGGTGCAGGAGGCCTTGAGTGCGGGCTACCGAATGCTGGTTGCCGGTGGTGGCGATGGCACCCTGCGTGAAGTTGCCGAAACCATGCTGGAGATCGGGGCAGACGCGACCTTGGCACTGATGCCGCTGGGCAGCGCAAATGATTTTGCCAAGGCTGCTGGTATATCGCTCGATCCATTCGAATCGCTGGCGCTGTTGGACGAGCCCGCGCAGGCCGTCGACATCGGCATGATGAACGGTCGGCCATTCGTCAACATGGCTACCGGTGGCTTCGGTTCGCGGGTAACTGCCAGTACCTCGGAAGAACTCAAGCGTTTCCTGGGTGGTGGTGCTTACCTGCTGACCGGGCTGACGCGCTTTGCCGAGATCGATGCGGCCCGTGGCCGCTTCAGCGGTCCGGATTTCGAATGGGAGGGCGAGTTTCTGGCGCTAGGGATCGGCAATGGCCGCCAGGCGGGCGGTGGCCAGCTGCTATGCCCGCAGGCGAGCGTCGATGACGGCTTGCTCGATGTCTGCATCGTGCCTGCGCCGGCCGATGCCGTCGGTACGCTGGGAACATTGCTCAGCGGCGGATTGCTCGGAGTCGAGGCTGTGTCCGTCAGTGCGCGGGTGCCCTGGCTCGAGGTAAAGGCGCCGACGAAGATCGACATCAATCTGGACGGCGAGCCGTTCCGCAGCGCCCATCTGCGCTTCGAAGTGCGCGCCGGCGCATTGCGCATGCACCTGCCGCCTGACTCTCCCTTGCTGTTGCGCAATGCCGACAAGCAATAACCCCTGTTTGCCATTCCGACGGTTGCGACGCGCGGCATAAAAAACACGCTGCGTCGCATAAAGCGTTGGAGCATCCGGCCGATATGCCTTTTACCATGTTTTCCCAAGGAGCCTGGAAATGGCCGGCATTCTCGATTCAGTCGATCAACGTACCCGTCTTGTGGGGCAGAATCGCCTGGAGATTCTCATGTTCCGGCTCGGCGGGCGGCAGAAGTTTGCCATCAACGTCTTCAAGGTGCAGGAAGTCGTCCAGCTGCCAAAGATGACCCTGATGCCGCACCGCCACAGCTCGGTTTGCGGCGTGGTCAACCTGCGAGGGCAGACGCTGCCGGTGGTGGACCTTTCGCGAGCCATCGGCCTTCGCCCGCTGGTGCCGGATGAGCGCAGCACCATCATCGTTACCGAATACAACCGTACCGTGCAGGCGTTTCTCGTTGGCGGTGTGGATCGTATCGTCAACCTCAACTGGGAGGAGGTGATGCCGCCGCCAAGCACGGCCGGTCGTCAGCACTACCTCACGTCGATCACCAAGGTCGATAACGAGCTGGTTGAAGTGATCGATGTGGAAAAGGTGCTTGCCGAGATCGTGCCTTACGACACCAGTATTTCCGCCGAGCGCCTGGCCGATCCGCTGCTCGAGCGCGCCCGGGGTCGCGAAGTGCTGTGCGTGGATGACTCCACCGTGGCCCTCGCGCAGCTGCGCGAAACGCTCAGCCAGCTCGGCATTAAGGTCCACACTGCCAGCGACGGACTGAAGGGCCTGAACATGCTCAAGGCCTGGGCCGATGCCGGCGAGGTGCTGACCGACAAGTTGCTGATGGTCTTCACCGACGCCGAAATGCCGGAGATGGATGGCTATCGCCTGACCACGGAAATTCGCCATGACCCGCGCCTGCGTGATCTGTACGTGGTGCTGCACACTTCGCTGTCGGGCAGTTTCAACCTGGCGATGGTGCAGAAAGTCGGTTGCGATAACTTCCTTTCCAAGTTCCAGCCGGAAAAGCTCGTGGACGTGATCCAGGACCGTCTGAAAATGGAAGAGCAGGACTGATCACTCCCTCGCTCTGTCGGCTGCTGAACATCGCAGTCGAGCCCTGATATGCTGCTGCGCTTCCCCTCAGGAGGCGCCGCATGCATCTCTCCTCGCTCTATCGCTTCCCCCTCAAATCGGCCGCTGGCGAAGCGCTGCAGCAATGCGCGAGTGACGCGCTGGGTCTGGTCGGTGATCGGCGCTGGATGGTGGTTGCAGCCGGCACAGGTCGCTTTCTTACCCAGCGTGCCGTACCCACAATGGCGCTTTTACAGGCGCACTGGGATGACGAAACCGCGCTGCGGCTGACTGCGCCAGGCATGCAGGAGCTGCTGGTTGCCGTGCCGGATGCCAAGGTAATGCGCTGCGTGCAGATCTGGAGTTCCAATGCCGTGGTGCCTGATGCCGGCGATGCCGCAGCGGCCTGGCTGACGGATTTTCTCGGTCAGCCCTGCCGTCTGGTGTATCTGCCCGAAGACGACGGCATTCAAGTCGATCTTGACTACGCAAGGCTGGGCGAGCGCACTGCATTCAGCGATGGATTTCCCTTTCTGCTGATCGGTCAGGGCTCTCTGGACGACCTGATTCGCCGCGTGGGGCGCCCGCTTGAAATGTTGCGGTTTCGCCCGAACCTGGTCATCAGTGGTACGGAGCCTTATGCCGAGGACGGCTGGACGCGTATTCGCATCGGCCAGTTGGCGTTTCGCATCGTCAAGCCCTGTTCCCGCTGCGTCATCCCCACCCTTGACCCGTCCACCGCCGAGCGCGACCCCGATCGTGAACCGCTGAATACGCTGCTCACATATCGCAAAGGGAAGGGCGGTGTCTTCTTCGGTCAGAACCTGATCGCCGAAGGCACCGGTGAGCTGGAGGTGGGGATGCCGGCGGAAGTGCTGGAGTAACTTCAGCCAGGCCTGCCCAAGTGAGCAGGCCTGTTCGGTTGCCTGAAAGCCGCCGCATCACTGAGATTCGAAGAAGCGCTCGTGCCATTCCACCAGCGGTTGCGGCGAGTTCAGTTTCTGCCCGTAGATGACCGAGTAGGTCAGCACGTTCTGCACGTACTGGCGGGTTTCGTCGAACGGAATGCTTTCCACCCAGACATCGAATGACAAGTGCTCGGCGTTGCGCAGCCATTGGCGTACTCGACCCGGCCCGGCGTTGTAGGCGGCCGAGGCGAGCACGCGGTTGCCATTGAACTGGCCGTAGATCTGGCTCAGATAGGCGGTGCCCAGCTGGATATTGGTATTGGGGTTGAGCACCTGCTGCTGTGAGGCCAGCGGGATATTGAAACGTCTGGCGGTTTCCTTGGCCGTGGCCGGCATCAGCTGCATCAGCCCAGTGGCGCCGACATGGGAGCGGGCGTCGGCCATGAACGCGCTTTCCTGGCGGGTGATGGCGAATGCCCAGCTCGGGTGAATCTCTCGGGCCCTGGCTGACTGAATAAGCGTGCTGCGGTGGGCCATGGGAAAGCGGATGTCCAGGTCGTCCCAGTACTGCGCCTGGCTGATGGTGCGGATCGCCGGGAAATACCATTCCTTTTCATAGGCAAGCCGCGCCTGAGCCACCAGTTCGTCCCTGCTAAAGAGACGGCTGACGTGGTACCACTCGCGGCGGCCATCGACGATCTGCCCGCGGTCGTGAAATTCCAGCGCGCGGCGGATGCCAGCGGTGTTGCGCACCTTTTGCACGACCTTGCTATCGAGCGCCAGTGGCTGGTGGTTGAGCTTGTACGGTGCCTGAATGCGGTCGGCAGAAAGAAAGCCGTAGAAGTCCCGCTCCCTGGCAACCGGCTGGTAAAGCTGTGCCGCTTGCTGGCTTTCGGGCTTGGCCAGTTGCAGGCTGCGTGCCTGCCAGTAGCGCCAGCGATTGGTATTGGCCAGGTCTTCGGGGAAGCGTTGGGTAAGCCGGTATGCGTCATCCCACTGGCCCAGGCGCAGCAGCAGCCGGGCGCGCCATTCGCTGACGGTGTTGTCACGCAGTTCGGGGTCGTATTCGGCCATCACTTTCAGCGCACGTGCGTCGAAACGCTTGGCCAGCGTCAGCCCGATCTGCCGGGCGATGGCGACTTTCTCTTCGGCCGAGAAGGCGAAGCGCCGAGCGTAGCCGTCGAGCAGATTCAGCGCCTGCTCCGGGTCCTGACGGGTGAGGCGGCGCAATCCGAGCGACACGACGTCGGCCATTTCCGGGCTGGTTGGCACGAAGCGATCCGATTGGCGAAGCATTTGCGGCTTCTGCGCGACATCGATCAACAACTGCCCCTGAGGTTGCAGGGTCGGCAGGCGTTTGACCAGATAGCTGGCCACGCCGTAGTTACCGCTCTCGACTGCCAGCTTGGTGCGCTTCCAACGGCGCTCTTCGGTCAGCAACCCTTTGATATCCCACAGTTCGAACAACGGATCACAGGCGTTGTGCTGCGACTTGCCGACCAGCCAAAGGCGCTCGGCCGTGGCATCGGCACCTGGCAGGTCGTTGCGTAGCTGATACTGGCCGAACAGGCAGTCGAGCTCGGTGAAATTCATCTTCGGGTCGTAGTAGCGGATGAAGGTCTCCCAGTCCCCGCGCGCGGCCAGAAGGCGCAGCCAACGCAGCTTCATCCAGCTGATCTGTGGCAGGTCACCGTGCTCGGCAAGAAACTTCTCCACCTCCTGGTTGCTGGCCGATTTCAGGCGATGGGTCAGGTCGTCGTACGCGAGATAAGGTTCGAGCGGGTAGTCGCGCAGGGCGTTGTAATAATGCCGGTAGGGGCCGCTGTCGCCCTTGGCCAGGGCCTGCTTGGCCTGGTCGTAATACTGGCGCTGCTGACTGAGACTGGCGGCGGACGCATCCTGGCCGAGGGTTGAAACGAACAGGCAGAAACACAAACTGGAGAGTCGGCCGCGCATGGTACATCCGTAAAACGGGGGCTTGAGATGACAGGTGATCGGCTGCGCCTGGGCACAGCCGCAATCGGCCTGTCGCAGGGGCTAGCTTAGCCTGCCGCACGGGGCAGTTAAACGCGCATTAAGCTCCCGTAACAAACAAAGGCAGACTTCCGACGAGCGTACCTGCCAAGGCTCGCGTGGCCATCGACAGCAAACCGATGCGATAGCGCCGTGTGGCTGATAAAGCCTTGCTCACAGCGGGTGGGCCATGGCGATCTGTTAGACTGCGCGCCCTGTTTTCCGGAGGTAGTCATGACCCTGCTCAAGTTCACCGATGTATCTCTCGCCTACGGCACCACGCCGTTGCTGGACGGCGTGTCCTGGCAAATCGCGCGAGGCGAGCGGGTCTGCATCATTGGCCGTAATGGCACCGGAAAATCCAGCATGCTGCGCCTGGTCAAAGGTGATCGTGCCGCCGATGACGGGGAGATCTGGCGTGCCCCGGGGCTGAAGATCGGCGAACTGCCGCAGGAGCTCCCGCGAGCGGACGACCGCACGGTATTCGATGTGGTCGCTGAAGGCCTGGCCGGGGTCGGCGAGCTGCTCGCCGAGTACCATCACCTCAGCCAGAACATCCAGAACGACGCCGATCTCGAGAAGCTCATGCATGTGCAGCAAGCGCTCGAGGCGAAGGATGGCTGGCGCTTGCAGCAACTGGTCGACAGCACCCTGAGCCGCCTGCAGCTGCCGGCTGACCGCACCCTGGCCGAACTCTCAGGTGGCTGGCGCCGCCGCGTGCTGCTGGCCCAGGCACTGGTGTCCGAGCCGGATCTGCTGTTGCTCGACGAGCCCACCAACCACCTGGATATCGGTGCCATCGCCTGGCTGGAAGAGGCGCTTACCGGTTTCAACGGTGCCGTGCTGTTCATCACCCACGACCGGGCATTCCTGCAGAACCTGGCGACCCGCATCCTCGAACTGGACCGCGGCCACCTGATCGACTGGAATGGCGACTACGCGAGCTTCCTGGTGCACAAGGAGCAGCAGTTGGCGGCTGAGGAAACGGCCAATGCGCTGTTCGACAAGAAGCTGGCACAGGAAGAAGTGTGGATTCGCCAGGGCATCAAGGCGCGGCGTACCCGCAATGAAGGCCGCGTGCGGGCATTGAAGGCGCTGCGCGCCGAGCGCAGCGAGCGCCGTAACGTGCAGGGCAAAGCAACCTTCCAGGTGGAAACCGCTGAGAAGTCCGGCAAGCAGGTCATCGTTGCCGAGGATGTGACGTTCGCCCATGTCGGCGGCGATCCGCTGATTAAGAACTTCTCCATGGTCATCCAGCGCGGCGATCGCATCGGCTTGCTCGGTGCCAACGGTACCGGCAAGACCACCTTGCTCAAGCTGCTGCTGGGCGAGCTTCATCCGAGCAGCGGTTCCATAGAGTTCGGCACCAAGCTCGAAGTGGCGTATTTCGACCAATTGCGTCACCAGCTGGAGCTGGAAAAGACCGTGGTCGACAACCTCGCCGAAGGACGTGAGTTCATCACCATCGATGGCCAGAATCGTCATGTCCTGAGCTATCTCGGCGACTTCCTGTTCAGCCCGCAGCGGGCACGGACGCCCGTCAAGGCGCTGTCTGGAGGCGAGCGGGCACGGCTCTTGCTGGCCAAGCTGTTCAGTAAGCCGGCCAACCTGCTGGTGCTCGACGAACCGACCAACGACCTCGACGTGGAAACTCTCGAGTTGCTCGAAGAGGTGTTGCTCGGTTTCCAGGGCACCGTATTGATGGTGAGCCACGACCGGGCCTTTCTCGACAACGTGGTCACCAGCACCTTGGTGTTCCAGGGCGGCGGTGAGGTACGCGAATACGTTGGTGGCTATCAGGACTGGTTGCGCCAGGGTGGTTCGCCGCGTTTGTTGGGTGTTGCAGAGTCCGGCGGCGAGACGAAGGACGCCAAGAAAGCGCAGCAGGCTTCGGTCGCGTCGGCAGCTGCCGAGGTCGCGCCGGCGAAGAAGAAGCTCACCTACAAGTTGCAGCGCGAGCTCGAGGCCTTGCCGGGCAAGATCGATGAGGCGGAACAGGCTATCGAGGCGCTCCAGACGCAGATCTCCGATCCGGCCTTCTATCAGCAGCCGGCAGACGTGACCGCTGCGGTGCTGAGTCGCCTTGAAGCGCTGCAGCTGGAGCTGGACGGCTTGCTGGAGCGCTGGGCAGAGCTGGAGGAGTAATCCCGCCACACTGACGAGCAGGGGGTGCGGGTTGCTGGGGCCCGCGCCGCACCAATCGCTGCCCGACGATGCGGCTCCCCATCACGGCTTATGAGATGGATCAATGCCCGGCGTGCTGGCGCGTAGTTAAGTATCCGCATCGGATCATGCAGTCATGATGGAGCGTTAATGGCAATCGAATACCGCATTACCCTGGATGATGAACACGACTTCAGCTACAGGATCGAGCTGGATCGTGAGTACGACAGGGAGGTCGCCGCGCAGGCGCCGAAATGGACCCGTCTGGAGCATCAGCGCTGCTCGAATTGCCCACTGAGCAAGGACGATTTCAGCCATTGCCCGGCGGCGGTCGACCTGCACCGGGTGATCGAGGATTTCCAGGGCCTGCCGGCAGTGAAGAAGGCCTTGGTATGGGTGCGCACCCCGGAGCGTGAGTACACCAAGCAGGTTGGTCTGGACGAGGGGCTGCGGGCACTGCTCGGGGTGATCATGGCGACCAGCGCCTGCCCGGTGCTCGGCGGACTCAAGCCCATGGCCAAGCAGCATCTGCCATTTGCCAGCAACAACGAGTTCGTTTTGCGGGCGGTATCGCTCTATCTGGCGCGGCAGTATTTCAACCTACGCGAGGGTCGCCATGCAGACTGGGAACTGCGCGGGCTGGTGCGTTCATTTCAGCAGCTGCAACTGGTCAATCAGGCGTTCTGGCAGCGTATTCACGATACCTGTCACGCCGACTCCAATCTCAA
Organism: Pseudomonas sp.; assembly: GCA_007713455.1. GTDB lineage: Bacteria > Pseudomonadota > Gammaproteobacteria > Pseudomonadales > Pseudomonadaceae > Stutzerimonas > Stutzerimonas chloritidismutans. The sequence continues at coordinate 409,823 of VMRT01000002.1, forward strand.
GGCCTTCCTGACCTTCTTTTCCATGGCGTCGAGCCTGACCTATTCGCTCGAGACGCAACTGCAGAAGATCCGCCCGTTGGTGATGAGTGCGGGCGGGGGCGTCGAAGCGGTCTGACCTCGCCAGCTTGCGCAGAGTGGCTTCACCCTGCGCGGTGACCTGGCTAATCGGCCTTTTTCAAACGCACGGCCAGTACATCGCACGGCGCGCCGTGGAGGATGTCGTTGGCGGTCGACCCCAGCAGCAGGGCGAGTCCGTGGCGACCATGGCTGCCGACCACGATCAGATCACAGCCCTGTTCCTTCGCCAGGCGGTGTACTTCCTGGCGGGGCTGTCCGTAGGCGAGGTGGCGATTCTCCGGTGCCAGGCCCGGGTAGCTGTCGGCGAAGCCGTTCATGCGCTCGCGTGCCTGGTCGAACTGCTGTTGTTGCAGCATCGAAAGGTCCATCGGCACGTCGCCGCCGAAGGCCATGGCCATCGGCTCGATGATGTGCACCAGGCTCAGCTTGGCATTCGAGGTGCTGGCCAGCGCCTGGGCGCGAGCCACGACCGGATGGCACTCTTCGGTCAGGTCGATGGCGACCAGTATGTGTTGGTAGGGCATGGCGTGTTTCTCCTTGCTTGCCGGTTGCCTGAGGCAGCCGTCCCGGCGATGTTTGGGGATAACCCCTCGTTTAAGAGGTTTATACGACCTTGCTTCGGCCTTCGCCAGTGGCTTGTTGTCACCATCGATGACGGCTGAGGGACACAGGCTGCTATCATGGCCGCCCTTGTCGCTGCGACGCATAGCATGCCCGTGGCGACGCTGAATGCGCCCTGTTGCCTGGCCAGCCGCCGCTGGCAGTTGTGAACGGCTGTCACCGAGAAAACACCATGCTGATGTTCGACTCCGATTACTCGCTCGCCTGGGCTCTCTACGGGATAGCCGCGCTGGGATGCCTGCTGTTCTGGTTCCGGGTGACGCGCGGAATGTGGCGCTGGTTGCGCGAGCCGCTACGACTGATCGCGGCTGTGTTGCTGTTCACGCCGACCATCGTTGACCCGGCGAAGGAACTCTTCGCGCCAGCGGTGGCCATTACCGCCATGGACATGATCTTCCAGGTGGGCAACAACGCCTGGCGCGCCGTGGCGGATCTGGCCATGTACGGGCTGATCGCGTTCGGCCTGTATCTGCTGCTCGTCGCCATACGCTGGCCGATCGAGCGAAAGTATCGACGCCGCCGCGACACTGCGGACGAAGCCGAGGACAGCCGGACGCTGCGCGAACGCATGGAAGATGACAGCGATGACGAGCTGGACTACACGCCGTCACGCGGGCGGATGCGCACCGAACCCAGGCTCTAGTCGAGCGATTCACAGAAACCGAGCGGAGATGACGCATGTGCGAGCTGCTGGGCATGAGCGCCAATGTTCCAACCGATATCGTTTTCAGCTTCACCGGTCTGATGCAGCGGGGCGGCAAGACCGGCCCACACAAGGATGGCTGGGGTATCGCCTTCTATGAGGGGCGCGGCTTGCGGTTGTTTCAGGACCCCGTCGCCAGCTGCGAATCCGAGGTGGCGAAGATGGTGCAGCGCTACCTGATCAAGAGCGAAGTGGTGATCGGCCACATTCGTCACGCTAATGTCGGCAATGTTTCCCTGGTCAATACCCACCCCTTCGTCCGCGAACTCTGGGGGCAGCACTGGTGCTTCGCGCACAATGGTCAGCTTTCGGACTTCGAGCCTGGCAAGGGCATCTATCGCCCGGTCGGCGACACCGATAGCGAGCGCGCCTTCTGCGACCTGCTGAACCGCATCCGACTGGATTTCCCTGACCGTTGCGACCCGCAGAGCCTGCTGCCCGTGTTGCTCGGCGCCTGCAACGAGTATCGCCGCAAGGGCGTGTTCAATTGCCTGCTGAGCAACGGTGAATGGTTGTTCAGCTTCTGCAGCACCAAGCTTGCGGAAATCACCCGGCGCGCCCCGTTCGGCCCTGCTCAGCTCAGAGACGCCGAGCTGACGGTGAACTTCCATGCCGAAACCACCCCTGACGATGTCGTCACCGTGCTGGCGACCGAACCGCTGACCAATAACGAGCAATGGACCCTGCACGAGCCCGGTCAATGGAGCCTCTGGCAACAGGGCGAATGCGTCGCGCAGGGCAAGGTGGCGGCATGCTGAGAAGTTATCTGCGCCTGACCCTGTTTGCGTTCGGCTTGCTGGTGGGCGTACAGGTGCCGGGATTCATCGATGCCTATGCCAAGCACGTCGAGGCGAGGCGCCTTGAGGCCGAGCAGGGTTTGCACGGCTTTCAGGATACAGCGCGGCGCTTCTTCAGCGGCGATCTGGATGCGCTAGTGCAGCACTATCGAGATAGCGACGACCCGGTTTTCCAGAACGACGCTCAAAGCGTCGAGCATCTGGTGGCGCGGGCCCGCCTGCTCGAGCGCGAGTGGCAGGCGATGCAGCGACCGTGGTACGCACGCGCCATTCACGTACTGCTAGGCGCCGAGCGCAGTCTGCGCGAGCAGGTATGGAGCAGCTATCGCTTCCAGGTCCTGCTGGCGCCCGAAGCCATTGCCTGGGGGCTGAGTTGCGCACTGTTGCTAGCCTGGCTGGTGGAGAGCCTGCTGCTGGCGGCAAGCTTTCCGTTTCGCTCGGGGCGCCGCTACCGTGCCTTTCGCTCGTGACTTGAGGGTTGCACTGCCGATTGCCTGGGCTAGTCGCGGCTCAGGTAGCGGCTGGCGAACGGACGGATCAACTCACTTCGCCAGAAACTTCATCCCGTCTTCGAGCCCGCTCAGCGTCAGCGGATACATGCGGTCCTCCACCAGCTCGCGGATGATGCCGGTGGACGTGGTGTAGCCCCAGGTGTCTTTTGGGTAGGGGTTGATCCAGATAAGCTTCTTGTACTTCTCCATGAAGCGCTGCATCCAGACGTAGCCGGCTTCCTCGTTCCAGTGCTCGACGCTACCGCCCGGCTGGGTGACCTCATAGGGTGCCATCGCCGCGTCGCCGACGAACACCACCTTGTAGTCCGCGCCGTACTTGTGCAGCACGTCCAGGGTCGACGTGCGTTCCGAGGTGCGGCGGAAATTGTTCTTCCACACCGACTCGTAAATGAAGTTGTGGAAGTAAAAGTACTCGAGGTGCTTGAACTCGGTCTTGCAGGCCGAGAACAGCTCTTCGCAGACTTTCACGTGGGCGTCCATCGAGCCGCCGATGTCGAACAGGATCAGCAGCTTCACCGCATTGCGCCGCTCCGGGCGCATCTGGATGTTGAGCAGGCCGGCATCTCGCGCGGTATGGTCGATGGTGCCGTCGATATCCAGCTCGTCCGCCGCGCCCTGGCGAGCGAACTTGCGCAGGCGGCGCAGGGCGATCTTGATGTTGCGCGTACCGAGCTCGACCTGGTCGTCGAGGTTCTTGTACTCGCGCTGGTCCCAGACCTTCACCGCCTTGCCCTGGCGCTTGCCGGCGTCGCCGATGCGGATGCCTTCGGGGTTGTAGCCGCCCGAACCGAAGGGGCTGGTGCCGCCGGTGCCGATCCATTTGTTGCCGCCGGCGTGGCGTTCCTTCTGTTCCTCGAGACGCTTCTTGAACTCTTCGATCAACTTGTTCAGGCCGCCTAGGGACTGGATCTGCGCTCGTTCCTCGTCCGTCAGGCTGCGCTCGAATTCCTTGCGCAGCCAGTCTTCGGGGATCAGCGCCTCGAGATGCTGATCGAGATTTTCCAGACCTTTGAAATAGGCACCGAAGGCCCGGTCGAACTTGTCGAAGTGGCGTTCGTCCTTGACCATCACCGTGCGTGCCAGGAAATAGAACTCGTCCATGTCGGCGAACACGACGCGGTGCTTGAGCGCATCGATCAGGTCCAGCAGCTCGCGCACCGATACTGGCACCTTGGCAGCACGCATCTCATTGAACAGGCCAAGCAGCATGGCAGAAAACCTCTGACGCACCGTGGATAGTGCGCAATTTCGGGGCGCTCAGCGGGGGCTGTCGCCGTTGTGTTGGGGCAGTGCGTCGTGAATCTCGTACCACGCCGCCTTGGAGTCGACGAAGATGTGCGATTGCGGCGGTGCCGGCAGCGGTGAATCGAGGGTCCCGGCAGCGACGCCGACCTCATGCTCGCGGTTGTCGACGAACAGCAGATTGGAGCCGCAGCGGATGCAGAAGGTGCGCGTCACATGTTCGGAGGAGTGGTAAACGCCCAGCTGATCCTTGCCCGACATGAAGTGCAGGGCGTCCAGTGGCACGCTCGCGTAGCTGGCGAAGGCGGCGCCATGGGCCTTGCGGCACATCTTGCAGTGGCAGTGGGTCAACTCGTCGATGGGGGCGTCGATGCGATAGCGCACGACGCCGCACAGGCAACTACCGGTATGCGTTTGCATGATTTCTTCCTCCAGTGAGTGCGCGACCGGCGCCACCGAAGCCGGCACCGATCAGCGGCTGTTAGCGCGTCGACTCATGAAGGCTAGACGCTCCAGCAGCATCACGTCCTGCTCGTTCTTCACCAGAGCACCAGCCAGCGGCGGGATGGCGCGGGTCGGGTCGCGCTCGCGCAGCACTGCCTCGCCGATGTTGTCGGCCATCAGCAGCTTCAGCCAGTCGACCAGCTCTGAGGTCGAGGGCTTCTTCTTCAGCCCTGGCACCTTGCGCACGTCGAAGAACACGTCCAGCGCCTCGCTGACCAGATCCTTCTTGATGTCGGGGTAGTGCACATCGACGATGCGCTGCAGCGTTTCCCGGTCCGGGAAGGCGATGTAGTGGAAGAAGCAACGGCGGAGGAAGGCGTCAGGCAGCTCCTTCTCGTTGTTCGAGGTGATGATGATGATCGGCCGTTGGGTCGCCTTGATGGTTTCGTTGGTCTCGTAGACGTAGAACTCCATCTTGTCGAGCTCCTGCAACAAGTCGTTGGGGAACTCGATGTCGGCCTTGTCGATTTCGTCGATCAGCAGGATGACCCGCTCCTCGCTCTCGAAGGCCTCCCACAGCTTGCCTTTCTTGATGTAGTTGCGGACGTCATGGACCTTGTCCACGCCCAGCTGGGAGTCGCGCAGGCGGCTTACCGCATCGTATTCGTAGAGGCCCTGATGCGCTTTGGTGGTGGACTTGATGTGCCAGGTGATGAGTTTGGCGCTGAAGGATTCGGCCAGCTGCTCGGCCAGCATGGTCTTGCCGGTGCCGGGTTCGCCCTTGACCAGCAACGGGCGCTGCAGGGTGATGGCGGCGTTGACCGCGAGTTTCAGGTCGTCGGTGGCGACGTAGGACTGGGTGCCTTCGAATTTCATTGCGGATTCCTTCGGCGGGCCTGGCACGCAGGCGCTCGTTGTAGTCAGGAGGGGACTATAAGGGAAGCTCGCTTGAGTGTGAACGCGAGAGCATCATTCAGTCACTGAATGGCTGCACGTGCCCTTCTGGTGACGCCGCATGGTCACTCGTCCTCGGTCAGGGAACGTTCGAAACGAGCCGAGAAGGCTTCGACGAAGGCGTTGCGCAGTATCGCGAGGAAGGCCTGGAATGGGCTCACGTCGGTTTTGCGGGTGGTGCCGGACAGCTCGACACGGGTCGCGAACTGATCCTTGCTCTGGTTCTCAAGCACCTCCTGCCCGCCGCCGACCACGGCCTCCCAGAGGCCGCGGAAGAAGCCCTTGTCCTCGTTTGCCACGTCCTGTTCGTAATCGAAGATATCCACGTTGCGCAGCAACGGCTTGATGTAGCCGTCGAGCTGACTGTCGGTGGCCTGCACTTCGAGGACGAGATCACCCGTTCCGCCGGCGAAATCGAAGTTGGCATAGGCGCGACTGAGGTCGTTCAGCTGCTTTAGCGGTACCTCGGTGACGCGCAGATTGACCTCGAAGTCCTCCCAGTCGGTAAATGGGTCGAAGCTGGCCGTCGCCTCGATCGGCGCCTGGTCGAACAGCTTGCCGGTGCCCTCGAACGCTGCCGTGCGGGTGCCATCGGCATCATCGGTGTTGGTCAGGTTATACAGGCTGGCCTGGATGTCGCTGGCGTAGACGTGCACCTGTGGGTCGGAAGAGAAGTTGCGAAAGGACAGCTGTCCATCGACAACGCGAATCTCGTTCAGCGTGATCGGTATCAGGGCATCGAGCTGGTCGCGCCAATCGACTCCTTTACCGCTTTGTGAATCGCCGCTGTCGCCGCCATCGACGAAGTTCAGGTGCGGTTGTTCGAAGATCACCTCACCGACGATCTCGCGGTGCCGCAGGATTGCGTCCCAGCTGATGGCGATATCAATACCTGGCGCCTTCAACAGCGGCGCCTGTACGCGCTTGTCCTTCTTCTCGATCAGCAGCCCTTCGACGCGATAAGCCCCGCGCCACCAAGCCAGATCGACGTCTTCGACATGGCCCTGATAGTCGCCCATGTCGGCCATCTTTTCGTTCAGATAATTACGCACCAGATGGGGCAGGGCGAGGTGCAGCACGATCAGCAGCAGGCCAAGTGCGAGAAGAATCCACAGGGGAAGCAGGCGACGGGTCATGGCATTCCGGGGATGTGGGCGTGTTGACGATGGACCCCAGGTTTCCGCCGTGAGTTCGGCTGGACTGACGCCTGGACTGCGCATAGGCTGATTGGTCTGGTACACCTCGGACAGGGCATTCCCATGAGTCGCATATTCGCAGACAACGCACGCTCCATCGGCAACACCCCGTTGGTCATGATCAACCGCCTTGGTCCCAAGGGCGTCAGCATCATGGCCAAGATCGAAGGCCGGAACCCGGCCTACTCCGTTAAGTGCCGAATCGGTGCCGGGATGATCTGGGATGCCGAAGACAGCGGCCGGATCAAGCCCGGCATGACGCTGGTCGAGCCAACCTCGGGCAATACCGGGATCGGTCTGGCCTTCGTTGCCGCTGCACGCGGCTACAAGCTCATGCTCACCATGCCGGCTTCCATGAGCCTTGAGCGGCGCAAGGTGCTGAAAGCTCTTGGTGCCGAACTGGTGCTTACCGAGCCGGCGAAGGGCATGAAGGGCGCGATCGAGAAGGCCGCCGAAATCGCGGCTTCGAACCCCGAGCAGTACTACATGCCGCAGCAGTTCGAAAACCCGTCCAACCCGGCGATCCATGAAAAGACCACTGGCCCAGAAATCTGGAACGACACCGACGGCAGCATCGATGTGCTGGTGGCCGGCGTCGGAACGGGCGGCACCATTACCGGTGTTTCGCGCTACATCAAGAACACCAAGGGCAAGCAGATCCTCAGCGTTGCCGTGGAGCCGACCAGCTCGCCGGTTATCAGCCAGACCCTGGCGGGTGACGAGGTCAAGCCCAGCCCGCACAAGATTCAGGGGATCGGCGCAGGCTTCGTGCCGAAGAACCTCGACCTGTCCATGGTCGATCAGGTCGAACTGGTCGACGACGAGGAGGCCAAACAGATGGCGCTGCGGCTGATGCGCGAAGAGGGCATTCTTTGCGGCATTTCCTGCGGCGCGGCGATGGCTGCGGCGGTCCGTCTGGCCGAGCGCCCAGAGATGCAGGGCAAGAACATCGTGGTGATCCTGCCGGATTCCGGCGAGCGCTACCTATCCAGCATGCTGTTCACCGACATGTTCAGCGAGCAGGAACTGGTGCAGTGATGCGGTGCGACGTAGCTGAGCAATTCAGCTGCGTCGCAACTGCGCGGTTGGCCGTGTGGTTGGCGCCTGGCGCAGAATCAACCACAGCGCGAGCGCGATCAGCGCACCGCCCTGGACGTAAGCCCAGGAAAGTGGCTCATCAAGAAAGATAACGCCCCACAGCACGCCAAATGGCGGGATCAGGAAGGTCACCGTCAGTGTCTTGACCGGTCCGATATCCGCCAGCAAACGAAAGTAGAGGATGTAGGCGAACGCCGTACAGACCAGCCCCAGACCCAGCAGACTCAGCCAGACCGTCGAATCGCCCCAGTTCACCGGCGGCGCATTCAATAACGACAGTCCGAACAATGGCAACAGGCACAGCGCCGCACCGAGCTGGCTACCGAACGCGACCACCTCGCTGTCCAGGCCTTCGCCCTGGTTGATCCAGCGGCGGGTGAGAAAGCCGCCGAAGCCATAACAGGCGGTGGCGCCCAGGCATGCCAGTGCGCCGAGCAGCAGCTCCGTGTCGAATGGCACCGGCCCGATTCGCATCAGCAATGCCACGCCTCCGAGCCCGCTGAAAACGCCGATAATCTTGGCGAGCGTCAACTCCTCGGCGAAGAACAAGGCGCCGATCAGCACGCCCATCATTGGTGTGGTGGCATTGAAGATAGCCGAATAGCCAGCCGGCACCAGTTGCGCGGCCACCGAATACAGCGCGAAGGGTACGCCGGAATTAATCACGCCCAGCACCAGGCACAACCCCAGCTTGCCGCGGAAATCCCAGCGCGTGCGCAGCAACAGCAGGATGACCAGCAGCCCTGCGGTTGCCAGCAGCACACGAAAGAACGCCGTGGGAAAGGTGCCGAGCACTGGGGCAATGATGCGTAGAAAAAGAAAACTTGCGCCCCAGATGGCGGCGAGAGCAAGCAGGCGGAACATGTCGAGCGGGCGCATGGGGCGGCTCCACCGGAAGGGAGCTGCAAGTGTTGTCGCCCATCAGCCAACTGGCAATCCGAAACCGACTTTCAAACTGCGTGCTGCTAAGCTCGGCGGACGTTCATGTCCTGCAGTGGGTGCATCATGGTGCAGCAGAAACTGGCCGCTGAAATTGCTCGGCAGATCCTCCTGGGCTTCGACGACTACCGAGAGCACTTTCGCCTGATCACCGAAGGCGCGCGGGCGCGCTTCGAGCAGGCGCATTGGCAGGAAGCGCAGCGCGCATCGGCGGCGCGGATCAACCTCTACGAAGAGAAGGTTGGTGAAACCCGGCGTGGCCTGCTGGCCGGTTTCGATCACGCCGACCTGCTTCAGGTCGAGGCCTGGCCGCAGATCAAAAGTGCCTACATCGAGCTGATCAACCCGCGCTTCGACGACGAGCTGTCGGAGACCTGGTACAACTCGATCTTCTGTGGGCTGTTCAGCCATGACTGCATCAGCGACGGCACCATGTTCATCCATACCACCCGACCGGCGGTGCGTGCTCATGAACGGCTGGCGCAAACCCGTACCTACCAGCCCAACGGCGACTTGAGCGGGATGCTCGAACAGATCCTTGGCGATTACGCATTCGCCGTGCCTTACTGCGACTTGCCAGGAGACCAGCGGCGCCTGCAGGCGCAATTGCACGAGACCCTGCCCGACTGGGTTTGCAAGGACCCGGAGCTGACCGTGGAGCTGTTCGTCTCGGTGCTCTATCGCAACAAGGGGGCATACCTGCTTGGGCGGATCTTCACCCGCGACGAACAGTGGCCGCTGGTCATCCCGCTACTGCACCGCGAGGGTGAGGGCATCATTGCCGACGCGCTGATCACCGACGAGGCGGAGGTGTCGATCATTTTCTCCTTCACCCGCTCGTATTTCATGGTCGAGGTGCCGATTCCGGCGGAGTTTGTCGGCTTCCTCAAGCGCATCCTGCCCGGCAAGCACATCGCCGAGTTGTACACCTCGATCGGCTTCTACAAGCACGGTAAGTCGGAGTTCTATCGTGCGCTGATCGATCACCTGGCCAATACTGACGACCGCTTCGTCATGGCGCCCGGCGTTCGCGGCATGGTGATGACGGTGTTCACGCTGCCGGGCTTCAATACTGTGTTCAAGCTGATCAAGGACCGCTTCTCGCCGATCAAGAGCGTCAACCGAGCCACGGTGATCGAGAAGTATCGGCTGGTGAAGAGCGTCGACCGGGTAGGGCGCATGGCCGACACCCAGGAGTTCGCGGATTTCCGTTTCCCCAAGGCGAAATTCGATCCGGAATGTCTGGCCGAACTGCTGGAGGTGGCGCCGTCAACGGTCGAGGTGCAGGGCGATACCGTGCTGGTGCGCCACTGCTGGACCGAGCGCCGCATGACGCCCCTGAATCTCTACCTCGAGCATGCCAGCGACGAGCAGGTGCGCGAGGTGCTGGAAGACTACGGGCTGGCGATCAAACAGTTGGCGGCGGCGAATATCTTTCCCGGCGACATGCTGCTGAAGAACTTCGGCGTCACCCGCCATGGTCGGGTGGTGTTCTACGACTATGACGAGATCAGCTTTCTAACCGAAGTGAATTTCCGCCATATTCCGCCGCCGCGCTATCCCGAGGATGAAATGGCGTCGGAGCCCTGGTATTCGGTGGGGCCGAACGATGTATTTCCCGAGGAATTCCCGCGCTTTCTGTTCGCCGACCATGGCCAGCGCCGGCTTTTCGCCAGCTTGCATGGCGAGCTCTACGATGCTGATTACTGGAAAGGGCTGCAGGACGCCATCAGCGGCGGCAAGGTGATCGATGTGTTCCCTTATCGACGCAAGGCCGATCGCAACTGAAGACCGGCAGTGAATTCGTTTGAACGCCTTTGCGCCGCCTCGGTCGCAGTTGTAAAGCGCCGTAACAAAGCGGCGCTGCATTCGGGGATTGCGCTTGCAAAGGGCACGAGCGCCGGAGCCGAAGTTGAATTATGCTGTCCACGAAGCCCGCATGGCTCCGATGTAGCCCGTTATATCGCAGGAGGGTGTGACCATGAAAGCAAGGCTCAACGAGATGTTCTGGAAGTTGGCGGTCGCTCTTGGTTTGATCGAACCGCCTTGTATGCAACCCATCCCGGTCCGCGCCCAGCGCGAGCAGGAACGCCGCCGCTAAGTTTGGTGGCGTCTACGCGGTGGGCAAGGCGGGTCCTCCGCGCTCCACGGCTCGTTTGTAAGCGGGCCGCTGCTGTATCCGCTGCAAAAAATCCATCAGGCGTGGGCGACTCTCGTCCAGGCCGGCTCTGGCACGGGCAGCTTCCAGCGGGAAGCTCATCTGTATATCCGCTGCGCTGAACGTGTTGCCTGCAAACCAGTCGGACTTCTCCAGTTCCGCTTCCATGTAATCGAGATGGGTCTTCAGTTGTGGCCCGATGAAGGCGCTGTTAGCGCCCTTGGCGATTGCGCGTGCGATGGGGCGAACAAAGAACGGCATCGGCCCATTGGCGACGCGGTCGAATACCAGCCGCAGTAGCAGTGGGGGCATCGCAGAGCCTTCTGCGTAGTGCATCCAGTAGCGAAAACGACGGTATTCCGGAGTGCCGCCCTGCGGCATCAGGCGTCCGTTGCCATAGCGTTCCAGCAGGTATTCGAGGATGGCTGCCGATTCGGCCAGCGTCAGGTCGTCGTCAGTGATCACCGGAGACTTGCCCAGTGGGTGTACGGCTTTCAGCTCTGCTGGCGCGAGCATGGTCTTCGGGTCGCGCGGGTAACGCTTCAGCTCGTAAAGCAGTTCCAGTTCTTCCAGCAGCCACAGGACGCGGTGCGAGCGGGAGTGGTTCAAATGGTGGACGGTGATCATGCCTGCTCCTCATGCGGGGACGTCGCAAGCATAGTCGCTCTGCAGAGCAGTGGCCGTTATGGCAGACTCCGCCGCCGAGGTGAACCATGTCCCGTCTACGATGCTCACGCTGCCAGCGCCCGTCTTCCCTGTGCCTTTGCGCGCTGATACCTGCGCTGGATAGCCGTACCCAGGTGCTCATCCTCCAGCATTCCAGTGAAGCGAGTCATGCGCTCAATACGGCGCGCCTGGCCGCGTTGGGGCTGCGCAATGCAGAACTGCGGGTGGGCGAGCGCTTCGAAGACGATTGCGATGCCGCACGGCTGAGCTACCTGTTATTTCCCGGCGAAGATGCCATACCGCTAGGGAGTCTGGCCGATGCCGCCCAACCCGTGCGCCTGATCGTGCCGGATGGGACCTGGCGAAAGGCGCGCAAGATCCTGCACGTCAATCCATGGTTGGCTGAGTTGCCGCGGGTTGCGCTGCCAGAAGGGCTGAGCTCCCGCTACCGCTTGCGCAAAGCGCCAATGCCCGGCGCGTTGTCGACCATCGAGGCGATCGTTACGGCACTTAACCTACTGGAAAGCCCCAGCCGATTCGATGAGTTGCTCCGTCCGTTCGACGCCTTGATCGAGGGCCAGATCGATGCGATGGGGCGAGAGGTATATCAGCGTAATCATGCCGACACCTAGAGGTATGCGAGCGAAAGCGCTATGGCGTGCGGAGCTGATTTACCTGAAACCAGTGTCATTGCTGACCGGCAATGTTTTCTGCCTGAGGATGTAGAGCGTCACCAGCGTCGCGCTCAGTAGCATCCCGATACGGGCCCACATCAGTGGCACCAGCCAGCAGGAAATGCCGATGCTTATCCACATGGTGGCGATGGCGTATACCTTGCCCTTGAGCGGAATACCGTTCCCTTCCAGGTAGTCACGAAACCACGGACCGAGCCGTGGGTGGCCTACCAGCCAGTCATAGAAACGTTGCGAGCTACGCACGAAACAGGCCGCGGCCAGCAGCAGGAATGGCGTGGTCGGCAGGACGGGCAGGAAGATGCCGACGACGCCCAGCACAACGGCCAGCCAGCCGACGCCGAGCAGGATCGATCGGATCAGAGGGTTGCGATGCTGCCGGATATCGCGATGGGCCATGGTACTAGTCAGCCCGGTTCTTCGATTCGCTGCGATCTGTGCTCGGCTGGCTCACGTCAGCGTCGTCAGATATTCGCGATAGGCATCGAAATGTGCAGAACAATGCCTTTCCCTCCTGTGGTGCTAGCCAGCGGGACAGGTCCGGCAGTGGGGCGACGCGCCGGCGACTGCGCTCCGGCAGTCGCACCGTTGCAGGTGAGCATGACGCCCACCTTGACGCTTGGCCCCCTCCGCAGCCGGTCAGTGGCGACGCGGCTTGAGCAGGGCTGGCTTTTCCTCGGGGGCATGGCAGATCAGGTAGAGGGCCGTCAGTAGCTCGGGGATCTGCGCCACCATTTCGTCGACCAGCTCGGGGTTGTCGGCGATATCGGCGAATTCCGGTTGCTCGTCGAACAGGCCCGAACCGACCATGATCGGCAGCAGCAGCTCGCTGACTTCCTCTTCGGAGTCCTCGAACCAGATCGCCTCGCGCATGAACACGCCTTCCATAAAACCGATGCACCAACCGCGCAGATCGGATTCGTCCGGCTCTTCACCCAGGTCCAGTTCGCACGGCAGTTCCATGTCCTCGTCGCTGGCCAGCTGGCGGGCAATATGTGCCTTGAGCTGAACCAGCGTGGCCTCGATGGCTTCGCGCTCGGTGTCGTCCTTGTACTTGGGTGGTTCGGAGAACAGCGCGTCGATCCATTCACGCTCGGGCACCTGTTCGGAGCAGATGCACAGTGCGGTCAGGTAGCCATGGGCGGCGATGTAATCCAGTGCTTCCTCGTGCAGGTCATCTGCATCAAGAAAGACTTGCAGGCGGGCGAGTTGCTCGGCGAATGACATCGGGAACTACCTTGGGGGCTGGAAGACAACCCGGATTCTAGACGAGGCGCGGGGCGCAGGCTACTCGTGCCTTCGGATGACGCCTCGTCCGTATTGGCCGCGCGATCCTGAACTCCATGGTTCGCTCGCGTATACTGCGCGCCTTGTTTCGGAGACCGGCATGCTCGACCAGGCACAGCGCATCCTTAAAGACGTATTCGGCTACGACGCGTTTCGTGGCAACCAGGGCGCGATCATCGAGCGTGTCGGCAGTGGCGGCGATGCGCTGGTACTGATGCCGACCGGCGGCGGCAAGTCCCTGTGCTACCAGGTTCCGGCGCTCTTGCGCGAAGGACTGGCGGTGGTGGTTTCGCCGCTGATCGCGCTGATGGACGACCAGGTCGCGACACTCGACGAGCTGGGCGTCTCGGCCGTTGCGCTCAACTCGACGCTGAGCGCCGATGAGCAGCGCGAGATCGCTGAGCGCATCCGACGCAACGAGATCAAGATGCTCTATCTCGCGCCTGAGCGACTGGTTCAGCCCCGCATGCTGGCGTTCCTGCAGCGGCTGGAGATCGCCCTGTTTGCCATCGACGAGGCCCATTGCGTCTCCCAGTGGGGGCACGACTTCCGTCCCGAGTACATGCAGCTGGGCCAGCTGGCCGAACTGTTTCCTGGCGTGCCGCGTATTGCGCTGACCGCGACGGCGGACAAGCGGACGCGGGAAGAAATCGTCCAGCGCCTGCATCTGGAGAACGCCGAACGGTTTCTCTCCAGCTTCGACCGACCGAACATCTTCTATCGCATCGTGCCCAAGGAGCAGCCGCGCAAGCAGTTGCTGGGTTTTCTAGCCGAACGCCGCGGCGATGCCGGCATTGTCTATTGCATGTCGCGCAAGAAGGTCGATGACCTGGCTGCGTTCCTCAGCGAGCAGGGCTTTCCGGCACTGCCATACCACGCGGGCCTGCCCAACGAGCTGCGCGCCTATCACCAGAAGCGTTTCCTCAACGAGGAAGGCCTGATCATGGTCGCGACCATCGCCTTCGGCATGGGGATCGACAAGCCCAACGTGCGCTTCGTCGCCCACCTCGATCTGCCCAAGTCGCTGGAAGCCTACTATCAGGAAACCGGACGGGCAGGGCGCGACGGGCTGCCTGCCGACGCCTGGATGGCCTATGGCCTGCAGGATGTGATCTTCCTCAAGCAGATGCTCAACAACTCAGAGGGTGATGAGCGGCACAAGCGGGTCGAGCAGCACAAGCTCGATGCCATGCTGGCGCTTTGCGAGGAAACCCGCTGCCGGCGCCAGGCGCTGCTCGCGTATTTCGATGAAGAGCTGCCCAACCCCTGTGGTCATTGCGACAACTGCGTCGATGGCGTGCAGACCTGGAATGCCACCGAGCCCGCCCGTCAGGCGCTATCGGCGATCTACCGCAGCGGCCAGCGTTACGGCGTCGGCCATCTGGTGGACATCCTCCTCGGACGTGACAATGACAAGGTCCGCGGCCTGGGCCATCAGCATCTGTCGGTGTTCGGTATGGGCAAGGCGCTGGCTGAGGCCGAGTGGCGTTCGCTGTTTCGCCAGCTGGTGGCGCGCGGGCTGGCGGACGTCGACCTGGATGGTTTCGGTGGGCTGCGTCTGAGTGACAGCTGCCGGCCATTGCTGCGTGGAGAGGTGAGCCTCGAACTTCGCCGTGATCTGACCAGCAAGGCACCGAAGCCGGCAGCCAGTGCCGCCAGCCAGCTGGTGCGCAGCGAGGAACGGGAAACCTGGGAAGCGCTGCGCACCTTGCGCCGCAAACTGGCCGAAGAACACGGTGTGCCGCCGTATGTGATTTTCCCGGATGCCACGCTGCTGGAGATGCTACGCAGCCAGCCGGCCTCGCTGTCGGACATGGCCACCATCAGCGGTGTCGGCGCGCGCAAGCTGGAGCGCTACGGTCCGGCCTTCCTGGAGGTACTGCAAGGCAGCGTCGAAGTGGCCAAGTCACCTGCCGATATACGACACGAATTGATCACGCTGGCGCGCGCAGGCATGACGCCTGCACAGATCGCGCGTCAGCTCGACTGCAGTGAGAAGAACGTCTACGCGATGCTCGCCGAAGCCATCGGTCTGCAACAGCTGAGCCTGGAACAGGCGCTGGATCTGCCCGAGGATCTGCTCGGGGAAATCCAGGAGGCCTTTCTCGACGGCGAGGGCGAGCTGCCACCGGTGAGCGCCGTGGCCGAGCAGTTCGCTGGGCGGGTACCCGAACAGGTGCTTTATTGCGTGCGTGCCGCGCTGCAAGTCGAGTTCGAATTGTAACCAGGTGCATCCTGCAGCTCGGTCTGAAGCTGCTGCGACCGCGGGCGTCTGCCGGGCTGCAACGCCCGCCGTGCCATCATTACGACTTCTGTCGCTCGATCAGGGTTCGAAGGTCGTCTTGCCTGCTTTCCGGAGCTGTGGTTAGCTCACTAATAATTAGTTTTTGCAGGAATGGCCGTACATGTACGCCGAGCAACATCGCTTTGCCATGCAATTGGCGCAACTTTCTCGTGGCTGGCGCGCTGAACTGGATCGACGCCTGGCTGATCTCGGACTCTCGCAGGCGCGCTGGCTGGTGCTGTTGCACCTGGCCCGTTTCGATCACGAACCCACCCAGCGCGAGCTGGCCCAAAGCGTTGCCGTTGAAGGGCCGACGCTGGCCCGCTTGCTCGATAGTCTCGAAGCGCAGGGGCTGGTGCATCGCAAGGCGTCTGCAGAGGATCGCCGGGCCAAACGTATTTCCCTGGGTGCGCCGGCACGGCCGCTGATCGAGAAGATCGAGGCGATTTCCACACAGGTGCGTCAGGAAGCCTTTGCCGGGATCGACGAGGAAGATCTGCGCAAGTGCCAGCAGGTGCATGCACGGATCCTGGCCAATCTCGACCGGCGCTGATCCAGGCCGGGCACGCCGGCTAGAAGCTGCGCCCCAGATTCATGTACAGCGCCTGTTCGTCCTCGTCATTGAAGCCGTAGCCGAAGTTCAGTGGCCCCAGTGGCGTGTCGTAGCCGAGAAAGATGCTCGCGGCGTTGATATAGCCGCTGTCGAAGGCATTGTCGGCATTCCAGGCGCGACCGCGCTCCAGTGATCCACCGAGATAGAGCGGGAAGTCCAGCGGCTGAAACGCTCGCGGCGTCACGCGACGGTAGTACACCATGCGCGCCAGGCTGACGTTCTGGCCGGCCAGGGCATCCTGACGGAAGCCCGACAGCTGACGCGCGCCGCCAAGCAGAAAGCTCGAAGTCACCACTTCCGCGTCATCCAGCGTGCGACCGTAGCGCCCACCGAGCACCCAGGTGTTGGCACCGTGACTGAGTGCCTTGTCCAGCTTCAGGTGCCACTGTCGATAACGCTGGTCCGAGCTCAGGCTGGGGTCGTACTGACGCATGGTCAGGCGGATATCCTCGCCTTCGCGGGGAAAGTCGATGTTGTCGAGGGTGTCGAACGAGTACTGCAGCTCGTAGTAGCCCTCGGTAAAACTGAAGTCGGGTAGATCCTGTTCGCCGATTCGCACATCGGCCTCACCCCAGGCCTGGCCGACTCCAAAGCGGATCTCGCCATTGTTGGCGATCTGTCTGCCGAGATTGAAACCGTAGCCGTAGCGTTGCAGGCGGTACTCGGCAATCGGATCGTTGTCGAGAATGGACTCGACGTTCTGCGCCTCGACGAACAGATTCGGCGCGACGAACCAGCGCGAGCCGGCATCCAGTGGCTGGTAGAACTCGCTGTAGAGTTCCTGCCGATCACCCAGCTGCAGGCGGGTAAGCCACTCGGCACCCAGTTCGTTGATGCCGTTCTTCCGATAACTCGCACCGAGGTTGAATACGCTGTCGCCGCGGAAGTCGTCGGACAGGCTCAGGCCCAGTCGCAGGTAATCCGTGCCGGTGCGCTTCTCGCGGGCGTTGATGACCAACGTATTGCCGAGTTTGCCGCGTTGGACGCGATATTCCACGCGCTCGAAATAGTCCAGGCCATAGAGGGTGCCCATGTCCTTCTGCAGGTCCTCCAGATCCAGCGGTTCACCGATCGGCTGGCGGACATGCCGGCGGATCACCGCATCGCTGACCTTCGAGTCGTTCTCCACCCTAATAGCGGTGATGACCGGTGTTCGAGGGTCGCTGGAACGCGCAAGGCTCAGTGCCGGATTGCCACCGGTGGTGATGCGCATTTCGGCAAGACGTCCCTCCAGAGCCAATGTGGCACGGTAGCCGGCATCGACCAGCTGTTCGGCGCGGGCGAAGTCGGTAGAGCCGTATGCGGCCAATGGCGGCTGGATCAGAAGGTCCTGCGACTGCAGGGTGGCCAGCTGCGCTTCGGAGTTGCGGCGGGTCATCATGGTGGTGGTCTGGTTGAGCACGTCGACCACTGTCAGCAATTCCTTGCGCGGCTTGAGCGGCGTGCCGATGTCCACCACGATCAGGCGGTCGACGCCCATGTCGCGCGCCACGTCCATCGGGATGTTGTCGACCATGCCGCCATCCACCAGCAGGCGGCCGTCCAGCTCCACCGGTGCGAACACGGCCGGAATCGACATGCTGGCGCGAATCACCTGGGGCAGGTGGCCGCTGCGGAAGACCACCTTTTCATCGTTGGCAATATCCGTGGCCACCGCACGGAAGGGGATCGGCAGCTGGTCGAAGTCGCGGGTGTCGCTGGCGTGCACCAGCAGGCGCTCGAGCAGCAGCGCGAGGTTCTGCCCTTGAATCACGCCCAGCGGCAGGCCGAGGCTGCCGTCGTCGCGGAAGCTGAGCTTCTGCTTGATGAGGAAATCACGGTCGTCCTGCTTGCGGCGGTAGGGGATGTCCTGGCGCGGCGGATCGTCGGACAGCACTTGCTGCCAGTCGAGGGTCAATGCCAGGCGCTCGAGTTCGGCAACGCTATAGCCTGCTGCGTATAACCCGCCGACCACCGCGCCCATGCTGGTGCCGGCGATGGCGTCGATGCGTACGCCTTGTTCTTCCAGCGCCTTGAGCACGCCGACATGAGCCAGCCCGCGCGCCGCACCGCCAGACAGGACGAGCCCGGTCTTCGGCTGAGCCGGCTCGGCGAACAGCGGCGGCAGGGTTAACAGCATCAGCAGGGAAACGAACAGGCGGAGCATGGCTGAACCGGGGAAGGGTGGAGAGGCGGCTATTATAGGCCGCCGTATCCCCTTCGGAGCTGTCCTGAATGACCGCAAGCAAACCGGAAATCGTCATTACATATTGCACCCAGTGTCAGTGGCTGCTGCGTGCTGCCTGGCTCGCACAGGAGCTGCTGTCGACCTTTGCCGATGACCTGGGCCGCGTCTGTCTGGTGCCCGCCACAGGCGGCACCTTCCATATCAGCTGCGATGGCGTGCAGATCTGGGAGCGCAAGCTCGATGGCGGCTTTCCCGAGGCGAAGGAGCTCAAGCAGCGCGTGCGTGATCGCATCGACCCGCAGCGCTCGTTGGGGCATAACGACCGCTGAGCGTCAGCTGGCCAGTTTCGGAACGACACTCGGCGGGCTTTTTAAGCGGCTGGTAACCACGCTGGCGATGATGATCAAGGCGCCGCCGAGCAGCATGCGTAGCGTCGGCTGCTCGCCGAACAGCCACCAGGCGAAGGCGATGCCGTAGACCGGTTCGAGAGCGAAGATCACCGACGTCGTACGCGCCTTCAGGACCCGCAGGCTAGCGACGAACAGGCTGTGTGCGAGTCCGGTGCAGAGCACGCCGAGCAGAGCCAGCCAGAGCCAGTCCTGCGCGGGTATCGCGGGTATCGTCGACCAGCAGAATGGCAGCAGGGCTGCGAGGATCGCCAGATTCTGCCAGAGCGCCGAGCGAACCGGATCGAGGCCGGGGGTGACGGCACGGTTGAGCAGCGACAGGAGCGCGAACAGCAGGCCGGAAAGCACACCGTAGAGCAATCCGGCAGTCGGTCCGCTGCTGAGATCGAACGCCGGCGCGACAAGCAGCAGGCCGGCACAGACCAGGCCGACCATGGCGAACTCGATGGCGCGGGTGCGTTCGCGGAACAGCAGGCCTTCGAGCAGCACGGTGAAGGCGGGGAAGCTGGCAAAGCCCAGGGTTGCAATGCCGACGCCAGCGATCTTCACTGCGATGAAGAACGTCAACCAGTGCGCACCCAGCAACAGCCCGCCCAAGGCCAGACTGCCACGCTGCCGCCAGTTTGGCGTCGCCCCGCTGGGTCGCAGCAACTGCGCCACCAGCAGCAGGGCCAACACTGCGAACAGGGCACGACCAAAGGTGATGATCAGCGCCGAGCTTTCGGCCAGTTTTCCGAGCACGCCGGACAGGCCGAACATCAGCGCGCCGAGATGGATGGCCAACAGCGCGTTGCGCGGCGTCATGGAACGATCCACCCGAGCGAGTGGTGTGTGCGTGAAGTGGCGGGGAAAAAAAAGAGTGGGGTCATGGCTACCTGAACCTTGCGAATCAGGACCATGCTAGGCCGTGGCTTGGAGTGTGTCTGTCGCGTCAGTCACCGGTTTTGTCGCGCAGCTCGCGTCGCAGTGCGCGCGGTGTGCAGCCTCGTGCGCGAACCAGTGCGGCGGTGAAGGCGCTTTGCGAGGCATAGCCCACCTGCGCGGCGATCTCGCCGATCGGCAGGCGGGTGTCGTGCAACAGCGCCTCGGCATGCTGCAAGCGGCGCTGGCGTACGTGTTCCATCGGCGTTCGGCCCGTCTCGCGAAGAAAGCGCGCGTGCAGACCAGCCACCGACAACCCGGCGATACGGGCCAGGTCGGCAACCTGAAGCGGGTGGGATAGATGCTGATCGATGAAGGCGTCGATAGCGGCGACCGGCAGTGCGTGCTGGTCATGGTGGATATGTTGCCCACTGGCCAGACTGGCGAGCAGTAGTACGGCGCCCTGTTCGGCAATCAATGGATCGTTGATCGGGCTGTGCGCCAGCCAGGCGACCAAGCGCTGCTGGCTGGTGTTCAGGCGCACGGTATCCGGTCGATCGATCAGACGCAGGCTGGGTTCGGTATGGTGGCCCAAGCGCTGACGAACCCAGCTCTCCGACGGGAGATCGAGCACCAGGCAGTGACTGCCGGTGACACTGGCACAGGCATGGTGAGTGGCGGACGGAATTACCGCGAGACTCTGCCCGCCGACGCGGCTGCCGCGCCCGGCAATCTCGAATTCCAGCAGTCCTTTCAGGCCGAACACCAGTTGCGGATGTTCGTGGCTGTGGGCAATGAGGTGATGATGGTAGTTGCGCAGCGATAGCATCTGGCGGCTGTCCCGAAGCAGGCCCGCTGACCAGCGGTCTGTGCGGTGAGTTGGTTGAGGCAAGCTCGGGTGAACATGGCTCGAAGACAATGCTGCAACACCGTATTGGGGCCTTGGGCGCCGAAATTGACCAACTGAACTTACCGAACAGACCACTTGGCCAGATTCGGTTGGTCGACGGCTGGCCGCCAGCGGTCAGAGAATCAGAGGATGACCTTGTCGCGAAGTTTCTCGGCCGCTTGCTGCAGTGCCTGAATCACGCGCTCCTTGTCGAAGTTCTGCACGCCGTTGGTATCCAGGTACATGGAGAAGCCGGGGAGTTCGTGCTCGACGAAACTGCAGGTGGCGCCAAGGTCGCGGCGGAAGTCCACCACTTGGTAGATCTGCACCGGGCGGGAGAAACCCTTGACCGCGATCTGGCCCTTGTCGCGGCACATGATGACGTCTTTGATCAGCGAATAGGTTTCGTGGGAGATCAGGATCTCGCTGGCCTCGGCGGCGCTTTCAAGACGGCTGGCCAGGTTCACTTCGCGCCCGATGATGGTGTAGTCCATGCGCGTATCGGCGCCGAAGTTGCCCACCGTGCAATAACCGGTGTTGATGCCCATGCGGATTTCCATGGGTTTGGTAATGCCCTGTGCGCGCCATTGCTGGCGCAGCACCTTCATGTGTTTGCGCATGGCGATGGCCATGGAAACCGCTGCCACCGCGTCTTTCTTGGCACCCTGGCTGGAAGGGTCACCGAAGAACACCATCACGCAGTCGCCGACGAACTTGTCGATGGTGCCACCGTACTTCAGGGCAATCTTCGACATCTCGTTTAGGTAGTTGTTGAGCAGGTCGGTAAGGGCCTCGGCCTCCAGTTCCTCGGCCAGCTCGGTGAATCCTTTGATGTCGGAGAAGAACACGGTGAGCCGCTTGCGCTGGGTTTCCAGGCGAACGCTGCGTTTGCCGGTGAAGATCGACTCCCATACCTGGGGCGAGAGGTATTTGGCGAGGTTGCGTGCCAGGCGCGCGGCCTTGGCCTGCTCCGTTTCGATCTCCTTGCGCGCCTGGGCGAGGCGCTGGCCCTGCTGGTGCACGAAGTAGGCGGTGGCGCATATGTAAAAGGTCGTGAACAGGATGCTCACCAGTGAAACCAGCGGCGGTGTCGTACCGCGGTAGCTCAGGGGAACCACGAGAGATGCCAGGCCGATCCCGACACCCGCGCAGATCAGCGAGATGGCGAGGTTGCGCAGGCTGCCGCTCACCAGCGCGCTGAAGCTGAGCGTCAGCAGAAACATCAGGCTGGGCACGATCGAGAAACCGAGCAGCAATATGCCGGCACCGGCGTTCAACGCATCCAGGCAGAGCAGAGCCAGCGCCGTACGCTCGGGATGATCGCGCTTGAAGCGATAGCTCAGGTGGTAGGCCAGGTGTGGATAGAGCAGGGTGTACGGCACCATCCACAGCAGGTCCATCGAGAAATACTGGGTGTAGGTACCAGCTGCAAGCGTGGCGGCGCAGATCAGGTAGGCGAGCACGCGGGAGTAGTACTCGCGCAACGGGCGAGTGGCGAGGCCATTGCGGCGCTCAACCGGAGTGGAAGTCATGTGTGCGTACGATCCCTGGTAGTTTTTTCGACGCCGTTCTCTCGCGCCTTGCAGACTGACGCCAGGCTCGATCGACGGGTCACCCTGCGAAGGCGACAGCTTTCGAGCACATCAGCGACAGCCTCGCGATCACGGGGCCAGCTCGGCGATGGCCGGCCCGCGCGAAAGCCGTCAGATCATAACCAAGCAACGCCGCATCGCCAAACCAGAGGATGAAAACAATGATGGCACCGGTCGGATAGCCGCTGTCATCAGGCTCAGAAGCGAATCCGGCCCGTCAGCATGTCCTTGAACATCACCCAGTCGCCGAGAAAGCTGTAGAGCGGATACTGGAATGTCGCCGGCCGGTTCTTCTCGAAGATGAAGTGGCCGACCCAGGCGAAGCCATAACCGGCCACCGGCATCGCCAGCAACCAGAGCCACTGCTGGGTAAGGAGTGCGTAGCCAAGTATGCCCAGCACCAGCAGGCTACCGACGAAGTGCAGGCGACGGCAGGTGGGGTTGCTGTGCTCGGCGAGATAGAACGGATAGAAATCGGCAAAGCGGCTGAAGCGTTCGGCGGTTTGCGTACTCATGGCGTACCTCCTGTTATTGTCGCGCACAGACTAGTCATCGCTAACCTTGCGTGTCAGTGACAATCAGGGCCAGTTTAGTAGCCTTGGGCGCAGCTGCCCCACCTATCGAAGAACAAGAAAACCCCATGACCGAACGCACCACTTCCTCGAGCTGGGCGCTGAGTATCGTCCAGGCCCTGGAATCCGCCGGGATCGATTGCCGCCAGTTGTTCATTGAGCTGCATCTGGACTATGCCGCTCTGGACGACCCCGACGCGCGCTTTGCCCAAGATGACATGACGCGCCTTTGGCAACGCGCGGTGGCGGTTTCCGGTGACCCCGCCATTGGCCTGAACATGGCGCGCCAGGCACGGCCGGCTGCGCTGAACGTGGTCGGCTATGCGCTGATGTCCAGCCGCAATCTCAAGGAAGGCTTCGCCAGATTGGTGCGCTACCAGCGGATCATCGCCGAGGGTGCCGATCTGGATTTCCAGCCCTGCGCACAGGGCTATCGGTTGAGTCTGACGATAATCGGCGACCGCTTGCCGCCAGCTAGGCAAAGTGCCGAAGGCTCCCTGGCAGGCTGCCTGACATTCTGCCGCTGGCTCACCGGAACGGCGTTGCTGCCGCTGGAAGTCAGCTTTCAGGGCCAACCGCCGGATGATCTGGAGCCCTATCGGCAGCTGTTCCAGGCGCCTTTGCGCTTCGACGCGCCTCGCTACGCGTTGCTGTTTCGCGAAGAGGATGTGGAAATGCCGTTGCCGACCGCCAATGAAGCGCTGGCGCAATTGCATGATCGTTTCGCCGGTGAGTACCTCTCACGCTTCTCCGACAGCAAAGTTATGCATCGCGCGCGGCAGATACTCTGTCGATTGCTGCCGCAGGGCGAGCCCAGGCGCGAAGTCGTGGCGCAGGCGCTGTGCCTGTCGGAGCGCACCCTGCAGCGGCGTCTGCAGGAGGAGGGCAGCAGCTTCCAGCAATTGCTCGACGATACGCGTCGCGATCTGGCGGTGCAGCACCTCGCCCAGCCGGACCTGGCGCCGCTGGAAATCGCCTATCTGCTTGGCTTCGCCGATCCGAGTAATTTCTACCGGGCGTTCAAGCGCTGGTTCGGCGTCACGCCCGGCGAATACCGTCTGGCCGCGCGCTCACGCCAGTAGGAACCTGTGAAAGCCCACATAGCCTTAGCTAGAGCAGATCGGTTACTTATATGCGCCTTTCCATGATGGAGTGACCCAATTGGCCACCAGCCTGCTCGCGTTAATAGACGATATTGCGACCGTACTCGACGACGTCTCGCTCATGACCAAGGTGGCGGCCAAGAAGACCGCTGGCGTACTGGGCGACGATCTGGCACTCAATGCGCAGCAGGTGACCGGGGTGAATGCCGACCGGGAACTGCCTGTGGTGTGGGCAGTGGCCAAGGGCTCGTTTCGCAACAAGGCGATCCTGGTCCCCGCTGCGCTGCTGATCAGTGCCTTTCTGCCTTGGGCAATCACACCGCTGTTGATGCTCGGCGGCGCCTTTCTCTGTTACGAGGGGTTCGAGAAGCTGGCGCACCGCTTTCTTCATAGCGATGACAGCGATCACGCGGAGACGGTGAAGGCGCTCGCCGACCCGTCCGTGGACATGGTGGCGTTCGAGAAGAAAAAGATCAGCGGCGCGGTGCGTACCGACTTCATCCTCTCCGCCGAAATCATCGCCATCACCCTCGGCACGGTCGCGGCCGCGTCGTTCAGTCAGCAGGTCATGGTTCTGGTGGGTATCGCCATCCTGATGACGATAGGCGTCTACGGGCTGGTAGCCGCCATCGTCAAGCTCGACGATCTTGGTCTGGCCCTGAGCAAGCGGGCCAGCGGTGTGGCCAGCGCCATCGGGCGCGGCATTCTGAGCGTCGCGCCGTGGCTGATGAAGTCGCTGTCGGTCATCGGCACCGCGGCGATGTTCATGGTGGGCGGCGGCATCCTCACCCACGGTATACGCGCCGTGCATCATTTCATCGAGAACAGCACCCACGAAGCGCTCGGACTGCCCTATGTCGGAGCGGTACTCGGCGGCCTGTTGCCGACGCTGCTCGACGCCGCATTCGGCATCATCGCCGGCGGTGTGGTGTTGGCGTTGGTTACGCTTGGCGGCCGGCTGTTCAAGCGCGGCTCCGGCGCCGCGGCCTGAGTCAGTGGCGCCAGAAGGCCGGGGTCAGCAGCACCAGCACCGTGATGATCTCCAGGCGTCCCAGCAGCATGCCGATCGACAGCAGCCATTTTGCCGTGTCGGGCAGTGTGGAGAAGTTGCCGGCTGGCCCGATGATCTCGCCCAGCCCCGGGCCGACGTTGCAGACCGCGGTCGCCGCGCCCGTGAGCGCGGTGATCGGGTCGAGGCCTAGGAGCGCCAGGCACAGCGCCAGTACGCCGATGGTCATGGTGATGAAAAAGGAAAAGGTCAGGATCGAGCGAACAATTTCTTCGTCCAGATTGTGCCCGTTGTACTGCTGGCGGATTACCGCGCGGGGGTGAATCAGCTGCTTGAAGTTGGCGCGTAGCAGCGAGTAGGCCACCTGGAAGCGGAACATCTTCAGCCCGCCTGACGTCGAGCCCGAGCAGCCGCCGACGAAGGTCAGGTAGAAAAATGCCATGACGGCGAAACCGCCCCACTGGGTGTAGTCATCCACCGCGAAACCGGTCGTGGTAACCACGGAAACCACGCTGAAGGTCACGATGCGCAGTGCATCCAGCGCCGGAATGTCATTGTTCAGCCAATACCAGCCGCTGAACAGCACGCTGGTGATGGTGAGCATCAGGACGAAGCCTCGCACCTGCTGATCCTTGAGCAGCGCCGTGCGATGGCCTCGCAGCGTCATCACGTAAAGGGTGAACGGCAGACTGCCGAGCAGCATGAAGAATACTGCGACCCAGTGCGCGGACGGCCCGAACTTGCCCATCGATGCATCGGAGGTGGAAAAGCCGCCAGTGGCGACGGTCGACATCGCATGGTTGATGGCATCGAACATGCTCATGCCGGTCAACAGGAAGGCCAGAAACGCGGCGACGGTAAACGTCACGTAGATGACCAGCAGGTACTGCCCGGCCACGTGCGAGCGCGGCATCACCTTCTCCGACCAGTCCGAGGACTCGGTCTGGAACAGCCTCATGCCACCGACTCGCAGCAGCGGCAGAATCGCGATCGCCATGCCGATGAAGCCGATGCCACCCAGCCAGTGCAGCAGCGAGCGCCACATCAGCAGCCCGGGCGATGCGCTATCCAGTCCCGAGAGCACGGTGGCGCCAGTGGTGGTGATACCGGACATAGTTTCGAAGAAGGCGTCCGAATAGCTGATGTGCTGAATCAGCATCAGCGGCAAGGCGGCGAAACAGCAGACCACCACCCAGCTGATCGTGGTCAGGAAGTACATGTCGCGCGGCCGCAGGTTGGTGTTGGCTGGTCTACCCGGTGCGACAAGGGCGAAGCCGCAGGAAAAGGTGATCAGGCTACCCCAGATGAATGCCTGCAGGTCATCGGTGCGTTCGAATGCCAGCAGGGTCAGCATCGGAATGATCATGCTGACGGCCAGGGTGATCAGGAAAATGCCGAGGATGAAACCGATGATGCGTAAGGTCGGCAGGGCCATGTAGAGGGTGCTCGGCACGGTGAAAGAGGGCGGACATTCTACTCGCGTCGCTTCGCCAGTAAACCGCCCGACGGCTGGTAGAAAAATGTTTTCTCGGCAGCCGCGGAGCCTCTTCCCAAGCGCAGCGCCATGAATAGAATAGCCGCCCGGGCGCCGGCCCATTTCCGGTCTCTGGGTGTTCACCTTCCATGTCAATCGACAATCCCTGCCTCACGTGCGGCGCCTGCTGCGCGTACTTCCGTGTGTCCTTCTATTTTGGTGAATGCGTTTCTGCCGGCGGTGCGGTGCCGGACCAGCTGACGGTTCAGGTTTCGCCGTTCCATGTGGCCATGCTCGGGACCGAGAGCAAGCCTGCGCGCTGCGTCGGACTGCTGGGCGATGTCGGTTGCGGCGTGCGCTGCAGCATGTACGAGCAGCGTTCGAGCACCTGCCGCGAATTCGAGGCGTCCTGGGAGAACGGCGAGCACAATGCGCATTGCGACGCGGCGCGGGCGGCGCACGGCCTGCCACCGCTGGTGCCGCCGCTGCAGCCGCAGCTCTCGCCGGATCGGGTGGCTTGACCTGGTGGGCTGTTTGGTAAATTCGGTTGGTCAATTTCGGATGACCATGGCCCCGATACTGTGTTGCTGCTCCTTGCCATAAGCCAGCTATGACTCGTCGCAGCGCCTTGTCTCGGAGCCATGTTCATCCGAACTTGCCTCAGCCAACTCACTGCACGGGCCACCAGCGCCGGCCGGCGCGTTGTTTGCGCTGTCGGCCGGCCATCACTCGCGGTACGTCGCCAACAACCTCTAGAATGTCCGACCCTTTCAGGAGGTAATGGATGGACGCTCTGGACCTGTTGCTCAACCGCGTATCTGTCACTCGCCTATGCGAGCCGGCACCCGATGCCGATCAACTCGATCTGCTTTTTCGTGCAGCCTTGCGTGCGCCGGATCACGGCCAGTTGCACCCCTGGCGCTTCCTGACCGTCGAGGGCGATGCGCGCGGCAAGCTCGGTGAGCTGTTTGCCGACGCTCTGCAGGCCCGGCAGACGTCTGCCTTGGACGAAGCGCTGCAGAAGGCGCGCAACATGCCGCTGCGTGCGCCGATGTTGATCGTGGTGATCGCCAGTCCGAAGGCGCACCCGAAAGTCCCGGAAGGCGAACAGTTGCTGGCTGCCGGCTGCGCGGCGCATGGTCTGCTGTTGGCCGCCCATGCCCAGGGGATTGGCGCGGTGTGGCGCACCGGTGAGTTCGCCTATGACCCGCATGTAATGAAGGGGCTGGGCCTGGCCGAGCAGGAACGTCTGCTGGGCTTCCTGTACCTGGGCACGCCGGAGGGCCGCATCCGTAGCGCTCCGGTGCTCGAGCCCGAGGCTTTCGTCAGCGCTTGGAACGGTCAGTGATGGGCCTGAATCTCTGACACCGTGCCTGCAGCTGCCAACGGCAGACGCAGGCTCGCGATAAAGCCGCCATCGGGGTGGTTGGCCAGCTGCAGCTGACCACCGTGGCGCTCGGCCGCACGGCGGGCGATGGCCAATCCGAGGCCATGCCCGGCCGCCGTTTGTCCCGGCGCTCGGAAGAAGGGCTGGCTCAGTTGCGGCAGATGTTCGTCGGCGACTCCTGGCCCGTGGTCGCGCACACTCAGTACCAGCTCGTCACCGTCGCGCTGCGCGCGCAACTCCACGGGCACGCCCTCGGGGTTGAAGCGCAGGGCGTTGCGCAACAGATTGTCCAGCGCGCGTTCGAGCATTTCCGTCCAGCCAGTGAATGCCAGGCCTGGCTCGACCCGGCTGTCGATACGCTGAGCGGGCGCGACGATGCGGGCGTTGTCCTCCAGTTGTTCGAACATTGCTGGCAGGTCGACGGCCGTTGTCGTGCCGGGTTCCGCATCCAGGCGCGAGAGTTCGAGAATCTCGCTGATCAACGCTTCCAGCCGATCGCATTCCTTTGCCAGTCGCGGCCAGATCACTTCGCGTTCGCTCGGGCTGGCGCGTTCGGCCAGTGCCTGGGCAATGCGCAGGCGCGCCAGCGGTGAGCGCAGTTCATGGGATACGTCGCGCAATAACTGGCGCTGACTGCCGATCAGCGCCTGCAGCCGTGCGCCCATGCGATTGAAATCGCTCGCCAGCACGCCGAGTTCGTCGCGCCGTGTTGCCAGGCGGGCAAGGGACTGCTGCTGATAGCTGGTCTGTCCCAGATCGTGCACGGCACGGCGCAGGCGATCCAATGGGCGGGTGATGGACAGCGTCAGTAGCAGGCTGAAACCGGTGAGCACCACCAGCGCGATGCCCAGCGCGCTGAGCGGCCAGGCCAGGCTGCCGCGATGCCAGGCCTGCAGTTCGGGATAGGGAATGCGGTAGATGAACAGGTAGGTTTCACCGCTGGTCGGGCTGGTGTAATCGGCGGTGAGGCGTCGCCAGGGCAGTGGGCGCTCGCGATCCTGATGGCGCGCCTCGAAGGCGGCGGCACGGGCAGGGAAGGTGCCGCGGATGATTGGCTGGCCGTTTTCCGCCAGCACCTGTACATCGACCCGTGCACGATGGCGGTGCTGTTCCAGCAGGCGCTGTGCAGCCAGCGGGCCCTGGCGCTCGTAGACCTCGGTCCAGGTTTCGGCGAGACCTTGCAGCGCCGGGTGGCGGCCGAGAATCCAGGCGTCCTGGTTCAACGCATGGCCGAGTAGCATGGCCAGGCCGGCAACCAGTGCAATGGCCAGCCAGAAGGTTGCGAGTATGCGCCAGAACAGTGATCGCACTGGGTCTCTCCACGGCAAAGCCCGGCAGCTCCCACCGGCGTTCTGAACGCTTGGCGGAGCCTGCCGGGCAGGTTTCAGGAAGGGCGCAGATCAGTTCTTCTGATCACGGTCCGCTTTCCATTTGAGGAACTCGGCACGTTCGGCGCGCTTTTCTTCCATCTTCTTCATGCCTTCGTCGAAGGCCTTGTGCTGCTCGGGCTTGAGCAGCGCGCGCATGCTCTGGTGGGTCTTCTCGCGGCTGGCGTCGAGATCGTTCTGCATGGCCTTGCGCTCGGCTTCGGGCAGCTTGTCGAGGTAGCGCTGGGTGATCTGCTGGCGCTGCCGCATCTGCTCGCCCATCAGCTTGCGCATTTCGCGTTGCTGGTCCTTTGTCAGGTCCAGGTCCTGAAACATGTGCGGGGCGTTCTTGCCGCCGTGATGACCGTCGTGCATGCCGCCAGGCATGGCGAAAGCGAGGGTCGGAACGGCAGCGGCGAACAGTAGGGCTACGAGTGATTTGCGCATGGTGAAAACTCTCCTGTGTAGGGAAACCGGCCATACCGACGCGTTGCTCATTGGCGGCAGGTCTGTGACCGGATGAGTTCAGTCTACGCAGGGCAAGGTCAAGGGCGGTCAGCTCAGGGTAAAGCCTCGGTAAAGACGATCAGACGGCGTACAGATAGCCGCGACTGCGCAGGGCGACGATCCGTGGGCTGCCGTCGGCGTGCGGACCAAGCTTGCGCCGCAGGTTGCTGACGTGCATGTCGAGGCTACGGTCGTAGAGGGTGAGCTTGCGTCCCAGGGCGTGCTGGGCAAGGGTCTGCTTGTCGATCGGCTCGCCTGGTTGCGCGAGCAGCGTTTCGAGGATGCGGCCTTCGGAGAGCGTCAGGCTGACGTCATGACCGCCGACGCTGGCCACGCCGCGTGCCGGGCTGTAGCAGAGATCGCCGAACTCGACCTGGCTGGGCGTCGCGGTCGGCTGGCTGCGGCGCAACACTGCACGTAGGCGTGCGGTAAGTTCGCGCGGGTCGCAGGGCTTGGCCAGGTAATCGTCTGCGCCAAGTTCGAGGCCGAGAATCCGATCCAGTGGCTCACCGCGACCCGACAGCATCAGCACCGGCAGATCGGGATGTTCACTGCGCAGTTGCTTGAGCAGCTCCAGGCCACTGCCGTCGGGCAGCATCACGTCCAGGACCACCGCGGCTGGCTGGTGCTGCGCCAGCGCCTGGCGTGCACTGTTGCCATCGTGGCAGGCATGGGCGACGAAACCTTCCTGAGCGAGCCAGCTGATCAGCAGCTCGCAGAGTTCTTCGTCATCGTCGATAAGCAGCAATTCACTCATGTCGGCTCAGGTACTCAGTTGAGCCACTGGCGTCGACGGCGACCGCGCGTGACCAGCAGGCCCAGGGTGAAACTGACGACCCCGACAGCACCACCGACGGCGAACCACTGCTGCTGTTCGTTCAACATCGCGGGCAGCACTTTTGCCTGCTCGGTCTGCAACTGCAGGCGCAAGCGGCGATTTTCCTCGCGCAGACGCAGCAGCAAGGCCTCCGTGGTGTCGGTGCTCGGGCCGGCAGGCTCTGGCTCGGCTACGGCGTCAAGCTCGTCGTATTCGGCGGGGTCGCCGGGCTCGGTCACCGGAACAGCAGGTTCCGTTATTGCTTCCTCGGCATACAGCGCCGGGGTGAGCAGGGTAAGGGCAAACAGCAGGGCAAGCGATCGTTGACGCATCGGAACTCCTATTTCCTTACGAGGCCGTGGGCTGCCAGCGGCCGGGCTATTCCCTGCTGTGTCGGCTCAGGGCAGTACTTTCTTGAAGGGCTTGACCACCACGTTCACGTATACGCCGGCGGCCTTGTACGGATCGGCCTCGGCCCACTGCTGCGCGGCTTCCAGCGAATCGAACTCGGCGACTACCAGACTGCCGCTGAACCCGGCTTCGCCCGGGTCGTTGCTGTCGATGGCTGGGTGCGGGCCGGCGAGAACCAGGCGGCCTTCGTTCTTCAGCTGCTCCAGGCGTGCCAGGTGGGCCGGGCGAGTGGCGAGGCGGTCCTGCAGGGAGTTCGGTGCGTCGGTGGCGATAACGGCGTAGAGCATGGTCGATCCTCGTTCGCGTAGGGGCGTATATAAAAAGTACAGAAAGCCCGGCATGGGGACAGTGCCGGCGCGGCTTCTGTGTCGCGCGGGTCCAGGCGCTACAATGGACCGCGCCGTGCAGCGCGGCATCATAGCAAACGGCGCTTGCGACGGAAGCGCTGCGCTTTCCCCCGCTGCAGCGGTTGATGGCACGCAGGATCGTATCGGCGGTCGAAGCAAGAGCGGTTTGCGGCGCCTGCAGCGCTGGCTGGCCGTAATGACGGTGACGACACGAGCCAAAGCGCCGGTGCGGCGTTAGACTAGTCGGCCGTTTGCGCCGGAGCACCCCGTCTTTCGGGCCGGTGAAGCCTCACCGCCGCAGGCTTACGGATTCTTATCGAGGTGTCTGCATCTCACTGGAGCGCGTTACCAGATGATTGTCGATCTGCATTGCCACAGCACCGCCTCGGACGGCGCGCTGGCGCCTGCCAAACTGGTGGAGCGAGCCCATGCGCGTGGTATCGAGATGCTGGCGCTCACCGACCACGACACGGTCGACGGCCTTGCCGAGGCGCGGGCAACTGCGCAGGCGCTCGGCATGCAGCTGGTCAATGGCATCGAGCTTTCTTGCCTGTGGAACGGGGCTACCATTCATGTATTGGGCTACGCCTTCGACGCTGATGCGCCTGCGCTGCAGCAGGCGATCGCGCAACTGCACGAAGGCCGTTGGCGCCGCGCCGAACTGATCGGCCAGCGCCTCGAAGCGAAGGGGATGCCGGGTGCGCTGGAAGGCGCGCGGGCGCTTCAGCAGGAACTCGGCGACAGTGGCAACGCACCGGCGCGGCCGCATTTCGCCGATTTTCTCGTGCGTGCCGGTCATGTCCGCGACCGTGCCGAAGCGTTTCGCAAATGGCTGGGTTCGGGCAAGCTCGGCGACGTCAAGCAGCATTGGCCGAGCCTGGAGCAGACGGTCCAGACCTTGCGTGACGCAGGTGCGTGGATCAGCCTGGCGCACCCGTGGCAGTACGATTTCACCCGCAGCAAGCGGCGCCGGCTGGTGATCGATTTCGCCCAGGCCGGCGGTCACGCGCTGGAGGTGGTCAACGGCATGCAGCCGCTGGAACAGGTCGGCGGTCTGTCGATCCTGGTACGTGAGTTGGGCCTGATGGCCACAGTGGGCAGTGATTTCCATGCGCCCGGCGACTGGTCGGAACTGGGGCTGTACCGCAGCCTGCCGGAGGACCTGTCGCCGCTTTGGAGACATTTCGATCATGAGCGCCGCATACCTGCTGCCAGCTGAACAGGGAGTTTCCATGAGCCAGTTCTTTCAGATCCATCCGGACAACCCGCAACCGCGCCTGATCAAACAGGCCGTGGAAATCATCCGCAAGGGCGGCGTAGTGGTCTACCCGACCGACTCCAGTTATGCCGTCGGCTGCTCGATGGGTAACAAGGCCGGCATCGAACGCATTCGCCGGCTGCGCCAGCTCGATGACAAGCACAACTTTACGCTGGCCTGTCGCGATCTGTCGCAGCTTGGCCTTTTCGCCAAGGTCGATACCGCGGCCTTTCGCCTGCTCAAGGCTCATCTGCCCGGTCCCTACACGATCATCCTGTCTGCTACCCGCGAGGTGCCGCGCATGTTGCTGCACCCCAAGCGCCGCACCATCGGCCTGCGTGTGCCGGCACAGCCGATCGCCCAGGCGCTGCTGGAAGAACTCGGTGAGCCGCTGATGAGCGTCAGCCTGATCCTTCCCGGTGAAGACCTGCCGATGAGCGACCCCTACGAGATGCGTGACGCGCTGGAGCATCAGGTAGACCTGATCATCGATGGCGGTTACGGTGGCCTCGAAGCATCGACCGTGGTCAGCCTGGTCGATGATCGGCCTGAAGTGATACGGGTCGGCTGCGGCGATCCCGAACCCTTCATGGCTTGAGCCTGGATGGCGAGCGTGCCTGTACACCATCTGGCCTGTCGGTGAGAGGGTTGAGGCAAGTTCGGATGAACATGACTCCGAGACAAGGCGCAGCAACGCGGTATCTGGGCCATGGGCGCCGAAATTGACCAACTGAACTTACCAAACAGGCCAATTAATCAAGGACACCCTTTTGAGCTCCATGGATTCACAGCGGCGCGTGGTTTCCGGCATGCGTCCCAGCGGCCGGCTTCATCTCGGTCACTACAACGGCGTGTTGAAGAACTGGGTCAGACTGCAGCACGAGTACGAGTGTTTCTTCTGCATCGTCGACTGGCACGCGCTGACCACCGACTACGAAAGCTCCGGCGAAATCTCGCAGAACATCATGGATATGGCGGTGGACTGGCTGGCTGCCGGCGTCAGTCCCAGTTCAGCGACGCTGTTCATCCAGTCACAGGTGCCGGAGCACGCCGAGCTGCACCTGCTGCTGTCGATGATCTGCCCACTGGGCTGGCTGGAGCGGGTGCCATCCTACAAGGAGCTGCAGCAGAATCTGCAGCACAAGGACCTGGATACCTATGGCTTCCTCGGATATCCCCTGCTGCAGGCGGCGGACATCCTGATCTATCGCGCCGGGCTGGTGCCGGTCGGCGCCGACCAGCTGCCGCATATCGAATTCGCCCGCGACGTGGCGCGACGTTTCAACCATCTCTATGGCCGCGAAGCGGATTTCGAGGACAAGGCCGAAGCGGCGATCCGCAAGCTCGGCAAGAAGACCTCCAAGCTGTACGTCAGCCTGCGCAAGAGCTATCAGGAGCAGGGTGACGTCGAGGCGTTGAACACCGCCCGTGCGGTTATCAAGGAACAGCAGACCATCACCATCGGCGATCAGGAGCGGCTTTACGGCTACCTGGAAGGCTGCGGCAAGCTGCTGCTGCCGGAACCGCAGGCGCTGCTCGGCGAGCAACCGAAGATTTCCGGGCTCGACGGCGGCAAGATGGCGAAGTCCAACAGCAATGCGATCTACCTGCGTGATACGTCGAACGAGATCGAGGAGAAGATTCGCCGTATGCCCACCGATCCGGCCCGCGTGCATCGCAGCGACCCTGGTGAACCGACGCGCTGCCCGGTGTGGCAGATGCATCTGGTGCACTCCGAAGAGGCCGTCTGCCAGTGGGCAGAGCAGGGTTGCCGCAGCGCCGGCATCGGCTGCCTGGAGTGCAAGGGGCCGCTGATCGACTCGATCAAGGCTGATCTGACGCCCCTGCAGGAACGCGCGCTGGACTACGAGCAGAATCCCGACCTGGTCCGCAGCATCCTCGCAGAAGGTGCGGAGCACGCCCGTGACGAGGCCCGTGAGACGCTGATCGAAGTTCGCCAGGCGATGGGCCTGAATTACCGCTGAGCGGCGCATAAGCGGCCGGCGCCGAAGGATTTTCATGCAGCACACCGAGTCCCCCAGTCCCGAAGCGATCCAGCCCGGCGAGCAGCTACGCCTGGCGCTGGTCTATGGCGAGGCGGTGACCGAGCTGCCGCTGGACCTCTACATTCCGCCGGATGCGCTGGAAGTCTTTCTCGAAGCCTTCGAAGGCCCGCTGGATCTTCTGCTTTACCTGATCCGCAAGCAGAACATCGACATCCTCGATATTCCGGTGGCCGAGATCACCCGGCAGTACATGGGTTACGTCGAGCTGATGAAATCGGTGCGCCTGGAGTTGGCCGCCGAGTATCTGGTGATGGCCGCGATGCTCGCCGAGATCAAGTCACGCATGCTGCTGCCGCGCTCGGCTGAGGTCGCCGAAGAAGAGGATGATCCGCGCGCCGAGCTGATCCGCCGGCTGCAGGAGTACGAACGTTTCAAGGCCGCCGCCGAAGACATCGACGAGCTGCCACGGGTCGGCCGCGACCTGCAGGTGCCGCGTCTCGATGCACCCGAGGCTCGGGCGCGTAAGCTGCTGCCGGACGTGAGCCTGGAAGAGCTGCTGGTGTCGATGGCCGAGGTGCTGCGCCGCGCCGACATGTTCGAGAGCCATCAGGTCACCCGCGAAGCGTTGTCGACCCGCGAGCGCATGAGCGAAGTGCTCGAACGACTGAAGGACGGTGGTTTCGTTCCCTTCGTAGCGCTGTTCCGCATCGAGGAAGGGCGACTCGGCGTGGTGGTGACCTTCATGGCTGTGCTCGAGCTGATCAAGGAGTCGTTGGTCGAGCTGGTGCAGAATGAACCCTTTGCGCCGATTCATGTGCGCAGCCGTACCGAATAGGCATTTGCAGGAGTCAATCGTGGACCTGTCCGATCCAAAGGATCTCGCTTCTCTGCTCGAAGCCTTTCTGCTCGCATCCGGTAAACCGCTCTCCCTGGAGCGCCTCGGCGAACTCTTCGAGGAAGCCGAGCGGCCGTCTTCGGCACAGCTGAAGAAGGCCCTCGAAGTGCTGGAAAAGTCCTGCAAGGGCCGCGCCTTCGAACTCAAGGAAGTCGCCAGCGGTTACCGCCTGCAGGTGCGTCAGCGCTTTTCGCCATGGGTCGGCCGGCTCTGGGAAGAGCGCCCCCAGCGTTACTCCCGCGCGCTGCTGGAAACCCTGGCGCTGATTGCCTACCGCCAGCCGATCACCCGTGGCGAGATCGAGGATATCCGCGGCGTCGCGGTGAACAGCCAGATCGTCAAGACGCTGCAGGAGCGCGAGTGGATTCGTGTGGTTGGCCATCGTGACGTACCGGGACGCCCGGCGATGTTCGCCACCACCCGGCAGTTTCTCGATCATTTCAACCTGAAGAATCTGGATGAACTGCCGCCGCTGGCCGTGCTGCGCGAAATGGAGCCCGAGCTGCGCCCGGTACTCGACGACGAGGATACCGCCGTGCCTGTTGCCTTGCAGGCGCGGGCCGATGAAGTTGCAGATGAGCCGCAGGCCCCACTGCGTGAGCAGACCAGCTTCCGCAGCCTGCTGGCCGAACTCGACGGCATGGAGCAGGGCCTGAAGACCGACTTCGACGATCTGCTGGAAGCCGAAGAAGAAACATCGGCAGACGAGCCGCGCGGAGACGAGCCTGCGCAATAAGCGCCAAGCCACCTCCAACCGGCGTACTCAGGCTCCTGGTCGCCGCTTCCATGCCGGCATCGCGTCGTGTCAGAACGCCAACTGACCCTGGATGGATTATGGTTGTCTGAGCTTTCAACCAAGCGTTGAGCCCTTCAACCACAGTTGAATTTTGCAGCAGGAGTGAGGCATGCATCCGCGAGTTCTAGAAGTCACCGAGCGCCTGGTCGAGCGCAGCCGCAAGACCCGCGAGCGCTATCTGGCGATGATGGCCGCCGCCGCCAGTGAGGGTCCGCAGCGCGGCAAGCTGCAGTGTGCCAACTTCGCCCACGGTGTCGCCGGCTGCAATTCCGGCGAGGACAAGCAGAGTCTGCGCCTGATGAACGCGGCAAACGTGGCCATCGTCTCGGCGTACAACGACATGCTCTCGGCGCATCAGCCCTACGAGCATTTTCCGGAGATGATTCGCCAGGCGCTGCGCGAGATCGGTTCGGTCGGCCAGTTCGCTGGCGGCGTGCCGGCGATGTGCGATGGCGTGACCCAGGGCGAGGCGGGCATGGAGATGAGCCTGGCCAGTCGCGAGGTGATCGCCATGAGCACCGCCGTTGCGCTGTCGCACAACATGTTCGATGCGGCCTTGATGCTCGGCATCTGCGACAAGATCGTCCCGGGCCTGATGATCGGCGCGCTGCGCTTTGGCCATCTGCCGACCATCTTCGTGCCGGGCGGGCCGATGCCCTCGGGAATTCCGAACAAGGCGAAGGCCGAGGTGCGCCAGCGTTACGCCGAAGGCAAGGCCAGCCGCGAGGAGCTGTTGGATTCGGAGATGAAGTCCTATCACAGCCCCGGCACCTGCACCTTCTACGGCACCGCCAACACCAATCAGGTGGTGATGGAGATCATGGGCCTGCACCTGCCGGGCTCGTCGTTCGTCAACCCTTACACGCCGCTGCGTGATGCGCTGACCCGGGAGGCGGCGCACCAGGTCACGCGCCTGACCCATCAGGCCGGCAACTACACACCGCTATGTCAGGTGGTCGACGAGAAATCCATCGTCAACTCGGTGGTCGCGCTCAACGCCACCGGTGGTTCGACCAACCACACCCTGCATATCCCTGCGTTCGCCCGCGCCGCCGGCATCCAGCTGACCTGGCAGGACATGGCCGATCTTTCCGAGGTGGTGCCGACGCTGGCCAAGGTCTACCCCAACGGCCAGGCCGACGTGAACCATTTCCACGCCTGTGGCGGAGTGCCGTTCATGGTGCGCACGCTGCTCGACGCCGGGCTGTTGCACGAGGACGTGCATACCGTCGTCGGCAAGGGCCTGCGGCGCTACATCCAGGAGCCGTTCCTCGACGGTGACAAGCTGGTGTGGCGCGACGGCCCGGCGCAGAGCCTTGACGAAAACATCCTGCGCCCGGCCGAGCGGCCATTCTCGCCGGAGGGCGGGCTGCGCGTGCTGGAAGGCAACCTCGGCCGCGGCGTGACGAAGATTTCTGCCGTGGCGCCCGAGCACCGTTTTGTCGAGGCGCCAGCGCGGGTATTCATCGACCAGAGCGAGCTGGCGGCAGCGTTCAAGGCCGGCGAGCTTGAGCGCGACTTCATTGCCGTGGTGCGTTTCCAGGGGCCGAAAGCCAATGGCATGCCTGAACTGCACAAGCTCACGCCGTTCCTTGGTGTGCTGCAGGACCGCGGCTACAAGGTGGCGCTGGTCACCGACGGGCGCATGTCCGGTGCATCGGGCAAGGTGCCTGCGGCCATTCATGTCTGCCCGGAGGCACTGGACGGCGGGCCGCTGGCGCGGGTGCGCGATGGCGACATCCTCCGCGTCGACGGCGAGAACGGCGAACTGCGAGCACTGGTCGATCCCGCCGAATGGGATGCGCGGGAACCGGCGATTCGGCCCGAAGACATGGGCATCGGCTGCGGTCGGGAGCTCTTTGCCTTCATGCGCGCCTCGTTCAGCACGGCAGAGCAGGGCGCCAGTGCATTTACCGAGAGTCTGGAGGCGCTGAAGTGAAGACGGCGCTCGTTGGAGATATTGGCGGTACCAATGCACGTTTCGCGCTGTGGCGCGACCAGCGTATCGAGCAGATTCGCGTGATTCCCACGGCCGACCATGCGCGGCCGGAGCTGGCGATCCTTGCGTACCTGAGTGAAGTCGATCAGCCGCTGGAAACCCTCGAGGCGGTGTGCCTCGCCTGTGCCGGGCCGGTCGGCGGCGACCTGTTTCGTTTTACCAACAACCATTGGCAGCTGAGCCGCGAAGCCTTCTGCCGCGAGCTGGGCGTGAAGGAGCTGTTGCTGATCAACGACTTCACCGCCATGGCCCTCGGCATGACGCGGCTGCACGATGGTGAGCGCATCACGGTTTGCGATGGCGAGCCTGAACCGGGACGGCCGCGGCTGGTCATAGGGCCCGGCACCGGGCTTGGAGTCGCCGGATTGCTGCCACTGTCTGGCGGCGGTTGGCGCGCCTTGCCGGGCGAGGGCGGGCATATCTGCCTTCCCGTCGGCAGCGAGCGCGAGGCGGCGATCTGGGCGCATCTGCATCGTTCGCTCGGCCATGTGAATGCCGAGGCGGTGCTCAGCGGTCCGGGGCTGCTGACGCTCTACCGTGCCTGCTGTGCACTGGACGGGCAGCAGGTGGCGTTCGATTCCCCTGCAGCTATCACCAAGGCTGCGCTGGCAGGCGACACTTATGCGCTCGCGGTGCTGGAGCAGTTCTGCCGCTGGCTGGGGCGTATCGTCGGCGATAACGTGCTGACCCTCGGTGCCCGCGGCGGCGTTTACATCGTCGGTGGCGTGGTGCCGCGTTTCGCCGAGATGTTCCTGCGCAGCGGTTTCAGCGAGGCGTTGCGTGAGAAGGGGCAGATGAGCCGCTATTTCGATCGCCTGCCGGTCTGGCTGGTGACCGCGCCGTATCCGGGCCTCGAGGGCGCGGGCGTGGCATTGCAACCGTTGTTGGAGGGAGCCTAGGCTGCGACATGGCGGGTCGACGGGTGACCCCATAACAACAAGAAAAGGGACGTGACGTGAGCCAAGCAGGTAAGAACATCCTTCTGGTCGACGACGATCAGGAAATCCGCGAACTGTTGCAGACCTATCTCAGCCGCTCGGGCTTTCATGTGCGCGGCGTGCCGGACGGCGGGCAGTTTCGCTCGGCGCTGTGTGCCGAGCCGGCCGATCTGGTGATTCTCGACGTGATGCTGCCCGACGAGGACGGCTTCAGCCTGTGCCGCTGGATTCGCCAGCACGAGCGGTTGGCTTCGATGCCGATCATCATGCTCACCGCCAGCTCCGACGAGGCCGATCGGGTCGTCGGCCTGGAGCTGGGCGCCGACGACTACCTGGGCAAGCCATTCAGCCCGCGCGAATTGCTCGCGCGGATCAAGGCACTGCTGCGACGCGTCAGCTTCGCCCAGGAACGCGGCAGTGATGTGCTGGCCTTCGATGAGTGGCGGCTGGACATGATCAGCCACCGCCTGTTCCACGCCGACGGCGAGGAGGTCTTTCTCTCCGGCGCCGATTTCGCCCTGCTCAAGCTGTTTCTCGATCATCCGCAGCAGATCCTCGACCGCGACACGATCGCCAACGCCACCCGTGGTCGCGAGGTGATGCCGCTGGAGCGTATCGTCGACATGGCGGTCAGTCGCCTGCGCCAGCGCCTGCGCGACACCGGCAAGTCGCCGCGGCTGATCCGCACGGTACGTGGCAGCGGTTACTTGTTGGCTACCCAGGTGACGCCGCACCATGAATCTGCGCACTGAGCGGCGGCGCCTGCGGCTAGTGCCACGTTCGCTGCTCGGACGGATGCTGTTGCTGA
Organism: Pseudomonas sp.; assembly: GCA_007713455.1. GTDB lineage: Bacteria > Pseudomonadota > Gammaproteobacteria > Pseudomonadales > Pseudomonadaceae > Stutzerimonas > Stutzerimonas chloritidismutans. Next base: position 449,717 of record VMRT01000002.1, read on the forward strand.
CCCTGCTGGCGGTGTTGCTGGCCCAGGGACTTTCGAGTCTGATCTGGCTGTCCCAGCTGCGAGCCAGCCAGATGGAAGGCTTGCTCACCAGCGCCCGCAGCCTGGCGCAGTCGATGGCGGCCAGCGTCAGCTACTTCCGTTCGCTGCCGCTGGGCTATCGCCCATTGGTGCTCGATCAGTTGCGCAGCATGGGCGGTACACGTTTCTTCGTGTCGCTCAACGACAAGCCGCTGGACATGGAGATCCTCCCGGAAACGCCGCGCAAGCGTGCTGTCCTGCATGAGGTGGAGCAGGTATTGCGCCAGCGTTTGGGCGGCTCGGTGGACCTGAACATCGAGTTCGTCAGCCCCGATGACCTGCGCATCTTCAACAGCGGCATCACGCTCGATGAGTTGCCGCGCTCCTGGGCGCACTACGCGCTGGGCCTTGAACCACTGTCACCGCCGGTGCTGGTGACGCAGATCCAGATCGCCCCGCAGGAATGGCTCTATCTGGCCTCGCTGATGCCGGCTCCCTACGTCAGCCTGGAGGACGAGGGGCTGCCGGCCCAGCAGTTGTGGTTCATCGTGCTCACCAGCGCCTTTCTGCTGCTGTTCATCGGCCTGCTGGTGCGCTGGCAGAGCCGGCCACTGAAGCGCCTGGCCAAGGCGGCGCGGGAGTTGTCGCTGGGCGCCGAGGTGCAGCCGTTGACCGAGGCCGGCGCCAGCGAGATCGTCGAGGTGAGCCGTGCCTTCAACAACATGCGCCAGCGCATCAGTCGCTACCTGACCGAGCGAGGCCAATTGTTCAGCGCGATTTCCCATGACCTGCGCACGCCCATCACGCGCCTGCGTCTGCGTGTCGAGCTGCTGGAAGATGAAGCCCAGCAGATCAAGTTCACCCGTGACCTCGACGAGCTGGAGCTGCTGGTCAAGGGCGCACTGCAATGCGTGAAGGACACCGACATCCACGAGAACATCGAGGCGGTGGATCTAAATCTGCTGCTCGAGCATATCGTCGAGCCCTATCAGGCCTGCGACCAGACCCGCGTGACTTTGGACGGCCGGGCTTCGGCGCCTTATCCGGGCAAACCGCTGGCGCTCAAGCGCTGCATCGGCAATTTGCTGGACAATGCCCTGAAGTACGGTGAGCGCGCCCACCTGCGTGTCGAGGACGGCAAGGAGGCGCTGGTGCTGCACGTCGATGACGAGGGCCCGGGCGTGCCCGAGCAGCGTCTTGAGCATGTCTTCGAACCCCACGTGCGGCTCTCGGGGCAGCAGCAGGGCTACGGGCTGGGGCTCGGTATCGCACGGAATATCGCCCACGCCCACGGTGGCGAACTGAGCATGCGCAATCTGCAGCAGGGAGGGCTGAGGGTGACGCTGACCTTGCCGCGCTGATCCGGCTCAGTGCACTTCGTTACGATCGCTGCGGCTTTGTAACGGCTCTGTGACCATCGCCCATCCCTTCGTTACCCAGTGTCCATTTCCCTGCGCATAGACTCGGTCCATCGCAAGCGACCATGACTTGCCGGATAAAAACAAGAAGGTGCCTCTACATGAACGCGATCCATCGTCTCGCTCTTTCCGTTTCCCTTGCCCTGCCATTGCTCGCCCATGCCGGCGAGGTCGAAGTTCTGCACTGGTGGACTTCCGGTGGCGAGAAGCGCGCCGCCGACACCCTGCAGAAGCTGGTCGAGCAGAAAGGCCATACCTGGAAGGACTTCGCCGTCGCCGGCGGTGGTGGCGAGGCTGCCATGACCGTACTGAAGACCCGCGCCGTTTCCGGCAACCCGCCGTCCGCCGCACAGATCAAGGGCCCGGACATCCAGGAGTGGGGCGAACTCGGCCTGCTCGCCAATCTCGATGACACCGCCAAGGCCGAACGCTGGGACGAAATGCTGCCCGAGCAGGTGCGCAAGATCATGCAGTACGACGGTTCCTACGTTGCGGTGCCGGTCAACGTGCATCGGGTCAACTGGCTGTGGATCAACCCGGAGGTGTTCGAGAAGGCCGGCGCCACGCCGCCGAAGACCCTCGACGAATTCTTCGCCGCAGCCGACAAGCTCAAGGCTGCCGGCTTCATTCCGGTTGCCCACGGCGGCCAACCCTGGCAGGACGGCACCGTGTTCGAGGGCTTTGTACTGAGCATTCTCGGCCCGGACGACTATCACAAGGCCTTCGTCGAGCTGGATAACGACACCCTGACCGGCGACAAGATGGTCCAGGCCTTCACCGCACTGAAGAAGTTGCGCGACTACATCGATGCCGACGCGGCCGGGCGTGAATGGAACCGTGCCACCGGCATGGTCATCGACGGCAAGGCCGGCATGCAGATCATGGGCGACTGGGCCAAGAGCGAGTTCACCGCCGCCAACAAGGTGGCTGGCGAGGACTACCAGTGCCTGCCGTTCCCCGGCACCCAGGGCAGTTTTGCCTTCAATATCGATTCGCTGGCCATGTTCAAGCTCAGCAACGATGACAACCGCAAGGCTCAGGAAGACCTGGCGCGCACGGTGCTGGAGCCGGAATTCCAGACCTTCTTCAATCAGAACAAGGGCTCTATCCCGGTTCGCCAGGACCAGGACATGAGCGAGTTCGACGCCTGCGCCCAGCAGTCGATGATCGACTTCAAGGAGGCCGCCAAGGGCAGCGGCCTGCAGCCCAGCCTGACCCATGGCATGGCGGCTTCAAGCTATGTGCAGGGCGCGGTGTTCGACGTCGTCACCAACTTCTTCAACGACCCCAAGGCCGACCCGCAAAAGGCGGCCAAGCAACTGGCGGCAGCGATCCAGGCCGTGCAGTAACGCTGAGGGCGGACCGTTCCGCCCGCTTCCCGAAACGTTCGTCCCGGCACAGGCCTCGGTCTGTGCCGCGGGCGACGACATCCCCGATTTCCATGAGGGATCACACCCATGAGCTCCATCGCGCTTCAAGCCAGGCCTGCCAAAGCCTCGCCGCTCGACGCCCTGCAGCGCTGGCTGCCCAAGCTGGTTCTGGCGCCGAGCATGCTGATCGTACTGGTCGGCTTCTACGCCTACATCGGCTGGACCTTCCTGCTCTCGTTCACCAACTCACGCTTCATGCCCAGCTACAAGTGGGCCGGCCTGCAGCAGTACGAGCGCCTTTGGGACAACGATCGCTGGTGGGTCGCCAGCCAGAACCTGCTGGTGTTCGGTGGCATGTTCATCGCCATCAGTCTGCTGATCGGCGTGGTGCTCGCTGTGCTGCTGGACCAGCGCATCCGTCGCGAAGGACTGATCCGCACCATCTACCTGTACCCCATGGCGCTGTCGATGATTGTCACCGGCACCGCCTGGCAGTGGCTGCTCAACCCCGGCCTGGGTCTGGACAAGCTGCTGCGCGACTGGGGCTGGGAAGGCTTTCGCTTCGACTGGCTGGTTGATCCGGATCGGGTCATCTACTGCCTGGTGATCGCGGCGGTGTGGCAGGCCTCGGGCTTCGTCATGGCGCTGTTCCTCGCCGGTCTGCGCAGCGTCGATCAGTCGATCATCCGCGCCGCCCAGGTGGATGGTGCGAGCCTGCCGACCATCTACCTGCGCATCGTGCTGCCGAGCCTGCGCCCGGTGTTCTTCAGTGCCTTGATGATTCTGGCCCATATCGCGATCAAGAGCTTCGACCTGGTCGCGGCGATGACTGCCGGTGGGCCGGGGTATTCCAGCGATCTGCCGGCGATGTTCATGTACGCTCATACCTTCACCCGTGGCCAGATGGGCCTGGGTGCGGCGAGCGCCATGCTGATGCTCGGCGCGGTGATGGCGATCATCGTGCCTTATCTGTACTCCGAGCTGAGGAACAAGCGCCATGTCTGACTTCGCGCAACCGCGCCTGACCCTCGGGCGCCTGACCATCCATGCCACCTTGTTGCTGGCCTGTGCCGTCTACCTGGTGCCGCTGATCGTGATGCTGCTGACCAGCTTCAAGACCCCGGAAGACATCCGCACCGGCAACCTGCTGAGCTGGCCGGAAGCGTTCAGCGCCATGGGCTGGCTGACGGCGTGGGACAGTATCGGCGGCTATTTCTGGAATTCGGTGAAGATCGTCCTTCCGGCCGTTTTGATCTCTACCGCGCTGGGTGCGATCAATGGCTATGTGCTGTCGATGTGGCGTTTCCGTGGCTCGCAGCTGTTCTTTGGCCTGCTGCTGTTCGGCTGCTTCCTGCCGTTTCAGGTAATCCTGCTGCCGGCGTCCTTCACCCTCGGCAAACTCGGCCTGGCCAATACCACCACCGGCCTGGTGCTGGTGCACGTGGTCTACGGCCTGGCCTTCACCACGCTGTTCTTCCGCAACTTCTACGTCAGCGTGCCGGACGCACTGGTGCGGGCGGCACGGCTGGACGGTGCCGGCTTCTTCACCATCTTCGGGCGCATTCTGCTGCCGATGTCGGTACCGATCATCATGGTCTGCCTGATCTGGCAGTTCACCCAGATCTGGAACGACTTCCTCTTCGGCGTGGTGTTCGCCAGTGGCGATACCCAGCCGGTCACCGTGGCACTGAACAACCTGGTGAACACCAGCACTGGCGCCAAGCAATACAACGTCGACATGGCCGCGGCGATGATCGCCGGCCTACCCACGCTGGTGGTCTACGTGGTTGCCGGCAAATATTTCCTGCGCGGGCTGACTGCCGGCGCCGTCAAGGGTTGAGGAGAATAACGATGGCTTCCCTGGAACTGCGCAACGTTCAAAAAAGTTATGGCAACAGCCAGATCGCAACGCTGAAGGACATCGCGCTGAAGATCGACGCCGGTGAATTCCTGATCCTCGTCGGGCCTTCGGGCTGCGGTAAATCCACGCTGATGAACTGCATCGCCGGGCTAGAGAACATCACCGGCGGTGAGATTCTCGTCGACGGCGAGGACATCAGCCAGGCCAGCCCGAAGGATCGCGACATCGCCATGGTGTTTCAGTCCTACGCGCTGTATCCGACCATGACGGTGCGCGACAACATCGCCTTCGGCCTGAAGATGCGCAAGGTGCCGGCGGCGAAGATCGAGGAGGAAGTGGCGCGGGTCGCCAAGCTGCTGCAGATCGAACCGCTGCTCGAGCGCAAGCCGTCGCAGCTGTCGGGTGGCCAGCAGCAGCGCGTGGCCATGGGCCGGGCGCTGGCGCGGCGGCCGAAGATCTACCTGTTCGACGAACCGCTGTCGAACCTCGATGCCAAGCTGCGGGTGGAGATGCGCACCGAGATCAAGCTGATGCACCAGCGGCTGAAGACCACCACGGTATACGTCACCCATGACCAGATCGAGGCGATGACCCTCGGCGACAAGGTCGCGGTGATGAAGGACGGCGTGATCCAGCAGTTCGGCACGCCCCACGAGATCTACAACAACCCGGCCAATCTGTTCGTTGCCAGCTTCATCGGCTCGCCGCCGATGAACTTCGTACCGTTGCGCATCCGCCAGCGCGACGGACGCTGGGTGGGTGTGCTCAACAGCGAGCAGGGCAGCTGTGAATTGCCGTTGCCGATTACCAGCGACGACGGGTTGCGTGATCGCGAACTCATCCTCGGCATTCGCCCTGAACAGATCGGCCTCGCCGGAGTCGGAACAGCTGATTTTTCGCTGGCGGTCGACATCGAAGTGGTCGAACCCACCGGGCCAGACACCCTGGTGGTGTTCACGCTGAATCAGGTCAAGGCCTGTTGCCGGTTGATGCCGGACCAGGCTCCGCGAGTGGGGGAGACGCTCAATCTGCAGTTTGACCCGCGCAAGGCGCTGCTCTTCGATGCGCAGACCGGCGAGCGGCTTGGTGTTGTGCAGCCGGAGCCGGTGCGCGAGAGCAAGGTCCCCCGGCTGGTTTCCAACGGAGCGGGCACAGCGCAGTGAACTGCCGCCTGCCTTGCCAGCAGGCGGTCGATGAAAGTGGACGGTTACAGGAATGAACAGAGCCGTCTCGGCTCGATCCAGCGATCAATAACAACAAAAGCGGAGTGGATATGAAAAAAACACTAACAGCCCTGGGCGTTGCGACTGCCGTTGTCGGGATGGCCCTGCCGTTGAGCGGCCATGCCCTGGAATTCACCGGCTACATGCGTAGCGGCGTGGGTGAATCGGTCAACAGCGATTCGCAATCGTGCTTCCAGTTGCCCGGCGCGCCGAGCAAGTACCGCCTCGGTAACGAGTGCGAGCAGTACGCCGAGCTGGACCTGCGCCAGGACCTCTACACCTTCGCCGATGGCTCGGTACTGAGCCTGGAAGGCATGGCGGCGCTGTACAACCAGTACAACCACACCCCGGAATTCACCGGCGACCACGGCTGGGCGCGGATGGTCCAGGCCTACGCCGAGTGGAGCAAGGTGCCGGCGCTGAACAACGGCTCGCTGTGGGCGGGCCGCCGCTTCTACAAGCGTAACGACATCCATATCTCCGACTTCTACTACTGGAACCAGAGCGCTACCGGCGCCGGCGTCGAGGACATGGAGATCGGCGGGCTGAAGTACAGCTATGCCTTCTCGCGCAAGGACAGCGTGTTTCAGGAAGAGTACGTCACTCGCCACGATTTCAACGTCGGCGGCTTCGACAGCAACCCGGGCGGCGAGCTGGAATTCGGCCTGAGCTACCTCGACAAGCCCAGTCGCGACGACGCCAACAGTGGTTGGGCGGTGACGGTGCAGCACGTGCAGTCGGACTTTTTAGGCGGCAAGAACACACTGGCACTGCAGTACGGTGAAGGGCCGGGCACCGGCCTCGGCTATACCGGCGACGTGACCCTGGACGACAGCGCCAAGAGCTGGCGGGTGGTGGAGTACTTCGACTGGCAGGTGACCCCGCGCTTCGGCGGCCAGGCTCAGGTGGTCTATCAGAAGGACAAGCGCGCCGACGGTGGCGATCAGGACTGGTGGTCGGTGGGGGCTCGCCCGGTCTATGCGTTCAGCGAGCAGTTCAAGCTCGTCGCCGAGGTCGGCCACGACCAGATCGACGCCACCGACGGCACGCGCAAACTGACGAAGTTCACCATCGCGCCGACCTGGTCACCCGCCGGCCCTGGCTTCTGGGCGCGGCCGGAGTTCCGGCTGTACTACACCTATGCCAGCTGGAACGAGGCGGCGCAGCGTGCGGCCAACCTGATGGCCGAAGGCTCGGCGCTGTCAGACACCGGCGCATTCGGCAATGCCCGCCATGGTTCGAACTTCGGCGTGCAGGTGGAGCATTGGTGGTAAAAGTCGCGGATTAGCGCGTCGCCATCCAGATCAGCAGGCAGGCCTGGAACAGCGCCAGCGCAATCAGGCAAACAATGGTGAATCGCAGCGCACCGTCCTCTCGGCGGAAGCGGGCGATTCGCTCCTGCAGCTCACGAATCTGGTTCTCCTGTGCCTGCAGGTTGCGGTCGGCCTGTTCCAGCATCGCCGCCGCCTCCTGCAGCTCCACTACCTGCACCTTCTCGCTGTTCCAGTCCGCTCGCAGGGCGCTGACCCGCGGTGCGCCGTAGGTTGGCTTGAGCGGCGTCGCCTGGGGGTAGTCGATATCGAAGCCCTGGGTGCGCAGGCAGTGATCGCGACGCAGGCGCTGGTCTTCGCTCGCCACATCCTTCGGCAACGCGCCGCCCTCGACCAGATAGTGGCTCCAGCGCTTCTGCGCCCATGCCGCGCCCTGGGCCAGCAGAAAGCGGCCGAGGCCTCGATTGGCCGGGTCCAGTTGTAATCCGCTATCCGGCCCGAAGCGCAGTTCCTTGCTGCGGTGATCGGCCCACACCTCCAGCACGTTGTTCTTGCGCGAGCGCACCTGGCCGGGGATGTTGATGAACATCCGCAGCAGGCTCTGCTCCGGCGTATGCCGTTCCAGTTGCGCAAGTTCGACGAATCGCAGCGGGCGCGCGCCGCCGTCGCGCTCGGTGGGCAGTGGTGCCAGGCGCAGGAGGCGGAAACGGTCGGGCTTGAGCTCCGTCCACGGATGCTTAGGTGCTGCCGGCTGGTCTTTTTCAGTGCTCTGGGTGGTTTCGCTGTCGGTCATCTGCGCGTTCCTGGGCCTGCGCGGCGGCTCGTTCAGGAGCCGATCGGGCCCTCGTCATGCGGGCTATCGGCAGCGCGGCGCCTAACTGGAGGCTGGCAGGATGCCATTGGCCTGCAGGAAGTGTCGGATACGTTCCTGCAGGCCCCAGGCGAGCGGCAGGTCGGGATCATCGTAGGAGGCCAACTGTTGCGCATTCGCCGGGACGATGCGCAGCACATGGTTCATGCCATCGATCAGCGCCAGCTTGGCGTCGGGTTTTGCGCGCTGCAGGGCTCCGGCGTCCTCGATACCGACCTGGATGTCGTGGCGGCCCTGCACGATCAGCGCAGGTGTCTCGACGGCCGCGAAGGCCTCCGCCGGGTCGTAGGCGAACAGCGAAATCAGGTACGGCTGCACGCTGGGGCGGAACAGCACCTGCAGGGGCTCCGGCACTTCGGCGTGGGTTCGGCCGGCCTTGAGCTCGTCGATCAGAAAATAACTGGTGGCGAGCAGTGCCGGCGGCAGGCGACCCTGCAGTTGCTCGCGCAGCACCTCGTCGATCGGTCGGCCGCTGCCGGCGATGCTGATCAGCGCCGCGGCGCCCGACTTTGGCGCGGCGAGACTGGCGATCAGCGCGCCTTCGCTGTGGCCGATCAGGATCAGTTGGCTGAAACGGGGATCGCCCTTGAGCTTCGCGCTCCAGGCCAGCGCATCGCTGACATAGCCCTCGACGCTCAGCTCGCGCTCGTCCGGTGCGGCCGCCAGGCTGGCGCCGACGCCGCGCTTGTCGTAGCGCAGGCTGGCCACGCCCAGCTTGGCGAGGCCCTGGGCCAGGCGCTTGAGGCTGTCGTTGCGTCCGGCCGGGTTGTTGCCGTTGCGATCGGTCGGGCCGGAACCTGCGATCAGCAGCGCTACCGGTACCGGTTGGTCGCTTTTCGGCAGCAACAGGCTGCCCTGCAGCACGCCGCTGCCGGTATCCAGGTTCAGGGTCTGATTGAGCAGGGTCTGCGCCTGCAGGAAAGAAGGGGGCATGGTCAGTAGCAGCAGTATCAGCAGGGCACGCATGGAAGGATTTCGTTGGTCACTGAGCAGGTTGGACGCGGCAATCGACGCAAAGGTCAGTATGCGCCGGCAACAGGAGCGATGACACCGTAGCGGCCTCAGGTATACTTCCGGCCCCTGTTTTTCGGTCGATCGCGGAGCGTCCTGCATGTCCGGCAATACCTACGGCAAGCTGTTCACCGTCACCACTGCCGGCGAAAGCCATGGTCCTGCGCTGGTGGCCATCGTCGACGGTTGCCCGCCCGGGCTGGAGCTGTCGCTGGACGATCTGCAGCGCGATCTCGACCGCCGCAAGCCGGGCACCAGCCGGCATACCACTCAGCGCCAGGAAGCCGACGAGGTGGAAATCCTCTCCGGCGTCTTCGAAGGCAGGACAACCGGTTGCCCCATCGGCCTGTTGATCCGCAACACCGACCAGAAGTCCAAGGACTACTCGGCGATCAAGGACCAGTTCCGTCCGGCCCACGCCGACTACACCTATCACCACAAGTACGGCCTGCGCGACTACCGCGGCGGTGGCCGCAGCTCCGCGCGCGAGACCGCCATGCGCGTGGCGGCCGGTGCCATCGCCAAGAAGTATCTGGCGACCCTGGGCATCCAGGTGCGCGGTTACATGAGCCAGCTCGGTCCGATCGAGATCCCGTTCAAGACCTGGGACAGTGTCGAGCAGAATGCCTTCTTCAGTCCGGACCCGGACAAGGTGCCGGAGCTGGAGGCCTATATGGACCAGCTGCGTCGCGATCAGGATTCGGTGGGCGCGAAGATCACCGTGGTCGCCGATGGCGTACCGCCGGGCCTTGGCGAGCCGATCTTCGACCGCCTCGACGCCGAGCTGGCCCATGCGCTGATGAGCATCAATGCGGTCAAGGGCGTGGAAATCGGTGCCGGCTTCGCTTCGGTAGCCCAGCGTGGCACCGAGCACCGTGACGAGCTGACGCCCCAGGGATTCCTCTCCAACAATGCCGGCGGCATTCTCGGTGGCATCTCCTCGGGACAGCCGATCGTCGCCCACCTGGCGCTCAAGGCCACGTCCAGCATCACCACGCCAGGGCAGTCGATCGATGTGAATGGCGCGCCGGTCGAGGTCATCACCAAGGGTCGTCATGACCCCTGCGTCGGCATTCGTGCCACGCCGATCGCCGAGGCCATGATGGCAATCGTTCTGCTCGATCACCTGCTGCGCCACCGTGGGCAGAACGCCGATGTGCAAGTGCTCACCCCGGTGCTGCCGCAACTGTGAATCCGGGCCGTAGACGGCAGACCGACGGCGGCAGCATAAGGCGGCCGTTGTCCGCAGTCGGTAGCTTGTAGCCTATGGCCGCTGCTCTGCCGTACTGGCGTCTGTCCGGTTTCTACTTTTTCTACTTTGGCCTGCTCGGCTCCACGGCGCCGTTTCTCGGCCTGTACTTCGATCATCTGGGTTTCTCGCCGGAGCGGATCGGCGAGCTGATCGCCATTCCCATGCTGATGCGTTGCGTGGCGCCGAATCTCTGGGGCTGGCTGGGTGATGCAACCGGTCGGCGGCTGGAAATCGTCCGTCTCGGCGCGCTGTGCACCTTGCTGTCCTTCGGGCTGATCTTCTTCGACAAGAGCTTTGCCTGGCTGGCGCTGGTGATGGCGTTGCATGCGTTCTTCTGGCACGCGGTGCTGCCGCAGTTCGAAGTCATCACCCTGGCGCATCTGCACGAGCAGACTGAGCGCTACAGCCAGGTCAGGCTGTGGGGCAGCATCGGTTTCATCTTCGCGGTGGTAGGGCTCGGGCTGCTGTTCCAGCGGCTGAGCCTCGATCTTTACCCGACCGCGGTGGCTTTCGTGATGGTCGGCATCGTGCTGAGCAGCGCCTGGGTGCCCAACGCGCATCCGCGGCAACGTAGCGAGGCGGCCGGGCAGGGCGGGTTCCTCGCCCAGCTGCGGCGGCCTGGCGTACTGGCCTTCTACGGCTGCGTGGCGTTGATGCAGCTGGCCCATGGTCCGTACTACACCTTCTTCAGTATTCACTTGGAAGCACTGGGCTACAGCCGCAGCTTTATCGGACTGATGTGGGCGCTGGGCGTGGTCGCGGAAATCCTGCTGTTCCTGGTAATGGCGCGCCTGCTCGAGCGTTTCTCGCTACGTCAGGTGCTGCTGGCCAGCTTCCTGATCGCCGCCCTGCGCTGGGTGTTGCTCGGGCAGTTCGCCGAGCATCTGGCCGTGCTGCTGGTCGCGCAGCTGATGCACGCGGCGACCTTCGGCAGTTTCCACGCCGCCGCCATTCACTTCGTCCAGCGTAGTTTCGGCCATCGCCAGCAGGGCCAGGGCCAGGCGCTGTATGCCAGCCTGTCCGGCATCGGTGGAGCGCTGGGTGCGCTCTACGCGGGCTACGCCTGGTCCGGTCTGGGACCGGGCTGGTCGTTCGCCATCGCCAGTCTGGCGGCGCTGGCCGCAGCCGCTATCATTGCCTGCCGTTTGCAGGAGGACCGCGCATGACTGCCACCCGCCAGCACCTGAGCCAGGCGATCATCGACGCCGGACGCTTCTTGTATGGTCGTGGATGGTCGCCGGCGACCAGCAGCAACTACTCGGCGCGCCTGTCCAGCGCCGAGCTGCTGCTGACCGTTTCCGGGAGGCACAAGGGCGAGCTGACTGCCGATGACCTGCTGGCCGTGGACATGCACGGCAACAGCCTGGAAGAGGGCAAGAGGCCTTCGGCGGAGACACTGCTGCATACCCAGCTGTATCGCTGGCAGCCGGAGATCGGCGCGGTGCTGCATACCCATTCGGTCAATGCCACGGTGCTGTCCCGCGTCGCCCTGGCCGATTCGCTGGTGTTCGCCGATTACGAGTTGCAAAAGGCCTTCAGCGGCATCTCGAGCCATGAATCGCAGGTGCTGGTGCCGATCTTCGACAACGACCAGGACATCGCCGCCTTGGCCACCAGGGTGCAGCCGTGGCTTGACGAGCATCCCGATTGCGTCGGCTACCTGATTCGCGGCCACGGCTTGTACACCTGGGGCGAGACGATGAGCGATGCGCTGCGACAGATCGAGGCATTCGAATTTCTGTTCGAATGCGAACTGAAGATGCGTGCCCTGCAGCCCAGATAAATTCCTGCCTGCCCGGTAGCGACCGGTCAGACGACCTTTTCGGAGAGCCGAACATGAGTGTCCTCAGCGTCTATCACGAGACCCGACCCGATCAGCCGCTCAAGGTGCTGACCCACCTCGAAGACATCGCCCCGACGCTGGCCAAGGTCGGTGTGCAGCTGGAGCGCTGGGAGGCCAACGCACCAATCGCCGCCGGAGCCAGCCAGGAAGAGGTGATCGCTGCCTACCGGCCGCAGATCGACAAGCTGATGACCGAGCGTGGCTACGTCACGGTGGATGTGATCAGCCTGACCCGCGATCACCCGCAAAAGGACGAACTGCGCGCGAAGTTCCTTGACGATCATCGCCATGCCGAGGACGAAGTGCGCTTCTTCGTTGCCGGGCGCGGGCTGTTTACCCTGCATATCGATGACATGGTCTACGCCGTGCTGTGCGAAAAGAGCGACCTGATCTCTGTGCCCGCCGGCACGCGTCACTGGTTCGACATGGGTGAAGAGCCACACTTCGTCGCTATCCGCCTGTTCAACAACCCGGAAGGCTGGGTCGCGGAATTCACCGGCGAACGCATCGCCGATCAGTTCCCTCGGCTGGACGACTGAGATGCCGATCAAGGCGATCCTCACCGATATCGAAGGCACCACCAGCGCCGTCAGCTTCGTCTTCGATGTGCTGTTTCCCTATGCGCGCGAGCATTTGCCGGCGTATATCCGCAGCCACGCCGGCGAACCTGCGGTCGCTGCGCAGCTCGATGCGGTGCGCGGCGAAAGCGGTGAGGCCGATGCGGATATCGAGCGCGTCATCGAGATACTGCTCGGCTGGATCGCCAGCGATCGCAAGGCGACCTCGCTCAAGGCGCTGCAAGGCATGGTCTGGGCCCAGGGCTACCGGGCCGGTCAGCTCAAGGGGCACGTCTATCCTGACGCAGTGGCTGCGCTCCGCGAGTGGAAGGGGCAGGGGTACGCGCTGTACGTGTATTCCTCAGGCTCGATCCAGGCACAGCAGCTGATTTTCGGCTGTTCCGAAGCCGGCGACCTGACGCCGCTGTTCTCCGGTCATTTCGATACCACAAGCGGGCACAAGCGCGAGGCGGCCTCCTACCAGCGCATCGCCGAAGCCATTGGCGTGCCGGCCGTCGAGGTGCTGTTCCTCTCTGACGTGCTCGAGGAACTCGATGCCGCGCAGCAGGCCGGCATGTGCGTCTGCGGCCTGGGCCGCGATGGCGGCATCCTCGGTGAGCACGAGACCGTCGCCAGCTTTGCGCAGATCGACCCGCGGCGCTACTGAGCCACCGGGCGATTACTGAACCCTGCCGCCGCGCTGGCATCGTAGATTAGGTACTCACCCAAACAGGAGCGAACCCATGGGAGATGCCTTCGGCGGTATTTTCGGCCTGCTCATCCTGATACTGGATATCTGGGCGATCATCAGCATCGTTCGCAGCGATAGCACCGGGGGCAAGAAGGTGCTCTGGGTGCTTCTGATCGTTCTGCTGCCAGTGCTCGGCCTGATCATCTGGGGAATCATGGGGCCGCGTGGTAATCGCCCCGACGCGCGTGGGCCGTATCGGTAGCCGTTGATGGAAAGCCTCAGCGGTCCGCTGGCCATCGTGGTCCTCGTGCTCGACGTCCTCGCCATCGCTTATGTGTGGCGCAGCCGCATCGAGGTCGGGCGCAAGGTTGTCTGGTCATGTGTGATCCTGCTGCTGCCCGTGGTCGGTCTGATCATGTGGGCGGTAGCAGCCGGACCGTTCGGCAAGGCGCGGTTGTGACACATGTGGCGCAGCGGTCTGCTGATCAGTCTGCTGGCGCTTGCTGCCGAGCCGCTTCGGGCTGACGACGCGACGGCATGGCAGGCACTGCGCGAGGGCCGGGCGATTCTTGTCATGCGTCACGCCAGCGCGCCAGGTCTCGGCGATCCCGAAGGCTTCGTTCTCGAAGACTGCAAAACCCAGCGAAATCTGAATCAGCGCGGCCGGGATGAGGCCCGGCGCTGGGGCGCGCGGCTGCGCGAAGCGGGTCTGCATGAAGTGCGCTTGTTCAGCAGTCGCTGGTGCCGTGCGCTGGAGACCGCGGAGCAGATGGCGCTCGGCCGGGTGGAACCACTGCCTGCGCTGGATTCGTTTTTCACGTCGCCCGCAAACGAGCACTGGCATACCGAAGCCTTGCGCGAGGCCGTCGAGCAGCTTCCGGCCGGCGAGGTAGCGGTGCTAGTCACTCACCAGGTCAACATCACTGCACTGACGGGCATCTTCCCGCAGTCGGGCGAAGGACTGATCCTGGAGCGCCCGCTGACCAGTCCGCCCAGACTGCTGGCGCGTATCGCGCTGCCTTAGCCGCCTTTGGCCGCTTTGGAATAGTTGTCCCAGATATGAATGGCCGCATAGGCCCGCCACGGACGCCAGGCTTCGGCGCGTCGAGCCAACGCCTTGGCGCTGATGCCATCCGCGCCCCACATTGGCGCTTTCAGCAATCCGAGATCGGCTGCGGGAAAGGCGTCCGCGACGCCGAAGCCCCGTAGCGCGATGTATTCGGCGGTCCACGGCCCGATCCCCGGCAATTCGCAGAGTCGTTGTACCAGCGCATCGGCACCATCTTCCACATGCAGCTGCAGCGCCCCTTCGGCCACCGCGGCAGCGAGCCGGCGTAGCGCCTGGGCTCGCTTGGATGGCATGCCGATATTGTCCAGCGGGTCATCGGCTATCGCTTGTGCGGTAGGGAAGAGCATCTCCAGCCCCGTTAGCGCGTCCTGCAGCCGCTCGCCAAGGCGTTCCACCAGACGTCGCGTAATGGTCACCGCCGCCTTGACCGTGACCTGCTGGCCGACCACTGCCCGCACCGCCTGTTCGAACGGGTCAGAGGCGGCTGGCAGGCGCAGGCCGGGGTTCGCGGCGATAAACGGGCCGAGCGCGGGATCGCTAGCGAAATGTGTGGCGATGGCCTGCGGGTCGGCATCCAGATCGAACATCCTGCGAACCTGCCCGACGAGTGGCTGGGTAGCCTGTTGCAGGGAGTCGCTGAAAGTCAGTTCGAGCGCCGAGCGGTCGGCCTGCGCGCGCACGCGGAGCCAGCCGCAGGCTTCGCCGAGTCGCAGCGTACGCGCGTAGCCGTCAACGTCCAGCCGCTCCACGCCGGGCAACAGGCGCAGGGCGAAATGGCGGTGGAACTGCTGCCAGTCCCAGGGTTCGAGGTAGGGCAATTGGATGATTTCGCTCATGACCAGACTTTAGGGGCTGCCAATGGCTTTGTCGTTCCGAAGTGTGCTTTTGCTGCCAGCGGTTTCCGCTGTCATCTTGGCCAACGTAGAATGCGCCTCTTTTCGGTGGGCAGGCTGCATCGCCCGTCAAGCCAGATTGCCATCATGCGGCGTAGCGCTGCTTCGTCGCCGGTCAAGGGAGATACCCCATGAGCGACTTTCAGGAAACTCTCTACGAGGGATACGGGCAGCGGTTCCAGGTCGACAAGCTGCTGCACGAGATGCGCACCGAGCATCAGCATCTGGTGATCTTCGAGAACCCGCGCATGGGCCGGGTGATGGCCCTGGACGGCGTGATCCAGACCAGCGAAGCCGACGAGTTCATCTACCACGAGATGCTCGCCCACGTGCCGATCCTGGCTCATGGCCTGGCGCGCCGGGTGCTGATCATCGGTGGCGGCGACGGTGGCATCCTCCGTGAAGTGGCACGTCATCGCGATATCGAAAGCATCACCATGGTCGAGATCGACGGCGCCGTAGTGGAGATGTGCAGGGAGTTCCTGCCGAATCATTCCGCCGGCACCTTTGACGACCCGCGGCTGAATCTGGTGATCGATGACGGCATGCACTTCGTGGCAACCACCGAAGAGAGGTTCGACGTCATCATTTCAGACTCCACCGATCCCATTGGCCCGGGTGAAGTGTTGTTCTCGGAGAACTTCTACCAGGCCTGTCGCCGCTGCCTGAACGAAGGCGGCATTCTCGTTGCGCAGAACGGTACGCCGTTCATGCAACTGGGCGAACTGCAGACCACTGCCAAACGCATGCAGGGCCTGTTCGCCGACTGGCATTTCTACCAGGCGGCCGTGCCGACTTACATCGGCGGTGCCATGTCCTTTGCCTGGGGCGCGTGCAGTGCCGAGAGCCGCAAGCTGCCGCTGGAAGCTCTGATGCAGCGCTTCGCCGGCAGCGGCATCGTTACGCGGTATTACAACCCGCATGTGCACATTGGCGCTTTTGCTCTGCCGCAATACGTGTTGCATGCGATCGCCAAGCCTAGCAACGACTGATTCCAGATCGTGATAGCGACGCAGTAACACGCGCTGTGCTTGATCCACGGCCCGCCCGGCAACGGTGCGGGCACGTTTTTGAATCCAGCGTCCGGGTTGAACTGCCGGGACTTTTCCGGGTTCTACTGGAGCGAGGCCGCGCGCTTGGGCCGGGGGTTAATTAAGCCCTCGCAGTTGGCACCGCGGCCTGCTAGCTTGTCAGCGTGGACTGCGTCCACCGCGTCATTTCGACTAGCTGTTGCGACTCCCGTTTGCCCGATGTCTTGACGACGGAGCCGATCTCCCGCTGAGCTCGTGGCAACTTCATCCAGGTATGAGAGGAGGTTGATTTATGAGCACCACCTTCCACGAGGATGTCAGCAGCACCGTTCTGCGCCGGATGAAGGAGGGCGGTTTCGATTTCGCCCGAGTCCATCCAATCGAGTTCTATGCGGTATTTTCCGAACAGGACCGCGCTCAGAGGGCCGCGCAGAACTTTCGCGGCGAAACCATCAATACCCAGGTGTTTCCGCGTGAGGACGGAAGCTGGAATCTGCAGGTAAGCAAGGTGATGTATGCGACGTTCGATGGCATCGGCGATTTCGAGCAGGATCTTGAATACCTGGTCGAACCCCTCGGTGGGGTGCTTGATGGCTGGGGCGTCACCCAGGAGATCGAAGGTCAGGGTGCCTGACCGTTCTATCCTCACTCCCGCTTGAAGCCGCTCTGAAGTGCCTGGTCCCAGGGAGGGACCGGGCCGAAGCGGTTTTTCAGAAACTCCAGCAACAGACGGCTCCGCGAGTCGGCCTCGCGTCGCAATCGCAGCGCGTAGATGCCGCTGGCTTCCGGTTGCGGCAATCCCCCTTCGCAGAACAGCGGCAGCAGTTCGCCACGCAGCAGCTGGTCGCTGATCAGCCAGGTTGGCAGGTGGGCGATACCGAGCCCGGCTAGCGCACCGGCCAGCAGCGCCTCGGCATTGTTCGCCACCATGCGCAGGCGACCCGGACGCAGCAGTTGCGGTCGCCCGCCGCGCTCGAAGCGCCACGCATGGGGCGGCGCCAGCGCGTCCCAGTCCAATCCATCATGGTCGGGCAATTCCTCCGGTTGTAGTGGCACGCCGCGGCGTTCCAGATAGGCGGGGCTGGCGCAGACTACTCGCACCATCGGCGCCAGCGGTGTGGCGACCAGACGGGTGTCGGCCAGCGGGCCGATGCGCAACACCAGATCGACCTCACCCAGGTGCTCGCCGTGCAGGTCGACGAAGCTGTCGATCAGACGCAGCTGGATATCGACTCCCGGATAGGCCTGGAGAAATTCGGCCAGGGCCGGCGCCAGGTGACGGCGACCGAAGGGGGCCGGTGCGTCGATCCGGATGCGGCCTTCCGGTGCGCTGTCCAGCGACGTCGCTTCGGCGCGCGCCAGGTGCAGTTCCTGCACGATGCGCCGGGCGCGCTCGGCGAATGCCAATGCGGCGGGCATCGGACGAACCGCGTGGGTGCTGCGGTTGAACAGCTGGCAGCCCAGTGCCTGTTCCAGTGCATCGATGCGCCGCGCCACCGCCGACGGTGTCAGGCCGTGGCGGCGCGCGGCGGCGGAGAAGCTGCCAGCGTCGAGCACATCGATGAACAGGCTGAGCTGGGCGGAAAGGGCGTCGGGCAGCATTCGAATTCCTTGCTTGTGCGATCTGGGCAAAGCCATTGTGCGTGGCTATGCGTACCGGCGCCAGCGGCGGCGGCGTACGATGAGCGCCCCTGTGAATTGGAGCGTCGGAATGCTGCTGGATATCGGATTGAACGTACTGCTCGGATTGGCGTTAGGCACGCTGGGCGGCTTGTTCGGTATCGGCGGCGGGCTGATTGCGATTCCCGTGCTGGGTGTGCTGTTCGGCCTGGACCAGCAACTGGCGCAAGGCACCGCGCTGGTGATGGTCGTGCCCAACGTGCTGCTTGCCATCTGGCGCTATCACCAGCGCAATCGCATCGACTGGCGGCATGCCCTCGCGCTGGGCAGTGCCAGTTTCATGTTCGCCATCGCCGGTGCGGCCGTTGCCGTGTCGCTGGATGCCGGGCGCATGCGCATGGCGTTCGTCGGCTTCCTGCTGGCCCTGGCTGCCTACACCTTGCTACGGGTGTTTCTGCGCCCGGCCGCCGGCGACGGACAGCTGCGTCATCCCTGGCCATGGCTGGGCCTGCTCGGTGCGGGTGCCGGCGCAATGGGAGGTTTGTTCGGTGTCGGTGGAGCGGTTATCGCCACGCCGATTCTGACCAGCGTATTCGGCACCTCGCAGGTGGTCGCTCAGGGCCTGTCGCTGGCACTGGCCGCGCCGAGCACCGGCGTCACTCTGGTGACCTATGCGCTGCATCATCAGGTCAACTGGTCGCTGGGCCTGCC
The DNA here is from genome assembly GCA_007713455.1 of Pseudomonas sp. Lineage (GTDB taxonomy): Bacteria > Pseudomonadota > Gammaproteobacteria > Pseudomonadales > Pseudomonadaceae > Stutzerimonas > Stutzerimonas chloritidismutans. The sequence continues at coordinate 468,427 of VMRT01000002.1, forward strand.
GCTGGCGGTAGGCGGGTTGCTCAGCATCAGTTTGGGCGTGCGGTTGGCGCATGCCTTGCCGGAACGTCTGCTGCGACTGCTGTTCAGCGTTTTTCTGGTGGCAAGCGCCGTGTTGCTGGCAATGGAAAGCTGATCGGCGCGATTTCGAGTCGTTTAGCCCGTCAGGCCGATCAGGCCACCACCCACAGCGCCACCGATCACCACCAGCCAGGGCGGCAGTTTCCAGTACATCAGTGCGGCGAGGGCGAGCAGGGCAAGGACGAAATGCTCTGGGGCCTTGATGCCGCTGGTCCATACCGGATCGTACAGCGCAGCCAGCAGCAACCCGACCACTGCCGCGTTGACCGCCGCCAGGGCTGCCTGCGTGCGCCGGTTGCTGCGCAGGCGCTCCCAGAACGGCAGCACGCCGATGACCAGCAGAAACGACGGCACGAATACCGCAACCAGGCACACCGCCGCTCCCAGCAAGCCGCTGGGCGACTCATTCATCGAGGCGCCGAGAAACGCGGCAAAGGTGAACAGCGGGCCGGGTACCGCCTGGGCCGCGCCGTAGCCAGCGAGGAACGTATCGCGGTCTACCCAGCCTGGCTGCACCACTTCGGCCTGCAGCAGCGGCAGCACCACGTGGCCGCCACCGAACACCAGCGCGCCAGCGCGGTAGAACGCATCGAGCAACGCCAGCAACGGGTTGTCCGTGCCGCTGGCGAGTAGCGGCAACAGCATGAGCAGCGCAAAGAACAGCGCCAGTGCTGTGAGCGCGGCCCGACGCTTCACCGCAACGGGCAATGCGACATGTGCTTCCGTGGTGGCAGGGCGAAAGAAAACCACCCCGATCAGACCCGCCGTGGCGATGACCGCAACCTGACTCCAGATGAACGGGAGCAGCAGCACGGTGCTCGCCGCCGCCAGCGCAATGGCGATTCGCGGCGCGTCGGTGCACAGCGTTCGTGCCATGCCCCAGACGGCCTGGGCAACTACGGCCACAGCGACGATCTTCAGACCCTGAAGGACGCCAGCAGGCAGCGCGTCGCCCCATGTGGCGATTCCCAGCGCGAACAGCGTCAGCGCGATCGCCGATGGCAGGGTGAAGCCTGCCCAGGCCGCCAGCGAGCCACGGTAACCGCCGCGCAGCAAACCGATCGCCAGGCCTACCTGGCTGCTGGCCGGGCCTGGAAGAAACTGGCAGAGCGCGACCAGATCGGCATAGCTGCGCTCGTCCAGCCAGCGGCGACGCTGGACGAACTCCTCGCGGAAATAGCCGAGATGCGCGATGGGACCGCCAAAGGAGGTGAGGCCCAGGCGCAGGAACACCAGAAAAATGGTCCAGGCGTCGAGTCGGGAGGATGTCGAATGATGCTGCGAGTCGGTGGGCATGCGGGTCTGTCGGCTATCGATCTGTAGGGTCGAGTCGGGCAGGCAGTCTAGCTGTTCAAGGTGTCAGGTGGATGACAACGGACGCGCTGCGGCGCCGTTACAGGGCCAATCATTGGCAACCAGAAACAGCCGTTCCTGCTCCAGCCAGACGCCCGATGCATCCGGTTCGAGCCGCGCCAGCAGCTGCGCCCGCGCCTGTGCCGGATTGGCGGCTTGCCAGTCGGCAAACCGGGTCGCATCCCACAGCTCGGCCGGCGTAACACGTGCTGGCGCGAGCCAGGCCGAGCGAGCGATGGGTTGCCAGACAGCGTCGGGCGTCTCGGACTGGAAGCGCGGCCAGTCGGCCTGGCGCAGCCATCTGCCCTGCAGGTGGTGCGGGTTGGCGCCGAGCGGCGACGTGCAGCTCTGCGGCCAGGGGCGGAACAGGTACCCGCTGAGCCAGAAGCTGCTTTGCACCGGGCGGCCGGTAAGTTCGGCGAGCACCGCCAGCGTTGCTGGCTGGGTACACAGCGGCAGCTGGCGCTGGCACATATGGTCGAGTTTCAGATCGAGTCGATCGTGACTGCCGGGACCAAGCCAATGCGCGTGCCGGCTGCCATCGCCCTGCCCGAGCCCCAGGTAGAACTTCACGGCCAGCTCCAGGTGGTGCACGCCCTGGTCATCGCAGAACAGCAGGTCCAGCTCGCCGAGGGTGCTGCCGTTCTGCCGGATCGGCAGATTGGCGGCGAGCAGCTGGATATCGGGTGCGTGGGACAGCGCGTATTGCCACAGTCGCTCGTAGTACAGGCCCAGTCGTCGAATGCGGTGCAGCGACAGCCAGGCTTCGAGAATCGATGGCTCGGCATCCTGTTGCCACAACCAGTTGGCCAGTCGCTCCGGCTCGCTGTTCCAGCAGCTCGCGGACAGCGGGTGACGCTGACACTGCGGTGCCTCGTTCAGCAGCGGCGGCGAGAGGATCGTCCAGGCGAGATCGCGCACCTGCGGATGCTGGAGGCGGTTGGGGAGGGCGGAAAGACTGCACAGGCTCATGAATGCAGCATAGCTGTCGGTTTGCTGATGGTCCGGCGTTTCGCTGATAATCCGCTGCCGCTGAACACCGCGGCGAGCAGGGGCTCTAACCCCTGTGCTGGATTTCAGGCGAATAGCCGATTCGTATCGGCGTCGTCGCCTGCGTGCTGCGTGTTATTTTCTAGCGCTGCGACTGCCCGCAACCATCCGCCCAGCCACACCAGGGAACGTCAATGGAGCAATTCCGCAATATCGGCATCATCGGCCGCCTGGGTAGCTCCCAGGTGCTGGATACCATCCGCCGGCTGAAGCGATTCCTCGTCGAACGCCATCTGCATGTGATTCTTGAAGAGAACATCGCCGAGGTGCTGCCGGGACACGGCATGCAGACCTCGTCGCGGCAGCGGCTGGGCGAATCCTGCGACCTGGTGATCGTGGTCGGCGGCGACGGCAGCCTGCTGGGCGCCGCCCGGGCGATGGCCAAGCACCGGGTGCCGGTACTCGGCATCAACCGTGGCAGCCTCGGCTTTCTCACCGACATCCGTCCGGATGAGCTGGAAGAGAAAGTCGCCGAAGTGCTCAACGGCCAGTACACCCTGGAAAATCGCTTTCTGCTGGAGGCCCAGGCGCGACGCTTCGATGAGCCGATCGGCGAGGGCGACGCGCTCAATGATGTGGTGCTGCATCCGGGCAAATCCACGCGCATGATTGAATTCGAGTTGTACATCGACGGCCAGTTCGTCTGCAGCCAGAAGGCCGACGGCCTGATTGTGGCGACCCCCACCGGCTCCACTGCCTATTCGCTGTCGGCGGGCGGGCCGATCATGCATCCGCGATTGGACGCCATCGTCGTCGTGCCCATGTACCCGCACACGCTGTCGAGCCGTCCGATTGTGGTCGATGGCAACAGCGAGCTGAAGATCGTGGTGTCGCCGAACATGCAGATCTATCCGCAAGTGTCCTGCGACGGCCAGAACCACTTCACCTGTGCCCCGGGCGATACCGTGACGGTGCGCAAGAAGCCGCAGAAGCTGCACCTGATCCATCCGCTGGACCACAACTACTACGAAGTTTGCCGGACCAAGCTGGGCTGGGGCAGTCGCCTCGGCGGGGGCGATTGATGCAGCTTGATCCCGAACGCGGCTACGACCTTATCGGTGATGTGCATGGCTGCGGTCGTGCACTGGCGCGGCTGCTGGATCAGCTGGGCTACCGCCTGCAGGGCGGGGTCTGGCGCCATTCGCGGCGACAGGTGATCTTCCTCGGCGACATCATCGACCGCGGCCCGCATATCCGCGAGGCGCTGCATCTGGTCTACGACATGGTTGATCGTGGGCAAGCCTACTGCATCATGGGTAACCACGAGTTCAATGCGCTGGGCTGGTACATGCCGGCACCGCCGGGCAGCGGCCGGGAATTCGTGCGTGACCGCACGCCGCGCTTCGCCCGCCTGCTGCAGGAGACGTTTGAGCAGTTCGAACGGTATCCGGACGAGTGGCGAGCGTTCCGCGAATGGTTCTACGAGTTGCCACTGTTCTTGGAATCCGAGCGCTTCCGCGTGGTGCATGCCTGCTGGGACAGCTGGGTGATCGCACGGCTGCGTCCGTTTCTCAAGGACGCCTGCCTCAACCCGGCGATCCTGCGCGAAGCCGGCCTGCCGGGTACCTTCATCTGCCAGGCGCTGGATCGGCTGCTGCGCGGCACTGACATGCCTCTGCCCGAGGGCATGACGCTGACCAGTGAGGAAGGTTTCGTGCGCACCTTCTTCCGCACCAAATTCTGGGAAGAGAACCCACAGACCTACGGTGACGTGGTCTTCCAGCCCGATGGCCTGCCGGATCATGCGGCGCGCATGCCACTGTCTGCGCAACAGAAGAATCGCCTGTTCCTCTACGGTCCGGACGAGCCGCTGCTGTTCGTCGGCCACTATTGGCGTCGCGGCCAGCCGGGGCCGCTGCGCGACAATCTGGCCTGCCTGGACTACAGCGCGGTGAAGAACGGCAAACTGGTGGCCTATCGACTGGATCAGGAAGTCCGGCTGGACCCGGCGAAGTTCGTCTGGGTCGATGTCTGCGCGGTGTTCCGAACATGAGTGTCGAGGTGAGCGAAGCGCTGCGCCTGCCGCTGTCGGAAGACCTCAGCGGTTTCATCGCCTTGCTGCGCCGTCTGCGGGTGCCGTGCCGGGTGTCGGAGGAGGGCGATCAACAGGTGCTGCGCGTGCCGGTTGAGGTCGTCGAGCAGGTTCGTGACCTGTACTCACGGCATCCCCATGGCGATGACAGCGTCGTCATCGAACAGCCGCGTCGCCGCGGCGGTTTCGTCGCCGCCCTGCGCGCCAGCCCGCTGACCGCGGCGGTATTGGTGATCACCCTGGTTGTCGCGGCTATCACCATGCTTGGTGAGAATTTCGCGACGATCCGCTGGCTGAACTTCGTCGACTTCCGTGTCGACGGTGAATACGCCTACTTCGCCTCGCTGGAGCAGACACTCGCTGCCGGACAATGGTGGAGGCTGATCACGCCGATCTTCGTGCATTTCGGCATTCTGCATCTGGCGATGAACAGCATGTGGTTCTGGGAGCTGGGGCGGCGCATCGAAGCCCTTCAGCGCGCCTGGATGCTGCTGGCGCTGACGCTGCTGTTCGGTTTGGTGTCCAACTTCGCCCAGTACCTGTTCGGTGGCCCGGGTATTTTTGGTGGGCTTTCCGGCGTGCTGTACGGGCTGCTCGGGCACTGCTGGCTATATCAGAAGCTCGCGCCCAACGAGGCCTACCGACTGCCGCCCGGCGTGGTGGTGCTGATGCTGGTGTGGCTGGTGATCTGCCTCACCGGCGTCATCGAGGTGCTCAGTTTCGGCGCGTTGGCCATCGCCAATGCCGCTCATGTCGGCGGGTTGGTCGCCGGCTGCGTGACCGGCGTGATTGGCGGCACCCTGGCGCGCCGTCGGCGCCAGCGCTGAGGCTTTTCCCTAAAGCACGGCTGCCCGGTAGAATGGCCGCTCGTTTCCCTCGGAGCTGGCCATGTCGACCTTTATCCAAACCGCCGAAAACATCACCCCCGAAATCTACCTGAACCTCAAGCAGGCGCTTGAACTCGGCAAATGGGCTGACGGCCGCAAGCTGACCCCCGAGCAGAAGGAAACCTGCATGCAGGCGGTTATCGCCTGGGAGATGAAGAACCTCCCGGAAGAACAGCGCACCGGCTTCATGGGCGGTCAGGAATGTGCTTCCAAGAGCAAGAAGGCTGAGCCGGCCATCGATACCAGCCTGTTCGCTCCCGCTTCGGGAACCCGCCACTGATGCTCGAATTGGGACGCGGTGCGCTGAGCAAGATGTCGATCCAGCTCGGCGCACCGGCGCAGTATTCCTTCCGTCTGAACGACGAGCTGGTGCCGGTCAATCCGCTGATCGGCAAGACCCTGCGTCTGGAATACCTCGGCGCCATCAACTGCACCCATTGCGGTCGCAAGACCAACAAGAGCTTCAGCCAGGGTTATTGCTATCCCTGCTTCAAGAAGCTGCCGCAGTGCGATGTCTGCATCATGAGCCCGGAAAAGTGCCACCACGATTTCGGCACCTGCCGCGACCCGCAGTGGGGCATGGACTTCTGCATGACCGACCACGTGGTCTACCTGGCCAACTCGTCGGGCATCAAGGTCGGGATCACCCGTGCCACGCAGCTGCCGACGCGCTGGCTCGATCAGGGCGCCAGCCAGGCGCTGCCGATCATGCGCGTCGCCACGCGCCAGCAGTCCGGAATGGTCGAAGACCTGCTGCGCAGCCAGGTGGCGGATCGCACCAATTGGCGCGCGCTGCTCAAGGGCGATGCCGAACCCATCGACCTGATCGAAATGCGCGAGCAGATCTTCGATGCCTGTGCCGATGGGTTGCGCGAGTTGCAACAGCGCTACGGGCTGCAGGCGATCCAGCCGGTGGCGGACGCCGAGGTGCTGGAGATTCGCTATCCGGTCGACGCCTATCCGACCAAGGTGGTCAGTCTCGATCTGGAGAAGACGCCCGTAGTCGAAGGTACGCTCAGGGGCATCAAGGGCCAGTACCTGATTCTCGATACCGGCGTGATCAACATTCGCAAGTTCACCGCTTATCAGGTCGCCGCCAGCGCTACCGCGTAGGGTGGATAACGCTTCGCTTATCCACCGCTTACGGCCGGCGGGCTCAAGGATGAGCGGCCTGGAACAACCCTGTGGAAAAGGCTTCTCCGTTTCCACCCTACAAGTCCGTCGCGACAGACGCTAAGCTCGAACTCATCCGCAGCCCGGTTTCGGGGCTGGCAGTCCATCGCCAAATTCCTGCTTGAAGCTAACCGCTTGAAGCTCAGTCGACGAGGTTTCCATGCGTACCGAACAACCGAAAGTCATTCATCTGAAGGATTACCAGGCGCCCGAATACCTGATTGATGAAACCCACCTGACCTTCGAACTGTACGAGGACCGCACCCTGGTGCACGCCCAGCTGGTGATGCGCCGCAATCCCGAGCGTCCGGCTGGCAAGCTGCCGCCGCTGGAGCTGCACGGCCAGGAGCTTGAGCTGCAGGCCATCGCGCTGAACGACCGCGAGCTTGGCCTGGGCGACTACCAGATCAGCGAAGACTGTCTGACCCTGCAGCCGGACAGCGACAGCTTCGTCATCGACAGCTCGGTGGTCATCCATCCGGAAAGCAACACCGCGCTGGAAGGGCTGTACAAGTCCGGCAGCATGTTCTGCACCCAGTGCGAGGCCGAGGGCTTCCGCAAGATCACTTATTACCTCGACCGCCCGGACGTGATGAGCAAGTTCACCACCACCGTGAGCGCCGAACAAAAGGCCTATCCGGTGCTGCTTTCCAACGGCAACCCGATTGCCAGCGGCAGCGAGGACAACGGTCGGCACTGGGCGACCTGGGAAGATCCGTTCAAGAAGCCGGCCTACCTGTTCGCCCTGGTGGCGGGTGACCTCTGGGCCATCGAGGACAGCTTCACCACCATGAGCGGGCGCGACGTGGCGCTGCGGATCTACGTCGAGCCGGAGAACGTCGACAAGTGCCAGCACGCCATGGACAGCCTGAAGAAGTCGATGAAGTGGGATGAAGAGGCCTACGGTCGCGAGTACGACCTGGACATCTTCATGATCGTCGCGGTCAACGACTTCAACATGGGCGCCATGGAGAACAAGGGCCTCAATATCTTCAACTCCAGCGCCGTGCTGGCCCGCGCCGAAACCGCTACCGATGCCGCGCACCAGCGCGTCGAGGCGATCGTCGCCCACGAATACTTCCACAACTGGTCGGGCAATCGCGTGACCTGTCGCGACTGGTTCCAGCTGTCGCTCAAGGAAGGCTTCACCGTCTTCCGCGATTCGCAGTTCAGCGCCGACATGAACTCGGCGACGGTCAAGCGCATCGAGGACGTCGCCTACCTGCGCACCCACCAGTTCGCCGAGGACGCCGGCCCGATGGCGCATTCGGTGCGCCCGGAATCCTTCATCGAGATTTCCAACTTCTACACCCTGACCGTCTACGAGAAGGGCGCCGAAGTGGTGCGCATGATCCAGACCCTGCTGGGCGACGAGGGCTTCCGCAAGGGCAGCGACCTCTATTTCGAGCGGCATGACGGCCAGGCCGTGACGGTCGACGATTTCGTCAAGGCGATGGAGGACGCCAACGGTGCGGACCTGACCCAGTTCAAGCGCTGGTACAGCCAGTCCGGTACACCGCGCCTGGCCGTCAGCGAGCAATACGACGAGGCGGCGAAGACCTACCGCCTGACCTTCCGCCAGAGCTGTCCGCCGACACCGGGCCAGCCGACCAAGGAGCCGTTCGTGATCCCGGTGGCGCTGGGCCTGCTCGCCGCCGATGGTTCGGACATGCCGCTGCGTCTGGACGGTGAAGCCTCCGCCGTCGGAGCCAGCCGCGTGCTGGCGGTGACCGAAGCCGAACAGACCTTTACCTTCGTCGACGTCGCCGAGCGTCCGCAGCCATCGCTGCTGCGCGGCTTCTCCGCGCCGGTAAAGCTGGATTATCCGTACGACCGCGACCAGCTGATGTTCCTGATGCAGCACGATTCCGACGGCTTCAATCGCTGGGAAGCGGGTCAGCAGCTGTCGGTGCAGGTGCTGCAGGAGCTGATCGGTCAGCATCAGCGTGGGGAAGCGTTGGTGATGGATGAGCGCCTGGTCGAGGCGCTACGCAGCCTGTTGCAAAACGAGACGCTCGATGCAGCCATGGTTGCCGAAATGCTTTCGTTGCCGGGCGAGGCCTATCTGACCGAAATCAGCGAAGTGGCGGACGTGGATGCCATCCATACGGCACGCGAGTTCGCCCGCAAGCGCATCGCCGACGCGTTGTTCGAGCCGCTGTGGCAGCGCTACCAGGCCAATCGGCAAACCTCGCGCAGCACGCCCTATGTCGCCTCGGCCGAACATTTCGCCCGTCGCGCCCTGCAGAACATCGCATTGTCATATCTGATGCTGAGCGAAAAAGCCGAAGTCGTGGAAGCCTGCCTGGAACAGTTCGAGCAGGCCGACAACATGACCGAGCGCTTGACCGCACTGGCCGTGCTGGTCAACTCTCCGTTCGAGGCTGAGCGCGACAAGGCGCTGCAGGCCTTCGCCGAGCACTTCAAGGACAACCCTCTGGTAATGGATCAGTGGTTCAGTGTTCAGGCCGGCAACCCGTTGCCCGGCGGGCTGGAACGGGTGCAGACGCTGATGCAGCACCCGGCATTCACCCTGAAGAATCCGAACAAGGTGCGTGCGTTGATCGGCGCCTTCGCCAACCAGAACCTGATCAACTTCCACCGCGCCGATGGCGCCGGCTACCGCTTCCTCGCCGACCAGGTGATCACCCTCAACGCGCTGAACCCGCAGATCGCCTCGCGGCTGCTGGCACCGCTGACCCGCTGGCGCAAGTACGACAGCGCCCGGCAGGCGCTGATGAGGGCCGAGCTGGAGCGCATCCTTGCGTCCGGAGAGCTGTCCAGCGATGTCTACGAAGTGGTGAGCAAGAGCCTCGCCTGACTCGACAAGGCCGATCGTGCAATGCGATCGGCCTTTCTTTTACGAGGGCCCGTTCCAGGCACTATCCACGGCAAACAACCTTCCTGCGTATCGTGACCATCCTCTGGCGCCTCGCGTCGGATCGTCACTGCGGGATCGAAAGGGGCGGTCGGCACATACTGGCCACTGGCCCAATCAGCCTGAGTGATCACGCGTCAATCATTGCGTGAGAGTTAACAATTCATAACGTCCGGCCAATTGTGCCTGTCTGTGGAAGCTGGCTAGGATGGCCGAGCCTGCATTACAGGCCTTACCTAATAAGAATAAAGGGGGTATGTATGAGTGAGCCCGTTCAGCGGCGCACACTATCCGGCCGCGCCGTGGTTCCATCCCAGGCGAGGGCGTCGCGTCTTCACTCATCGGTTGCCGGCATGCTTTCGCTGTGCGGCGCCTTCTCACTCCTGCTGCTCGCAGCATCGGCGCCCGCCCAGGCTGCTACCGATGGCCAGGCCCGCTACTCGATCGAGTCGGCCAAGGCGGTATCCAATCTTCTGCTCGATATCACCCAGGCCGGCGAACGCCTCGTTGCGGCGGGCGATCGAGGCCACATTCTCTATTCCGACGATGGTGGCGCCAGCTGGATGCAGGCCAAGGTGCCGACGCGCCAGCTGCTGACGGCCATCGACTTCGTCGATGACAAGCACGGCTGGGCGGTCGGCCATGACGCGTTGATCCTGGCTACAGCCGACGGCGGTGAGAGCTGGACGGCTCAGTATGAGGATCGCGAACGCGAGGCCCCCTTGCTGGACGTCTGGTTCGAAGACACCCAGCACGGCATCGCGGTTGGCGCCTACGGTGCGCTGCTCGAAACCATCGATGGCGGTCAGAGCTGGGAGGACATCAGTGAGCGCCTCGACAACGAGGACGGTTATCACCTGAACGCCATCACCCATATTCAGGGCTCGGGCCTGTTTGTCGTAGGCGAACTGGGCGGAATGTTCCGTTCTGCCGATATGGGCGAAACTTGGGAGCGCGTCGAGTCGCCGTATCAGGGGTCGTTCTTCGGGGTAGTCGGCGGTTCGGAACCGGGGGTAGTGGTTGCCTTCGGGCTGCGCGGCCACCTGTTCCGCTCCATCGACTTCGGCGACAGCTGGGAAGGCATCGAGCTCGTCAACGGCAACGGCAATGTACTGGAGTCCGGGCTGGCCGACGGCAACCTGCTGCGTGATGGGCGCATCGTGGTGGTCGGTCACGGCGGTGCGGTACTCACCAGCGACGATCAGGGCCGTAGCTTCAAGCTGTTCAATCGCCCCGACCGCCGTTCGCTGTCGGGTGTCACCTCCGATTCCCAAGGCAACCTGATCCTGGTAGGGCAGGGTGGTGTTCGCATCGCCTCGCCATCGGGCGCGGATCTGGCCACACAACAATAAAGCCGGGAGAGTCTGCATGACCAAGCACCACCAGAAGCCGGCGTCGTTCCTCGAGCGCCTGATCTTCAACAACCGGCCGGCAGTCGTCGTACTCTGCCTGCTGATCAGCGCATTTCTCTTCTATCAGGCGGCCCAGGTTCGGCCGCAGACCAGCTTCGAGAAGATGATTCCGCTGGGGCATCCGTATATCCAGAAGATGCTCGAGCACCAGAATGATCTGGCCAACCTCGGCAACACGGTGCGGATCTCCGTGGCAGCAAAAGATGGTGACATCTTCGCCAAGGACTACATGGAAACGCTGCGGCAGATTCATGACGAAGTGTTCTATATCCAAGGTGTCGATCGCTCCAACATGAAGTCGCTTTGGAGTCCCAGCGTTCGCTGGACCGAGGTGACAGAGCAAGGCTTCGCCGGCGGTGAGGTCATTCCGCAGACCTATGACGGGTCGCCGGAAAGTCTCGATGACCTTCGCAGCAACATTCTCAAGTCCGGTCAGGTCGGGCGTCTGGTCGCCAATGACTTCAAGTCCAGCATCATCGACGTGCCGCTGATGGAGTCCTACTCGGATCCGGAAGATCGCAGCAAGCAGATCAAGCTGGACTACCAGAAGTTCTCCCACGAGCTGGAAGAGAAGATTCGCGACAAGTACGAGACGCAGAACCCGAATGTGGAGATTCACATCATCGGCTTCGCCAAGAAGGTCGGTGACCTGATCGACGGGCTGGTCGGTGTGGCGTTGTTCTTCATCGTCGCCATCGGCATCACCTTCGTCCTGCTGCTGTGGTTCACCCGTTGCCTGAAGAGCACCATCGCGGTGTTGATCACCACGCTGATCGCCGTGACCTGGCAGCTCGGCCTGTTGCACACCCTGGGCTTCGGGCTCGATCCGTACTCGATGCTGGTACCGTTCCTGGTCTTCGCCATCGGTATCTCCCACGGCGTACAGAAGATCAACGGCATCGCCATGGCCTCCGGCTACACCGAAGACCCGGTGACGGCGGCGCGCATGGCATTCCGTCAGCTGTTCATCCCCGGCATGGTGGCGTTGCTGTCGGATGCGGTGGGTTTCGTAACCCTGCTGCTGATCGATATCGGCGTGATCCGCGAGCTGGCCATCGGCGCTTCGCTGGGCGTGGCGGTCATCATCCTGACCAACCTGATCCTGCTGCCGGTGGCGATTTCCTATATGGGCATCAGCCAGCGGGCGATCAAGCAGGCCCGCGAAGAAGCCTCGCGCGATCATCCGTTCTGGCGTGCGCTGTCGAATTTCGCCAGCCCGAAGGTGGCACCGATCTCCATCACTATCGCCGTGGTCGCGCTGGCGGGTGGCCTCTGGTACGGCCAGAACCTGAAGATCGGCGACCTTGATCAGGGCGCGCCGGAGCTGCATCCGGATTCGCGCTACAACCTGGACAACGACTTCGTCATCCGCAACTACTCGACCAGTTCCGACGTGCTGGTAGTGATGGTCAAGACCGCGCCGGAAGGCTGTTCGCACTACGACACGCTCGCCGCCATGGACGAGCTGATGTGGAAGATGCAGAACACCGAGGGCGTGCAGTCGGCGGTGTCGATGGTGTCGGTGGCGCGCCAGGGCATCAAGGGCATGAACGAGGGCAGCCTGAAATGGGAAACGCTTTCGCGTAACCAGCATGTGCTGAACAACTCCATCGCCCGTGCCGAAGGTATGTACAACAGCGACTGCTCGCTGGCACCGGTACTGGTGTTCCTCAACGACCATAAGGCCGAGACGCTGGAACACGTCGTCGCCGCGGCGAAGGATTTTGCCGAGGAGAACAACCGCGAAGGTCTGGAGTTCGTGCTGGCGGCAGGTAACGCCGGTATCGAAGCGGCCACCAATGAGGTCATCGCGGCGTCGGAAACCACCATGCTGATCGCCGTCTACCTGGCTGTGAGCATCATGTGCCTGCTGACGTTCCGTTCGCTGGCGGCCACGCTCTGCGTGATCCTGCCGCTGGTGCTGACATCGATCCTCGGTAACGCGCTGATGGCCTTCATGGGCATCGGGGTGAAGGTGGCGACGCTGCCGGTGATCGCACTGGGCGTGGGTATCGGTGTGGACTACGGCATCTACATCTACAGCCGTCTGGAGTCGTTCCTGCGCCAGGGCATGACCCTGCAGGAAGCCTACTACCAGACCCTGAAGTCCACCGGCAAGGCGGTGATCTTCACCGGCGTCTGCCTGGCGATTGGTGTGGTGACCTGGGTGTTCTCGGCGATCAAGTTCCAGGCCGACATGGGTCTGATGCTGACCTTCATGTTCCTCTGGAACATGGTCGGCGCGATCTGGCTGCTGCCGGCCCTGGCTCGCTTCCTGATCAAACCGGAGAAGCTGCGTCAGAAAGCGTGATGATCACGCAGTAACGAAAACCGCGACCCTGGGGTCGCGGTTTTTTTATGGGTGTTTGGTACGGCGGTCAGCTACGGTCAGGCGCTCTGGCTTACCGCCTGGAATGCAGCCTGCGCGGCCACTTCGCCGATCACCAGGATCGCCGGGCTCTTCAGCTTGAAGGCCAAGGCATCGCGGCACATGCCGGCGAGGCTCGAACGGCATTCGCGCTGCTGCGGCAGAGAGGCGCTCTCGATCATCGCCACTGGTGTACCGGCGGAAAGTCCGCCCTCCAACAGCCCGGCCTGCACCTGTTCCAGCTTGCTCACACCCATGTACACCACCAGCGTGGTGCCGCTTTTTGCCAGCGCCTGCCATTCCGGGCTGCTGTCATCGAGCGTGTGCGCCGTGACCAGGGTGACGCCGCGGGCGACGCCGCGTTGGGTCAGCGAGATGCCGCATTGCGTGGCACCGGCCAGGCCGGCGGTGATGCCGTTGACCAGCTCGACCTCGATGCCGCGCGCCGACAGCCATTCGGCTTCTTCGCCACCGCGACCGAAGATGCACGGATCGCCACCCTTGAGGCGTACCACGCACTTGCCCTGGCGGGCGTAACGCAGCATCAGGCGGTGGATGAAGGCTTGCGGCGTGGAGCGGCAGCCGCCGCGCTTGCCCACCGGGATGATGCGTGCGTTGGGGCAATGTTCGAGCACGGCGGGGTTGACCAGGTCATCGACCATCACCACCTGCGCGTCGCCCAGCGCTCGTACGGCCTTGAGGGTCAGCAGTTCCGGGTCGCCGGGGCCGGCGCCTACCAGCCAGACTTTTGCGCTCATGGGGAAATCCTCGTCTTGGTTGGTATCAGGAAAGTGCGCGTTCCGGCTGGCTGGCCAGCAGACGCTTGATTTCGGGCACGCAGGAGCCACAACTGGTGCCGCAACCGAGTTCCTGCTTGAGGCCAGTCAGATCGAGACCGCGCTCGATGCCTGCACGGACCTTGCTCTGGCTGACGTTCATGCAATTGCACAGGGTGCGGTCGGTATTGATCGCCGCGCCGCCAGGCGGCGCGCTGAGGGGCGCCAGTAGCCAGCGACGCAGTTCGGCATCGGCACTGCCGCTTTCCCAGAGGCCGCGCAGCCACTGCCGGGCGGCGGTCTCGCCGGCCAGGCGCAACGCGACAATACGGCCTTCCGCGATGCGTACGCGCTTGCCGACTGCACGACGCGGGTCGTCATATGCCAGCACCGGGCCTTCGTCGAGGCCGAGCAGGCGGTCGATGGCGTCGAGCTCGGCGGCTGTCGGCGCCGCGTCCCGCGCGGCGCGGATCAGCAATGCCGAACGCTCACGCCCGCCGAGGCTGAAACTGGCGTAGTCGAAGGCTTCGAACAATGGCCGCAGCGCCTCGAAGCGTCGCTGCACATCTCCCTCGACCAGCGCGAAGAACTGCCAGGGCAATTCGGCTTGTTCGACTTCGATGCCGGCGTGCTTGAGTTCCGGCTGTTTCGACAGCGGATCGACGCTGGCCAGGGTCAGTACGTTGCTGCCCAGCCCCTTGAGAAAGCGATCGCCCCAGTGCATCGGCAGGAAGGTCTGGCCGGCACGCAGGCTGTCATCTTTCTGCACCGGGAGGATCAGGCTGCCGCGACGGCTTTTCACCGTCACCAGCTGGCCGTCCAGCAGACGCCGGCGGCGCATGTCATCAGCGTTCATTCCGAGCAACGCTTCTTCGACATGGCCGAACAGCCGCGCCGCGGTGCCAGTGCGGCTCATGCCGTGCCACTGGTCGCGCAGCCGGCCGGTATTGAGCGTAAGCGGATAGCGCGCCTCGCGCTTTTCCTTCGGCGCCTGGTAGTGCTCGGCGATGAAACGGGCGCGGCCATTGGCGGTGGGGAACAGGCCATCGGCATACAGCCGCGCGGTGCCCTGTTCGCTGCCCGGCGGGAACGGCCATTGCTGCGGACCGAGCGCATCAAGTACTGCGTAGCTCAGGCCGCTGTAATCCAGATCGCGAGCGGCGGTGAGCGGCTTGTACTCGTCGAACAGCGCTTCGGCATTCTCGAAAGTGAACAGGCTCGGCTGGCCGGGGCGCAGGTGACGTTCCAGGCGTCGGGCGAAATCGCAGGTGATCGCCCAGTCCGCACGGGCTTCGCCTGGGGCCGGCACGGCGCGGCGCACGTGGCTGATACGACGCTCGGAGTTGGTCACGGTGCCTTCCTTCTCGCCCCAGCTCGCGGCCGGCAGCAGAAGGTCGGCGTGGCGGCAGGTTTCGGTCGTGAAGAAGGCTTCCTGCACCACGACGAAGGGGCAGGCGGCCAGGGCCTCATGGACTTTCTGCTGGTCCGGCAGCGACTGAGCAGGGTTGGTGCAGGCGATCCACAGCGCCTTGATCTTGCCGGCGCGCACGGCCTCGAATAGCTCGACGGCGGACAGTCCAGGCTGTTTGGGCAGCTGCTCGACACCCCAATAGTGCGCCACTTCTGCGCGGTGTTCGGCATTGGTTGCGTCGCGGTGGCCGGGTAGCAGGTTGGACAGGCTGCCGGTTTCGCGTCCGCCCATGGCGTTCGGTTGGCCGGTCAGCGAGAAGGGCCCGGCGCCCGGCTTGCCGATCTGTCCGGTGGCCAGGTGCAGATTGATCAGCGCACTGTTCTTGGCGCTGCCGGCGGTGGACTGATTCAGCCCCATGCACCACAGGGAGAGAAAAGCTGGAGCGCTTCCAATCAGCCGTGCACAGGTTTGCAGATCATCTACAGAGATGCCGCAGAGGTCGGCGACCATTGCCGGGGTGTAGTCGCGCACCAGGCTTTTCAGCGCATCGAAGCCTTCGGTATGGGCATCGATGAAGCGGCGGTCGATCCAGCCTTCCCACATGAGGATATGCAGCAGGCCGTGGAACAGCGCGACATCGGTGCCCGGCAGGATCGGCAGGTGCAGGTCGGCCAGCTCGCTGGTGTCGGTGCGCCGCGGGTCGACGACGATGATGGTCATCTCCGGTCGCTTCGCCTTGGCTTCCTCCAGACGGCGGAACAGCACCGGATGCGCATAGGCCATGTTGCTGCCGGCGATCAGCAGGCAGTCGGCCTGCTCGATGTCCTCGTAGGAGCAGGGTGGGGCGTCGGCGCCCAGGCTGCGCTTGTAGCCGACCCCTGCCGAGGACATGCACAGCC
The DNA here is from genome assembly GCA_007713455.1 of Pseudomonas sp. Classification (GTDB taxonomy): domain Bacteria; phylum Pseudomonadota; class Gammaproteobacteria; order Pseudomonadales; family Pseudomonadaceae; genus Stutzerimonas; species Stutzerimonas chloritidismutans. The sequence goes on from VMRT01000002.1 coordinate 484,744, forward strand.
GCGAGTTGGAATCCAGGTTGTTGGTGCCGACCAGGGCGCGGGCCAGTTTGTTGAAGGCGTAGTAGTCCTCGGTCAGCAGCTGGCCGGAGACATAGAAGGCGACGCTGTCCGGCCCGTGTTCGCGGATGGTCTCGGCGAACACGTTAGCGGCATGCTCCAGGGCGCTGTCCCAGTCGGTACGGCCGCGGGCCAGGCCCTTACCCAGGCGCAGCTCGGGATAGAGGGCGCGGGCGTCGAGGTCGCCGGTGAGGTGCAGGGTCGAACCCTTGCTGCACAGCTTGCCGAAGTTGGCCGGATGGCTGGAGTCGCCAGCCACGTCGAGGATGCGCTCGCCGTCGTGCTCGATCAGCACGCCACAGCCGACACCGCAGTAGCAGCAGGTCGAGGCGGTTGTCATACGCATGGCGTCGTCTCCTGGGAAAAGGTGCTGGTCAACTGCGGTGTGTTCAGGCCGCGCATTCCTTGCGCTGGTTAAGCGAAAGCTGCACGCGACCATTCTCGACGCGCGCCTCGTGGCGGTGGGCGCAGCCGACGTCGGGCGCTAGTGCTTCGCCGCTTTGCAGATCGATCTGCCAGTTGTGTAGCGGGCAGGCGACCTGCTTGCCGTAGACAATCCCTTGCGACAGCGGGCCGCCCTTGTGTGGGCAGCGGTCGTCGAGGGCAAAGACCTGATCGTCCGAGGTGCGGAATATTGCGATGTCGCCCTTGGGGCCAGCGATGATGCGCGAGCCGAGCGGGTTGATCTCATCCAGTGCGCAGATATCGAGCCAGTTCATGCGGTGTCCCTCCAGATCAGGTTCTCAGGCGTTTTCCAGCTGCTTGACGGCGATGCGGTCGAATTCCTTCTTCAGCTGCGGCTTGGAAAGTTGCTCCTGCCACGGGTCCTGCTCGAAGGAGAGCGAGAACAACAGCCGCTGATGCAGCGCCTTGCGTCGCTCGGCGTCGTCCAGCACGGCCTTCTTGATGTGATCCATGCCGACGCGCTGCATGTAGTGCACGGTGCGCTCGAGGTAGAAGGCTTCCTCGCGGTAGAGCTGGAGGAACGCCAGGCTGTATTCCATGACCTCCTCGGCGCTCTTCACCTTGACAAAGAACTCGCCGGCCTCGGTCTTGATGCCGCCGTTGCCGCCGATGTACAGCTCCCAGCCGGAGTCCACACCGATGATGCCGACGTCCTTGATGCCGGATTCGGCGCAGTTGCGCGGGCAGCCGGAAACGGCCAGCTTGACCTTGTGCGGCGACCACATGTTGAACAGCGCGTGTTCCAGGTCGATGCCCATCTGCGTGCTGTTCTGCGTACCGAAGCGGCAGAACTCGCTGCCGACACAGGTCTTCACGGTACGGATGGATTTGCCGTAGGCGTGGCCGGAAGGCATATCCAGGTCTTTCCAGACACCCGGCAGGTCTTCCTTCCTGATGCCCAGCAGGTCGATGCGCTGGCCACCGGTGACCTTGACCATCGGTACCTGATACTTGTCGGCCACATCGGCGATGCGCCGCAGCTCGGCGGCATTGGTAACGCCGCCCCACATCCGCGGGATGACCGAGTAGGTGCCGTCCTTCTGGATGTTGGCGTGGGCGCGCTCGTTGATGAAGCGAGATTGTGGGTCGTCCTTGGCTTCGCCCGGCCAGGTGGAGATCAGGTAGTAGTTCAGCGCCGGCCGGCAGGTGGCGCAGCCGTTCGGCGTGCGCCATTCCATGAAGGCCATGGCCGCCGGAATGCTGGTCAGGTGGTGCTCGCGAATGGCCTTGCGTACCTGGCCGTGGTTAAGGTCGCTGCAGCCGCAGATGGCCTTCTCGCTCTTCGGCTTGACGTCGGCGGCGCCGCCCACGGTGTTGATCAGAATCTGTTCGACCAGCCCGGCACAGGAGCCGCAGGAACTCGCGGCCTTGGTGTGCTTTTTCACCTCGTCCACCGAGAACAGCCCGTGTTCCTGAATCGCCTTGACGATGGTGCCCTTGCACACACCATTGCAGCCGCACACTTCCATATCGTCGGGCATGGACATGGCCTTGCTCTGGCCTTGGTGGCCAGCGTCGCCGATGGCGCCTTCGCCGAACATCAAATGGTCGCGTATCTGGCCCACGTTCTGGCCCTCGCGTACCTGGCGGAAGTACCAGCCGCCGTCGGCGGTGTCGCCGTACAGGCAGGCGCCGACCAGCACGTCGTCCTTGATCACCAGTTTCTTGTATACGCCGCCGATGGGGTCGGAGAGGGTGATGGTCTCGGTGCCGTCGCCGCCGATGAAATCGCCGGCCGAGAACAGGTCGATGCCGGTGACCTTTAGCTTGGTCGAGGTCACCGAGCCGAGATAGCGGGAAAAGCCGAGCATGGCCAGGTGGTTGGCGCAGACCTTGGCCTGTTCGAACAGCGGTGCGACCAGGCCATAGGCGGTGCCGCGATGGTTGGCGCATTCGCCGACGGCGTAGATGCGCGGGTCGTAGGTCTGCAGGGTGTCGTTGACCAGAATGCCGCGATTGCACGGGATACCGGCCTGTTCGGCCAGTTCGCTGTTGGGGCGGATGCCCGCGGCCATCACCACCAGGTCGGCGGGGATCACCTCGCCGTCCTTGAACTTGACCGCGCAGACCCGGCCTTCGCCGTTGTCGAGCAGTTCGGCGGTGTGCTTGGGCAGGAGAAACTTCAGGCCACGGCTTTCCAGCGCGCTCTGCAGCAGGGTGCCGGCGGTCTTGTCGAGCTGGCGTTCCATCAGCCAGTCACCGATATGCACCACGGTGACGTCCATGCCGCGCAGCTTGAGGCCGTTGGCCGCTTCCAGGCCGAGCAGGCCGCCACCGATGACCACCGCGTGTTTGTGGGTCTTGGCGGTTTCCATCATCACCTGGGTGTCGGCGATGTCGCGGTAGCCGATTACGCCCTGCAGGTCCTTGCCGGGAATCGGCAGGATGAACGGGTTGGAGCCGGTAGCGATGAGCAGGCGGTCGTACTCGGCCTCGCTGCCATCATCGGCGATGACCCGGCGACGGGCGCGGTCGATCTTCACCACCTTGCGGTTGAGCTTGAGGTGGATATCGTTCTCGGCGTACCAGTTCAGGTCGTTGAGCACGATCTCTTCGAACTGCTGTTCGCCGGCCAACACCGGGGAGAGCAGGATGCGGTTGTAGTTGGGATGCGGCTCGGCACCGAACACCGTGATGTCGTAGAGCTCGTTGGTGAGCTTGAGCAGTTCCTCAAGGGTCCGCACGCCGGCCATGCCGTTGCCGATCATTACCAGTTTGAGTTTCTTCATGCCCGTTCTCCGTGCCAGCTGCCGTCCGGCCTGCTCGAAATTTTTCAACAACAAAAAAGGCGTCCCACCGGTTACCCAGTGAGGACGCCTTTGTCCGTGTCCCGCTCAGTCGGGAAACCTGCCGCTCCACGTTGAGGGTCAGGTCGTAATGATTCTTCGAGGTTCTGCTTTGCAGAGGCTGTGCCAACTTGCAATGTCCTCGGTTTTCAAGGGCTTGAGCGCTAGCTATGGAGCAGTCGAGGTCGATCGTTGCACTGATATGCAGCGGCTTGCGCCCTGATGGTGCGAATCGCCATAGAAGCGACTCTAAAAACGCCGTTGACAGGCTGCGGCCAGCTTTCTAAAGTTTCGCCCATGCGCCGATTTAGTCAGCTACTTGCGGGGCGCCTGGAGCCGATGGCTTCGAAATACCGCTAAAGCGCTGGTTCCGGTGTCGCCTCCCACCGCTGCCCAGCGGAATCCTCGAGGCGGAAGTTGAAATCGATGAACGCAAAGCACGCCCAGTTGCGCCTGGCCCCGATCACCAGCGGCCTGCACCCCAGCAATCCGAAAATCCTCCTGGGTGGTACTCACCAGCCATCTCTGTTGCGCTACCTCGAAGGTTGGCCGCGACGCCATCGCAAATCCCCCGCCCTGCTTATCCAGTTCGCTACGGCCGACGAGTCGCTGGCGCGTTTTGCCACCGACAGTTTCGATATGGCGGTGATTCAGGCGCCGACCGCCGAGTGCCTGGAAGAGTGCGTGCGCGAGCTGACCCGGGTGGCGCGCCAGGGGCTGATTACCCGTCGCTGAGCGTCACGCGCCTTTTATCAGCAACACCACCAGCAGCAGGTTGAGCAGCAGGGAAAGCAGTGCCATGCCGCGCCATACCTTGAGCGGCTCACGTTCGAGCAGCGGGCGTGGCCGAAGGCTGGCGCTGCGCTGTTCGCCCTGTTCCAGCTCAAGCAGCCATTGTTCGGCGGTTTCGAAGCGCTGCTGTGGATCTACCGCCACCGCGCGGCCAAGACTTTCCTCCAGCCAGTTCGGGACGTCCGGGCGATAGCGGCTGGCCGGTGTCGGATTGCCGAAGCGCGGACGCTGGAAGGCTTCGATCTCGCCGTAGGGGTAGTGCCCGGTCAGCAGGTAATAGAGCGTCACGCCGGTCGCATAGAGATCCTGCGCTGCGCTGGGTTCGGCTCCCGTAAATGCCTCCGGGGCAATGAAACTCGGGGTTCCGGGCAGGTGGTTGGGCAGGTCGCGGGACAACCCGGGGCAGAACGCCAGGCCGAAATCCAGGATACGCAGCTCGCCGTCCTCACCCAGCAGCAGGTTTTCCGGCTTGATGTCACGATGCAGGATGTTGCGCCGATGCAGCATGCCCACCGCGCGGATCAGCCGGGAGGCGACCTGCAGCAAATCGGTCAGTGGCAGCGGGCCGTCTCGTTCGAAGCGTTGCGCCAGGGTCGTCCCGCTGTACTCGCGCTGCACGTAATAGAGGTGTTGGCGTTCTGGCAGCGGATGCAGTTCGGCGAAGTTGCGCCCGGCAACCCGGCGCATGAACCATTCTTCCTGCAGCAGCGCCGGTCCTGCGTCTGCCTCGTCCTGCCGGCTGGGTGGCAGCGTCTTCAGCAGCCAGGCCTGGCCCTGAGCATCCTGCACCCGGTAGATCAGCGACTGCCGCGACTCGTGCAGCAGTGCATTCACCTGCCAGCCCTCGAACAGCTGGCCGGGGCGCAGCTTCGGCGGCAACGGCCAATGATCGAGCTGGGCGAGGGCGTCGGCCAGCACCGCTTCGGGCAGGGCTTCGACGCGCAGCAGCAAGGCACTGGCGTTGTCCTGACTGCCGCTCTGGTGTGCCAGGTTGACCAGCGCCCGTGCCGCGGCGCCTAGGTCGGGTTGATCGTGCAGGATATGCGCGATATCGCGCTCGGACACCGACGACCAGACGCCATCGCTCAGCAGCAAATAGCTTTCGCCTTCCTGCAGCTCGCCGTCGAGGTAGTCCACCACCAGATGCTGATCCAGCCCCATGGCGCGTTTGAGCACATGCTGCATGCCCGACTGTTCCCAGACATGGTCTTCGCTGAGCCGCTCGAGCTGCGAGCCGTTCCAGCGATAGGCGCGGCAGTCGCCAACATGCGCCAGGGTGAAGCGGCGACCGCGCAGCACCAGCGCGGTGAGCGTGGTCAACAGCGGCTGATTGCCGCCATTGGATTGCAGCCAACGGTTGTGCGCGACCAGCACGCGGTCGAGCGACTGCGCGACGGCCCAGGTTTCCGGCGTTGCGTAGTAGTCGAAGGCCAGCGCCTGCAAGGTCGCCCGCGCGGCCAGCCCGCCATCGGCGCATTGGCTGACGCCATCGGCCAGCGCGAACAGATAGCCCTTGCCGGTTGCCAGCCCGGGTGCCGGGGTGACGATACGTATCGCATCCTGGTTTTCCGGGCGCGGTCCGGCGGTGCTGGCCTCGCCGTAGCTCAATCGCAGGGGCATGGTCGTTCTCGAATGACGGCGTACTGCAGCAGAGCAATATTCGCGCCCTGCAGAATCTGCGTGGGCATCACACCCGCGCCGCGGTTACCGCAGCCGAGCCCCAGGTAGTGCGCCAGCGACGCTTGACGCCATACAGGCCGAACCAGGCCAGTACGCCGAGGCTGGCAAACAACCAGAGGCCGAGCTGGTAATCGCCGGTGGACTGCTTGACCGCACCGAGACCGGCGGTGAGCAGGAAGCCGCCGATACCGCCGGCCATGCCGACCAGTCCGGTCATCACGCCGATCTCCTTGTTGAAGCGCTGCGGCACCAATTGGAACACCGCACCGTTGCCGGCACCCAAGCTGAGCATGGCGACCACGAACAGCGCCAACGCTGCAGTCGAACTGGCCAGATTGAACCCCACCACGGCGATACAGAAGGCGGCGACGGTGTACATCACCAGCAGTGCACGGATGCCGCCGATGCGGTCGGCAAGAGCGCCGCCAAGGGGCCGCAGCAGGCTGCCGGCGAAGACGCAGGCCGCGGTGTAGTAGCCGGCCTTGACCGGGTCGAAGGCGTACTGGTCGTGGAAATAGCCGGGCAGGGTACTGGCCAGGCCGAGGAAGCCGCCAAAGGTGACGCTGTAGAAGAACATGAACCACCAGCTGTCGCGGTCGCCCAGCGCCTTCATGTAATCGGCCAGCGACTTCGGTGCCGGGCGGTTGGGGGCATTCTTCGCCACGCTGGCGAAGATGATCAGGGTGAGGACCAGCGGGATCAGCGCCAGGCCGAATACATTGTTCCAGCCGAAGATCGCCGCCAGCACCGGCGCGAACAGGGCCGCCAGCACAGTGCCGGAGTTACCGGCACCGGCGATGCCCATCGCCTTGCCCTGGTGCTCTGCCGGATACCACTGCGAGGCCAGCGGCAGCGCGACGGCAAAGGATGCGCCGGCCATGCCGAGGAACAGGCCGAGCAGCAGTGCCTGCTCGTAACTGTGGATGCCATGCAGCCAGGCGACGAGCAGCGCGACGATGACGACAATCTGGCCGAACAGCCCCGCGGTTTTCGGCGATGTGCGATCCGCCAGGATGCCCAGCGCGAGACGTAGTACGGCACCGGCGAGGATCGGCGTGGCGACCATAAAGGCGCGTTGCTGGGTGGTCAGGCCGAGATCGGCGGCGATCTGCACGCCCAGCGGGCCGAGCACGTACCAGACCATGAAGCTCAGGTCGAAGTAGAGGAAGGAGGCAAACAGGGTCGGCGCATGGCCGGCTTTCCAGAAACTCGTGCTCATTGGATCGGCTCCAGGGCGTTCGTGACGCGGCGTTGGCCGCTAGGGCTGCTCAGACCGCCCCCTCGTCGAGGCGGAAAACAAAAAAGGCGCCGCAGCACGCCTGCCGGAGCAGGAGTGGTGCGACGCCTTTGTCGTGATATTGCAGACCGCCGTTGGCCTGCCTGAAGCGGAACTAGCATCTAGCGTGCCAGCTTGCGGAGGCCGCCAATTCTGTGCGTTCGGCGTGGCTAAGCAGATGGCGTACGACGACAAGCGCACAGATAGCGCGCAACCGCGCGCCAAATCAGGGCAAGGCATCTCGTAAAGCCCAGGCGCGCTTGCTGTTAGTCTTGAGCGGCTTTTGCCAAGGAGCGAGCGATGCCTCTGATTGCGACCCTGACCCTCAACCCCGCGATGGACCTTTCCGTCAGCACCGCCCGGGTGATCAGTACCGAAAAGCTGCGGTGTTCGCTGCCGCGTCACGACCCGGGTGGCGGCGGAATCAACGTGGCGCGGGTGGTGAAGACGCTCGGGGGCAGGGCGATCGCCATCTATCCGGCTGGAGGGCCCTTTGGCTATCTCCTGCAACGTTCGCTGGACGAACTGGGTCTGGTGCATCGTCCGGTGTCCATTACTGGCGATACCCGCGAGAGTTTCACTGTCGATGAGCTGGGCTCAGGCCTGCAGTACCGTTTCGTGTTGCCCGGTCCGACGCTATCCGCGCAGGAACTTCAGCGTTGCCTCGACAGCCTCGCAGCGCTGCAGCCAGCGCCGGCCTATGTAGTGCTGAGCGGCAGCTTTCCACCCGGCGTCGACCTGGGTTTCTACGACGAGCTGCTGGCATTGACGCGCGGTATCGGTGCGCGGCTGGTCGTCGATCTGTCCGGCGAGCCATTACGCCACGCCGCCCGGCAGGGCGGTGCATACCTGATGAAGCCGAGCCTCGACGAGCTGTCCAGCCTTGTGGGCTACCCCATCTCCAGCGAAGCCGAACAGGAGGCAGCGCTGCGCCGCCTGATCGCTCAGGGCTGCGCCGAAGTGGTCGTGTTGTCGCTGGGAGCCCAGGGCGCGCTGTACGCCTGTGGCGATGAGCTGCAGCGCCTGCCGTCGGCGGATGTCCCGGTTGTTAGCGCGGTGGGTGCGGGTGACAGCATGCTCGGCGCCATGGTGCTGGCGCTGGCCGAGGCGCGCTCGCTACAGGATGCGGTGTGCCGGGGCATTGCCGCGGGTGCCGCGACGGTGATGCGTCCCGGCACCGAGCTGTGTCATCGCGAGGATGTCCAGCGGTTGCTGCAATCTGTGGCAGACGCCCCTAGTCGATCCGGTTGACCCGCGGAAACTTGCCGGCGAACGCCTCGGGCATGGCGACGACGCGGCTTTGGGCGTAGTTGTAGAAGACGAAACCGGATTTGGCCATGGCGATCAGTGTGTCGTCGGCAGGGCGGGTGATGCGGAAGATGATATCGCCGCCGTACTTGTTGAAATCCATCACGCCGACCTCGAACAGCAGCGCATCACGGGCATGGGCTTCGGCTTTGTAGGTCGTGGCAAGGTCGGTCACGATGATGCCAGCACCGTCCTGACGGGTCTCGGCAACCCCGTAGGCGAACAGGAAGCGCGCCCGCGCCTCGGAAATCATCGAGATCATCGAATCGTTGGCCAGATGGTTGCCGGCGTTGATGTCGGTGATTCGTACAGTGAGCTGGGTGGAAAAGCAGTACTGGTCTTCCGGGAAATGCAGGGTAAGACGCGCCATGGGTCGCTCGGTAATCGGTAGAAGGCGCGCATTCTAGCGTTGTGTTCTTCGCCGGGGTTAGATGCGCGCTCGTGGCTGCAGTCTTGACCGCGAATGAGCTGGCACCGGGCGGCCCCATTTGCGGCCGAGGCGCTTCTAATGGAAACCCGCGTATAGCGGATCCTGCACGTAGCCATGCGTTGCCGGCCGCCAATGGAGCGGAGACCGGCCCCGCAACCTCTATCCGTCAGCCCGCCCGATGCAAGCCACGCTGCGCTTGTGCGCCACTGTGCTGCAGACGCTGCCGGATCAACTGCAGGCGCGCGTCGATGAAGGGAGTGACCAGGGCAAAACACTCGGGCGGGCTCAGCCTCGGTTGGGCTGCATGGATCACGCTGCGCTCAAGCTTGCCGACCAGCCGCTTCAGCTCCATATCGGTGTCTGTAGCCATGCGCCGACAGAGTGCTTTCAGGCGCTTTTGCAAAGCCGGCGTGCAGCCGCCCTGATTCGAGGCGACGACGCAGAGGCCGCGCAGGCGTGCCACGTCTTCCAGTTCGCGGCAGGCGCGAGCGGCTTCGGCGGGTTCGTTGCTCGATATCGGCGCCCGCTTCTCAAGCGCATCGATAAGGGTTTCGATCAGTGCGCAATGCCCGTCGAAATCGGCAGGGTTGTTGCGCAGAACCAGCCAGCTTTCGGTTATCGAATACGCATCGGGCAGGGCACTGCGCTGTTGCAGACGTTGCGTCAGGCTTGTCGCCAGCGTGCAGCGCAGCGCTACCGCAGTGGGTTCGCTCTGTACGCCCATACCGCGATGCTGTTGCAGCAGGCGGAGAATCTCCAGATCTTCCTGAACTGCCAGCAGGCGCAACTGCGCTACGCGTCGGGAATGTTGTGCGCTGGCCATGCCGTTCAGATAGTGGCCCAGCATCAGCAGTGCACAGGCGATCGCCAAGGTCGCGGTGATGGTCATTCTGCAAATCCCTGAAGTGAGCGCGCGGCACTGCCGCGCGGGCAACAAAAAAGGCGTCCGGACCGGCATGTCGAAACATGCGGTGCAGGGACGCCTTCGTCTTTGCCGGACGCCTTCATTGGCTCGGCCAATCCATCTAGCAAGCTGCTTGCCAGCCTGCCGCTTGCTGCAGGCTTTCGGCTGAACGCCGCGTCGTGGCGGATGGCGGCGTTGCAGCTGTCTCAGGTCCATGCCGAGGAACCGCGAGCACGCTCGCCGATGGTGCGTTTGGTCGAGCGGTTGCACTGCGGGCGGGCAGCTCACTGCCCAAGCAGCTCGTTCATGGCGATGATCTGCTCGGCGACCTGGATCAGCTTCTGCTGGCGACTCATCGCCTGGCGGCGCATCAGGGTGTAGGCCTCTTCCTCCTTGCAGTCGCGCATCTTCATCAGCATGCCCTTGGCCAACTCGATGCGCTTGCGTTCCGCGAGTTGCTGCTCGCGGGCCTGCAATTGCGCGCGGATCGCCTGGTCGGTCTCGAAACGCGCCATCGCTACATCGAGGATCGGCTTGAGCCGCTGGGCCTGAATGCCTTCGACGATATAGGCGCTGACCCCGGCGCGGATGGCCTGACGCATGGCATCCGGGTCACTGTCGTCGGTGAACATGACGATAGGCCGTGGTTGATCGCGGCTGACCAGCACCACTTGCTCCAGCACATCGCGGCCCGGTGAGTCGGTGTCGATCAGCACCACGTCCGGGCGGATCGCCTCGACCCGCTCGGGCAGATCGATGGTCAGGCCGGATTCATCGATGACTTCGAAGCCGGCCTCGATCAGCGCGCTTCGCAGGCGCCCGATCTTGCGTGGGGTGTCGTCGATCAGCAGGATGCGCAACATGCCTGATCCCCTGCTCAAAGGGCAGCCGCCATGGCCTGATCGGCCATGGCGTGCAGCGGGAAACTGCGGGCGTAGGCTGCCGGATCGCTGCCGTCCCAGGTCTTGCCATCCATCAGCGTGGCGCTGCGCATGGGCGACTCCGGCACGGTGATACCCAGCGCTTCGGCAGCCTGTCGGTACAGCTCGATCTGTTGCACCTGGCTTGCAGCCAGCTGGTAGTCCGGGTCCTGGCGCAACAGGCCCCAGCGCCGCAGCTGGGTCATGAACCAGAGGCCGTCGGACAGGTAGGGCATGTTCGCCGCGCCATCGGCAAAGAAGCGCAGCGGGTGTTGGTCATTCCAGGCGTTGCCCAGCCCATCCTGATACGAGCCGAGAAAGCGTGATTCGATGGCTGCCAGCGGCGCGTTGACATACTCGCTCCCGGCAATCAGCTGCGCGGTGCTGCGGCGGTTTTCCTGGCTCTGGTCGATGAAACGACTCGCCTCGAGCACCGCCATTACCAGTGCGCGCGCGGTGTTGGGGTACTGCTCAACGAATGCGCGGGTGCAGCCGAGCACCTTTTCCGGATGATCCGGCCATATCGACTGGCTGGTTGCGAGGGTGAAGCCGACCCCCTCGGCGATCGCCTGCGCGCCCCAGGGTTCGCCGGCGCAGAAACCGTCGATGCGCCCGGCCTGCAGGTACGCCACCATCTGCGATGGCGGCAGCACCAGCGTCCGCACATCCTGCAGCGGGTGGATACCGTTGGCGGCCAGCCAGTAATAGAGCCACAGCGCGTGGGTGCCGGTGGGGAAGGTATGCGCGAGAGTCAGGCGTGCACCGCTTTGGCGCACGCTGTTGCGCAATGCCTCGGGATCGGTCACGCCGGCTGCCTTGAGCGGGGTCGACAGGTTGATGCTCTGGCCGTTCTGCGCTAGCCCCATGAGCACCGCCATATCCACCGCGTGACTGCCGCCGATTCCCAGGTGCACGGCATATATCAGTCCGTACAGGCCGTGCGCTGCGTCCAGCTCACCGCCGATCAGCTTGTCGCGCAGGCCTGACCAGGAGTTCTGGCGGTGCAGGTTGAGCGTCAGGCCGAAGGGCTGGGCGAAGCCCTGGGTGGCGGCGACGATCAGCGAGGCGGCATCGGTAAGTGGCAGAAAGCCCAGGTTCAGCGAGCTCTTTTCCGGTGCATCACTGCCGGCAACCCAGGCCAGTGCATCGTGGCGGGGCGATGTGGAGGGTTCGGTCATGCTGTGGGCCTTTCGATTGCGAAGCGTGCGGCACAGTTAACCGTGCGCGACGGATCAGGAGTGGTCTATGCCAAGCCTGAAGCAAGCGATATGCCAGCGAGAAAGTGGTGCGCCATGCGGTGCCCGTGCACCGCGTTGGTCAGGCGCGTCTGGTGTGAAGCGGTGCGGCGTTGCCGGTCAGCGTGGATACAGTGGTGGCAGGGCGCTGTGGTTCTGGTCGACACTCGGACTGGTCGCTGGAGGGAGCGTCTGGATCGCCTGCCACAGCGCCTCTCCCTGCCAACGCTGGCCGGCTTCGCTGTACAGCGCACCGTTGAGTCCGTCCAGCGCATCGGACAGCGGCACGAAGCGCGCAGCCATGTCGGCCAGCGTCTCCGGCTGTTGCCGCGCCCAGGCATCCAGCGCCTGGCGAGTGGCCTGCGAGTCGTTGGCCTGGCAGGCGCGACGCAGGTCGTCGAGCAGGCTGCGCGGGGTTGGGCCGGGTTGCACTGCACGCTGTACCGCGGGTTGCCGCCGCGCGTGTAGCCACAGTCCGAAGCCGGCGAGGGTGGACAGGGCGAAGAGCAGGGTACTCAGCTGCCAGGGCCACAGTAGCTGCTGCTCGGCAGGTAATGGCGTTGCGGCCGGTTGCTCGGCGGGTGTCGGCGCGAGATTCGGATTATCGGCGACATTCAGGGTCCGTTCGTCCAGCGTGGTGCGTTCTAGCCGGTCTTCCACGGTGTTCCACCAGACCACTTCCACCGCGGGTAGCTGCAACGCGCCGCTGCGCGTGGGAATCAGCGCCTCGCGCTGCTCGCGGCTACCGACCAGACCCGCGCCACTGACTTCGTTGGCCAAGATCGGTTGATCCGGGTAGCGGCGCAGGTCGGGGCTCTGGGCAGAACCGATGGCGGGCAACTGGGTGCTGGTCAGGCCTTCGGCCTTGAGCAACAGGCTGCGGGTGAGCGATTCGCCGGTCTGTGCCTGATCGGGCTCCGGGCTCCAGGCCTCGACCAGGGTCAGGCTGCGTGCCGGCAGCCAGGGCGCCGCGGCGGGGTAGTCCGCCGGTTTGCGCTTGACCGTCAGCGGGATGCTTGGTGACCTGACCTGCGTCGAGCGGCCCGAACGCGAGCCGAACAGCGGGTTGCTGCCATTGGTCACGGTGGTGGCGCTGAACAGTTGGGCAGGGATGGTCAGCTCGCCGGACTTCTGCGGGAACAGCGCATAGCGCACTTCGATGACGCCGTGGCGAATGCCGTTGATGGTTTTCTCGTAGGTGCGTGGCTCACCGAGCCGTTCGACCAGGGCTTCCGGCATCTGCAGCGGCGAGAGGGTGCTGTCGTCGTACAGCGAAACCGAATGATAGATGCGCAGGGTAAGGATCACCTGGGCCTGAACGTAAACGTTTTCCTGATCGACGCTGGCATCGATGAAGATCGGGGCCAGCTGGTCGCTTTCGGTATTTTTCAGCGATTCCTGGACCATCAATGTGATCGGCTCGCTGCGCCAGTCGCCCAGTTGCAGCGGCGGGATGATCACGTAGCCGGTCTGCTTCGGCCGCAGGGTAATCAACCAGCGTGTGATCGCATAGGCTTCGCCGTTGCTGCTGGAAAGCTGGTTGACCTGACGGGTGTCGAACACCTCGAACAAAGGCTCCAGCGGCTGCAGGTCGGGCTTGCCGAATACCGTGCTGCCCTGGCTTTCCAGGCTCAGCTCCAGGGTTTCGTCAATGCTCAGCTGGGTGCGGTCAACCCGGGCGAACAGGCCGGCGGCTGCGGCCTGACCAGCAAGGAGGCCGAGCAGAAGAAAAGCCATCAGGCGCATCATCGATTGGTTTCCTGGTGCTTGCGTTGTTCGTAGAGAAATTTTCTTCGCAGCAGCTCGCCGGGATCGTCCGGAATCTGCCGCAACCATTGCTCCATCGCCTGTTGCCGCTCCTGCTCGGGGAGCGCCTCGTGTTGCGCCTGGGCCGCGCTGCCATCCATTTCTTCGGTCTCGGGCGTGGCTTCGGTTGTCGATGGCTGCGAGGCGCTGCTGGCTTCGCTGGACGGCTCGCCCTGAGCATCCTCCGGCGAAGGGGAATGGGCAGAGCCCGCTTCCTGTGATTGCGGCTGCTCGGGTTGCGGCAGTGGTTCTTCGGTTTGCTCGTCCTGCTGATTCTGTTCCTGCTCGGGCTCGGGCTGTTCCTGCTGGCGGCTCAGCAGCTCTTCGATCAGCGCCTTGTTGCGCTGCGCCGCCTGTAGATCAGGCTGCAGGTCCAGCGCCTGGTCATAGGCTTCGATGGCGGCCTCGAAGGCTTCGCTGCGAGCCAGGGCGTTGCCGCGGTTGTAGTGATCGGCGGGCGTGTTGCCTTCGGCGAACAGCTCTGCCGCGCCGGCATAGTCGCCGGCCTGATAGCGGGCGGTGGCCTGCCAGCGGCGATCGGCGAATCGCTCGGCGGCCTCGGCCGGCCGCTCTACGTCCAGCAGGCGTTGGCCCTGCTGATCGCGACGTAGCCAGAGATCCTCTAGCTCGAAGGCATTGGCAGGCTGCGGCTGCAGCAGCAATAGCGGTAGGCAGAACAACCAGCCGCGGCGACCGGCGAGGGCGGCCAGCAAGAGCAGTGGCAACAGCAGCCAGTGCCCCTGATCCAGCCAGGCTTCCAGCCGCGTGATTTCATCGTCCTGGCGCAACGTGCCAGTTTGATCGAGCAGACCGAGGGCCGTCAGGTCGTCGTCACCCAGCCGCGCGCGCTGATAGCGCCCTCCCAGCTCGTTGGCCAGGCGTTGCAGTCTGGCGTTGTCCAGGCGCGGGATGAGGATTGCGCCCTGGGCATCCTTGATGAAACTGCCGTCCTTGCCGGCGATTGGCGCGCCTTGTTCGGTGCCGATGCCGAGTATCAGCAGTTGCTCGTTTCTGCCCTCCATCAGCGTGACGATGGCGCTGCGTTCGTGCTCGTCCAGGCTGCTGCCGATCAGCAGCAAGCGCCCGCGCCCCAGGCCAGCCTGTTCGAGCAGGGCGAGGCCTTTGGCCACGGCAAGGTCCGCGCGCTGGCCCTGCTCGGGCATCAGCGTCGGGTGCAGGGCGTCGAGCAGGTTGCGTGTGGTCGCCAGGTCATCGGATAGCGGCACCACGGTGTGGGCGCTGCCGGCGAATACCACGACGGCGGTCTGTACGTCCTGCCGGCGCTCGAGCAGATCCAGCAGCTTGCGCTTGGCCTGTTCCAGGCGAGTGGGTGGTGCGTCGCTGGCGAGCATCGATGGCGTGAGTTCCAGCAGCACCACCAGGGGATCGCTGCGCTTCATGCTCGGCTGTTCGAAGCGTTGCCAGCTGGGCCCGAGCAATGCGATGACCGCCAGCAGCCAGGCCAGGCCCAGCACCAGCCAGGGCAGGCGACTGTGGCGCAGTCGGCCACGGGTCAGCAAGGCGGCATGAAAGGCTTCCGGCAGAAGACGCTGCCAGCGCCCGACCTGCAACTGCCGATGCCAGAGCCGCCACAGCAGCCAGATCAGTAGCGGCAGGATGAGCAGCCAGTATGGCCGCAACAGATGGGGTAGCAGTTCGCTCATCGGCGCTGCTCCCGTCGCCAGGCCAGGCGTTGCAACTGTGCACTCCACAGGCTGGCCGCGACCATCAGCAGGCTGATCAGCAAAGCCGCCGACAGCGGCCAGATGTACAGAGCCTCGGCCACACGGGCCTGGGCTGGTTGCTGCGCTGCCGGCTCGAGACGATCCAGCGTATCGCCGATCGCTTTCAGCTCTGCGCTCGACGAGGCGCGGAAATACTCACCGCCGGTTTGCTCGGAAATGGCGCGCAGAGTCGGCTCGTCGAGGTCCAGGCCAGGGTTGAAACCGAAGCGGCTGAGCACGCCACCTTCTTCCGGCACGGCGCCGATGCCGATGGTGTGGACCCGCACGCCTTCTTCGGCGGCCAGCGAGGCCGCCAGCAGCGGCTCGATTTCGCCACCGTTGTTGGCACCGTCGGTGATCAGTACCAGCACACGACTGTTCGCCGGTCGCTCCCTGAGGCGTTTAACCGCCAGGCCGATGGCGTCCCCTATCGCAGTGTTGCTGCCGGCGATGCCAACCCGGGCTTCGTCCAGCCAGACTCGCACGGTGTGGCGATCGAAGGTCAGTGGCGCCTGCAGATAGGCCTTGCTGCCGAAGAGAATCAGGCCGACGCGATCGCCACGACGCTCCTCGATGAAGTCGCCGAGCAGTACCTTGACCAATTCCAGCCGCGTCAGCTCCTCGTCCTGCCACTGCATGTCGGGGTAATCCATCGAGCCGGAGACGTCCACTGCCAGCAGCAGATCGCGGCCGCTGGTGGGCAGCGGCAGTGGTTCACCCAGCCACTGGGGGCGTGCTGCGGCGAACAGGAGCAACAGCCAGATGGTCAGGTAGGGCAGTTGCTGGCGCCAGGCGGGCAGGGCGACACGCGCGCGCCGGCCGGACAGCTGCTGCAGTTCGTCGAGGAAGCTGACCTTCAGCGCGGCTTCGCCGCTATCGGCCGGCGGCAGCAGTGCGCGCAGCAGCCAGGGCAGCGGTAGCAGCAGGAAGACCCAGGGCCAGGCCAGTTCAAACATGCTTGCGGATCCAGATGTCAACGGCCTGTTCGAGCCCGTCGATGGCCTTGTCGTCGAGGCGGCACTCGGCCCGGTAGGCACCTTCGACGAGAATCATCCAGCGGGTCAGCCCGGCGGCAGGGCAGCGGTTGTCGAGAAAGGCCAGCCACGCGCGCCCACTGAGCGTGTGCGGGTGGTCGTTGGGGTAACGAATGCGGCAGAGCCGCTTGAGCAGCCCATTGAGTTGTTGCAGCCACTGGCTGGCCGGTTGCCCGCCGTAGGGTTTGCTCAAGCGCGAAAGCTCGATGAGCGCCTCCTGACGCTGCGGTTCCAGCGGTGGCTCCGGCTGCACACGGGGCTTGCGCCTGAGCAGCCGGTGACGAAGTCGCCAGAGCAAGCCAAGCGCCATCAGCAGCACCAGGCCGAGCAGCCACCACCCCGGCGCTGGAGGCCACCAGCTGATCGGCTCGGGGCTGATCAGCGGAGCCAGTTGATCGAGCGGATTCATCGCCGTGCGCTCGGATGGCGGACGCTCAGGTGCTCGCGCAACTGCTCGATCAGATCGTGCTGGGTATCCAGCGGCATCAGCGGCACCCGCAGGCGATCGGCCAGACGCTGCCAGCGGGCGCTGCGCGCCTCGCCCTGCTCGCGGTAGCGCTGACGCAGATCCGCATCCTGGGTATCCAGTTCAAGCCGCGCATTGCCTTCGCTGAAGCGCAGCAGGCCGGCTGCGGGCAGGGCGTGATCCAGTGGATCGAACAGCGGCAGCAACAGCAGGTCGACATGGCGCGCGAGCAGGCTGAGCTGCTGCTCGGCAGCATCGGTGAGGGTGCGCTCGTCGCAGAGAATCACCGACAGACTGCCCGGACGCAGCACTTCCCGTGCCCGGCGCAGGGCCATGCTGAAAGCGTCGGGGTCGATCGGGTTGTCTGGCTGCAGGCGATTGTTGGCGCGGGTGACGCGATCCAGCAGCTGCAGCAGGCTCTGCTTGCTGCGCCGTGGCTTGATTTCCTGACGCTCATCGCCGAACACCAGCCCGCCAACCCGATCATTGTGGCTGAGCGCCGCCCAGCCGATCAGGCTCGCCGCCTGCGCCGCCAGCACCGACTTGAACAGTCGGCCGCTGCCGAAGAACAATCGCGGGCTCTGCTCAACCACGATATAGATCGGCCGCTCGCGTTCTTCATGGAACAGCTTGGTGTGCGGCTCCTGGGTGCGTGCGGTGACGCGCCAGTCGATGGTGCGCACGTCGTCACCGGGCTGATAGATGCGAACCTGGTCGAAATCCACGCCGCGCCCGCGCAGCTTGGAATGGTGCAGGCCTACCAGCGGGCTGCGGCGATGCGGTGTGGAAAACAGCGGCACTTCACGGACGCGATGACGCATATCGATGAGTTCGGCCAGGCTCACACGGATACCGGAGCCCTGCTCGACTGGCTGCCCGGCGGCGGAAGCCTGCGGTTGCATCAGGCCACCGCGACCACGTCGAGAATGCGCTGGATGACCCGGTCCTGATCAATGCCGGCGGCTTCTGCCTCGAAGGAGAGAATCAGGCGGTGACGCAGTACATCGAAAAGCATCGCCTGTATGTCCTCGGGGCTGACGAAATCGCGTCCGGCCAGCCAGGCATGGGCACGGGCGCAGCGATCCAGCGAGATCGAACCGCGCGGACTCGCACCATAGGCTATCCATTCGGCCAGTTCGGCATCGAACTTGGCCGGGGTACGCGTGGCCATGACCAGCTGCACCAGGTATTCCTCCACCGCATCGGCCATGTACAGGCCGAGGATGTCCTTGCGCGCGGCGAAGATCGCCTGCTGGCTGACCCGATGTTCCGGCGCCGCCTCGCCATTGATCGCCTCGCCACGGGCTTGCTGCAGGATGCGTCGTTCCACCGAGGCGTCGGGGAAGCCGATCTTCACGTGCAGCAGGAAGCGGTCGAGCTGTGCTTCGGGCAGGGGGTAGGTGCCCTCCTGCTCGATCGGGTTCTGCGTCGCCATCACCAGAAACAGCGGCGGCAGATCGTAAGTGCTGCGGCCGACGCTGACCTGGCGCTCGGCCATGGCTTCGAGGAGCGCCGATTGCACCTTGGCCGGCGCGCGGTTGATTTCGTCCGCGAGCACCAGGTTGTGGAAGATAGGCCCCTGCTGGAAGACGAAGCTGCCGGTCTCCGGGCGATAGATTTCGGTACCGGTGATGTCGGCGGGCAGCAGGTCGGGGGTGAACTGGATTCGATGGAACTCCGCCTCCAGGCCTTCGGCGAGTTCCTTGATGGCGCGGGTCTTGGCCAGGCCCGGCGCTCCTTCGACGAGCATATGGCCGTCGGCGAGCAAGGCGATCAGCAGGCGTTCGATCAGCCGTTCCTGCCCCAGGATCTGGGTGGACAGGAACTGTCGCAGCGCGATTATCGATTCACGGTGATCCATCGTTTCGAGTCTTCCAGGTGGGCGGCAAATCGGCTGGCGCGGCGGGCAGAGACGCCGGCTGCTATTGGCTGCTACAGACAGTCGCAGGCGACTGCAGGAGAAGCGCCACTTTACTGCATTAACCCTCGACTAGACTAACCTTGAACCTTCGTCCTGTGCCGTCAGTCACTACCGACGTCTCTTTCCCCAGCAAGCCAAGCGGAGCCATACATGGCGTTCTTTTCAGCGGCCAGCAAGGCCGACTTTCAGCAGCAATTGCAGACAGCGTTAGCGCAACACGTAGACCCGCAAATCCTGCCGCAACTGAGCCTGTTCGCCGAACAGTTCTTCGGCATCGTCGCGCTGCCCGAACTCACCGAACGGCGCATGAGCGATCTGGTCGGCTCGACACTGGCCAGCTGGCGCCTGCTGGAGCGCTTCGATCCCGCCAAACCCGAGGTGCAGGTATTCAACCCCGACTTCGAGAAGCATGGCTGGCAATCGACCCACAGCGTGGTCGAGGTGCTGCATCCGGACATGCCGTTCCTGGTCGATTCGGTGCGCATGGAGCTGACGCGCCGCGGCTACAGCATCCATACCCTGCAAACCAGCGTGCTGCAGGTGCGTCGCGGGGCCGACGGCAGCTTGTTGGAGCTGCTGCCCAAGGACGAGCGCGCCGCTGACAGCCACGCCGAATCGTTGATCTTCGTCGAGATCGATCGCTGCGCCAGTCCGACGGCCCTGCGCGAGCTCGAGCAGTCACTGCTGGGTGTGCTGGCTGATGTGCGTCAGGTGGTGGGTGACTTTGCGGCGATGAAGGGCAAGGCGGTCGAGCTGCAAGGGCGTCTGGAGCAGGTCAACCTGAGCATCGACGGCGACGAGCTGGACGAGATCCGCGACTTCATGCGGTGGCTGGCGGACGACCATTTCACCTTCCTCGGCTACGAAGAGTTCTCCGTGCAGGAACAGGCCGACGGCGGGCGCATCGTCTATGACGAAAGCTCGCTGCTGGGTCTGTCGCGCAGCATGCGCACCGGGCTTTCCGAGGAAGAGCAATCGCTCACCGGCCAATCGGTCAGCTACCTGCGTGAGCCGCTGCTGCTGTCGTTCGCCAAGGCGGCCATGCCCAGCCGCGTGCACCGTCCGGCTTACCCGGACTTCGTCTCGGTGCGTGAATTCGATGACGAGGGGCGGGTGGTTCGCGAATGCCGCTTCCTCGGCCTGTTCACCTCGTCGGTCTACACCCAGAGCGTGCGACGCATCCCGTTCATCCGCCGCAAGGTCGAGACGGTGGTGCAGCGCGCCAATTTCGGCAGCTCCGCGCATCTGGCCAAGGAGCTGGTGCAGGTTCTCGAGGTGCTGCCGCGTGACGAGCTGTTCCAGGCGCCGATCGACGAGTTGTTCGAAAACGCCATCGCCATCGTGCAGATCCAGGAACGCAATCGGCTGCGGCTGTTCCTGCGTTTCGACCCCTATCGGCGTTTCTGCTACTGCCTGGTGTACGTGCCGCGTGACAGTTACTCCACCGAGACACGGCTGAAAATCCAGCAGGTGCTGCAGGAGCGGCTCGAAGCCAGCGACTGCGAGTTCTCCACCTATTTCTCCGAATCGGTGCTGACGCGCGTGCAGTTCATCCTGCGTCTAGACCCCAGTCGCGCGCTGCAGGTGGATACGGTCCGTCTGGAGCAGGAGGTGCTGCAGGCCTGCCGTACCTGGCAGGACGATTACCAGAGCCTGGTGGTCGAGCGCTTCGGCGAGGCCAGGGGCACCCATCTGCTCAGCGAGTTTCCGAAAGGTTTCCCGGCCGGCTACCGCGAGCGCTTCTCGCCGCAATCGGCCACCGTCGACATGCAGCATGTGCTCGACCTCAGCGAGGAACGCCCGCTGGTGATGAGCTTCTATCAGCCGATCACGGCTGAAGAGAACCGCCTGCACTGCAAGCTCTACCACCTGAATACACCGCTGCCGCTGTCGGACATCCTGCCGATCATGGAGAACCTGGGGCTGCGGGTGCTCGGCGAGTTTCCGTTCCGGTTGCGTGACCGAGGCGGCCGTGAGTACTGGATACACGACTTCGCCTTTACCTATGCCGAAGGTCTGGAAATCGACCTGCTGGAGATCAACGAGGCGCTGCAGGATGCGTTCATCCATATCTACGGTGGCTTTGCCGAGAACGATGGATTCAACCGTCTGGTGCTGACCGCCGGGTTGGCCTGGCGGGAAGTGGCGCTGCTGCGCGCCTATGCGCGCTATCTCAAGCAGATCCGCATGGGCTTCGACCTTGGCTATATTGCCAGCGCGCTGCTCAACCACACGGATATCGCCCGCGAGCTGGTGCGGCTGTTCAAGATGCGCTTCTACTTGGCGCGCAAGCTCGGTGACGAGGATCTGGCAGACAAGCAGCAACGGCTGGAACAGGCGATTCTCACAGCGCTGGATGAGGTGGCGGTACTCAACGAGGACCGGATTCTGCGGCGCTATCTGGCGCTGATTCAGGCCACCCTGCGAACCAACTTCTATCAGCCGGATGCCAACGGCAAACCCAAGTCGTATTTCAGCTTCAAGCTCGATCCGCGCTCAATCCCGGAGATGCCGCGCCCGGCACCGATGTACGAGATATTCGTCTATTCGCCACGGGTCGAGGGCGTGCACCTGCGCGGCGGCAAGGTGGCGCGTGGAGGGTTGCGCTGGTCCGACCGTGAAGAGGACTACCGCACCGAAGTGCTCGGCCTGGTCAAGGCGCAGCAGGTGAAGAATGCGGTGATCGTTCCCGGCGGCGCGAAAGGCGGTTTCGTGCCGCGTCGGCTGCCTACCAGTGGCACGCGGGATGATATTCAGGCCGAAGCGATCGCCTGCTATCGCATTTTCATCAGTGGCCTGCTCGACATCACCGATAACCTGCATGAAGGCCAGGTCGTTCCGCCCGCCAATGTACTGCGCTATGACGGTGACGATCCCTATCTGGTGGTCGCTGCGGACAAGGGCACAGCGAGTTTTTCGGACATCGCCAACGGCATCGCCGCCGAATACGACTTCTGGCTCGGCGACGCCTTTGCCTCGGGCGGTTCGGCAGGCTACGACCACAAGAAGATGGGCATTACCGCGCGCGGCGCCTGGGTTTCGGTGCAGCGGCACTTCCGTGAGCGCGGCATCAACGTGCAGACCGACGTGATCAGCGTCATCGGTATCGGCGACATGGCTGGCGATGTGTTCGGCAACGGTCTGCTGATGTCCGAAACCCTGCAGCTGGTGGCCGCGTTCAACCATCTGCATATTTTCATCGACCCCAATCCCGATCCTGCGCGCAGTTTCATCGAGCGCAAGCGCCTGTTCGACCTGCCGCGCTCGTCATGGACCGATTACGACGTGTCGCTGATCTCGGAAGGCGGTGGCATCTTCCCGCGTTCGGCCAAGCGAGTCGCGATCACGCCACAGATGAAAGAGCGCTTCGCCATCGAGGCGGATCAGCTGACTCCGGCCGAGTTGATCCACGCGCTGCTCAAGGCACCGGTGGACCTGCTATGGAATGGCGGTATCGGTACCTATGTGAAGAGCGGCGGCGAAAGCCACGCCGAAGTCGGCGACAAGGCCAACGATGCGGTGCGGGTCAATGGTGCCGATCTGCGCGCCAAAGTGGTGGGCGAGGGCGGCAACCTCGGCATGACCCAGCTGGGACGCGTCGAGTACGCGCTGCATGGCGGATCGAGCAATACCGACTTCATCGACAATGCCGGCGGCGTCGATTGCTCGGATCATGAAGTGAACATCAAGATCCTGCTCAATGAGGTGGTCAGCGCCGGTGACATGACCGCCAAGCAGCGCGATCAACTGCTGTTCGAAATGACCGACGCGGTGGCCGAGCTGGTGCTGCAGAACAACTACAAGCAGACCCAGGCGCTGTCCCAGGCGCAGCATCGCTCGCGGGAGCGGGCCGCCGAGTATGTTCGGTTGATCAATGCGCTGGAGGCGGCGGGGCAGCTCGACCGCGCGCTCGAGTTCCTGCCCAGCGATGACGCCCTGACCGAGCGCGCCAGCATCGGCAAGGGGCTGACCCGGCCGGAGCTGTCGGTTCTGATTTCCTACAGCAAGATCGAACTGAAGAAAGCGCTGCTGGATTCGCGCGTGCCGGACGACGACTACCTCGCCCGCGAAATGGAAAGTGCCTTCCCGCAGCAACTGAGCGAGCGTTTCCACGATGCCATGCTGCAACATCGCCTCAAGCGCGAAATCGTTGCTACCCAGATTGCCAACGATCTGGTTAACAACATGGGCATCACTTTCGTTCAGCGCCTGAACGAGGCGACGGGCATGAGTGCGGCGAATGTCGCCGGAGCCTACGTGATCGTGCGCGACATCTTCCATCTGCCTCACTGGTTCCGGCAGATCGAGGCGCTGGATCACAAGGTACCGGCGGAGCTGCAGTTGGCCTTGATGGATGAGCTGATGCGCCTGGGCCGCCGCGCGACGCGCTGGTTCCTGCGCAATCGTCGTAGCGAGCTGGATGCCGCACGCGACGTCGCGCACTTTGGCCCGCGGGTCGCTGCCCTGGGGCTGAAGCTCGATGAACTGCTGCAAGGCTCGACGCGTGACCGCTGGCAGGAGCGCTATAAGCGTTACACCGAAGCCGGGGTGCCGGAGCTGCTGGCGCGCATGGTGGCCGGTACCAGCCATCTGTACACGCTGTTGCCGATTCTGGAGGCCGCTGACGAAACTGGCCAGGTGCCTGCGCAGGTGGCGGCAACCTACTTCGCCGTCGGTGGTGCGCTGGAGCTTCCCTGGTATCTGCATCTGCTGACCAACCTGCCGGTTGCCAACAACTGGCAGGCCCTGGCGCGTGAAAGCTTCCGCGACGACCTCGACTCACAGCAGCGCAGCATCACGGTATCGGTGCTGCAGATGGAGAACGGTCCGGAGGCGATCAGCGAGCGGGTCGACGCCTGGTTGTCTCAACGACCAGTGTTAATGGAGCGCTGGCGCTCGATGCTTGCCGAGCTGCGCGGCGCCAGCGGCACCGACTACGCCATCTATGCAGTCGCCAGCCGCGAGCTGCAGGGGCTGGCGCAGTCGGTAGGGCATGGCTGACGAGGTCTTGCGGCTTCCTCCGTGGACGATCCGTCCGCGGGAGAGGCCGCGCCATTAATGCGGCGCAACTGAAAAACGCACTGCCCTCGGGCGGTGCGTTTTTTTTTGCGGATGGGTGTTTGCTGCGCAGGGGGGGGGCGTGGCGGTAAACACTCAGTCCTGCGCAGGCAGTCCGACCTTGAAGCGAGTGATCTGCGGCAGATCGCGCAGGTAGCGGATCAGGTCAGGTGCGCCTGCCAGCTTCAGCCCCTCGCCAATGGCATTGGCTGTGGGGTCACGCTTCTCCAGCAACAGCAACTCGGAATTGCTGGCATCGCGCAGTAGTGTCAAGCGGGCATAGGGGACCTGGCTGTCGAGCAGCATGGCCATGAATTCACGGTCGCTCCAGGCCTGAGCAGGCATCGTCACGGCGTGGTAGTCAGCGTCCAGCGCGTGAACACCGGAGCGGTCGAGGCGGTAATCGGTGACCTCCGCCGGCAGCATGACTTCCAGGCCGCGCAAGCGCGCGTAGGCCACGGCGCAAGCAAAGGCTTCCAGATGGTGTTCGCCGGCCCAATATAGCCGCTCCCCGAGCCAGCTGGCCTGGCGAACATCGATCGCTGCCCCCTTGTCGAAGCCGGGCAAGGCGGTACCGAGTGCTCGAAGAAAATCCTTGTAGCTGATGATTCGTACCTGCCGACAACCCGCCGTGCTGGAAAAGGCTTCGAAGGTCGGGTAACTCGGTTCATTTTTGCGCTGACCGCCGAAGCCGTCGATCTGCCGCAGGTCGAGCCGTGACCGGGTGCAATCCTTGCTGATCAAGCGGGTCAGCGCAGCATGGGCACGGGCCTTGTCTTCCTGCACCGGGCCGGAGAGCGCACCACGTGGCAGCTCCAGCAAGCGTTGCAGGCAGGGGCCATCGTTCCAGAAAATGCTGGGCTCAGGCTCGGGTAGGCGGGAAAAGGGCAGCTGCAGGCTGCTGGCGCGATCCTGAATGGGAAGCGAAGCCTTGGAGCGCAGCCCGAGGCGTTGCGCAAGTCGTGCGATTTGAGAAGTCAGTGAAGGCATTGGCTCGGGCAGGCTCATCATGATGCTTGAGCTCTCAGGGCTACGGCCGAAGTGTGGCAGACCTGTGTCATTTGCGCACGGGCTTTGCGCCACCCGTAGCGCTGGCCTGCGTCACAGCCTTGGGCAAAGATCGCGTGTCGATGTGGCAATATCGCTGAATAGATCACTGAGGAGCCTCCATGCCAAATCTGGTACTGGATATCGCGCTGTCCGCCGAACGAATGAAGGCGGTCTACCAGGGCCATGCGAATCGAGTCCTGATTCGAAGTCGCGACGGCACGCGAGTCAGCTTGCCGGCGCATCATCTGCGCCCGTTTCTGACCCACGAAGGGATATATGGTTCCTTCGAGCTCGAATTCGCTGAGCAGGGACAATTGCTGCGTTTGCGGCGTCTGCAATAGACCCGTCGGTCGGTGCGCTCGACCGGCCTATTTCCTCACTGGCGGCAGCGGCTGAAGCCCTCTCGGGCTGCTATACTCCGCGTCCACATTTACCGAGACCTTAGGCTGCGTATGTATAACCTGGCCCGCCAGCTATTGTTCAAGTTATCTCCGGAAACTTCCCATGAACTTTCCCTCGAGCTGATTGGCGCCGGTGGCCGTCTCGGGCTCAATGCAATGCTCGGCAAAGCGCCAGCAAGTCTTCCTGTTCACGTGATGGGGCTCGATTTCCCCAATCCAGTCGGCCTGGCAGCAGGGTTGGACAAGAACGGCGAAGCCATTCGCGGAATGTCGCAGCTGGGCTTCGGTTTCATCGAAGTGGGAACCGTGACGCCGCGCCCGCAGCCAGGCAACCCCAAGCCACGGATATTTCGCCTGCCCGAGGCCGAGGCGATCATCAATCGCATGGGTTTCAATAACCATGGTGTAGATGCGCTGCTGGCTCGGGTAGAGGCCGCCAGGTTCAAGGGCATCCTCGGTATCAACATCGGCAAGAATTTCGATACGCCTGTCGAGCGCGCCGAGGAGGACTACCTGCTCTGCCTGGACAAGGTCTATCACCACGCAAGCTACGTCACCGTCAACGTCAGTTCGCCGAACACGCCTGGCTTGCGCAGCCTGCAGTTCGGCGACTCGCTCAAGCATTTGCTCGATGCGTTGCGACTGCGCCGTGAGGATCTGGAGATCATGCATGGCAAGCGCGTGCCGCTTGCGATCAAGATCGCTCCGGACATGACCGACGAAGAAACCGCTCTGGTGGGCGAGGCGGTATTCCAGGCCGGGATGGACGCGATCATCGCCACCAACACTACCCTTGGCCGAGAAGGCGTTGCCGGCTTGGCTCATGCTGACGAAGCTGGTGGCCTGTCTGGTGCGCCCGTTCGGGAGAAGAGCACGCACACGGTCAGGGTGCTGGCACAGACGCTAGGCGGACGGCTGCCGATCATTGCCGTGGGCGGCATCACCGAGGGCAGGCACGCGGCAGAGAAGATCGAGGCGGGTGCCAGCCTGGTTCAGTTGTATTCAGGTTTCATCTACAAGGGACCGGCATTGATCCGCGAGGCGGTGGATGCCATCGCGGCGCTGCGTTCAAAAGCGCATTGATGATTGCCCGGAAGGGGCTCCTGTTGGGAGCCCCTGGGCTTCTCGCCCGCCGCCCGGGTGGGGCGCGCTATATCAAGTCGGGTGGATCGGTGAATTAGCCGACCGCGTGAAGTTCGTTGAGTCTATGCAGACCGGCCGTGCCGGTCAGACCATCCCAGTTGTCGCCGCGACCCTCCCGCCAGCCGTTAATCCAGGCTTGGCGAACATTGGGATGGGAAAAAGGACAGAGGTCGCGAGATTTGCCATGTATGCCGTGCTGATAACCGCGTAGAAATGCTCGTTCCATCGGATCACGCTTGAGTCTTCTCATTGGGTATTGCCCTCAGTGGTTGACTGGTGTTCCTGTGGCCTCATGGCGAGGCCGGGCAGATAGACTGCCAATGAAGCGCGCTGCCGGCGTGGCGCGCTTCGCCGGCACCATTGCGATGTCGGCCTGAGGTGAGTTCTAACGCAATGCTGAAGACGCTGGAATGATCGTTTTGTCATAAGTAGGTAACGAATCTATGGTTCTACCCATAAGCCTGAAAGGGCAAGGGATGCGAAGTGCACTGCTTGGCCACTTCTGCATGATTGCAACCATGATGTTTGTAACCTCTTTCTAATTTTCTTTGCTGGGCCTGTTCCGACGAAAGGGTCGCGACGGTCCGAAGCACCTTTTGTGGAAACTCCATGACCGACCGCCATGAACTGATCCTGACCTGTCCCAAGGGACTCGAAGGCCTGCTGCTCGAGGAAGCCACCGCGCTTGGACTGGAGGAGAGTCGCGAGCAGACATCCGCGATTCGCGGCTTCGGTACGCTGGAGGTGGCCTACCGGCTCTGCCTATGGTCGCGCCTGGCCAATCGCGTGCTGTTGGTGATCAGCCGTTTTCCCACTGTAGACGCCGAGACGCTTTACCAAGGGGTTCACGCCGTCGACTGGGCTGACCATCTGCAGCCTGCCGGCAGCCTGGCAGTGGAGTTCAGTGGTCGTGGCTCGGGCATCGACAACACCCATTTCGGTGCGCTCAAGGTCAAGGACGCCATCGTGGATCGGCTGCGAACCGCATCTGGCGAGAGGCCCAGCATCGACAAGCTCGATCCTGATCTGCGCGTGCATCTGCGCCTCGACAAGGGGCAAGCGGTGCTTTCGCTCGACCTCTCCGGGCACAGCCTGCACCAGCGTGGCTATCGACTGCAGCAGGGTGCAGCGCCGCTCAAGGAAAACCTTGCTGCCGCGATCCTGATGCGTGCCGGCTGGCCACGTATCGCCGCTGCTGGTGGCGCGTTGACAGATCCCATGTGCGGCGTCGGCACCTTTCTTGTCGAAGGGGCGATGATGGCGGCGGACATCGCGCCGAACCTCAAGCGCGAGCGTTGGGGTTTCAGTGCCTGGCTGGGGCACGTACCCGCGCTGTGGTCGCGACTGCATGCCGAAGCTCAGGCACGGGCAGAGGTTGGCTTGGCCAAGCCGCCCTTATGGATTCGCGGCTATGAGGCCGATCCGCGGCTGATCCAGCCGGGACGCAACAACATCGAACGCGCTGGGCTGGCCGGCTGGATCAAGGTCTACCAGGGTGATGTCGGCGACTTCGAGCCGCGCCCGGACCAGAATCAGAAGGGCTTGGTGATCTGCAATCCGCCCTATGGTGAGCGCCTCGGCGACGAGGCGAGCCTTCTCTATCTCTACCAGAACCTCGGCGAACGCCTGCGCCAGGCCTGCCTGGGCTGGGAAGCCGCGGTATTCACCGCCGCGCCGGATCTCGGCAAGCGCATGGGCATCCGCAGTCACAAGCAGTACGCGTTCTGGAACGGTGCGCTGCCGTGCAAGCTGCTGCTGATCAAGGTCGAGCTGGATCAGTTCGTGACAGGTCAGCGCGGCGCCGGCCATGAGGAACATTTACAGCAGCAGGTGCCGGTCGAGCAGGCACGCCTCAGCGAAGGCGGGCAGATGTTCGCCAATCGCCTACAGAAGAATCTGCGTCAGCTCGGCAAATGGGCGCGTCGTGAGGGTATCGAATGCTACCGGCTATACGACGCGGACATGCCTGAGTACGCCCTGGCGATCGATCTGTACGGTGACTGGGTGCACGTGCAGGAGTATGCGCCGCCGCGCTCCATTGATCCGGAGAAGGCCCAGGTGCGCCTGCTCGATGCATTGGCTGCCATACCGCAAGCACTGGGCATTCCACGCGAGAAGGTGGTGGTAAAGCGCCGCGAGCGCCAGACGGGAACGCGCCAGTATGAGCGTCAGGCCAGTCAGGGCGAGTTTCTCGAAGTGACCGAGGGCGGCGTCAAGCTGCTGGTGAATCTCACCGATTATCTGGATACCGGTCTGTTCCTCGATCATCGCCCATTGCGCCTGCGCATTCAGCGTGAAGCGACCGGCAAGCGTTTCCTCAACCTGTTCTGCTATACCGCAACCGCCACGGTTCATGCAGCCAAGGGCGGTGCGCGCAGCACCACCAGCGTCGACCTGTCGAAAACCTATCTGGACTGGGCGCGTCGCAATCTCTCGTTGAATGGCCTTTCGGATCGCCAGCGCCTGGAACAGGGCGACGTGATGGCCTGGCTGGAAGAGGACCGTGGTGAGTACGACCTGATCTTCATCGACCCGCCGACGTTCTCCAATTCCAAGCGCATGGAAGGCGTGTTCGACGTACAGCGGGACCATCAGGCGCTGCTCGATCTGGCGATGGCTCGATTGGCGACGGGCGGAGCGCTGTATTTCTCCAACAACTTCCGCAAATTCGTGCTGGATGCCAGCCTGAGCGACCGCTATGCCGTAGAGGAAATCAGCAGCGCAACGCTGGACGAGGATTTCCGTCGTAACCCCCGGATCCACCGCGCCTGGAAATTCCAGGCGCGGTGATCATCCGGTGATATAGGCGGGCCGTTCGGCCTGCCTGAGTCACCATCAGCGTTGTGCGGTGTTCTGGTTGTGCTGACCGTAGAGGCTGACCAGCACCTGATCGAGAATCGAGGCTGCGCCCCATGGGCGGGGATGGTTCAGGATCGCCACGACTGCCCAGACATTGCCGTCGCCGTCACGGCTGTAACCTGCGATGGCGCGCACGGTGTTCAGGGTTCCCGTCTTGAGGTGCGCCTTTCCGGCGATAGGTGTATTGCGCAGGCGCTTGCGCATGGTGCCGTCCACGGCGGCCAATGGCATCGACGAAATGAACTCGGCCGAGTAAGGGCTGCGCCAGGCGGCCTGCAGCAAGCTCCCCAGCTCGCGTGCGCTGACGCGTTCGGCGCGGGAAAGCCCGGAGCCGTTCTCGATCACCAGATGCGGCGAGATGAGCCCCTTCTTGGCCAGCCACTGGCGGATGACCCGCTGTGCCGCTTTGGCGTCATCGGCATCCGCTTCGTTACGGAGTTCGGCGCCGAGGCTCAGAAACAGCTGCTTGGCCATGGTGTTGTTGCTGTACTTGTTGATGTCTCGAATGATCTCGGTGAGATCCGGCGAATAGGCCCTCGCCAACAGTCTTGCTTTGTCAGGCACCTGGGCCACACGGTCGATGCCGAGAATGCTGCCGCCGAGCTCGGCCCAGATAGCACGCACCGCGCCGGCGGCATAGCGCTGGTGATCGAGCAGTGAAAGGTAGGTCTGTGCGCTGCAGCCGTCGGCGAGTTTGCCGGTGACCACGACGGTCACGCCATCCCCATCCGCAACCGGGTTGTAGAGCACGTCCGGCCAGCCTGGGCATTTGCCTGCGGGCAGCGCTTTGACCCGGTTGTCTATTCGAATGCTGGCGATCGGCGGCTCGACTGCGATGTTCACCTTTCCGCCATCGTTGCGGACGATGAAGCGCAGCGCCTTGAGGTTGACCAGTAGTGAGTCGGGACCAACTAGAAAGGGCTTGTTCTTGTCATTGCCGTCGTCATCGAAGACGGGCAGGTCGGGCTGGACGAAATGGCTGCGATCGAGCACCAGGTCGCCAGTGACCTTGGTGACTCCGTTGGCACGCAAATCTCGCAGCAGCAGCCAGAGCTTCTCCATGTTCAGTTTCGGGTCGCCGCCGCCCTTGAGGTAGAGATTGCCGTTGAGGGTGCCGTCCACCAGCGGGCCGTCGGCATAGAACTCGGTCTTCCACTGGTGGTTGGGGCCGAGCAGTTCGAGGGCGGCGTAGGTGGTAACCAGCTTCATGGTGGAGGCGGGGTTGACCGATACGTCGGCGTTGACGAACGTCGGTGCGGCGTCACCGGTCAGTGGCAGCATGACTACGGACAGTGCGTCGCTGCTGATCTTGTTGGCTTTCAGTGCCTGTTCGACGCGCGGTGGCAGTGTCTGGTTCACCCCGGCTGCCTGGGCTGGCAGGGTCAAGGGCAGGGCGAAGATGGCTAAGGTGATGCCGCGGAGGATGGAGCTCATCGTACGAGCGCCTCTGGGCAAACACAGGGAGCTGCTGGCGGTTTGATTTGGCATGTGTTTCCCACTGCTCTTAGGGAACGAATGCGGGCCATTATGCCCGTGCTGTAGAGGCGTCGTGCCTCTATCCGATAAGCGTAGCTGCGGTACACAGGTTACTGCAAAGACAGATGCGCACCAGGCTGCGATGAGCTCAACCGCTGCTGTCGGTCATCGCCTTGGCGCGGGGTTGCTGTTAGAGTGCGCGCCGTCATCAAGTAGAAAAAGGATCGCCCCCAAATGGCTACCAATCGTTCGCGTCGCCTGCGTAAGAAACTCTGTGTCGATGAGTTCCAGGAGCTCGGCTTCGAGGTCAATCTCACCTACCGCGAAGGTATCGAAAGCAAGGCTGTGGACGACTTCCTCGAAGCTTTTATCAGCGAAGCGATGGAAGCCAATGAACTCGGCTATATCGGTGGTGAAGACTACGGTTTTGTCTGCCTCGGCCGTCGCGGCTCGGTCAGCGAAGAGCAGCGTGCGAAAGTCGACGCCTGGTTGAAAGGCCGCAGCGAGCTGGCTGAGTACAGTGTCAGCCCGCTGATGGACGTGTGGTATCCGGAAAACCCGATCAGGGCTGAGAAGTAGTCTCTTCGTCTGATCGTTGCGATGCTGCCCGCTGGGCCTTCCTGCGCGAACGCCTGGCCAGCAGCATCTGCAACACGTGCATCAGTGTTGCGATGAATAGCGCCACAGCTACACCGATGGCAGCATTGATGAGCCGTATCTGCGGCAGGTTCCAGTCCTGGGCCAGCGTCTCTGCCAGCAGCAGGAACAGCAGCGTGGTCTGCAGGACGAATAGCCCATAGTGATTCGCCTGAAACGCTCTGCCCAGCACGATAAGCGGCAGCAGGATCATCACCATCAGTGGCGGGTCGGCCAGGCCGTGGCCAATGTAGATCAGTATGGCCGCAGCCGCCAATATTCCCAGGCTGGCCTGTAGCGCCCGCACCAGACTCCGCTCCAGATCCATCTGCAGCGTGGTGAACACCGCCAGCGTCAACCAGTAGCCTCTTGGCAGTTCAGCCATATTCACAATTACCCCACCCAATGCTCCGGCCAGGGTGTAGGTCAGGGCGTGCACACGCCATTGCCGGATCGGCGTTCGGCGAGCGTGCCTGCGCAGCACCCGCAGGATGCTCATCAGCCGCGGCATATATGGCCACATGCGCAGCCCATGCATCCCCCGCAGGCCGAAGGCGAGCAAGGTCACCCAGAGCCCGCCGAGCGCGAAAAGAAAGGCTATGGCGTACGGGTTGTTGAAATCGCCAATGCCGTGCTGCCCTTGGCCGAGGCAGAGGCAGATCGCCAGACCGATACCGAGCTTTCCCGCTTCGCTGCCGTAGCGCTGTAACCAGGCCAGCAGCAGGCCGTAGAAGGCGAAAAGACCGAGACTGATCAATGGATGAGTTGCCGACCAGAAGCCCAGTCCGGCACTCCCGGCGCCCAACGCGATGAGTAACAGCATGCGCAGCATGCCGAAGCGATGAAGTGGGTTGGCCTTGGCCGCCTGAAAGGCGCCGACCGTTGCCCAGAGGAAGCCGGGATGGCCGCTGAACAGCCCCAGCAGCAACGGCAAGGCGCAACCAAAGCCGGCCACCATGGCAGCGCCCCAGGCGGGGCGCGCGGGGTGCCAGTGGATGCTTTGCCGCAGCAGGCGCTTCATGTGGGTCAAACCGGGCTGGAGCGGCCGGTCATCTCGCCGGCCATCTCCGTGGCGTAGCTATCGGTCATGCCTGCGATGAAGTCGATCATGCGCAGGAACGACTGGTAGAGCGGTAGCTCGGGCGAGGGCGCGCTGCGTCCGAGCAGGTCGAGGATCCGCTGATTCTTGAACGAGGGGGTGCCGCCGCGATGTTGTTCCAGTGCTGCGCCGCAAAATGCATTGAGCAGTATTTCCAGCGTGGTGTAGGCGCCAATCTCGTGCAGGGTTTTGCGCTTGTCCTGAAAAATCTTCTGCCGTGCCATCGCCTTCGCCTGCAGCACGCACTCTTTGGCCGGCCCATGCATATGTTCGACCAGGTCACCGTGCAACTCGCCACGAAGCAGGTTGCTCTGCTGCTCGACGAAGGCACCAGCGGCCGCATTGGTCAGGTGTTCGATCGCCTTGCCGCGCAGAATGGCCAGTTTGCGCCGCCTTGAATCCCGCGGGCCCAGCTGACGATAGGTTTCCGGAATGTCATCGCCCACCAGAGCCAGTAACAGCGCTTCAACTTCCGAATATTCCAGCAGCTCCATCTCGAGGCCGTCTTCCAGGTCGATCAGGCCGTAACAGATGTCGTCTGCTGCCTCCATGAGATAAACCAGAGGATGGCGAGCCCAGCGTTGCTCAGCGACGTTGGGTAGGTTCAGCTTCTGTGCGATCTGCTCGAGCAGTGGCTGCTCATTCTGATAGCACCCGAATTTGTGCTTCTTGTACCCCAGCGCCTCTGCATGGCGTGAAGTCCAGGGGTACTTGAGATACGTGCCGAGGGTGGCGTAGGTCAGTCGCGTTCCACCGTCGAACTGGTGGTATTCGAGTTGCGTAAGCACTCGAAATCCCTGTGCGTTGCCTTCGAAGTTGAGAAAGTCCGCGCGTTGCGCGTCGCTCATATCGTCGAGCCATCCGCGCCCTGCGGCCTGCTGGAACCAGCAGCGAATAGCATCCTCGCCGGAGTGGCCAAAGGGCGGATTGCCAATGTCGTGGGCTAAGCAGGCCGACTGGACGATCATGCCAAGGTCGGCCGGGCTGCACCATTCGGGTAGGTCATCGCGCAACACTTCACCGACACGCATGCCGAGCGAGCGGCCTACGCAGCTCACCTCCAGCGAGTGGGTGAGGCGGGTATGGATGTGATCGTTGCTGGAAACTGGATGAACCTGAGTCTTGCGCCCGAGTCGGCGAAAGGCACCGGAAAAAATGATGCGGTCATGATCCTTGTGAAAAGGGCTGCGGCCCAACTCGTCGCTACTGTGGGCGGATTTGCCGAGTCGTTCGCGGGTAAGCAGTGTGTGCCAGTCCAAGGACCATCTCCGTATTGCCATTAGCGGGCTGGTGCAAAGCTACCATAACTGCCGAATTGCTGATCGGCACTAGCGAGTTAGGAGGGAACACATTCAGGGAATGTGCCAACGTACCCGCGGATGGCCGTGGGCACGTTCTGTTCTAGTCAGGCAGGTGGTTGGCGCTAGTGCAGCTTTCCCCTCAGCCGTTGCTGACCCTTGATTAGCGGATACAGCGTCAGCGCCACACGAGCAAGTTTCCCCACTTTTCCCATCCTGCGTCCGAACAGCGCGAGTACGACTGTCGCGGCGATCATCATCGGTCCCTTGCCGGAACTGTGTTCGCTGGATGATCGACGCGAACTTACGAAGCTCTTCATCTGCTGCAGTGGATGTGAAAGGGGCTGCGCGTGATAGAGCATCTGTTGACGGTGCATTTCCATGCGCAGTCGCACCAGATCCTTGCGCATGCTCAGATCATTCGATGTGCTCAACGGTTGGCTCATGGCAGTAAACGCTCCCGGTTGCGCTCCAGTTCTTCAAGCGTGGCCTGGAACGGTGCGGCACATTGTTTGGCGAGCGAAGCGGCCCGGCTCACGCAGATGATCATCACCACTGCGTAGATCGCGCATAGCGTAAGAATCGCCGCGATGCGATGAGTTTCCCAGAAGGCGATGACGATAGCCGCGGAAAGCCCAACCAAGATCAGCAGGCCGAGAATCAGGCTGACGCCAGCCAGGAGAAATAGCCGAAAGGTTCGGGCTTTCTCTTCCTGGACCTCTATGCCTACAAGTTCCAGGTGCCCCTGGAGCAGGCCGACGAATGCGCCGCCCAGCTTCTTAAGCGATGGCTTGGGGGCTTCGGTGCCGGGCTTCGCTTCCATTGCTGGCTCTCCCATCAGCGGCGTGAAATCAGACCGAGCAGAAAGCCGACCCCGGCAGCGATGCCGATCGATTGCCAGGGATGGGTGTGTACATATTCCTCGGTGCACTGGATGGCAGCCTGACCCTGCTCGCGCATCGAGCCTTCCCGCTCCTTGAGCATTTCACGAGCCTTGGCAATGTTTGCGTTGATCTTGCTGCGCAGCTCTTCGGTTTGGCCGCCTGCGGTTTCCTGAGTGTGCTTGAGCAGACGCTCAGTGTCGCCGATCAGAGTATGAAACTCTTCAATCAGTGCGTTCTGCGCAGCTTGCAGGTTGCGACGATGGGCAGATGTATCGATCAGGGGGCGGGTGCTCCCAGCGGGACCTTCGGGAATCGGGGTGTTATCGCTGGTGCCGAAAGTGGACTCGGTAGACATGCGCAGCTCCTCTTGATTCTTCGGGGCAAAAGGCCCCGTTGCCTCAAGTTTCGAGCATTGCGCCTCGTTAAAGGTTCCCCGCTTCGTTGAGCCGTGTAGACGCATATGCAACTGCGTTGGAATCACTGCTGTTGGTAAAAAAGAAAACCCGCCGAAGCGGGTTTTCCTGTCTACAGCAGAGAGTGCAGTAGCCGCTATTACATCAGCGGGATGGTGTAGCTGACGATCAGACGGTTCTGATCGATGTCGCTGCCGGTACCGTTGGAGCGGAAAGTGGCGTTGCGCCACTTGAGGTTCAGATTCTTCAGCGCACCTTCCTGGAAGGTGTAGCCGATATCGGTATTGCGCTCCCACTCTTTACCATCGCCATTAGCGCCGAAGTCGTCACCGCTCAGATAGCGGGTCATGAAGCTCAGGCCAGGGATGCCGACGGCGGCAAAGTTGAAGTCATAGCGTGCTTGCCACGACTTTTCGTCGGTCTTCGCGAAGTCGCCGATCTGTACGTAGTTGACGAGGTAGGGGTCGATGTTGCCGCCAACGTAGGCGAAACCGGTATCGCCGGACATCTTCTGGTAACCCAGGCCGAAGCTATGGCCACTGATCGAGTAGGTGACCATGGCGCCGAAGGCCTTGTTGTCGACATTGGAGTTGCCGTCATCCTTCGAGCGCTGGTAGCGCAGGTCGGTCTTCAGCGACTGGCCGTCAGCAATCGGCAGCACATGAATAAGGTTCAGTGCGTGCTGCTTGTAGAAGTCTTCCAGGTTGCTGTAGTAGTACGAAGCGCTCAGGTCCTTGGTGACCTTGTAAGTGCCGCCGAGATACACGAACTCATCGGCTGTTAGCCCAGAGTCAGCAACGGTGGCCCCATCAATGGTAATTCCCTTTCCGGAGGTATTGACGGCCATGTCTTCATAGTTCGTCGAGTTCCGGTTGTTGATCTGGTCAATATAACCCAGGTCCAGGGTCAGGCCGTCGATCTCGTTGGAAACCAGCTGGCCACCACGCATTACTGCCGGCAGCAGACGACTGTCGCTAGTGCCAACCGCAGGGTTCTTCAATTGCAACGTGCCGACTTTCAGAACACTCTTGGAGACTTTTGCTTTGGCAGTCAGACCCAGCTCGGAATAATCATCCGGAGCGCGTCCAGAATCACCCGCTGGTAGCAGGCCAGTGCCGGTGCGGTCAGGGCTGGAGTCCAGTTTGACACCAAGCAAGCCCAGCGCATCTACACCAAAGCCCACTGTGCCTTCGGTGTAACCCGACTCAACGCGCAGCAGGAAACCTTGTGCCCATTCGTCTTGCTTGGATTGGCTGGCGCCGTCTTGGCGATTATCACTGTTGTAGTAGAAGTTACGCAGTTCCAGACCAGCCTTGGTGTCTTCGATGAAGGCGGCTTGGGCCATGGTTGGGATAGCCAGTGTTGCTCCCAGAGTGGCGAGGGCCACGCCCCGGGCGATGGGGGTCTTGAGCATTTCTTATTTCTCCTCGTTGGATGATGCTCTGAAGTCGCTCTTTACGGCGCCATGCAATAAAACATTACAGAGGTTTTTCAACCTTTAGACTTTAGTCGCCAAGTCCCGCAAGTCAACGTGCTAGACGGTCGCAGGCATATCGTGCAAGTGCGCGATATTCGCGTACGACCCGTAAAGTTGCACAAGACAACGGCCTGGCGGTTAAAGACTAAAGGGTGTGCCGTGCAATCTGCGTCGCCGCGGGTGGCAGCATCCTAGCGTTTTGCTCGGGCAGAGTCGAATGGCCATCGCATAATCGCCTGATGAGTGAGGTTGAATTCACATTTTTGTTGCTGGCGCGTCTGCCGACCGAAGTCATTTATCAATGGCGCGCCGAATAACGCTTGCTAGAATTCGAGCACATAACATTGCGAGAGGCGTCAGATGTTACCGGAATGCCAACTGTTCGGGACCTTGGGCTGCCATCTATGCGAGCAGGCCGAGGAAGTGCTCATGCCTTTGGTCGAATATGGGCTGCTGGTCGAATTGATCGATATCGCTGAGCGCCCTGATTGGGTCGAGGATTATGGTTTGCGAATCCCGGTGCTTCGTCGCGTCGATACCGGTTCCGAATTGAACTGGCCGTTCGAGGCAGAGCAGGTGGTGAGCTTTCTTCAGGGTTCGACGTGATATTGAACAAATTACAGGCATAAAAAAACCGGCATGTTTGCCGGTTTTTTGTTCAGCTAAGCAGCTACCTGAACAGCGGGATATGGTCGGAGCGACTGGATTCGAACCAGCGACCTTCTCGTCCCGAACGAGACGCGCTACCAAGCTGCGCTACGCTCCGAAGATGGCGCGCATTCTACAGAAAAAGTTTTGTTGCACAAGGTGTTAGGAGGGGTTTTTTTGGGGGCGGCCAGCCTTTTGTGAGCTGCTAGCGGAACAATCGACCTTCGCGGCAGATAACCTAGGATCTATCTTGTGCGAAGGTCGACCTGGCTCAGAGTTCTCGTACGGTGCGAACCTGATCCTTGTTCACTTTGCCTGGCTTGCCATCGATTTGCTCATATTCGTAGAAGCCCGACTCGTCATCGAAATCGGGATGGTCCAGAGTTTGAATTTCACGACCATCGTTGAGCGTGATCACGCTTGGGTTCGCGCAGCCGGCAAGGACGGTAAAGCCCAGCGCGAGTAGCAGGGCGGGGATGATGCGTGGTTGCATGACGCTGTTCCTTCTGCGGGTTCGATACCCATGGGACGAAACCCACTAGGACGAAGTTCCCCTCGAGCCAGTGATCTTGAGCAGCTCCGGTGTATTCAGGTTGGCGAGACGGGGGTCGCCCCGGTGTACCTCAAGCGCACGGGCGCCAAGATGAAGAAGTGCACGCAAAGGGCTGCGTTCTCCAGATTGCCAGCAAGCGTCAACTTCGGCCTGTCGGCCGGTGGGAATTATGCTGAACAGGGGCTCCCATTGGCCTTCGCAGCTCAGCATGACTGGCCTGTCTGGCTCTTCGAGCGCGGTCTGGTAGAGCGACTGCAGCAAAGGGCGATCAATCAACGGGGTGTCGCATGGCAGTACGAGCATCCAGGCGTTGCGAGCAGCTGCAAGACCGCTGCGTATTCCTGCAAGGGGGCCGGGGAATCCCTGCTCTTCATCGCTAATCAATCGATCGGCATAGGCCGAGTAGCGGGCTCGATTGCGGTTGCAGGACAGCAGGAGGTCGTCTGTCAATGGCTGAACGGTCTCATGCAACCATGCAATCAACGGGCGTCCCTGCCATTCGACCAGTCCTTTGTCCTGTCCTCCCATACGTTGCCCACGGCCACCCGCCAGAAGCAGGATGGAGCAGGAAGGCAGTAGCGGGTCGGGCATATCATCGCTCCAGAAAAAATTGCATATAGCACTCGGGCTGGCGGTCGGGCAGCGTGCGCACGGGAGGTGTGGAGGCCTGGCGCTCGGGTTATTGGAATCTGTGTCGCGCTTCGGCGACCCAGGAGTGCTTCAGCTAAACCAACGAAAAATCCTGTTGTCTATCTCCTCCATCCACTTTCTCTGGAAGAGGGTGCCGCCTGCTCATTGGCTGATACAAGGAGAACAATCAAATGCAGGAGAGAAACGTTTGGGTTGATTATGCCAAGGCGATCGGGATCATTCTTGTTGTCTACGGGCATGTCGCGCGAGGCGTGTTCAATGCCGGGTTGCCGATGGATGAGGCGCGATTCGTGCTGGTCGACAGCATCATTTACAGCTTTCACATGCCGCTGTTCTTCTTCCTGTCGGGTTTATTCTTCTTCGATTCGTTGCAGAAGCGGGGCCGGGGCGGGTTGATCATCAACAAGGTCGACACAATCGTCTATCCCTTTATTGTCTGGTCTTTACTACAAGGTCTGTTCGAAGTCGTCCTGTCGAATTACACGAACGGTCAGGTCACCTTGGTTGAGGTGTTCTCGTTGCTCTGGATGCCGCGAGCGCAGTTCTGGTTCCTGTACGCTCTGTTTCTGGTGTTCGTGGTTTGTGCGTTTCTTTATGCGCGGGCAGATCGGCGCTATTTCTTGCCATTCGTGGTCCTGTTTGGCTTGCTGTATGTCTTCCAGCAGGATCTGACGGTAAACAACATGACCCGCTTTATCCTGGGCAACACCGTCTTCTTCGCATTGGGCGTCTGGTTCAACGAGGTCAAGGCGTTCTTCCTTGCGCGTTATACACAGCTGACATTATTTTTCGGTGCGCTGTTCATCCTGGGGCAGTACCTGTTTCATGTGACCTTCGGTCTGAACTATGCCGATGGCGGCATGGCGGTACTCGCGCTTGCAACCATATCCATCTTTTTCATGATCGCGTTGTCGATGTGGCTAGGTCAGTTTCGCGTGGATTGGTTTCTGTTTATCGGCGCTTCGTCGATGACGATCTACCTGATGCATATTCTGGCCGGTAGCGGGGTGCGGGTAATACTCAGCAAATTCCTTGGTATTGATTCAATCACAGCGCATCTGATTATCGGAACGCTGATCGGTACGGGGGCTCCGTTGTTGGCGCAAGTCGTGATCAATCGCTACAAACTGTACTTCTTGCTCACCCCGCCCAAGCAGATTTCGGCATCTCAGTTCCATATGCGCAAGGCTGTTGCCCACTAGCGCGGCCCTGTCATGCACCGACGCAGATGCCGCTCAGCAGGCCATGCTTGCTGAGCGGTATCACGCATGCGGTATTAGCCGCAGCCGATGCGCTCTATGGTCATATCCTTGTCGGTATAGATATTCAGTCTCTGCGAGTTGTATTCCAGTGTGACGATATCGTCGGGCCGCAGGACCCGCGCGGTGATTGCCCCGGATTGCTCCCTTGCTCGTTCAAGTATTTCTGGCGTGACGGTTTGGCCCGTCAAGCTTGCCACGGCATCGGCGTTGCACCGTCCGACTGACTCAGTCGGGCTGCTGTTTGACGGTGCTGTAGATGTCGTTTGACAGCCTGTCAGTACAAATGTGGCCGAGGTTATGGCAATTGGTAGGGCTCGTTTGATGCGCTGCACAGCCTCTCCTTTTTCGTCTGGTTTGTCGGAGCGCAACTACTATCAAAGATACGGGTATGCCGATAGGCCTCCATGCCAGTTGGAAAAAACAGCTGTGGATGGGAACCGAAGCGGCGTTGGCTCGTCTTAATGGCTGATGGCGCTTTGCAATCCCCTGGCTGCAAGAAAAATAAGGAGTTCCGCTATGTTCAATTCCCCCCTACTCAAGCGTGTCGCTACGGTGCTAGCTGCTCTGCACTTGCTTCTGGTAGCTCAAGTTCCGCTGGCGCAAGCTGCGATGATCGGCACGCCTGAGGTTGTTGCTGAACATCAGCAGCAGGTCGATCGGCAACAGTTGCTGACGATGCTGGATGATCAGGATGTGCAAAAGAAGCTGGAAGCGATGGGCGTCGAACGTGATCAGGTTGAAAAGCGCATCAACGGCCTGACGGCAGCGGAACTGGCCCAGTTCAATCAGCAACTTGATCAGGCCCCCGCAGGGGCAGGCGTTGTCGGCGTGATCGTGCTGTTCCTAGTGATCTTCATCATCACGGACATGCTATGTGCCACTAATATTTTCAACTTCGTCAACTGCATCAATCGTTGAGCCAGCGGCTACTCATACTGCTCCTGATCGGTCTTCTCGGGGGCTGTGCGCGAACGACGGTTACGCTTGTCGATCATGCTCAGCTCCCGACAAGAGCCGAGTTGGTGGACGTTCCGTTCTACCCGCAGGAAGACTACCAATGCGGACCCGCTGCATTGGCAACCATGCTCGTGCAGCGTGACATCGAAGTAACGCC
The DNA here is from genome assembly GCA_007713455.1 of Pseudomonas sp. Classification (GTDB taxonomy): domain Bacteria; phylum Pseudomonadota; class Gammaproteobacteria; order Pseudomonadales; family Pseudomonadaceae; genus Stutzerimonas; species Stutzerimonas chloritidismutans. Next base: position 525,570 of record VMRT01000002.1, read on the forward strand.
GGAAGCGCTTGTAGAGCAGGTCTACATTCCCAAGCGCAAAGGCAGCTTGCAGGTGGAGATGGTTGCTGCCGCCCGTTCTGCTGGGCTTCTTGTATATCCGCTGCAGCCTAGTCTCAGTGATCTTCTTGCCGAAGTCGCTGCGGGCAACCCGGTTCTGGTTCTACAGAACCTCGCTTTCGATCGTTGGCCTCAATGGCATTTTGCCGTGGTGGTGGGCTATGACCTTGCAGATCAGGAAATTGTGCTTAGGTCTGGCACTACCAAGCGTTTGGTGGTGAGTTTTCACGAGTTCGAGCGCTCGTGGCGCAAGGCGGAGCGCTGGGCCGTACTTACTTTGCAGCCACAGCGGATACCACAAACTGCGCAAGAAACTGTCTGGCTTCGCAGTGCCAGCGATCTGGAAGAGGTTGGGCAACTGCGCGCGGCTCGGGCGGCGTACGAAGCCGGCGCGAAGCGTTGGAACTCGGCGCTCACGCAGTTTGCTTTGGCGAACAGTCAGTATGCGGCTGGAGAAAAGGCTGCGGCTGAGGAATCGTTACGGCGCAGTGTTCGTCTCGACCCGGGCTTCGCCATTGGTTGGTTCAATCTATCGCAGGTAATGGCTGAGAACGGTTGTGACGTGGGTGCTCGCCACGCACAGGCCTGTGCCCTGCGAATGGATCCGGATGATGATCGGCTCAGGGCGCCGCTGCCGGCCCTGGAGGGCAAGCGAGCGGCGCAATGCTTGCCGAGCCCGCCATGCGTGTCCAAGTGATCTCGGTCAGAAGCCAAGCCTGTCGCGCAGGTTGTAGTACATCGCTCCGAGAGCGCTGAGCGGTACCTGAAAACGCTGTCCTCCAGGGAAAGGGTAATGAGGCAGGCTGGCGAGCGCATCAAAGCGCTCTGCCTGGCCGCTCAGGGCCTCGGCGATCACCTTTCCAGCAACATGTGTATAGGTGACGCCATGACCGCTACAACCCTGCGAGTAGTAGATGTTGCTGCCCAGCCGCCCCACCTGGGGCAGCCGTGAAAGCGTCAGCAGGAAATTGCCTGTCCAGGCAAAGTCGATCTTCACTTTTTCCAGCTGCGGAAAGGTCTTCAGCATCTTGGGTCGGATGATCGATTCGATGTCGGCGGGATCACGTGCGCCATACACTACGCCTCCCCCGTAGATGAGCCGTTTATCCGCTGAGAGCCGGTAGTAATCAAGCAGATAATTGCAGTCTTCTACGCAATAGTCCTGAGGCAGAAGGCTGTTTGCGAGTTCATCATCAAGTGGCTCCGTCGCGACCACTTGTGTGCCGCAAGGCATGGATTTGGCGGCGAGCTCGGGAATCAAATTGCCAAGATAGGCGTTGCCTGCTACCACGACGAATCTTGCGCGCACGGTCCCCTTTGGAGTGTGCACCAGCGGTGCGTCGCCATATTCGATGCGAAGCGCGGGGGATTGCTCGAAGATGCTGCCTCCCAGTGATTCAACAGCTTCTGCTTCTCCGAGTGCCAGATTGAGAGGGTGAATATGGCCGCCTTGCTTGTCGAGCATACCTCCGGCATATCTCTCGCTAGCGACCACTCGCTGTATGCCTTGTTTATCCAGTAGCTCGAGGTGCGGGTAGCCATATCTTTCCCACAAGGCCTTCTGTGCTTCGAGGTGGTGTATCTGCTTCTGATTGAAGGCGGCAAATACGCCGCCGTCTTTCAGGTCGCACTGAATGCCATAGCGTGCTACGCGTTCACGGATAATTCGTCCGCCTTCGAATGCCATATCCCCGATCAACTTCGCTGCCGAGGCGCTCGCACTACGCTCGATGCTGTCAAGGTCTCGGCTGTAGCTGTTGACGATCTGCCCGCCATTGCGCCCAGAGGCGCCGAAACCGACCTTGGCTGCTTCCAATATGATTACGCTGAAACCCTTTTCAAGAAGAAACAGGGCCGTCGACAGGCCTGTGTATCCGGCGCCGATCACGCACACGTCGGCCTGCTTGTTTTCCTGAAGTTCTTGTCGAACACCTGTCGCGTTGGCCGTCGCTGCGTAGTGGGAAGCGGGATAATTGTTGTGCGGCATCTTGGATTCTCTGTTCTGAATTTTTTACGCATCCTAGCGCTTGACCCTGTAGCTCGCCAGCGTCGCAACATAACAAGCAGGAATTTTCAAAATTTCCAGATATCAGTGAGTTAGAAGAAAAAACCGCTTGACTCTTTTTTTCTTGGCTTTAGAATGCGCCCCCATCGAAGGCACATAGCTCAGTTGGTTAGAGCACCACCTTGACATGGTGGGGGTCGTTGGTTCGAATCCAATTGTGCCTACCAATTCGAATAAAAGGGTCGCTTACGCGGCCCTTTTTTTTGGCTTGCTTGTCAGAGGTCGGGGTTTCTGAAAGCATCGCCAGTCTTGTTTTCCTCCAGTGACTTCGGTTCGGTCGGGTGAGCCTCAGGCTCCTGCCATTGTGCGGCAGGTGTGCTCGTCGAATCGCTTTACTGGCTCATCCCAACCCATGTGGCCTTTGGTACGGGTCACCACTAGGAGAGGAGGCGCCGTGCCCACCATTACTCTTCCCGATGGCAGTCAGCGTTCGTTCGATCATCCGGTTAATGTGGCCGAAGTGGCTCAGTCCATTGGTGCTGGCCTCGCTAAGGCGACCATTGCCGGTAAGGTCGACGGCAAGCTGGTCGATGCTTGTGATCTGATTGAAAAAGATGCAGCGCTACAGATCATTACGCCGAAGGATGAGGAGGGGCTGGAGATTATTCGCCACTCCTGTGCGCACCTTATCGGGCATGCTGTGAAGCAGCTCTACCCGACCGCCCGCATGGTTATTGGGCCGGTCATTGATGAGGGTTTCTACTACGATATCGCCTACGAACGTCCTTTCACTCCCGATGACGTTGCTGCCATCGAGCAGCGTATGAAAGAGCTGATCGATCGCGACTATGACGTCATCAAGAAGGTGACGCCGCGAGCAGAGGTGATAGATGTATTTGCCTCGCGCGGCGAGGATTACAAGCTTCGTCTAGTCGAAGATATGCCCGACGAACAGGCGATGGGCTTGTATTACCACGAAGAGTACGTCGACATGTGCCGTGGTCCGCACGTGCCGAATACACGCTTTCTGAAGTCTTTCAAGCTCACCAAGCTGTCTGGTGCCTACTGGCGTGGGGATGCGAAGAATGAGCAGCTCCAGCGCATCTACGGTACGGCTTGGGCCGACAAGAAGCAGCTGGCTGCTTATATCCAGCGTATCGAGGAAGCTGAAAAGCGCGACCACCGCAAGATCGGCAAGCGTCTGGATCTGTTTCATACCCAGGAAGAGGCGCCTGGGATGGTGTTCTGGCATCCCAATGGTTGGACGCTGTATCAGGTGCTGGAGCAGTACATGCGGCAGGTTCAGCGCGAAAACGGTTACCTGGAGATCCGGACGCCGCAGGTGGTTGATCGCGTGCTCTGGGAGAAATCCGGACATTGGGCGAACTACGCCGAAAACATGTTCACGACTGAGTCGGAAAGTCGTGATTACGCGATCAAGCCGATGAACTGCCCCTGCCATGTGCAGGTTTACAATCAGGGCTTGAAGAGCTATCGCGAGCTGCCGCTGCGGCTAGCGGAATTTGGCGCTTGCCACCGTAATGAGCCGTCTGGTGCGCTGCACGGCATCATGCGGGTGCGAGGCTTTACTCAGGACGATGCGCACATCTTTTGCACCGAAGAGCAGATGCAGGCTGAGTCGGCGGCGTTCATCAAGCTGACGCAAGCGGTGTATGCCGATTTCGGTTTTTCGGATATCGAGCTGAAGCTGTCGACCCGGCCCGAGAAGCGTGTCGGCTCCGATGAGCTCTGGGATAAGGCTGAAGCGGCGCTGGCGGCGGCGCTGGACAGTGCTGGGCTGCCGTACGACCTGCAGCCGGGCGAGGGGGCTTTCTATGGCCCCAAGATCGAGTTCTCCTTGCGCGATTGCCTGGGCCGTATATGGCAGTGCGGTACCCTGCAGCTGGACTTCAATCTTCCGGTGCGGCTGGGCGCAGAGTATGTCAGCGAGAATAATGATCGGCAGCACCCGGTCATGCTGCATCGAGCCATCCTCGGTTCGTTCGAGCGTTTCATTGGCATTCTGATCGAGCATTACGAGGGCGCTTTCCCGGCCTGGCTCGCGCCGACGCAGGCGGTGATCATGAATATCACCGACAAGCAGGCCGCTTTTGCCGCTGAAGTCGAAAAAACGCTCGTCCAAAGCGGATTTCGTGCCAAGTGCGACTTGAGAAACGAAAAGATCGGCTTTAAAATCCGCGAGCATACTTTGCTCAAGACTCCTTATCTCTTGGTTATCGGGGATCGGGAGGTTGAGACACGATCCGTTGCTGTGCGCACCCGTGAAGGCGTCGATCTGGGCTCTATGCCCCTCGAGCAGTTCGCGCAGATGTTGACACAGGCGGTTTCCCGGCGTGGTCGCCAAGAATTGGAGTAATGACTATTAAGCGTGAAATGAGACAGGATAAACGAGCTGCACCCAAGGCCCCGATCAACGAGAATATCTCGGCTCGTGAGGTCCGTTTGATTGGTGCTGACGGCGAGCAGATTGGCATCGTCTCGATTGATGAAGCGCTGCAAGTAGCTGAAGAAGCCAAGCTGGATCTGGTTGAAATTTCCGCCGATGCAAATCCTCCGGTATGTCGGATCATGGATTACGGCAAGCATCTGTTTGAGAAGAAAAAGCAGGTTGCTGCGGCGAAGAAAAACCAGAAGCAGATTCAGGTTAAAGAAGTAAAGTTTCGTCCAGGGACGGAAGAAGGGGACTACCAGGTCAAGCTACGCAACCTGGTGCGTTTCCTGAGTGACGGGGACAGGGCCAAGGTATCTTTGCGATTCCGTGGCCGTGAGATGGCCCATCAGGAGCTGGGGATGGAGCTGTTGAAGCGAGTCGAAAACGATCTCGCTGAATATGGCTCGGTCGAACAGCATCCGAAGATGGAAGGACGCCAGCTGATCATGGTCATCGCTCCCAAGAAGAAAAAGTAACCCCCAGGGCACTGGCAGGCCTTGCGGTTATTTGTAATCACCCACAATGTGGAGTACCGAACATGCCAAAGATGAAGACTAAAAGTGGTGCTGCGAAGCGCTTCAAGAAGACTGCTAACGGCTTCAAGCACAAGCACGCTTTCAAGAGCCACATCCTGACCAAGATGTCCACCAAGCGTAAGCGTCAGCTGCGCGGTTGCTCGCAAGTGCACCCGTCCGACGTTGCAAAAGTGGAGCGCATGCTGCGCGTTCGTTGATCCGGTCAAGACTCAGAGGAATAACTCATGGCTCGTGTTAAGCGTGGCGTCGTTGCCCGTCGCCGTCACAAGAAAATTCTGAAACTCGCCAAAGGCTACTACGGAGCACGTTCGCGTGTATTCCGCGTCGCCAAGCAGGCGGTAATCAAGGCTGGCCAGTACGCCTACCGCGACCGCCGTCAGCGCAAGCGTCAGTTCCGCGCTCTGTGGATCGCTCGTATCAATGCTGGTGCTCGTGTTAACGGTCTGTCTTACAGTCGTCTGATCGCCGGTCTGAAAAAGGCGGCCATCGAGATCGACCGCAAGGTTCTGGCCGATCTGGCAGTGAACGAAAAAGCGGCGTTTGCTGCGATTGTCGAGAAAGCCAAAGCTTCTCTGGCTTAAGCCCCGACAATCCGGACTCTCGGGTTCGTTGCAACGTCATCAATAGGGGAAGAGCCTTGTGCTCTTCCCCTATTTCGTATCTGGAAGGGGCTTTTGCAAAAATGCGCATGGCAGCGACCAATAAGGGCGTTTGACCGGCGCGGTTCTGCAAGAACCTCTGGAGGTTGTGTACATGGAAAATTTGGATGCACTGGTCTCCCAAGCGCTAGAGGCCGTGCAACAAAGCGAGGATATCGGTGCTCTCGAGCAGGTACGTGTTCAGTACTTGGGAAAGAAGGGCGAACTCACTCAGCTGATGCAAACGCTGGGCAAGCTTTCTGCTGAGGAGCGTCCGCAAGCCGGTGCGCTGATCAACGCGGCCAAGAGCAGTGTTCAGGATGTGCTGAATGCTCGCAAGGCTGATCTGGAAAAGGCCGCCTTGGATGCTAAATTGTCAGCCGAGCGAATCGACGTGACACTGCCTGGACGCGGCGAGGCGTCCGGCGGACTGCACCCGGTAACTCGTACCTTGGAGCGCGTTGAGCAGTTTTTCAGCCACATTGGTTACAGCGTGGCAGAGGGTCCCGAAGTCGAAGATGATTACCACAACTTCGAGGCGCTGAATATTCCGGGGCATCACCCGGCGAGGGCGATGCACGATACCTTCTACTTCAATGCCAACATGTTGCTGCGCACGCATACCTCGCCGGTTCAGGTGCGCACCATGGAATCACGTCAACCTCCCATTCGTATCGTCTGCCCTGGCCGCGTCTATCGTTGCGATTCCGATATCACTCACTCCCCCATGTTCCATCAGGTCGAAGGGCTGCTGATCGACGAGGGCGTTAGCTTTGCCGATCTGAAAGGCACCATTGAAGAGTTCCTGCGGGTGTTCTTTGAGAAGCCGCTAGGTGTTCGCTTCCGGCCTTCCTTCTTTCCGTTCACCGAGCCCTCTGCAGAAGTCGACATGCAGTGCGTGATGTGTAGCGGCAAGGGTTGCCGAGTGTGCAAGCAGACCGGCTGGCTTGAGGTAATGGGCTGCGGCATGGTGCATCCGAATGTATTGAGGATGTCTGGAATCGATCCGGAGCGTTATTCCGGGTTCGCCTTCGGTATGGGTGTCGAGCGTCTCGCTATGCTGCGTTACGGTGTCAATGACTTGCGCCTGTTCTTCGATAACGATCTGCGGTTTCTTGCGCAATTTCGCTAGTACCGCCGCCCGTCAACGAACTACTAGGAGAACAGGATGAAATTCAGTGAACAATGGCTGCGGAGCTGGGTAAATCCGCAGGTCTCCCGCGAGGAGCTGGTCGCTCGGCTGTCCATGGTCGGGCTTGAGGTGGATGCTGTTACCCCCGTTGCTGGCAGCTTCAGCGGTGTGGTTGTTGGTGAGGTCTTCGAAACCGTGCAGCATCCTGATGCCGACAAGCTTCGGGTCTGTCAGGTCAGCAATGGAAGTGAAACCTTTCAGGTCGTCTGCGGAGCCCCGAACGTGCGGCCCGGCCTGAAGATCCCGTTTGCAATGATCGGTGCTCAATTGCCAGGCGACTTCAAGATCAAGAAGGCCAAGCTCCGCGGTATCGAATCCAATGGCATGCTTTGCTCGGAAACCGAGCTGCAGGTGGGGAGTGACGATAGCGGACTGATGGAGCTGGCCGGCGATGCGCCGGTCGGTACTGATTTTCGTGAGTATCTCGGTCTCGACGATGCAAGTATCGAAATCGGTTTGACCCCAAACCGTGGTGACTGCCTCTCCATCGCTGGCTTGGCTCGTGAAGTTGGTGCGATTTATGGCTCACTGGTCAGTCCGGTGCAATTCACCGTGGCGCCTTTGCATAATGACGACACACGTCCAGTCGAGGTCCTGGCTCCCAAGGCATGCCCGCGTTATCTCGGGCGTGTTGTCCGTAATGTTGATCTGTCGCGCCCGACGCCGCTTTGGATGGTTGAGCGTCTGCGCCGCTCCGATATCCGTAGCATTGATGCGGTCGTCGATGTAACCAACTACGTAATGCTCGAATTGGGTCAGCCCCTGCATGCCTTCGACCTTGCCGAGATCAAGGGTGGTATCCGGGTTCGGATGGCTGAAGAGGGCGAAAAGCTCGTCTTGCTTGACGGTCAGGAGATCGCCCTGCGTGCGGATACGCTCGTTATTGCAGACCATCAGCGCGCTCTTGCCATCGCGGGTGTCATGGGTGGAGAGCACAGCGGCGTAAGCACCGCTACCCAGAATATCTTCCTCGAAAGTGCCTTTTTCGACACCATTGCATTGGCCGGCAAAGCTCGTTCCTACGGTTTGCACACCGATGCGTCTCATCGCTACGAGCGGGGCGTCGACTCGCAGCTCGCCCGTCAGGCAATGGAGCGTGCAACGAGTCTGTTACTGGATATCGTTGGCGGCGAGGCGGGGCCGATCATTGAGGTGGTCAGCGAAGACGACTTGCCGAAAGTCGCTCCAGTAACTTTACGCGCGGAGCGCATCAACCAGATGCTGGGGCTGGAAATGGATGGCGCCGAAGTGGTGCGCCTGCTGGCATCCTTGGGCTTGGTGGTTACCGAAGAGGCTAAAGGTCGCTGGCAAGTCTGTGTTCCGAGTCACCGCTTCGATATCAGTCTTGAGGTCGATCTGATCGAAGAGCTGGGTCGGCTGTATGGTTATGACCGCTTGCCCGTGCGTTATCCGCAGGCCCGGCTTGCACCTGAGGCAAAGCCCGAGGCTCGTGCCGAGCTTCCTTTGCTTCGGCGTTTACTGGTCGCCCGCGGATATCAGGAGGCGATCACTTACAGCTTCATCGATCCCAAGTTGTTCGAGCTGTTCAGTCCTGACATGAAGCCGTTGCAGCTTGCCAACCCGATCTCCGCTGATATGGCGGCCATGCGCGCGTCGCTTTGGCCAGGGCTGGTCAAGGCGCTGCAGTACAACCTCAACCGGCAGCAACCACGCGTGCGTCTGTTCGAGGCAGGGTTGCGCTTTGTTGGTCAGTTACAAGAGCTTGAGCAGGAAAGCATGCTGGCTGGCGTGTTAACCGGGAGTCGTCAGCCAGAGGGTTGGACAAACTCGCGCGAGGCGGTGGACTTTTACGACATCAAGGCAGATGTCGAGGCGCTGCTTGCTTTTGCCGGAAATGCTGGCGTCTATCGTTTCGTTGCGGGAGAACATCCGGCACTGCACCCGGGGCAGACCGCGCGTATCGAGCGCGACGGTCGACTGGTCGGATTCGTTGGGAGTCTCCATCCTGAGCTGGCAAGCACCCTGGGTATCGATCAGCCGGTCTACATGTTCGAGTTGAAGCTTAGCGAGATTGCCGAGGGGCGGATGCCTTCCTTCACGGAGCTGTCGCGATTCCCGGAAGTCCGGCGTGACCTTGCTGTGCTGGTCGGGCGGGAGATCGCGGCCGAAGACATCCTGAGTTGCATTCGTGATGCTGCGGGCGAGAATCTGACAGACCTCAAGCTATTTGATGTCTATCAGGGGAAAGGTATTGATCCCCTTAGCAAAAGTATGGCAGTCGGCTTGACCTGGCAGCACCCATCGCGCACTCTAAACGACGATGAGGTGAACGGTGCGATGCAGAAAATCCTCACCTCCCTGGAAGAAAGGTTCAACGCCACGTTAAGGAAATAGCGTATGGGGGCTCTGACGAAAGCTGAAATGGCGGAACGTCTATATGAAGAGCTGGGCTTGAATAAGCGCGAGGCCAAGGAGTTGGTGGAGCTGTTTTTCGAGGAGATCCGTCAGGCGCTCGAGCATAACGAGCAGGTCAAGTTGTCCGGGTTCGGCAACTTCGACCTGCGCGACAAGCGTCAGCGGCCGGGTCGCAATCCGAAGACAGGTGAGGAGATACCTATCACGGCGCGTCGCGTGGTGACGTTCCGTCCAGGGCAGAAACTCAAAGCGAGAGTCGAGGCCTATGCTGGAACCAAGTCATAACGACGAGCTTCCGTCGATCCCCGGCAAGCGCTATTTCACCATTGGTGAGGTGAGCGAGCTTTGTGCGGTCAAGCCTCACGTGCTGCGTTACTGGGAGCAGGAGTTCCCTCAGCTCAATCCGGTTAAGCGGCGCGGCAACCGGCGCTACTACCAGCGGCAGGATGTCCTGATGATTCGTCAGATTCGTGCGCTGCTATACGATCAAGGCTTCACCATCGGTGGCGCCAGGCAGCGCATGTCCGGCGACGAAGCGCGCGACGACACCACTCAGTACAAGCAGCTCATTCGGCAGATGATCTCGGAGTTGGAAGAGGTTCTTCAGGTGCTGAGAAAGTAGTCGATCTGGTATCTAAAAAACTTTCACATTTTCAGATGCTTAATGTATAGTTCGATCCGCTTTCAGCAGTGCTGTTGGCGTCAGTCGGGGCGTAGCGCAGCCTGGTAGCGCACTTGCATGGGGTGCAAGGGGTCGAGTGTTCGAATCACTCCGTCCCGACCAAAAAACCTCAAGAAATCCAGTCACGTAGCGGTGACTGGATTTTTTTTTGCCCGGTCGACGCTCATCGATGTGGGGACTTTTGGGGGGACTTTTTTCATCCTGCCTTCCTCCTCAGTATCGTCAGCGCCGGCCCTCGCGAATCCGTCGCCGATATCTTGTTGGCCTCATCGATCAGCTTGCCCAGTTCGGCCGCCGAGTAGTGGCTGGTGATGCTGCCGTTCTTGTGGCCCAACGTAGGACCAAATCGTTCATTCGATGCATCGGGTGGCGTGCCTGGTTTTCGCCATGCTTTTCTCGCTGGCACTCACTAATGGACGAAAGCTCTAATTTACTGAAAGTCCCGGCTACGCACATCGAGCCCGGTGAGCAAGGGCGTTAGGTCGCTCAGGCGGCCGGCGATGAGATGTCGTACGCCGCTGGCCGACTCCAGATGGCCATCCACACGAAGCAGTTGCGACTGGATCAAGGGTCGCCTCTGGCGCTCGGCCAAGTCGCGCCAGACCACTACGTTGACCATGCCGAACTCGTCTTCCAGGGTGACGAAGATGACACCGCTGGCGGTCTGCGGGCGCTGGCGGCCGATAACCAGGCCGGCGACGCTGACTAGGCGCCCATGTTCGATCGTGGCCAGTTCCCGTGAGCTCTGGCAGCGCCTGGCCTTGAGCTCATTTCGCAGCAGGGTCAGCGGATGCGGCCCCAGCGTAGTGCCGAGGGTCGCGTAGTCGTTGAAAAGGTCTTCACTCACCGAAGGCAGCGGCAGGTAGATGGGTGTTTCCTCCATAGCGGGCAGGCCGTCAAACAGGGGTAACTGTGGTTCGATCCCTGCAACGGCCCAGCGCGCACGATGCCGATGACCGGCCAGACCGCGCAGGACCCCGGCATCGGCGAGCTGCTCGCGTGCGCGCGGTTCGAGCTCGGCGCGACGGCACAGGTCATGAATGTCCATGAATGGCTGACGTTGGCGTGCGGCTTCGATGCGCAGGGCATCGGCTTCCCGAAAGCCGCGCACCATACGTAGCCCCAGGCGGATGGCCGGTTGTGCCTGGCGGCTTGGTTCGAGACTGCAATCCCAGCCGCTGTGGCCAACGTCCACCGGGCGGATTTCCAGCCGGTGGCGACGGGCGTCCTGGAGAATCTGGTCAGGGTTGTAGAAGCCCATTGGCCAGCTGTTGATCAGGGCGCAGGCAAACGCAGCCGGTTCGTGGCGCTTCAGCCAGCAGCTGGCATAGGTGAGCAGCGCGAAACTCGCCGCGTGCGATTCGGGAAAGCCGTAGCTGCCGAACCCTTTGATCTGTTCGAAGATCCGCGCGATGAAGTCGGGCTGGTAGCCTTTGGCAAGCATTCGCTCGGTCAGCCGCACGCGGTGGGGCTCAAGGCTGCCGTGGCGTTTCCAGGCGGCCATGGCACGGCGCAGCTTGTCGGCCTCGTCTGGTGTGTACTCGGCCGCCACGATCGCCAGTTCCATCACCTGCTCCTGAAACAGCGGTACGCCAAGGGTGCGCGCGAACACCGGTTTTAGTTCCTCGGAGGGGTAATCCACCTCCTCTTCACCATTACGTCGACGCAGGTACGGATGCACCATGTCGCCCTGGATTGGCCCGGGGCGGACGATGGCGACCTGGATGACCAGGTCGTAGAAGGTCTTCGGGCGCAGGCGCGGCAGCATGGCCATCTGCGCCCGCGACTCGATCTGGAAGACGCCGATGGTGTCGGCCTGGCTGATCATGTCGTAGGTGGGCTTGTCCTCCGCGGGCAGCGTGGCGATGGTCCAGCGCGTACCGCGATAATGCTCGATCAGGTCGAAACAACGTCGTATCGCGCTGAGCATGCCCAGGGCCAGCACGTCGACCTTGAGCAGACCGACTGCGTCGAGATCGTCCTTGTCCCATTGAATCACCGTGCGGTCGGCCATGCTGGCATTCTCGATTGGCACCAGGGTATCGAGTGGCTGCTCGGAGATCACGAAGCCGCCAGGGTGCTGGGAAAGGTGGCGAGGAAATCCGATAAGCGCATCGGTCAGCACCAGAACCCGGCGCAGAACCGGATTATCCGGGTCGAAGCCGGCTTCGCGCAGCCGCGAGTCGTCGGGTATGTGCTCACTCCAGCGCCCACAGCAGCCGGCCAGGGCGTTGATCTGGTCCGGTGGCAGGCCTAGGGCCTTGGCGACATCCCGCAGGGCGCCAGTGGCGCGGTAGCTGCTGGCGACGGCGGTGAGGGCGGCACGATTGCGCCCGTAGCGCTGAAAGACGTACTGGATGACTTCCTCGCGCCGGTCGTGCTCGAAGTCCACGTCGATATCGGGTGGCTCGTTGCGTTCGCGGGAGAGGAAACGCTCGAACAACAGTTTGCTGCGCACCGGGTCGAGCTCGGTGATACCCAGTACGAAGCAGACGCTCGAGTTGGCCGCCGAGCCCCGACCCTGGCAGAGAATGCCCCGCTCGCGGGCGAAGCGGACTATGTCGTGCACGGTCAGGAAATAGCTTTCGTAATGCAGGTCGGCGATCAGCTCGAGCTCATGTTCGAGCTGCGCGCGGGCCTTTTCCGTGATGCCGTCCGGCCAGCGCCAGCTTGCGCCATCCTCGACCAGCTTGCGCAACCATGAGGTGGTGTCATGTCCGGGCGGGACCAGCTCGTGGGGATATTGATACTTCAACTGGTCGAGCTGGAAATGGCAGCGCTGACTGATGCGAAGGGTTTCAGCGAGCAGCTCGGCTGGATAGAGCTGGGCCAGTTCGACGATCGATCTGAGGTGGCGTTCGCCATTGGCAAATAGGTGGCATCCTGCTTCGGCCACTGGCAGATGGTGGCGGATGGCGGTCATGCAGTCCTGCAATGCCCGACGACCGCGGGCATGCATGTGCACATCGCCGCAGGCCACCGCGGGTATGCCCAGGCGTGAGGCCTGCGCCAGGCTTTGCCGCAGCTGCAGCGCGTCGTCCGGCCCCCGATGCAGTTCGATGCCGAGCCACAGCTGCTCGGGAAAACGCTCGCGCAGCCACTGGCCTTCGGCGTCGACGCCGGTGTGGGCGGGCAGCCAGATTGCCAGCAGACCCTCTAGCAGGCCGTTGAAAAAAGCCAGAGCCCGCGTGGCTCTGGCAAAATGGCGGCCATCCTCTTCTGCCGAAGCCAGCCCAAGCCGATGCGTGGACTCGACCTCAAACAAAACGAGCTGTTCAGTTATACGACGCTGGAGCA